>NZ_JBJKJH010000002.1:0-901001 GCF_056175665.1 Bdellovibrio sp. ZFWA1
CGAAGAAGCTGGGCTGTATTATTATCGTGCGCGATACTACGATGCGAATGTGGGGCGGTTTATCCAGCAAGATCCACATCCGGGGAAACTGAATCGGCCCGATACAGTTGTGAATCGATATGCCTATGTTAGCAATATGCCTACTATGGCTACGGATCCTAGTGGTAAGTTCATACACATTGCACTGTTACTTGGTGCTTATTTAGGTACTTTTGGGAAAGAATTTCAAAGAGTGGCAGTAATAGGTACAGCATTCGCTGCGGCTTTTGTTGGTGGGCCTTTGGTTGCTTCTGCTTTGTTAGGTGCAAGTTCCGGGGTAACGACTTTTGCGCTTGTGTCGGCGATTGCCGGAGCAGCTTTGGGTGGAGTAGTTGGTGGTGTAATTGTTTTATGAAGAGAAATATAAATATGTCGAACAATAATCTAGTTGTCTGTCTAATCATTGGTGTTCCTATCTATATGGCAATCGTTATTTCTTTGATGCCATTGATCTCGTCCTATAGGTCGTCGTTGCTGTGGTTTGGATTTTCATCTATTGTGGGAACATTTCTTATTGCTGGAGCAATAATATTTCAGCGCCGAAAGTTTCTATTGAAAATTGGCATGTTTATTGTTGTGGCTAGTAATTTGCTGATTGCTTTGTGCTTAAAACTATTCATTTAGTATGACCTAAGTGGTGCGATTGGTGGCTTATCTGCTGGAGCTGGGTATTTTTCCAGCATATTTTAAAGCTGTCATTTATGATCAAGAAAGTAGAATATCAAAGTGAACTAAGTTCCCCTCGCTCCGTTCGGGTCACAGCTTCGTAGGGCGTAGACAAGCGAAAAGTAGTTAAGTCCAGTGTTCGTCAATTTTTTGTATTTTTTCGAGGTCAGATTATGAGAGTTCTAGTTGTTGGAGGTTCCTGTGTGGGTAAAACCCATTTCTCTAGGAAAGTATCTAAAGATTATATGATCGAATTTTGTGACTTAGATTTTATTCATTTTGATAAGAATTTTAAGATGTATGCTAAAGATGTTCGGCGAAATAAGCTTCGTGATATCTGCTCTAAGAATGAATGGGTTGCATCTGGCATATTAGACTATCAAATTGAAGAATGTGCAAAATTTGCTACTCATATGGTTTATCTGAAGTCACCTGCTCGGTATTGGTTGATATATCGATATATTAAGCGTGCAGTAAAAGGGGAACGGAATTTTTCTTCTTTGTTCGATATGGAAATGTTAAATTGGATTCTAGGGTATAAGAGCCGAATACATAATTCTGAAAAAAGTCATCTCAGGATTTTCAATGATTTTGCAGGAGCAAAATATATATTATCCTCGGATGATTTATTCCCACAAAACACTTCGCATCGATAAACTTCCTAGCTCATAACCTTCGTAGATTGTTTTGCTGCGCTTATTGGCGTCGATGCTTGCAGCTCCCAGACAGATGACGAATGGAAGATAGTGATCCGGCGAGGGGTTGCTGAAGATAAAATCTTTTTGGGATAAGAGATCCATAGAAATCAGTGATTCGATGGAATTGCTTTCCAAGGCTTTTTGAACTTGTTGGTCGAATTGAATGGCTAAGGGATCGCCTTGATTCTTTTTTTGAAGATCCAAAGCTCTAAGATTGTGTACGATATTTCCCGAGCCAAGAATCCAGTGATTTCCTTCAGCTTCGGAAAGGGCGGTTGCAGTTCTTTGCCCCAGTTCGAAGTAGTCGGCAAATGTGTTGTAGCGGGGAATGCTGATAACATTTAGGGGGATATTTGCTTGAGGGTATATATGCATTAAGACGGACCACAATCCATGGTCGTAACCCCAATTACTGTTGTCATTTGCGCCAAGTTTATTTTGTAAAAGCGCTGTTACGTTTTGATGAGTTTTTGCAGGGTATTTGATCTGATAAAGTTCAGGGGGAAATCCCCGAAAATCGTAGATAGTCTTTGGTTCCGAAGGTTTTAAGATTTCGAGGTCTTTAGTTTCCCAATGTGCAGAAAAGACCGTGATCGAGTCGGGCTTGGGCATTGACTGCCCAAGCTCGTTGAGTGCTGCGGTCCATTGATTTGTGGACAACGCATTCATTGGTGAACCATGTCCGACAAAAAGAACCGTACTCATTACTTAGCCGCTTCCTTAACAGCTTCGATCGCAAGTTCGATTGTCACTTCTTCGCCAACCGCAGGACCCGCTTCAATTACTTTATTCCAAGTTAGGCCGAAGGCTTTACGGTCAATTTTTGTTGAGGCTTTAAATGCGATACGTTCGTCATTATATAGTCCTTTAACAGAGCCAAGATATTTACCCTTCAGGACAACTGGTTTCGTTACATTTTTCATTGTTAAGTCGCCAGTTAGAGTTAACTCTTTGCCCTTAAGTACTACAGACTTCGATTTGAAAGTGATTTTTGGAAACTTAGCAACGTCAAAAAAGTCAGCATTACGTAAGTGGTCATCACGATCTTTATTTGCAGTATCGATACTTGCAGCATCAATTGAAATGTCCGCAGTTGATTTGTTAACGACTTTGTCGATTACAATCGTACCTTCAGCGGCATTGAACTTACCTTCGACAGTGGAAATTACCAAGTGGTCGATTTCAAATCCTACTTTCGAGTGAGACGCGTCCAGCTTATACGTCCCAACTGGGATCGATTGAGCCATCGCCATTGATGAAATCAGAAGAGATGAAAGAATTGTCGCTTTAAACATAGAACCTCCTTAATGGTTTTGTTTTAGTTACCCGCTAAGTATCGCCAAAAACGTCTAGTTGCGAAAGAGGACATAATTAGGATATACTGTTCTATATATGGAACAATTAGATCTTAATAAATTACGCCTATTTATACAGGTTGTGGAGTCCGGAAGCCTTACCAAAGCGGCTGCGGCACTGAGGCAGCCGAAGTCCAGGGTCAGCAGACATATTGCCGATCTTGAGGCCAATTTAAACGCTCAATTGTTGTATCGAACGACCCGCAAAATTCAACTGACCGAGCATGGAAGATTGTTTTATGAGGCAGCTCAAAAACAAATTAAAGAATTGGAAGAGCTTCGCGATCGTTTCTCGGGCTCTGCGCAAAAAATTGAAGGTTTGATTCGAATAACAGCACCAACGGATTTAGGGGGTTGGTGTTTGCCGGCCATCATTGATGACTTTGTCAGAATGTATCCCAAGGTCGAGTTTGAGGTTTTACTAAGTCAGCAAATTATGGATCTCGTTGCCGAAGGCATAGACGTGGCACTTCGGATCGCGAACCTAAAAGACTCTACGTTGCGTGTAACCAAGATTGCTGAAATTGATTCGGTCTTAGTTGCAAGTCCGCAGTTTTTAGAGCGGCACGAAGATATTCACTCGTTGTCTCAGCTTCCTAAGTTGCCCTGTCTGGATTTTCTTTTGCCGCGGAAGGGGCAGTGGGGACTATTTAAGACGGATAATGAAGAACAAATAGTAACTGTTTATCCAAAGCTTGCAGCAAACGATCCGGTGATGGTGCGAGATTTGGTGCGCGCGGGGCATGGAATTTCGCTTTTGCCAGAGTTTTTAGTTCGAGAAGATTTACACGGCGGAAAACTAGTGCATATCTTAAAGCCTTGGATGGGGCGAAGCGCGCCTTTGCACGTTGTGCTGCCTGGGCAGAAGGAAGTGCCTTTGCGGGTAAAGACATTCCGGGACTTTTTAATACGACAACTTAAAAAGCAGTTTTAGAAATAGCTTTTTAGCATTCCGAAAAGGGTGCCCCACGAGAAACGATTGATTAGGAAGTAAAACTCGAGCCAAAGAGTTGCACTTGCAATCATAAATACTGCAGAGGGAATACGTTCACGAAAGCCCGCCATTGGCGGAAGGCCGATATCAATTCTTGAGCGTGTTCCTGAGTCTTTGAAGCGTTTAGATAAGCCTTGAGCTAGTGCCACTCGATGTCCCATTTCCATTTTATAGAAATGAACGGCGACCAAAGAGTTATCCTTCGAGATGGAATCGATTCGAGTTACCAAGGCATGCGTCGCCATTTGTTTTCCGCCCGGAGCCACAAATTGAATGCGAATAACTTCGCCTAAGATGGGGCAAAGATCGGAAGGGGCAGTAAAGGCCAATCCCGTTAGTGAAACATTGCGAATATCAGTGCCCTCTTCCCAGGGAAGTTGATTAGCACCCGCAACTCGAATCAGCGAGTTGTCCTCGGTGTTCAAGGTGTAACGGGGGCTACGAGCGTGATATCGGGCAAGGCTTTGAGTCATGCCTATTTATCGGTTTCAGAAATCATAGCCTTGAGGCTAGTAATTAAAAATGTGACCAACCTGCATATTCGGTAATCAATTCGAACTGTCCAGCGGCATTTTGAATTCGAATGCCTCCTTTGTCCTGTACTGTGCCGACGCAAATCCAGTCCTGAAAGTAGGTAATAGCTTTGGCGGGAATAGCGATCAGAATTTCATAATCCTCGCCACCCCAAAGGGCTAGCTCGGAATTCGCCTGTAAATCAATTCCAAGCATTTGATTACTTTTTTGTATCGAGGCCCTTAATAATTGAGAGCATTCATTGACGAGGCCATCGGATAGATCAATGGTGGCATGGATAAGGTGCTTATTTTTTTGAAGATCTTTGACTAAATCTAAACGTGGTTGGGGGCGGAGATGTTTTTGAATTGCAACTTCAAGCTGAGGACCCTCTTTGATTTGATCTTTAGAGTTAAGATATTTAAATCCAAGTGTCGCAAGCCCTAGCTCTCCGGACGATAATAAAACATCTCCGACTTCTAAGCCACCTCGAGTAAAAACATGATCTGCAAATCCATAAACCGAGACATCGATGACAATGTCATTTTTAGCAGCGCATAGATCGCCTCCGGCAATAATCACATTGTACTTTTCGCAGATTTCTAGGGCTCCTTTATAGAAAGCTTCGAGCCAATGATCATCAATGGATGGGGGCAGTGCCAGCGATATTTGAACAGCAAAGGCTTCAGCGCCTTTGGCGGCAAGGTCACTAAGATTAACGGCAATGCTTTTCCAGCCTAAGTCGGATGCTGAAAAATAATCGGATTTAAAGTGGACGTGCTCGACCATCATGTCTTGAGCAATGACCTGCAGGCCTTTAGGCGGATGAAAGGCAAAGGCGTCATCGCCGATATCCATGGCGATGGAAGCCTTGGCGAAGCTTCTTTGCTGCAAGACTTTAGATTGTATGGCCTGGAGTCGAGCGATTTCGACAGGTTGATTTCTCATGATTGGACATCCTTTTCAGTCTATTTCACAATAAGATTAAGACATCTTCAAGCGAGTTCCACCTATGAGTCCGAAGACAAAAAATATGAGTGTTAAAAGAACGACCAAAAAAACGACTTCCAAAAAAATGAAAGTTGTCGAACATCCGCGCTCTTCGGCGGACTATTTTACTAACCGTGAAATTGGTTGGTTGAATTTTAATCGTAGAGTTCTTCATGAGGCTGACGACGAGCGAACGCCTTTGTTAGAGCGTCTACGATTTTTAGCGATTTCATCTACTAACTTAGATGAGTTTTTCATGAAACGAGTTGGAGGATTGAAGCGTCAGGTTGCCTATGGCATTACGGCAAAGTCTAGTGACAGCAAAGATGCCACTGCGCAGTTAAAGGAAATCCGCAACTACGTATTACCCATGGTGGCCGAGCAAGCTCGTGTTTATTATAAATTGAAGCCGGCCTTAGCGCTGAACGGAATTCATCTTATTAAGTTTCCTGACATGACTGCCAAAGAAAAGAATTGGCTGCAAGAATACTACAAGAAGAATGTGTTTCCTGTTTTAACTCCGCTTTCGGTAGATCCTGGTCATCCGTTTCCATTTATCTCAAATTTGTCAACGTCCTTGGGGGTAACACTAAGGCATCCAGGAACTGAAGAAGTTTTATTTGCTCGGGTCAAAGTTCCTAAAGTGTTGCCGCCGTGGATTCGGGTCAATCCTGAAGATTCGATTTATCGATTTATTTCTTTGTTAGATCTTATCAAAGAAAATATTGCAGATCTATTTCCTGCGATGCAGGTACTAAACGTGATGCCATTTCGACTCACTCGAAATGCGGACTCGGATCGTGACGAGGAAGATACTGAAGATCTGTTAGAAATGATCGAAGAAGAACTTCGGCAGAGGCGTTTTGCTGAAGTTGTTCGGTTAGAGCACGGGCCAAATCCAGATGCTTGGATGGTTCAGTTTCTTCGTGAAGAACTAGATTTAACGGAAGATGATATTTATGAAGGCCCAGGCATGTTGGACTATTCAGATCTGGCTCCTGTAATCGATGCGCATAGGCCGGATTTGAAATTTGATAACTATACAGCGGTGGTTCCACCGGCGCTGGCTGTTAGCGGCGCTGACTTTTTTCAAGCTATTCGCACACAAGATCATCTTATGCATCATCCCTACGAGAGCTTTCCTGCGACGGTCGAGCGTTTTGTTCGTATCGCTGCCGATGATCCCAAAGTACTTGCTATAAAGATGACTTTATATCGCACAGGTGACAATAGTCCGATTATGCGCTCGCTGATTCGGGCCGCAAATTTAGGGAAGCAAGTAGTTTGCCTGATTGAGCTTAAAGCGCGATTTGATGAAGAAAGAAATATCTATTGGGCGCAAGAGCTTGAAAATGCCGGAGTGCATGTCGTTTATGGAATTGTCGGTTTAAAGACTCATGCTAAGACGACCTTAGTGGTGCGACAGGAACTGGATGGTCTAAGATGTTATGCGCACATCGGGACTGGAAACTACAACGTAGCGACCTCAAAGTTTTATACGGATTTAGGATTGCTGACCAGTCGACCGGAGGTCACTGACGAAATTGTCGAATTTTTTAATTATCTGACTGGAAGATCCTTAAAGAGTGATTATCGGCAGGTGCTTATTGCACCCGTCAATATGTTTTCAAAATTTAAGAATATGATCGAGCGCGAGGCCGAGCACGCTCGCAGTGGACGACCTGCTCAGATTATTGCCAAGTTTAATAACATGGAAGAAAATGATATCTCCTTGGCCTTGTATGCCGCATCGAATGCTGGGGTTGAAATCGATCTTATTGTTCGTGGATTTTGTTGTTTGCGACCAGGCGTTCCTAAGATGAGCGAGAAGATTCGAGTGCTGTCTGTGATTGGTCGTTTTTTAGAGCATTCGCGAATTTTCTATTTTAGAAATGGAGCCAAAGATCCTGTCGATGGAGAATTCTATATTGGCTCGGCCGATTGGATGTACCGCAATCTTCACGCCCGTGTTGAGGCGATTGTTCCAATTTTAGATCGCAATCTAAAGGAAAAATGTTGGGAGATGTTGCAAATCACTTTGAAAGATCAGCGTCAGGCTTGGCAAATGCATTCGGATGGAAGCTATACACAGCGGCGTGGGGCGGATATTGGAACTCATCAGCAGCTGATGCAGCTTGCGAAATCACGAATTAAGATTCAAGAGGATCAAGTCCACAACCCAGATCCGGTCGATGGGGGCGAGCACTGATGGAGTTGATTATTTTTCGGCATGGTCTTGCTGAAGAGCGAGAAGAATTTGCAAAGAAAACGGGTTTGGAAGATCACCTACGTCCGTTGACTCTGAAAGGACGCAAAAAAACTTTAAAAATGGCTCAGTATTTAAAGCAATTGACGAAGTCTGCAGACTTGATTGTCACGAGCCCCTTTACTCGTTCGAAGCAAACGGCGGAAATTATTCAGACGGTCTTTGATAAGATTGAGGTTGTTGAAATACCAGAGCTTGTGCCCCAGGCTCCATCGCTCGCTTTTTTAAAATGGCTCAGAATACGCGGACGCACACATAAGAAAATAATTGTGGTCGGGCATGAGCCACATCTAAGCAGTTTTGCATCGTATCTTTTGAGTGGAGCTAAGGAGTCCTTTATCGAGCTAAAAAAAGGCGGACTTTGTTCGATCGAGTTTGAAAGTTTTGAAGATCTTAAGCCCGGAGTCAGTTCGTTGAGCTATTTGGTCTCTCCAAAAATTATTGATGAACTTTAGAGAGTCTCGTACATGGACCACAGCAATCCATCTCGGAGGCCAACGCCGGGAATTAGAATTTTTTCAACCTCCGCCTGTCTCATTACGGTGGCGATTACATAACATGCCGGGACGATCACGTCGGCGCGATCGGGTCGCATGTCCAATTTTTCGATTCTTTGTTTGATAGTTAGTTTATTCAGCTTTTCCATTATTTCGTGCAGTTCGAAAAGGGTCACAAACGTATTTGGAGTTTTCTTCAAGAGCTGAATTTTAAGTCGGCCCAGGCATTCTAAGTTGCCTCCTGTGCCGATTGCAAAATCCAATTTTTCATGTTCGACATATGAGTAAATATGCGAGCTGAGTGGGCCAATGAGTTTGCCTATTAAAAGTGGTAGTCCTTCTTCGCCAACTTTATTCTTTTGCATTTGGTCGATCAAGCGAACCGTGCCCAGCGGAAAGGACTGAGTCGAAATAATTTTATTTTCTTCTGAAAAGGTGATTTCGACAGAGCCACCGCCGATATCGATGCCCATGGCTTTTTTATTTTTTAGTTCCAATTCGTGAGTAATGGCTTTGTGAACGAGTTGGCCCTCGAGGGTGCCATCGATAATGTCGATTTGAATGCCGCTGCTTTTCGCGATTCGATCGATAAATTCTATACCATTCAAGGCTTCACGGGTGGCGCTAGTGGCGACAGCACGACAGGCGGCTACGTTAAATTTTTGGTTTAGTTCCTTGAAGCGAATAAAGGCCCGCTCGGCCGCAGCTAGAGTATTTTCACTAATGGAGCCACCAAGAAAAACATCTTTTCCTAAGCGAATTGGGACGCGCACCTTTTTTAGGACCTTGATCGGGGAGTTAGGCTTAAGCTCTGCAATAATAATTCGCATCGCGTTCGAACCGACATCGATGGCAGAAAAGGTTTTTACAGACACAGATTATCTCCCTGAAAAGATAGGATAAAATTCAATTACCTTACTTGGCAAACAAAACAAACAATGGGACGATAAAGAGGGGTTTATAAGACTCATGTTAGGATTTTGTTAGGTCTAATATTAGATCTACCTTGATGCGCCTCGTTTGGGGTAGGTATAGGAAGGGGAAAAAATGGAGCGAACTCTAGACCACGCGCTGGACGATCTAAAGAAATTAATTCTCTCGATGGGCGGTTATGTCGAAAACGCTCTTCAACATGCGATGACCGCTGTTGTGAAAAAAGATCCTTCCCAGTTCCCCTTCGTTCATGAAATCGAAAAGAAAATTAATGAGTGTCATATTCAGGTGGATAATGTTTGCTTATCGATACTTGCAAAGCAAGGCCCCGTGGCGCGAGATCTGCGTTTGATTCTTTCTGTTATCAAGATTAATACGGATTTAGAGAGAATGGGCGATCAATGTGTGAATATCTCCCATACGGGCAAGGACTATTTTAGTCGTGCGCCTTTGACATTATTTATTCCTGAAATTCAGCGCATGTTTGAAGTGGCTCGGCAAATGGTTACCTCGTCTTTGGATTCTTTTGTTCGGGGGGATCTGGAGCAGGCGCGTGAAATCCTAAAAATGGATGATGAGTTAGATCAATTAAAGAATAAAATTTTTAAAGAAGTGCAAGCCCATATGAAGGCGAACTCGCAGGATGTTGAGACGGGCTTGGATTTGATTTTGATTGCACGGAACCTTGAAAGACTCGGGGATCACGCCACCAATATTGCGGAAGACGTGATATTTGCTTACACCGGAAAAGATGTTCGTCATGGAGGTTCCTTTGGCTGAAAAACAGCAGGTCTTGATCGTTGAGGATGAAAGAGAAATTAGAGAACTCGTTGCCTTGCATTTATTGAGGCAGGGCTACAAGGTGACAGAAGTGGGATCAGTTGAAGAGGCGGAGTCAGTATTGGCCTCTCAAAAGTTCTCACTTTTTGTTTTGGATTGGATGCTTCCTGGGAAGGCCGGGGTTGAATTGATACCCCAAATTAAGCAGCAGCATCCTCAAGCTACGGTACTGATGTTGACGGCTAAGACCGAACCTCAAGATATAGTTGAAGGCCTTGAAAAAGGGGCTGATGATTATGTGACCAAGCCTTTTGAGCCAGCGGTGTTGATCGCTAGGGTTAAAGCCCTTCTGCGACGCTCTAGTTCGTTGGAAGAAGTTGTTGGTGATCAAATTACTTTGGGAAGCCTTTATCTTAATTTGGCCACCTACAAAATTTCGGTTCAAAACGAAGAGCTGCATTTAACCCCTTCAGAGTTTAAATTATTGACGGCTTTGGTTCAAAATCATGGCAAAGTCTTGACTCGGGAATCCCTCATCGAGCAGATTCAAGGTGAAGGTGTGAATGTAGTTGGGCGGACGGTCGATACCCATGTTTTTGGTTTACGTAAGAAGCTAGGAGTTTGGGGAGACAACATCGAGACTATTCGAGGTGTTGGCTATCGTGTTCGTTCTGATTTAATTTAGTTTCAGTTAATTTTGATATTTTATTTTGGAAGACAGGTAGAGGCACATGGAGAAATGGAAACGCTTTCCTTGGAATATATTTTGGCGTTTCTTTTTCGCTCAGCTGCTTGCATTTAATATCTTAGCATTCGCTGTTATCTCTATCGTAGACCTTAGATATCGTACGCTTCCCTGGGTTTACAACGAGGCCATTCTTAATTTTGCTGTATTTTCGTTAATTTTTTCGGCTGCGACAAGTTGGCTTTTTACAAAACCTTTAGAGGTTCTTATTCTTAAGGCCATGCGCTTGGCTTCGCGCCGAGTCCGAGACGAGATGGGCGAGTACGAAGAGGATCTTTTGGTTGAAGAGGCTGGAGAGTACTGGCAAATCGAAAATGCTTTAAATCGAATTGATAAAAAGCTTAAAAGAAAAAGAGAGAGATTTATTCGCGAACGTGAAGAGAATCAAGCCTTCATGAGTGCGGTGGCCGAGGGATTAGTGTCCGTGGGTCTTGATGGTAAAGTCGTGTTTTTCAATTCTCAGTTTGCGGCGCAATTTGTGCCCTCGGCAGTATTAGGGCGCGAATCCGGATTTACATTGAGTGAAGTTATTCGCGTGCCAGAACTTGGCGAGGCCTTTCAGCAAGCCCTGAAGGTGGGGCAGGTGCAGAAGGTCGTCTTGAAGTTGCCGACTTTGATGGATTCGCAGTCTCGTTTTTTTGCGGTCACTATTAATCCTTTGGTGAAGCGAGGCGAAGATTTGACTTATGGATCGTTGGGTATTTTCCACGATATCACCGAGTTAAAACGAGCCGAGCAGATTCGTATTGATTTCGTTGGCAATGCGTCTCATGAGTTGCGGACTCCTTTGACTTCAATCAAGGGTTATATGGAGACGCTGAAAGATGATCTTAAGTCGGGCAATTATGATTATGCGGCTCAATTTGCGGATGTTATTTCCAGGAATGTCGATCGTCTGATTGACCTTGTTAATGATCTTCTTAGTATTAGCCAACTGGAGTCTCACTCTGAATTAAAAATTGAGCCGGTCAGTCCAATGCTTATCTCTGAGCAGATAGTGGCAGAACTTAAAGTTTTGATGGATGAAAAAGGGCAAAATATTCGAGTCTTTGCTGATTGTCCCTCGTTTATGGCAGATCAGCGGAAGGTGGCGCAGGTTTTGCGAAATCTGGTAAGCAATTCCGTGAAGTATATTGGGCGCGATCGCACCATTGAAGTTCGCTGGCAATTGAATGATAAAAAAGAAACTCTTTTGAGTGTCAAAGATGATGGGCCGGGAATCCCTCCCGAGCATCATGATCGTCTTTTCGAGCGTTTCTATCGCATCGATAAGGGCCGAGCTCGAGACGCTGGTGGGACAGGTTTGGGGCTTGCGATTGTTAAGCACATTATGCAAAGTCATGGTGGCTCGGTGTCTATTCGGTCTGAAATCGATCACGGAGCAGAATTTATTTGTGTATTCCCAGCCTCCATAAAATAAGCTATTGTCTTTAAATGCTTAAAGAGGTGGCCATTGTCTGAGTTGCAAAATCATCCAATCTATCAATATTTTGAAAAGATCTACCAAGACAGATGGCCCGCTCTTTTTTCTGCTCTTTTACAGAAGGAAAAACAAGTAGCTAGATGGAATCGGCATATCGTCGGGAAGCCTGTAGAGGCAGCCAGTGCGTGGCCAGTTTTACCCGAGCTTCCGGGGTGTAGTTGGATTCCCGAGGGAGAAGTCTATGTTCCTCAACGTTCTGAATTCGATCTTTTAGATGCCTATGTTATGGACCCTGGCAGTGTTTTTGTTGCAAGGGCATTGGATGTTCAAGCCGGAGACCGTGTTTTAGATATGTGTGCGGCTCCCGGAGGCAAGACATTGGTTCTGATCGAGGGGGCTGGTGTTGACGGTGAGGTTATTGCAAATGATCTTTCGCCGGAACGTCGGGAAAGGTTAAAAAAGGTTATTCAGCAATATGTGCCACGAGACATTCGCGATCATGTGTGGGTGCACGGAAAAGATGCCGTTCAATATGGATTGCGTGAACCTGAATCTTATGATCGCATTTTGCTAGATGCGCCGTGCTCTGGAGAACGTCATGTTCTGGAAAATCCAAAGGCCTTAGCAGATTGGGGTCCGCGACGGACCGAACACCAAGCAACTCGTCAGTATTCGTTGCTAAGTGCTGCCTTTTTAGCAGCCAAACCAGGTGCGCGAATTGTTTATTCGACGTGTTCGATCAGTCCTGCGGAAAACGATGAAGTTGTAAAAAAGATTTTGAAAAAGAAGAAAGGCGCGATTCGTCTGGTTGAAACAGCATTGCCTTATGAAAAAGCCGAACGCACGGAATGTGGGTTTATTTTTCTTCCAGATCGATGTGGATTCGGGCCTTTGTATTATGCAGTTTTAGAAAAATGATGTTTTCGGTACTCTTCAAGGCTGAAGAAACCATAAGTTTTTTTGCGGTACATTTCGATGACTTCGGCTTCGATATCTTCGATCACATCGGAAATCATATGCAAAGGAACTGCTCCTGATTTAGTAAGCTGTATCGAGTAAAGCCGGGCGACTCTTTGTATGAACTCTGAGCAGTGTTCAGAGATACGGTGAGAGTCTTCTAGCTGAGTCATAAATATCGTATAAAGTAGATCATTTTGCATAGATCTCGTATCGGTCGCGAAGGGATTGGCTTCAGTCCAAAACTTGTAAATTTCTTGTTAAAAAGGTCTGGAAAGTGCTAGGTTGTCCCTATGAAAGCCTTGAATTATAAAGAAGTTAAGACCTTGGTTGATGGCTGGGGGCCAGCCCTTCAGAGGGCTCAATTGCAAGACGTGTTTTGCAATGAGCGAGGTTTAGTCATGGGTTTTCGTCAACGGGGGCAATCTTATTTTTTAGTGGTGGATCTAAACGCTGCGGTTCCTGCAATACTTTTTTTTGAAGGCCGGTCGCCTTGGAAAAAAATTAGTAAGCCCAAACCATTAAGCTTGTTTTTAAAGTCTCACGCATTGGATGGCTACTTTCAAGATGCCAAGGTACTTGATAATTTAGGTCGTGTGGTTCTTATTCGATTTATATCAAAAAATAATGATCAAGATAAAGTTGTAGATCTTGAAGTGCAGCTTATTCCAAAACAAGCAAACATCATAGTTCGTTGCGAGGGAAAATCTATTGCATGGGACAAGCCGAAAGAGTTGGTGGCGCCTCCTCAAATAGAAGAACCCACAGAAGTTCGGAGTTTCGAGCAGATCCATCAGCAATGGTTGATGATAGCCCAACAGTCAACTTCAGCAAGGGTTCAGACGGATCCGAAAGAAGCATGGGATAAGCAAAGACTGCGTGATATCGAAAAAAAGAAAAAAGCGTTGCAGGAAATTGAAAAACAAATCCAAAGTGATGAGTCAACAAAGTGGTATTCTTTTGGAGACTTTTTAAAAACGCAGCTGGGCGTTAAGAACCACGCCTTGGTTGTTCCCGAGGCTTGGAATTCAATGTTCGATAGCAAGCTCGACGTGGCTCAGAATATGGAACGGGCTTTTCATAAAGCAAAACAGATTGAAGCTAAAAAAACAGGAACCTTGCATCGGCGAGACTTGGTTTTAAAAGAAAT
Source organism: Bdellovibrio sp. ZFWA1 (assembly GCF_056175665.1). Classification (NCBI taxonomy): domain Bacteria; kingdom Pseudomonadati; phylum Bdellovibrionota; class Bdellovibrionia; order Bdellovibrionales; family Pseudobdellovibrionaceae; genus Bdellovibrio; species Bdellovibrio sp. ZFWA1. Next base: position 14,007 of record NZ_JBJKJH010000002.1, read on the forward strand.
TCAATATTTAGAAAATGCCGTCTATAAAGCAAGTAACAGCTCACAAAGTTCTTCGCGTGATCTCATGAAGCAATCCGAGGCCAGGGGAAGAAAGCTTAATTTGGAAGGCGGATTGGTCGCCTATCTAGGGCGTTCAGCTGCTGATAACTTAGCTATCTTAAGGGCCGCAAAAGCCTGGGATTTGTGGTTTCATCTACGCGATTATCCTGGGGCTCACGCGGTTATTCATCGCCATAAAGATCAAAAAATTCCGGATCAGGAAATTCAGAAAGTAGCTTTGTGGGTTGCCAAAGAATCCAGCTCGGCTAAAAATCTGCAGCCGGGTTCGCGTCTTTCAGTTGTACTTGTAGAGTGTCGCTTTGTGCGACCGATCAAGGGAGATAAGGCTGGAAAAGTTACTTATACCAACGCAAAAACAATTGATGTGATTCTTTAGTCTCAGTGCGTTTCAAATTCAATATTCGTGATTGTGACCAAGCCCTTTCTTGACAGCTTTTTGAACCGTAATAAGATTTATAAATTATACGGGAGCAATGGATCATGATCGAAGTCAAGAATCTGTCCAAAGAGTACGGTCAACGTCGAGCTATTTCCAATCTGAACTTTACAATTCAGAAAGGGGATGTGGTGGGATTTTTGGGTCCTAACGGAGCCGGCAAATCGACAACGATGAAGATTATTACTGGATTTATGGCGCCAACCAGCGGCGAAGCTAAGGTGGCTGGGTTTGATGTTTTCGAATTTCCTATCGAGGTTAAGAAGCGAATCGGGTATTTGCCTGAAACTCCACCAGTATATGTTGATATGTATGTTCGGGAGTACCTTGAATACGTGGCGCAGTTGAAGCAAGTGCCAGCATCTAAGATTAAATCTTTCGTCGATGCCGCCATTGAAAAGACCCATTTAGAAGAAGTACAAAAGCGATTGATTCAAAATCTTTCAAAAGGTTTTAAACAGAGGGTTGGCATCGCTCAAGCTCTGGTCTCTGATCCAGAGGTGCTAATTCTAGATGAGCCCACAGTCGGGCTCGATCCTAAGCAAGTGGCAGAAATTCGTGATTTGATTCAGAGTTTACGTGGACAGCACACCATCGTATTGTCGACACATATTCTTTCGGAAGTTCAAGCAACTTGTGAAAAAGTGATTATTATCAATAAGGGTGAGATCGTACTACAAGATACGATCGAGCATTTGGCAAATCTCGAGCAAGGGCATACGCGCCTCAATATTCGTTTGGCATCAGAGATGGCAAGTCTGCCAACGGAAATAGCTCGCTTTAAAGATTTGATTTCGATTGAACGTGGCCACTCGGATCGACATTGGCGTGTTGACTTAAAGGGCGGCGATGCTCAGGTTGCAGAACTTGCAAAGTTTCTTGCGACTCAAGGAGCAGGCCTTGTCGAACTGACTCCACAAAAAATGGATCTAGAGGATGTTTTTATAAAAGTAACCTATGGACGTGAGTCCGCAAGTCAGTCCTAGGTGAGGTGACCAATGAATGCAATAAAAACGATTTTTAAAAAAGAAGCTCGAGGATTTTTTTATAGTCCAACTTTTTATGTCATTTTATTTTTTGTAAGTATTGTTTTTAGTTGGGTCTATCCCATCCAGCTGAACTTATTTGCAAAGTTATTAGAAAATTATGTCCTACAGCAAGGTGTGCCATTGCAACAACTGAACATCCATTATGGTGTATTCTTGCGGCAGCTTAGCTATTTGAATTTATTTTTAATATTCGTAGTTCCCGCCTTTACGATGAAGCTTTTAGCGGAAGAAAAGAAGCTAAGAAGTTTTGATTTGTTATTGACCTCGCCAGTGACTTCTTTGCAGATCGTCTTAGGAAAGTATTTAGCCGCGTTGAGTGCCGTAGGAATGGTGGTGCTTATTGCCCTAGCTTATCCTGTCGCAACTTCTGTGATGGCACAAATTTCTTGGGGCCCCTTATTGATCGCCTTTTTGGGCATATTCATGGTAGGAGCTGTTTACACGGCAATGAATTTATTTAGTTCGTCTGTGACAGAAAGCTCACTGATTGCGTACGTAACCAGTGTTATTTTGAATGTTTCGGTGTGGTTTATCGGGATCGGTGCTGAGATTGTCGATGGAGAAGCCAGTCGTCGATTTTTCGAACATGTTTCCTTAAACTCGCATCTTTCAAATCTAGTCGAGGGCACCGTGAGAACGAATAGTTTGATTTTTTTATTTAGTTTGGTGGGCTTATTTTTATTTCTTTCCGAGCGTGTAGTTGAATCAAATCGTTGGAGATAGTTTATGAGTAAGATTTCAAAAGTTAGCTTATTGTTTGCAGGTCTGAGCTTACTATCGATGTCATTGATTCGATATTTGGTCGGCGAGTGGGTTCCATTTTGCTGGGTCGCCTTATTTTTAACGGTGTTTTTTTCGGGTTTTGCGGCTTATTGGGATCGTCAATTGTTAGGGCAATTTTTATCATTGAAAACGACGAAGCAGGGTATGAGCATGGGAGTGCTGATACTGTTGGTGGTATGTGGGCTGGGTCTTCTAAATCTGTTAGGTCTTAAGTATTACACAACCTTCGATTTTTCGATAAACAAACTCAATACGTTATCTCCGCAGTCTGTTCAGGTATTAAGTCGTCTGCAGGATGATATGCAGGTCTTGCTATTTTATAAAAAGGGCGTCGAGGGGAACGAAGAAAATCGGCGACTTTTTAAGGACCTAGTTAAGCGTTATCAAGATGTTTCAGCGAAGGTAAAGCTGAATTTTGTCGAAGTTAATGAACGTCCTGATCTGGCCAAAGAGTTTGGTGTTGATAAAGGAAGTGGTGTTGTCTTTGTATCGTATCAAGGCAGAAAGAACCGAATTGAAAAGATCGAAGAACAAGAGCTTACCAATGCAATGATCAAAGTGACTCTGTCGGTAACCCGAAAAGTCTATTTTGTTTCGGGGCATCAGGAATTGGATCCCGAGGACATGCGAGAGGGCCGTGGCTTAAATGCGTTTAAACTTCTGCTAGAAAACAATCAATTTGAAGTTCGAGATTTAAATTTTGCAAATTCGGGCAAAGGGGTTCCCGCAGATGCGGATGTGGTCGTTGTAGCTGGGCCAAAACAAGCTTATCAAGACTTTGAAGTTCAATATTTGCGGGACTATCTGCGACAGGGCGGGGGGCTTTTCTTGGCGCTAGAAAGTCAAACGCCTGTTAATTTAGAATCTTTAATAGCTGATTTAGGGGTAAAATTTGGCAATAATTACGTCGTCAATGTTGTCGAGACGATGTTAGGGCGAGGTGTGAATCAAGGTCCCACGATGGGTACCGAGTTTCAAATGCAATCTGCAATTACGAAGATGTTTAAAAAAGGAGAGATCACCTTATTTAGATATCCTTCATCTTTAGAATTAAAAAGCATCCCCACTTTAGAGCAAACTGTCTTTGTTGGAACCGGTAAGAACTCTATGGCCTTTAATGATTTGGCATTGACCAAAGAAGGACCTGGTGGTCCATTTCACCTTGGGGTTCAAGTAAAAGGCAAATTTGGTGGAGATAAGGAGTCAGTGGCCGTTGTTGTTGGTGATGCAGATTTTATTTCTAATCAGATGCTTTATCAAAATTTGAATCGCGACTTGGCGCTGAATATAGTCGCAACGGTCGCTCGGGACGAAAATGCAGTGTCAATTACAACGAAAGAGCCTCAGGTTACAAAGATGATGCTGACAGATACTAAGTTCGCGCTATTTTTGTTCGGGTTCATAATTCCATTTCCTTTGTTGTTTTTGGCTATGGCTGTGGGGCTTTGGGTTCGTCGTCGTCATGCCTAATTAAGGAGTTCCATGAAGCAAAATAATCTGGTCTATACCTTTTTAGTTGTGGCGGCTTTGGCACTTGTGGTGGGGGTTGACTATTACCGTACTCGTCATCATTTTGAAGGCGATAAAGAGCAAAGAAGACTTTTCGATTTAGATGTCAATCAGGTAACGGAAATTGATTTTATCCGTGAAGGAAAAGAAGTCCTCTTAGTTCGGGGAGTTGAAGGCTGGGACATTCGGCAGCCCGATCGAGTAATGAATGCAGATAATGAGTTTATTCAAGATCTTTTATCACAACTGGAAAAAGAAGAAGCTATCGAAATCGCAAAAGAAGGGGCAGGCATAGATTGGAAGATTTATGGATTGGACGCTCCTTTAGCGACCTATCGCTTTCGTGACAGTCTTAAGAAAGAGTTGGTTTTTCAAATATCCAAAGAACGTAATTTTGAGGGGAATCATTTTTTACGTAAAAATTCGGAATCTAAAGTATGGGTAGTGCCATCTACTTGGTATGATAGGGCTCAGCGTGGGTTGTTGGATTTTCGAGATCGACGTTTTTTCAAAAAGCGAATGGCATCGATATCTGGGGTTGTAGTTAGAAATACTCATGGAAGTTTTCATATTGAAAACCAAAACAACCAGTGGGTTCTTTTATCTGGAAAACAAGCTTTGGATCAAAACAAGGTGCGCCAGTTTTTAAAAGGAATCGCCGAAGCCAAGGTATCAGATTTCGAAATCGAAGGTATTTTGGCCGGAAAGGCTCTTGATAAAAATTTGGACTTATCTAAGTGGGGCTTGCAAAAGCCCAAAGCCGAAATCGTGATTAAGCTTGGCGAAGGATCATGGCGAGCTACGGTTGGGCAAAATGCTCAATTTCAGGTTTTTTCCCTTGTCGAGGACCCCGGTTTTATTGGCTTGATGGAGTCTGGTGCTATTGACGATGTGCTTAGATTCACTGAAAATGACTTTAAGGTCGATGCATCTGGTGATAAGGGAGCAACTCGTGAACAGTCCACAGCACATTAAAATTCAGTCTCCAACACGTGTAGATTTAGCAGGGGGAACATTAGATTTGTGGCCTCTTTATACTTTTATTGAAGGTGCTAGCACTGTGAACGTTGCGATTGATGTTTGGACTCGGGTAGAGCTGAAAGAGACTGGGACTGCCAAATGCATCATTGAAAGCCCAGATATTCAGTTTAAAAAAGAATATGCCTCGCTGGATGAGGTGCTGGCTGATACCGATCCAAAAGCCGTGTTATTGCAAAGCCAGATTAAGTATTGGCAGCCCCATTTAGATCGCTCGCGTGGCTTTCATCTTTTAAGTACTTCCGAAAGTCCGGTGGGGGGTGGTTTAGGGGGTAGCTCTAGTTTAACTATCTCGCTTATGAAGGCATTTAGTCGTTGGTGTGATCGGCCTTTTCAGAATACTCATCAACTGGTGCAAGTTGCACATAATATTGAGGCTCAGATACTTAATACCCCAACAGGCACGCAAGATTATTATCCAGCAGCAAGTGGCGGTCTTAATATATTGCATTACTCGTCAGATGGAATTCAACAGGATATTTTGAAGCTGGGAGATACTCCGTTATCGACCCATTTTATGTTGATCTATACGGGGAAGGCGCACCATTCTGGTCTGAATAATTTTGAAGTGATGAAGGCTGCAGTGGCCAAAGACGTAAAGACTATGACGGCACTGAAAGACCTTCGGGAAATTGCAGTTCAAACCGAGAGTGCTATTCGCCAAAAGCAGTGGCAGTTGATTCCCGGATTATTTAATCAGGAGTATGAAGCTCGCGTGCGATTGTGCGCCGAGTTTTCAAGCCCAGAGATTGAAAAGCTGCAAAAGTTAAGTTTAGAGAATGGTGCATTGGCTGTAAAAATTTGTGGAGCGGGTGGGGGCGGTTGTGTTCTGGTGTGGTGCTCTCCGGAAAAACAAGAAAAAGTGAGGGACGCATGTCAAAAAGCCGGATTCCAAGTCATGGGCGCAAGACCCGTGGAACCACTTTAAAGCAATCGACCTTAAAGACCACATTAAAAAGTAGCAGCGAGGCTAATGATATTGGCAAAGTGCATCGTTTTTTAGGTGTGAGTCTGGCCGGAGGTAAAACAGACAAAGCTTGTGTTGCTGTTGTCGAGTATTATCCAAAGCACAAAAAAATATTTCTAGCTCGAGTCATTGATCGCATTAAAAGCGAAGATAATATTTCCGCCGATTTAAAGATTCATGAAATTTTTGAGTTTTATCGTGAAGAATTCGATCTGGTCGCTTTTGATGTTCCGAATCAGCTTCCTAGTTGTTTGCGCTGTAAACTGAAATGCCCGGGCTATGAAAACTGCAGTGAGCCGCATATTGAATGGATGTGGGAGTACACTCGCAAAATCCAAAAGGTCAAAAGGCCTAAAAAATTATTTACCCCCTACACCCAGCGCTGTGTTGAACTATTTTTACAGTCGGGCCTTGAAGAGCCCTTTCAGCTGGGGCATGCAATGGGGTCAAATACGGCGCCGCTGTTGGCTCGCGCGATGTTTTTAAAACAGCGACTAGATATTGAAACTATCGAGGTCAACCCCCGTGTTTCTTTGTGGCGAATAGGAAGTTTGTTAGGAGTGATGAAGAGTCACCTAAGATTCCATCGCCATGCTGTGGGTGGAGAGGAAAGTCGAAAGCAAATTTTGAATGCTTTATCTGATCATAACGTGGCTTTTGTCTATGAGCAGGATGTAAAATTGATGATCGCAAACAATCATGCCTTTGAAGCATTTTTGTGTGCGCTAACAGGCTACTTAAAATACAAAGGGATGACGGAAGAGGCTCCCGAGGGATTTCCGGAAAATGAAGATTGGATTCATTTTCCGAAAAAGAAAGTCAGCTGGGTTTAGAACTCTTTTAAAATATCAGCTTTTTTGTTTAAAAACTCTTCTTCGGTAATGAGTCCTTGTTTATATAGATCATTCAGCTCTTTCAACTTGTCAGCGATTTTGCTTTGTGAGCTTGTGCTGGATGTGCGAACGCCATCGGGTGGGGGCACCGTTGTTACCCGGCGAGTGATTCCAAAAACTTCGCTGACTTCGTCTAACCAAGCATCGAAGTAATTCATTTCAGGAACGGCTTTTTTTACAACAACAGTATCTGCAACAAGGTCATGTAGAGTTTGTTTTTTTCCAGTGAACGCTGCCATGATGTAGCCAATTGCTAAAATACATGAACTTATAAAGCTCATTGCGTAGCGAACCATCGCGTCTTTAAAGCTAATGCGTTCTCCGGATGTTCTTTCAATGACTAAACCCAACAACGCCTTGCCTGGAGTGCCCTGAAGGCGGCTACTTTCAAAGAAGGGTTTGTAAATTATGGACGCGAGGAAGCCGCCAAAAACCGGAATGATCCACGCTAGAATAAAACTTGGAATTGCTAAAATCAGTCCATCAATCAGTGTTGCCGCAAAGCGAATCCAAAAACCCGCATATTCTTTATCGCTATTAAATAGTGAATGACTATTGTTCGAGCTCATCGTTTCCATAGCTATTTTCTTTCGTTGTAAGGGATTGTGTTAGGTACTAAGCCAGCCCTTGCGTTTAATCCAGATGTATATACCAACACCAATTGCTATCATCAAGCCTAGCGTTAAATAATATCCATATTCAAATTCAAGTTCTGGCATCACCTTAAAGTTCATGCCATAGACGCCAGCAATAAAATTCAATGGTAAAAAGAATATCGAAAATATCGTCAGGACTCGCATAACCTCGTTAGTTTTGTAAGACGCTTCATTGGTTTGCTGTGATAGTAAGTTTATATGAAGGTTCATGAGGCCGGATAAGTTCTCGATAATGTCATCTGCATAAAAAGTTAGACGGTCTAAATAGCTTTTCGAGTCATTGAACTCGGTCCAGCAGATTTCCGGATGTGAGGCATATCTTTGCATGGCATCTTGAGACATTTTAAAAAGCTTACGAAGCGCTCCCGTTTTTCTTTTTACTATATAGCCATCTCTTAAGATTTTATTCTTTTTTAAAGCGTAAACTCGATCTTCAATGGCGTCGGTACGTGCTTCCATTTCTGTTATGATTGGGTCGAAGCTTTTAAAGCAGCAATCAGCAAAGTGACCGATCAGTTGGTAAGGAGTTTGATAGGTTTCGAATGCACATTTTTCTCTTTTTTCCTGGATAAAGCTTTTCGGTGCTCGATGTAAGGTCACTAAAAGATCTGATTTAATAAATGCAACCAATTTTGATGAAAGCTCTTGAGGGGTGTCCGCCATCGCATGGGATTCGAAATCGTAGGAGCGCAGGATTAGCATGAACGCCGAGCCAAGTTGCTCGAACTTTGGAAGATGTTCCGAGTCTAAACAGATCGAAAGCCATTTTAAAGGAAGGTCGGTTTCGTCTGCGATATGCATCAGATCTTCCTGTGAGGGGGCTTCGCAGTCGATCCAAGTGAATTTTTCAAATTGCTGAGTAAATACGCGCATGCATAAAGGATAATGCCCCACTTTGTCCTCTGTCTATTTTATTGACGGTTTAAACTCTATAAACTCCGCTTTAGGTTGGGTCTTGGTTTGCAGTATTTGGACTTTGATGAAAACGATCCTGGGATACGTTACACGAGCAAGTTTTTGGTTCGCCCTGGCTGGGGTGCTGAACGCCTGTGCGCCTGCCGCTTCGCCTAGACAAAAGGCCGATGAAGCATCGCCATATTCAACTCCATTTTTGGATTATAAACCCCGAGATACGATGATTTACGAAAAGCCGATCGTCGTTGAAAAAGAGCAATTAAAAATGATCAAGGGGGCCACTCGTTGGATTAAATCGAATGTTCGCTGGGATATAAAAAATCAAGCCTTGATCGTTGATGGGGAACTTGAAGTCTCAATCAACGCAACCAAAAAAGAAATCGTCAAAATTGCTCAACGAGGTTTTTTACAACCGGATGGCACGGTTGCTCTTCGAAGTTACAGTCCTGATTTGGCAGCCGCTCAGGCTGACTGGAGTGTCGGCGGAAAGGCACTTTGTCTAAAGCCAGCGGAAGATGGAAATAGTTTTGATTGTTCAAAAGCCGTCATAGATTTATTTTTGCGTCTTGAAGATCAGCAGATCTTTCAACATCAATTCGAATTTTCAGAGATAAAAACGGAAAAGCTACAAGATTTGCCCGAGTTGCCAACAAAGGTAGAGCCGGTGGATCCGCGTTCGGTTCCCGACGATGAAGAAGTCTCTGAGCCTGAAGAGGAAAAATCTGGAGCCTACGAGCAAACTGTGACTCGTCAGGAGATCGAAGAATCGACAACTAAAAAGTCTTCCAACGCAGAATCCGACAAGCCTCCGGTTGAAGGGACCGACAAGGGGCCTGAAAAAGATCCTGGAAAGCCTCCGGTTAAGCAGTCAGAACCGGTCAGTCCTCCTAAGTCTCAGCCTCCGGTGAAAGCCGAAGAGCCTTCAAAAAACAACGGGCAGAGTGGACAGCTTTCTACGGATAATGCCCGTGTAGACCGAGACCAAGTGATTGGAGCTGTCTATGACGGCGCTCTTTCAGGCGGCGTGAATATGTTAAATAAGCGCAAAGAGCTGGGTGATACGGCAGGCTTTGATTTGATTCGCGTCGATCGGAAACGTTATTATGCCTCAAGTGATTTAGCACAGCTGATTGTTGGACTTGGTAAGTGGTTGTATAAGTGGCTTAAAAAATACGATCTTATCATTGGCGATATTGCCGCTGAAAAAGGCGGTCGTATTGGAACTCATAAAAGTCACCAATCAGGGTTGGATGCGGACATTGCTTATCTTTTCCGAGATGCCAGCTATAAGGGCTTTCAATACTCGGTCGTCAAAGGACGTTTAAACAGTGATTTGTTGATCGAAGCGAACTGGCACTTATTCAAAACGGCCGTGAGCTCTAAAAAAGTGGATCGTATATTTCTGCACCGAACAGTGAAGGCGGCAATTTGTGATCGCGCTATTCGCAATGGAGAGATTCGTCAGGCCGATAAGTCGGGTCTAGCCTTCGAGACTCTTCGTCGTTTAATCGCGGATACCGAGCACAACTCCCACTTTCATCTGCGCATTAAGTGTCCACCGGATCAACGTCGTTGTCGTCAAATGGCGGCGCCTCCCGAAACGACGGGATGCTTCTAATTGCCAAATTCAAAAGTTCCTGTTCAAATGGTTCTATGGCTGATTGGCGTGAACGCAGTGAAATGAATGGTGACGTGGTCTTTTTTCAATACATGAACGAAGACATGGAAAAAGGTGCTCAAGAAGTATTTATCTGGGATTTGGATAAAACCTATCTTGATACAACGATTGATTCTATTTCTGGATTGTTAACAACTATTCTTGAGCGTGCTTTCAATAAAAAAAATATTCCAGGCACGCCAGTTTTGCTGCAGGGTCTTGCACAGTTTCGGCGCGAAGTTTTACAACGCAGAGATTTTCCGATTTATTTCATCACTGCGTCGCCACCTCAGATGGAAGAACGTATTAGTGAAAAATTTCTTTTAGATAATATTCGTCCTTTTGGCTGTTTCTATAAAGACAATTTAGCCAACCTACGACCGAATCGTTTTTGGCGTTTAACTAAGCAAGTTGGATATAAACTTCAGGCATTGATGCAGCTTCGGATGCGTCTTGGTGATGAAGTGAAGCAGATTTGTTGGGGCGATGATTCAGAGACTGATGCGGTTATCTACAATCTTTACAGTGATATTTGTGCGCGCAGAATTAGTGCGGCTGAAATTCGCTCTGTCCTAGAAAAGTTTTGGGTTCCGTCTTCTCAGATTGACGATATTTTACATCTTCAGCTGCAGGTTCCTGTTTCGGATCCAGTCGAAAAAATTTATATAAATTTGGCGACTGATACCGATCCAGACTATTATTTAAAATTTGGCCGAAGAACATTAGCGACCTATAGCACGTTTCAAGTGGCCGTTGATCTTTTTCAAGATCATCGTTTGGATTTAGCCGGAGTCTATGCGGTCTGCCAGGATATGATTTACAATTACAACTTTACCCCTGAAGAGCTGATGAAGTCCTTGGATGAAATTGTTCGTCGAGGTGTTTTGGGGATGGAAGCTTATGGTCAGCTGCGTGTGTTCTTGGTGGAAAAGGGATTAATGCATCCCACGTTTGAGACGACGGTGTCACCTCAGCGAGAATTGGATAAACGGGATGGGCGAGTCTACGCTTTAGAGGGTGCGCATGAACCATGGGTTCAGGATCGAATTGATTATCTTCATGATTACCGATAACAAAAAACCCGCCTCACAAGCGGGTTTTTTGTTATTCAAACTTCAAAGGAAAAACAGTGGTCACAGGTTCTCCAGAAAAGGATTTAAACTGGGCTCTGCGGACGACTTCATGTAGGCATTTGTCGAATATTTTTAGGAATGATTTATCTGAATCTGGTCCAGTCATAGTGCAAGAAACTGTTTTAACATCACTTGTTTTACCATTTTTTTGAACGGTAAAGCTGAGTGAGCATTCACCTTTAGCTTGGGGGTCTTTTAGGATCAATTGCGAGTAGCAGCGCTGAAAGGAATCTCGGTAGCCAGTCAAAATGGAGGCAATATATTCTGGAGTTGGCGAGTCTGACGTTAAGGGGCGAACGGCTGGAGCATCCGAAGTACTTAAAAGCGGGGCTTCGTGTGAGTTCATTGACAGGTAGTCGTTCAATTCCCAGCGAACTCCATTTTTAGAGATAAAAATTCGATTTTTTTCGCCAGTCTTGGTTTGCTGAATAAGGCCTCTTCGCAGAACAAGAATGATGGCATTCGATTCTTGATTGATAGTTACTGCTGAATTTGCTGTTAAAATCAGTTGTTGTCCTGATGGAAAATCTAAGTTTGCTTCGGCGTCAGATCCAACTTCAATAGTGTCTAAAGGATATAAAGAGGTTGTACCTTTAATGTCTTCTTTTGAACTGTATGATTTTCGAAGAACGCTGACAGTGCCATAGCTGGGTTCAACGGTCGCAAGATAATTTTTAGATGTTGGAGTCGTCGGAGATTTAAGTAGCCAGTAAGAAATGGCTAAACAAAGTGCGCCAGTAGCAATAAGGATGAGCAAGGTACCATTGTTCTTCGTCATAAAGCTATTATAGCGAAGAACAATGGATTGATGTCATTATCTAATTATTTTTTTTCAGTAGGAGCCGCAGCAGGTGCTGCCGTCGCAGGAGCCGCTGTTTCTGTAGCAGGAGCAGTTGCCGCCTCAGTAGCTGGAGTCGTTGCCGGAGCTGCTGCAGGGGCAGTTGGAAGAGGCAAGTTATCAACAACAGAAGCCGTCTGTCCGTGTGAAGTAATGTAAGTAAGCGCCAAGCAAGTTACCGCAAAGATGATGGCTGCCCACATAGTCATTTTGCCAGCCAAAGTTTGAGCGCCAGTTGCACCTAAGACAGAATTGGCATTGTTTGAGCTACCCATTCCAAGTGCGCCATCACTTTTAGAGTCTTGCAAAAGAACAAGAGCGATAAGGGCCAAAGCGACAATAATATGGATCACAGTGATTAAAGTAGTCATGAACATCTCCTGAAGCCCCTCACTATAGGGAGAAAAGGGGGAGTTAGTCACAACATAACGCAATGCAGTCATCAATTGTTCTTCGAATTTTTAAAAACCGATGCCTAAAATAGGTTCGGAGGGCTGCGATGTTAAACAAAAAACTTCATAAGATCATGATTCTGGTTCTATTGGGGGGATTTCTGGCCTCGGTGGTTGGATGTACGAAGGCGTTGGACGAAAAAGCTACGGAAGACGCTAAGCAATTGTTTTTAAGCGATATCGCGGGGAAGACTCAAAGTGCCCTACCTCCGAATCATGAACTTTTCGGCGATTACCAATCTTTTATGGGCAAGAAGCTAGAAGTCGAAGTGATCGAGTCCACAGAAACGGCTAATAATGCGACGGTGAAAGTTCAAGTTAAGACAATTCCGATAAAAAATCTGATTGTATTAGCCGAAATTGCGGGCAAACAATTTGGAGCTAAGGCCAGTAAGTTTAATATGGGAAATGCCTCGCAGTTGATCGAACAACAAGACGGAATGGTGCGTGGACAAGAGCAGGTCGAGTTGATTTTACTCTATAATAAAATCGGCGATAAATTCGTTTTCGATAAAATCCAAAAGCCGCAACCAACTCAAGAATAAGCCCGAAATTGTCACTGTTTCACAAAAATGACATCAAGATTCAACTGTAATGAATTAGAGGCCCCGTAATAGGGGTCTTTTTTTTGCACATCCAAGTGCAGGCTATGCCTTTTGTTTGGAGTTGAGTCTTGAAGCATATTTTTGTTTTTCTATTTGTACTCACAGTTTCCTACCTTTCTCAGTTGGGCCTTGCTTGGTCCGAAGAGGTGGGTAAGGATCAGCCGTCTCGAATTGAGATGGAAGAGCAGGTCTTGTCGCGGCTCAATATCGAGTCTAGCGAAAATCGTATTCGTTTGTTTCTTCAAAAAGACGGCGTTGTCGAATTGGATTTTGTACCTCATCTTGAAAAAATGAAGCAGGCCTTGGGGCTTTCCGTTTCTGATGAAGTTCGTGCGAAGATCGAAGCAAGTGGTGGCGTTGTTCCTGATATTAATCCGATGGAAGCTTACGAAACAATGTCCGAAGACCAGCGCCGAAGTTTCGAATCAGTTCGGTTGCAGTTCTTAGTACAAGCGGCACGGATCCTAGATAAAATGCAAGGTGCGGTTGGCGTTGGTATTGTTGTAGGTGATTCATTAAGTTTTATCAAAGAGACCTCTAAAAAACTAATAGGTAAAGGATCATCGCAGGCTGAAAAAGCAGAAATTTCAGAGCGTAAGCGGCTAGCGATTCAAGGTATTTTGCAGGGGTTGGATTATAAGCTGTGGTCGCAAGCACCTTTGGTTATACATGCTAATGAATTTGGAATTCAAGCCTCGGTCGGCATCATTGGTCTGTCAGGATTTATGAAAAAAGGCGGCGGCGGAGTTGAAGAAGTCGGATTAAGTTTGGCATTTAATAAAACACAGAAAGCCTTTGTCTTTGAAATTTTTCACTCTTCAGAACGCTTCGAAAGTGCTGCACTGCCTGTCATTAACATTGGCATCAACGGCAAGGCCGGAGTTGCAATGAGCTCTCGGGATATGGAAAAGCCAACGAAAGAAGTTAAAGGGGGCGTGTTTTATCCTCCGGCGTTTCCAGGATCGACGGCGGCCGGTCCCGAATTATTCACGGCGGGTCTTTCTACGGGCTTAGGATTTCCGCCTCCGCCCATCGCCGATTTTTTGACTTTTTCGACGAAATTTCAAAGAAATGCCATCCTTCGTATCTCGGTTTCTCCGGTGGTGAAGGGCTTTATTCGCGTTCAGATCGGGGATGTTAAAACATCAATGAAGTTAATAACTTACAGGTTTGTCGAGGTCTTCAACGCGATTCGAGGTAAAGTCCTTCTTTTGGGCCGCTCTTCTTGCCAGCAAGTCTTTGCCGTGCCATAACCTGCCCATGGCATTTATCGTATTTGAAGGGCTAGATGGCTCTGGAAAAAGCTCATTGATGGTCGCCCTGGAAAAGCATCTAACAGGCTTGGGGCAGTCTTTTTACAGAACACGAGAACCTGGAGGCACTCCTCTGGGCGAGGAAATTCGTCAAATCATTCTTCGTAAAACTCCGCCAAATCCGATGCCTCGGGCTGAATTGCTTTTGTACGAAGCCAGTCGTGCGCAACATGTGGATGAAATCATCCTTCCGAAAATACGCGAAGGTCAGTGGGTTATTAGTGATCGCTTTGCTGCAAGCTCGATAGCATTTCAGGCCGGTGGTCGTGAAATTTCCGAGTCTGATGTTGTGATGTTAAATAATTTTGCCACACAAAACTTGCATCCAGACTTAACAATTTTATTAGACCTGTCGGTTGAAGAATCCAAACGTCGTCGCAGTGGTCGTGAAGCCTCGACGGGCGAAGCGGAAGATCGTATCGAGGCTGAAGCCGATGCTTTTCATGAACGCGTACGGGAAGGATTTCTAAAACAAGCTCGACAAAATCCAAAGGGTTGGTTGGTGCTAGATGCTCGGAAGTCTCCGGAAGAGTTAAAAGTTGAAATGATTGAGCAATTAATCAGCCGGGGTATTTTGAAAACTGCATTGGGTAACTAAGTGAGAATTTTAGACAAAGTCCTAGGACATCAATTTGTGATAGAAAGATTGGTCGAGGTTTTTAGTAGTGAAAAACCCGGTCAGACTTTTTTGTTTCTAGGTCCCAGTGGCATTGGGAAAAAGCTGGTTGCTTTGGGGATGGCTCAGGCCCTTCTTTGTGAGCGAGGGCGATCTGCCTGCGGTCAGTGTGGATCGTGTTTGCGAGCAGCTCAAGAGCATCATGAGTCTCTTCGCGTTTTAAGTCCCGACGGGGCCCATATTAAAATTGATCAGGCCCGCGAGGTGATCGAGTTTCTATCATTGCAAAGCTTGACGGAAAATCGAGTGGTTATCATTGATCAGGCACAAAGCATGAATGCTCAGGCCTCTAATGCCTTACTTAAAATTTTAGAAGAGCCTCCAGTGGGTACTTTCTTTTTTTTGATTGCTCCGAGTAATGCCGGGATTCTTCCGACGATACGTTCGCGATCTCGAGTGGTGCAATTTAAACCTCTTAATATGGATGAGGTTGCTCGTCGGGTCGAGGCCCCAGCTTGGGCTTTACGGGCTTGCGGTGGGTCCTTTGAAAAACTTGAGCAGCTTCAGGAATCTCATGAAATTGAAGTCCGTGCAAAAGCGGCCGATCTTCTAGGCTTGTTGGTTCAAGATCAGGACTTTCTAACCAACGAAACCTGGCGTGATGGTATGAAGGATCGTGGAGCTTCGTTGCGAATGGTCTCATATTGGATCTCTTTTTTAAGGGATGCGATGGTTTTAAAAGGTCAAAATAAAGAAATGGTCTTAAATGTTGATCAAGGTAAGCTTCTAAAAAGCCTTTTTGAACTTCCGACGGATCATCTGGTGAACTTACTAGACGAGGCACTCAGGGTTGAACAGGGGATCTTGGGCAATCAGGACGTTGTCTTGTTGATAGAGAAAATGCATGTCGAGGCGGTAAAAAATCATGTGGTATGATCTGCACACTCATTTAGATAAACTTGAAGAGGGCGTTGAAGCCGCGTTGAATTTAGCAAAAGAGGCTGGGGTCGAAAAGTTGGTAACAATAGGCACTGATCCTCAGGACTTAAAAGTCGTGATGGGCCTTTCAGAGCAGTATTCTCAAGTTTATTGTACACTGGGTATTCATCCGCACGATGGGGCGACCTACACTCCCGAGGTTGGTCTTTTTATCGAACAACACCTAGCGAAGCCTAAAGTGATAGCTGTCGGTGAAATAGGTTTAGATTATTACTATAAAACGTCGCCGGTCGAAGCGCAGCGCGAGGCATTCATTGCCCAGCTCGAGATCGCAAAAAAATTTAAAATGCCCGTGGAAATTCACACTCGAGATGCGGAAGAAGATACGGTCGAGATCTTGAAGAGATATAAAGGTGATGTTCGCGGTATCATTCACTGCTTCACCGGAACAGAGTGGCTTGCAAAGCAATGCTTGGATTTGGATTTTAATATTTCAATCAGCGGAGTTGTGACTTTTAAAAATGCGGACTCTTTGCGTGACACGGTTCGAATGCTTCCTTTGGATCGAATTCATGTCGAAACGGATGCGCCTTTTTTAGCGCCCATTCCTAAACGGGGAAAGTCGAATACACCGGCTTATATCGTGCACACCGCTGCATTCGTGGCTGACTTAAAGGGTATTTCGGTAGAGGCTTTGGCAGAGCAGACTCGTCAAAATGCCCATAAGATGTTTCCTAAAATTTTGAACTAATTTTTATTTTTTAAAGTGCGGCCGGTCAGTTGACCGTTAATGATTAAAAAGCCGTCCTCATGTCCATTTTTTTGACGTTCGTTGATGTGCAGCCAATGGATGACTCCCTTTAAAGGTGAGTAAGGGTCTTTTATAAAGTCTCCGCAGGCAATCAGGCGGTCGCCTGGAATCCACTCTGGAATGGCTCCATATTTAATATTATATATAATTTCGACATGGTCATCTGTCGTTGCCAAATTGTTGTCTAAATCAATTTCCCAGTGAACGTGGCCTTGGCGATCTTCCAGAAGGCGAACGATCGTGCCATCGACATAAGCTCTTGCTTGAAACTGGTTTTCCATGAATTCTATCCAGTTCACGACCTGACGGTTGTTTGTTTGCATGACCGAGTTTTTGTCTTTGCAGACTTGGGCGAAGCTCAGGCAATACGGTAAGAAAATCAGCAGAAATAGCAGGCGTTTCATAGGCTGCTTTTTATCCGATAGGGCTTCGAATTTCTACGAACTTTATGCTTTGAAAGGCTGTTGCGAAAAAGCTGCTTGATTGATCAATCTTTAGTCACGTCCAGTTGCGTCTAGCATGGCTTTTTTAGCTATAGAGGCGCATATTAGAGGGGTTCATAAAAGGAGCTTAAAATGGCAAAACTTCGCGTAGGTATTAATGGCTTTGGTCGTATTGGTCGTGTTCTTTTCCGAGCTGGCTTTGATCAGGTAGAAATCGTCGGTATCAACTCAATGGATAAAGTAGAGGGTGCTGCGCATCTTTTGAAGTACGATTCTGCACACGGAATTTTTAAAGCAGATGTTTCTCATGATGACAACCACATCATCGTCAATGGCAAAAAGATCCCTTATTCTTCAACTAAAAATCCTTTAGAGATTCCTTGGAAAGAATGGGGAGTGGATGTTGTATTAGAGTGTACAGGCAAGCTTAAAGGTAAGGACGATTACCAGAAGCATATCACTGCTGGTGCAAAGAAAGTTTTCATTTCAGCTCCTGCAGATGGCGTTGATTTGACTGTTGTGTACGGAATCAATCATGAATCTTACGATCCATCAAAACACCAGTTTATTTCGAATGCCTCATGCACGACAAATTGCTTAGCACCTTTAGCTAAAGTTCTTCACGAGGCGTTTGGTATTGAGAGTGGTGTGATGACGACGGTCCACTCGTACACGAATGACCAAAATATCTTGGATGCGTCCCACAGTGATATGCGCCGAGCTCGTGCAGGCGCGGTCAGCATGATTCCAACAACGACGGGTGCTGCAAAAGCAGTGGGTTTAGTATTGCCAGAGCTTAAAGGGAAGATCGACGGTTTTTCAGTGCGCGTTCCAACTCCAAATGTGAGCATGGTCGACTTAAGCTTCACTTCTAAATCTGAGCTTACAAAAGAAGCGATCAATGAGGCTTTGATCAAAGCGTCTCAGGGTAACTTGAAGGGTGTTTTGGCCGTAGAACATAAAGAACTGGTTTCTGTCGATTTCAATGGCAACCCAGCATCTTCAACTATTGATCTGAAGTGCACGATGATCGTTGGTAAGCATATGGCCAAGGTGATTTCTTGGTATGACAACGAAACAGGTTTCTCGCACCGTATGATTGACATGATCAAGTTCATGGCTGCGAAGGGGCTTTAAGATGTCTTTAGGACTTAAAGCGATTCAAACTATTCGAGATTTTGAAATTACGGGAAAAACGGTTTTCTTGCGTTTGGATCTTAATGTTCCGATGGAAGATGGTAAGATCTCGGATGAGACTCGGATTACTGCAAGTTTGCCGACGATTCAGTATTGCATTGAAAAAGGAGCGAAGGTCATTATGGCTTCGCACTTTGGCCGTCCAAAGTCAGCGGATGATAAAGAGTACTCATTAGAGCCTGTAGGGCATCGTCTTTCAGAGCTTTTGAATATGGAAGTTATTTTAATCGACGAACCAGATTCAGATGCAACGAAGGCGCTATTGCACACGTTAAAAAAGAATCAAATTCTTCTTCTTGAGAATTTACGCTTTCATCCAGGCGAGACAAAAAACTCTCAAGAGTTTGCGAATGCTTTAGCAACCAATATTGATTTTTATATCAATGATGCTTTTGGAGCCTCTCACCGCGCTCACGCTTCTATTCATGCGCTTCCAGAGCTTATGCCAAATAAAAGTGGTATAGGTTTCTTGATCGAAAAAGAAGTGACGATGCTTGATAGCCTTATGCACAACCCAAAGCGTCCTTATCTGGCTGTGATGGGCGGAGCTAAAGTTTCAGATAAAATTGATGTGATTGAAAAGCTTTTAGACGTTGTGGACGGCTTCATCATTGGTGGGGCTATGGCATATACATTCCTAAAGGCGAAAGGTCACAGTGTTGGTAAGTCTTTAGTGGAAGAAGATAAAATTCGCTACGCTAAAGAGATGATCGAGCGTATTGAAGTTCGTAATAAGACTTTGCTGCTGCCTGTAGATCATGTTGTGACTCAAAGCTTAGCAGACACATCTGGTTCAAAAACCACGACTGGCGTTAGCATTGATGATGGCTGGATGGGTGTGGATATTGGTCCGACGACAATTCGTCAGTATTCGGCAGCATTAAAAGAAGCTGGAACTATCTTTTGGAATGGCCCTATGGGTGTTTTCGAAACGCCAGCTTTTGCTAAAGGCACTTTCGGAGTAGCGCAAGCCATTGCTGAAAGCAACGGAGTAAAGATTGTTGGTGGTGGAGACTCTGCTTCTGCGGCCCATGCTTCAGGATATGCCGATAAGATGACGCATATTTCGACAGGTGGTGGGGCGAGTTTGGAATACCTTCAAGGGGATCGCTTGCCAGGTTTGGAAATCCTTCGTGATAAGCGAAGACTGAATAATTCAATTTAGCCTAAAAAAAAGGGACTCGCTAAGAGTCCTTTTTTTGTGCGCAAAAGAGTTTGGTTATAAAAAAGAAAAAGCCGAGTTTTAAACTCGGCTTTTTGGTTTGTGTTCAGAGGGGCTGACACAAACCGTTGGGAAACGAAATCTAAAGTTATTCAAGTTCCGCAGATTTCATAATCTGGTAGAACTTTTGGCAAGTTACAGGGAAGTTAAGAGTCTCTGTGCCATTTTCAGTTTGAACAAGAACCGTTGCTTTGCCTGCGATTTGGCCTTTGTTGTTTGCAGTCACATGCAGTTCAGCAGTGTCGCTGACAAGAGCGCTTGATTTCTCGCCGAAGTTTTCTTGAACAGGTCCTTCAAAAAGAACGATATCACCTTGATTCATATCTAAGCGAGTGATGCGAAGTTGGTGGTTTGGATTTTGTTGAGTTGCAGAGAAAACCTCAACCAGCATTTGCGTCCCAGGGATGCGAATTGAAGAGTCTTTGCAGCTTAAAGCAAGATTGCTAACTTGATAGGGAAGGGCGTGTGCAGAGATAGAAATCAAAGATGCGATTGCTGTGAAGATCATTTTTTTCATTTTTGTTCCTCCAGAAGTTAGTTACGACATCTTTTAAAGCAAACTTGATGCCAAAGCCGAAAGCTGCTCAGATAAAAATAAACAGCAGCTCATTTGACGGCGCGGCGAGTTAATGGTTCCAAAGTGGTGAGCCAAATTGGAATTGGTTCTGAAGTGGAACTGGTGTAAGTTGTTGGAATTAGGAGTATTACCGATGAGAAAGATATTTGCGGCCAATTGGAAAATGTATAAAAACCCTGAAAATGCGCGAGCATTTATCAAAGACTTTTCTTCCTTGGTTTTAGATGTGAACTCTGAAATCGTGATATTTCCCAGTGCGATTTCTTTAGAGGCCGTTTGTTCTGCAGTACGCGGTTCGGGTGCGGATATTAAAGTCGGAGTTCAAAACGCCTACTTTAAAAATGAAGGCGCCTTTACCGGAGAGAATTCGGCAGAGGTGGCAAAACAAATCGGCTGTCATTATGTTTTGATCGGACATAGCGAACGACGTTCATTGTTTTCAGAGTCGGACTCTTTGTTGGCTCAAAAAGTAGAATACGTTCAATCTTTGGGGCTGATTCCAATGCTATGTATTGGCGAGACGTTGACTGAACGCGAGAGTCAGAAGACCAAGGCGGTATTAGAAGTACAACTTCATGGGGCATTGTCCAAGGTTGATCGCAGCAAAGCTTTAGTGATTGCTTACGAGCCAGTATGGGCGATCGGGACAGGTAAGGTGGCTACTTCCGAGCAAGTCGCCGAGACTCATACGTGGGTGCGCGAAATTTTAAATTCGATGGATCTTCCAGAAACTGCAATCCTTTATGGTGGCAGTGTTAAGCCCGACAACGCAGCGGACTTGATAAAACAAAAGCATGTGAGTGGCTTTTTGGTTGGAGGCGCATCTTTAGAGCCAGCAAGCTTCGCAAAAATTTGCCACTCTTAAGGTCCTGAGATTTCATATTTTTATTGGCGGCTCGGCCCTCTAGCCAGAGAATAACTTTATTCTTAAAGGTGAGGGCTCATGAATATATTCAACAAATGTTTTATCGTATTTTCTATAACTATATCGGCAAGTTTTGCTTGCGCTGACGATTTGATTTTTTGTACGGATAACTGGGAAAATCAGACGAATGCGGATGGGACTGGATCCTATTTAGAACTCGTAAAAAAAGTCTTCGAGCCTGATCACAAAGTGGTATTTAAATTTTATCCTTGGCCACGGGCTCAGGAAGAGTTTAAGAAGAAAAATTGCACTGGGATTATTGCCGAGAACCGCATCGATGATGCTTCAATGGTTCGTCCTCAGTATGTATTGGATCAATCAAATTTGACGGCATTTTTTATTAAATCTAAAGGTGATTTCAAGGGCGAAGAAGCCTTAAAAACTAAGAAGATTGCGTGGAACCGTGGTTATGGTTATGACAAATTGGTATCTTACAAGATGGCTTTTTCTGAGGTGAATGATGTGCCGACGGGTTATAAAATGCTCGAGGCCGGACGATTTGATATTCTTATCGACTACGAATATGACTTCGAGATGAATTGCAAAAAATCAGGTGTAAAATGTGATCAAATTGGATTTACTCCAAGTGGGATTATTGAAAAATCCTATGTTGTTTTTCATCGAGATGGTAAGGGTGAAGGATATGCGGCTCGATGGGATCAGAAATTAGCAGAGTATGTTAAAAATGGAACAGCTGCCGCTATTTATAAGAAGTACGGCGTGACCTATCCGGCTCCGTAAAAAAGTAATAAATTGGTTTTTATCGAAAAAAGACAGCTCATTTAAAGCTGTCTTTTTTTTTATTCTGCTTCAATCTGAGAAGCTAATTAGCCCCGTTCTGAGGCGATTGGCGAACTAGTTTAGATGACTCGGATTTTGTAAGATTTTGCAGACGTCTTTTGATAACGCGAAAAGTCATTGATCATTTTTGTTATGTGAATTCAATAACTTAATTTGAGACCGCAACTTGCTTCGCTAGTTATCCGGAAGGTATTCTTAGTTTACCGTTAGGCCTACCACTAAGCCGAAGAGGAGGGTGGAAAATGAGTTCTCGTATTCACTATCGAATCTGTCACATTTGTGGAACCGTCAATGAAGCCGAAGAGAAACTCGTATGCGAGTGCTCTGAATGCGGAAAGCACCTTGCCCCTTTCTATTATTTTGACGAAAGTAGAGCTATGGGTCTAAAACCTGCGGAAAGAAGTTCTTATGAAGAGGCGATGATATCGAAATTGCCTTTTCGGGAATACCCGCCGATTTTTGGTTTAACTGCTTATTGGGAGCAAGGATGAAAGTCACCTTAGAGGATATTCAGCAAGCGCAACAGCGACTTAAGAACATCACCGTCATTACAGAGCTTAGTCATAGTATCAGTGCCAGCAAACTTCTTGGCACTGATATTTTTTTTAAATTTGAAAATACGCAAAGAGCAGGCTCGTTCAAACTTCGGGGTGCGTATAATAAAATTTCATCCTTAACCGAAGCCGAAAAGAAAATGGGAGTCATCGCATCTAGCGCTGGCAACCATGCACAGGGTGTTGCTTTGAGTGCAACTTTACTAGGGGTTAATTCGCGGATCATCATGCCGGAAAACGCGCCGCTTGGAAAAGTTCAAGCGACTCAATCTTATGGGGCTGAGGTAGTTTTGCATGGTGAAGTTGTTGATGATGCGACCAAAAAAGCACGAGAGCTTGTTCAAGAGCACGGCTATATTTTTGTTCATCCCTATGAAGATGAAAAAGTTATCGCCGGGCAGGGCACGATGGGGCTCGAGCTGTTGGCAGCCAATCCTGAGCTAGATACTTTGATTGTACCAATTGGTGGTGGAGGGATGATTTCAGGAATCTCTGTTGCTGTAAAGGCCTTGAAGCCATCTATAAAAGTTATTGGAGTTCAAAGTGTGAATGCTCCAGGCATGTTAAGTCTTTATAAGAAGTCAGAAATGCCAGTGCTTAATAAAAAAGTATCCACAATCGCTGATGGTATAGCTATTAAGTATCCCTCTCAGGCAATTTACGAAAATTTTATTTCAAAATATGTTGATGATGTCGTATCTGTCACCGACGACGAGATCGCCGAATCCATCGTATTTTTGCTTGAGCGCGCTAAAACAGTCTGTGAAGGTGCTGGAGCCGTTGGGATGGCAGCTGCCATGAATGGAAAAGTAAAATTAGGTCCAAAAACGGGCATCGTTCTTAGTGGTGGAAATATTGATCTTAATATCGTTGCTAAAATTATCGAAAAAGGCCAAACCAAGCGTGGCCGTTTAGTTGAATTGTCGGTGGTGGTCGATGACCTTCCTGGGAACTTAGCTCGCTTAACTGCAGCGATTGCGGAACAAAAAGCTAATGTCATTGAAGTTAAGCATGATCGGATTTCGCAGGGGTTGTACTTACGGGAAACCCAAATTGATTTCGTCTTAGAGACAACAAGTCATGACCATATCGAACGTGTTCGTCAGGCTCTATCTGCTATTGGCGCTAGAATAAAAGTTTAAAATGGAATCGCTTCACGATATTTGGGTTCGCCAAACTCAGAATGAAAATCAAAGCTCGGCAAATTTTCAAAAATTGAATCAGAAACAAGTGCAAGATTTTTTGATGTCGTTAGAAACTAGCATTGCCGAAGATCTTTGGAAAAGCCGGGGCGGCCACTGGAGTGAGACCAGCATTCAGAGCTTTCGTGTTCATGCTATAAAAAAATTTTGTGAGGCGTTGAAGTCTGTGCCTTCAAATCGAGACGTCACGGCGGGGGATCTTGGTTCGGCTTGGGTTCTGGTGGTGCGAGACTTTCACCAAAACACTCATGCGAGTAGTCATCAAGGCGTTGAAGTCTGGGGAGAGAGACCACTTCCTAAAAAAGAAAAAAAACCACTGACAGCCGAGCAGAGGAATAGTCGAAAGCTATTTATGTATATTTGGGCGATGATGCAAACGGCAATCGTCACGAAAACGGCCATCTTTTATTTCGGATTGAAGTCTGCAGAAGAGGGCACTGTAGAGGGGAAGATTTACGTCACCCTCGCGATAATGACGACGGTGGTTTCGTTAAGTTTTTTTGCTTTTCGTAATTACAAGGATAATTGATGCGCCTTTTACTTTGGATCTTATTGGGGATTTTTCTAGGTCCGACGGGCTTAGGGATGACTTATCCCCCTTGGTTTGGAATTTTGGCACAAATCGTTGGTGCGGCCTATTTATTTGATGCCGGCAGTGAATTGCGCTGGGGCCGATTTATCAAAGAAAAGACCTATTTTTTTAAGTTGTTTAGTTTATCATTTTTTTTCCCCTTCGTTGTCGGTTTTTTCTATTTCGATAAATCAGTACTTATCGCTTTGGCGTTGTCGATCACGGCACTACCCGTGATCGTTCAGGTATTAAAAGAAAAACAATTGAGTTCAGCGACCTTGGGGCAAAACGCCTTAGTAGTAGGAAGTTTGTGTGACTTGGCGGCGTGGATTGGAATTGCCTTCTTGTTGCCAGCGCAGAACTTAAGTGCGTGGTTGATTGGGCATTGGCCTTTGATGTTCTTCTTTTTAGGTTTTTTGAATTCAGCAATTGCCTCGTTCCGGTGGCCAGCAAGATGGAACCAACAGGTATTTGCCCCACTTTTTTTTATTTCGATGGGTTGGGGAATTCAGGAATCCCTTTCCGCAGCTTGGAGTATCGTATTGCCGATTTTATTAGTCGGGTTTTTGACAAAAATGGTTGGTGGGTATTGGTCTGCTCGTTGGGCAGGTCACACTCATCGTCAGAGCTTAAATTTTGGCCTACTGGTCAATATTCGTGGAGCCATGGAAATCGTGGCGGCCCATTTTGCATACCAAGCTCAGCTTATTGATATTCAAGTTTTTTCAGCTCTGGTGCTGTTGTCACTGTTGTCGACACTTTTTGCGATTCCATTCTTGAATAAAAGCTCTTTTGATTAATTCGTTTTCATTGCGTTGGTTCATATCTTAGTGAGCTTGACTTTTAATCTGACACCTTTGCAAATAGGGACCATAAAGAGGCCGTGCTTTGAATTTTTTTAGAAGTAAAACGCTGGTATTTAATATTATCTCGACTGGAATTCATATTCTTGTTTTGGTGTTATTAGCTTACGTTGTTCAGCGCGGAACAGAATTTGCCGTTGATGTGGGAAATTTTTCCTCAGAGTTTCGGATTGTATCTGCAAACAAGGCGCAGGTGGTTCCTTCAAAAGGCAGTTCCAAAGGCAATTTTTCCACTGAATCGAAAGAGAGTTCAGTAAGCTCATCGGATGCGAACTCTAACTCTGTCGCTCCAGCTTCGACTGGGGCAGTGCTAGGTGAAGGAGCTATTGCCGAGGTTAGCCGTCTGTACTCGAAGCCTCGGGTGATTAAAGAAGTGAAGGCTGAATACCCCGAAAAAGCTCGATCTGCGCGGCAACAAGGTGTTGTTCGGATGCAAGTATTAGTTGGATTGGATGGGCACGTCAAAGACGTGAGAATCTTAGACGGTCCGTCGGAAGAATTGAATTTGGCGGCACAGAAGGCCCTTCAGCAGTTTGAATTTTCAGAAGTTCAAGCGCCGGAGGGAATTCAGGCCTATCAATTAATTTATAAATACAACTTTAAGTTGGAAACCCAATAGTCTAGATATTTATTTAAATTAGACCTAGAAAACAATGTCGAGGAAACGCGGAAATGACGACTAAAATTTTATCCCTTTTAATGTGTGGAATTCTTTTTTCTACCACTGCAGTTTTGGCGCAAGAGTATGAAACCACGGTTCAAGAAACTATTTTTAATACATCTTCAAAGGTTGTTTTAGATCGAGCGGCAATCGAAAAAACTCGAGCAACGACGTTGGCCGGTGTCCTTTCGACTCAAGCCAATATCGTGGTCGCTGCAAATCCGTTTCAGCCCAGCTCAATATACTTGCGGGGAAGCGATGCCGGGTACGTGCTTATCTTGATTGATGGAGTCCCCGTGTATGATGCTTCAACAACACAGCGAACTTTGAATTTGAATTCCATTGATGTGCGTTCGGTAGAGAAAATCGAGATCATCAAGGGCGGTCAATCTGTTTTATACGGTGGGCAGGCTTCGGGGGGAGTTATAAAAGTAACAACGATAGATTCTCCAAAAAGGCAGGCAAAGGTCTTGGTTCAGGGGACGCACTTGGGGGGCGCCGATCTTGGTTTGATCGGTAGCAAGTTGCTCTCAGAGGATTCCAGCTTTAGCTCGCGATTATTTTTGTCCGCAAAGGAAAATAAGTCACCAGTTAAGAATTCTTCCAAAGAGTATCCCGCGCAGGTCGGCTCATTTGATTTAATTTATCTTAAGAAGAACTCCTCGGTTGATTTTATGGCAAAGCTCCTGCGAGCGCAGGATGATTTGAGATTGTCTACGACGAATCAGACGTCCCCTTATCAGGCTTTGGATTCTGATAACTTTAGGCAAAAATCGGAATTAAACTCGGCCTCATTTGTTACAAAATTAAATGATGTGTTGATGAAGCCCCGACTTTCTTTGACGTTGAATCAGGCTCATCGAACTTACACTGAAAATACTCAAACGGGTGCTATCGTCTTGGGAGCTAACGATGAATACACGGGGACGACACTGGCGTCTCGGATCGAAGTCGAAGCCGTTCGATCGAACATGTTTAATTTAGATTTGGGTTTAAGCTCTACCAACGAGCAACTTAAATACGACAGTAACAATACTGTCGTTACGGATAAGCAGCAGACCTCATTTGGAGTTTTTGCTAAAGCGGATAAGAATATTTCGGAGGAATTTCAATTCGAGTTGGGGCTAAGATACGACAAATTAGATGTTGTTGGAGAAAGAAACTCTGCTCATCTGGGGGTTTCGTTCTGGAAGAACACTCACTTCGAGTTGTCGAACTCTTTTAGAAATCCTTCACTGTTTCATTTGTACAGCAATTATGGAAATAGAAATCTTAAAATCGAAAGCGCAGTTCATTCTAGCTTAAGTCATGATCTAGCATTGAACGAGCAAAGTCAGTTAAGCGCCACTGTATTTAGATCCGAATTTAAAGACTTAATTGGTACAACGGGCAATTATCCAAATTTACGATACAACAATATTTCGAAGGCACTTATTCAGGGGATAGAACTAAACTATGCGACAAAATTAGGTCGCGACTATAGTTTAAATGCGGCGCTCGGTTATCAAGAGCCGTGGGATCAAACTTCACGTAAATGGCTTTCACGTCGTCCACTGAGCTCAGGCAGTGTTCAGCTGTCGAAACAGTGGGAGACTCATTCGGCTTCGATACAGCTGCGTATGGCAGGTTCGCGTTATGACAGTAGTAAAAAACTTCCAGGTTATGGCGTGCTGGGTTTGACCTGGAACGAGAAGTATTCGGACTCAGTCAATTTATATGGTCGCGTTGATAACGTCTTGGACCATCGATACGAAGAGTTTTCAGGATACTTCAATCGTGGAGTCGAAGGTACTGCGGGGGCTGAAATCTTGTTTTAATTTGCCTGAAGAGCTCTTTATTGCTAAGTCTGAGGCCCTATGAAAGTATCAGCAGAATTACTTAATTTGGTGCCTTATAAGCCTGGTAAACCGATCTCGGAAACTCAACGGGAATATGGTTTGGATAAAGTCTATAAACTTGCGTCTAACGAAAATCCTTTGGGTCCTAGTCCAAAAGCTTTAGCTGCGGTGAGGTCCGCTTTAGAAAATCAACATCGTTACCCGGATCCCGCAGCTTATGAAGCTTTGACGGCCCTTTCTGAAGAATGGAACGAGCCGCGAGAGCGAATGGCATTGGGCTGTGGTTCTGATGAGATTATCGATTTTCTTTGTCGAATTTATTGCGAACAAGGCGACGGTATATTGACGTCGCAGGCTGCGTTTGCGGCCTATGCTGTTTCGGCGGGCGCGAATAGAGCGCGTTTGCATACCGTTCCCTTAAAAGAAGGCATGAAGTTTGATTTAGATGGCATTGCTGACTATTTTTTATCAAAGGGTCTGCAGGATAAAATTCGTCTAATTTTTGTGGCGAATCCAAACAACCCAACAGGCAGTTACGCGAGCCAGGCCGAGCTGGAGTCATTCCTTAAAAAAGTAGGCAACCGTGATGACGTATTGGTTGTTTTTGACGAGGCCTATAACGAATTTGTTCGCGCTAAAGATTATGTCTCGGCACAGGCGTACCAGAAACAGTATTCGAATCTGATTGTTCTAAGAACATTTTCTAAAATTTACGGATTAGCTGGTTTTCGTGTAGGGGCCATGATTGCTCCTAAAGAAGTCATTGATTTGTATAACAGGGTGCGCAAACCATTCAATGTGAGTGATCTTGCACAAGTGGCCCTTGTTGCTGCTTTGCGTGACAAGGATTATGTCCGAGCATCGCAGCAAATCACATGGAAAGGCCTTGATTACTTTTACGAGAAGCTTCAAAACTTAGGCCTGCCTTACATTGAATCTCAGGGGAACTTTGTTCTTTTTGATACTTTACGTGACGCCGTTCAGGTGAACGAAGCCTTATTGCGTAAAGGGATCATTATGCGTCCTGTTTTAAACTATGGATTTAAAACGCACCTCAGATTGAGTGTCGGGCTCGAGGTTGAAAACGAAGCCGCTATGATTGCATTAGCGGAAGTCCTCAAAGAGATACCAGCACTTAAGTAAACGGGAAGTACGAATGGGTTTAGTTGTTACGATTGATGGTCCTGCAGCATCTGGAAAATCCTCGGTGAGTCGCGAACTTGCGAAGCGTCTGGGTTGGAGTTGGGTTTCAACAGGAGCCTTTTATCGTGGGTTGGCCTTTGCTGCCATTCAATTAAATATTTCTTTAGATGATGTTCAGTCTTTGGCCGACCTTTGCGACAGCCCCGTTTGGAGCGTTCGCATGTCTCCGGAAAAAACTTTGGTTTATTTTAAAGACCAAGAAGTGACCGATCAGATTGCTCATGAAGATGTGGGGGCGTTTGCCTCTCGTGTTTCATTTTATCCTGATGTTCGTAAGGCCTTGCTAGAGGCGCAGCGACGCTGTTCGAACAATGTTCCGGGATTGGTGGCCGAAGGACGTGACTGTGGAACAGTGGTATTTCCAGATGCGACCGCAAAAGTTTTTCTGACAGCGTCGAGTGAAAATCGCGCGGCTCGAAGAGCGGCCGAGCACGGTGCCGATGCTGCCGAAATTGAGAAAGCACAAAAACTTAGGGATCAGCAGGATTCAACACGCAAAGCCGCGCCAATGGCTATTCCCGAGAATGCCTTTGTTGTTGACACTACAACTTTGAATCTTGAGCAAGTTGTTCAATCTGTAGAGAAATATGTTAGACAAAAGATCTAAAAAATAGCCGGCAATCAGTGGAACAAGTTTAATATTATGAAATATTCGAAGTATTTCGATATTTTTTGAGATAACCTTAATCATTTTCATTCGTTTCAAAGTGAAACATTTTTTTAGACAAAAAGATTAACGTAAATTTTTATGTGGATTGTACTCTTAATAAATCCTCATGCAATACCGATAATTAGATCGGAAGGTTATACTCATTAGACGTTTAGGTTGTGAGGTGCTACTTGAATAATTTCATTTTAAAAAAATTACTCTTGGTAACATCTACATCTTTTATAACCTCTGCATGCACTTTGGATGCAAAGCTTCTGAGTTCTTCATTAAGCAATAGCACAGCCGTTCCTGTAGAGTCCAATGCGTCTTTGGTGTTCAGTATTCAGCAGGTGGAGTTCGGTGAGGTTCAAATTGGGACTTCAAATTCTAGGATTGTCACCATTATCAATCAAGGTTCTGAGGAAGCTACGGGGTTAAGAACGTGGAAGCTTAATTTCCCGTTTAAATATTTTGGCGGTGATTTTCCTGGAATTGGTGGTACGTGTGGGGCAACCTTGGCGGCAGGTGCTTCTTGTTCATTGACTCTAGAATTTTCAGCCTACGCCCCAGCTAGTTTTCGGGATGATTTTGAAATTAAATACGAGTACACGGGAGTGGATCACACTCATTCACTTCCCCTGATTGCCGCCGCGAACTCTACTGTACATGCAGTGGATGTGCGTGCTGGTGTGATGATGTTCTGCGCACGACTTTCAAATGGATCTTTGCGTTGCTGGGGGGAGGGCAATTACGGAGGGCAATTAGGTAATGGGATCAATTACTCTTCCTATAATGGGGAAGCCTCTCCTGTCACTCCTCTTCAAATGTCATCTGGAGTTTTGGATTTTGATATGACATGGGCATACAGTTGCGCCCTAAAAACAGGTGGTGAAGTTTGGTGCTGGGGTACCTTTACACCAGGTCACACTTGGAGTTTAAATCCACCACATCAGGTTATTAACTCTGGTGCTGTTAAAATCGCCATAGGTTCAGCTACCTCGGGCTGCGCAATCATGAATACAGGCTTAATTAAATGTTGGGGTGATAACAATCATGGTATACTTGGTAACGGAAGCTCTTCGGGGAGCGGGATTCCTGCCGGGGATGTCTTGGGGTTGACTGGAACTTTCGTGGATTTGAGTGTGGGTCAGTCCAGCGCCTGCGCTGTCAAAAGCAACGGTGAGGTTTGGTGCTGGGGCTCCAACAGTGATGGTGGCATGGCCAAGAGTGCGGGCGCTATGTATACAACAGCGGTTCAGGCTGAAAACATGCCTTCAGGAATTGTTGAAATTGAATCGGGCGCCAGCTATGAAAACAATCATTGCGTAATTGTAGAAACAGGAGTTATGCCGCTTCCTCGTAAGGTTTACTGTTGGGGTACTTCGTACGGAACAGTTCCCGTCGAAATTGCGGGAGTCAGCGGTGCGGTTAAGAATCTTCATTCGACAATGAACACAAGTTCTTGGTGTGTAACTGCTGAAGATGAGACGCACTTGAAATGCTGGGAGAGTGGCAATCATGCACTTGTCGAGAAATCCTACGGACTCACGAATATCCTTAAAGCAGACATGGCAGGCTATACCAATACTTTTTGCGGCATTTCAAACCAACATGTTTACTGTTGGGGTGAGCATAAATATGGAATGTTAGGGATTGGTGGGGCGAAAAGTAAAATTTCTTCAGCGGCCCCCGTTGAAATCCCAAGCCTTTCAAATATTGTCAAAATTGCCATGGATGAAAATGGTTATGCAATAGATTCTGGTGGAGCACTTTACTGTTGGGGGAAAAACTCTTCTGGAGCCTGCGGCGCTGGCAATTTGCAATCAATTCCTCTAGCAAAACAGATTTTTTCTTCTGGGGTGAGCGATGTAGCCACAATAGGATCAGACACTTGCATATCTCGTAATGGAGGATTTTATTGTGCAGGATCTAGCTATCACTCAAGTTTTCATAGAGTAGGAAGCGCGATTTCGAATGCTAGCGAAATTGACGGGTATGCACATTTTTGTGGTCTTGCTAATGGGGCTGCATATTGTTGGGGGTGGAGCGACTCTGCCGTCCTTGGAGTGAATTCGTGCGTCGATTCTTGTAATACCACGCCACAGGCCGTACAGAATATGAATGTAAATGTTACCGACATCTCCACAGGCTTTGAGCATTCATGTGCGATCAAATCAGGACAAGTTTATTGCTGGGGGTTATCGTCATCCAATCAATTAGGCAGTGCCGGAGGAGACACTGCTGAGCCTCGTCTTATTGATAGCGCCTATAACGACTTCATTGAGGTTGATTCAGGTTACGAAAGAAGTTGTGCAACTAGAGCTTCTGGAGGCATTATCTGCTGGGGCAGTGGGATGGGGCCTGCGCTACTTCCTGGGACTGCAGGAGTTGTCGCATCAAGCATTAAGCTAGATGACTATGGAAGTCTTAATTACGTTGCGGATGGAAAGATGTATCGTCACGACGGAGCGACTGCCACTGAGATGTCCACTAATTGGAGTCATTACTACAACTTCGGACTTCAGGGGGGGACTTACTATGCCACTTGTGGAATCCTGTTGGGCAAAGTGAGTTGCTCGGGTTCGAATGTGTTTGGAAATTTTGGTTTGAGCGACCCTTCTCCGGCCACAGTCAAGGACACTCCGTTCCCTGTTTTTGATCTGTACCCGTAAATTTATTTGTCGATATTCGACTATTTCAAAATGAGTCGTCTCAAATTAAGAGACAAAAATTAAACAAAATCCATACATGGTCTAAAGTCTAGGTCGCATTACTCCGAAGAAATAATAAGCGAATTACTTATTCCTTTTTGTTTGGAGGGTTCATGCGAGGAAAGACGAAGTTGCTGGCGATAGGATTTCTTGGGTACGTTCTAGCGACAAGTCCGTCGATTGCGAGTGCGCACAGTTCCATTTTAGGTGGCTATGGTCAACTCTGTCGTCATTTAGACAATGCAGTGGGGCCACAGTCTGATGATCGTTATGTCAAAGACAAAGTAGTCTTGGCATCTGTGATCGACAAATTTAAAGCTTTAAAAGGATATTCATTTAAAGCGCGAAGTTATTGCGGAGATATGCGAAGTGATATTGGTCTTAGTGCTCAAGAGGTCGAAAAAGTTTTTCCGCAAGCCGTCTATGTATCTAGCGGTCAGAAGGTTATCTCTGAAGAGCGTTTAATGGCATTGGTTGTTCAGGCAATAGGAGAGTTGGCCTCACGAGGCCAGGGCGCTAGCTCTGCAGAGATAGATGCTGTTAAAGCCGAGATAAAACTTCTTGCTCAGAGTATCGTAGAGGTAAAAACCGATATTGATCAGTTAAAGCGGGATGTAGCTTCGAATCAATCGGGGCAGGCCGCGGCTGAACAGCGAATCAAGGACCTTGAGAAAGAACAGATTGAGTTGAAAACAAGACTGAATCGTATCGAGGCTCTGTTAGGAATAAACTAAACATAATAAGTTATATTTTCTCAAATTAAGACGAGGGTGCTATTAAGCGCCCTCGTTTTTTTTCCGATAGATAACTAGATGAATTCATTGTGGCATTCAAAAAAACATGAACTTTTTCAGCTGTTGCTTGTGGGGATGTCTGCAGTCTTAATGTCCTGTTCAAAAGTGGTTCCGCAAATCACTTCTCTTTTAAAGTCTTCGAATAGTGAATCGCAACTCGTCTGGGTGAGTGAATCCACCAGCGGTACGCGGATCAGCTCAAATCAAACTTTTGGTTTTACTAAACAGCAATTTGAGGTCGGGGCGAATTGGTCTCAGGTTAGTAAAGTTAAATATACCTTGAATTCAACGTCTGTCTCTCCGGTGTGCAGTGCAACTCCTTCTGGGACATTGATTGAGATCTCGGCAAACACGACGATCACGACTACGGGATTACCTCAGGGGACCTATCTTTTGTGTCTGTGGGCTACCAGTGCTTCTTCAAATAATTTAGGCTGGAACGATTATCTTATAGAGAAAAGATGGACCAGGGCCTATCAAACAAAATTGTTGTCAGTGACTTCATCAGCTGCGGACCAAGCGTACGGAGTCGGTAGCGTAATTTCTTTACAAGCACAGTTCTCGAATCCAGTTATTGTTACTGGAACCGTTACTATGAGTCTGGACGTGGGAAGCGGAATCCCGTTGCAGTCGACTTCGGGCGATAAATTATTTTTTAATTATTCCGTTTTAAATGGTCAAAATTCAGGTGACCTTGATTTTATTAGTTTAGTTTATTCCGCGGCGTCCTTAAAGGATGTTTACGGAGAAGCCGTAGATGGTAGTTTGGCTGCTGTGGCCTATGGGCTAGCTGCGCAAAAAGATATTCGTATCGACACTACGGCTCCAGCGACACCATCGCTAGGTTACTACATGCCTGCGGCCTCGCCTTCGGCGGACGCAAGTCCCGAGTTTTCTGCTACGGGCTTAGTTGCTGGAGATTACATTCACTTATTCAAAGATAATTGTTCTGGGACTCCATTTTCGACTTGGACGGCATCGGGCAGTTCTCAAACTTTGCCATTGCCGACTTTGACTGATGGAAGTTATCAATTTTTTATTCAGGCGGTTGATTCAGTTGGAAATCGCAGTGCATGTTCCTCGGCACTGGCCTACCAATTAGACTCACGAACTCCTATCGCTGTTTTACAGTCTGGCTCGATCCCGGTGTTGGGGGTGAATGATTTTACCGACACCGTTAGAAATTCCGGGGCTGGCCCTAGCTTATCGGCCTATAGGTATTCTGTGATAAGTTCTGGTGGGGACTGTGGAACGGCTACTTACACCAATGAATTGGTTGGTACGATGGTGATGCCTCCGCCACCGACAAACGGCAACTACCGCCTTTGTTTGGTTGGTAAGAACACATTAGATTTATGGCAGGCATTTGCATCTGCAACTATTTACGAATTCACAGTGAACCGAACTCCTCCGGCTATTTCAATGTCGAAAACTGAAGACTGGATCGGACCTAATTATTCCAACACTTTGACACTCACGATATCAGGGGCTTCGACTTATAATTTAATTTCATCGATGATTCACTTTTCGGGCGCGGGTGCTCCGTGCTCTTTTGGATTGGTGACTGTTGGTTTGGGACAGTATCAAGTGCATGTCAATTCATGTTCGGGTATGGGTGCTGTTGATATCTCCATCGATGCTGGCGCCGCAACAAGTGCGAGTGGGATTTCCTCAAATGCCATGGAGTTTCTTGCGTATTTAAAGTCCGATGACGAGGCACCCTCTGGGATAAATTTGAGTTGGAATGGTCTGAAGTCTGCGAATGGATCTTTCTATTCGCCCGTGATGACAGGTCCGTCTGTGACGATTTCTCCGCCGGTGGTGGCTGTTACTGAGCATCCAGAACATAAATATGCGGGACCATTTTCAAGTCTAGCAGCTTGCAACTCTTCAAACACTTGGCAATCCTTAAACTCAGTTGTTTCAAATGTTCCTGTTAATCTTGCTTTAACGAATGCCGTGAATACTGTCTACTTCAAAATCACGGACGGCGTGAACAATGTGAGTTCGTGTTTTGGTCAGAATATCACTCACGATGATATTGCTCCGATCTTGTCGTCGTTAAATTGGACTTCCTATTCTGGTTACCATGTTAATCCCTTAACGAGCCCCGCATTTTCGGCGATTTACACGGATTCCAATCCAGCAACTGGGTTTATGGCTTACGTAGGATCAACAGCAGGAGCTTTTGATTTAGGATATTACCCATTTCAACTTGGTTCGGCGGTCAGCTCGTCTGGCCTAAATGGTTTAAGCTCATCGTTTTTGAATGGTGAAAATTACTATTTATCAGTTAAAGGGCGGGATGCTGCTGAAAACTACTCGAGTCCGCTGACGTTGGGATGGCGTCAGTTTTGTGGAAATGCGTTGTTATGTAGACAGAGCTACTTGAAGGCGAATGACTTTGCCGCAAACGCAAAGGCAGGTCTTTCGATGGCGATGGATGGAAATCTTCTGGCCGTTGGAGCTCCTTTTTACAATGCAGGCAGCGGAGCGGTTTTCTTCTTTAAGAAGACCGTCACGGGTTGGGTCTATAAGGCGCGAATGAACAATCCGGGTTCTGTTGCTAAGAACTTTGGAAAGAAAGTTGTTTTTAAGGGACAAAAACTTTTGGTATCGGCTCCGTTGGCGATCTCGGCAGGGAATCAAGCTTCTGTTTATGGCTACACCTTTGATGGTACGAACTTTACGCCTTCGTTTCGAGTCTATTCTAATTCTTTGACGAGCTCGGAGGATCAATTTGGAGCTGCGATGGATTTTTCTCCGGTCACAGGGACAGTAGTTGTCGGTGACCCCACATACTCAAGTGGTCTTTCCCGAATTGGCGCTTTGTATAAGTTTAATTTCAACTCTACGACGGGGGACACTCAATTGTCTCCTTCTATGACGGGGGATGTTGCAAACCGTTCTTTGGCAAGCGAGATTGCTCTGAGCCGAGATGGGGTTGTCCTGGCGTTGATTAGCGGTAACCTCTCATTTCTTATTCCAACTCAGGTAAAAATTTTTAAATCAGATGATGGCTTTACCAACTCGGTACAGCAGATCAATGATTCTTCGAGCAGTCCGGGCAAGGTTTCTATTTCAGATGATGGTCGGTTGATTTTATTTACGATTCCTGACGCCAGCGTGGCTAAGCTTATTCGTTTTGATATTGTGACTCCTGCAAATAGCTTGGTGTCGAATTTCACATTGCCCGGAGGAGTGTCTGGGGCGGATAAATTTGGCTTCACAGCCGCGATTCGGCGAGATGGAACAAATGATCATATTTTTGTTGGAGCGCCGGGTACAAACTCTGAAAGTGGAGCCATTTATGGTTATTCTGCAGCAAGTGGGGGGACCTTTAGCTTGACCCAAACTATTCTTTCTCCCTTTGGTAATGCCGAAAGATTTGGGCATTCTTTAGCGTTGGGGACACCTAGCTCTTCCAGTGAACGAATCTTAGTGGTAGGGGCGCCTCAACAAGCTACGGCGGCTGGCGATGTGCAGAACGGCGATAACTCGTCGATTGGGTATGATTCCGGCAGTAATAACTCGGGAGCTGCTTATGTATTTTCGTTGCCTCCGCCGCCACCCTAATTTTTGATTTTACTTAAAGGGGGCTGTCTTATTTTTAGACAGCCCTTTCTTTTTTATCTGTCCCGTTTATAAATTCAGTGGAACTCGGTTTTTGAGGCGAATCTTTCCTGCAAGTAGGCTATAAAGGTCCATCTTTTAGGAGGCTTGTTTGAAAAAAATCGCTTTATCATTTTTGGCTTTGTCGTTGGCGGCTTGTAACGGAAATAAATTAGAAAGTTCTTTTCAAGCAAAAGCGACTTCTGACTCTATCATCGGTGGTAAAGCAGTAGCTTGGTCTGATTTGGCTGCTAAATCGACAGTTTCTTTAATGCTTGATAACGGTGGCGAACCGGCTTCTTTTTGTACAGGTACAGTTATTTCTGAAGATTTGATTATGACAGCTTTTCACTGTGTCGAAGAGTTTGAAGAGTCTGACATACATGTTTTCTTGGGTACAACATTACCGACTCAAATGACGGATGCCCGTTTGCAAGAGGTCGAGGCTATCGAACGCCACGATAAATACGAAATCGTATTGACTGAGGACGGGAACTTCAAGACGGCTTATAACGATATCGCGCTGATAAAACTTAGCAAGGCTCTTCCTGGGGCGACTCCTGTTAAGATTTTAGACCCCTCATCTGAACCAGCTGCAGGTGCTAAGCTTTTGTTAGCTGGATTTGGTTTGATAAACGACGTTATGGGAATCCCCGCTTCGGGCTTGAATCAAGTCGAGGTCAGTATGGTCCGTGTAATGGATGGCAAGATACTGGTAACGGACCAGCGTAATGGTTCGGGCGCTTGCGCAGGGGACTCTGGCGGTCCCGCGTATCTTAAGTCTGGCAACGAACTCGTTGTTTTAGGTATCACTCGAGGGCCTCATGAGGCTGCGCAGCACTGTCATGCTTACGGCGAGTACACTTATGCGTCTATTTTCAAGGATTTCATAATTGATGGAGCTAGGAAATTAGGAGCTCAGGCTCCCGTGTTTAAGGCTCTGGGCCTAGCTTCTGTGGCGAAGTAATAATTCTTAGGACGCCAAGCGTTAATTCCTTTGACATTCAGGGTGAAGCACCTATAAATCAATGCTTCGCTCTGAATTAGTCATTTAAACAGTCAGAGTAATAAAAAATAACGAGTGGGGCCCAAACACCCAGAGGCGCCACATCGTGGGAGGTATATAATACAATAATGGGTAAACAATTAAGCAAAGCTGAACTTGAAAAACAAAAAGTCCTCGCACTTCTTGATGCAGAAGACGCGAAGATCCCTGCCAATCCAGGTGCGGATTCAAAAATCGAAAAGACTGATTTTGATAAACTTTTCGAAGCATCAATGAATGAACAAGATTTCAAGGTCGGTGATGTTGTCACTGGTTCTGTAGTAGAAGTTCAATCTGACTATGTTCTAGTTGATATCAACTACAAATCAGAAGGTCTAATTCCTGTAAACGAATTCCGTATTGTTGACGGCGTTCGCGAAGTTAAAGTTGGCGATAAAGTAGAAGTATTGATCGACCGTATCGAAAACGAAAACGGCATGATCGTTCTTTCTAAAGACAAAGCAGATATGCTTCGTGCTTGGTCTGATATCTCTAAAGCTGCTGAAAACGAAGAAGTTATCGAAGGTACTGTTGTTGCTAAAGTTAAAGGCGGTCTTTCTGTTGATATCGGCGTTAAGGCATTCTTGCCTGGTTCGCAAATCGATCTACGCCCAGTTCGCAACATGGACGTTTACATCGGTAAGAAATATAAATTCAAAGTTATCAAGTTCAATAAAAAACGCGGTAACATTGTTCTTTCTCGCCGTGCACTTCTTGAAGAAGAACGCGATACTTTGAAATCTCAAACTCTTGATACTATGAAAGAGGGTTCAATCGTTACTGGTACAGTTAAGAACATCACTGATTACGGTGCGTTCATTGACTTGGGCGGTATGGATGGACTTCTTCACATCACAGACATGTCATGGGGCCGTGTAAAACACCCTTCTGAAGTGTTGAATGTTGGTGACGATATCAATGTTAAAGTTCTTAAGTACGATCAAGACAAAGAACGCGTATCTTTGGGCTTGAAACAAATGACTGAAGATCCTTGGGAAAGCGTTAAAGCTGAATACGCAATCGGCAAGAAGCTTCAAGGTAAAGTGGTTTCATTGGCTGACTACGGTGCATTCGTTGAACTTGGCGAAGGCGTAGAAGGTTTGATCCACGTTTCTGAAATGTCTTGGACTAAACGCGTGAAGCATCCTTCACAAGTTGTTAACGTAGACTCTGTAGTAGACGTTGTTGTTCTTGACGTAGACACTGAAAACCGCCGCATTAGCTTGGGCATGAAGCAATTGATGCCAAATCCATGGGTTGAGTTGAAAGAGTCGTACGCTCCAGGAACTATCATTGAAGGTGAAATCAAGTCTGTGACTGATTTCGGTATCTTCATTGGTATCGAAGAAGGTATCGACGGCCTAGTTCACATCTCTGACTTCTCTTGGACTAAGCGTGTAAATCATCCTTCTGAAATGTTCGCTAAAGGACAAAAAGTTCGCGCAGTTGTACTTGGTGTAGACATCGAGAACGAAAGATTCTCTTTGGGTATCAAGCAACTTGAGAACGATCCTTGGGCTAACATCGAAGCTAAATATGCTATCGGTTCACAACACGACGTTAAAGTAACTAAAACAACTGAGTTTGGTGCTTTCGTTGAGCTTGAGTCTGATATCGAAGGTTTGATCCACATTTCTGAGCTTACAACTGATAAGATTGAGAAAGTGGAAGACTTTGTTAAAGCAGGCGGAACTGTTAAAGCTGAAGTTATCTCTATCGACAAAGACGCTCGTAAGATCGGTTTGTCTTCTAAACTAGTTAAACTTCGTGATGCGAAAGCAGACGTTGATGACTATGTGAAGAAAGCAACTGCAACTTCAAAAACTTCATTCGGTGATGTTTTTGCTGAGCAATTGAAAGGTCTTAAAACAGACGGCAAAAACTAATTGCTGAACGTTTCATAAGATTTATAAGGGACTCCTCGGAGTCCCTTTTTTTTGGCGCGTGCCGCGCGAAAAGCACGAAGTGCTAGACAGCGGCCGTCAGGCGAAAGGCGATTCATCGCTAGACAGTGGCCGTTGGGCGAAAATGCACATTGCCAAGCGTCATGACTCTTCTTTAAGCCCTTGTCATCATCATAGGACCTAAACCCCATCGGGGAAATCGGAGTTTGAGATGAGTCGTACAAGTTCATTTAAAAAGTTTTTTATTATCGTTTTTGTGTTTATTGGAATTGGTGCTGTGTTGAGAATGGCCAGCGAATGGTTTGATTCTTCGGACAAAAGTGTAACTGCAAAAAATACGATTCTTCATGTTGAGCTGAAGGGTGTTATCTTAAACGGTAAAAAGTTTATTAAAAATTTAGACAAATATGCCGAGAACGACAAGGTCAAAGCAGTTGTTGTCGAAATCAATTCTCCGGGCGGGGCTGTTGGGCCTTCGCAGGAAATCTATCACGCTATTAAGATGGTGCGTGAAGAACTTAAAAAACCAATTATTTGTGTCACGACGGGCATCATGGCAAGCGGTGGTTACTATTCAGCAGTCGCTTGTGATAAAATTGTCGTGGCTCCCGGAGCCCTTGTTGGCTCGATTGGTGTCATCATGGAATTTGCCAACTTAGAGAAGCTGTATGATTGGGCTCACATCAGTCGCTTCACGATAACGTCGGGAAAGTTTAAAGACTCTGGGGCCGAATTCCGCGCCATGAGGGACGATGAGCGTGCCTTGTTTCAATCTATGATCGACGAGGTCTATGGGCAGTTTAAGAAGACGGTCATGGAGTCACGTAATTTAAAAGAAGAAATAATGTTAGAGTATGCTGATGGCCGTGTCTTCACTGGCACGACGGCGGTGAAGTTGGGTTTTGCAGATCAAGAAGGCTACTTCAAAGATGCCGTGAAGCTAACTGCAGAGATCGCTCAATTGGGTGATGACTATACACTTTTTGAAGTTCCAAAGCGCAAGATGTCGATTTTCGATCTTGGCGAAACTGATGAAGAGGATTCTTTAAATGGATTGTCTGAAGTTGCAAAAGCTCTTAATTCTAAAAGCTCGGCAATTGAGGCTGTAAGTAAAAAAGTTCTGCGTACCGAGTTGTTGAATCAACCTCTTTATTTGATGCCAGGTTATTGGGAGTAGGTCGAATGGCCAAAAAGCCAGCACAAAAAAGCTTGAAAAAAGCTTTGCCCAAGAAAAAAGTGAAGACTTCGCCTAAAGTTAAGCCGGCGAAGTCTTCTGCATTTATACAAATAGATAAAGATATATGGCCGCTGGAAAAAGATGTTTTGTTTCGCCCGGATCGGTTGAAGTATGTGCGAAAGCTAATCCCTCAAAGCGGATGTGTATTTTGTCAGGCCGAGGCGCAGGCTCCTTCGATGGAAACTTTGTGTGTTTATAAAACAGAACACTCGATGGTTTTACTTAATAAGTTTCCTTATAACAGTGGCCATGTACTTGTTTTGCCTCGGCAGCATTGTGGTGATATTTTAAAATTAAGCGACGAGCAATATTCCGACTTAATGATGTTGTTAAGACGAACTATGGCCGCATTGATGGACGTCTATCAGCCCAGTGGTATCAATCAAGGTTTAAATCACGGGGCCGCTGCTGGTGCCGGGATTCCAGAGCATCTTCATTTTCATGTGATCCCACGATGGAGTGGGGATCTTAATTTCTTTCCGTTGATTGCGGAAACAAAGGTTATGGTCGAGAGCCTAGAGCAGACCTACGAAAAACTGAGTCAGTATTTTAATTCCAGAAAGGGTTCATAAAATGAGTCAACGAGTTTCAATGAATATGTCGGTGCCAATGACTCCGGTTGTGAAGTGGCTTTTGATCATCAATGTTGGAGTTTGGTTTTTCTTGCAGGTGATCCTAGAAAATATGATGAACCTGCCGGTGATCACAAATCTTTTTGGCCTTTTTCCAGGCAAGGTTGTGTACGATTATAATATTTGGCAGCTTTTTTCTTATATGTTTCTGCACTCGAACTCGGTGACGCATATTTTATTTAATATGCTGATGTTGTGGTTTTTTGGAGCCGAGCTTGAGCAGCGTTGGGGTGGTAAATTCTTTTTGTTTTACTATCTTGGTTCGGGAATTGGGGCGGCTATTCTTTACGTCACTGGGATCGTCGGCTGGGTTTTAGCGACGGGTCAGGGGCAGATGTCTTTGGCGATTCCCGTGGTCGGAGCGAGTGGCGCTGTATTCGGTTTGATGTTGGCTCATGGGATTTTATTTGGTGAACGTATTGTTTACTTCTTTATGGTCTTTCCGATGAAGACGAAATACTTTGTGGCTATAATGGGGGCTGTTCAGTTGGCTTCTATGATGACCTCTGGGGTGGCTGGCAGTGAAGTGGCTTATCTAGCCCATCTTGGGGGCCTTGTGTCAGGATATACTCTGTTGTTAAGCCGAGGATCCTTTATAAATTGGGAAAATAAGCAAAAATCGAAGAAAAAGGGCCGAAATCTGCGCCTGGTTGTCGATAATGAGAAAGACCCCAAAGATAAGCCGCCAAAGTATTGGAATTGATTTTTTTTAGATTGAAGACGCTGGATTTCCTGAAAAATATGGTTTAAATATGGGGATTCAGGTAAGATAGCACATTATAAGGAGCCTAAGATGTCATTAGATAAAGCATTGTTGAACCTTAAATGGGACAAGCGCATGATTGAAAAAAATCTTCAAAACGGGACTTTGTCTAAAGAAGAGTACGATAAAATGTTAAAAGAGCTTCCTGATATGGCGGAAAATATTGATTTGATCAATATTGATCGCGAAGACGGTGATGATGTTCACTAAATAAAAAAACCGGCTGAAGGCCGGTTTTTTTACGCTTAATTTTGATCGCTAGTGGGTTTTAGATTTTGTGCCAAACGGTCTGTAGCAGGAGCCCACTCTTCTCGAATAATTCTCCAGGAATTTTTGTTTTTCAAAGCATAGATGGTTTTGACACCGTAGTCAGTGAATTGATCGGATTCGTATCTTTGCAGGGCCTTTACAATTAACTGATTTTTATTAAGTAAAATATAGGGCTGGTAAAGTTGAACTTTGATGTACTTATACTTGGCTTTTAAATTGGTTTTGTGGGCTTTCCAAGTTTTATAGTTGAATCCAGGAGCTTCGAATTTTTCATCATAATAAGAGATATATTTTTCAACATCCATGGACTCCCAAGCCGAAGTCCATGCTTGCAAATATTGACTGATCTCTTCACGGCGCTTTTCGTGTTCGGTCAGTCCAACGTAATCAACTTTATCGAAAATTAGGATCGGCGTTTCACCTAGTTTAATATACTCTGCAATTTGTTTGATGACGTTGTTACGTACCACTACGCAACCTCGACTTCCACGAGTTAGTGGGACGCTGTCTGGAATGGCGTGAAGCCAAATTCCCGATCCGGTCTTATCTTCGCGTTGATCAAAAAGATTTGGGTAGTTGGTGGTAAAAGCCAGGTCACCATAAAGCTGAAATGGAATTTCGGGCTGGGTCAGTCTTTTTTGAAGAAAATAAATTCCCTCTGGAGTTTTGTGATCGTCTCGTTTGGTTTTATTGCCATCCGATTTTCCGATATCTGCTGGGAACTCATTTACTTTTTTGATTTGCTTACCATTACGTTCGTAGATGGTTAGCTTGCGAGCGCTCTTATCAACAACAAAAACAAATTTAGAAAAAGCATCTGTTTCGGTGATTGAAAGTAAATCTGATGGGAAAAGTTCTTCAGATGTCTCTTTTTGAGACTC
Organism: Bdellovibrio sp. ZFWA1; assembly: GCF_056175665.1. Classification (NCBI taxonomy): domain Bacteria; kingdom Pseudomonadati; phylum Bdellovibrionota; class Bdellovibrionia; order Bdellovibrionales; family Pseudobdellovibrionaceae; genus Bdellovibrio; species Bdellovibrio sp. ZFWA1. The sequence goes on from NZ_JBJKJH010000002.1 coordinate 57,232, forward strand.
TGCCGCTGAGATTGCGTAAGGACTAATCAAAGAGGCAGCTCCCACGAGGGCGGCCACCGCGATCACTTTGTAGATAGGTTTAAGATCTAATAAGCGCATTTACTCTATTATGCCTTGAATAGGCGGTCCCGTGTCAAGACCGGTCTATGAGGCCTGTTTAAAACCTAGTCATTTTGATGAACATTTCTGTCTATTCACGCAGTTGTTTGATGAGCCGAAGTAACAACTATAAAAAAGTGGATGATTCTTAGACCTTGGCATTAAGGACTCGACTTTAATCTCCGATAAATTTGTTGAAGATAAATTAGAGAGGTTCGCATGGCTGAAGCAGCAAAAGAACAGGCACCAGAAAAACCCAAAAATAAAGGTATGCTTTTACAGATTATTTTTGCGGTCATCAACCTAGGTGTGATGGGTTATGGAACCTTTCTTGTCTACAAATCGACGTTGGGCTGGCATAGTCCGGCGATCACCGAGCAAGAACTTGAAGAAGTTCACGAGGCTTCGCTTGCGCATGGCGAAGGCGAGGCAGATCCATTTATCTATACAATGGATAAGTTCACGGTCAATTTAGGCGGCGAACCTAAACGCTCCATTCGTCTTGAGGTCAATTTGGAAATGCTTGGTCAAGAAGGCTTCGAGGAAATCATGGAACCCGGCAATCGGGCCAGAGCTCGAGATAGTATCGTAAGACTGTTGAATGAAAAACAGTTTGCGGACTTAGAATCTATTCAGGGAAAGCTGTTTTTAAAAAATAAGATTGCCACCGAAATCAATGGGCTCTTAAAAGAGGGTGTCGTAAAAGACGTCTATTTTAGCGATTTTGTTGTACAATAAAATTCGTGCTATAGAGTCCGGGAGCAAGCACTTCGACCTTCGTCTTTAATGAATAGCTCCTCTATTGAACCGATTGCCTAGCGGCTATTGCTAGCTACAATAGAGGAATGAAAAAACGCCAATTTAAATCTACGTTATCATTTCTTTTAACACTCTCATTTTCACTCATTTCTATGGCAGGTTCCCCCAGGGATAATCTTAAGGTGGAAATGCCCGTCAAAAAATTCGTTTTAGATAATGGATTGACTGTGCTTATGCTCGAGGATCATAGCGTTCCGCTTGTAAGTTATCATACTTGGTACAAAGTGGGGTCACGGCATGAAACCGTCGGTGTTACAGGGGCAGCTCATATGCTTGAGCATATGATGTTTAAAGGCGCGAAAAAATATGATGGAAAGCAATTTGACAAAATTCTGCACGAGAACGGAATGGAGAATAATGCTTTTACGACATACGACTATACGGGCTTTTACCAAATTCTGCCAAGTGATCGCTTAGAATTGATGATGGACATGGAAGTGGATCGAATGTCTTCGCTTCAAATTCGTAGTGAAGACTTGCTGAGTGAAAGAGAAGTTGTCAAAGAAGAGCGTCGCTGGAGAACCGACAATAATCCAATGGGATTGATTCGCGAGGCTTTGATGTTGAACCTTTTTGAAGGATCGTCTTATGGTTGGCCCGTCATTGGATATATGGATGATATTGGTCAATACACCAGTGATAAGCTAAGATTTTTTTACGATGCTTACTATCGACCTAATAACGCGGTCCTGGTCATCGCAGGCGATATTGATCCGGCAAAAACGGAAAGTTTAGTGCGCAAATATTATGGAAAGCTGAAGCCTAGCTCAGCAGTGGCGCCAGCTTTTAAACCGCGAAATGCGGTTACTAAAAAGCGCGAAATCACCTTAAAAAAGGATGTGCAGAACTCGACAGTATTTATTGCTTGGCCAACGGTTGAGGCCTCCAGTGCTGATGCATATGCTTTAGATTTGGCTGGGACTATTTTGGGCGGAGGCTCCTCCAGTCGTCTTTATAAAAAGATGATCTATCAACAGCAATCGTCTATCGGTGCTTTTTCCTATAATTATTCAATGAAATTTGACGGGATGTTTGCGGTCGGAGCTATGGTTAAACCTGGCCAAGAAAACAAGAAAGTTAAGCAGACTTTGCTGTCTGAATTGAAAAAGATGAAAACACAACTGGTAACAGCTGCCGAGCTTGAAAAAGCAAAAACAACTGTGATCAAAGGTGCCGTCGATGAATTAATGACACTGGATGGAAAGGCGCGCGCCTTAGCTGTGAACGAGATCATGACTGGAGACTATCAAAATTTTTACAAAGATTTAGATAAATATAAGTCTGTCACCGCGAATGATATCAAGAATGTTCTGAATAAATATTTGCCAGAAGAAAAAGCACTTTTTGTAGAACTTGTTCCAAATAAATAGGAATAGACGACAATGAAAAAGATTTTAAATATTAGAAAACCAATGACATTTTTAGCAGCCACTTCTGTGTTCATAGGGTGTGCGACAAGTCCGACGGCGAAAGTTGAAACCTCTTCGGATCCTCAAAAAACCGAAGACGGATATGTCATCTATAAATCGGGAAGCGTTAGCATGCCTCCAATGCGCAAAGAGGTGCTTTCTAATGGTCTAAAGATTCATCTTATTAAGGACAATAAGCTGCCTCGAGTCTCCATTAATTTACTATTGGCTGTCGGTTCCGCGTCAGAGCCCGAAGGCTATGATGGCCTGAATGCCTTTACAGCCTCTTTGTTGGACCAAGGGACTAAAAAATGGAAAGCTCTGGAAATTGCGGACAAGTTGGGGGCTCTTGGAACAGAAATCGAGATCAAACCAGGCAGTGATTTTATAACGATTGCCGCAGATGCCTTGGTGAGTGATGCTGATGAGCTGCTGGATATTGTCGCCGAAGTCGTTATGGCTCCGAAATTTGATCAGGCTGAAATCGAGCGGGCTCGCTCTCAGGTTATCGCTTTGATTAAAAAGAAAGAAGACAATCCGGGGCAGTATGCAAGTCAAAAATTTGAAGAGTGGATCTTTCAAGGGCACCCCTATGCTAAAGATGAATTAGGTACTATTGAGTCGATTCAGAAAATTCAAAGAAAAGATGTGCTAGCTCACTATAAAAAGTGGTTCCGTCCACAGGTGGCATCGATGGCTATCACTGGACAGTTCGATGAGGCCTTTGCGGCTAGAGCAAAAAAGGTCTTCGCAAGTTGGACTGCGGGACCAAGCCCTGAAGTTATAAGCCAGCAAATAGTTCAAGCGAAGACCATTGAAGTAAAGGTGGACGGCAAACCAGGTTTAAAGCAGGCAGAAATCAGGATGGGACAAAAAGGGCTTCCTCGTGGTAGCGCCGACTTTATGTTGGTTCGAATGGCTAACGAGGCCCTGGGCGGCAGCTTTGGAAGTCGACTGAATCAAGTCATCAGGGATGATCAAGGATTAACTTATTCTATTTACTCGTTTATGGATGGTCGTGGGCAAACAGGAAGCTTTCAGATATCAACTTTTACTAAGAATGAAACTGTTGGTAAAACTGTGAGTGAGACCATTCGAGTTTTTCAAGAGTTTGTAAAAAATGGGATCACTCAGCGAGAGTTGGATGCGGCTAAAAATCAGTTGGCGGGGCAGTTTCCGCGTTCTATCGAAACTTCAGATCGATTGGCCTTTAATATATTAGCCTTAGATTATTATGGAGTGCCGTTTTCTTATTTAACGGATTTTAATCGCAATGTGCGTGCAGTGACGTTAGCCGACGTCAATAATGCAATAAAAAAGTATTTCGATAAGGATAGCTTGAAGGTGCTTGTCTATGCAGATCCTGTAGTTGCGGGACAGTTGAAGAGCTATCAAAAGTAGGACTTATGAAAAGACTCAGTGTTAATATACGTTTTATTTTATCTATTGTTATCTTTTGTTTTCCCATCATCAGTCTTGTGTTCTATCTATGGCAAGGAAATCAAGAGACTGTTAACTTTTCGAAAAAAGAACTTGAAGGCGTTGATCACTTAATATCGGGAACAATTGTTAAGGAAGAGTCCTTGAATCTTCATTTTCGGTCATTAAAAGAAAATGTAAATTCTGATGAGTGGACGGCTTTAGAAAAGAAATGGGAACTGTACTTTCAAGAAATTGAAGATGTTGAGTTTGACAAAGCTAAAGCAAAAAGTGTCGTTAAAAGTTATATTAATTCTTCATCCCAAGATAAGGCATCTGGCAAAGCTCTTTATGACGCCTTGGTAGGATTGAAGTTTGTTCGTGAAGCGATCGCCGATACACATAACATCATGCTCGATCCAGACTCGGATACGTATTACTTAATGGACAATATGATTACCTGGATTCCTAGTATTCACGAGATCGAAGCCAAAGCCATAATGTATGCAGCTGAAGCTCAGAAAGGATCTTTAAGTGAAGATCAGTTGCGGGACATATATCATGTTAAGGTTGTCCTTGGGGAAATCACTGAAAAGATTTTACTTAATTTTTCAAAAGTTAAACAGTTTGATTCTCAATACTACGGAGAAAGTGCTGAAGTCATTAAAAACATTGATGGATATGAATCCAAAATCAAAAAACAAAGCGAAGCTTTGAATAGTGTTTTAGCTGAAATTTTATCTAAACAGCAGATTGATGGCGTTTTGATATCTAGGGTTGTACAAGAGTTTGTGGGAAATAGTTCTATATTAAATGGTATCCAAAAAGACTTTCGCTTTATGGTGGCGCATCGAGTAGATGAACTTAATAATACCATGAAATTGCGCCTGGGTGTTTCGTCAGCTTTATTGATATTTGCAATATTATTTTCGGCTTACCTTGCGATGACAGTAAACCAAACTGTTGGAGCCTTCGGAGCTGCTGTTGTCGAGTTAAAAGCTCATTCAGAAAAATCAATTAGGGTCGGAGATTCATTACTTGGGGCTTCTAAGTCAGTGGCTGATTCATCGGCGACTCAGGCCGCCGCGATTGAAGAGACCAGCGCTTCTTTAGAGGAGCTATCAAGTATTGTAAAAACGAACGCTGCAAACTCTTTACAAGCCCAGGACATCGCCCAGATCGCCAGTCAAAAGGTCGAAGTTGGGGTTAAAGACGTAGATGTATTACAAAATAATATGGATGCAATTTCAGGCAGTGCGAAAAAAATTGAAGAGATCATGCAGATAATCGATGACATCGCTTTTCAAACAAATTTGTTAGCTTTAAATGCTTCGGTTGAGGCAGCACGCGCGGGAGAGCATGGAAAAGGATTTGCAGTCGTAGCTGATGCCGTAAGATCTTTGGCGCAAAGAAGTGCTAATTCCGCAAAAGAAATTGGAACCTTAATCCAAGATTCTTTGTCTTCTATATCTAAAGGAAAGCAAAGTGCGGATAGCGTCAATGATGCTATGAAGGAAATTTTAGAAAGTATTAAAAAAGTGACTTCATTAAATACTGAGATTGCTCATGCTAGTCAGGAGCAATCTGCGGGAATTTTGCAGATATCGACGGCCATCAATGATTTAGAGCGTTCGACGATGGAAAATAGTGGGGTCGCGGTGAAGGCTTCAGAATACTCGAAAGAGGCTATGAATCAAGCTGAAGGATTGATGCGAATTGTTTCAGTGTTAGATCGAGAGTTGCGAGGGATGAACTCTGCTGATTCAACTGCAGTCTTGACAGAATTCAAAGCTGATGAGGCGATTGCTGCTCACTTAAAATGGAAGGTTCGTTTAAAAGATTTTATTGATGGTAGATCCTCAGAGCAGCTTCAGAGCGTTCATGTATGCAAAGACGACCAATGCGCATTAGGGCAGTGGATATATGGCCAAGGTGTTCAGTTTGCGCAGCTTAGTTCTTATGAAAACTTAAAGGTTAAACATGCACAATTTCATAAAGCAGCAGGTTCAGTTTTAAAGGCGGTAGAGTCTGGAAATAAGCAAAGCGCCTTGCAAATGCTTGGAGAGGGCAATGCCTTCGATGTCAGTACCGAGGCAACTGTTGAAGCTATTCGGTTATTGGATCGTGATATTAAAAATGCATAGCTAATAAAAAAAAGGGACCTTACGGTCCCTTTTTTTATTTCTTCTTTTTGCGTTTGATCAGAAGGTAAATACCGATGACTGCAAGTAAAAGGGCTCCGCCAAGTATTTTAACGTTCATGCCACCCTTTTTCTTTCCTGCTAATTCGTCAGCTCCCATCATGTCGCCGGGAATTGCGGCTCCGATGGGGCCACCTAAAGTTTCAGATCCAGGTCTGATTCCCGTGTCCCGACCCGCTAATAGATTTTTCGCAGCAATGACTCGCAAGCTTTGCACGGCTTTAAAGAAATCAGCAGAGTACTTTGTGTAGAAATCTTTATGAGCCGAGAACGTGATGAGTATGGCAATTTTTTCTTTGATCGTTGCGAGGTAGCGAGTGAAGTAGTTTGGTACTTCTGATCCTAAGTGAAGTCCATCAATCCAAAGTTGATCGTTGATCGAGACTTGTTTGGCTTTGTACTGGACTTTAGACTGTGAAACTTCACCACCACGAAGTTGAATGGCCATGGGTTCATTCAAGTGAGACTCATACAATGGAATTGAATCGGTCGGTCCTACTTCTTTAGCAGTCAGAATGATAATGGCCTCTTTGGATTCTTTACTTTGTTCGCTTCGGCAGACCCACTCTGTTTGCTCGAGGTTGCAGTTCCAAGACTCGGGCATTTCAAAAGATATATAGGCATTGCGGAAGACCTTGGCGTTTGCTGTGCTTGTCGCTAGAATCATCGTAAGTGCGGCTAATTTAATAAGCTTCATCATAAACATCCTTGTTTAACGCTTTCATTATAGAGGCAACAAGAGGAGTAATTCAAATGAAGAATCTGTATCAACTACAAACTTTTGTGACGGTGATTGCGGAGGGCAGTATGACCGCGGCTGCTGATAAGCTTTATCTGACTCAACCTGCGGTCAGTCAGCAGATTCGAAATTTAGAGGAAGATCTTGGAGTTGAACTATTAGTTCGAGGGGTGCGCCAAATTAAAGCCACTCCTCAGGGCGAGATTCTTTACGAGCAAGCCAAAAAAATCTTGGCTTTGGTCCAGCAAGCTGAAATTTCGATTAAGTCCATCGGGGCCGAGCTGAAGGGGACGCTTCGAGTTGGCACGATGAATTCGATTGGATTGCATTTAATGAGTCCCATTGTTGGGCGTCTGATGAGGCATAATCCCGAGTTGTGCTTGAAGTTCGAGTACGGCAAGGGTGATGAGTTGGTGCGCTTATTTAAAAAAGGCAGCCTGGATGTTGTGATCTTACCCGAGACCCAAAGTGAATTCGATATCGAGGTTGAAGGGGCTGATAAGCGCTTTTTGCAAAAAGAAGAAATGTGGCTGGTAGGAGCTGGAAAAGAAGTTGGATTGCCGTCTCAGATCAGCTTAAAAGAAATTGGCACTTATCCTTTAGTGCACTTTGCCGGAGAGTATCCTGGGTTCAATAAAAAGATGGAAGTGAGCTTGGGCAATTTAGGATCATTGCCGCCTTCGATTTTTGAGTCCAGCAACGTAGGTACGCTAAAGCGGGTTATTGAAACTGGATTGGGATGGGGATTTTTACCCTCACACTCGATTAGAAAACAAGTGCGTTCGGGACGTCTTTCGCGAATTCACGTACGTGATTTTAGCTATGACGTCGATCTTTACTTTTATTCTAAAAAAGGTGGCGAAGGCAAATTACTGGCCGAAGTTTTATTCCAGACACTTTCTAAACAAGAAAAATATTCTTAAAATAGTACTGACGTTGGCAGGCCTAGGCGCATTGAAATAACGCGGACGATTTCTCCTGCCGTTTCCTCGAGGGCGCGATCTGTAACATTAAAAACGGGCCAACGTCGATTTTGTTTGAAAATTTTCTCGGCGTATTCGATCTCTTTTGCAATATGAGACATCGAGGCATATTCCCCACCGGGATCTTGGCCAAACTTTTCCAGTCGACTGCGACGCACTCTTTGCAGGGATTCCATATCGATAATCAATCCAACGATGCGACGCTGATCGATCTTGAATAGTTCTTCGGGGAGTGGAGTGTCTAAGACCATTGGGACATTCGCCACTTTCCATCCTTTATGCGACAGGAAAATGCTTAAAGGTGTTTTTGATGTTCGACTAATGCCGACTAAAACGATATCAGCCTTAGCCAGTTCGGCCATCGTTTTTCCATCGTCATGTTTCACCGTGTACTCGATGGCTTCAATTCTTTTAAAGTAACTTTCATCTACAGCCCGAAGTACGCCCACATTCGATTCTGAAGCGACTCCGAAAAAGGTATCTAAAGTATTTAGCATCGGTCCTAAGAGGTCGTGATAGGGAATTCCTTTTGATGCTGCAAGCTCGCGGATTTTTTGTCGCATCTGTGGAATTGCGACGGTGTAAACGATCATACCTCGCCGTTCAAAACATTCATCAATGATAGATTCAATCTGTTGATCCGAGCGTATGTTTTTGTGACGGATGAGGTTTATCTCTTTTCCCGAGTATTGCACCAGAGCAGCGCGAATCATTGTCGCTGCTGTTTCCCCGGTTCCGTCGGAAATAATATAGATCGTGTAGGGCTGGCTCATTCAGCAATTCCGCGGTGAATGGCTTCAAGGACTTTTTCGATATGAGACTTCAACCAAAGATCAGGTAAGTGCGATATCAACACGAAGGAAAACTCTGGAGTGAGCTTTAAGAGCAAGGCTTTACCGTCGCCTTCTGGATCTAAATGATTTAGATTCAGTTTCTCAAGCACCTGCGCTGACGAAGTCGAAAGAACTGTCATCAGATCAACATGAGGAAGCGAGATTATAGGGCGCGGATCGATTTTTAAAGGTTCTATGACACTTTTGTGAAAGTAGGCTTGTGCTTTGTAGGGGCCATCTTGATTTTCCAGAAAGATGCCCGCATCGAATAAATAAGATAGCCGAGAAAACAGGGCGATCGCTCGATCTGTCGAGTCGTCTGGAAGTCCCGTTGCTAAAGAATTAATAAGCACCGGATCTTGAGAAACTTCGAAACCCTGCTTGGTCTTTTCAATTTCTTCGTGATTTTTGTCTAAATCATTTTCTAAAAGGGCTTCAAGATTTTTTTTAAATGAAACAATCGCTGAAAAAATCTGATCCACAGGGTCTCCTTATTCAAGAACTAAAGAGTAATCTTCATTTCCAGAATAAGTCTGCCATATTTTTTGAAAGTCGCCAGCATTTTGTCCAATTGGTAAGAAAACTCGAAAAGAGGGTTCCCCTAAACCCTTCCAGGTATCGTGGATCTGACGAGTCCAGGATTTTAAATCGGTAAATGGCACCACCAGCACCCAACGATTTGGCAGGTGCAATTGCGTGGGAATAAGAAGTGGGGCCTCGTCATCAAGTTTCAGAGGCGAAAGGGCGATTTCGGTTTCTTTTAGAATCCCATCAAGATGATGAGAAAGCTTATGACGGCGATGACGGGACGCCTTGGTAATCTGAAAGTTCAAACTGCGGTCCAACGGATACGTATGGCGTCCATTTTCTGGATTAGGCAGGACCCAGAGGTCCGCGCCAGAGTTTCTAGAACTTGCCAGTGATAGTACGTTAGCCAAATTGAATCCCCTCGATTTTGCGAGCTTCTTGATTCAAATTATGCGCGAGATCGGGCAACTTGATCAAGCAATCCGTTGAGGAATCCGGGAGATTCTGAAGAGCCATATTTTTTTGCGATTTCAATAGCTTCATTGATGGCGATGTTGGGTTTAACCATGTCGCGAGAGAATTGCATTTCCCAAACCGCAATTCGAGCAATATTGCGGTCAATCGTCGCCATGCGGTCTACTTTCCAGTGAGCCGAGGAAGACTGGATACGTCCATCGATTTCAGCTTTATAGGTTTGCACGCCTTTAACGATATCATCTGCGTACTGAATGACTTCTTTATCATGAGTCTCGCCCAGTATTTCTAACAGATGTGCATAGCTCACTTGTGGAGCAAATTCAGTTTGAAATAAGGTCTGTAGGGCGATTTCTCGTGATTGTCTTCTCATTTTGTTCAGTCTTTTCTTGATCAGTTTTTACAGTGTTTTTGTAAGAGGTTTTATCTTGCGACTTCTCGAGCGGTTTTTCCAGTCCATTTTTTTCTACAAAATTTAGGTCTACCATTGGAGTCAGTGGAAGCTGGGGACTGTTAGGATCAACCAGATCTAAAAGCTCGGCGTCTTCTAATGAATTTACGAACTCTTGGACGTCTTTGAAAGTTCGATAGACGCTGGCAAAACGAACGTAGGCAACGTCATCCAACTGCTTAAGTTCAGCCATGACTTTTTTGCCGATCAATCTAGAAGAAATCTCGCTGTCTCCGCGATTGACAACCCAAGCCGTGATTCGTTCAACAACAGCTTCAACTTGCGCTAACGAAACGGGCCTTTTTTGAGTCGAAGCCTGCAGGCCCTTAAAAATTTTCTCTTTTGAATAAGGTTCGCGACGGCCATCTTTCTTAATGATGAACGGAAGGTTCAGGACAATGGTCTCGGCGGTAGTGAAACGACCGCGACATTCTAGGCATTCACGACGACGACGAATGGCCCCATCCTTCTGGATACGGGTGTCCAAGACTCTGTCTTCGCTATGTCCACAAAAAGGGCATTTCATTCAGACCTCTCCTTCGTCGGGCAATCTATAAAGGCCTCCTGTGTGAGTCAACAAGACGATGGAGTCATTTTTAGATGCATAGCGCCTAGACCTTTCCTCGTCTTTTCGCCCGGGACCCAGGAAGTTACAATGAGGGCTGCTCGGAGGAATTATGCGCCTAGTTAAACCACTGATTAAACTGACAATAAACCTTTCATTACTGGTCTGTTCGGTCTCGGTTGCAGAAGACGCCCCTCGGGTTGGCAGAGCGGCAGCAGCGAAGTACTTCCAAAGCTCTGATAGCGGTGAACGTCGCCCAGCACAGTCACGCGGAAGCATTGATCATTATTTGGCCTTACATATTGGAAAGTATATGGGATCTCAGTCCTACGAGTGGTATGGAAAATCCAAGAAAGACGTCGGACAGTTTACGGGCGGGGTCACTTATCGCGTTGATGAGTGGAATGGCCAGCTAGATTGGAATATTCGGTTGGATTTCCAAGAATTCGACGTTGGGGGCGACGAAAAGCCTTTGAAGTTTTCAATTCTGCCTTTGCTGACATTCCCAGAGGCGAATTCAAAGTTCCCGCTTTATTTTGGAGTCGGCGTCGGGCCTGGTATTTTCTTTAAACAGGTTTCAGGAGAATCTTCGGTTTCTTTGGACTATCAGCTCGTTGCTGGGGCTCGATTTTTTGATGTTGCAGATAATGTGGGCTTTTTTATTGAAAGTGGTCTGAAAAATCATCTTCATTTGTTGACGAGTGGGCAACTGAATGGAACATTCCTGACCGGCGGGGCCCTTTTTACCTTCTAGTTGGGCCGTTTCTAAGGAGTTACCGTGAAGTTTCATCGTCACCTTGTCAGTCAGATTGTATTGGCTTTAGAACAAATTTTTGAACAAGGGTTTTACGCTGATAAAGTGATCGAAAAAATGTTCAAAGCGCACCCGAAGTGGGGTGGGCGAGATCGTCGTTATTTTGCTGAGACAGTCTATGAATTGACTCGATGGTATCGCTACTACGAAGCCTTGGCGGTAGAAAAAAATTACTGGAAAATTTGGGGTGCCTATTCATTGATGCAAGGGCATGAACTGCCAGACTGGAACGAGCTTCAAGGTCTGCGTTTATCAGAAGTAAAAACCAAAGCAGAACAAATTAAAAATCCGGCGATTCTGCAATCTATTCCAGATTGGCTTTTCGAAAAAGGTCAGGCCGAATTAGGGGCGCAATGGCTGCCCAATCTTCAGGTTTTAAATAAACCAGCAGAGGCCTTTCTTCGCGTAAACACTCTGAAGGCCTCTTTGGGGCAAGTTCTAGAGGATCTTCAAAATGAAGATATTGCCACGACACCGGTGGGGGCGGTCGCGCCTCATGCATTAAGATTGAATGAACGAAAGAATGTTCATGCGACAAAGACCTTTCATAAAGGTTTTTTCGAGATGCAAGACGTGGCTTCGCAATTGGTGGCTCCGCTGTTGGCGCCCAAAGCCGGAGACCGGGTTGCTGATGCCTGTGCTGGGGGTGGTGGTAAGTCGCTCCATTTGGCAGCGCTCATGGCTAATAAGGGCAAAATTATTTCCATGGATATTCATGAGTGGAAATTGAAAGAGCTTAAAAATCGCGCGCGACGAGCGGGTGTTGATATTATTGAGACCCGTGTCATTGAAAACAGCAAAACCATCAAACGTCTAGAGAAAAGCTTCGATAAGGTTTTGCTGGATGTTCCATGTTCTGGGATGGGTGTATTGCGAAGGAACCCAGATTCAAAGTGGAAACTGAAGCCGGAAGAGTTTGAGCGTTTGCGCGAATTGCAACGTCAGATTTTGCAGGACTACTCGCAGATGACTAAAAATGGTGGCAGCCTAGTTTATGCGACTTGCAGCCTGTTTCCCTCAGAGAATCAAGAACAAGTGCAGAACTTTTTATCTAGCAATACTGATTGGACTCTGGTCGAGGAAAAAATAATACTGCCGGCCGTGCACGGGTTTGATGGCTTCTATGCAGCTTTGCTAAGTAGAAATAAGTAGGTGCTCCCTGTCCTGGACTGTATAAAACTAAAACAAAACCGATAAGAAAGCTGTGAAGATTTTTTTACAGCTTTTTTTGTTTACCTTGTTGTTCAGTCCGAAGCTTAAGGCCGAGTGGGGCTTTGAGGGGCAAGGTTTTTACCAATCTGGTACCCAAGATGCAGGGACAGACTCAGAAAATGCGGGAACATTTTGGCAAGGTGCTTTTCTGGTCGATCTAACTAAAAATCTATTTATGGGCTGGAGTTATGGAAGTGTTTCACTTGATGAGAAAGTGGGCACGACTAAAAATACGCTTGAAACTCAAGACATGGGGATCGCTGTTCGGTATTTCTTGGGCTCACGCCGGAATTATATGTTTTCTGTGAACTACAATATATTAGCTACAGCTAGTCAATCGAACGGAACAACTCAAGAGGATTGGACGGGGACTTCTTATTTAGCTAGTTTTGCCGCGACACCCGAGATTGGGGAGCGTTTAAGGCTAGGGATTCAGATAAACTATTATAATGCTGATTATACAAGCAAAACAGTGGGCTCTACAAAAACTACAGTCACTTACAACAAAAATTGGCTATTTCCTGCATTACTCTTGATTAAAACTTTCTGACGCTAACGGCCTCAAGTTTATTTCTATTGAAAATAGAAGAAACCTTCTGTTAGAACCCGTCCGCATAGGGGAGGGGTTCATGAAATTAATGATCCAATTGATGAGTTTAGGTTTAGTTCTTTCTTTAGCAACGCCAGCAATGGCAGTTGAAGACGCATACTTTCAAATTAAGAAAGTGTCTGTTCGCGATGTAACTGAAAAGTACGAAGGTACTGCGGTTATGGCTACGCCAGTAATGGCAAATTGTGCTGCGGTTAACGCAAATGGGGAATTGTTGTCTCCAATGGCAGCTCCAGTTAAGGGTGCTGATGCTGAATTGAATCCACTTACTCAACTTGATATCTATCTTGATCAAATCATCAATTTAGGTCGTAAGGTTTGGAATATCATCGAAGCGGGTCGCCCAGTTGTAAACGTTAAAATGGACGTTGCAAATGCTCTTCCTCGTGGTTTGTCTTGCTGGAATGAACTTTCTGGTTGGCAGATTCCTCAATCTAAAGTTTACGAAGTTGTTTATGAAAACGGTTTCGGTGCTGAAGTTGTGACTTTTGCTTACCGTGTGACTTTCACAGCAGGTGGCGGAATGAACGGTAAAGGTAAGTATGTAACTAACGCTACATTCATGCCTGCAAGCTTGAACGTATCATGGGGCTTCACATTCAATGCGACTGCTGAAATTCCATCTGTTTTCAACATGGGTACAACTGACAACCCAGTTGCTGGAATGCAAATGGTTATGAAGTGGAGTGTTGACACTCCTGTGACTCACATCGAAGAGTCTGAGACTTTCTTCGTTAGTGGTGACAATAAACTAGTTCACCTTGAGTAGTGATTAGTTAGTGAAAAGGGGCTTTGAAGCCCCTTTTTTTATGTCTTTTTAAAAGAAAATTTTAAGACCTGATTTAATGCCTGAACGGTCTACTTTTTTTTCAATCAACGTTGTTGTGTTTTTACGGATTTCTTTTTCTTGGTACCAGTCGCCAAAGACGCGGACGGGACCAAAATCGATAAATAGCCCAGCCTCACTTTGCGAGCCCGTCACATCGCCAAAAACAGCATTTTCAGTTTTTAAATTTTGTCGATATTCTCCGCGTACTCCAAAATATTTAGCCAGATACATTTGAAGCTCTATGCCGGCGACATTTTGTCCAACGCTAGTCGCAGCATCGGTCGTCGTTGCAGCGTAGTGCTTTGTGCGTAGTCCGTAAAACGCGGTCAGATGAGTATTCTGTAGAGAGTCTCCTAGTAGGCGAAGTTGAAAAAGTCCCGTGCTCTCGCTCGAGTTCTCGGGGATATTGTGTTCATGCTCGAAGGCCAAGCCAAAAATACTAGCATAGGCTTGAAGTTGTCCGCGATTCGAGACATTTGACTTTTCAGTGAGGGTGCCGGCTCCATCGTCGTTATTTAGTTTATAGCTTAAATAAGTCAATGTAGTGGTGAATTCATACGGAGACGATTGATTGAATGCAAGCCACAGATCCATCATGGCATTGCGGTCCTTCTGAGCGAGCCACTCTTCAAGTGTCCATCGCGAGGCTTCTCGCTGGGCAGACCGTTGCCCCCAATAGTTTCCTGCGCTGCGGCTTTGAGCTAAGGTCTCGACAGGAGCACTCAAACCCCAGAAGAGAACTCCTAAAAAAAGGGCTATCCAATTAAAGACTCTCGGAGTATGAATTAATCTATTCTGTGCTTTCATATCTCTATTTTGCCTTGGAGGCTGAAGGCTCACCAAGTATTTCACAAACAGTGATCAATTTGAGAAGGACTGTGGATGTTTGTACACAATTTAGACCCATTTGCGATTCAGATTTCAGGTGATTTTGGTGTTCGTTGGTACGGCCTTTCTTATATGGCGGGCTTTGTATTTTGTTACTATTTTATCACATGGCTTGTGCAGCGCCAGCGTGCTGGCTTAACGGCTGCGATGGTTGGTGATTTTATTACCTACGGGGCCATTGGAACTCTTGTCGGTGGTCGCTTGGGTTATTGCTTGTTTTATGCTCCAGATTTGTTTTTAAAATTTAAACCAGAGTTTCCGTTTTGGGGAGTATTGGCTGTCAACGAGGGCGGGATGGCTTCTCATGGTGGTATTATCGGAATCGTAGTTGCCTGTATTTTATATGCTCGAAAAAATGGATTAAATACTTTGTACTTGTTTGATCTTGTGGCCGTCGCAGGACCTATCGGTGTTTTCATGGGGCGAATTGCCAACTTCATCAACGGAGAACTTGTAGGCCGCGAGGCTCCAGCGTCTTTTCCTTTTCCTGTGAAGTTTCCTTCGGATATTTTTTTGTGGCCCAATGCAGAGTTTGATCGTCTGCAAGGTTTGGCATCAGTGGTTGATAAAGTAGGTCTAAATCGTGAAGAATGGCTGACTTGGCTTTCTAATTTCCGATTCGATGCGGCTTCAAGACAGCACGTCTATGACGGACTGACAAGAATTGTGCACGAGATTCAATTCGGCAACGAGGCGGCTCGCGCCGCGATAGAGCCTTTGCTGACACCTCGTTATCCTTCACAATTAATCGCAGCGGCTCTTGAGGGGCTGTTTACCTTTCTGGTTTTGTTCTGGTTGTGGCGGAAGTCTCGGAAGCCGGGATTCATTGCAGGTTATTTCGTGATCACGTATGCCATTGTGCGAATTATTAATGAGAACTTCCGAATGCCTGATGCCCAAATTGGATTTCAAGCGCTGGGTTTAACTCGAGGCCAGTGGTTGAGTGTGGCAATGTTGATTGTCGGAATAGTTTTAACTTTTGTGTGGTCGCGTTCTGGTTTTGTGAAAATCCCGGGATGGAGCAAAGGGCAAGATATCAAGTTGGGGCGCAAGTAGCGCCTCGCAAATCGGAGTCGTCATGGATTTTTTTGAAGTCGTTCAAAAGCGTCGCTCTGTTCGAAAATTTACAGCGACAGCAGTGCCTGAAGCTGTGATTGAAAAGGCCATTGATGCTGCTTTGATTGCTCCAAATAGTTCCAATTTGCAGCCTTGGGAATTTATTTGGGTTCGTTCAGACTCCGTGAAAAAAGAATTAGTGAAAGCCTGCTTTTCTCAAGGGGCTGCGGCCACGGCTTCGGATCTTATCGTCTGTGTTGCTAGGCTTGACTCTTGGGCGCGGCATCGTGATTATTTAGTTGAGCAGTTTAAAAAAAGTCCCAGCAAAACCCCAAAGTCGGTTTTTGATTACTATTTAAAATTGATTCCTTTTGTCTACATTCATGACCCATTTGGGAGCTTCAGGACTTTTTAAAAAAGTCATGTTTTCGGTTATGGGGCTTTTTAGGCCCGTACCTCGCGGACCTGCATTTCGTTCAGAGATGTATGAAGTTGCCAGTAAAACTACAGCCTTGGCCTGTGAAAACCTGATGTTGGCTCTAACGGCACAAGGATATGCTTCATGTCCTATGGAAGGTTTTGATCAATGCCGAGTGAAGTCCTTGTTGGGAATTCGGGGCAAAGCTC
The DNA here is from genome assembly GCF_056175665.1 of Bdellovibrio sp. ZFWA1. Taxonomy (NCBI): domain Bacteria; kingdom Pseudomonadati; phylum Bdellovibrionota; class Bdellovibrionia; order Bdellovibrionales; family Pseudobdellovibrionaceae; genus Bdellovibrio; species Bdellovibrio sp. ZFWA1. The sequence goes on from NZ_JBJKJH010000002.1 coordinate 73,788, forward strand.
ATGTTGCGATGATCTTGGGAGTCGGCGAAGAAGATGCTGGGGGTGTCTTCGGTGCGCAAGTTCGAGTGCCGAGGGAATGGGTAGTTAAAAAGCTTTAACTCCCTTAGCGAATCTATTCCCAAAAGCAAAAGACTTGCAATTAATTCAGAGCCGGATTTACATAGATATATGAAAAAATTCGTACTCATTGGCGTTCTTTTATTGTCCGTAGTAACTGGTGCTGTGATCTATCAGCACTTTTCAAATAGCGCAGGCTCGGGTTCGGGCACTGAGGTCGATTGGCGTCTTCTTGGAGAGCTTGATTTTGTGACCGGAAAAGCGTCATCAGAACTGACGGCATTGGATGGGCAACGAGTTCGCATTCCTGGCTTCATGGTCCCCCTCGAGGACGAACAAAAATTAGTTACTGAATTTTTATTAGTGCCTTCACCGCAGGCCTGTATTCATGTGCCGCCACCTCCACCTAATCAAATGGTTCATGTTAAAATTCCAAAAGGTGTTGATGTGGCGTTTGGTCCGATCTGGGTTTATGGAAAATTGCGTTTAACAACGACACGTTCAATTTACGGAGAGTCCTCATTTGAACTGACGGGCGATTATATCGAAGAATACAAATAGAAAAGGAGTTCCCATGTCTCAGTTTATTTTCGCATTGCTTGTGGCCCCCATTTTTTCTTTTGCCGGAGAGGGACATCATCACGATCATCGTGAACATGGTGCCCATGTTCATGGTGAAGCCTCGTTGTCGATTGCGTTCGAGGGAGCTAAAGGAAAGATCGAGCTCGAAACTCCGGCGGGAAACATTATCGGATTCGAGCACAAAGCAAAAACTCCCAAGGATAAAGCAACTGTTGCCAAAGCGCTGGAAACTTTGAAGGTGGGCAGTCAGGTTTTTGAGTTCAAGGATATGGGCTGTGAAATTTCAAAGGCAAATGTTGAACAGAAATTCGATGGCAGTCACAGCGAGATCGAAGCACAGTGGGACGTTCAATGTAATAAGGCTTTGGCGGGTCAAAAAATGGAAATCCTATTAGGAAAAGTTTTTGCGGGAGTTAAAGCCCTTAAGGTAGAGATTCTTGTCGATGATCTTCAAAAGCAACAAGAGCTTAAGGGCGGTCAGGGTCTGATCGAGTTTAAAAAATAATGATCACTTTAACGGCACTGCAATTTACTTATCCCGGCAAAAGCAAACCAACTTTGCAAATTCCTAGTTTAACGATTCAGGCTGGGGAGAAAGTCTTTCTCTTCGGTCCCTCGGGGACGGGGAAGACAACATTGTTAGAGGTTCTTGCCGGGGTGTTGGTGCCACAGTCTGGACATGTTAAAATTAATGGTATTGATCTTGTAACTATGAATTCGGGACAAAGAGATCAATTTCGCTCTTTGAACTTGGGTTATATCTTTCAGAGTTTCAATTTGATTCCTTATTTATCTGTTCAAGAGAATATATTATTGCCATTGTCTTTGCGCCAGAATGGGCTAAAAAATGAATCAGCTCTTTTAAAAGAAATGGATTCATTGATTCAAAGACTAGGGCTAGCATCACATATAAATGATAAAGTGATGGAGCTTTCTGTCGGGCAGCAACAACGGGTTGCTGTGGCACGGGCCTTGTTAGCAAAGCCGCAGGTCATTTTAGCTGACGAGCCGACATCGGCTTTAGATCAAGATCACCGCGAACGGTTTTTAAAGGTTTTATTTGATTTGTGCAAAGAGCAGGGTACGACGTTGGTTTTTGTATCCCATGATCGAACGATACAGCATTTATTTGATCGCTCGATTTCATTGTCCGAGATCAATCAAGCTAGCTTTGGTGGAGCTGAATATCTATGAAAGTTCTTTTAGTCTTAGCATGGAAGTCTCTTTGTAACAGGAAGCTTGCTAGTATTTTAACGGTGTTAAGTATCGCATTGAGTGTAAGTCTTCTTTTGGGGGTCGAGAAGGCCCGGCATGCGGCAGAAGATGGTTTCACGCAGACGATCTCTAAAACAGATCTTATCGTTGGGGCTCGAAGTGGTCCCCTTCAGTTGTTATTGTATTCTGTCTTTAATATGGGAAATGCCACTCATAATATTTCCTATGAAACTTTTCAGCAGTTTAAAAGTCATCCAGCCATCGAGTGGACAATTCCTTATTCGTTAGGTGACGGGCATCGAGGCTTTCGGGTTGTAGGTACGTCGGAAGATTTTTTTAAACATTATAGATTTCGTGGGGATCGCTCGGTACAACTTCAGTCTGGCAGAATTTTTGAGGGACTATGGGATGTCGTGATCGGGTCCGAAGTTGAGCGAAAGCTGAAGTATAAAGTCGGCGATGAGATAGTCATCGCTCATGGAGTGACAAAGGGTGAAGGGATTCAAAAGCATGACGACAAACCCTTCAAAATTGTAGGTATCATGCAGCCGACAGGGACACCGTTGGATCGAGCTGTCTATGTTAGTCTTTTGAGTTTAGAGGCTGTACATATTGACTGGAGTACAGGGGCAGCTCCGACTCCGGATCAGGTCATAACCAAAGATCAGATCAAGGCAGATGATTTAAAAGTTCAAACGATCACAGCCTTTTTCCTTCGCACTAAGAGCCGCATCGAGACCTTGCGTTTGCAGAGGGAAATCAATACCTACAAAGAAGAGCCATTGTTGGCCATCATCCCGGGAGTAGTTTTAAGCGAATTGTGGAATGGTTTGGGATACGTCGAAAAAATATTAAAGATTATTTCTTGGATGGTGATAGCGGTTGGATTGTCGTCGATGTTAATTGCGTTGATGACGACTTTGAATGAACGTCGCCGAGAAATGGCCATTCTTCGCGCCATCGGGGCCGGATTGAATCAAATCACTTTTTTGTTGGTCTTAGAATCATTTATTCTGACCTTTACAGGTGTTTTGCTAGGAGCTGCAGGTTCTGTGGCCATTGTCCTTGGCTTGGGGCCATGGCTTGAATCCGAGTTCGGTCTTTACTTGGTTGGTCCATTATTTACCTCAACCGAATTAATTTATTTGCTGGTTACTTTGGTCTTGGGCTTTCTGATCGGATTGGTGCCAGCTCTTCAAGCGCAAAATCAAGCCCTGAAGGATGGATTGACGGTAAAGTAAGGGTAGCCTTTAAGCTACCTTTACCTTGTCTACTTTTTCGGCTTCGTAGTCAGACCACTCTGTTTGAACGTCAACGTATTCGCCTGTTGTTTGATCTTTGTAGCCACGAACTTTGTACATTTTGATGGCGTCAGAACGGCCTTTTACTTCAGCAGCTCCAGCATAGATGACATTAAAGTTGTCTCCAACTTTTGCTAAGACTTCGTCCGTGATTAATAAATCTGCTCCGAAGGCCTTTGTTGAAGCTTCAATACGTGATGCCGTGTTTACGGTGTTTCCGATTACGGTGTACTCCATCCGCTCGTCAGATCCTATGGTGCCGGAAATTGCATAACCTGTATGAAGGCCCATACCAATTGCTATGGGAACATCACCGCGAGCCATTCTTTTGTGATTCAGTTCCTCTAAACCTTTACGCATTTCTATACAGGCACGAACGGCATTCATTGCATCGTATTCTGTTTCTTTTGGAGCGCCCCATACGGCCATAATCGCATCACCGATAAATTTATCAACGACACCGCCGTATTTGTTAATAACACTCACCATGACTCCAAAGTATTCGTTCAACATACCTACGACTTCCTCGGGTGGGCGTTTTTCCGAAAAGGCAGTAAATCCCCGAATATCCGAGAAGAACACCACGACTTCTTTTTTCATACCACCTAGACCGATATCTTTGTTGATCAAGTCTTCGGTAACGGAAGATCCGTGGAACTTACTGAATAAGTTTTTAACTTTGTCTCGCTCTTTAAGACCCTCGGTCATTTCATCAAAGGCTTGAGCTAAGTCGCCAACTTCATCGTGGGACTTCACTTGCTCGCGGGCATTGACATCGAAATTACCTTTAGAAACTAATTTAATTAGCGAGGCGAGTTTTTCAATTGGACCGGTTAGGGTCATCGAAAATAAAAAGATAAAGAAGATCGCCAAAGAAATCGCAGAGCCTGCGACAAAGATTGCTCGACGGCGAACTTCGCGGCTGACCTCTAGAATAGATTCTTCAGAAGTTTGTGAAATTAATGTGGCACCAACGGATGTTTTTACCGCGGCCCCAAAATAGGTTTTTTTGTCTGATGGATCTACGAACTTTGTCTGAAACTGCGGGGATTTTTGGGTAAGTGCTTTTTCAATAATTGGATTCTTTACCATCGCTTGCTTGCGAATTGCATAGGCCTCAACTTTGTGGGCTAAGACATCGCCATTGCGATCAATAATGTATTGCGCACGTTCGGAAGGTTCAGCAAAAGGCTTTTGCAAGATCGCCAAATCAATATTGGCGATGGCAATATGTGTGATTTGTCCTTGGTCATCTCGAATCAATGGGATGCCAACAGTGAACATTGCTGGGCCATTGACATAAGAGCCATTGGCAATTTCAAAAGAACCTTGACGGACATTGACGATTGGAAACTTCTGCCAAGCACGTACTGTCTGGAAATAGTTGGGGTGAAGATTGTATTTTTTCACGACCTCTTGTTTTTGGCGTGATATCACAGAGGTGAGGGCCGAGCCTTCGATTTTAAGCACTTCGAGTGAAATAAAGTTGCGGTCTTTTTCGAAGTTCGCATCAAAGTTCAAAAGCGCTTCGGGGTTGGTTGTCGCGCCCTGAAGTAAAATACTGGCCGAAAGCTTGGTTTTATCTATCATCGAAGTGATGATGTTTTCGATTTCTTTGGCCTTACCTGTCGCAGATTCAAGATTGGCGATATCGACTTGCTCTGATGATCGTTTTTCAAAGTAAGCGGACGAAATATAAGTGATCGTTCCCGTCGCTGCGACAAGAATCAAGATCGTGACCGAGATAAGTTTAGTAGATATTGGGATTCTCATTTAATTTACCCCTTAAAAATTATATTCCGCAAAAAAGTTTAAGTAATCGCCAACAACGGTGGCCGTATTGATGTCGCCATCAACAGCAAAATTGCCAGAGTCGGGCTTGGCTTTATAGGCCATGCGATCTTCGCGACGGGCATATCCCATCAAACCTGTAAGACGTTCACTGAATCGATAGCTTCCCATAAATCCAAATTGAGTTGAAAAGGTCGTCTGTATAGGTTGTCCGTTCGGCGTATCTATTTTGATTAATGAAACATAGCCATGGGCATTGGCTTGCAGTCCAAATTTAGGAGATAACGAGTACCAATATTCTCCGCCAACATGGGGTCCGATCGATCGTATTTTTGTTGAATAAGATGTCGCCGTGAACGGATCTCCGATGGTCTCGGGAAGTTCTTTGTAGAATCCGCCAATCTGAATACGCAGTTCACCGCGTTCTCCGACAGCTGATTTATAGACGGCATTTCCTTCAAGCGAAGCAAAGGTGCTGGTTTTATTGTTTATAGTAAATCCGCTAAGATCGATAATTCCCAAAAAGCCCCAAACTTTTTCAGGAAGATACCAGCCGACTCCAAGCCGGCCTGTGCCGCCAACAGCGCTATAGGCTACAGACGAAGCATTTTCAGGATTAACCCCTTTATATTGAATCTGTGTTACCAGGTACGAGGCGATACCATACCAACCACTGAAGCGTTCGATAGATTTGCGAACCAACGCGGTATATTCAGCAGCGGGTGAGCGATTTCCGTTTAATACATCGAACGTCAATTTAGCAAATTCGGATTGAGGGCGCAGTGGTGATTTTCCACGCACCCAAAGTTGATATTTTCCACCGGCCCAGTCGCTAGGAAAATCTAAACCCGTTGTTTGTGTCTCGGGGGCTTGTTGGAATTTTTCCCATTTCTTCGAAGTAGGATTAAGCTTAAAAAGAACAATTTCATTTGTAGAGGTAAATTCTGGATTTTTCCAGTTTAACTCGCGAACAAATTGAGACTCTGGCTTTTTAATTTCAGGAGACTCAAGTTTTGGTCCCCAGACTTCAAACTCAGAAATCGAAGTTCCATCGCTTTCAATTCCGTTTGGTGAAATTGCTGAAACCTTGAATTTGTAAGACGCGGCCACTGGAAGTTCTAAATCCATATCCGTTTTTTTAGTGATTTCCGATTTGATTGTAGTGCCGTCAGCTCCCAGTACAGTCCACTGATAGCGCTCTGCTCCGCCGACAGCTTGCCATTTGAATTGGACGTTTTGCTCTTTTTTATTAGAGCTATTTATTTTCGAGTTTTGGCTTGGTGCTAAGATTTTGACAGGATCAAGACCGACGAAGAACTCGCTGGGGTCTGACCATTCGCCGGGAACACCGCGATAGTCACGAGCTCGAAGAATCATGGTGTATTTACCCGGAGTCAGTTTTCCTGCCCACTCTGCGGTTTTCATTTTAAAGTTGAATTTTGAACCTGGTTTTCCCTCTATGATCTGAGTCAGTTCCACGTCATAGGCTGAAGCGCCTTCGATGGCTTCCCATTCGAAGTTTACAAGACGACGGTACGGTCCCTCGGCGGCAAACACCACCGAGCCCAGTACAAACATCATTGTTGTAATCAACGCCCAAACGTATTTCACTAATTCACCTTAATTTTCTTTAAGCTAGGAGCTTTTAGTCCTGATTTATCAGGAACCAAAATCTTTTTAGCTTCGCCAATTTCACTGGCTCTTCCGTAATTATCTAAAGCCTGTAATCGCACTTCATATTCACCCGGCATCAAGTTCTTCAGAGCTGTGGTGTTTTTAGAGTAGTTTGTTTTTCTGATCTCTTTGCCGTTCTTAAAAATAGACAGGACATATTCTTTTGCTCCTGGAATTTCCTTCCATTGCAATTCTGTTTTACCGTCGTTAGAAGCTTGGACTGAAATGTCGCCATCAAACTGAGGTGGAGGCAGGAGCGGTAATTCTGCCGATTGTATGGTCTTAGGGGCTGAAGTACCGATCACTTCTCCGTTAGCGTCCAGAGCCTCAATCGATGCTATATAGCGGCCTGGTTTAGGCAAAGGAATCGAGTTTTGATTCTCTTTGGTCTGTTTTATCTGAACGGGTTCGGTATCCCCATTTTCATTAAGCACCTTTAGACGGTAGTTGGCTACTTGCTCGGGCAAATTCGCTTCCCACTTCAAATCTAATTTGGGCTGTTCTACGTAGTATTGAATATCTTTGGTTGCTTCAGCGTTCCAAGCAACATCAACTTGAATTTTGGGCTTTGCTAAAATTTGTTTGTAAATAGAAAACTTTTGAATTTTTCCGACATAAGGATTTTTATCCTCAAAGAAGAGAGCCGAGAGGCGCCAATAGTAGGTCCCTTCTTTTAAAGCGGGAAGGGTGAAGGAGTCTTCCTTTGCAAAAGATTTTTGGGTAACAAGTTTTTTTAATTGTTCATCTTCCCAAACTTCTAAAGTGACATTTTCAGTTTGATCCGTAGATTGCCATTTAAAAGCCATGTCAAAGAAATCTGTTTGGATCGGAATTTGCGCATCGACTTGTGGAAATAAGACCGCAGGAGTCAGCCGAGTTGAAATTTCGTTTTTATAAATTGGTGTCTCGCCAATGCTTTGTCCGGCAGGGCTTTTAGCTGAAAGCTTCCAGTAGTACTTACCGATATTTAGAGGCACTTGTGCTTCAGGTTTTGCATTCGGGGCCAAAGTCATGACTGGCTTTAGATTTTTCCGACTGTTGCCAATCCATAAAGTAATTTCGCTGTCGTTAGGAAAGCCGCTCCATTTAAAATCAAGATTTGAATCTGCGTCAGCATAGCGATAGATTGTTTTAGAGGGGGTCGGAGTAATAATTTGGATGGAGTCTTGACGGAAGACCAATCCATCTTGGCCTAAAGCTCCTGCATCACCGCTTCCAAGTTCTTGGGACTTTCCACTTTTATCTTTGATCGAAGCCTTACCTTCAAGGACTTGAAGGTCAATCTTGTTATTCGAACCTTTACTTAAAGTCGCGGAGGCGTTGGAAAGATCTACTTTGTTTCCATCAGAGGTCAACACAAGTCCCGGCTCTGTTCCTTCAGAGGCTCCACCTTTAGCGTTTACAAAAAGGCTACCTTCCATCAAGTCCAAGGCAATATCGCCTTCAGATTGTTTAATTACAATGAGTGAGTCAGCTTCTAGGTCGATATAGCGCTCTGAATTGGCAAATTGAATTCGTACTTCGCCGTTCGAGGGAGTGCGGATGGCTTCACCGTTATATAAGGCTTCACCGGTTTCTACGCTTTGCCACAGGAGTCTACTTGCTGGGCGTCGCTGAATGTCGTCGACGATTTTTCCAACGTAGGCCAAAGCTTTTTCATCTCCACTGTAGGAATAGCGAACTTCACTGTGTTTATACCAGTAATAAGTGGCTCCAAATACTGTTGATGACAGCATGGCCGCAGTGAATAGGCGCTTGAACTTATTATCGCTCACTAATTCCTCCTTCATGTCGTTTCGGAAGTATGTCTCGGATTGTTGAGTCCAGTGGGACCTAGGTCCAGGGGGTTGCTTCCCCGGACTAGACGAACATGCTATGGTCTGGTGATGGATAATGGAAAAAACTACATCACACCAGAGGGATTGGAAAAGTTAAGGGCCGAGTATCACGAGTTGATGCATGTCGAGCGTCCTAAGCTTGTAGAAGTTGTGGCGTGGGCAGCATCAAATGGTGATCGCTCTGAAAATGCGGATTACCAGTATGGAAAAAGACGGCTACGCGAAATTGACAGACGAGTTCGTTTTTTAACTCAAAGAATTGAAGATGCAGAAGTTGTGGATCCATCCAAGATGTCCGGTAAAAAAGTATTATTCGGAGCCTGGGTCACACTGGTTGATGAAAATGATCAACAAGTTCGATATCAGATCGTCGGCGAAGATGAGTTTGATGTAAAGCTCGGTAAAATTTCATGGAAATCACCGGTGGCCAGAGCCGTTTTGGGAAAGATGGAAGGTGATGAGGTCCGATTGATAAAACCATCTGGGGAAGAGTTCGTTGTTATTGAGAAGGTTGAATATAAATAGATTCTAGAAATAAAAATAGGCTCTGTTCAAGGAGGAATAGATGATCAAATTGAAGGCATTGATACTGGCTGCATTATTCGTGTGGTCACCCGTGCAGGCACAAGTTATTCAAACAGAGGGAATTCAGACCGATGTCGATTCTTATGTAGTTGATAATGATTCTGATCTTGTCAGAGCTGTTGTTAAGAAAAAAGCATTGCGTTTTATTGAGGGCGGAGGAATGCAAGTTGTTCGCTTGCTTCCAGATGACAATTCAGGGCGCCGGCATCAGAAATGGATAGTAAAATTGTCTAACGGAACTGAAATGCTTGCAGTCTATAATGTCGATATGTGTCCACAGGTTCCCGTCAAAGTTGGCGATGTTGTTAGCATGGGTGGAGAGCTTGTTCAAACCAAGCAAGGCCCTCTTCTACATTGGTTGCATCATGATCCAAAAAACAAAAGACCCGATGGATATGTCTATTTGGCTGGAAAATTTTACTGTATTGACTAAGTCTTGAATTAAAAATCCTCTCTAGCCAGTGGCGCGAGAGGATTTTTTTTGTGCATTTATGTACGCGTGAATTTTTTCTTCCAATGCCGAAGGTTCCATTGGCTTGCTAATAAAGTCATCCATCCCAGCTTTTAAACAGTTGTCCTTGTCGTCTGCCAAGGCGTTGGCCGTAAGTGCAATTATATAGATATCTCGAATATCTGGATTAATACTTTTTCTGATGTTTCTTGTGGCTTCATAACCATCCATTTCGGGCATCTGGCAATCCATTAAAATCAGTTTTATATTTGAATCATTGTGAATGGCGTGAATGGCTTGAACGCCATTTTCAACTAGGACTGTTTCAAATCCCATTTTTTCGACCATGTTTTTCGCGACAAGTTGATTGATCAGATTGTCTTCGGCGATAAGAATTTTGATTCCTTCTGAATCGATGGTAGACGTAAACTGTCGTGGTTTAGAGAGCTCGGCCAATTCAGTTAATGGGCGACCCTCACTAAGCTCAATAAAGAACCAAAACTTTGAACCGACTCCAAGTTGACTCTCTACTCCGATCTGGCCTTTCATCATTTCGACAAGTCGTTTGCAAATCGAAAGTCCCAAGCCCGTGCCTCCAAATTTTCGGCTTGTGGAAGCGTCAACTTGATGAAAAGAAGTGAAAAGATTTTTTAATTTATCCTCTGGAATTCCTATTCCTTCATCTTCAACTTCAAAATATATTCGATGCTTTCCAATTTCCAGAGATGGAATTTCGCGAATATGTATTTGAACTTTGCCTTTTTCTGTAAATTTAATAGCATTGCCGACAAGATTAAGAAGTATTTGGCGAATACGATTGGGGTCTCCTACTAACGAATTATTCATTTTTATATTGCTGTTGATCAGCAAGTCTAAATTTTTCGTTGAGGCAGAATACTTCATGGTCGCAATGACATTGTCTATTGTCGAGAGTAGATCGAACTCAATGGATTCCATTTCCATTTTATCGGCTTCGATTTTTGAAATATCTAAAATGTCATTGATGAGGCTTAACAGCGAATGAGAAGAGTTTTGAATTATTGAAAGGTATTCACGTTGCTGGGGATTTAGTTGAGTTTCTTCAAGCATTCTAGAGACGCCAATAATTCCATTCATAGGAGTTCGAATCTCGTGCGACATATTGGCTAAAAACTGCGACTTAGATTTACTGGCACTGACAGCTTTTTCCGAGGCAACCTCTGCCTTCATTTTAGTTTGCCTTAAGTCCTCGAGTTTTCTTTGAAGAACATCAGTCATTTCGTTGAATGACTGGGCCAGCTCGCCAACTTCATCTTCTTCTTTATGAATAACTTTAACATTGAGGTCGCCGCGACGGGCTCTTCGAGTGGCTTTTAGTAGAAGAGACAGTGGGTTTGAAAGATACTTATTTAGAATGTTTTTAATTAAGGCAAATTCAGCAGCTAACGTAAAAACACCGCCAGTAAAAAGGATGATCGAGGATTCGAAGGCGATCATATGAACATCAAAGGGAAGGTTCGGGGCTTTCAGTTCGATATAGTTCGCTAATAAAAATAGAACAGTGAAGTTGAAGGCTGTAAAAATCAGCATCATGACACTCATTCTTAAAGCCATCGCTTTAAGAATTTTTCTTGAGAGCTCTGTTGATTTTTGTGTTTTGCCCATAACATCCGTACCTTTAACAATCTTATAACTATGATTGTCTCCTGTTTGTTTAACAATGCGCTAATCGAAGTAGGGATTGACCAATAATGAGTCAATCAAAGCCCTAAAGGAGACAGCATGTTTAGAAGCCTGTAATACACGCGCTAAAAACAGAACTTCTCGCTAAATACGGCTATTATAGAACTTAGAGGAAGTGTTTATGACAGTTTCGGGAAATATAAACGAGTCACAGTTAGATATGTTAAGATCTATGTCAAAGCCGGGAGAGGACCTTCTGGGGATGCTAATTGAGGTGTTTTTGCAAACAACGCCTCCAATAATTGATGAACTTAAATCTTCTTGGGCCAACAAAGACAAGTCGGCAACTGCTAAACAAGCACATAAGTTAAAATCGAGCGCAGCTAATTTGGGACTTGCTGGCCTCAGTAAACTTTGTCAAACCATTGAGCAGGGCTTAAAAGCAGATGCGGTTTTAGATTATGATCATTTGATAGGAAGAATTGACGAATATTTTTTGGAAGGAAAGCTGTTTTTGGAAACGTTTAACAAAAAGGCGGCTTAGTATGAGCAAGAAAATATTTATAGTAGACGATAATCCGACGGATTTGAAGCTAACAAGTTATGTGCTGGAGCGCGAAGGCTACCAAGTACAAACCTATTCGGATCCCGAGCTATTTTTAAAAGAATTTCCTCGGCTGACGATGGATGCCTTGATTTTAGATATCGAAATGCCAGTTTTATCGGGCTTAGATGTTTTACGTAAAATATCAGCTAAGATTTTTGAAAAGAACATCAAAGTTATGATGTTGACAGGTCGAAATGAAATGGGGGATGTCATAACTGCTGTGTCACTGGGGGCCAGAGATTATTCGATCAAGCCTTTAGATCCTTTACTTTTTGTTACAAAAACGCACAAGTTACTTGGTGATGATCCCGAAAAGGCTAAATGGCAGCAGGCGTCTTTAAGAAACTCCGAAGTCTCTCGGCAAATGAGTGCGAATTACAGCGGAAGTCTGTTAACCATTTCTGAACTCGAAATACAGTTTGTAAGTCCTTGGGCCGTGTTACCAGGCTCTCCGATGAAGTTGCAGCTGCAAGCACTTAAGGATCTAGAAATAGAAGAAATTCCAGTAATTGTAGAAAAGTCTCAGAGAGCGCCAGACGGTGTATCCTATGTACTGACTGCAAAAATTGTTGGGCTGAAAGAAGCAGAGCTCACAAAGATTCGAGTGCTCAGCTTTCGCTTGAATAAACTGCAAAAGCTGGAAGAGATGTCATAGCTACTTCTTTATGCCCTGAAAGTTTTTGCAGTAATAAAGATAAAATGTCCTTGCGTGCTCGTCGAATCGATAGGTTTTGTAGGTTTCTTCGAGGCATTCTTCCCAAAAAGCCCACTTATTCGGATCTGTTTTATACTTTTCACTAGTTACAAATAATGCATCAAGTCCTTCAAGAGCTTTCATTTCAAGAGGTGTTTGCTGAACGGTATATTGCGACGTTGTTGTGTTCAGCATATAAACTTTTTGTTTTGCTCCCCAGGTCATCTGAGCTGTGGTTTCATAGCGCTGCGAGGCTAAGAAAGGGCGACGACCCGACTCAGCATGCAGCTCTCTTTGTCGGCGGTTGATAAACTGTCCGAACTCTTCCCAGCCGTAAAATTCATTTGTAAAGTCCCAGGAGGTATTCCAGGTTTGAGCGGGTCTGAACAGTTTATAAACTTTGGGTATCCAAGGGTAGGCTAAACCCGTATAAAAAATAAAATTTAATGGGATAAAAAAGATCAGAACTCCCCACAAAATTTTTCTACTTTTAGGGATAAATAGAACACGCCCTTTGTATTTAAGGCCACGCACCCATAAGTAGGCCACGGCCATGCTTAATATCAAAAGTGCGGTGCCTGACCAATGAGGTTTGTATTCTGCTTTTAGGGGTTGCCAAAAGAAAACAAGGAAGGATGGAATGCTCAATGAAAAAATGAATCGCCAATGAGGCATGGCTCGGTGATGCCAAGCCAAAACTAGAGAGACTAATGAGAGGCCATAAACTACAGGAGTATAAAGACCGAACTGGGTTCCGAGAAAGCCAATCCAGCGAACGAATGAAAACTCATCTCGAGAGTGGCGGTCTGACAGCTGATAGATAAAACCCGGCCAACCATTTTGAATGTTCCAAATGAATATTGGAGAAGCAATCAGAGTTGCAATCAAAATGCCGACCCAGGGCCAAGGCGTTAGCAAGTCTTTACGGCGATGAGGGGTTAAAAGTAAATAGATGCCAAAGCCAATCGCTAGCAATGCTATAATAAACTTAGAATTCAAGCCCAGGCCCATGATGATGCCCAGATAAATCCAAGTCTTTTTTAGACTCCATTGATATTCGTCTTCGCGAGCTCCTTGCCAGAAAACCCAAGCTCCTGCCATCCAAAAAAAGATGAAAGGAGGTTCGGGGCTAGCTACGTATCCTCCTAATCCAAAAACTGGAGAAAAAAGCATCAATAGCGACGCGACGTAAGCTTCTGTTTCACCGAACAATTCTTTTGTAAGCTTCCATAAAAACCAAAGAGTTCCCATGTAGAAAAGCAAAAAAGGGAGTCGAATTCCAATATAGGTTTCGCCTAAAATCCAGGTAGACAAAGCTTCGACCCAGGCAACCATACCTGGGTGATCGAAATAGGAAAGTTGTAAGGGGTGTGTCCAAGACCAGTGGTAGGCCTCATCGTCAATCAAAGGAATATAAAAACTAAAGAGGAACCTTGTCGCAAAAACTAGACTCAAAAAGAGAATGATCTTTTGCTTCGGGTTAAGAGTATTCCACACGTTTTTCATGCTTGGCACTCTACATCTATTTTCGGTCTGATGTCGATGAAATTGACAGTTTTTTTAACCGCTACAAGCATAAAATGAGTCTCAGCGATGGCGTGTCTTTTGCTGAGGTGTTTCATTGTCTAGTTTGAAATTTATTACTTTAATAAGGGAGAAAAAATGAAATTGAAAGCTGCTCTAATTACAACTCTTTTTGGTTTATCAGCTCAAGCTGCGACGTCTGGGACATTGTATCTAGAGGGTGTTGTCGCCCCCGTATATTCCATTGTGGTGACGGCATCGGGTAATACAGGTCTGAATATCACTGGCGGTGAAACTGCAAAAACGGTGGGCTCGGTACGAGAGGTTTCTAACAACCCAGACGGTTATAAGATTTCGGCGTCGTCTCAAAACGGCGGCTTGCTGTCATCAGGTCGGGACAGTGTTTCATATTCGATTCAATATGATGGCGGATCTGCTGTTAATTTGAACTCTAAGAAAGTTGTAAAGACAGTCAGCACGTTGGCGGCAGCGTCAGATGTGAACTCTGCAGTGAAGATCACCTTTGCGGGCAAGGCTACGGCTTTGGCTGGAACTTTCAGCGATACAATCACTTTTGAAATTGCGGCTCCATAGTTTCCAGATAGTTTCTGGGTGCCTTAAATTAAATCCTAAAATGAGACATACCAGCCCCGACGTATTGACCGATAAATAAGTGTTACCGAAGGACTTGTCTGTGGGTTTATGTGTCATGCTGGTATTCCTTCTGGATCTTCTTCGGTTTTTTGAAGAAGTTTGTTGATGATCTTTAGTTTAGTTTCTATGCTTTTTTTGAGTTCGAACGGATTTAAAGTTTGTTCAAGCTTTCTTAGCTTCTCTTTGCAGTCTGGGGAGACGTTTGGTGAAGCTAGGATTCTTTCTAAAGGTGTCTGTGGTTCCGAGTATTTCTTCTTGTACTTTGCCCCCACTCGAGTTTTGTATTCCAACTTCATCTGCGGATAAAAAAGATTTTGTAGTAACGACCATTCGTTGCGGTAAATGTCGTTCATCACTTCGATCAGATCTTTTTTGTCTAAACGATCCCAACCAAAAAGCTCCCTGACATGGGTGAAGTTCTTTTGCTCAACGTAACACTGATCATTCTTGCGGTAGGGACGACCTCGCTTAAGAGCGACCTTTTCTTCGCGGTCTTGCAGGTAACGGAGGAACTGATGGTTTAAAAACTCGTTGCCGTTATCCGTGCAGATCGTGTGTAGCCTAAACGGTAAACTTCTTTCAATGTCCACCATGCAAGTCGTAACCCCGAACGAAGACTTGCCCCACATAGCACGGCACTCCGTCCAACTGCTCAGTACATCCGTCACGGTTAGCGTAATCGCATAAGCTCCACTTAAGCTCCCGCCACAGTGGTGAACCGTGTCGGCCTCGATATGCCCCACGGATCCCACGTTGTAGTCCAGGGGCTTTAAAGGGATCATCGTTTTGATGTACTTACCGGCTCTCGTACCGCTATTCCAGTGACGGCGGTATTGTGCCTTGTAGGGCCGCAGATATACATCTATGGTTGTTTTACTCATCTGTAGCAATAAGTGCTTGGTCACATCAGGAGCTTCGTAGTGAGTAATCCAGCGAGGCAAGGCCTTCTTCATTCTGCGCGAACAGAGCTGCCCCATCTCCAGCCACAACTTCTTTAAATGCTGGATCACGAAATCGTCGTAAATACGACGGCGACCTCGAGACTCTTTGGGCTTTTTATTTTTTACATAATTCAAGGCCCTCACGGCACTTTTTCTGTGAACTTTTAAATTTTTCTCCAGCTCATCCAAAATGAGACGCTTCTCCTTGCGACACGCATTCTGGTAACGTTCGCTCATAACTCGGACATAGTCCCACTTACTAGACCCTTGCACCAAATCACCTCCCTGTGATTCTAAGGACTTAAGGCTAGCCTGTTCGGTAACACTATTTAACGGGCAATGAGCTTGGGGACGAAAATCTGGATCTCGTTTTGAGGCAGCTTCGGTAACATTTATTTCCGGGCAATTCGCCCGAATCTTCGGGGCTTTTTTATTACTAAAGTCCGGTCTAGCTTTTCCGATAAATGAAGCATGATGAAAAGAGTTTTCTTTCTGGTTCTATTAGCGGCGGTCCCGACAAAAGCGAATAATTTGTTTTTATCGGGGGTGGTTTTACCGAAGGTCGAGGTA
The DNA here is from genome assembly GCF_056175665.1 of Bdellovibrio sp. ZFWA1. Lineage (NCBI taxonomy): Bacteria > Pseudomonadati > Bdellovibrionota > Bdellovibrionia > Bdellovibrionales > Pseudobdellovibrionaceae > Bdellovibrio > Bdellovibrio sp. ZFWA1. The sequence continues at coordinate 89,934 of NZ_JBJKJH010000002.1, forward strand.
TTAGGGACAGATCAGGATTTGCGAATTAATGGAACCCCTGAGTTTCCATATAAGGTCCACGTTCAAGCTAAAGGTGGCGACCGCAGTCCAGCGTCCACAGTCAACCAAGGTGAAGATTTCGCAACCGAGATCGTTTTTGAATCAGGTATGGCGATGGCAGGACTTCGCGATCTTCCGAAGGGGCAGTATAGAGTCGAGTTTCAGGCGCCTTGACTGTTCTGTCATCTTTAAAATCGTTACTATAGAGGGATGAAAGCAATCATCCCTTTTTTGTTTGTATCTGTGTTATGTAGTTCATTCACCTATGCTTTTTCTTTGACCCCCATGGTTTCTGAATTCGAAGTAGAGGGAAGTAAATCCTCGGTCAGTTTTGTTCTTCAAAATCCATCAAATGAGGACGTGGCGATCAAAGCTCAAGTTTTAGCACGAGGTGAAGATGAGGCTGGAAAAGAAACTCGCCAATCGACCTCTGACTTTTCCCTTTTTCCGGAACAACTTGTCTTAAAGGCAGGAGAAACTCGCAATTTGCGTGTGGCTTATATGGGAGAAAAAGAACTAAACCAGGAAAAGGCTTATCGTTTAGTGGTGGAGCAACTGCCTATTAATTTAAAGAAGACAGTAGATACTAAAAAAAGAGTCGATCTAAAATTTATGATCAGCTTTGTAGCGTCCCTTTATGTTCTTCCAAAGAAAATTGAATTTAAAGCTGCGGCTCAAATCAAAAATCAAAAATTAGTGATTGAAAACGTTGGAAATCTTCATTTTCTAATTAAAGACATTTCGGAAATTGAAATTTCCAAGGCCGCTAAGAAGTGGAATTTTGATTTGAAGCAGCTTAAAGAACATTTAGGAGATAACCTGCTGGTTGGAAAAAGTAAATCCTATAGCGTTGATCTACCTGCAGGTATTGACGATTCGACCGTCGTTAAAGTGAAACTGAGAGAGCGTCAATAATGCCTTTTTGGAGGGGATCTATTCGATCTGTTTTCATATTTGTTCTTTTGTTTTGTAGTCAATCGGTGTTGGCTCAGCAGCTCCCATTTCCCTTAATTGTTAATGGCCAGCTTTTAGGAGATGTGCGAGTCACCCCATCAGAAGATGCCGAGCAAGTCTCAGTCTTGATACAAGACTTAATTCAAGTTGGAGGTAGTCAGCTGATTCCTGCGAAAAAAGCGCAACTCGAAGAATTAGCTCGTTTAAACTCCTCACTTAAGATTCGCGATTTGAACGCGCAGGGATTCAATTTAAAATTTGATGTTAATAAACTTCAATTAAGTTGGGGGCAATCACCTGAAGAGATGAGCTCTCAAGATTTTATAAAATCAAAAAATGAAGGTTTGGCGTTGCGCTTGGATCCAGAACCGTGGAGTCTTATCTTTAATGCACGAGCCTCCCAAAATATTTATTCTCCTGATACTGCGAATAAGTCTTTTCGGGATCCTATTCTAGGTGATCATGATTTTGCCTTGCGCTTTAAAAAGCTTGTTTTTGAGGGGTACTTTAAAACCTTCGAGAATAGCCGTTCGGTGTATCGACAAGACTTTAGGGCGGTCTATGATCGACCTGATTTATCGACTCGATGGAGTCTTGGAGATTTGCAATATGGGGTGCTCGGATATCAAGTATTTCGGCCTCTATTAGGTCTGGGGATGCAAAAGGATCCGGCGATTAGTTGGGATCCTTTAACGCAGGTTTTGAGCGGGCAAGAAATTGTCTTAAATCGCTTTTCGTTAGTTGAAATCTATATCAATGGTTCGCTGTATAGGTCTCAGCGTTTGGGGCCAGGGCGCTTTAATATTGCAGACCTTCCGTTAGTGGCGGGATTAAATCAAGTTCAGATTTTGGTGACTGATGAAAACGGAGAAACTCAAAAAGTTGAGTTTCCATATTTGTCTGAGCAAAGTTTATTATCCAAGGGCGAGCAGCGCTACAGTCTAAATGCTGGTCGTTTGGGTTTTGATCAATCAAATACCGGGAGAGAGTACTATAAGAACTCTGGCTATTCCTTTTATCACAGATGGGGGCTGCATGAAACCTTCACGTCAGGCGTCTGGGCGCAGGGTGATGATGGCCAAAATATCGCAGGCCTTGAGGGAACCTTAGGGACTCGATGGGGATTATTTTCCGCAGAGGGCGCTCGTAGCTATTTGAGAAATGACAAGGCGCAGTTTGCAGGTCGTCTTCGATACCGAAGCTTTACCAATAAGAATTTATGGCAAAGTTCTTTAGGTTTATCCTTAGAAAATCGAGAGCTTCGATTTTCTACTTGGGGAGTATCCAATCCATACGAGCGATATGAATGGCAGCGCGACTGCTTTATCAGTTTTTCGCCATGGTTTGGTCATCGATTAACAGTGGGGGCGTTACAGGCTGACGACCGCATGGGAATAAAAAATAAAAACCAAAATTATGCAGTCTACTCGTTGTCTCCAATTAAAAATGGCCAGTTGAGTTTTGAATACTCGGAACGGAAAGACGCCACAATCAATGAAAATAGACTTTTCGTATATTTTAATTGGTTCGAGCCCAAAAAGAATTTGCAGGTATATTCTTCATACGTCGAAAAAGATCGTGAAACGAGGGCGCAAATATCTTGGGAGCCTTCTCGAAAAGAGTCGCCTTGGAGTGCGAGGGCGGGTGTCGCTTCGAAGGCCAGCAGCACGATCGCGAATGCTGAAACCTCTTACCGCAGTTCTTCGTTTGTTGCTGGTGTTTCTGGCGAGTGGAAGGATTCATCGCTTGATCTTGCCAAAAGATCCGGAGCTTATCGTTGGAATGTGGGATCGGCCATAGTGGTAATGCCTGGTGCGTGGACATTGTCTAGACCAGTTACTGATTCCATTTTGCTTGTAAAATTGGACGAGACTCAGGCAAGCAAAGACGTGACCGTATCCGCCGTCGGAGATCTACTTGAAGAAGATTCAGTTCGGCGGAATCAGTTGGTTCTTCCTGAGCTTGCGTCCTATCGCCGCTTCGAGATGGGTGTGCAACTGGGGGGAGGATCTCTTTTTACGTCTTTAGCCAACGATCGTTTTACACTTTATCCAACCTATCGAAGTGCCATGAAGATTGCGCTTGAAACACGTGGGACGTTGGTGGCTCGTGCTCGGTTAATAGATCGAAGGCAGCGTCCGGTAGATCTAATTGCTGGACGTTTATTAAATGTGCGAGGTGATGAGCAGGCAGTGTTTTTCACAGACAAGCAGGGTCGGCTCTATTTAGAAGGTATCAAACCAGGAAAATACTCGTTGGAATTAGAGACGAATGGTTCGTTGCAAAAAATAGAAATTGAAATACCGGAACTCAAGTTTGGCGAAGTGGATCTTGGAACTTTTGTTACTAAGGAGGGTTTATGAGGCATCCAGTTCGCTGGTTGGTAGGGCTTGTCAGTGCATTCTTAGTTAGCAACAAAGTTGTGGCTCAAACTAACTGCAATGGTGTCTATCTTAAAGATGTCACTGGAAATTACAGCTTTAACAGCGGAGCTGCTCCTGCTTTGACGTTTCGAGTGGCTCGGGGCAACTCCAGTGCGTGCAATTACTTTGTTGGCTTCTCGACCGGTTGGTCGCTGTCTTACAATCCTCGTGGCATGTACACGTGGTACCAATATTACCCCTATAATATCTATGTCGATTCAGGCCGAACAAGAATAATCAAAGAGGCAGGGGTTTCCACTTCATCGTCCGATTTTATAGTTGGCTCTTTTCCAAGTGGCTCTCCTAGTTTGACTTCAAATTTGCATACCTACTATATGAAGCTGTTGCCCGATCCTGTCGGTGTTGATTCGGGGAACTATCTAGATGTCGTAACAATGATTCTTTATGAAGGAACACCAGGCGGAAGTTATCGCACTATACAAGCGTGGAACTTAGTCCACACTTACTACGTTAATGCGAATACTCATATATCTTTGGTCGACTCTGGCGCACCTTTTAATATTAATGACACGTCTCAGACTTTACAGTTTGGAACTCTTACTCCGGGAGCAAGTCGGGGCTTTGATTTGATCGCTGTTTACAATGCCGGCTATCGAATATATGCCTCGTCTATGAATAACGGAGGTCTTAAGCATTCCAACAACAGCACGATTATTCCGTACTCTTTTAAAGTTGGCACACAGACAAAGAACCTTTCGGGTTCGGCCAGTAATCCAGTTTTGATAGCTGAAGGTAGTGGCCAAAGTTCGAGTGCTGGCACACGCCATGCTGTTAACGTCAGTATTGGAAACTTCAGTCAGGCTCTTGCAGGTAGTTACGCCGATGTGATCACTCTCACGGTCGAGTCAAAAGAGTAGTCCTTACTTGAAGGAATGTTCTGGAATTGTTAGTTGCGTGATTGGCGCGCCTGCTGGCGTTGAATCTCTTGCCATTTGAGGCGTTCTTCCCGAGCCGCTGGAAATGAAATTTCCCTATCGGGCAGCGCATCGACTGCTGATTTAATCTGATGGTGATAAAGCAATATATTTGATCCACTCATGAGGACTTTCAGATAGCGGCTAGTAAATGCCCCGTAGCCATCTTGAGGACCACCCATTAAAAGTCGCTTAAGCTCGGCCTTCGCCGTTCCAGCAAACTCCACCGGTATCGGCTTTATTTCAGTCAATAAATCAATATCGGTAACAAGAGAGTTGAACTCTTTGAGCCATTCGTAATCTGGATTTGTCGTGATCAGTTGAAACCATTCTGTTGGCGTTGATAAATGCCCCACCTTGAGGTCATGCTCTTCTTTAAGGTGAGCCAAGAATTCTTTGTGAAGGTCCAAAAGACGCTTACGAACTATTAATAATTGAGAGCTTAAATCCTGAGCATTCATGCCTTTATATTTGCCCCAATTTTACTTTTTTGACCAGACAAAAATGCGGTTCACCTTGGACTAAAGGGGAAATCTTATTTAAAAGGCCTGTCAGATAATCAAATTGCTGTTTTGTGTCTGAAATCATTGCATAATGAAGTGATTTTTACGTCGATTTCCATTTTAAAAAATGGAGGGGGTTTCTTGCAGTTCTTCAAACCACTTAATGATGATGGTGATCTTCTATTAAAAAATAGGATTAAATATTTTAATGCCCTCTTTGTGATCTCTGCAATCACTGTGGGATTTTATATTTTAAAGTATAATTTTCAGTACAAATTCTACTATTACAATTGGCAATTGATTCCACCATATTTGCTTTATCTAGCTACGCCGTTGATTTATCGGCGAACTCAAAACTTACTTTTAACCGAGATCTTGCTGTATACGATACCATCTTTGGAATTGATTTTTTTGGTGTGGACGGCCGGTGGGATGCAGGCCCCCGGAGTATTTTGGCTTAGTGCGGTTCCTTTAACCGCGGGAATATTTTTTGGTCGGTATGGAAACTTCATTGGAGCCGCTACGGTCCTGTTGGCAGTGGCGTTCTATTATACTTGCGATTATTGGGGAATGAGTCCTAACTTTATCCGCGACTTAAACATTTACGACGTTGAAAAACGTATGAATACTTTATTTTTTTTGGCCTATTCGGCAACTGTAACCCACTATTTCGTGACAGCTGAAGAGAAAATGATCGGCGAAATTCAAGATTCGAAGCAAGAGGTTGAAAACCTATTACGTATTCTTATTCATGATGTAGCGACTCCTTTGACCGTCGTGCAGATGGAGGCCTTTCGACTAAAGAAAAAAGTCGAGCAGCCTGACTTGTTGACATCAGTTTCCCGAATCGAAAGAAGTACCGAAAATCTGAATGCTATTTTAGCTCAAATCCGCGAGTTCAAATCTTTAAAAGATGGGAAGGTATTTTTAAAACCTCACCCAATTCATATTAATGCCTTAATTCACGAGGCCATTGATCAATTAAAGGTACGCCTAGAAGATAAAAATATGCGTATTGAACTTTCAATGCCTAGCGAGGATGTCTATATCGAAGGGGCCTCTGTCCCTTTTAGAAATATCATTGTCATGAACTTGTTAACTAACGCGATCAAGTTTTCTCCAGAGGGATCTAAAATCGATCTGACAGTGTCTAAAAATCAGGCCGAAATAGTTTTAAAGGTTCGAGATTATGGTTTAGGAATACCACCTCACATTTTAGAGAACCTTTTTAGTATGAGCGCCCAGACATCTAGGTTAGGCACCCGAGGAGAAAAAGGGACCGGATATGGTATGCCTTTGGTTAAAGAATATGTCCAAAAAATGCATGGACGAATAGAGGTCGTTTCGAATGAGGTCGCGGGTGTGAATCAATTACAAGGTACTGAAGTGACATTGCGTTTCCCTCTGGGGCAAAAGGGATGAATCTTGCGGTCTAGAGCCTAGTGCGATATAAAGTGGGGCTTTTCAAGAGCTGAAGGAGTTCCCATGCCAAAGTCACATCAGTCACGTCACGAATTATTGCTACCTGTCGGCAACAAAGAAATGGCACTTGCGGCAATCCACAACGGCGCTGATGCGATCTATGTGGGATTTCCTGGTTTCAATGCTCGTGGTCGCACTGTCGATTTAGCACTAGATGATCTTAAAGAATTGATCGATATGGCGCATGCCCATGGCGTGAAGGTCAACCTGGCCTTGAATATTCTAATTTTTCAAAATGAACTTCAACGTCTTGCTGAAGCTCTAGAAAAAATCATTCCTTTAAAACCCGATGCTTTTATCGTGCAGGATCTTGGTGTTGTGCAGTTGATTCGTCAGATTGCGCCAGAGCAAGTGATTCATGCATCAACTCAGATGACCATCACAAATCATGAAGCGATTTCTTTGCTAGATGATTTAAGAATCAAGCGTTTTGTATTGGGGCGTGAAAATTCAATTGAAGAAATCAAGCTTATCAAAGCTAAAACCGAAAAAGAACTTGAGGTCTTTGTACACGGGGCTCTTTGTGTTGCTTACTCGGGGCAGTGCTTTACTTCTGAAGGAATCGGCGGGCGTTCGGCCAATCGCGGGCAGTGCGCGCAAAGCTGTCGATTTGCATACGAGATGATCGTCGACGGTAAAAAGAAACAGTTAGTAGATAGGCAGCACCTGGTTTCGCCTCAAGATCTTTGCGGAATTAAAGAAGTACCGGCTTTGATGGATATTGGGGTTCATACTTTTAAAATCGAAGGCCGCCTTAAGACTCCTGACTATGTGGCTTCTGCGGCCAGTGAATATCGTCAAGTGATTGATTTGCATGAGCAGGGCGAGAAGGTCTCTAAGCGGCAGTTTGACAAATCAATTGCGAAGATGGCAACGACCTACTCTCGAGGTTTTTTTTCGGGATGGCTTCATGGTGTTGATCATCAGAAGCTTGTAAACGGTCGATATTCTGCTCACCGTGGGCACCGCATCGGGCAAGTTCAAAATATTCATGAAGACGCTATCATCTTAGAAACTTCCACTGAGGTTCACTTGAAGCCTGGTGATGGTATAATGATCGCTTGGAATCGAGGGATGGATAAAATCGAGCGGGGCGCGCAAATATACGAGTGCCGTCAGCTTGAACGTCAGCGTAACAAGTGGGAGCTTAAGTTCAGTCGAGATTTCAAGCTTGAGTTGCAAATGGAAGGCGCCGGAGTTTGGCTTAACCATGATGGTGATTTAAAAAAAGAACTTTTTAAATCTTGGAATGATAAAAATCTACGCCGTCGAGTGCCTGTTGAAATTCAAGTTAAGATGGAGTCGGGTCAGCCATTACGTGTGACAATGTCAGATGGAAAAAGATTTGTTCAGGCAATGACTCAATCAAATGTTGAGCCAGCAAAAAGCCGGGGCGTCGAGGATTCCTTTATTGCAGAAGAGTTAGCGGCCCTTGGCGGGACTCAATTCGAAGCCGTGAAGATTCAAATTGAGCGTTCCGACGAGGGGCCTTTATTTATTGCGCATAAAGAACTCAAAGAAGTGCGTCGTCAAGCGGCAGCTCTTTTAGATCAGTCATTGATGGCGACGACTGTTGATGGATTTGTCGCTAATGTGAAGCCTGTTGGTGAGGTCGTTGAATGGATCGAGCAGAAAAAGAGTCCGGCGGTGCAGAGCCCGGGATTGATGAGGTTAAACATATTGCTGCGTGAAATTGGGCAGGTAGAAGATTTGGTTGCTGCGGTAATGTCGCAGCGCCTTTCGAAAGAAACCATCGATGCAGTTATTTTAGATTTTGAATTTGGACGTGATTATCAGCCGGCAATCGAGGCGGTACGTTCTGCGGGGTTGAAAGTCGGTATTGCGACGACGCGAATTCTAAAACCTCAAGAGTATAATAATTTAAAAGTGATCGAGCGATTGGCGCCAGATATAATTTTGGTGCGCAATTTAGGGTCTCTTCGTTACTTTACCGAAGTGTCTCCATTTGCCGGAGAATTGCGTGGAGATTTTAGTTTGAATGTGACCAATCATTTATCAGCATCATATTTGTTGAACAAAGGCCTGCATTCAGTATGTGCATCCTATGATTTGAACCACCAACAGGTTTCGGATCTTCTTCACTCTGCAGATGCTAATAAAATAGAGATTTCGGTTCTTCAGTACATGCCTTCATTTCATATGGAGCATTGTGTTTTTGCAGCATTCCTTAGTAAAGGCTCTTCGTTTAAAGATTGCGGAAAACCTTGTGAACAGCATATTGTCGAGCTTGAAGATCAATTTGGACATCGTCATCAAATCAAGCCAGATCAAGAGTGCCGAAATACAATGTATTCCGCAGTTGCACAGTCTGCCTTAAAATACGTTCCCCAATGGAAGACGGCAGGTTTGGGGTCGGTGCGTATGGAGGCTCTTCGCGAGCGCGGGGAAGACTTGCTTTCAAAAATACAACGACTTCAAGAATTTATTTTGGGCAAAAAAGAAGCCCAACTCGTTGTTCAAGAGCTGGGCTTATCAGAAAAGTATGGATTGGCAGAAGGAAATTTAGCTCGCGAGATTGAGTACGCGAGCCGTAAAAAAAACCAACAGCCTTTTGGTCGTTAGAAGCGTTCAGCTTTCGAGCGCACTTCGTCTCCGTGAATGTCCTCTAGGAGGACCTTCATTGAGGCGATGCCACCATAGGATTCTGCGCGGATATCGATATAGCCCGTACTAACACCGATGCTTCTTAGGTCGAGGGATTTAGTTGATCCTCTGTTAAAGATAGCATTAGTTCCAGCAAAGTTGATAGGCACCTTATGCCCCTGACGGGTGACAACAATGATTTGATGAATTTTAAGATTGTTGTCTCGTACCTCTAAATGCAGACGCTCTAGGATGGACGCATTCGAGAGGCGTATCCGAATCCATTCACCACCTGATTTTCGCGTAATAGTATTCACCAAAGTGCCGCCAATGAATGACTGAGAGTTTTCCATGGAGCCATCAGCTCCAGGTAGGCCGCCATCGTTTGAAACCGTATTCCAATTAATATCGCTTTCTTTAACATCGTACCACTGACCGCTACGCTTTAAACAAGCAGATGCGACTGTCGAGTCCGATCGGCCGTTGACTCTGAAATCACTGCGATAACGACGGCAATACTCACCGGTTCGTTTATGGTATCCATCGTCTGTCGTGGTGACTTCGCCTTGTGCCCCCGTACGACCTCCATAGTCCGAGCCTTCCCATTCAATAGTTTCACCTATGCGAGATTCCAGAGCACGGCGTTGAGCATCGGCGTAGGCTCGTTTGTCGGCCTCGTCCATAGATGCACCAATTCGATTCCCTAAAAAGCCACCAATTAGGGCTCCGATAATAGTGCCATTTCGGCGGCTGACTTCAGAGTCGCCCGTCGCATTTCCCAAAAGTCCTCCGATAATGCCTCCCAGAACAGTTCCCACGCCTTCTTTGTTTGCAAAGGCGGGCTGAACAGCCGAGGTCATAGAAATGGCGGCCATGGTTGCAAGAACGATTTTCTTACCTGACATTGGAAACTCCTTTTGAAACTTTTATTTAAAGTTTTAGTTCGCGGGACTTTCCAATACAAAACCGATGCCTTGTTCGCTTCCAAATAAAGAGGTGATTAGATAGGTAAACTGTCTAAAAAAGAGACACTCAGCCTTTGCTTGTCATTTTTGGAACTTGGATTATTCTTAGGGGAGGGGGATTGTATGCAGCGAATACCTGCTAGTTTCTATCGAGGCGGAACAAGTAAGGCCTTGTTGTTTAAGACTGAAGATTTGCCTTTAGACAAGTCTTGTTGGGACTCTTTGTTTCTAGCTGCTCTAGGAAGTCCCGATCCCTTGGCGCGTCAACTTGATGGAATGGGCGGGGGAATATCATCTTTATCCAAGGTAGGTGTTCTTTCTAATTCTTCTAATAAACGCGACTATGATGTGGAATATACATTTGTTCAGGTTTCCGTAAAAGATCGGAAGGTTGATTACAATGGAAACTGTGGAAATATTGTAAGTGCGGTGGGGCCTTTTGCGATTCAGCAGGGCTGGATGGGGGCGGTGTCTGACGGAGAGGTCAAGGTTCGCATTTTAAATACCAATACACAAAAGATTATCGAATCTTGTTTTACTGTTAAAGACAATCAGCCTGTCTTTGACGGCGACTTTACCATCCCCGGGGTTGCCGGATTTGGCTCGCCCATTCGCTTGAATTTTTTAAATCCAGGTGGAGCCAGCACAGGTAAGTTACTTCCCACTGGCGCAGTCCAAGAAATGCTGGGTGTGCCGGGAGTTGGTGACGTTATGGTTTCTTTGGTTGACGCCGCTAATGCCACAGTTTTCCTGAAGGCCGAGCACTTTAATTTGGTGGGGAACGAGTCTGCGGAAGAACTCGAGATGAACAAAGAATTGCTTCGGAAGCTCGAGTTGATTCGGCAAGCCGCATCCGTCGCAATGGGCATCACGCCTAATCTTGAAGCCGCAAGCAAAAGTTTATCAGTGCCTTATATTGCTTTGGTCAGTGCTCCTAAAGGGTTTGTTACATCGGATGGTGAAAGAATATCTTCCGATGAAATGGATTTTACAATGCGAGTAATTGCCAGCGGACAGGCTCACAAGGCTTTGCCACTGACCGTTTCGCTTTGTGCGGGAGTTGCAGCACGTATTCCCGGGTCCATTTTAAATGAGGTCCTTGTGAAGGATGCGGGGACTCTTTCGTTGATTCGGCTTGGTATGCCTTCTGGCATTCTAGCTGTTGATGCCGAAGTTGTAAAAAAAGGGAATCAGTATCATGCCATCAGCGGGGGATTTTACCGAACGGCACGTCCTTTATTTGACGGACATGTTTGGATTCCCAAAATAGTCTAAACACGCCTTTTGTTCGAATTTCGAAAATTGTTCTTCCAAGTTCTCAGGAAGTTTTTCGGTCATTGGAATTTGGGCTTTTCTTTTAAAGGCATTTAGGAGTGTTCCTCGAAAGAAAAACCAACTATGTGCGGGGGCGGTATTCATATCAGAAATTAGATAGTGCCAGTCTTTTAAAAATTGAGGATCCTGCTGTATCAGCTCTTGTATTAAGGGCTCTGCTTTTAAATACATAAGGCGCTGGAATTGTTCCTTTTGTAAAACTGAGGCGGTTGGGTCTTCAAAATATTTAGCGGCATGCTCTAAATCATGAATTGTAAACTCTAGATTGTTCTTGTCCGCGGTGATCATTTCTGTATAAGGACGATCTTTTAAAATTGAAACGACTCGGTAGCCTTCGGCTTGAATTGCTAAAAGTTCTTCCGGTGTTGGATAGTCCCAGCGGCCGATCAAAGGCCATGCATCTTGCCAAAAAGCCAATAAAGCTAACTGTGCATTTTGACGAAGACCTTTGAGGCGCATGGTGGATAGAAACTGATCGGGAGACTGATCCCTGTAGGAAGAAAATTCCGCAGGCCATAGTTCCTTCCAGTATTTTTGAAATTGATTCGATTTTGGATTTGGAATGGAAATAGTTGCTGTGTATTTAATGGGTTTTAGCGGGGCGGCGAAGCGTCCTTGTATTAGGGTTCTTCCTTCTTTTATTAGCAGGCCTTTGATCACGAAATAGATGCAATATTCTTGAGGGCTTAAGTTTTCCATTTTAAAAAACTCGGTGAAGAACTTGTTGCCAAAGTGGGACACTCATTAACGAGATAGGAATCGAGATTGCTACCATAAGATTTGCAAGTTCTCCATCCAGCTGAAATTCGTTGGCGACGACAGCCGATGTGATCTGTGTGGCCATGGCAGCTTCCAAGAGACTTACTTCCATAGCTAAGGGAAGTGGAGACCCCGTAGGCAGAAGCATTTTAAATAAAAAAACCAGCACCAATGGAATAACTAGCAAGCGCAACGAAAGGCCAATGATAAGAGGCTGTGCGCGCCGTTGAATTACGTGCCAGTGAATTTTGCATTGATGTCCGACTGCAAATAAAGCCAACGGGACAAGAGTATTTGCTAGGGTTTGAGCTGTCGATTGAAAAAGAATATTGTTGATGATGGTGCTTTGGCTTAATGGAATGCAGGCGATCAGTGTCATGAAGGGCGGAAATGTAAACACTCGGAGTAGTATCGATTTTGCTGTGACGGCGTGTCCTGAATAGAGAGAGGCGACCAGAACACCAAGAGTAGATACAATCAGGAATTCGCCGGGTTGATCAGCTAAGATGGCATAGGGGATTGCGGCGTCTCCGATCAGGGCTTTCAAAATGGGAAGGCCAACGAAAGACGTGTTGGCTAAACCTGTAGTTAGAATCAGGGCACCTGTTTTAGGCTTGGACCAATTGAGCTTTTGAGCAATAAAATGAACAACAAGCCAGCAAAAAAAGAACATACTCCACATAATGGCTACAGGTAGCCAGGCTTGGGAGACCGGGGTTTGGTTGTTAATAATTGCGGGTACCTTCAGCAGCATCAATGCTGGAAGCGAAACTGAAATGACAAAAGCATTTAATGTCTGGGACGAGCTTTCTGGAAATCTTTTCCAGCGCTGGGCTAGAATTCCAAGAGCAAAACAGATCACAAGCAGAACGAAGTTTTCCATATCCTCTTTCTGCCTGTGATTTGGCTTAATGGCAACTATCTTTCAATGATGGCAGCAATGCCCATCCCGCCAGCCGTGCAGATCGAGATAAGGCCGCGGCCAGAACCCTTTTGAGATAAAATTTTGGCGAGACTTGCTAGTATGCGTCCACCAGTCGCCGCAAATGGATGCCCCAACGCTAAGCTGCCTCCTTTGACGTTTAATTTAGTTCGGTCAATTTTCCCTAAAGCCTGATCAAGTCCCAGCTCTTTTTTGCAATAGTCTTCGGACTCCCAGGCCTTCATCGTTGAAAGTGCTTGGCCTGCAAAGGCTTCGTGAATTTCATAAAAGTCAAAATCCTGGAGGCTTAAACCATTGCGTTTCAGAAGTCTTGCGACAGCGGCGGTAGGAGCCATCAAAAGTCCATCGCCATTAACAAAGTCCACGGCCGAGGATTCTGCATCAACGAAGTAGGCCAGTATAGGAAGTTGATGTTTGTTGGCGAACTCTTCGGAGCCCAATAGAACGGCCGAGGCCCCATCTGTGAGTGGAGTCGAGTTGCCCGCGGTGAGGCTGCCGGTTCCTGAAAAGTCAAAGGCCGGTTTAAGCTTGTTCAGTTTTTCGATTGTTGTCTCGGCTCGAACAAAACTGTCTTTTTCAAGGCCCTTGAATGGGAAGATAAGATCGTTGTAAAAGCCTTCACTGTAAGCCTTGGCTGCTTTTTGATGGCTTTCAAAGGCTAGTTGATCTTGCTCTGTACGGGTGATGGCCCAGTCTTTTACCATCATCTCGCAGTGCTGGCCCATGGATTTGCCGGTGCGAGGCTCTTGTACGACGGGAAATTGAGGTTTCAAGTGGCGCAGGCGAATACGAGACAGAATCGATAATTTTGCAAATAAGCTTGGAGCGCGTTGTGCTTCCATTAAGATCCAGGATAATTCAGTCGGAAGGACGCCTGCGATATCACTGTTGGTGTCGGTTCCGCCAGCGATGCCAGCATCAATCTGGCCAGCTGCGATTTTTAAAGCAATCTGCCAGGCAGTTTCAAGCCCTGTCCCACACGCGCGTTGCACATCATAGGCAGGAGTGCGGGGATCAAGTCCCGAGCTTAATGTTGATTCTCGAGCTAAGTTCCAATCAGCTGCATTTTTCATAACAGCACCTAATGCGACATCCCCGAGTCGGACCCCACGTAAGTTCGTTTTCTGAACTAAGTTTTGCAAGACCGCTGTCATGAGCTCTTTGTTGGAAGTTCTTGAGTACGCTCCGAAAGATTTTGTGAACGGGGTGCGTGCGCCTGCGATAATTGCGACTTTGCGAAAGGATTGGTTTTGCTTCATGGAGTCTCCTTCAAGCTGAGCCTGAACAGTAAAAAATGGTTCTTGCTATCTACCTACCGATAGGTAGATAATAACAACAGATAGACTCCAAAGCAAGGGGGTATAATGAATACGAGACAAGAGGCCTTGATTTTGGGGCAAAAGTTACTGCAAACCCATGGATTTAATGGGTTTAGCTTTCAAGATCTTGCGGATGGATTGGGAATTCGTAAGGCCAGTCTTCATTATCATTTCAAGTCAAAGCAAGATTTAGCCTCAGCTTTAATAGAAGACTTTGAAAGACAATTCAAAGAGTGGTTCCTGAAAGTCGAGTCCCGAACGGATCAAGATCAATTGAAGGCTTATTTTAAGATTTTCATCTCGATGTGGAAAGACCAGCAAAGAATATGTCCGATTGGGGCGTTTTGCATCGAAGTAGAAGCGTTAGACGGTCAAGTGTTAGAGGACTTAAATTCTTTTTACACGCTTCAGTTAAGATGGCTTAGCTCAAGATTTCGTAATATTCATTCTTCGACTTATCTTAAAAAGATGGGCGGCGAGGATGCGATTGCTCGCTATGTTTTAAGCTCGTTACAGGGGGCATTACAGACGGCTCGCCTTAAGCGCAGTCCAGCCGAAGCAAAGAAGCATTTGCAAGAACATATACATATAATCCAGAATATATTTAGCAAATAATGCGTCAACCGAAAGAAGTTCGCCTATGTTAGACGTCCGTTTTAGCATTACAGAAAAAATTGTAATCAACAAATCATCAAAAGAAGTATTTTCTTTCATTTCTGATTTTAAGAACTGGCAGAAATGGTCTCCGTGGTATGTTCTGGAGCCTAACTCTGAAGTTGAAATCAGCGGCAACTCTTCGGGGGCTGGGTCTGTGTTGCGTTGGCGGGGGGATGTTATAGGTGAAGGGCAAATGACTCTTCAGGATGCTATTGATAAAAAATCCGTCAAGCTTCAGATCGAATTTTTTAAGCCTTGGAAGTCAGTGTCTCCGGTTGTGTGGGATTTAAATGAACTCGGACCCGAGAAGTGTGAGTTTAAATGGACTATGCAGGGACAACTGCCATTTTTTCTGTTTTTCATGAAAAAGCAAATGCAGGCTTGGATTGGCAATGATTTTCAAAGAGGGCTGAAGATGGTAAAGTCAGTTCTAGAGGATGGCCAGGTTAAAGCGCAAAGTGAGATGCTGGGCATTGGTGACAAGAGTGGTTTCTATTTCGTGGCCAAGCGTAGGTCGTGTGCGATCGCTGATTTAGGGCCAATGATGGAAAGTGATTTTGGAGCGATGATGGCTAAAGTAAAAAAACAAGAATGGCCCGAACCAAAAATGGCACTTTCCTTTACTGACGAATTTAACTTTGTAACTGGGCAGTGCGAATACCGGGCTTGTTTTGCTTACGAAAAGCCTTTTGCAAATTTAGAGCAGGGCTTTGAATCGGGCGAGGTGCGGGCCCACAAAGCTTTGCGGGTTTTGCATAAAGGCGACTATCAACACTTAGGGAATTCTTGGGGGATGGCTATGGCCCATCAAAAAGCTAAGAAGCTTAAGCTCAACAAGAAAATTGCCGTCTACGAGGTTTATTTAACAACGCCGGATCAGGTGTCTGTTATTGATTTGAAAACGGAAGTAGTGATTCCAATTGTTTAAAGAGCTAAAGAAGAATTTTTAATATTAGATCTAAATGTTGTTTGATACTTTTTTGGATCTCTTTTTCATTTTCTAGCAATTTGAACTGGCCATCAATTAATAGAGTTGCAAATCCATGAACTGCTGCCCAGATAGTTCGGGCGCATTGCATGGCGTTTGTCTTTTTGAAAACCTGTTGGGTCATTCCTTCTTCGATTGTATTTAATAAGTACAGAAATGCCTTTTCCCCAGCCGCGCTTAAACTAGCAGAAGTTTCGGGATCGCATATAAGATCCTGGTGGAACATGGCGCGATAGTGCCCTGGATTATTAAGAGCAAATTGAATATAGCCAAACCCCAAATCCCACAGCTGATCATCGGCCGATCGAGACTTGCTTTTTTCTTGGGCGAAGACCTGGTTGATCCGTAAAAAGCCTTCTTCTGCGATGGCCGCTATAAGATCTGATTTGGATTGAAAATGCCTATAAAGGGCTGTTGGGCTGACCTCAAGTTCATTGGATATTTCACGTATGGTAAAATTAACTTCATTCCGATTTTGAATCATGATCAGGGCAGATTTAATTGCGGCCGCTTTTAGGTCGCCATGGTGATAGTGTCTTGACATGAGTCCTTCTTTTAATTGATGTTGACAATGTTAACATCAATGTTTACATTGTCAACATGAAGAGTATATTAGTTATCAACGGCCACCCTAATAAAGAAAGCTTTTTGTCTCAAGCAGCCCTGGCATATGCTGATGGCGCTCGTCAGCAAGGGGCTGAAGTTGAAGTTCTGCATTTATCTGATCTAAATTTTGATCCGATACTGCACAAAGGATATTTAAAGATCCAGGAATTAGAGCCAGATCTTGTTCGTGCTCAAAAGATGATTTTAAATGCTCGGCATATTGTGGTGGTTTTTCCGATTTGGTGGAGTAGCGTTCCGGCTCTGCTAAAAGGTTTTTTTGATAGGATCCTGCTTCCAGGTTTTGCGTTTAAGTATCGGCCCAATAGTCCGTTTTGGGAGCGATTGTTGAAAGGCCGAACTGGCGAAATCATTATTTCAACCGATGCACCCAATTGGTGGAATCGATTTATATTAGGAAATCCTTCAATAAATATGGTCAAAAAGGGCGTTTTAGATTTTTGCGGAGTGAAGGTATTAAAGGTTACTAGTTTTGACGAAATTAAAAACCGTAATGAAAGACAGATCAGTTCTTTCATAGAAAAAGCCCGTCATTTGGGACGGGCTCGGGCTCGATAGACATAAATAAGGTTCTAATGACTAATGGGCGTTACATGCTTCAATAGCTCTTCTAAATTTTGAGGAGCCTGTTGTTGAAGTCCCTGAGTTCGTATATCTTGCTCCAGCCGTAACAAGATAGGTAGCTCGACAACCGCCGTGTGTGTTGATTCCGATTAATTCGCCGGTCTTTAAGTTGATAACGGGGGCTCCACCGCTTCCGTATGATGTGTCCGCATTGTGCTCAATGATTTCAGGAATTAAAAATATACTTGCCTTGATAAGCGAACCGTTTGAACTGCTTTGAGCAAAATGAATCATATCACCGTATTGGTTTGGGTTGACTCCTTCGCGAACATATTCGGTATCACTAAGGGCGTAAGAATACTGAATGACTTTAATTGGATCATTGTCTTCGGATTTTCTTTTCGCAACTTTGTAAAATTCTTGGATGTCTCCAGCATGTTTTCCAGTTACCGAGTTAGGAAGCAATTTTAGTACAGCCCATTGTTGACCTATGCCGCGTGCTTCAAAAGCGACTGAATCTTTATTGATATAGTATCTATCAGTAGAGTCTGAAAATTGGGGCACTCCAGCGACTGACATCGGAACGTTAAATTCGACGAAATCAATATTTTGAGTGCAGGCTCCGTAAGTGACCACGCAGTTTTTTCCAACAAGTGTTGCAACGCAGACCCCTGCCTTATTTTCACGGGAAGCCCTTCCGACTTTTGTGTCGAATGATGGAACTCGATCATCTGTTTTTCCGCAGATTTCTGCATGAGCTTGATCTTGAATTATGATGATAGTTAAAAAAAGAAATAGATACTTTTTCATAGGTATTCTCCGTTTGTGTTAGGCCAGCATCTATACTTTATTTTTTTTGACGGAGTCGAAGTATATCCTGAGAGCGCATCGAAAAGATGCAGCCGCAGAGCGTGCTTCTTCGTTTTTCCTTAGGTTCTGTTCTGAATTAGGTACTTATTGTTCTGAGAAGCAAGCTTATGGATAGGTCATTGGTTCGCGTTTGAAGAAGGCAAAAAAAAACCACCTCGCGGTGGTTTTTTAAAAAATTAAACCGTTTTCAACTCAGCAAAGAATTGGATGGGGTAGGAGGACTCGAACCTCCGGATGTCAGAATCAAAATCTGATGCCTTACCAACTTGGCGATACCCCAACGGCTTAAGAGCTTTGTAAACTAAGGTAATCTGGTCGGTAATTCAATGTCTAGCGCGGTGCGAAATTGCTAAAAAGAAGGGCCTGGAGGAACTCCAAGCCCTTGGTAGTGAGCAGTGAGATCTATGCGAGCAGAGTATCAGCCGCCATCGGCTTAATAATCATCCCCACCGTTGTAGTCGGGTCCTTTTTGGCGTTTTAGATTCACCAAAGTGGCTCCCATAGATTTCAATTCATTTTCATAAGCTTCAAACACCATGTCCTCGATCATCGTTCGAGTCTCTTGGTTCAGAGGATGGGCGATATCGCGAAACTGCCCATCTTTTCTTTTCTTAGAAGGCATGGCTACAAAAAGCCCGCTGGTGCCTTGAATGACTTTCAAGTCACGGACTACAAAGCAATTTTCAATTGTGATAGAGACGTAAGCTTTGAGTCGATCTTCATTCACAGGGAAGACTTTGACCTCGGTGATTTTCATTGTTTCCTTTCAGGCTGCCGTTCGTTGTTGCATATCTAACAGCCACTAACTGACTTAAGTCTAATAACGGCATCCTGTTTAAAAACTAAAGACCAAGGTCTAGAAAAAAGTGTATTTAATATAGAAATCTCAAATTAAGACGGTTGGGGCGAAATGAATCATAGCTTCGAGCAGATTTTTGCGGCTATAGCTTTCCGAAAGGCAGGCATTGGCCCCACATTCAATCATTCGTTGCGGAAGCGCTGATCCAGCCTCATCGGGAATGATGGCGATGATGGCCGCCTTATGCGTTAGAAACGTCGACTCGAGACTGCGAACCTTTTCAATGATGTCAGCGGCTTTTTCGATCTCTTGTGCAGTGACCTCGACAAAAAGGATATCGGGATTTGATGTTTGATATTGATTTAGGGTCGCCTCTACATCGAAAGCAAACGATGAGTGTAGGTGAAGGCCTTCGATAAAGTGTTCAATAATCAGCTTGTTGGTCTGATTGCTTGGGACAAAGAGTGTTTTTAAACCTACTGGTACCATGCGCGGCAACCGTTCTTCAGGGGCTGGGGAGGCTGGGATCTCGCCGGCGATAGGATCAAAGGGAATCGAGATATAAATTGAAGAATCCGAATCGATATGGGTTTCTGTGCTAAAGCTTCCGCCGAGCGCTTCGAAGACGTGGCTGTAGAAGTCCATAGAGTTGAGCTCAGGAAGATGGCCGAATGTGCGGACTAGCAACCGAGCAACTCGAGGACGATCAGGGTGCGGTGATAAGGTCATGCGCACCGAGCTTTTGATCTTGGCTTTAGAGAAGAGTTCAAAAACGGCATGAAGTGAAGCATAAAGAGCTGCTTCGGGGCCTAATATTTGATCAGATAAGTGATCATCAATTTTGATATTTAACTCGGGCCCATCGGGGTAACTAAATTTATATTGGTTTTTTATATTTGCTAAAAGCCGGCGGAATGAAAAAAATTGTTTTTCCCGAAGGCTAACTGGAACTTCTTTAAGGCGCGATTTCGATTCATCACTTCGTTCAGGCAATGGAAAGTTGTCAAAAGCAAAGAAGATGAATGATTGATTTTCGTATTCAAAAAGATTCCAGCTTACCATTACATTGAATGAATCGCCCCAGTAGGTTTTTAAATTCGCTGGGATTTTTTGACCTTGGATATTTTCTGAGCTTAAGAATTCGCCTTCTTTGAAAAAATCTTGTGCCTCGATGAATTGGCGAATGTCTTGGCCTTTGATTTTTGTGTGGGGGCCAACGACTTGTTCAAAGACGTTATTGAAGTGATGAATGGTCATTTTCGTATAGTGATTTTCGACATCGGTGTTAAGTTTCACGATGCAAAACAGATTTGAGCTTGCGTTGAGCGCATTAGTGAAGAAATCCCCACCAAAGGATTCTTCGTGGAATATGGCATTGAAGTTTTGAAGTCGTGCCTTACTCAAATAATTTCCAATCGTAAAAAAACATCAATAACGTATTGTACTTATCGTCATAGACTGGATAAAAAATTAGCTGAAGAAGATTTCAATTCGTTCATACCGCTGTCTTATTCAGAGACATTTGCTTCGTTTCCAAATGGCGAAGATAGTTTTGGAGCCACTGGGAAAAGTGAGGGTTGATGAGATTTTTATCTAAAACAGCGAGCGCTCCCGACTGAAGAGCGGACTTTGCTAAATCTGAGTCGATGTCTCCGGTGACAAAAAGTACGGGCAGGCCAGAGAGATGTGATAAGTGAATTTCTTTTAAAATATCTAGACCATTTTTTTCGGGCATATGTAGATCGCAGATCAGTAGATCTGGTTTGAAATAGATAATTTGTTGTATCGCCTGAGTTGAGTCATGAAAAAACATTGTCGTTTGTTCAAGGTTTTTTTGCAGAGCGAGGCGATAAATTGCCAACATATCTTGATCATCATCCAGGACAAAAATGCGATTTAAGTGCGAGAGGGATTTGGTTAATTTATATAGGCCCGATCGAGAATTTTCAGTCAGTTGCTTTATGAGATCAATTTGCTTAATTTGTATTTCATATTCGTTGATATCTGGGGGAACATTAGATTCTAAGAACTCTTCGCAGTATTTTGATATCAAATCAACAAAGTTAAGAAGGACCGAAACACTGCTACTGGAAATTTTAATTTGTTGTTTCGAGATTCCGACTAATAGGTCTTCCATTTTATGGCAAAGTCTAGAAATACAGTAGAGGTCGTGAGCGGATGCCGATCCTTTGAGGGAATGAACTTCGGACATCAGACCTCGAAGTGTTTCGGGAGCTTCGTTAGTCGTAGGAAATTTTTCAAGTAGCAGAAGCATTTCTTGAATAGCCTCTAGACGATCGGGTATTCCACCGACGAAGCTTCGTTGTAGGGTCAGTAACTCGAGATCGAATTTTTTGCTTTCTGCCATAGCGATTATTTTATGCCTAAATACATCGACAAACCGTTAAGAAACAGAAATCCCATGTTAAACTAAAGTTAATAATAGTTGGCGTTATTTAAGATACAAAAAGAGGCAGCTTTTTTGAGAAACTGCCTCTTGAGAAAATATTGAATATTTATTTTTTAAAAGTTCAAAATGAGAATTCTTCCGCTGCGGGCAATACGAAGAGTATTCCCTTTGGCTTTCAACTTATTTTGAACATCTTTAGCGGATTCGACGTTCTCTTTGTTCACATCTAAAATGATATCACCCATTCGAAGTCCTGCCCGTGCGGCTGTAGAGTCCCGCTGAACGGCTACAACGATGGGGCTATTCATCTCTTCTGGGTAGCCCCATTCGGCTTTAAGCGCGTTTGTGGGGTCAGCTATCGAGAAGCCCAAGTTGTGCGGTGATTCGATGCCTTTAGTAGCTTCTTTAGTTTTTACCGGAGCCTTCGCGAGTTTCTCTTCAGGACGTTCGGCGACAACTATCTGCACGGTTTGCTTTTTTGCTCCCCGCATGATGATGGCCTTTGTTGCCTTTCCGATTTCTGCATCGGAAACCGCATCGATCAATTCTGTAGAGGAGCGAATTTTCTTTCCGTTAAACTCAATCACAACATCATAAGGTTTGATTCCAGCCTTATGAGCTGGCCCTCCTTTTTCAAGGACGGTTATGACGGCGCCCATGGATTCAGGGAAGCCGTAATATTCAGCAGCCTCTGGATCCAAGTCAGCAAGGCCGGCGCCAATGTATCCACGCCGAATAAAACCCCGCTTTTCTAATTGCGGAATAATCTGCTTTACTTCGTCGATGGGGATTGCAAAGCCAATCCCTTGAGCCCTGGCATCAATTGCAGAGTTGACACCGATGACGTAGCCCTGAAGATTGACTAAAGGTCCTCCAGAGTTGCCTGGATTGATGCTGGCATCAGTTTGAAGTAAAGGAATCTTATTGATCTCTCCGATCTCGCGTCCCTTGCTCGAGATAACTCCTTTGGTCATCGTGTGGCCATGGCCAAAAGGATTGCCGAAGGCGGCCACCCATTCACCAACTTGAACATCTTTAGAGGCGCCTAATGCTGCGACAGGAAGTTTCCCGTCTGGTTCAATTTTGATCAATGCAATATCCGTTCGCTTGTCGGCGCCGATAACCTTGGCTTCGTAAAGCTTGTCTGATTTTTCAGTTAGTTGCACGTTAACGATGTCAGCCCCTTCAATCACATGGGCGTTGGTGGCGATCAGGCCATCTTCACGAATAATAAAACCTGTGCCTAAACCCATTTGAACTGGACCTTTTGGCTGAGGTCTAGCAGGAACACCGTAAAAGCGTTCAAGCATTTCTAGCATTGGATCGCGCTGAGGGCGACCACGAGGAACTACACTGGTCGAAATATTTACCACTGCGGGATTGATGATCTTAGCCAGCTCTATAAAGGCATTTGCTGGCAGAGCTTCGCCCATGTTCATTTTTGGGGGTGTTTTTTGGGGGACCTGTGATTGAGCATTCAGTCCGAAGGCAATAAGGGCTCCTGCCGTTAAAGCCAATCCAGTATAAAGGAACTTTTTCATATGAATATCTCCTTAATTTTTGGAAAACTATGAGTTCACAAACTTCATTTGCAAGTCTGTGATGAGTGAATTTAAAAACTGCTCTTCTTCTGCTGTTAAATTTCCTTTAGTCTTACTTTTTAAAATAATAAGCAGGTCGATATTAAATCGAGCCATATTCTTATCTTTTTGTGTTTCTCCAGTCTGAGGGTTGGGGGTCAATCCCAAAGCCATGGCGGCTGAAGAGGCAACACTCATGATTAACATCGAAAAAGAGGCTTCCATATTATCGTGCATAGTTCCTCCTTCTAAGGTGGAAAGTATCCCATCAGGTTCTGTAGCCGGAACTCAATGGGAGGGTGAAGTTTTAAAAATATATTCTTTTGCTGAATAGACTGCGGATGGGTGATGAATAAATGGCTAGTGCATGGGGGTATATCCAGAGGGAGGCTTTGGGCGTAACCTTCTAGCTTCCATAGTACTTTGCCAAGGACAAAACGATTGTCCAGCAGCTCAATGGTTGCGGTGTCCGTTTGGTAAAAGCTGTTTGCTGGCGAAATAGGCTTGATGATCAACCAACCCAAAGGCGAAAGTAAGGTTTCAAAAAAGCGGAAAGGCAGGTAGCGATCTAGCAAGCTGCCGAAACCAACTAGGGAGTTGGCAATCGTTGAGCTGGCACTAAAGGCGAAGTTGTCCATGCGATTGATTTGGCAGATCTGATGGGCTACGATGGCTTCAAGTTCCTCGTCACGCAGGCGCAGAAGCAAGCCTTCGGAAAAAGCGATGCTGCCCCGGCCTAATCTTTGTGATGTGCAAAAGCACGTGATGCTTTCCGATGGAAAAATATAGATGCGAGGGCACTCGATTCCCACTAAGTTTGAAAAGCGCTCTGCTTTGGAGTTAAGGCCCCACGCATCCTGACCTTTTGCAGGCCGGGCTTTCATCTTCGATAAGAGGCGGTCTTCCCCGAAAAAGAAGATCATGATGTTAAAAGCAATGGCCATCAGAAAGCCAATAAACAGCCCCAGACGTCCGCCTAATTGGTAACCAAGAACCAATAAAAAAAGTGAAGTGCCTAAGATGAAGAGCCAGACTTTAGTGGAGTTATTCATAGGTCCTATTTTGCCTACGGACTTTATAAAAAGGCAAGTTTCAGAGGGAAATGTTGCACAGTTCCTCGAATAGGAGTGAAATAGAGGGTGATTTTTACTCCGGAGGTGAGTGTGCAAGTTGATATCATGGCGCTTAACGCGGCGATCAAACAAGAAAGTCAGTTCATCGAAAAAATGGCCCAAGAAATTAACAAAGTGGTTGTGGGTCAAAAAGAAATGGTAGATGGCATCTTGATGGGGCTTTTAACGGGTGGTCATATTCTTTTGGAAGGTGTCCCAGGTTTGGCCAAAACACTGACGATCGCAACGGTTTCAAAAACTATTTCCTTGGATTTTAATCGCATTCAGTTCACGCCGGATCTTTTACCGACGGATCTAATTGGAACGATGATTTTTAATCCGAAAACAGCAGAATTTGCTCCGCGCAAAGGACCTATTTTCACGAATATTGTTCTTGCGGACGAGATCAACCGGGCACCCGCAAAAGTGCAATCCGCATTGCTAGAAGCCATGGCCGAAAAGCAGGTTACGATTGGTGATCAGTCGTATAAGCTAGAAAATCCCTTTTTAGTATTGGCCACTCAAAATCCGCTCGAGCAAGAAGGTACTTATCCATTGCCGGAAGCCCAGATGGATCGCTTCATGTTTAAGATCAACGTCGACTATCCCGGCAAGTCTGAAGAGATGGAGATTTTGAATCGAATGGGTACTAATGAAAAGCCACAAATCCAAGCCGTGATTAGCAAAGACGATTTGCTTCGTGCAGCGTCTCGCGTGGACCAAATTTATGTCGATGCAAAGGTTAAAAACTACATCGTTGAAATCGTGATGGCGACTCGTCAGCCCAAAGCTTATGGCTTGGGGCGCTTGGAAAACTTAATTCAAGTTGGTGGTTCCCCACGAGCGACAATTTCGTTATTCAGAGCAGCCAAAGCCCATGCCTTTTTGCGGGGGCGTGGCTATGTTGTCGCAGAAGATATCAAGGCAATTGCCTATCACGTTCTTCGACATCGTCTGATCCTGACTTACGAAGCGGAAGCTGAAAATATAAAAGCAGATCAAATCATCAAAGAGATCCTAACTGCGGTCGAGGTGGTGTAGCAGTGGCTTTACCTCCTGAGGTCCTTAAGAAGGTCAAACTTTTAGAGCTGAATACTCGAAAGCTGGTAAATAATTTATTTGCCGGCGAGTATCACACGGCTTTCAAAGGGCAAGGGATGACTTTTGCTGATTTCAGAGAGTATGTCCCTGGGGATGATGTTCGTAATATCTCTTGGACGTTGACAGCCCGAACGGGAAAAACTTTTATCAAGACCTTCGAGGAAGAGCGTGAGTTGACCCTGATCTTGGCAGTGGACGTTAGCGGCTCTACAGATTTTGGCTCGGGTGAATGGTTCAAGGGCGAAGTTATGACCCATTTAGCAGCTCTATTGGCATTCAGTGCGGTTCGCAACAACGATCAGATTGGATTGCTGCTTTTTTCAGATCAAGTCGAGCATTACGTTCCCCCCAAAAAAGGCCGGGGGCATGTGCAGCGTCTAATGCGTGATCTTTTTTATTTTAAGCCAAAGTCGCACCGTACGCGAATTGAAAGTGCCACTAGTTTTTTACAAGGTATTTTAAAAAAGAAGGCCACTGTCTTTTTATTTTCGGATTTTATTGATGAAGGCTATGATCAATCTTTGCGCTTTTTGGGAAGAAAGCACGACGTGGTAGCCTGTGTTGTTAATGATCGCGTTGAGTTAGAGCTTCCAGATATGGGCGTGGTTGATGTTCAAGACGCTGAAACGGGCGAAATCATCACGATAGATACGGGGTCCTCAACCTTCCGAGCGAGTTATCTTGATGAAATGAAAAAGCGAACCGAGCGTCGAGACCGCTTATTAAGGCAAAGCCAAGTTGATCGGATTGAAGTCAATTCAAGTACGGACTATGTTACCCCACTTGTAAATTTCTTTCGGAGACGCTAATGGAGTGTAAGCTTGATATCCCTAAAATTTCTGGCTTAAAGGACAATGAACTGACGGTGGGGCGTGAGTTCTATTTAGTCTGCCAAGGAGAGTGGCCAAAGAAACCTTTGGATCACGCTCAGTTTGTTTTAGAACCTGCTGATAAGTATCGTTTAAAATTAGTGTCTGCTGAGTTTCGCAATCCCGAAGAGGTTGATCTTAAAGTAACTTCTTATCAAACAGGGGTGACCGAATTACCTGATTTGAAATTAAATATTGGTGAGGACGTGGTCTCTTTGGGGCCAGTTCAGTTTTCTGTGGCTTCGGTTTTGCCTCCGCCAGACCCGCAGACGAAGCCAGAGCCTTTTGGTCCCATAGGGCCTTTGATCTTGAGCTGGCCGATTTGGCTATGGATATCAATGGCTGCTTTTTCGGTGCTCGTTTTTGGTATTATGGGTAGGAAAACTTGGCGTTGGTGGCAGCGCCGTCAGTTAATAGAGCAACTTTCTATTCATGATTCCTCAATGTCTGCATTGCACCAACTGCATCATTCGCTACGCAAATTGGTGCGGGAGCATAGCATACATGTAGGTTCTTCACTTTCATCTGAACAGATAAAAAACAATATTCAGGAAATTTATAAAATATTTCAATTATTTTTAACTCGAGAACTTTTAGTCCCGGCCGACAAATGGCCAATTTCTGAAGTCATTAAAAGTACAAAAAGGTATGATCCTTTGATTTATAAAGAATGCTCTAAAGAATTGGTTCATGCTGTTTCCGAGTTCGAGAAAGCCTTAGCTGCTAAGAACCTCGAAATGACTGATGTGTTAAGACTGTTAGAGCGCAGTCGCGTTTTAGCAGAAAAAATGGATCGATTAAAGCGGAGTGCTCTATGATGAGTACTTTTCAATCTCCTTATTCTTTACTTCTGATTCTGCCGCTTTTGGCAGTTCTTGTTTGGTACTTTCTGGCCAAGAAAAAGAAGATTGCCACTTTGCAGTTCGGCTCTATTCAGGCGTTTAAAAATTTATCTTCTTCGCTGCGCTCGCAACTATTATGGTTGCCTCTTATTTTAAAGGCCTTGGGGTTGATACTTGCAATTATAGCCTTAGCTCGTCCGCAAGAAGCCAACACGAAGGTAAAAAAGAATGTCGAGGGAATCGACATTGTAATTGTCTTGGATATCTCGGACTCAATGTTAATCGAAGATATGCAGCCTTTGAATCGGTTAGAGGCTGCTAAAGAAAAAATTAAAGACTTTGTTACAAAGCGAACCTCGGATCGAATTGGCTTAGTGATCTTTGCCGGAGAGGCCTTTACTTTAGTGCCCCCAACTTTGGATTATCAAGTGCTTGTTCAGCGGATTGAGGAAATCACCACGGCTCAGAGTGCTCGAATCAAAGATGGAACTGCGATCGGTGTGGCCTTGGCGGCCGGAGCAGGACGCTTGAAGGATTCTCAGGCCAAAAGCAGAATTATGATTTTCATGACAGATGGTGAAAATAATAGTGGAACCATCGATCCTGAAACGGGCTTAGAAATTGTCAAAGGTTATGGCATTAAGACCTATGCTCTTGGTTTGGGCAAGAGTGGGCCGACGCAAATTCCTGTGTTTACGCAAGATATGTTTGGTAACAAAATAAAAACTTATCAACCTTTTGAGTCTACGGTGAATGAAGAGTTATTAAGTCGAATGGCGGCCGAGACTGGTGGGAAATACTGGCGAGTTTCCCGGGAGACAGGGTTGCAAGAGGTTTTTAATACAATTGATCGTTTAGAAAAAACCAAAGTCGACATTAACAAATTCACCCGGTACTCAGAACTTTATAGGGACTGGCTTTTGATTGGGATGATTCTTTACGCTTTAGGTGTAGTCTTGGGATTGACTTGGTTGCGGAGGACTCCATAATGTTTCGTTTTGAAAGTCCAATGTATTTTCAGTTTCTTTTATTGATTCCAATCTTGTTCTTGGCCACGTGGTGGTTGCGACGTCGGCAAAGTAACAAAATTAAGGCCGTACTGGGGCAGCGCCCGTTTCCTTTTTTAACGACCTCTGTGTCGCCATTGAAACGAAGAATAAAAATGATCCTTCAGTTTGTGTGTTTGGCGCTAATGATTGTCGCTTTAGCTCGACCTCAAGCTGGGCAGAGTCAGCAAAAAGTAAAATCTGAAGGAGTTGAAATCATTCTGGCAGTAGACGTCTCGGATTCGATGCTCGCAGAGGACGTGAAGCCGAACCGTCTTGAACAAGCTAAAGCCGAGTTGGCTAAGCTGGTCGATCTTATGCCGGGAAATAAAATTGGTGTTATTGCTTTTGCGGGCTCTGCAGCTTTGTTGTCGCCAATGACAAATGATCCGAATGCCGTGAAGATGTATTTGGATTCCTTGCAAACGAATTCAGTGTCTTCTCAGGGGACGAATTTTTTAGATATGTTGACGGCGGCTAAAGAGGCCTTCGATCGAGGTGGTGCTGGAGATCAAGAAGCGGTGAAAGTGACACGTGTCCTATTGGTGGTATCGGACGGTGAAGATCACGAGCAGGGGGCTTTGGATTACGCTAAAGAGACCTTGGTTAAAGATGATATTCGTGTATTTACTTTAGCATACGGGACGGAAAAAGGCGGCACGATTCCAGTTCGTGACGGTTTAGGATTTTTAAAAGGTTATAAAAAAGATCCTAGCGGGCAGGTTGTTGTAAGCTCAGTCAAGGGTGATGCTCTAAAAAGTTTAGCAGATTCTGGTCAGGGAGCTTTTTACTTTGCAAGTTTTGGCGGCTCTCATATTCGGCAAATCGTTGATGATATTTCAAAATTGGAAAAGGCAGAATTTGAAAATTCGGTGGTGACCCAATACGACGAAAAATTTCAATGGCCTCTTTTGTTGGCAATTTTGATTGGAATATTTGAAGTTGGACTTGGTGAAAGAAGGCAGTCCTTCCGATTCTGGAAGGGACGTTTTGAGGTGCCAGCAGCATGAAGTTTTCAATGAAACAGATTCTTATTGTTATATCGTTGGTTGGTTTTGTAGGACTGGGCACTGGTTGTCAGCGCTTACAGTCCGAACTTCAATCGGTTCAAGCAAGTAAAGAAGCAGCTCGATTTTTAAAAGACAATCAAGCTGCCAAAGCCTACGAAGCCAGTCTCCGAGGAGTTGAAAATGAAAGCTTCAGCGCGACTCATCACTTGAACATGGGATTGTCTTTAGAAGCTTTAGGCAACGCTGAAAACGCGTTGAAGGCCTATCTTAATGCCAAGAAATATGCTCGCGCTGATGATGAGCTCTTTGTGGCCTCATTTAATGCTGGGCAACTTTTGGGAAAAGCTAAGCGAGTCGATGAGGCCTTAGTATTTTATCAAGAAGCGTTGAAGTACAAGCCAGATTCGATCGAGACCAAAACCAATATCGAACTTTTGATCCAGCAAGAGCAGGGGGGCGGTAAAGGGAAAAACGATCAACAGCAGCAACAACAGCAAAACTCGTCAAACAATCAAAAGCAAAATGGCAATGGTAACGATAAACAAGATCCTAAAGATCAAAATCAAAATAAAGATCAGCAGGGTCCTCAGGGCGAGAAGCAAAAGCAATATGCCGAGAGTCCAAAGTATGTGCCGCGCCAGTTTAATGGTAAGGATTTGAACGAAGCTGACGTAAAAAAAATCTTAGGTGAGTTAAAGAATCAGGAACAAAAAATTCGAGCAGAGTATAATAAGCGTGATTCGAAGGAGAGCCCTCGTGGTAAAGATTGGTAAAATTGCGATCTCTTTCTTTTTGTTATTTGGCTTTGTTTCAGCCTGGGCTGGAGTTCAAGTCGCTATAAGGACGGACTCTAAAGAGATTGGTCTGGATGAAACGCTGACCGTCACGGTGAGCGTCAGTAGTGAGGATGATTTCGAAGCTGACGAGCCTCGATCTCCGGACTTTGAAGGTTTTCAGTTATTAAATACCTGGGTGAGTAATTCAAATTCAAGCAGACTCGTTCAAGGTGCAAATGGAATGCATTTTGAGTCGTCAAAGACTCGGGATTTCAACTTTCAGTTGGCTCCCAGAAAAAAGGGATCTTTTCCCATTGGCTCTTTTGAAGTGGTTGTGAATGGTAGAACCTTTCGCACAAGTCCTGTCGTAATCAGAGTGGTTGAGGCCAGCGCCCATGGCGGCGGAAGGGCTGGAAATGGTGGAAGGCAAGCGCAGCCTGAAGACGATCCATTTCAAGCCATGCAAGATGCCGAAGACGAAATTTTTAGGCAGCTTTTACAAAGTCGACAACGCCTACTCCAGCAAGGAGGCGGTGGGGCAGGTGGCTTTAATGAAGACGGTGAAATGTTAAATCCGGCCGTTCGCACAACACCTAAAAATCCTAATGAAGCCTTTTTCATTCAAGTCGAAGTCGACAAAGACACCGTTTACGAAGGCGAGCAGATCACGGTAAATTGGTATTTGTACACTCGTGGACAAATGGAATCGTTGGATCGTTTGAAGTTTCCGTCGTTAAAAGGTTTTTGGAAGGAAATCATCGAAGAGGTCCCAAGTATTCAGTTTCGAGAAGAAGTGTTGAATGGGGTTCCTTATCGAAAAGCTTTATTGGCCTCACATGCGCTGTTTCCCATAAAGGCAGGCATAGCTGTTATTGATGAATTTAAAATTAAGTCTCGTGTTCGGATGCCTTCGCAAGGATTCGGTGGTTTTTGGGGTAAGCCCTATGAATATACAAAAACCTCACAGCCGGTAAAAATCACTGTTAAGCCCTTGCCAACCGAAGGGCGACCTTCCGATTTCTCTGGAGCTGTTGGGGAATTCGACGTGCAAGCGGCAATTGATGGGAATGGCAGCTATCCGGTAAATCAGCCTTTTTCGATGAGACTGCGTTTTGAAGGGGCGGGCAATGCCAAATTGATTGAGCTTCCAGCCTTGAATCTTCCATCGAATTTAGAAGTCTATGATACTAAATCGGACGCGAAGTTTTTTAAAAACGGGCGATCCTATAAAGAGTTCGAAGTTTTAGTTATTCCCCGGGAGACCGGAGACATTACTATTCCAGAAATCAAAGTCAGTTTTTTTGACCCTAAGACGGGAAAATACTACTCTAGGAATTCACTGCCCATCACTCTTCGTGTTGTTGACAATCCTAATGCGCCTGTTGGAAGTGCCAGTCCTTTAAAGGATTGGGGAAGCTCTAAAAAAGAAGTAGTTCAGGCGCCACTTCTACCTCCGGCTTACGATTTGTTAGATGAAGCCCAGGCGACACCTTCAGCACTTGCGCAATTTTCCACAGTGAATCCTATTTTCTGGTGGCCTGTATTTGGCGGAGTGCTGTTGACCTTGTTAGTCCGTGCTAGTTTGATACTGGGGTGGGGGCGCAAAGAAAAAACCGTCAAAGATGTCGTTCGAAAACGCTTAAAGAAAGCTCAGCGACTTTTGCAAGACAAAAACCAGGCGGCTTACTCGGCAGAGATGTTGAACATTTGGTATCAAGTGCTTGGTAAGGCGTCTGAAAACCAAGGTGCTTCGATGACGGTTGAAAAGCTTCTCGAGAATTTGTCGCCAAGTTTACGTCGAGACTACGGCAGCGAAATAACTAAGAGCATTGATTTTTATCAAATGCTTTGTTTTGCTCCAAGCGAAGTGAGCGAAGGGCTGTTTAAATCTGATCGACTGTTGGTGATGGATAACGAGTCAACGAAGTTGATCGACAAGCTTTTGGCCGAGATCTAAAACTTAGCATTGATCCAAATCATTTGAAATTTTCTTTTCCAACGTGGCCAAGCAGGATCTGTTTGGCCATTGTCGTAAATGGGAATATCAGCAGTTCTAGCGTTTGTTTCAAGGCATAGTCGTTGTAGGAACGGAGTCCATCGCGCTTGATTCAGCTCGCTCTTTTGCTGTGGTTTAAGCTTATCCCAATAAGATTTTTTAAAAGCTACCAAGTCGC
This sequence comes from Bdellovibrio sp. ZFWA1, assembly GCF_056175665.1. Taxonomy (NCBI): domain Bacteria; kingdom Pseudomonadati; phylum Bdellovibrionota; class Bdellovibrionia; order Bdellovibrionales; family Pseudobdellovibrionaceae; genus Bdellovibrio; species Bdellovibrio sp. ZFWA1. Next base: position 121,617 of record NZ_JBJKJH010000002.1, read on the forward strand.
AAAGGGGATCTTGAAAGAGGCCACGAAGGTGTTTGCGAAAGATGGGCGTGTAAATGAGGTCAAGTTGGCTGCGTTCGCTTTGCAGATGTAGAAAAGGAGATTCTTTTTTTGCAAAACGATTTCCAAAACTTATTTCGATATCGGGTGAAGAGCTTAGAGCCTGAATAAGCTTAAACGCATCGCCCAGAGGCGACGTCAGCTCGGCATTGGTCAGGACAATGTACTGACCTTGCGCTTTATTGCAAAAATCAGATATTTGTTGGTGAGTTCCTACGAAGGTTTCGTAAGGGATCTGAAATTTAGATAGAAATGATTCGATGTCTTTTAGACTCGGTTCGGCAGATTGCCGAGGGGCGCCTTTAATCAGGACTAATGACAGTTGAGGTGTTGACATCGATGGCTCCATATCCGAGCGTGGTTAGCATGAACTTAAATAAGAAATCTTCGATTATTATTTCCTTTGCAACTTTCACTTTGTCAATGTTGTTTCAGCAATTCGCCACTGCCGAGATGCTTAGTTTGAAAGCGGAGGCAAAGAAGTTAAAGGTTTTGACGTTGTATTCCAGCTCGAAGGACGTAGAAGCGAAATGGCCGGCTTTGGCTCATTATAAACAGGCCGCCATTGAACGTGATCATAAACTTTGTCACCAACGCTACGAGAAGGCCTGGAGGGCCGGCAAATTGGTGCGAGGGTGGATTGCACTTAATTATTTACAGTGTTTTGACGGGCAGGCCTCTTTGCAGGCAGGGGATTTTTTAAAGAAACTTAAAGAGTGGAATGCTGAATCTTTGTTTCGTCAGGGGCCTTGGAGTGCGGAACTTAAAAACAAATCAGTTCAGTTGGCGATGGATGTGCTTAATAAAGAGACCGATGAGAGTTTAATTCATTGGCTATTTCAGCAAAACGATTTGTTAACCCCAGGCCAAAAGGCTTTTTTGCAAGCTGTTCGTGGTCAACAAGCTTTGAGAAAGAAGCAATTTGAAGAAGCTCTTTTCCGTTTTGAGTCAGCTCGAAAAGTAGATCCGCGCTTGGTTGGTATTAAAGATTACAATGAAGCGCTGAAGGGAATGAAGTTGCAGCCTCCGGTGGCAACGCCGCCGGTGTCGCCATCTTCCGTTGCCAAGGCCGCTGTCGCGGATTCTTTGGAAATTCGGATTCAAAAAGAGCCGGCGGGTAAAAACTTGGCCGAATGGAGAAAAGAGTTTCTTGATGCTTATGACAAGGCCGAAAAGACGGGGAAAACTTCAGAATTTATCGGTGGGTTGTCGTCAGTCCCTAGTATATTTTTAATTGATTGGGCTGAAAATTTGCATCGACGATTGGATTACTCAAATGCATTGAAATTGTGTCAGGTAGTGATGGCCAGAGGGTTGGGGGCTCCCGAGGACTCTGAAGTTTTATGGTTGGCTGGCCGCTCTTCGCAGTTTTTGGGGCAGTATGAAAAGGCCCTAGAGTATTTCGCTGAACTGGGTGCTCGTTGGGGGGCAACAAAAGAAGGGCAAGAAGGCTTTTTTCGTTCGGGCTTGGTGCTGTATCGATTGCAAAAATGGAGTGAGGCTCAGGCAGTATTTGCTCAAATACGCAAATCCGATTCAGATCGTTTTGATCTACTGGCTCGATATTGGGAGATCCGGTCTTTGCAAAAAAAAGGCGACAGCGTTGACAGTTTAATGCGCGAACTGGTTGCGAAGTATCCTTGGTCTTATTACGGACTAAGGATTCAGTCCGAGCTAAATAGAGGACTTTGGAAATTGCCTGAATTCGAAGTCGTTAAGCAACCAGACTTAGATAAAATTTGGCTCGAGGGTGAAGACTTTGCAATCTTTAAACGCATTGAGTTTCTACTTCAGAATGGGATGCAAGAAGAAGCTCACTATGAAGCGCGGCTGTTGGCAAGCCTGCCCAGAGCTTCGCAAATGAAGGCGCTTTCAGAGTTTTTCCAAAAAGGGGCTCTTTGGCTTCCAGCAATTATCCAGATGAATGCCGCTCAAGAAGCCGAGAAAGCTTATCTAAGTTGGAGTGTGACCAAAGAGGTCTTCCCGCGTCCTTATCCGCAAGAATACGAATCCGAGGCGAAAGTATATTCTTTGCCGGTTGAGCTTTTGTGGAGTTTGACTCGCCAAGAAAGCGGGTTTAACACTCGAGCGACTTCAACGTCAAATGCGATGGGCTTGATGCAGTTGATACCGCCAACGGCTAAAGATGTGGCCGCCAAGCTCAAGTTAAAATTGAATCTTCCACAAGACGCCTATCGACCTTCCGTTAACATTAAAATGGGCAGCTCATACATCGCAGAAGTCATCGGTCAATTTGGCGGAAGTATACCATTAGGCTTGGCGGGATATAACGCAGGCCCTCATAAAGTGAAACGTTGGCTAGACCAGAGGCCAGTAACTCAGGTCTTACCAGGATTGAAAAACTCTGATCCCGATATCGAGATTTGGTTTGATGAACTTCCCTGGAGTGAAACTTCATTCTATGTGAAGGCGATTTTGCGCAATTTAAGCATCTATCGCTTGATCAAGTATGAGGCAGATGCTGGACCTGGTGCAAATAAGTTACAGTCTGGAGTTGACCTAGGACCAGTCTGGTGGTGATTGCTGTGACATTCGCTACAAAAAAGGAAGTTTAAGTCCTTGTTTTCTTGAAAAAATCTATAAGCTCCGATAGCCTGAAGTCTGTTCACGGAGGATTCATGAAGAAAACTCTCAGCCTTGTCGCGTTGGCTTTGCTTTTCACTGCCTGTGCACATAAAGAGACAGCAAAGAATACGGCTTTAACAGACGCAGCTCAGGATGGGGCGGTCGAGATTAAAGAAATGGATTCATTTCGTATTGCTGATGCCGAAGGCCCTGCGGTCAAAGCTCAGGAATTGGAATCGATTCCCACAGAGATCAATCCTCTTGTTGAAAAGTGGATTGGTTATTTCCAGGGCCGTGGTCGCGGTCACATGGAACGCTACTTATCGCGTTCAACTCGCTATGAAAAATTGATGAAGAAGGTTTTGCGTGACAACGGATTGCCTGAAGATCTTTTTTATATTGCTTTGATCGAATCGGGATTTAGTTCTCGGGCCACTAGTACCGCGTCAGCGGTTGGCTATTGGCAGTTTATTCGTGGGACGGGTAAACGCTACAGTTTACAAATTAACTCTTTTGTCGATGAACGTCGGGACCCAGTTTTAGCGACTCAGGCAGCTGCTGATTATTTCAAAGACCTCTATAATATTTTTGGTTCTTGGTATTTGGCGATGGCTTCCTATAACGTCGGTGAAGGACGCGTCTTGCGTGAAACGGCAAAAGCGAATACTCGAGATTTCTGGGAGCTAGTTCGTAAGCGTCGCCTTCCTGAAGAGACGATGAACTACGTTCCAAAGTTTATTGCGGCTCGTTTGATTGCGCAGAATCCTGAAAAGTACGGCTTTGAAGAAATCGACTATATGCCACCGATCGAGTTTGATCACATTGTTGTCAATCAGCCCGTCAATCTGCGCGTGATGGCCGAAAAGTTAAATATCAATTACGAAGATTTTAAAGATTTGAACCCTCGCTACAAAGGTGAAGTGGCTCCGTTAAAATCAAATCAGTTGTCATTGCGTATTCCTCCGGGATCTTCAGAGCAGGCGATGTTAGCAGCGAACGAAGCTTTTGTTGCTGAAGTTCAATTCATCGCGGATTCAGGCGATACTCGTCGTCACAAAGTGAAGTCTGGCGAGACCCTATTCACGATCGCCAGAAAATATCGAACGACGGTGGCCTATATTCGCGAATTGAATGATCTTCCACGAAGAAAAAAATTGCGTCCTGGAATGAGCGTTTATGTTCCAGATCGTACACCGCTATCTCAACGTTCGGATCGTCAAATTGCCGAAAGTAAAACGCCTGTTCGTTATCATGTCGTACAGGATGGGGATTCTTTAAATACTATCGCTGAAAAGTACGGTACTTCAGTGTCCCAAATCCAAAAAATGAACAAGCTAAGCCGTGGCAAATCGTTAAAAGCAGGATTGAAAATAAAAGTTCCGGCTAAAGACGGAGTGGAAGCGCGCTCGCAAGCCAATCGCAAAGTGGCTTCTAGTTCGAAAAAGAAAGTCGTTGTTCACGTCGTTAAAAAGGGCGAGAACCTTTCTTCAATTGCAGCAAAGTATAATGTGACTATGAGTGAGCTTAAGGGCTTTAATCGTCTTAATAGAGCGGCTAAACTTAGTGTTGGAAGCCGATTGATGATTCCACAGATTCAGTAAGTTCTAAGGTCTGCTTGGCAGGCCTTCCCCAAATAAAAAGGCCTGTGAAAATCAACCATGATAAGTCACAGGCTAAGGGGAATGAAACCAATCCTTGAAATATATTTTTTAGAGCGTCCTTCCATTCGCGCACCGTAATTCCGCAGGTGACTCTAACCTTTGGCAACTGGCTGGCATGTCTTTCGACGAAGCCCCTCTAGTTTTGTGCCCCTAGATTTCTCTAGGTTTACCTTGAGGCAAAAGAAGGAATAAATCCTAAGAGTATGACCCTTGGAACCTCCTTTAAAATATTAAGATTGGCACTACCATTCTTTGAAAAGCCCGAGTGTTATGGCTTGTGAAAAGGAAAAAAAATTCTCCTTAATGAGCACTACCCATCCGTAACGTGAATAGTGCTGGTTAAAGAGAACTCATACTAGCGACGTCACTTCGGTGGTTCATCATGATGGTCGTGTATACGATTCTTCATCTAATGCCTCCTCTAGGGCGCTCAACTTTCCCATCGTCAGTTTAGCGACGATTACCGAGCGTGGGTTTCAACAAGATCAGGATAACCAAGGGCGATTGATGTTTTCAAGAGGGCGGATTTTTATTCTCAATTAAGTACAAATTTTGTCTCAGGACGAAAAAAAAGCCGTCACGAGGACGGCCATTTTAAATTAAAATTGTATCGTTTTGTTATAATTATACTGGAAGTAGCTCGCGAAGGCGATCTGCCATTCGTAAAAATTCTTGTGCCTCTGGCGATTGAGCGTGGCTTTCAACTATAGGCACTCCCGCTTCACAAGCAAGGCCAACCGAAGGATTGAAGGGGACTTCACCCATCTTTGGAACATTTTTCGAAGCCATATAAGCATCTAGCTCACCTTTAGGGAACATCTGAATTTTCTCTCCGTTCGCGGGGTTGATCATGTATGACATGTTTTCAACAACTCCTAAAAGCTTCACGCCCACACGATTGAACATGTCGACTGCTTTCTTCACATCGATCAAAGACATGTTTTGCGGAGTGCTTACCAGAACCGAGCCCGCAACAGGTACTTTTTGAGCTAAAGTCAGTTGTACATCACCAGTCCCGGGCGGCAGGTCGATGACGAGATAATCAATTTCACCCCAGGCAATATCACGGAAGAATTGATCCATTGCCTTAAACAGCATCGGACCACGCCAAACAACGGCAGAGCCTTCTTCGACGAGAAAGCCAATAGACATCAGCTTAATGCCATAACGTTGAATGGGTTCGATTTTATTTTGATCATTCACCATGGGCTTTTGATTCAGAGCCCCCATCATGCGAGGAACGCTGGGGCCGTAGATATCTGCGTCTAATAATGCGACTTTATTTTTCTTTCCTAGGGCAACGGCTAAATTGGCTGCAACTGTGCTTTTTCCCACTCCGCCTTTACCTGAAGCAACGGCAATAATGTGTTTTACTCCGGGAATGGCTTGTTGTTGATCGAATGGATTGGTCGCCATAGGGGACTCCTTGAAAAAAGTTGGTGTTCATCTAATAATGAATATTAGATGAATAGCCAAGACTTTTTACTTATTCTCGTTTCGCTGATTGTCCTGGTTTTAGTGTCAACTTGGGTGGGGCGTAAGCCTAAAAGGCCGACTCAGCTTGATTTAAAAGCTCCAGATTCGCAACCAGTCATATTGCCGGCAGAAATGCCGATCCGCCAAGGTACGACCTCGGCCGGGAAGCTAACATCTAAGTATTCCCGCTATTCTCAGACCGATCTGTTAAAGGAATTGCCCTCTGCGGCAACAACGGCGCGCGAGGCTAAAAATCTGAATATTTTGTTTAATTACAATGGTCATACATGGGATGCCTACGAGGTTTTAGGGGTGCCAGCTGGCGCAACGCTAAGCGAAGTCACCCAAGCCTACCAGCGAGAGTTGGTTCGCTCCGAGGCGGTATCCCATGAGTTTTTAGAAACTGCTTATAAAGCTATTTTGGATCGGCGCACACTTTAAATACTAGTTCGTAACAGGTTTCTCCTCGCTCTAGATATTTTCGCTCAAAATGAGTTCTGAAGTTGGGGGCTTGATCCTGGTGCGTGAACTTGCGCTCGTGAATCAACTTCAAGGGCCAAATAGGGTGGTTGTTTTTAAGCTCTTCAAAATAAAAAAGTTCGTTCGTAACGAATTGAATCGTAGCCTCTGGCGGGAGAAGTTCGATCAGTCGCCCCAAGAACGGCATATTAATCCAGCGCTGAGTTGGATTTTTAGATTCGGGATTGGGATAATAGAAAAAAACTTTCTCGATTTTTTTGGGCGGCAAATAATAGTGAATCAATGAGATCGCGTCAGCGTGCACGGGTAGAAGGTTTTCCGGACAGTTGTGATTTTGGTAGCGTCGCAGAAACTTCTGATATTTTTCCAAAGTGCGTTCGATACTGAGCAAATTTCGTTGAGGGTTGTTTTTCGAGTATTGAATCGCCTGGAATCCGACGCCAGCGCCGATCTCTAAATCCAAAGGCTGCTTTTCTGACAGGAATTGAATCAGTTTTTCCACCTCGGCTTCACTAAGGCGGGGGCGAGGTAATTTTTCAGAATTAAAGGCTCTCATGGTGGGGTAATTTAGTTACTTCTTATTATAAAGGCAACTCCAACCCGTTTTTTCTTTTTTTCGATCCAGCATTAAATGAGTGCCCTGGAAAGTCAGGCGGCTTTCGGTAAGGACCTCTTTTTTGAGAAGGCTGTTTTCAAAAATTTGATCCATTTGATCACGGGTGTAAATAGAATCTTTAAAACGAGTCGTAATTTTAGATTGAATGAGTTCTTTATTTAAACTTTCAGAGGTCATGATGGCCTCTTTATTGATGTCACAAAAGCCTTCGCGAAAAATAGATCGAGGGTTGGGATCTAAGATTTCAAATCCAACGCAGAAATCGGATTGCCGTGCTATAAGTTCTTTGGGGCAGTCGTCGGTCCCTCCTGAAAGCCTCCAGGTGCTTGGTAAGTGTTTAGGAACGTTGTCCTGAAAGGCGACTTGAGCTTCTTTCGAAGCTTGAGGGGCTTTTTTGACCAGTTTCGTACTTGCATTAGCAATCTGATAAGCATGAGCTACAACCACAAGAACAATAATTAAAGATGAATTCGCTTTTTGCATGCATCTATCATTATGACGGGGCGGAATCCTGTCAAAACTATAGTATTTCGGGGTTTAATTACACGACCATGGCACATAAAGGCTGTCAAAAATTTGGTCATTTGGATTCTAATTACAAGCAGACTGAATCGGGCTGCCGCGTTTGGTCGGATGTGCTAGTTTCGGATGTCCTTTTATAAGGACGATCTTGTCTAGCGAGGAGCCCTATGAAATCTTTTTTAACATTAATCAGTTTCTTTATCGTTACCTCTGCATCTGCCGCAGATATTAATCAAGGTTTTGAAAAGATACGGACTCAGGCACGTTATTACAAAGATCCTGGCGCTGTTTGCGAGGAAATTGCACGTACAGAATTTCAGGCACAATATCCTGCACCTCAATATGAAGTGATTGTTGGTGTTGCCTACAATTGGAAAGGGCGCACGATTGGTGAATTGGATATGGTGTTAATGGATAAAAATTTAAATAAGGTCGTCATGGTTGGTGAAGTGAAATGTTATACAAACTTTCACTCGGGATTAAGTAAAGCCAAACAACAAAGAAAACGTTTTCTAAGTCATTTGGGTTCAGGCAAACCCTTGCACTTTGTAAATACATCGACGGGCGAAATTTATGACTCATCTAAGTTTCAGTACGTTCAAGAGTTTATTTCGATTTCACAAAAAGGGGGCCGTCAAGCTGGCTTTGACTATGAAATGGAATACAGCCTAGATGAGATGTCTCAAATCCGAGACAAAATGATCGAATGTCAGCGCGCACAACAATGTCCCATAAAATAGTTCGTCGTAGGTTATGGGATTGTCTCAAATTTATTATTAATATTTGTTTATAAATCAAAACATTAATCTAAGCCCTTCTGTGCTTTCGCTAAAATAGAGGAAGTTACAAAGGAAGGGTTATGCGCTCTAAGTTTGTCTATTTTTCTGTCTTGGCCCCTTTGGTGATCGTGGGGCTTTCTTTATTAAATTCTATATTTTTTTGGTTGCTACTGCCGGTGGGGGCTTTGATAGGAGTTGGTTATTTGGACTTCTTTCAGAAGAAGCATTCGGTACGTCGCAATTTCCCCATTTTGGGAAGGGTTCGCTATCTTTTTGAATCGGTGCGACCGGAAATTCAACAGTACTTTATTGAAAACAATCGAGATGGTCGTCCATTTTCAAGAGAAACTCGAAGTGTGATTTATCAACGAGCCAAAGGCGTTTTAGATACTTTGCCCTTTGGAACGCAAATGGATCTTGAAGCCGAGGGCTACGAGTTTCTGACCCATTCGATACTTCCCAAGCATATTGATGTCGCTTCGTTGCGAGTCCGTATCGGCGGCAAGGACTGCCTTCATCCTTACGAGGCTAGTTTGTTTAATATCTCGGCGATGAGTTACGGCTCGCTGTCTCCAACGGCTGTACGTGCACTCAATGGGGGTGCTAAGCTGGGGGGATTTGCGCAAAATACAGGCGAGGGCGGTTTAACCGATTATCATTTAGCTGAAGGCGGGGATATTATATGGCAACTGGGAACTGCCTACTTTGGATGTCGCACTGAAGCGGGGCGTTTCTGTCCTGAAGAGTTTGCCAAAAAAGCTCGGCATCCTCAGGTAAAAATGATTGAGCTGAAGATCTCGCAGGGGGCAAAGCCAAGCCATGGTGGAATTTTGCCCGCTAAAAAACTGACTCCCGAAATCGCCAAAATCAGAGGTGTGCCTTTGGGGCAGGACGTCTTGTCGCCGCCTGCTCATCCAGAGTTTTCTGATCCTATTCAGATGATGAACTTCATTCAGCGACTTCGCGATCTTTCAGGAGGCAAGCCAGTTGGTTTTAAAATCTGTATTGGGCGAAAGCGCGAGTTCGTCGCTATTTGCAAAGCCATGTTAAAAACGCAGATTTATCCTGACTACATTCAGGTGGACGGAAGTGAAGGCGGTACCGGGGCTGCGCCTTTGGATTTTTCAAATCGGGTGGGGACGCCACTGATGGAGAGTCTTATCTTTGTGCATAATTGTTTACGGGGATTTGGTCTGCGTCAGCAAATTCGAATCATTGCTTCAGGTAGGGCCACAAGTGGTTTTGATATTGTCAGGCTTTTATGTGCCGGAGCCGATATGGTATCAAGTGCCCGAGCCTTTATGATGAGCGTTGGATGTATTCAGGCCCTTCAGTGTAATGCCAATACCTGTCCAGTTGGGGTTGCGACTCAGGATCCAGAGCTGTTTGCAGGTCTAGATCCATCCGATAAGAAAGTCCGCGCGGCGCGCTTTCATCATGAAACACTCAAGAGCATTGCAGAACTGGTTGGTGCCTTGGGGGTAGAGCATACCTCCCAATTACGACCTTTCCATTTAAAGCGGCGCACGGCCACGGCTGAGTTTAAAACATATAATGAAATCTACTCTTATCTTCGGGACGGGGCTTTATTGCAGTCGCCTTTTCCCGCAGATTTTTCAAACATTATGGATGGAGCGATTGCAGAAAGTTTTAAACACAAAGACGATCTGACCGAAGATGAAAAAAGAAAGTTAGTGGCCTAAGGCATCGTTCAGGCTTCGAGTTTGACTTCAAAACTTGAAAGAACAAAAATATGCCATGCAACTTTTTGAGCAAAAATACAAAGTCAGTTCATTGATCGTCAACAGTTCAGGGCGCCTAGGCTTGTACTCTCTTTTGAATATCTTGCAGGATTGCGCATGGGAGCATGCTCATAAAATTGGTCATGGTCACTCGGAAACTTTGGGGCGTAATACTTTTTGGGTTCTGACACGTCAAAAGGTCAAGATGCAGCGTTGGTTGCGGTGGGGCGAAGAGTTGACGGTACGTACGTGGATTCGCAACCCGCAGACAGGAAGCGTTGTTCGTGATTTTCAATTAATTGCAGGAAGTGAAGAAGTGATCGGAGAGGCGACTACGGGTTGGTTACTGCTAGATGCTGAGACCCGACGTCCTACTAAGCAGGAAATGTCAAAATTGATTGATCCAGCTTTCGTGGCAGATCAGAGGGTTGCTATTGATCCAGTTAAAATTGTTGTTGAATCTCAAGATGAACAGCGCTTTGAAGACCTAACGACCTTCGAAGTGCGGAATAGCGATCTCGACGTCAATCGGCACGTGAATAATACAAAGTACGCACAATGGATTTTGGATGCTATTCCTGTCGAGTGGCATCAAAGATTTTTACTTCACGAGTACGACATTAATTTTTTAGCCGAGACTCATCTTAAAGATCAGGTACTCATTCAAAAATGCCCCCAAAGTGATTCGGCGGATAAACTTAAGCAAAGCCTGTTTCGTGGAATCAGGATGTCGGACCAAAAAATTGTTTTTGTTGCAAAGACATTCTCAACAGATCAGGAAATTTCGTCATGATGCAAACGATATGTATTATTTTTGTTTTTCTTCTTAGTGTTGGAACAGCGGCATTAGCTCAAGGTGAGATTGCTGGCAAAGATTGCGAGCGTCGATCTGGGGTTTTAGAGGTGGGCTCCGGTTCTACAAAGATTTATGCGGCTCGAATAGACTTTTGCAAAAAAAAGCTTGTCGAAGTTTTAATCGATAAGCGAACGGCAGTTCCTTTTAATGAATTTCTTGAAAAGTCTAAAGCGGGCACGTTAGATGCCGAGGCCTTACAGATGGGTGTGCAAAAAATCACTCCCTTGATGCAAGAGCTGCAATCCTTGTCTTTAGACTCTATTCAAGGGATTGCGACGTCGGCTTTCCGAGTTGCCAAGAATGGTAAAAAATTTGCTAATGATTTGGGAAAAAAGCTGGGCGTTTCTATTCGGGTGATCTCTCAAAAACAAGAGGCGATTTTAGGATACGAGTCTGTTCGTTATCGTTTGGGGGTTGATGGCAATTCCAGCTCTGTCATTGTGTGGGATATTGGCGGTGGCTCGATGCAGATGGTTCATCAAGACATGGCGACAAAGCACTTCGATCTTTTTGAAGGTAATATGGCCTCGGTCAGTTTTAAGAATGATATTTTACGTCAGGTAAAAATTGTTGATATTCAAAAAGTGAACTCCCCCAATCCTATTCATCCGTATGAATCAGCGGTGCTTCAGCTTTCTAAAAATCATGCACGTCTTAATTTGCCTAATTGGGTGCGAAGGAAGTCAGCCCAGGCTCGCTGGATTGGCATCGGTGGAGTTCTATCAGGTTCAGTGCAAAAGCAGTCTAAGGCCGGAGAAAAATATTTTGACCGGGATTCTTTGCAGGCGGCCTTTTTCGCTGCGGCTAAAAAATCAGATGCGGATATTCAATCGGATTATCGAATCACTGATGTATCGAATTTAGCATTGGTTTTAGGTTATATGGATGTGCTGAATATCAAAAAAATCGAAACCCTATCGAGTTCCTTGGGCGAGGGGCTTTTAATGGGGTCAGGCATTTAAATACCTGACCCTCGGTCTATAATTTACATGAACAATGATAGCCAAGATTTTTTGTCAGCTGGAATCGCTTCTGGTGACATGAAGAGGCCGGTTTTAAGTCCGCCATTATTGGCTTCTGAATCTTTCCAGATCGGGCCTGCCGCTAAAATATCTTTGAATAAAGCAAAGGCTTTTGCATTATTGCCTTTCATGACCTTGATGACTTCTTCAACTGTGACATGGGGAATGGAGTCATCCCAACAATCATAATCGGTCACGAAACAGCAAGGAAGGTATGGAAGTCCCGCTTCGCGAGCCAACGCGTACTCGGGGAAGTTCGTCATCCCAATGATGTTTGCCTGCATTTGACGATAGGTATTGGACTCGGCCTTCGTAGAAAAATAAGGCCCTTCAATGACAACATAACACTTATCAAAATGAGTTTTGAAGTTGTGTTTTTTAACTAAAGAACGAACGGCGTGTTCCATTTGTCCACAAGTGGGTTTTGCCAAAGAGACATGGCCGATCAAGCCTTCCCCTAAAAATGTATGCTTACGGACACCTTTTGTGCGATCGATATATTGATTTGGAATGACGAGGTCGCCCGGAGCACATTCTTTTTCCAAAGAGCCAACTGCTGAAAATGAAACGATAGCTTCAGCCCCGGCCTTTTTCATGGCGTAGATATTGGCCCGGTAATTCACTTCAGAAGGAAGATGCTCGTGGTGTTCTCCATGGCGGGACATGAATAAAAACTCATGACCGTTCACGCGGACTTTTTTAAATCCCGATGAGGCTAAGCCAAAGGGAGTGTTGCGATCCATAAGTTCGATGACTTCAAATTCTTCAAATTTTTCAAAACCTGATCCACCAATGACACCAATCATTTTTTACCTCCGTGGAATGCTCCACCCATAACTTGATCAATTTTATATACAGCATTGTCCATAATCCACGCGCTGACTAAACTATGAGGAGTCACGTCAAAAGCAGGATTGTAAACGGGGCTTCCGTTCGGCGCCCATTGAATTTTTTTATAGCCGCCATCAAAACTTCCTTCGACGCCTTGAACTTCAAAAGCTTTGCGCTCTTCAATTGGAATATCGGCGCCCGATGGACAAAGAGGGTCCACTGTTGTGTAGGGACCTGCTACATAGAATGGAATGCGATGGAAGTGACAAAGAACTGCGACCGAGTAGGTGCCAATTTTATTTGCGAAATCCCCGTTGGCAGCGATGCGATCGCAGCCAACGATTGCTTTCGAAATGGCACCTTGGCTCATCAAATGACCCGCCATATTGTCGGTTATCAATGTAAAGGGAATGCCAAGTTTTTGTAACTCCCAAGCAGTTAAGCGGCCGCCTTGAAGTAAAGGCCGAGTCTCATCAACATAGACATGAATTTTTTTACCTTGTTCGAAGGCTTTGCGAATCGCGCCCAACGCAGTTCCAACACCAGCAGTTGCTAAAGCTCCCGTATTACAGTGAGTCAGGATGCGATCACCGTCTTGAAATAAAGTGGCTCCGTTTTCGGCGATGCGATTGCATAGCTGAACGTCTTCTTCAAAAATATCGACAGCGGTTTTAACTAAGGCCTCAACGGAAAACTGTTCCGAGGATAAGACCTTTTTCATGCGATCCATGCAAATCATCAAATTGACAGCCGTGGGACGAGCTTCATAAAGATCATTCGCAGCAACTATCAAATCTGATTTAGACATTTTTTGGATTGCACTTTGAGCCAGCGACAGGGCCGCAGCGACGCCAATTAAAGGAGCCCCACGAACGCGAAGAGCTTTAATAGCTTCGATCATGTCGGACGTGTTTTTGATGTCCAACCATTTTTCTTCGTGCGGAAGCAAAGTCTGATCCAGAAGTTCAAGTTGACAAGCAGCCCCTGCATTGAAGGAGTCCGCTTTAAAACGTAATGAGAGGGATTCAAGTTTAAGCATAACAGATTCCTTTTTAAAGTAGGCGTGGTCCAAGCTGCGTGCGCATTTCTCGAAGTACTGCAATTTCTTCGCTTGGCAACGAAGTCAGTCCCCCAAGCTGAACTGCTTTTAGTAACATCTCGGCGCTGTGTTCGATGCGCTCCATGCCCTTCCAGGCTTCATCGAGGTCTTCGCCCCAAGTTAGGGCTCCGTGCCGCGACAAAAGAAAGGCTCTTTGCTGGGGTAGATAGGGGGTTAGAACGGTGCCCATATCTAAAGATCCGGGACGAGCGTACGGGACAAAAGGGATGCGGCCGCAGGCTAAAATCACTTCGCTAAGGGATTCACTGGGAAGTTCTTTCAGATCCGGTCGGGCGATCGTCCATGCGACAGCCGTCGGTGGGTGAGCATGAACCACGGCGCGTGCCTCGGGGCAATTTTTATAAACTTCAAGGTGCATAAGGCGCTCGCTGGATGGCTTCCCTTTAAGAATTTTGTTATCCAATGTGATAATCGCCATTTCGCTAGGATTCATGAATGCTTTTGAAATCCCAGATGGCGTGATAAGGATTTCTTCGTCGCTGATGCGATAAGAAATGTTTCCGTCCGCAGCGGCCAGCATGTTTCTAAGATGCAGGCGTCGGGCAACCTCTACGATTTGTTCAGATATTTTTTGATTTGGCATGTCTCATTGGATTTAGCGCAAAACCCGTATTGATCCAAGGATTTATTCATATTCGAACTGAATTTGAACCGAAGCTTTTTGAGCGTCCTCTGGGCGCTGTATGGTGAACTTCCAATCGTATTTTTGACATATTGTATAAACCCAGGCCAAGCCCAAGCCATGCCCTTTAAGCGAGTTTTGACCACGATTGAATGGTTCGCCCAGATGTTTTTCAACGAGGGAAGGTATTCCAGGACCATGATCTGAAATTTTAAGAAATGTTTTACCGAGCTCAACTTCGATAGTGCCAGAAGTGTACTTCAGTGCGTTCGACAAAAGATTTGTAATCATCTGTTGCAGTAAATTTTGATTGGCAAAGACTTTTTTTAAAGCGTTATTGTCAGCGCGAAGTAATATGCGTTTTTGGTCTGGAATTGGAAAAAGTCCGATGGCTTGCTGTAAAGCTTGTTGGATATCGATCGCAAACAGATCATCGTCCTTAAAGGGGTTCGCAGAGGACTGACTCCAATCTAAGAACGTCGAAACCAGCTCGTTGAGCTCTTGAGTTTCCTTTTGAAGAGTCAGAATTTCTGTTTCGACTTTAAGAGGTATTTGAGAGCCGTGATATTCGGTCAGAGCTATTCTGAGTTGGTAGATGCCATTACTGAGGATCGTTAGCGGCGTCTTAATTTCGTGCGCCATTTGATACATTAATTGAATTTGATTCTTCTTTTGATTTTGCAGATGTTGGGTCAGATTTAATATGGACTGCGCAAGCTCGGATAGTTCGTCTTTATGGCTTTGAATCTCTTTTAAAACTTTGGACTCTAAGTGTGTATTTTCTGTGTCACTGAGGTGTTTTAGGTATCTTGAAAGTTCGCGTAATGGAGTCAAGTTTAGTCTGGTGATTAAGATTGCGGCGAGGATGCCAATCGCGGCTGTGATTAATCCAATCCACCAGAAAATGCGAGCCTCTTTTTTCCAGGTAATTTCTTCAGAAGTTAGAATTTGTCCCAGGCTTAAGTTGTATAGATTTTTAGCATCGGGAACAGTCAGTACTCGAATCAAAGTCCCATTGAGGCTGATAGTTTGCCATTGTTGTCGGGGGTCGATATGCAAATCTAAATTGTCGACCTTGTGGGATTTATAGACGATCTGGCCTCGATTGTTTGAAACGATGACGAACTGACTGAGTTTGTCCTCTCCTAAAATTTCAGAAATAACTCTGTCGACATCATCGATATTCGTCAATGTGTCCTCTACGAGAGGATCTGATAAAAGTACCAAAGCCATCGAAGCTTCGATGCTACGATCAACCAGACGAAAGCGTTCCATTTCTAAAAGTTTATGCTGAAAAAAGCTGACTGCAAAGACAGTGACAAGTAACACCAGAGTGGTGGTTAAAATGAATCTATTCCTCAAGCCAATAGCCAACATTGCGACGACTTTCAATTTGTACAGAGGAACCGGCCTCTGTTAGTTTTTTGCGAATATTCTTGATTGTGACTTCAACGACATTGGATTCAATTTCGAACTGTGTATTCCAAATTAAATCTAAAAGTTGATACTTTGAAAAGACACGGCCTTTTTTTTCGGCAAGCAGTAGAAGTAGTTGATATTCTTTTCCGGTCAGCTCGATTTTCTTGTTTAAGATATGAACACTGTGTTGAATGCGATCAATTTGCAAATCGCCAATTTCAATTTTCAATTGATCTAAGGGCTGAAGCACCTGATTCCGGCGGTGGACTAAGTGAATTCTTGCTGAAAGCTCTTCCAAAGAAAAGGGTTTAGACATGTATTCGTCGGCACCCTGATTAATCAGGCGTGCCTTTTCTTGAGGACTAGATATGGTTGATAAAACAAAAATTTTTGTTTGCGGTTTGTGTTTTTTTATCAGGGGCAGCAGTTGAGCGGCGTCGTCTCTTTGAAGCATGCGATCTAGAATGGCTAAATCCCACTGTCTTAGGGGGGATTCGACTTGCAAGATGGCATCTTGAAGATTGTGAACTGAATAGACCGAATGGCCCTCTGATTTTAAGGCATTTTCTAAAAAACTTGCGACTTTAATCTCATCTTCGACAAGTAAGATATTCATAATCAAAGTTTAACGCTTTTTTTTTATGAAACCTATGGCTTTTAGCTAAAGCAGGATAAATTTTTTTTTATTTTCGACGCATATTCTCGCCAAAGCTTACAGTTCATGGCAGCAATAAAGAAAAGGAGATCCCATGGGAGAATTCAGCCTTTCGCATATATTGATAGTTGGTATAATTTTTCTTGTATTTTTTGGGCCACAACGTTTGCCTCAACTTGGTAAGTCCTTAGGAGAGGGGATTCGCGAATTTAAAAAGGGAATCGCTCAAGGGGCTCACGAGGAAATTTCAGCTCAGGAAAAACCAGCGCCTCCTGTTTCTGTTTTGGCGCAAAATAATGACCAATCCAAGCAAACTTCTGAGAGCCAGAAGAGTTAAAACAAAACGGGGCGATAGAATCGCCCCGTTTTGCAGGTAGGGATACCAAAAATGATGTCGGAAACGGCTTTGTTATTTATGTAATTTTGATTTGATGCACTGTTTTAATTCAGTGCCAGCAATTGTAGAGTTTTCTTTAAGGCACTCTGCTTTTGCTTCTTTATGAGTCATTTTGCCTGCAAAAGCAGCAGAAGTTGCCATTAGTAAGGCAATCACTGTTAACTTTTTCATTGGATTCTCCTTTTTGTTGCGGACACTGCCGCGTTTTCTGAAATCAGATTAACAAAAAGGCCTGCGAGATGAGTGAATCGAAAATGAAAAGATCTTTATTCTGAAGGACGGGTCCAAATAAAAACGAGGACCGAGGTGCCGATCAAGGCTAGACAAATTTTTCCATAGATGGGGACATAGTTTGTAAAAAGAGCTGTCAGGTACAAGGGAAGCATCAGTATCGTGGCCATTATTTTGGCTTTTTTGCGGATGACTCCTCGGCTTTCCCAGTCCCGAATGATGGGACCGAAAGTTTTTTGAGTCATAAGCCAGTGATACCATTTTTTAGAACTATGCGCCCAGAAATAAGCCGTCAGTAGAAGAAACGGTGTTGTGGGGAGCAGAGGCAGAAATATTCCTAAGATTCCTAAGGCAAGACTCACCCAGCCGAGGATAAAATAAATAATTCTGGATGATTCTTTGAGGGCTCGCATAGAGCCAACTTACTTTTTTTCGACCTTTGGATCAAGATAAGCTGGTTTTAATTCTCCACGATGACACATGTAGCAGGAGGCTTCGGGGCCTCGTTTGCCATCGAATCCATTTTCTTTCAGCATTTGCGTGATTTTGATGTGCTCTTGAGAAATTTTGAAATTTTTCTTTTCGTCCGAGGCAAAATTACTGGTGTTGTGGCAGTCGATGCAGGTTAACCCCAGTTGATTTGAAATAGTGAGCATTTCGTGACGGACTTGCTCTTCGGATTTTTTAAGTTCCTGAGCGGATTGAGCTTGTGCTGAAGAATAGGGCAATAATTCCAGTTTCCACGAATCAAAAAGGGCTACAATCGCCGTTAACGATATAAAAAACATCAGCAAAAGTTTTGTCAAAGTTGCCTCCGTAGATCCATCCTAGCTCATAGCAGGGAATCGCAGGAGTCCAGTTTGGTTGTCCGTTGACCTTTTGCCCAAGGCTTGATACCCCTGATATGTCAAGTACGGGAGATCATTTATGAAAATCAGACGTTGTGAAGACCTACAGACTTTGGTGAGCCTCAGTAAACGCCGTGGCTTCGTCTTTCAATCCAGTGAAATCTATGGCGGATTGGGAAGCTGTTGGGATTATGGTCCCCTCGGTTCGTTAATGAAGT
The DNA here is from genome assembly GCF_056175665.1 of Bdellovibrio sp. ZFWA1. NCBI lineage: Bacteria > Pseudomonadati > Bdellovibrionota > Bdellovibrionia > Bdellovibrionales > Pseudobdellovibrionaceae > Bdellovibrio > Bdellovibrio sp. ZFWA1. The sequence goes on from NZ_JBJKJH010000002.1 coordinate 139,755, forward strand.
TAAATGTTAAACGAGCGTGGTGGAATGCCATGACTCGTCGACCAGATATTGTCGGTCTGGATGCTGCAATCCTGATGCACCCAACTGTTTGGAAGGCCTCAGGGCACGTTGATGGATTTTCCGATCCATTGGTTGACTGTAAGGATTGTAAAACGCGCTTCCGAGCCGATAATACGGACTCGTATCTTCAACATAAGAAGTGTCCTCAGTGCGGATCGAAAAATCTTTCTGAAGAGCGCAATTTCAACTTGATGTTTAAAACGCATATGGGCCCGCTTGAAGATTCGTCAGCGGTTGTCTACTTACGTCCAGAAACCGCTCAAGGGCACTTTGTTAACTTCCAGAACTGTCAGCAGTCTTCTCGTTACAAAATTCCATTTGGTATCGCAGCTATTGGTAAATCATTCCGTAACGAGATCACTCCAGGAAACTTCATTTTCCGAACTCGTGAATTCGAACAGATGGAAATGCAATTCTTTGTGAAACCAGGGACGGATGCTCAATGGTTTGAAACTTGGAAAGAAACGCGTCTGGCTTTTTATAAAAAATTCGGTATTCGCGAAGAAAACTTGCAGATCCACGTTCATGAAAAATTGGCTCACTATGCTCGTGCAGCGGTCGACGTCGAATATAAATTTCCGATGGGCTTTTCAGAGCTTGAAGGTATCCACAATCGTTCGGACTTCGACTTGACTCAGCACCAGACATTTTCTGGAAAGAATTTAGAGTATTTCGATGAAGCCAATAAAGAAAAATACATCCCTTATGTGATTGAAACGGCAGTGGGTTGTGATCGTTTATTCTTGGCATTTATGTGCGATGCTTACCGCGAAGAGGTCACAACAGATGAGGCTGGCAAGGAAGATGTGCGTATTGTGATGGGTCTTCACCCGGAAATTGCGCCGTACAAGGTTGCTGTTTTGCCTTTATCTAAGAAGGAAGAGCTAACGTCGATCGCGGACAAGGTTCGTGATGCCTTAGCTGAAGAATTTGACGTGACCTATGATGAGGCACAATCAATCGGAAAACGCTATCGCCGTCAGGACGAAATTGGAACTCCTTATTGTGTGACTGTCGATTTTGATACAATCAACGACGAAGCGGTGACTATCCGTCACCGCGATAAGATGACTCAAGAGCGTATTAAAATTGCAGATTTGAACAACTACGTTCGAAACGCCTTAAAGAACTTTTAGGTCGTTAAAAAAGGCAGCCACTAGGCTGCCTTTTTTATTAAAGCTTCTTTTCCAAAAGGATTTTAGGTTCCCCTTTGTCGTCCATTTTTACTCCCACGATTTGGAAGCCGTATTTTAAATTCAGCGCAATCATTTGGGGAAATTGATTACGGGTGCGAGTTTCGATCAAAAGAAAGTTTTGCTTTTTGCACCAGCGGTGTTGAATTTCCATCATTTGGCTAGCAATGCCACCTTTGCGGAAATCCATTGCGACGCCCCCCATCCAGGAATAAAACTTATAGGGCGTCAAAACATAACCCAGTTTGATGCCCACAATGTCGCCTTTGTATTCGGCGATAGTGCAATGGACTCGAGATTTGGTTTCCAATTGATAAAGGAACTTTTTGCGATCGAAGTCATTGAAGATGGTGTTTTTTTGAAAGAAATCGCAAATACGCTCTTTCTCGGCATTTGATAAAGTTTCGCGTTCAATAAAATCAACATTTACTTTTTGAAAGCGGGGAAGCTCCTCGCCCTGGTGAATGATATTTTCATGAAACATTTTTTTAGGACGAATCCAATGCTTGCTGACCGGGTTGTCGTACAAGGACTCGTAAAGCTCGAACTCTTCAAGTGTTTCAGAATGTACGACGGTTCGGTGTAACAGATAGGGTTTATTTTTGTAATGTCGATATAGTTCACTCATGAAAGCCTCAAATTAGAGTTCATGCTCTTTGAAAAGGCTTGTAAAGTCATGTAATTTCAACACTTTTCTGCGATGCCGATGATATGTTTTTTGCTTGATATTGCAGCGCCTCCATAGTTTAACTGAGTCATATATTAAGATCCGTGTCCATGTGAATAAGGAGACATCTATGAATACCCAAACAAACTCTGCTGCGAACACGAAAACAGCTCGCCCAGATAAATTTGTTTACTTTTTTGCCGCTGGTGAAGCTGAAGGTAATGCCAGCATGAAGAACTCTTTAGGTGGTAAAGGGGCGAACTTGGCCGAGATGACTCAGCTTGGGCTTCCAGTTCCTCCGGGCTTTACAATTTCTACCGAGATTTGCACGCACTTCTATGAAAACGGTGGAAGTTTACCGGACTGGGTTCATCCAGAAGTGAAGAAGGCAATGGCTCGAGTCGAGCAAAAAATTGGTAAAAAATTTGGTGATGTTGCGAATCCTTTGTTGTTCTCCGTTCGCTCTGGAGCTCGTGCATCGATGCCGGGGATGATGGATACGATTCTTAATTTAGGTCTTAATGACCAGACTGTCGAAGGTTTGGCAAAAGCTTCGAACAACCCGCGATTTGCTTGGGATTCTTACCGTCGATTTATTCAGATGTATTCTGATGTTGTGATGGGAATGAACTCGTCGCTATTGGAAGTGACACTGGAAGATCTTAAGGAAGAAAAACACTATAAACTTGATACAGAAATGACTGTCGATGATTTGAAGCTTCTGGTTAAGAAGTTCAAAGAAATGGTTTTGCAATCGACAGGTAAGCAATTTCCGACGGACCCTTGGGAGCAATTGTGGGGAGCTATCTCTGCGGTCTTTTATTCGTGGAACACTCCGCGAGCAATCACGTACCGTGAACTTCATGACATCCCAGCGGCTTGGGGAACCGCCGTCAACGTGCAGTCGATGGTGTTTGGGAACATGGGAGAGGACTCCGCAACCGGTGTGGCCTTTACTCGGGATCCAAGTACCGGTGAGAAAGCCTTCTATGGAGAGTTTTTAATCAACGCCCAAGGTGAAGATGTTGTTGCGGGAATTCGTACTCCTCAGCCGGTCACTAAAATTGCGGCCGCTAAAGCTGGTCTGATGTCTTTAGAAGAAGCGATGCCTAAAGCCTATGCCGAGCTTGTTGCTATTTATAAAAAACTTGAATCGCACTATCGCGATATGCAAGATATTGAGTTTACTATCGAGCGCAATACTTTGTGGATGTTGCAGACCCGTAACGGGAAGCGCACGGCAAAAGCGGCATTGAAAATTGCTTGTGATATGATTGATGAGAAATTGATCACTGAAGACGAAGCGCTTCTACGTTTAGATCCAGCAGCCTTAGATCAGCTTCTTCATCCGACTTTAGATCCTAAAGCTAAAAAAGAATTACTGGCAAAAGGTCTTCCGGCGTCTCCAGGAGGAGTGCATGGTAAGATCGTTTTTACTCCTGAAGAGGCGGTAGACTGGAAAGAGCGTGGCGAGAAGGTAATTCTTGTACGTATTGAAACATCGCCGGAGGATATTGCGGGGATGGTTGCGGCTCAGGGTATTTTGACGACTCGAGGTGGGATGACTTCTCATGCCGCGGTTGTCGCGCGCGGTATGGGCAAGTGCTGTGTTGCTGGTTGTGGTGACGTGGATGTTGATTATCGCAATGAAACTATGAAGGTAAAAGGCTACGTTCTTAAGAAAGGTGATATCATCACTTTGGATGGCGGAACTGGGGAAATCTTCTTAGGTAAAGTGGACACAATCGAACCGCAATTAGACGGTGACTTCGAGCGCATCATGAAAATAGCTGATTCTAAGCGCCGCTTAGGTGTTCGTGCGAATGCCGACACTCCGAAGGATGCGCAAACAGCGAAGAATTTCGGAGCAGAAGGTATCGGTTTGTGCCGTACCGAGCATATGTTCTTCGGTGCTGATCGAATCGACGCTGTTCGTGAAATGATTATTGCTGAAAATAAAGTTGAGCGAGAGAAAGCATTGGCAAAACTTTTACCGATGCAGCGGGAAGATTTCTACCACTTGTTTAAAATTATGGATGGTCATCCAGTGACAATCCGTCTATTGGATCCACCACTTCATGAATTTGTTCCGCATTCGGAAAATGAAACGATTGAACTAGCAAAAAGACTTAGCTTGGATGTCGAAAAATTGAAGATGAAGATTAACAATCTTCATGAGTTCAATCCGATGTTGGGACATCGTGGCTGTCGCTTGGCGATCACTTATCCCGAGATTTATGTGATGCAAGTGCGTGCCATTGCGGAGGCCGCGACGATGCTTGTTCAAGAGGGAATGAAACTAAAGCCTGAAATTATGATTCCACTTGTTGGGATGAATAAAGAGCTAGAGATGCTTCGTGATCTAACCATCAAGACGGTAGAAAAGGTCAAAGCTGAAAAAGGCGTGAAATTTGATTACATCGTTGGGACGATGATCGAACTTCCACGGGCGGCGGTGACTGCTGATCAAATTGCAGATAATGCGGACTTCTTTAGCTTTGGAACAAACGATTTGACCCAAACAACATTGGGGCTTTCCCGCGATGATTCGGGACGTTTCCTGGGATCTTATGTGTCCCAGGGCATTTTACCAAAGGACCCTTTCGTTTCTATTGATAAAGAGGGGGTGGGTTATTTGGTTAAGCTTGGAGTCGAAAAAGGTCGAATGACTCGTCCTGATTTAAAGACAGGTGTCTGTGGAGAACACGGAGGAGACCCAGAGTCTATTCAGTTCTTCCATGCAGTGGGCTTAGATTATGTGTCGTGCTCACCGTACCGGGTGCCGATTGCTCGATTAGCTGCGGCAAAAGCGGCAGTGGCATCTCGCAAACTACATTAAAGGTCTCAAGTCCTCCGTTTAAACTAAGAACGGAGGATTTTTTTATTTCATAACAAAACTATAACTTGTTTCTAAACTAAATTTTGATTCTATTTGGATTATGAACACGATTTTACAAAAAATAGACTCAAAAAAAGCAGGTTTAGATCAACATTTATTCTGTCAGTGGCTGTCTAAAGCAACACCTCAAGAAAACGTCTTGGCGTTTGCTCCGGCCATGAGCTATTTCGTGTTGGGATTTCGGGATATCTTAGAGCTTGCACGTTTTAAGGACCCTCAGTCCCCCTTAGAGCACGCCATCAATCACCATTGTGATGAAGACAGTGAGCATTGGCAGTGGTATCTGAATGACCTTACCGAAATGGGATTTTTAGCGTCTTCCGCCCAAAGCTTTCTTTATAAAATTTGGAGCGACGAGCAGCGCGTGCCTAGAAATATGGTCTATTTTCTAACTCACTTGATACAGACTTATAAAGACCCTGCGATTGTTTTAGCAATAATTGAATGCTTAGAGGCGGCTTTTACGGTGTTTATCGAGCGTTTGCGGCCTCAATTGGTCGATCGGAATTTATATCAGCGTTTAACGTATTTTGGAATGAAACACGATCACGGCGAACAGTCTCATGCCATGGGAAGCTGGATTGAAGATGGTGAAGAGGATCTTCATTTAGATTTTGCAGAACTGAACCTAAGCCAGGAACAAGAAGCCCTGGTGATTCTGCTTGTGGATCAAATCTTTGCAAAATTTGATGAGCTTTTCACTCACTGGCATCAAGAAGCTTTATCTAGTAAAATGGTGAATTTGCTGCCGCTGATTTCATTGCCAGCAGAAACTACTTTACTGGAAACTTGAATCTCGGCACCCATATAGTCGAGGGTCGTTTTTACTAGGGGCAGGCCGAAGCCTGTCCCTTTTTCATTCATAGTTCCGGGCCGAGATGTAGGCACATTAAAATCAAAGAGGTGCCCTAGGATTCCGGGCGGAATTCCAATGCCCTGATCGGAAATTTCTATGCACACCTTCTCGGTTTTTTTGCTTAGTAGAATTTCGATTGTTGTTCCAGTCAGTGAAAATTTAATCGCGTTTGAAATTAAATTGGCCAAGACTTGATGTTTCAGTAAAAGTTTGTCTGCCATAATCTTGTCGTTTGCATCCAGTAAGTTCGTGAACTTGATCCGTAAATTTTTTACTTCGATGGATGGTTTGGCATTTTCAATTGATTCAAGAACTAACGGTCCCGGAGAAATCGCTTCTAGATTTAAACTTTCTTTTCCGCTTCTTACTGACTGAAGACTGCGTACTTTTTCTAAGATTTCTCCTACATGTTCTGTTGCTTTGACAACTCGGCTTAAATATTTATTAAACTGTTCCTTGTCAAAATTGTCGCAGGCTTTTTGAAGCCCACCGACAGAGGTATTTAAGACGGTAACGGGTGTTGCAAGGTCATGACAGACTAAATTCAATAATGTCGAATTTTGCGCCGATAGACTTTTTAGTTCTCGAGTTTGATTTTCTACTTCTTTTTTTAATAGGTCCTGATAGCCGGCACTAACTTCACGAATGATGGCCATGGGAAATGTGATTGCAAAACACACCTTCAAAAATAGAGCCACTGAGTAACCAAAATGGGCGCCGTTTTCTTCAAAGCGTAAAAGGGGATAGTCTAAAAAATGCAATGCATTTAAGAAAATGAGTATAGCCAAAATCTTGGGTTCTAAATGGTTTCGCTTATTGTGATTCCATATTAAAACCGAAGTAAAAAACATGGGAAGAGAAACGCCGATTGCCATGGCATAGGCTGAGGGAATAAATTCTTTTGAAAATCCCCAAATTATAAGACCTAAAATAAAGAATGCATGACTCGTAAATAATAACGGCTTCTTGTTGAACTCAAACTTAAAAAGGCTTTCGGCAAATTTTAGTAAACTAAAAGAAACGAAAATATAAGTCGAGAAAGCAAGCAACAAAAGATATCCAGGCTCTTGAAATATACCTTGTAGTAAGAAGTTAATGAACACGCCAGACCATATGCAGGTCGTCCAACCAACGATCGGGTCTTTCGAACGCCTCCAATAAAAGAAGCTTGCTACGGCGTTGGTTAGTAGGATCGCACTATAAAACAGTAAGATCGTTTTTAGGCTGGATGTCATATGATTCCTCAATTATCGGCAACAATTATATCGGAATCTTGAATCATAAATTAAAACGTATTTAAATATGTAATCAAATCTTAATTTATTGCTAGACCGTGTCTCTTAATAGTGCAGATCAAGGTCCAGCTCTTACAGGGTTTGCAGGAAGCGAATTAAATCTTTCTTGTTTTGAGGCGTCAGCACCTCTCGACCATCTTTGATAAAGATCGTTTCGTCGTGACCTAAATTACTCATACCTTTACGGCGAGCATCAAAGCGAAGAACGTCTTTTTTCCAATTGTTTGGGGTTTTGGCACCCAGTGGATATCCGTTGCAATCAAAGTCAAAATCAGTTTTTGGATCATTTGCAGCACCGGCATAATAAACTTTTGGCCGTTGGGGGCCTGGGGTTAACAAAGCGCATAGATTCGGAATCGAGTTGTTATGGAAGTAAGGCCAACGCGCCCAGATACCAACTAAAGGTGGTGGAACATATCCCTCTTGGGCTTGAACTAGTACACCGTATTTTCTAGAGATTTCGAGGCGGTTTAAAATCTCTAGCGATTTCATGCCTAGACGGCGATAAGGATCTGTTCCCACGTCCACAACAGGAGTCGAAGTCTTGTAGCGAACTTGATAGGTCTTGATTTGCTCTTTTTTAGTCAGCTGGTTTGCTTCTGGAAGACTCCAAGCTTTGTCATAGTGACCGTGGCATTTAGCACAGCGTAAATTGAATATGCTTTCGCCCCTTTGGGCCGCAGCGATGTCAATTTGGTCTTCACTGAAAAAATCGGTGATGCGAGGAGCCTCTATTGAAAATACCGCCGAAGTGATTTCGTCGATGGTTTTTTGGTTTTGCTCGATCCACTGGTCTAATAATTTGAGATCGGTGCCTCGCCCAATTTCATTCCAAAGAATATTTGTGACTATTGGATTGCCGCTAAGGACGCTGCCATCGCTCAGCCAACGATTTTTATACTTGAGATTCCACCACACAGCCGGTTTAGAATCGGCTGGATTGGAGTCTAAGAATGGATCTTTTGCCGGAGCTTTTTGCCAGCGCTGCGAGGGAGTTGCCCATGCATCTGGAGTTCTGCGATTTAAGGACAGTGCCACCTGAGCCAAAGAGGTGTCCAAGCCTAGGACGATTGGGCTTTTTACATTGACCCGTTCAAGGTTATTCAAAGTCTGGTTCATCAGACCCAATTCTGCATCAGTGGCTCCAGTGGATTTTTGAAACAGCCATGGATTTACAAAGGGAGTCAGTTTTTTAACTTGCACAAAAAATTCGTTAGCTCTTGGAAAGCGATTGGTCATTCCTAAGACGGTTTTGCCAAATAGATTTGAGCTGTGGCAGGTGGCACAACTGAAGGTGAATCCGGTAGCACCGTCTCGATGAATGAGTCCGACTCCCATGCGGTGTGAAGGGCGAATATCGACAGGATAAGGAACCTCGTAGACACCCGTATCCTGAACCTGAGGATAAGGGTGAAGACCTAGATTTTTAAGAACGTCATCGAAAGACTTATAACCTGAAAGCGTTCGACCTAGTTGGCGAAACAACTCTTTAAGAGGATTGCTTTGGCGCTCTTCTAGAAAGTTCTTTAAGGGTGCGTAAGGCGGAAGAGCTCCAGTGACCGTAACTGGATAAATTTGGGCGTGAAGTTTTCCGGCAGTGACATAGTTTTCAAATGTGCCTTCAGGCCAAGCATGAATATTAGGGCGGCCATTGACAGGGACTGGAGCCCCGACTGACCAGTCAGGTTCAGCGGCCAGCAAGGGGTTGGAAAATGTTCCTATACCGATAAAGACTAATAAAAACAAAAAGAGCTTCATGAGGCGGATCATGAAGCTCTTTGCTTATTTCTGTCATCAAAAAAATACGTAATTTATCGAGAAGAAAGTTGTAGGGGGGCTGGTGAAAACCAGACGTCCACAACCGTGGCTTTTTTACCCGATTTTAGGACCGCTACCGAGGCTTCTCGCTCTTCGGCGTACTCTCCTATCGGGCGGAGTCGGCCAGCTTCATATTTTAAGGAAACGCTTTTGACCATTTTGCTTAGCTTGATCATTTCGTTCTTTTGACTGATACCATCGCCGTTTAAGTCTTGCCAAAGTACTAGCTCATGGAAGCGTTTGTCTTTTGAATCCACGACACCATCACGGTTCGAATCAAATTCTTTGAGCGCAATGAAGCCGTTGTCGACGTTTTCTGAGTCTCCGAACAGTTCATCTTTTTTGTCAATTTTACCATTCTTGTCGCGGTCAAAGGCGATAAAGTGGCCTGGAGATCCAGCCTCGGGCCAATGAGTGCGTCCCGTTGGATTCAGCGGGAACTGTGAAATATTAGTGAAAGTTGGGCGTTCATCACTAGTGAAGAGCATCAATGGCGACCAATAAGATCCACAAAATCCAGTTTGACCTGGAAAGGCCACTGCAATTTCAATCGCTGATTGATCTGGGGCCACCGTGAGGCCACCAATTGAAGCTGAAAGGGCGCCATTTTTACCCATGTAATCGCCGCAGGCATAAGTCGCATTATGCGAAGAGTGGCCGTAAGCGCCATAGATAGCGGGCCCGCCGCAGACAGTGACGGTTTGGTTGAATGAGTAGCTTTTAATAAAGACTTTCGATTTGGGTTGAATATATTGACCATTTGGATCGATGGTCAGTACAGACTTAACGGGTACGTTTAACTGAATTGTATTTCCGCTGATGGCTGCTTTACCGCCACCGGGAATCGAGTACTTCGAGGCATTCATTTCAGTTAAGGTAGCTGTGTTCATTCCTGCGGCAGTGACTAGCTCTGCGGGATATTCAACACGAAGAGGGATGTCGGTGCCTCCCACATTCAGTGTCACATTTGTCGTAATAATTGAACTTGGAGCGACGGGATTACCGACACCTCGCAGGTTGGTTCCGAAGCAAGAGTTACGGATCTTCACGATGAGATCTGTATTTCCAGTACGCGTGATAGCGCCCGCTGCGGGAATACTTCCAGCTGATTCGCCGGCGCTCGAGGAGGTGACGAAGAGTTTAACTTCATCGTTACTGTCTGCCGAGAAGGCATTTAATGACCATGTCTGGGCTATTGCCAAGACAGAATAGGTCCATAATTTTTTTTGAATAAAAGTTCTCATCATTCCCCCTAATAAGAACATTAACTATCTTTTGCTATAATCTTTCTTCGGCATCACAAACTTAAAGGCGATAAGCTTTTGTGTTACCGAAGCCCGGCTAAACTCAACGGATGTCAAGCCGTCAAGAACCATGAACGGTTCGCCAAATTTACCATTCGAGTAAACTGTGCGCATAAGTCGAAATTGAGTCGGATCATCGACCTTGTCCATTTTCTCTATGTAATATTTAACCACTTTAACTCCATGAAGACGAGTTAAAGGTAGGCCGCCCCCCATAGAACCTAGGGTTCTTAGGAAAAGATCAGCAGTATTAAGAGCTTGGCCTGTCTCAGGATGATTCGACTTAAATAAACTTAGAATAAAAGAGTTTTGTAGAACGTTTTGTCCCGAGACAACTCCTGCAAAAGATGAAGAGCGTCCAGGGATGCCGAGGTCGATGCTGCCATCAGCAGCTACCGGACGCAACTTAGCCGGAGTGTCTAAAAGAATAATCTGTCCGTCTCTCCAAAGGTTGGGACGAGATTTCTTTATGATGTTGTCTTTGTTTAACGATATAAAGGTTAAGGTTGCAGCTTGGTTGAAATCGGCGGGAGTGGGGCCAACATCGTAAGCGGCCACAGGGTCGATAACAATCGATCCACCTGTTGAATTGTCTCCGGTAACGAACATAATTTCTTTTTTGCCAGACCCTAAATTCATTGTATATTTGCGTGATTTTGTACCTGGCACAAGATTGCTAGGAATGTCCGAGTAGTAATCGAAAAATTCGTTACCACTATCATCCTTTAAGGTGATGTTGTTAAAGATGACATCCAAATTGTTTAAGTCGTAGATCAGCATCCGTTCAGCGATTGTTTGCGATGTTCGATCTTCGATTTTGGCTTCGAGAGTTTTTGTTTCTTTGGTCAGATTTATTTGACTGGCTGACATCATATACAACGCCAGGGCGCTTAGGCCCACCGCAATGGATACTTCGACCAGAGTCAAACCTTTATTGTTTTTTATGAAACGAGAAAAGTTGTTCTTCATTTTGGGCTCACAACGAATTGGTGTTCTCGATAAGTGTCTTTCCAGCTTTTATGGGTAAGCCGAAGTGTCACTAAATAAAGACCACGATAGTTTTCAAAAGGTTGAACAATATATCCATAGCGTCCTGGGCAATCGGGGCACTCGGCAACGGGGACGGATTTATTTTTATCCCAGGCCATTGGCAAGCTGGTCGGATTTAAAAGTCTGTCGGCCGCATCGCCGGTATAATCGAAGGTCACTTGATATGTTTCTGGTGCAATTCGAATATTTTCGGCAATTTCCAAGATCTGTTTGTCCGTGACATCGGTCTCGGTCGTTTTTTTCGTTTGGTTCTGCGCCTGGATCAGCCCCATCGTCACAGCAGAGCCCGCAGTAACGGCGATTCCCAGTCCCACAAGAACTTCGACGATAGTTAAACCCAGGTTGTTTTTAATCATTGAAGTTTTCATTATAGACCTGCCTCACGTGAATGCTCGACAACGAAGAAGCGCATTGCACGTTTTTTACAAGAAGTGTTGGTTGCTCCAGGTAGAAGACCACAGTCTGGATCAACAGAAGTCCACTGGAAGGGATTCGCTTTAGCGCGCAGTGAGATGGCATTACACGCATAGCGATCCGATGTTTCGATGATCGAAGGGATCGGATGCCAAATTGGCTGACTGAAGCCGGTGCAGGCTCCGCCACCTCCACGTTTTAAAATTCTCGCGTTTCGTAGTTCTTGAGTCGCCTGAGGATGGTAAATTGTCGACCAGCGAATACCTGACTTGAAAGCATTTGGATGAATGCTGACTTTTCCAGTAATGATACTGGCGATAATCCGTAATGGAGTGCCACGGTCTTCGATGATCAATTCATCGCAGCTTAGGAAACCACTTACGAAGTTTGCAGTCGATTTGATAATACATTGACCTACGATCGAATGAACAAGGAACTTGGGGTTATTTCCCAATAACGAATTTGCACTATCCATTATTAGGGTGTTGACGACAGGATCTTGACCTGCCGTTGATGTATCAAGTCCGGCGAAGTTCCAAGAGTGGCGAGTCGTCTTAGAGAAATCTGCATCCCAGCCCGCACCGCCAAAAGACTGCGAGCTCATTGCATTTCGTAGCTGTTCGCATTGTTGGTCCAGAGTTGCTAAGTCAATATTAGCAGGTTCTGTAGCTGGTGGAGGTTCTGTTCCGTTTAGCGACGTATTGCTAAGGTTTTGCCAAACTCGCAGGTAAGGATTCGCGGTATTTTCGTTTTGCATTGTGAAATTGATATATTGTTTAAGTTTTGGATTTGGAGGGTCCAAAAGTGACGTGTACTTATTGTATGAAAGATCATATGCCTGAACGCCAATGCTTGGCGGAACTGGTTTTCCATTGGAGTCTATCATCGAGCCAACGTTGTCGTACTCGACTTTTAGAATTGTGTTTTGGCGATCCCATTTGGAAGTCTCGGTGGTGATCGTGAACTCTGGCGGGTTGTCGACTTTGTATTGATAGTCTTTCTGTGCTTTTTCAGCAGCAGCAAGATTTGTCTCGGCAGTTGCAAGCTGAGCGTTTTTATCATTGATTGATTTCTTCGTGTTGTTAATGCTGATGTTCGTAGCATCCACTTGCGTTTCAACTGCCTGAATTTTGGCTTTTAGCCGATCGATGTCAACTTTGATTAAGTTTTTCTTGTCTTGGTCTGTTTCTTTTTTATAGTCGGCTTGAAGATCTGCTAGATCGTTTTCGTAATCCGATATCTTGTCTTCAAGATCTTTTCTTTTGTCGTATTGATTATCCAGAGTGTCTTGAAGATTTTTTATGTCGTTTTGTAAATCAGTTACCGAGGCCTTTGCTGAGGTCACTTTGTTCTTTAAGTCATTAGCAACCGCCGGAAAATTGACGTCTGCTTTCAATTCAACCGTGCCATTTTTTGGCATTTTAAAGGTCACGGTTCTGCTTCCTAAGATCATCGTTAGTTCCATGATTCCATCACGGTCTTTTCCGGAAGTTCGATTGAATGTCCCTTTACCCCAGTTGCTTGTATTTGCAGGCCCGAAGTTCCCTTCCTGCTGAAGATATTCTCCCGGATAAATTAATGACAAGCGCATATTGCGGAACTTTTGTTCTGTATAGAAGCCCGGATTCCACTCAAAAGATCCCCAAAGTTTTGAATCCTTTAAGTATTTAAGTTCGGACTGTTTAATATTACGTTCGATACACTGTTTATATAGAGTCAAGTTAGGTGCGGAAGCAGATGCAATTTTAGCAAAATAGTCCAAACCTATATCTTTAGCGCCATCGTTTTCGATCCCTTTTAAAAAGCCCCCGAAAAGTAAGTGATCACTCCAGTTGACATATCCAGTGGCACCAGCGACTTTCGGCGAGAATTTTTCACCATTTGAAAGAACCCAGCCATTACCAAGCACGACTCGTTCGGCAAAGGTGACACCTGTATAAGACTTCGTATTGGCAAGGGCGCCACCTTCTTTATCCGAGACGTAAGGGAGGTGAATATCGCCATTAACAAAAACGGGGCTCGTAAAGATTAAGCCCGGGCTGTTGCCTAATTCATCTTTAGATTTGAAGTTATGAAAACCAATACTTCCTTTTGGAAGAGTTTCATTCCAAGGCTTACTGAGGTATAGATCGGAGGCTGCGACTAAAGCAAATGATCCCACTTCGCGTGGGTGTATGGAAATACTCGAGTTGATCGTCACGAATTTTCCACCTAGCTGAGCCGGCTCGTTAGAGCCTGGTCTTTCCAGATAGACTTCCATGTTGATGAAAACTTCACGGCCAGCTCGTGGTAAAAAGGCACGGTTGTCTCTAGTTAAGATGACTCGGGCCCGGTCGAATTCGTCCTTATTGAGGCGGCTAAAGATTTTAAATAATGGGTGGACAGATGTCATGGATGCCAGGTTGACGTCGATTTCTATTTTAGACAGAGAGATATTTGAGGCATCTACTGGTCCAACACTTTTTCCAGTGGCAATAAGTTCTTTAATGAAGCTCTCTTGTTCTGTAGACATGATAAGACGTTCGACGCTGGCAGAGTGTTGTAGATTGCAGTTTGCATCAGGTAAAAGTGTCGAGTTAAAGCAGTATTTTTGACGAACTCCAAAGACGACGTAATCGGCGAGAGAATGGAGGGCTAGCTTCGTGGTCAGGACACTGCCGGTTTTTTTAACCTGAGAGCGTTGTTTAATAACATAATCTGCTAGGTAGTAAACGCTCATCGATGTCGCCACAGTGCTTACCAATGCAAGCAATATGGTGTTACCCCGTTGATTCTTTAGCAGCTTTTTATTGAGTCCAAAAAAACGTTTCATATCCATGGTTCAGCTCCGCAATGAATCTCTTCGGCACGGAAGACTGGACTCTTGAGAGTTTCTCGACTAATTCTGTTCCCGAACGGCACGCCAACATTTGACAACTGTCACTTGCAATAAATTTGTTTCAGTTTGATATGATTTGAAGCTAAGACTTTACTTTGCGCAATGCTTCAGATAATCGCTTAAAACTTATGCATTAGTCGCCGTGTCATTGCCTGCTTTTTCCTCAATTACATACCTATGATTGACATAGGACCAAGGTCTAGGGACATTAACACCTTAGGTTTCATCAGGCTTCTTACAGTGATGAAGAGGGGATTGCTTTGAGAATCAAAAAGATTGAACTCGTCGGATTTAAGTCTTTTAAAGATCGTACAGTTATTCATTTTGACGCAGGTATTACGGGGATCGTTGGTCCTAACGGCTGCGGAAAATCGAATATCGTAGATGCATTGATGTGGGTCATGGGTGAGATGTCCGCGAAAGACCTTCGTGGATCGACGATGACCGATGTTATCTTTGCAGGTGCCGAGGGGTATGCGCCATTAGGTATGTGCGAAGTCTCTTTGACTCTTGAAAATGATGGTGGTCCTTTCCCTGCTAAATATCTTAAGCACTCTGAAATTATGGTCACTCGTCGTCTTTACAGAAATGGCGAAGGGGAGTACTTCGTAAATAAAGAGCCTGCTCGTTTAAAAGACGTTCAAGAAGTCTTCATGGATACAGGGGCTGGATCTAAAGGCTTCTCTATTATTGCACAGGGTATGATCGGTAAGATTATTACCTCAAAGCCTGAAGATCGTCGTATGCTTATCGAAGAAGCCGCAGGTATTACGAAGTTCAAGGCGCGTAAAAAAGAATCTCAAAGGAAACTTCAGTCTACTGATCAAAACCTTCTTCGATTGCAAGACATTATTGGTGAATTAAAGCGCCAGATTGATTCTTTGCAACGGCAGGCACAGCGCGCAGAGCGCTACCGAAATATTAAACAACAAATCGAAGATTTAGATTTATGGGTTTCTTCGGCTCAGTACGTGGAATTAAAACGAGCTGCAGACGAAGCGCAAAGAATTTTTGACGAAGCTCAGAGTATGGAAGTTGAAGGCGAAACAAACCTATCGACTTTGCATGGTCAGCTGGAAGTTTTGAAACTGCAAATTCTTGAAAAAGAAAAAACTGTTGAGACTCTTCAGCAGAACTTTATGGATCGCCAACAGGGCTTGCAAAAGCAGGAAATGGAAATCCAAGAGCTTCGCTTTGAAATTGAACAGGCTCGTCGCAATGAGCAAATGACCGGGACAATTCTACAAGAGCAGCAAGCTCGACAAGAATTGCTTTTACGTGATCAGGTGCAATTGCAAGATCAGGTGACCGAGCTTCAAGAAGAAGCCGAGTCGTTGACAGCTGCTTACAATGAAAAGAATGAAATTTATCAAAAGGGCAGTTCACGCATTCAAGAGGTTGACGTTGAGTTGACCGACAAGCGTCGTGAACTTTTTGCGATCGGGCAAACAGAGTCTTCGTTAGATGCTCGTGTGAACTCTTTGAATGCAAATATTTCTGATCTTCAAGAGCGCGCCAATAACGAAGAAATGGTTTTGGCGGAACTTCGCGAGAAACAAGTAGAGTTTGAGTCTCGTCGCAAAAAAATTACTAATGAGTTGGATAAAGAACGTCAGTTGCAATTGGATCTTTCCAGCGATGTAGAGTCTTTCGAAGCAAACAAACGCATTTTGACGGATTCAGTTGAGACGAAAAAGTCTGAAGTCGAGTCGTTCAAGGATCAGTTAAATGAAGTGACAGGGCGGCTTTATGGTCTTGAGAATCTTCAAAATAGTTTTGAGGGATTCCAAGAGGGCGTGAAACAGGTAATGTTATGGCAGAAGGTAAAGGCCGAACAGCTTCATGCTGATGGATCGGTTTCTTCTTACTTCCAGCCTGTTTCTGAAGTTGTCGAAGTGCCTGCTGATTTTGAAGTCGCGATGGAAGCTGCTTTAGGTTCTCGCTTACAGATGCTTTTGTCGACGGACTCGTCAATGGCATTGGAAGCGGTTGATCACCTTAAAGAGAATAAAACGGGACGCAGTTCGTTTATTTCTTCTGAAAGTTCATCAAGTTTTATCCAAAGATCGGCGGCGCCTCAGGGGCACGATGGTATCGTTGCTATTCTTAAAGATGTGGTTCGTTCTTCTGAAAAATTTGAAAAAACAGTAGCACATCTTTTAGACGGTGTTGCTGTTGTTGACTCTATTCGCACGGCTTTAGCTCTTCGTCCACAGTATGCAGGTTGGACATTTGTCACTTTAGATGGTGATACTTTGACTGCCGACGGAGTTTTGACAGGAGGCTCTGCAGAGAGTGCAGATTCTGGAATGTTAAAGCGTCGTCGTGAAATTAAAGAATTATCGGCTAAAAAAGACGAGCTTGCTGGCAAGTTGGCATTGGCGAGCGCTGCTCTTAAGAAAACCGAAGAGCAGCTTGAAAACGTATTAAACGATTTCGAGGGTGCTCAAAAACGCAAGGTCGAGCAAGAAATCAAGGTTACTGAGCTACGTAAAGACTTAGAGCGTGCTGAAACGGAAGTTCAAAATGCGCAAAACGCGGTCGAGCGCCAAGAGCGTGAGGCTCGTCGTTTAACTGAGCAAGTAGAACAAGCAGAGCAAAAGCTTGAAGAGCTAAATCAAGCTCTCTTTGAAACTCGCGAGAAAAAAGTAGAACTTGAATCCGCGGTCGAAGCTTTGACTGTAGAGCTTAAATCTTTCCAAAATGGTTTTGATGGTCTTCAAAATGAAGTGGCCGAGCTGCGAGCTAATTCCGCTTCGAAAAACCAAGAATATCAAGGTGTTTTACGTCAGTTAGAAATGGTCAATAGATCATTGAATGAATTGAATGCGCAGTTGACTCGAATGAGTGAGGAAGCTGAGGGCTATTCTTCGCAGATGACAGAGTCCCAACTGGCGCTTGAAGAAAAGAAAATTGAATTTGAACGTGCTTTGACTGAAGTTGAGACTTTGAAAGCTCAAGTTTCTTCAGCGAAGAACGAGTACGAAGTGATGGCGGAAACAGTGCGCGAGATGGAAGAGGCTTCGATGGCTTCCCAAAGAGCGCGCAACGAGCGTCAAACTAAAATGAATGATGCCCAATTAAAACTTGAGCAAGCGCGTATGAAGGAAGGCTATTTGATCGAGCAAGTTCGGGAACGCTATATGCTTCTATTGCCTGAGGTGGCCGAGAAGTATGCAGCACGCGAAGGAAACTTGGCAGAAGCTGATACTCAGCTGAAAGATCTTCGCGAGAAGCTTTCAAAAATTGGCGAAGTTAACTTGTCGGCGATCGAAGAGTACGAAGAAACTGCTCAGCGCTATGAGTTCTTGAACAAGCAGCACGCTGACTTGACGGAAGCTAAAGAGCAATTACGCAAAGTGATTGATCGTATCAATCGTATCTGTTCTAAGCGCTTTAAAGAGACTTTTGATCTTGTGAATGATCGCTTTACTCGCGTATTCCCAGTTCTATTTGGGGGCGGAGAGGCTCATTTGGCCTTGATTGAAGATCCAGAGAAGCAAGAAATGGGTATCGATATCATTGCGAAGCCGCCGGGTAAGAAGATGCAGAACGTCTCTTTGATGTCGGGTGGAGAAAAGGCTCTAACAGCTGTTGCGTTGATCTTCTCGATCTTCTTGGTGAAACCATCACCATATTGCTTGCTGGATGAGGTTGATGCTCCTCTTGATGATGCCAACGTATTCCGTTTCAACGATCTAGTTCGTGAAATGGCTAAACGTTCGCAAATCATCGTAGTTACGCACAACAAACACACGATGGAAGTTGCTGGAAAGCTTTACGGAGTCACAATGCAAGAGCGCGGTGTATCAACAATGGTATCCGTTTCATTGCAAGACTACCGCTAATCAGCCGCCAGGCGAAAAGCCCGGCCAGCAGCTAGACTGCCGTCAGGCGAAAAGCTGTGCGCTGCACAGCTAGACAGCAGCCGCCAGGCGAAAAGCTGTGCGCTGCACAGCTAGACAGCTAAAAATCCTTGGTATACAAGTACCAAGGATTTTTTATTTGGAGAGATTATGTCTGAAGCTCATGGCGATGCAATGATGTACCTGGTTGGTTTTGTAGTTCTTTTGATGACGGTATTGTTGGGAGTCCTATTTGTATCTCAGACAAAAAAGACAAAGCCTGCAGGAACATTGACGGAAACGAAAAAGGATGCGCCAGCATCTGTGACGGCTTCTAAAAATACATTGGAAGCGACGGTTGATTCAAAGGCGATTGTGGAAGTTGCTGAAGCTTCTGGGGCTGACGTTGATTTGAAGGCGGCTCTTAAAAAAACAGAGGAAAATCTTTTTGGTCGAATTCGCAATTTCTTCAGTGATAGTGCTGAAGTTAAAGCCCACCTAGAGGACATCGAAGAAGTTCTTTATACAAGCGATTTAGGTCCTAAAACTGTACAGCAATTAATGGCCGTTTTAGAAGATTTGTCTAGAAAAGAAAAATCAGATTACGAAGCTGTGCGTGCTGCGATCAAAAATGAAATGATCAAAATATTTAAAGACTCGGAAGTGTCGTTGCTGTCTCCGGAAAACGATATTCTTCACAAAATCAAATTTGCAGCAAGCGGTCCCACGGTTTTGATGATCGTTGGAGTCAATGGGGCAGGAAAGACGACGTCGATTGGTAAAATTTCAGCTCAGCTGGCGAAGGCTGGTAAAAAAGTTCTGGTTGCCGCGGGGGATACGTTCCGAGCAGCGGCAGGTGGGCAGTTGAAAGTTTGGACCGAGCGAGCTCAGGTCGAGATATTTTCTCCAGAAGGTGTTACGGATCCATCTGCTGTAGCATTTGATGCTGTGGCAAAGGCCAAAGCCCAAAATTACGACGTGGTTATCGTGGATACCGCAGGTCGTTTGCATACTCAGGCAAATTTAATGGAAGAGCTTAAAAAAATGAAAAGAGTGATGACCAAGGTAATTGAATCGGCTCCTCATGAAACTTTGATTGTCTTGGATGCGAACTCTGGTCAAAATGCCTTGTTGCAAGCAAAAGAATATCACGCAGCATTGCAATTGACGGGGGCGGTTCTGACTAAAATGGATGGAACTGCTAAGGGGGGAGTCGCGGTAGGACTTGCTCATGAGCTTCAAATTCCAATTAAGTTGATCGGTGTGGGCGAGCGCATTCAGGATCTGCGTAGTTTTTCTTCCGAGGAATTTGTAAATTCGATTCTGCCATAAAAAAAGCCGATCCTTGTTGGGATCGGCTTTTTACTTTTAGTTTCGAACTACTTCTGAGCTTGAAGAAGTTTCCAACCACGGATGTAGGCTTTGTACTCTTCTACTTGAGTTGTTGTTTTTGAGCTTTCACGCAAGTTGATAACTGTGCATGATTTTTCTTTCAACAAGTCAATGATCGGAATTCTTTCGCACTTAAACTTAGCTTTACAACCTTTGAAGTCACACTGTAGTGATTTTCCACCAAAAGAGTCGTAAGTTCCACCTGTTGCAGCTGCGTTTCTAAGACCCGCGATACACTCACCACGTAGATCTTTTTTCGCAGAGATTGGGCAAAGGATATCAAACACAACTTTTTCATAATCTTCGAAGCTGCTGTTTTTGGTGATCGGCAGATTCGAGACATGAGCGATCGCTGCACGTGCCATACCTTTTTGACAATCTTCCATTGAGTTCTTTAAGCAGAAGAACTTAAAGAAACCAAGTCCGCCACCTTCGAAGTCACCCCAGTAACCGTTGTATGGGTGGTTGTCTGGAGTCAAGCGACGGCAAGCGCCCTCAACACAAAGTTCGTTTCTTTGGTACGACTTTTTGTTTGTTGATACGAATGAGCCCTCTGATGGTTTACGACCATCGTCAAAGTACCAGCTGCCGTTTTCATGCAAACGTTGGAAGTCTGTTGAAGTAAATGATCCAGCAACAGGGATATTCCATTGGTGTGATAGAATCGGAGCTAAGAACTGACCCGAGTTACAACCATGTAGAACTGCGTAAGCATCTGGAGTGAAGTTAGGAGCAAGCTTTTCGTAACCGTCCTTTTTAGGGTCCATACGATTTAGTTTTCCATCAAGGATAACTCCGTAATAAGCCACGCTATGAGAAAAAATATCTACCGAAGCGATTTTCTTGAACTGGCTCATCTCTTTGAAAACATCAGAGCTGTCAAAGTTCCAGCTTCTTTTTTCTGTGACGTTGCGGAAGCCATACTTAGAAAGAAGTTCTAAGTTGTCGTCTTTTCCAGTTTCGTTAACAGAAATCAAATAGACCTGTTCGTTCGGGAAAAGCTCTGCGTACTTCTTGGCTTTTGCTGCCGCAGTTGTTTGTAAAAGAGTCGAGAGTTCGTTACCTTTACCAACGATAAGGATATGCGTACGAGTGTATGCATCAGTCCCATTGTTACCATAAGTTGCTGTGATATAAGCCATGGCCTGAGTGCTTAAAAATAAGCTGGCCATTGTTAAAAGTATTTTCTTAAACATTTTGACCTCGATTAGAATTATTTAGATGTAGCCAAAAGATAGATGACTTCTTCGTCACTCATAACTTCAGCAGCAGGATTTACTTTTCGATAGGCTTCGATGGCTTGATTTAAAAGAGTAGTTCTGTGGCCAACATCACCACCATCGATAATGTGAGCAATAGCTTCTTGGCGCCCCAAATCCAAAATAATTCGGTAGCAAGTGTAATCGCTCATATCACACTCAACTTCAGTGTATAAAGAGCCCGAAGAACTGCTGATGCCTTTGCTTTTCTTTTCTTCAGTTACTGTGGCTTGAGTATCTTTGTCTTTGTTGTTAGAGCTTTCGAATGCGAAAGTCTGAGAAGACATAAGAATTGCGATTAGGATTAGACTCTTTTTCATAAACACCTCTTTTAGTTAAAATTAAAAACTTTCAAATTTAAAAACAGTACGCAGACCCATTGAGCAATGTCCGGGCCAAGGATTTCAGGCTTAAATACAATAGATTCAAATTGAGACAGAGGTTTTAGTGAAATGGCTGGGAGAGTGACATTTTTTGTAGCCTCTGTAAAAGTCTTGTTCGTCACTGCTCGTTTTAGAGGGGCTAAGAACGTGAAGGAATTTGGAAACAGTGGACCTGCTTTTGCAATCATTGGTTTTAAGGACTAACTTATGAAAAATGCAGGCTTTTGGTTTTTATCTATATTATTAGTAGGATTCTGTGCCCAGGCTGAAGGGATCTTCACTGCCTTGCCTATTAATTTAATGGAGAACGCAGATCTGTCCGCTGAAGAGCGAGGTTTGATGTATAGAGCCCAAAAGGATGTCGAGGCCACAATGCCTCCCAAAATGCTGGCGGCCTTGAAGACGCACTTACCTCGGAAGACTCAAATTTATAAAATCACTGTTAAAGAAGAAGCAGAACATATTGGTGGATCTTCGAACCGTAAGGGCGAAATGTTTATCAATAAGAAGTATTTAAATAATCCTTTGATGTTAAAGAAGATGTTGATCCACGAGTGGACTCATCTATATGACTTTTTAAATATACATGATCCTGAAAAAGCATCGCGAATCAGCTGGTGTCAAACCTGGTATGGTGGCAATACTCACAGTCGTGATGATAAGGTTCCAGATGATTGTTATCCACTTTTAAAAATCAAGTCCACGTTATCAACAACTCCCGAGTTCTTGGAAGTTGGCGGCTGGTTTTTGAATATTCATGGCGAGGGTCGTCGTATCAGCGAGACTTCATTTACTCTTAGAAGTTTGGATTCCTACGAGCTGCGAAGCTCGGCAGAGATGTTTGCTGTCAATATGGAAGCCTTTCTTACGGATTCAGAGTTTCAATGTCGAAAGCCAACGATGAATAGACTTTTAGTGACCCATTTTCAATATCGGCCCTTTCCAGTTGCCGACTGCTCGGAAAGTTTAAAGATCGTGAATCCTCAGTTTAATTCAGCCTCTAAAGCATTGGTGGGAATTGATAAAAAGCGTCTTTATCAAGTTCACTATTTGTTAGCTAGCCGTGGTGATGGATTGTCTGCGAAGTTTGGACATTCTATGTTTAGGCTGGTGATGTGTGCACCTCAACGTAAAGTTGTTGGTCCGGATTGCTTAAAGGATATTCAATACCACATTGTGCTTTCATTTAGAGCTTTTGTGAATACACCGGAAATCAGTAATTTAGCGGGTATCGGTGGTGACTATCCATCTCGGTTGTTTTTTATCCCTTTTGCCCAGGTGATTGAAGAATATAATAAAACAGAACTTCGAGATTTACAGAGCTATCCATTGAATTTGACTCGTGACGAGGTGGAAAGATTTTTGGAGCGTTCGATTGAAACTCATTGGTCATACAATGGCCAATACTACTTTTTCTCTAATAACTGCGCCGTCGAGAGTATGAATCTTCTTCGCTCTGCTACTTTAAGGCCAGAATTGATGAACGAATCGGCTCAGACTCCTTATGGAATGAGAGATGTCTTGAATTACGTCAAGATGTTGGATGATGATTTCTTGGATAACAGGGATTGGGCTGCGCAGAACGGGTATTTATTTATTTCCCATCAAGAGCATTTAGAGAAGGCTTTAGAGACAGTTTCTCTTTATACTAAAGTGTCTGAAGCTCGTGATCTTGAAGACTGGATTGAGCAGTCTCCATTAGTTCGGC
This sequence comes from Bdellovibrio sp. ZFWA1, assembly GCF_056175665.1. Classification (NCBI taxonomy): domain Bacteria; kingdom Pseudomonadati; phylum Bdellovibrionota; class Bdellovibrionia; order Bdellovibrionales; family Pseudobdellovibrionaceae; genus Bdellovibrio; species Bdellovibrio sp. ZFWA1. The sequence continues at coordinate 162,776 of NZ_JBJKJH010000002.1, forward strand.
GTTATTTGTTCCATAAATTTTTGCCAGCGGAGAAGTCATTAAGAACTAAATATGCGGCGGCGTTTTTACTGTTAGAGTCTCAGGCGGAGCGTACCAGCGAGGCGTCTCTTCAGTCTTTTATTATGAACGTGATTAAAAATGACAATCTTTCACAAGAAATCACAGATGCAGTTAAAAAGATATTGGCGCTTCAGAGTGGTTTTTTTGAGATAAAAGGCGAATTGGTTACTCCCGCCAAAATGGTAGCAATTGGGTATGGCGTTCCATCTTCTACGGAAACAACTTCGATGAATGCGAAATTTGAGTCCATTGCAGAAAAAAGAAGCCAGAGTCGGGGCCTTTTATCTGAGCTCTATAATAAGCTCTTCCAAAAAGAGCAAATTGATGCGGTCACTCGCGCACGAGAAAACAAAGAGCTTTTTACAAAGGTGATTTTAGAAAATCGATAGTTTTTTTGAGGCTTTAAAGCGTTAAAAATGTGGATGCCCTTCGTTGTCACAGCGAAGGGTTTTTTTACGCTTTTAGGGGCTGTGAAGCGATTAATTCGATCTGACGTGGCATTCATTTTGTATCGAAATGATCTGAAGGAGTCTTTATGAAAAAATGGTCGGTGATAGTTATGCTACTGGCTCAAAACCTTACATACGTTCAAGCTGTCGAAGCTGCTTCGATGTGTTTAAGCGTAGAACCACAGTGTTTTGCAAGTAACTTCGAGGGATATAAGACTCTTAAACCTCCGGGACGCCCTGATCTGGCGTTTCCGACAGATCCTATTCGGATTGTTTATTCGCATCGGGGTAATCGATCTATTTTTTATCGCAACAATGTGCTTGATCGTCAAATGGTCAAAATGGCTTTTGATTTTATTAAAGAAGGTCGATCTAAGGGTGCTAACCTTGATGCAAACTTAGCTTATTTGCAGAACTTCTTAAAAAGCAGCTCACCAAATATCACTTTAGAGTACATGCTAACTTATACGGTCTTTAAGCAGTTAGATGAAATTCAAGTCCGGCAAAATGGAAAGTTTTTTGATAGCTTCAAAGGATTGGCTCAGCTCTTCGATAAGGGTGAATCAGAAATCATACGCGTGTTGACAGCTTCTGCACAAGGTAAAGGATTGATTGCAGGGGCGACTCCTGCACCAACGCCGACACCAACTCAGCCACCAGTAAAACCAACGCCTCCGGCTCAGCCAACTCAGCCGCAGCAGCCGCCAGTTGTTACGCAGCCGCCAGTTGTAGTTCAACCGACACAGCCTACGCCACCGGCTCAACCAGTGACTCCGGCGCCCGTCCCTGTGCGGCCCGAGCAAGATGTTATTGGTTCTAGTTCTGCAACTTACGCCAATGAGGTGTCCTCAAGTGCCAAGGACGCAGTAGCGGGAAGTGTTTCTTTAAACATCTTAGTCGAAAATGGACGGGCGACCGAAACCGCTCGCGAGTTGCGGTCTCTTCTTCGTGCGGCTAAAGCTCAAGGCTTGAACCCTGATGATTATTGGGGTTCTGAAATTGAATCTTTGTATGCAGACGGTAATATTCGTGATGCTTATCGCTTCCATTCTTTGGCGACAGCAGGTGCTTTAAGATATGCAATGCATGTATCTTCAGGTCGCTTAGTAGGTTCGCAAGTTGACGAGAGCTTCCGTTATGACAAAAAAGAATTTAAGGATATTCAGGGAGTCATTCGCGCTCTCAATTCTGGAGCTTTAGGACTTCGCCAGTACATGGCAAGCATTGAACCAACTCATGTTCAATATAAGCAGTTGAAGGCTAATTTGGCTCAGCTTCGAGGCTTGAAGGCGGCTGGACGTGGCTCAAATTTAAAAGTCACTGAATCTGCTTTGGTTCTTGGAAAGAAAGACTCGGGAATTCCTGCGCTTCGCGAGCGACTTTTTGATTTTGGGTATAAAGTCACTTTAGGATCTGATGTTTACGACGCTGAACTTGAGGCGGTTTTAAAGAATTACAATTCGATGAATGCTTTGCCGGGTAAGGTGACAGCGTTGACTTTAGGTAAATTGAATGTGACTTTCGACAAACGCATTCAGCAAATTGAAGCAAACCTAGAGCGCTTACGTTGGTTGCCGGTGGGTTCGGAAGACCGTTATATTTTTATCAATTTAGGTTTTTCAGAATTTAAGTTATTCACTGGTGGTCGTGTTCAGATGTCATTCAGAACAGTGAATGGTCGTTTGAATGGCGAGGACGATAAGAAAACGCCTTCACAGACTCAGGTAATTAGTCATGTTCTATTGAATCCGACTTGGACTGTGCCTGCGGGCATGGCTTATCGTGCAAAATTACCTTTGATCAAGCAGAATCCAAATTGGCTTCGAGATAATAACTTTAGAATTGCAACTAGCTGGAGCGATGAAAGAGTTTGGGATCCTGTAACTGATCGTTATGTGATTAAACGCTTGGCTCAGTATGTAGATGAATCTGAAGTTGATTTTGATGACTTCAAGCCAAACTCGAATACACCTTATTGGTTAGTTCAACAGCCAGGATATAATTCAACCTTGGGTGTGTTGAAGTTCCCATTGTTCGAATATGGCAATCCGAATAAGATCAATCCGCTGGATATTTACATGCATGATACGAACGAAAGACATCTGTTTGCGAATGCAAGACGATTGGAAAGTTCGGGTTGTGTGAGATTGCAGTATCCCGTAGAGCTTGCGGCCGAGTTGATTCAAGGTTACCGCGGTTTTGATATCGAAAAAATCAAGTCTTTCTTGCCAGCCTCCGAGGCTGAAGAAAGCCGTGAGGAATATCAGAATATGCGGGTAGATTTACCTAAGGCTGTGACAGTTCACATGATGTACCTAAGTGCAGAGATGGGCAATAGTGGTGAGTTAAGATTCATCGAAGATGAACAAGCCTATAAACTGGACGCAAAAGTACTTGCGGCATTGAAATCGGCTCAGTAAGCTTGGGGGGATGAAGTTCATCCCCTTTTTCTTTTTATTTATTCTTAGCATCAGTGTTGGCGCTCAATCGTTCGGGGTGGAGCCAGTTTCTTTATCCTACTTGAATGTGGTGCGTTGTTTTCCAGAACTCGAGAGTGAAAAGGTCAAGGCGAAGGTAGATCTTTCGAAACTGAAGGACTTAATTGATTTAAAGTTTGTAACTACACGAAGTTTGATGCTTGAAAGAGTGGCTGTTTTTACCGATTCTTCAGATGTAAAAAAGAAGATCCGCCTATGGACCACTGACAGTGTGACATCCCCTAAAATAAACTATCGCATGCAGCTTGATTATTTTGATGCGAAGGGCTTGACGCAAGAGCAAATTATTCCAGAAAAGCTAAAGCTCAATCCTCCTCAGAAGGATTTGAATCAATTTTTTGCCACTGCAGTTTTCGAATCAGACCGTTATACCTACATTGACACGAAGCTCAATGGAGTCCGTCTGACCTACAAGAAGAATATCGAAAAGATTGAAGAGCTGAGTCTGAACGATCCGCCTCAGAAACGTCAGATTTTGTGTGATATTCGGCAAGCAGGAGCAGTCGTTTGCGACTGCATCAAAAAATAAATCTTAGGGTCTGTGTCTATAAAAAGACCTTGGCTTAACCAGTTGAAGGGACTTATACTTTTAGGTGTTAGCCTAAAAATTAAGGCATTCAAATTCTGCGAGGTTCGAAGTGGCATCTGAGAAAAAAACATTTAATTTCCTCATAGCGGGTGTCCCCTATAAATTAAAATCACAACATGACGATGCTACAGTTCAAGAGCTTGTCGATTTTGTTAATACTCGCATGGAGCAGGCAATGGGTGTAACCAAAAATGGTTCCTTCCAAAATGCGGCCGTTTTAACAGCAATGAATATTGCTGAAGAGTTGATCCTTCTAAAAAGAAAAGCTCATCGCGAGCTTGAGAAAATTGAAGAGAAAGCGCTTCGCCTTTCTTTAGAAGTCGAAAACTCCAAGACGCGTAGTCTGTAACGGGAGTGAGCATGGGAACCTCAAAATCAGAGGTTCGTCGGTTTTTTAAAAAGCAATTGCAGGATCGACTTCAGTTGCTTTCGCTTGAACAACAAGCCGAAGAACAAAAAGCTCTCTTAAAGAATTTGAATCTATTTTTAGCTGACAAGCGGGGAATCTGGGCGAGCTATTGTGCTTTGCCTGAAGAGGCCGCTGTAAATGTTGGCGATATCACCAATACATTAATTCAATGGGTATTCCCACGAATTCATGGGCCAGATTTACAGTTTATGGTGGCAACTCATTTTGAAAAGGGGACTTTAGGAATCCTAGAGCCCGTTGGAAAAATGCCAGCAGTTGCAACCGGCAAAATTGAAGGCTTTCTTATCCCAGCACTAGCATTTGATAGAAATGGAACTCGTTTGGGACGAGGCAAAGGGTTTTATGATAGAACTCTGACGCAATCGTCGGGATTGAAAGTGGGTTTGGCTTGGCACTGCCAACTAAGCACATCAGAGATTCCAAGTGAAGAGCACGACATAAAAATGGATGTGATCATCACCGAGCGGGAAATTTTGAAACTGAAGTAAAGAGGAAGAAGTAAATGGAATTGGTAATTGCCGTAGCGTTGGGCCTGATTGTTGGAGCCGTCAGCGCTTATGTGTTTAAGAAGATTCAAGATGAATCTAAAAAGAAGTCTGCCAGAATTGAAGCAGATAAAATCGTTAACAAAGCAAAATCTGAAGCTGCTAAAATTAAAAAAGATAGCGAAACAAAGGCTAAGGATTTCGAAGTGCGGGCGCGTAAGAATGTCGAAGCTGACATTCATAAGCAAAAATCCACTTTGAAAAATAAGGAATCGCAACTTGAGCGCCGCCTGAAAGAGGTCGATGATCAGTTCAAGGCAAAAATGGAAGAAAACGAGCGTTTTGTTAACTCGTTGAAAGACCGAGAAGAAAAAATCGCGATCTCTGAGCACCGTGTGAAAGACATGGAAAAAAAGATCGACGAGTCCAATGATGAATTGAAGAAAAAGCTTGAGTCCGTCGCTGCGATGTCTCAGGACGAAGCTCGTCGCCAACTACTAAGCGCATTAGAGGATGAAGCAAAGCAAGAAGCGGCTAAGAAAATTGCAGCTATCGAAGAAGAGACGATGAAAGAAGCGTCGAATCGAGCTAAACGAATTATTAGCCAGGCTTTGGCGCGCTTTGCTTCCGAGTACACTTCGGAAAGAACCGTGTCGGTTCTGTCGCTACCTAGTGACGAGATGAAAGGTAAAATCATCGGTCGTGAAGGCCGTAATATTCGTACCTTAGAGGCTCATTGCGGCGTCGACCTTATTGTTGATGATACGCCAGAGGCTGTGGTTATTTCTGGTTTCGATCCAGTTCGCCGTGAACTTGCTCGACGTACAATCGAGAAGCTTATGGAAGATGGACGAGTGCACCCAGCACGTATCGAGGAAGTTGTAGAAAAACAAAGAACCGAGTTGATGAAATCTGTCAAAGAAGAAGGCGAACGCGTTATTGCTGAGCTGGGAATTGGCCAGATTCATGCGGAACTTGTGAAACTTTTAGGTTCTATGAAGTTTCGCTCTTCGCATGCTCAAAATCTATTGAATCACTCGATGGAAGTTTCTTATATTGCTGGATTGATGGCGGCAGAGCTGGGTGTGAATGTTAAGACAGCCCGTCGTGCAGGTTTATTGCATGATATCGGTAAAGCGGTCGAACATCATGCGGCCGACGGCAATCACGCTGTTGTCGGAGCTGAATGGGCTAAGAAGTATGGCGAGTCTGAAGAGATTTGCCATGCGATTCGAGCCCACCACGAGGACGAGAAGCCACACAGTATCTTAGCATGGATCGTGTACGCTGCGAATATTCTTTCAAACAGCCGTCCTGGGGCTCGTAGAAACAACATGGATAACTTTATCCATCGTCTTGAAGAGATGGAAAGCATTGGGAATAGCTTTGATGGCGTATTGAAGACTTTTGCTCTTCAGGCGGGTCGAGATATTCGAGTATTGGTCGAAAGCAGTCGCGTAAGTGACGAGCAGGCTCAGGTTCTGGCGCGTGATGTGGCTCGTAAAATCGAGCGTGAACTTCCGCATGCTGGGCAAGCGAAGGTCACGGTGATCCGTGAGTCCCGCTCGGTGGAGCATGCGAGATGAGTTCTTTTTTAGACCCGCGCGAACAGCTTGAACGCATTAAGTTCGGAGTTGCCGAATTCATTAATGACGAAGAGATGCTGAAGAAGCTGAAGCGTTCTAAAGAAACTGGGAAGCCTTTGAATATCAAACTGGGTGCAGATCCTACGCGCCCTGATATTCATATTGGGCATACCGTCGTCATAAATAAGTTAAAGCAGTTTCAAGATTTGGGCCATCATGTTCATTTTTTGATCGGTGATTTTACGGCCCTGATCGGTGATCCTACTGGTAAAAGTGCTACGCGACCTGCATTGACTGAAGAAGAAATTCAAGAAAATGCGAAAACCTATGCTAAGCAGATTTTTAAGATCTTAGATCCTGATAAAACTGAAATCGTTTATAACTCTCATTGGATCAATAAAATGAGTCCAGGAGAGATCATAAAAATGGCAGCAAAGTACACTGTTGCTCAGATGCTAGAGAGAGACGATTTCACAAAAAGATATCGCGGCGGAGTTCCTATCGCGATTCATGAATTTTTGTATCCATTGACCCAGGGTTATGATTCCGTGGCTTTGCGTTCGGATGTCGAGCTGGGTGGTACTGATCAAAAATTCAATCTATTGGTTGGTCGATCCCTTCAAGCAGCCTATGGCCAAGAGTCACAATGTATCTTGACCATGCCAATTTTAGAGGGCATCGACGGTGTTCACAAAATGTCCAAATCCTTGGATAACTATATCAGTGTGGTGGACACTCCTAAGGATATGTTTGGAAAAACGATGCGTATTTCTGACGAGCTGATGTACCGTTGGTACGAGTTGTTGACGGATCTAAATGCCGGACAACTTGAGTCATTGAAAAAGGACGTTAAAGAGGGACGGAAGCATCCAAGACAAGTCAAAGTCGACTTAGCTAAATTCTTGATCACGCGCTTTCACTCGCAAACGGCGGCACAGGCGGCCGAAGACGAATTCAATCGCATTTTTGTAGATAAAGGCCTTCCTGATGATATTCCTGATTTTGCGGTTTCAGCAGCAGACCAGGTTTCATTTGTAGCTTTGATGGTTCAAGCGGGTTTAGCGACTTCAAATAGCGAAGGGACACGTTTGATTCAAGGTGGTGGGGTTCAGATTGATAGCGAAAAGGTTTCGGATCCTCGCTTGAAAATGGATTTAAAATCGGGTGCAAAATTTGTCGTCAAAGCGGGCAAGAAGAAGTTTGTTCGTATCGTGGTGGGGTAAAAAATGAAGATTAAGTTTTTACCAAGTGGGGTTGAGGTTCAGGGAAATCCTGATAAATCTTTGCTTCAAATCGCATCAGAAAATCAGATCGAGATTCGCTCTATTTGTAAGGGCGTTCCAAGTTGTGCCGAGTGCCGTGTTCAAGTTGTTGAAGGCGGCAAGAATGTGATTCCGCCGAATAAAACAGAACTAAGCTTGATTGGAACCAGCTATTATTTAGATTCGCGAAGATTGGCATGTCAGATGCACTGTTTTGGAGATCTAACTGTGGATATCACCGAGCACCTGGATCCAAGTATTCAAAACAAAAAGATTCGGGGCTTTAAGATGGATAAAACGCAAGAGTCTCGTGCCGTTTTAGATACGATGATTCTTTCGGATCCTAGACCTGAGTCCGGTATTACAAATAATCTAAAATCCGAAGCTAGTGACTCAAATCAAAACACTAAAAAGAAAGGGCGCTAAAAATAGCGCCCTTTTATTCGTATTGACCGATAAATAAGTGTTACCGAAGGACTTGTCTGTGGGTTTGTGTGTCATGCTGGTATTCCTTCTGGATCTTCTTCGGTTTTTTGAAGAAGTTTGTTGATGATCTTTAGTTTAGTTTCTATGCTTTTTTTGAGTTCGAACGGATTTAAAGTTTGTTCAAGCTTTCTTAGCTTCTCTTTGCAGTCTGGGGAGACGTTTGGTGAAGCTAGGATTCTTTCTAAAGGTGTCTGTGGTTCCGAGTATTTCTTCTTGTACTTTGCCCCCACTCGAGTTTTGTATTCCAACTTCATCTGCGGATAAAAAAGATTTTGTAGTAACGACCATTCGTTGCGGTAAATGTCGTTCATCACTTCGATCAGATCTTTTTTGTCTAAACGATCCCAACCAAAAAGCTCCCTGACATGGGTGAAGTTCTTTTGCTCAACGTAACACTGATCATTCTTGCGGTAGGGACGACCTCGCTTAAGAGCGACCTTCTCTTCGCGGTCTTGCAGGTAACGGAGGAACTGATGGTTTAAAAACTCATTCCCATTGTCCGTACAGATCGTGTGTAGCTTAAACGGTAAACTTCTTTCAATGTCCACCATGCAAGTCGTAACCCCGAACGAAGACTTGCCCCACATAGCACGGCACTCCGTCCAACTGCTCAGTACATCCGTCACGGTTAGCGTAATCGCATAAGCTCCACTTAAGCTTCCACCACAGTGGTGAACCGTGTCGGCCTCGACATGGCCCACGGATCTTACGTTGTAGTCCAGGGGCTTTAACGGGATCATTGTTTTGATGTACTTGCCGGCTTTCGTGCCGCTATTCCAGTGGCGGCGGTATTGTGCTTTGTAGGGCCGCAGATAAACATCTATGGTTGTTTTACTCATCTGCAGCAATAAGTGCTTGGTCACTTCTGGAGCCTCGTAATGAACGATCCAACGGGGCAGGGCTTTCTTCATTCTGCGCGAACAGAGCAGCCCCATCTCCAGCCACAACTTCTTTAAATGCTGGATCACGAAATCGTCGTAAATACGACGGCGACCTCGAGACTCTTTGGGCTTTTTATTTTTTACATAATTCAAGGCCCTCACGGCACTTTTTCTGTGAACTTTTAAATTTTTCTCCAGCTCATCCAAAATGAGACGCTTCTCCTTGCGACACGCATTCTGGTAACGTTCGCTCATAACTCGGACATAGTCCCACTTACTAGACCCTTGCACCAAATCACCTCCCTGTGATTCTAAGGACTTAAGGCTAGCCTGTTCGGTAACACTATTTAACGGGCAATGAGCTTGGGGACGAAAATCTGGATCTCGTTTTGAGGCAGCTTCGGTAACATTTATTTCCGGGCAATTCGTATTAAGATGACATAATTTCTGGTCGTTAAGAAATCTTGCGATTCGTCGATAAGAAACTCTGAGAATATGGGAGTTTTTAGATGGATCAAGTTCAGCAGCATTCGGAAATCAAAAGTCGTTTTTCATTCGGTACGCGGTTGCTCATCTGGGTCAACTTTATCTGTTTTGTGATGCTGATGGGACTTGCGGGCCAGATCATCTATCAAAAGCGAACGGATGCCATTAACGGTCTTGATGAGAAGGTTAAGACCGTTGGAAGTTATCTTTCAAAGGTTGCTGGATTTTATATCTGGAATTTGGATAACGCGGCTTTAAAATCAATTTCTGATGACCTCTCTAAAGAGGATTACGTCGAGTTTGTTAATTTCTATGATAAAGATGGAAAGCCAATCAACGAAGAAAAAACCAGTGCAAATAAAGAACATTTAGAATTCGACTCGGATGTGACATACGCAACAAATGGTGTGATCGGGAAAATGAAGGTCGGATACAATCGTAATTCGATCGAAGCCGCATTTAAAAGAGGCATCTTAACAACAATGTCTGCGGTTCTTATTGCGCAGTTCTTATTGTCATTTATTCTTTATTTCGTCATTCGCAGCAACGTGAGAAAGCTTATCGCCTCATTAGAGCAGATCGCTCATACCTCAGAAACTACTTGGCAGACATCAGCCGAACTTAAAGAGGTTTTCGAAAACATCTCTCAGGCAGCGACTCGGCAGGCAGCGGCGATCGAGGAAACAGTGGCTTCTTTGGAAGAGCTTTCTTCGACGGTGAAGTCCAGCTCTGAAAATGCCCACGAGGCCTCTGAAGGTAGCCGTGAAAGTGCGAAGTTTGCCAAAGAGGGACGTGATGGAGTCCAGGCTTTGATTTCAGCGATGCGAGAGATCTCTGAAAGCTCTAAGAAGATTCAAGAAATCACAACTGTCATCGATGATATCGCCTTTCAGACCAACCTTCTTGCTTTGAACGCTTCTGTCGAAGCGGCTCGAGCTGGTGAGCACGGTAAAGGTTTTGCGGTGGTTGCAGAAGCAGTTCGCAACTTGTCGCAGAGATCCGCTTCTGCGGCGAAAGATATCGGTCAAATGATCAACGATTCAGTGTCGAAGATCGAGTACGGCCGCAAAGCAGTCGAGCGCAATGGCGAGGTCTTCGCACGCATTGCTGACGGTGTTGATAAAATTAGCAGTCTTAACGAAGTGATTTCGGGGGCCACAAGCGAGCAAACTCGAGGTCTTAACTTGATCAGTCAAGCGATGAACCAGATCGATTCTTCGACTCAAGAAACGGCGAATAATTCAGTTAAGGTTTCCGAGTCTTCAAAAGAGCTGTCTGAGCAAGCAGAGCGCTTGCAATATCTGGTGAAAGAATTGAATCAGGTCGTTACAGGCAAAGCATCTTAATTAAGTTGCTTCCGGCAAGTTCAAAAGGGGGAGTCCTTTTCGGATTCCCTGTTTAAATAGAATAAAATAAAAAACTTATACATCAAAATTCAATGACACCAAGGAGTAGTACATGAAGAATTTTATGAAGTCGATCGTTCCAGTATTGTTTTTGGCGACCTCTTTTGCCCAGGCAGAAGAGTCCGTAACCATAGTTGCAGAAAATGATTGGTATCCATACTGCGCGGAAAGAAATGGTAAAGCCGAAGGTTTTGCAGTTGATGTGGTTGAAGCAGCATTCAAAGCTGCTGGTACTAAAGTGAGTTTCAAAATCATGCCTTATGCGCGTGGAATGGAAGAAGTTAAAAAAGGAACTGAAGTTGGGGTTTTTGATACGTCTAAAAATTCAGACTTAGAAAAAGATTATATCTTCCACAAAAATGAGTTGTTCACGGCGAATATCGTTATTGCAGGCCCTGCCAGCTCTTCAGAGTCTGGGCTAGCTACAAAATCGCTTGAAGGTAAGACAGTTGGTATTACCAACGGTTATACTTACGGTAACGAGTTCGATATGAATAAAGCAATTAAAAAAGATCCAGCTGTTGACGATAAAACAATGCTAAAAAAGCTAGCGGCAAGTCGCACACAATATGGCGTGATTTATGACCAAGTGATGAAATCGATTGTTTCTGAAAACAAAGCAGATCTTGATGGAAAAATTAAGATTGTTGGTAATGTGACTTCAGATAAACTTTATATTTCATTCTCTAAAGTTCATAAAGATGGAGCAAAGTTTGCTGAAATCTTTGATAAGGGAATGGATGCCATTAAAAAAAGTGGCGAGTATAAAAAGATTGAAGACAAATGGGCTGCAAAGCTTAAGTAATCAAGGCTATCTACTAAAAAGCCCACCTTCAAGGTGGGCTTTTTTTTAGAATGGAAAAAGATAGGTTGTTTTCATTTCTCTTTTGGCGGCACGATCTAGGATCTCGTAAATTTCAATTACAGGGCCATTTTGACGAAGCCGTGCTTGCTCCATAAAATCTGCCACTTTGGGATACACCTTCATGGGGCCAATTCCTGGTGAACCCGTAAATTCAGCGATCACAAATTCGCGTTCGGCCGAGCCTTCGATCTTAAAATCCCCAGGGTGCTTGGGGAGTGCGGCATTAAAAGCTTCTGCGCTTTGTTTGCTAGGATTCAAGATTAAACATCCACCCCAGCTTCTAAGGCGAGCTTCTTCAGTTGCTTGTGGGTCATCTAGATACTTTCCAAAAGAAAGACGGCAATCAATATTGTTCGCCTGGGCCCACTTTTCCACTTCTTCGATAGCACTTACAGTTTTGTGATAAGGCCCCATATGCTCTTTGTATAAGAGGATAAAATCAGGGTAAGTCTTTTTCTGAATGTTGACGCCTTTCCAAACGCCCAGATGAAAGGTCATGAATCCGGTAAATCCGATAAGGACAAAGAAAATAAAGACTAAGGCCGAACGAAACATAGATTAAGTTCTCCATTTAATTGAACATCCCATTGAAGGTATTTCCTCTGGAAGTTCAGTTTCATTTATAAGCGCATGCACAGCTGATAGAAGTTCATGTCGACGGACCTTTTGTTCATCTTTCCAACTATCATCAAGTCGTCCGCGCCAAGCAAGTTCTGCTTTTGCATTGAATAAGAAGAAGTCAGGGGTGCAAACGGCTCCAAAAGATTTTGCCACCTCTTGAGTTTCATCAATCGCGTACGGAAATGAATAGTTTTTTTCTAAAGCCCTTCGGCTCATTTCTGGGAAGCTATCTTCTGGATGCTCTTCGCTGTCATTCGAGGAAATAGCTAGCATTGGAACTTCTAATTGCTTTAACTGATTGCCCAGCTTAATAAGGCGGATTTCGATTGCTTGCACATACGGGCAGTGATTGCACATGAAAACAACCAAGAACGGTTTTCCTTTTTTTAGATCAGTTTGTGAATAGATTTTCCCATCCGTTCCCTTCACTTGAAAATCAGGGCAAAGCATTGCTTTAGATGCTGGGGTGAAAGTTAAGGCCATTACAGTTGACTCCAGTGGGTTTGACTTTGATCTTCAAAGTGCAGGCTTCCATCGGTTCCAATAAAATCAATCTTCTTTTTCATAAAAGGATTTTTATTTAAAATCATTTTCAAAGAGGCTTGATCTGATGGGGATAGGCCTTGTTCGCAATTTGAAATTGCATCCGTAATTTCAAAGAACAAACGATCAAGGAAAGACATATAATCTTGTCCAAGTAGAGGCACGCCCTCGGGTAGAGCGGCGGCGATACTGGTAGCGGTCTCGATATTTTCTGGAGTGCTGAAGATATTTAATCCAAGGCCTACAATGATGCGGGTTTCGTCGGCTTGAGTGACATTTTCTAATAAAATTCCGGCCACTTTTTTATCACCTAAGTAAATATCATTCGGGGCTTTTAAGCTCCAGGCTAGATAGGGCCATGTCGAAGACAAAGCTCGATAAACTGCCAGGCCCATCAGCGGAGCTAATGTCGGTTGCGGAAGAGCATTGACTAGGTAGCTCCAGCTACTTAGTAAAGCCGAGCCCGGCTGTGGGGATAGCCAGCTATTTTGGCCTCGGCCTCGCCCGGCGCTTTGGTAGTCAGTTAAGAACAAACAAACTGCTTCGTCTAGAAGCTCTTCATCGAAGGCTTTGTTTTTTGCAAGATCCGATGTCGAGGACATTTGCGGTTTGTACTCGACATAAAGATGATTATTCTTGGCCCATTTTGATGTTAATTCGCCTAAGCGAATATCCTGAGTAGGTGTTTCCATATTTACGTATTTTCCCAGTCAAATTCTAAAGAGACGTCAGCACAAGGCGCCGAGTGTGTGAGAGCGCCTACAGAAATAAAGTTAACGCCAAGTTCAGCTACCGAGCGCACGCGCTCGAGTTTCATATTCCCACTGGCTTCGGTTTCAATTTCGGTAGGAATCAGCTTCAATGCTTGAGTCAGCATATCGTTATTCATATTGTCCAATAAAATGCGCTGAGCTTTCATGGCGACAGCCTCTTGGACCTCTTGCAGAGTGCGGGCCTCAACTTCGATTGGAAGTTGGCTGTGTTCGCGAACTCGTTGAACTGCGTTCTTAATGCCGCCCATTACCGCGATGTGATTGTCTTTGATTAAAATGGCCGTCGAGAGGTTCATGCGATGATTGAGTCCGCCTCCATGTACGACGGCTCTTTTTTCTAAATCACGGAAACCTGGTGTTGTTTTACGAGTATCCAAAATTCGCGTTGAAAGACCTTCAAGTTGTTTCACAAAGGCATGGGTCAAAGTTGCAATTCCAGAAAGTCGTCCTAAGAAATTCAAAGCCACGCGTTCTGCTTTTAGAATTTGAACTAGATCACCTTCGATGGTGCAAATGATTTGGGATTTTAGGATTTGATCACCTTCTTCAAAGTGCCATTTCACCCGGCAGCCGGGCTCTAGAAGGGACATGGTTTGTTCGAACGGAGCGGTTCCTGATAGAACGATATCTTCTTTGGCGCGAAGTTTTGCGCGACCAATTTTGGGTTTTAAAGCCAGGGATTCAGTGGTGACATCGCCCTGAGGCATGTCTTCTTTAACGGCGGCGCGGATCAGTTCTAAAAGTGTCATGATGAATTTCCTTCCGATTAAAAAATAAAAAAGGCAGCCGAAGCCGCCTTATTGCGAAGTCTCTGTGGTTTTATCTACAGAGAGTTCTCGGTGTCCCGAAGAAGCTTGTGCAGCTCTTCGCGAACCACTCTTTCGGTGATCTCTGGTAAAATACGCCAGGCGATCGCCTCGATAGCAGCTCGGGCTTCTTCTCTAATTATTCTCTCGACACGGTCATTGTCCATGTCTTTATCCGAAGCTTTGCTGCTTTGAGTTGGGATTGGGGTCTGAGCGCTGATCGTATTTTCTTTTACCGGTTGCGGCTGGGCAGACGGCTTTGGATTTTGCGAACGGCGAGGCTCGGCAAATGTAATTTCTTGGAAATCCTCGGAATCTGCAATTTGAACCTGTGACAGATCATCCTGAGGAATGACAAATTTGGACGCAAAGTCGTCGGATTCAACCTCTGGAAGTTGAATTTTAAACTTCGTTAGATCTTGTCGCGTCCATCCTTCGTCTTCATCAGCACTGTCCGCAACCATCATCGCACCTGATAAATTATCTTTAGCTGTTGATGTTGCAGAGTGCGAGGATGGTTCGGGATGAAGCTCGATAGGTTCAATTGCTGTAGCTGCTGAATAATCAGGCAAATCGTCAACCGATTCAATCATCGGAATCTCATCAATATTTATAACTTCTTCAACGACAGGAATGTTTAGCTCGGGCGAGGCCTCAATACTTGGAATGCTATCCAGAGGATTGGTTGGAGTGGCCACTTTTTCGTCAAATTCTGGCAACGGTGGAAACTGAAGATAGCTACTTGTCGGCTGAGTTTGTGTTTTCGGCGCCAGAGTCTCTACAAGTTGTCTTAGGCTGTCTGCATCAAAAGGCTTTTCAAGGCGTCCATTGGCTTTACTTGAAGTGAATTTCTGCTCGTCGAGTTCCATAAAGCTACTCCACATCAAAACAATAGGGATATGAGCTGTCGCTGCATCGGATTTAAGTTCGAGGCAAACGTCATAACCAGATTTTTTTGTTAACAGAACGTCAACGAAGATAATGTCAGGCTTAAAGTTCTTCGTAACGGGGAGGACGTCCAACCCAATAGGCACGGCTTTCACTTCCACTGCAAAATCTTGCAGAGCCAGTTGCATTACTTTCTTGATTGTAGTGCTCTCATCGGCGAGCAAGACGCGCAAAGCCATGATCAAAGTTAATAGGGAATTTTTATTCGAGTCAAGGCATTATTAAGATGTATGAATACGATTGATCGATACACCATCATGTTGTTCTGGGGCTATTTCATTGGGGGCCTGCTAGTATTTGTGACTATATTTACTGCTGTCGATGCAATGTCGACGATGGTGAATTTTGACGGAGTGAGTCCGACAATTTTGGCTCAGTACTACAGTTATGGTTCAGCTGACATCATTATGAAAATGTTGCCAGTGGCCTGTTTGCTGGGAACGATACTGACTTTATCAAACTTGAATAAATCAAATGAATTGGTGGCATTGTTTGCTAGTGGAATGAGTTTATTGCGAGTCACGGTGCCTATTTTGTTATCAGTTGCCTTCATTTGCCTGGTGGGATTTTATGCCGGAGACCGAGTCATCCCGCGAATGAACCAGCAAAAAAGTTATATTTACTATCACTTTATTAAGAAAAATCCGGCGCAATTTTCAATGGTTCGTACGGATAAAATTTGGTACCGCTCTAAAAACGCTATTTTCAACTTGCAGACTCTTTCAAAAAAAGGCGACCGAGCGCAGGGATTGACGCTTTATTTTTTTAGTGATGAGTGGAATTTGTTGCAAATGCTAACCGCGAAGCAAGTCGAGATCATGGGAAACAATTGGAATTTGGCGGAAGGTTCGATCACGTTGTTCACCGACAAATCCAGTTTTCCTTTGACCAGTACCTTTAAGAAAAAGTCGATCATCATGGGCGAAGATATTCAGGATTTACAGAGCTCGGGGCAGACCTCGGACATGTTGTCGCAGCAAGAGCTAAAGCATTTTATTAAAAAGAATAAAGAAGCAGGTTTGGATACTCTGAGCTATGAAGTGGACTATCACAATAAGTTTAGTTTTGCCGTGGCCGGATTGATTTTAAGCTTTTTGGGGATTCCATTTTCCGTCAGCCGAGGGCGGTCGGGTGGGGCGATGTTAAATATCGGCCTATGCATGGTTCTAGTTTTGATCTACTACGTTTTGACTTCTTCGGCGACCACCTTGGGACAGCACGGGGCTTTGAGCCCCCTCATTGTGGCTTGGGGGCCGAATCTATTGATGGCCGTCTTTGCCGATCGGATGTTGAAAAGGACTAATTACTAAGTAATTTCAGTTATTTGGGGCTTTTGGCTTAGCATTGTAAGAGCTCCATGGAATCCCACAAAGTCGTTTAGGAAAGGTGCATATTTACTAAAAATATGTTAGTCTTTCAAAGTATTTAGCCGTATAAATTCGCACCGCTAAAGCGAAGATCCCGGAGGACATTATGTCTGTAAGAACGATTTTAACATTTCCTGATGCTAGATTGCGTGAAGTATCGCAACCCGTGACCGAGTTCACTCCAGAACTAAAAACTCTTGTGCAGGACATGGTCGATACAATGTACGACGCCAATGGTATTGGTTTGGCCGCTCCTCAGGTTGGTGAACTAGTTCGTGTGTTAGTGATTGATACGCGTCCCAAAGACGAAAAAGGTCGTCGTTATAAATACGATGAAATGACCGAGCTAGAGCAAAAGATTCCGCAGCCCCTAGTTTTGATCAATCCTGAAATCGTCAAAGGCGAAGGAAAAACGACTTTTGATGAAGGTTGCTTGTCGGTGCCTGGATTTTACGAAACGGTGTCTCGCTTCGAATATATCGAATTAAAGGCATTTGATGCTGATGGAAAAGAGCATATCTATAAGACCGACGGTCTTCTTGCAATTTGCATGCAGCACGAAATGGATCATTTGGAAGGCACTCTTTTCATTGATCGCTTGAGCTTTGTTAAAGGCAACAAAATTAAAAATCAAATCAAGAAGTACGGCTACCCTGTGAAAGACGAAAAGCAAGCGGAAGCCGAGGAAGAAAAGTGTGAGGCATGAGTAAGGTCCGCATTTGCTTTCTAGGGACACCGGATTTTGCGGTGACCTGCCTTGAGTCTCTTTTAAAAGATGAACATTATGAAGTGGTCGGTGTGGTGTCTCAACCCGATCGACCCGCTGGAAGAAAGCTCCAGTTGACCCCTAGTCCGGTAAAGCAATTGGCTCTGCAAAAGGGCCTGCCGGTGATAACGCCTGAATCTTTAAGAAAAGAACCTGAAGCTGTGGAGCTGATCAAAAGTTGGAAAGCTGAGGTCGGCGTTGTTGTGGCTTTTGGGCAGATTTTAACTGAAGAGTTCATGTCGATTTTTTCGTATGGTTGCGTGAATGTTCATGGCTCATTACTTCCGCGATGGCGGGGGGCGGCTCCGATTCAGCGTGCAATCGAAGCCGGTGATGTTGAAACGGGCGTTGCGCTTCAGAAGATGGTTAAAAAACTAGATGCTGGAGATGTGATCGGTGTTCGCAAGATAAAAATTCCCGACATGATGGACGCCATGGAATTGCACGATGAACTGGCGCGTTTGGGCGCGGATTTGCTGAGCATCGAGATGATGGATTGGATTCGCGGCAATCTTGTGGCCGTTCCTCAGGATGAATCTTTGGTGACCTACGCAAAAAAAATTGAAAAAGAAGAGTCCGCGATAGATTGGGTAATGCCTGCGAAGCAAATTCAGCAGAAAATCCGTGGATTTGTTTATGGGCCAGGCACTTATACCTTGTTTCAAGGAAAGAAATTGAAACTGCATCGTGCAGCGGTGGTTGAAAATGGCCTTGGCGCTGCGGCTAAACCCGGTGAGGTCGTATCTCTAGATTCAGACTCTATTTTTGTTAAAAGTGGTAACGGTCTTCTACAGGTTTTAGAACTTCAACCCGAATCACGCAATCGTATGAAGGCGGCTGATTTCATTAAAGGGCATCAGCTTAAAAAAGGGGATTTGTTCGGTGTCTAAAAAGCTGGTTGCTCCAAGCATTCTTTCGGCGGATTTTGCAAACCTGCAAAGTGAATTGGCAGCCATCGCCAAGGCGGGTGCCGATTGGGCCCATGTCGACGTGATGGATGGGCATTTTGTTCCAAACCTAACAATTGGTATTCCAGTCGTGCAGTCTTTAAAAAAGGTGTCTCCTCTTCCATTGGATGTGCATTTGATGATTGATAAGCCTGAACGATATATCGAGGCCTTTATCAAAGCCGGTAGTGATTATCTTACCATTCACGTGGAATCCAGTGAGGATGTTGAGGGAACTTTACGACGCATTCGTCAGCTCGGAGCAAAGCCTGGAATCACTTTAAGACCTAAAACATCCTTGGATAAGGTTGTTCCCTATCTTGGTTTGGTGGATTTGGTATTGGTGATGACTGTCGAGCCTGGGTTTGGTGGTCAGTCATTTATAGCCGAGCAAGTTCAGAAGATTGATAAGCTTTTTGATCTGCGCCAAAAAATGGGCTTTAATTATCTTATCGAGGTCGATGGCGGTATCAACGCCGAAACTGTTCAACAATGTCATAATGCCGATGTGTACGTGGCGGGCTCTTTTGTTTTTAAAGGAGACTACGCACAAAATATTTCGAAGCTTAAGGTTTGAAGTTTGGAACTTTGATGGATCACTCTCAATACTGGACTCCACATCAGCCTCCTCCTGCTAAAAAATCTTTTGCGGCACGGTTTTTTAGATTTCTCTATAAATCTATCTTATATTTTCTAATTGCCAGTGTTGGTGCTGTAGTTCTTTATCGTTTTGTCCCTGTTTACGTGACTCCGCTGATGATTTGGCGAAGTGCCGAGGCCTTGGTTGTGGGCGAGTCCGTATCGATGAGTAAAACTTGGGTCCCGATCCAGCAAATCAATAAGTCGATGCAAAGAGCCGTGATCAAAGCCGAAGACTATCGCTTTTATGAGCATAGTGGATTTGATTGGGACGCTATCGAAAAGGCGATGAAGTATAATAAAACCCAT
This sequence comes from Bdellovibrio sp. ZFWA1, assembly GCF_056175665.1. NCBI lineage: Bacteria > Pseudomonadati > Bdellovibrionota > Bdellovibrionia > Bdellovibrionales > Pseudobdellovibrionaceae > Bdellovibrio > Bdellovibrio sp. ZFWA1. Next base: position 181,978 of record NZ_JBJKJH010000002.1, read on the forward strand.
AAGCGAAAAAAAGGTGCCAGTACGATATCGCAGCAAACTGCTAAGAACGTTTTTTTGTGGCCATCACGCAGCTGGCTTCGAAAAGGGCTTGAGGCCTACTTCACAGTTTTAATTGAATTTGTTTGGCCCAAAGAGCGCATTCTAGAAGTGTACTTAAATGTGATCGAGTTGGGATCGGGTGTCTATGGTGTCGAAGCTGCCTCTCAAAAGTTTTTCAAAAAGAGTGCTAAGGGCCTGTCCAATGCGCAAGCGTCGTTGATGGCTGCGGTATTGCCAAATCCGCGTCGTTTTCGAATAGATCGGCCATCGGCTTACGTATTGCGGCGTCAATCAAAGATCATGTCTCGGTCATCTGTTGGGATTCCCGTTATTACCGAGGGAGCCGCTGATAGTGTGGCTTCAAAGACGACCCTCAAAGCTAATACCGAAGGACCAAAGGCAGAATCTGCCAAAGTCGATTCCGTTGATTCAGTGGAAAGCTCTGGTGCGGCGGACGAGCAAAGTTTGCGTGACTATATCGATTTAAAATTGGATTCTGATCCTACCGAGCCCGATACAGAGCAAGATGATTCGCTCTAGGGCCTTTCGCCAGGAGAGATCATGGAATCTTTTAAACTAAGTTTTCGTCACGTAGGAACTGTTTTCTTTTCTTTTGGGCTTTCTTTGATTTTAAGTTCTGCAGCAGCTCAGGTCGGAGGGTATCCCGATCCTTATCCCACGTTGGTGGCGGGGGCGCAGTTTTGTTCTGAACTTTCTGATGATGCCCAAATCACTCGTTGCGTTGGTATTGAAAGTGCAGCGAATTATATCGCAGTGAATGCTTTATCTATTTGTCGTGAACAGACCTGGGATAAAGATAAGACCAATTGCCTTCAGATTCTGATTAATCGGGTCGTCACCGATGCCGAAGTCCAAGTTTGTTCAGAGGAAACTTTTGAATCAGATAAAGCCCGCTGTTTGCAAAATATCAATCGCAGTTACCCGTACCGAACTTCTGTAAAAGTATCCGCTCAGCCAGGGCTAGATATGGCCACTCGCATGTGTTCAGATATGTTTATGAGTTCTGATCGCTCGGCTTGTTTGCAGGTGACTTCCTCGGCAAGATATTTTAGCAGCCCGGCCGTTGGTCTATGTGAAAAACAATTCACCGATAAAAATAAAGTCGATTGTCTGGGCCTTATTAAAGACCGTGCGATTTTTTTAGAAGAAGTCGATGCCTGTGCTAAAGTGTTTACAGATGATAAGCAGGTTCGTTGTCTTTCTCAGGTGCAAAGAGCCTTTCGAGTACGCTAGCCTATCTGCTTTGATCACAGGAAGTGACTTATGCTGAAGCTCTTATTGCTGCCTTTATTCCTTCTGGTATCTGCGACTAGCAAGGCCCAGGCTTTGATTTTAATCGAGCCGACGGTGGGTTATGTCGATGGACAGTTCGTTTCCACCTCGAATCTTGGGGTCGAAGAAAAAATAAAAATTTCGGGGCCTCAAGGTGGCCTTCAAATACAGGTGTTGACCGGCTTTATTCTGGTTGGGGTTGAGGGACAGTATCTAAGCGGCAAGTACAAACCGGAAACTGGCGCTAGTTCCGATCTAAAAGTAACAGATGCGTACGCACAATTGGGTTTTCACTCCAACCGCTTTCGTTTGTGGGGTAGCTATGGTGTTTCCAATTCCTACGAGGTTGAATCCACCTCCACTAAAACCAAATACACTGGGTCCAATATTAAAATTTCAGCATCTTATTTAATTACAAATCATTTTAATTTCGGTTTGCAGTATGTAATGAGAGACTTTAATAAGTCGATCGACTCTGCAGGGGTTGAAACGACTATTGGTGAAAATCAGACCAAGAAGAAAGTGGTCTCGAACGATATGGGAGCTTACATAAGCTTCCCTTTTTAAGAGAAGCTATGATTAAAAAAAATCATTTGCTGTTGTTAATCAGAAGCCGAAATTCAGGTGGTGCCTTTCGCGCGCGTCGCCCACCAAATGAGTTTGGAAGGTTTGTCTTTTACAATATCCAATGAATACAAGGCAATGCAGGATTGTTGTCGAGCCGTGGATGCTTTATATGATACGGATGCAGTTTTATTTTTAAATAAAAATTTAAAGATTAAAAAATGGGATGAAAAAAAAGATTTAAGAATTACTCGAATGCGTGGAGGGTGTAACTTTCTGGCATCGAAAAATGATCCTCGAATCCAATTCATTGATGCCAACTCCTTTGAAAGTGCTTTGCTGATTGTAAAAAACGATCGCTTGGATGGCTTTTGTGCGACTCGAGACTCGATTGCATTTAATATGGTGGAGTCGAAAATGAAATATTCGGATTTTGGGGACATCTTATTTTTGGCTCCCATGCCGGTCTATGTTTATGTTCCCAAAGTCTTTTCAGAGGCCCAATCAAAAGAGATAACGGGGGCCATTGAGGCTCTAAAAAAGAAACAGTATTTTTCACGGCGACATAAAGAGTATTTGCGGTCAGTAAGCAAGGATTTATTGCTTAAAAAATAAGCAAAAACTTCATCCTCAATATGAATCAAGCGTGGACAAATTAAAAAGCCTTGCCTAAGATGCCAGCGAATTAGCAGCGTATTTTTGGCAGGGGAGGCTCTATGCAATTGACCGGTGAAAGTATCACACTTGAAGCTCTTTATGAGGCGGCTTACAATCCATCTACGAAGGTTAGTTTATCTGATTCCAGCCGTGCCGAGATGCAAAAGTCTCGAAGCTACATCGAAAATCGCATTGCCAACGGCGAAGTCATGTATGGGGTTAATACTGGATTTGGGGCCTTTTCAAGTGTACGTATCAGCGATTCGGAAATCGAACAGCTTCAGCGAAATTTGATCCGGTCTCACTCGATGGGAGTTGGCACTCCTTTTACTAAAAACGAAACTCGAGCGATGATGGTTTTACGAGCGAATGCTCTGGCTAAAGGCCATTCGGGTATTCGTCCCCAAGTTGTCGATAAAATTTTAGAGTTTTTAAATAACGACATCATTCCGGTGGTTCCTTCACAGGGGTCCGTTGGGGCTTCTGGGGATTTAGCGCCCTTGTCGCACTTAGCTTTGGCGATTATCGGCGAGGGGGAAGCGTGGGGATCTCAAGGTCAGATTTTAGAAGTCACCTCGTTGTTAAAGCAAAAAGGTATTGCGCCTTTAGAGCTAAAGGCTAAAGAGGGCCTATCGATGATCAACGGTTGCCAAGTGATGACGGCGATTGGGCTTTTGAGTTTGTTTGAGGCTCGTCGTTTGTTATGGTTGGCAGATTTGGCAGGCTCGATGTCACTTGAGGGCTTGCGAGGCTCTAGAAGAGCCTTTGATCCTTTGATTAGTGCAACTCGCCAGCATCCCGGCGAGGCGAAAACGGCCCGTAATATTTTAAAACTAGCAGGCATTGAAAGTGAAATTGGAAATTCGCATTTAGTTGATGATCCGCGAGTTCAGGATGCATACTCATTGCGATGCATGCCGGCGGTTCACGGTGCCGCTAAAGATGCCATTCGTTATGCCGTAAAAGTTTTAGAAACTGAGGCGAATTCTTCGACAGACAATCCGTTGGTGTTTGCTGACGCGAATAAAGTACTGTCTTGTGGAAATTTCCACGGAATGCCGGTGGCCCATGCAATGGATTTTGCAGGTATTGCGATTTCTTCCCAAGCCAGTATCAGTGAATGCCGAGTTTCTAAAATGATTTCGACTCAGATGAGCGAGCTTCCACCTTTCTTGGCTCCTAACGGTGGCTTGAATTCAGGACATATGATCGTGCAGGTGGCTGCAGCTTCACTTGTTAGCGAAAATAAAGTCTTAGCCCACCCAGCCAGCGTGGATTCAATTCCAACTTCGGCAGAAAAAGAAGATCACGTATCAATGGGCACCATTGCGGCCCGTAAGTTTGCCCAGATTTTAAGAAACGCAGAAAATGTAGTGGCCATGGAGTTTTTATCTGCGACTCAGTCATTGGATTTAGTATTGCCTCATAAGCCAAATGCTGGTGTGAGAGCGGCATTTGATTTGATTCGAAAGCATGTTCCTTTTGCAAAAGAAGATCGTATTTTTAGTAAAGATGTTGAGAAAATCAGAGGCTTGATGATTTCCGGAGAGCTACTGAAAGCGGCTCAAGACGCTGTCGGGGAATTAGAATGGTAAAAAAAGGAGCCACGCAAACGAAAGCGTGGCTTTTTTTTATTCAATCTCGTGAAGAGCTTGCTGATCGCTCAGTTCTTCCATTGATTCTGTTTTAGATTTTGGGAAGAATTCGTCAATCAAAATAGGAAGGGCTCCAAAAACCAAAGACGCAATCAATGGGCCCAAGAAAAGGCCAGGAAGTCCCATAGTGATCACGCCTCCAATGACAGCCAGGAAACTGATAATTCCTGGAACCTCAACTTCTCCTAGCGAAGCCAAGTAAGGACGAATGATATTGTCGGCGGTTCCCGAGACCACACTGATCACAAGCATTCCGATGCCTGCAACATTGTCGCCAACGGCAAACGAATATAGTGAGATCAAAAAGGCCACAGGGCCAGCACCTATAACAGGAATGAACGAGGCAATGAATGTCACAAAGAAAATCAGGAACCATTCGCCCATTTGGAAAACGGCAGCGCCTATAGTGACCACACTAGCTTGTAAAATCCCCGTAAGCACATTGGATAGAAAGACCTCGCGGCTGCTAGACTTTAAAACCTGAAGAAATTTTTTCCCATTTTCATTTTGAAATCCAAAGTAGCGCTCGTAAAGTTGGCGAATTTCGATTTCGTAAAATAGGAAAAAATAAATTGAAAGAATCATGATCAATGTGAAAAGCACTAAATCAGGAATTTGGCCCAATAGGTTGCTAAAAATATTGAATATGAAGTGAGTGACTGTGGCTAAGCCCTGATCAATGTACTGTTGAAGGCTCTCGAGGCTAATACCAAAGCTGGGGGCGTACTTGTCAATCAGCTGCAGCGTGTGATCTTGAATCTCTTTCAGTTTTGCCATGGTACTTGGGTCGTTAATGGCATGAGTGAGCAATGCTGAGCCGCGAATAAGAAATGCCAAGGTAGGAGCTAGGAAAATTAAAAAAATACCTGCCATTAAAATATTTAGCGACGTCTTTTTAGTGAAGCCTCGACTTTCGATTTTTTGTAATAACGAACTTAAAGCTAATGCTAAAATGCCTCCCATAATCATGGCTGGCAGAAAGGGCATTAGTAAGTACGCGAATGAAGCTAGAATCAGGATCGCTGATGCCGCCTTAAAGAAATTCCTACTGATCTGATTTTTGATGTTCATCATTAGATGTCTGTCCTGTTTGCTGTTGGCGTTTCCACTCACGTTCCTTTATGAAGTCTAAAATCAGAAGACTGATTGCTGACTCTATGGGGGCAGAATCCATTTTCGCTTGAGACGGCTGGGACGCTGGCTTGGAAGTCATTTCTTCTTTTTCTGCAAATGCCTTTGACCATGTTTTGCGAGTTGTTGAGTAGACAATTGTTAAGATGCAGGCGGCATTGAATAACAGCAAAAAGATAATTGAGTTCGTCAGAGCAAACTCTCCTTTATCAAGTTGATCTAAAAGTCGAATTATAAAAAAGTGCATACCCAACAAAAAAAGCAGAAGAGCTGCAAAGGTCACGGCAAAAAGAATAAGAATACGGCGAATTTGTTGAATAAGTTCTTGAGACAATTCGAGGGCTTTATCGAATCCCATGCCGGCTAGATTAGTCATCCCTGCTAGGCCATTGGCTTTAATAAAGGTTTGAATGATAAGTTTTAAAATCTGAGAAAAATCCATATAACAAGCCTCTACTTTCTTGATCCAAAGCAGCGTCCAATCAGGAAGCCTAAAGTCAACGCGATGCCCACCGCAGCCAAAGGATGTTTTTTTATTATCGTACGTAGTTCTTGGGCCGTTTCGCTTAAGTTCTTTTCTGCTTCCTCCAGAGATTTTCTGTACTTAGCCATTTGCTCTTGCATTTGCCCTTCCAGCTCGTTCATTTTCTCTTGTGTCGACTTTGTGTTCGGTTGTTCCATAGGGCTCCTTCGAGATATAAATGAATCTGTGATTAAAAGTGTAGCTTCGTGTAACATGAAGTCAAAATGTCTTTTTTATGACTTTCAGAGTCCATAAAATCGGTTTTCTATTTTAAGTTGTTATGCAAAGATTCAGTTTTGAAAGTTTCTTGAAGGTGAAATATGACTCGAATAGAAAAAGATTTTTTGGGTGAAAAGGCTTTACCTACTGAAGCCTATTACGGTGTTCAATCTTTGCGAGGAAAAGAAAACTTTAACATCACCGGAATTCCGATGTCGCAAGAAGCGGCCTTTGTGAAAGCATTTGGATTTGTAAAAAAAGCGGCGGCTTTGGCAAACAAAGAACTTGGCGCATTGGATTCCAGTATTGCGGATGCCATCGTTTGGGCCTGCGATCAGATTATTGCCGGTCGTTATCATGATCAGTTTATCACTGATTTTATTCAAGGTGGCGCAGGTACCTCTACAAACATGAATGCGAACGAAGTTATTGCAAACTTGGCCCTTGAACATTTGGGACACTCCAAAGGTGCTTATCATGTTATTAGCCCTAACGATCACGTGAATTGTTCTCAGTCTACGAACGATGCGTATCCGACGGCTTTTAGATTGGCATTGATCCTACGTTTGCAAGAATACAAGAGTACTTTATTAGATTTACAGTCGGCTTTGTTTGCTAAGGGGACCGAGCTCGAAGCGGTCATGAAAATGGGAAGAACTCATTTACAAGATGCGGTGCCGATGTCATTAGGTAAAGAGTTTCATGGTTGGGGCACTACGATTGGTGAAGAAGTCGAACGAGTTCAAGAGGCTCGACAGCTTCTGCGCGAAATGAATATGGGGGCTACAGCTATTGGCACATCGGTGAACGCGCCGAAGGGCTATCCTGAGGTTGTCACTCGTTATCTGTCGCAGGTGTCAGGAGTAGATTGTATTTTAGCTGGGGACCTTATCGAGGCCACTTCTGATACAGGTGCTTATGTTTTTGTATCGGGAGTATTAAAGCGCACCGCCGTGAAACTGACGAAGATTTGTAATGACATTCGTCTGCTAGCTTCGGGGCCACGCTGTGGTTTGAATGAAATCAATTTACCTCAGATGCAGCCAGGTTCTTCGATAATGCCAGGCAAGGTGAATCCTGTGATACCAGAGGTGGTAAATCAAACCAGCTTCTTTGTGATCGGAATGGATTTGACGGTGACATTGGCCGCCTCGGCAGGTCAATTGCAATTGAATGTGATGGAGCCGGTGATTTCTTACGCTTTATTTAGCAGTATACGCAGTATGGAAAATGCAGTTCGCAGTCTTCGGGTAAATTGTATCGAGGGTATCACGGCCAACGCGGAAGTGAGTAAGCAACAGGTGATGAACTCTTTAGGAATTGCGACTGTGCTAAATCCTATTTTGGGTTATAAGCAGTGTGCAGAGATTGTTCGTGAAGGATACAATCAAAATAAGTCTTTACATCAGATTGTTGTGCAAGAGCGCAAGCTATTGAGTCAAGAACGTTGGGATGAAGTCTTTTCTTTTGAAAATTTGATCAATCCAGTTTTCCAGGTAAACAAATAAAAAAGGGCTCCATTCTGGAGCCCTTTTTCTTTATTGGATGACAACGGGAAGGATGCCGGTCTCTTCGCCATTTTGAGTTTCGATTTTAACTTTGATTTGCCATTGTCCCATCATTACAAACCACACGTTGCTGACTTTGAAAGTCGCAGCATCCAGTTGTTCGATAGTCACGGGTGCCGAGCCATGTCCATGACCGTGGCCCATATCCATCCAAAGCTCGACAGAAACTTTTTTAATATCTAAAGCATGATGAGACTCAAGCTTTAAAGTAAATGTAGAATCTTCATTTGAGTTTGGAGCTTTTGTAAATTGCACCTGAGCGCATGTCATTAGACTTTTAAATTCGATCGAGCATTTTTGATCTACGGGCTTCTGAGGAGCCGGGGCGTGACCACCGTGATCGTGTCCTCCGCCGTGTTGATGGTCTTCGCAGGCAAGGACCGGAGATTGGAATGCTAAAAGGGTCATAAAAGCTAAAGCAATAGTTTTTGTCATAAGTATTCCTTTGTGAATAGCGTGGTTATAGGCTTTTTGTATCCAATTTTAAAGGCCGCAATTTGTTGCGGCTGCTTATTTCAGTTTTTTAAGCTTTCTTTGTAAACTCTGTCTGTGTAGACCCAATTCTTTGGCGGTATGAGTTATATTGCCCTCATTTTTTTGTAACACAAAGTCTATATATTCGTGTTCAAATTCGGATAAGGTAGGCAATGAAAGATCTTCTGGTTGATCTTGTGTGGCGCGGCCGTCCAGAGCGGCTAGAAGAATCTTAAAGCGCACGGGTTTGATTAAATAATTTGTTGCCCCACGCTTAAGGGCCTCAACGCAAGTAGCGATACTTCCATATCCGCTCAGCATGACGATTTTAATTTTCGGATTGGTAGCCTTCAGTTTCTCGATGGCGTCGAGTCCTGATTCGCCAACAAGTCGAATATCTAATACAGCTTCATCAAAGCTTTGGTTTGGAATGTCCTTCAGGCATGTCACAGTGGTGATGTCGTATTCCAACGCTGCAAAGTCCTTGCTTAAGGATCTTAAGAAATGAACTTGGTCATCTAGCAATAGAATGCGTTTTTTTTGCGTGCTCATGGCAGATTTCCTGTTAAGGCTTCGATTGGGGGGACTGCGGTATTTGTTTGATAAGGCAAATCAAGACGGACTCTGGCACCTTTAGGTAAATTTTCGACACTCAGTTTTCCGCCTTGCGATAAGGCATATAAGTATACATTGTAGAGTCCCATGCCATGGTGACTACCGCGGCTCGAGTTATAAGGTTGCCCCAAGTTGGAGACAACTTCAGCAGGAAAGCCTGGCCCCTTGTCGATCACTTCTAAAGAAAGGGAATCGTTTTTTTTGATCATCCTAAATTGGCAAGCTCCTGCGAACTCTAAGGCGTTGTGTATAAGAACTTCTATGTTCTCTTTTAAAACCTCTTTGTCGCCACGCCAATGGACATTTTCATCGAGGTAGGTCGTGACTTGGGGGAATTGCGGAAGCCATTCACTCAGAAAAGATGTAAGGTCGACTCGGTCTTCGATGAAGTCGGCTTGATTTTCAAATGCTAGATTTATTTGACGAAGCAGTTGTTCGCACGATTCCAAGGCGGACATGGCATCGGCTAAGTTTTCATTTTTAGAGTTTAAATTTAATTCTCTTTCGATGTCCAGCATTGCGGTATTCAGCGGGGTGCCCATTTTATGAAGAAGGGCCGAGGTCAGTGAATGTAGGTTCACTAATTTGTCTTTTTGTGTTTGGCGGAACCATAAATTTTGGTGATTCCGTTTTATTTGCTCGAAGCTTTTTCTGGAGACTTGCCCAGTAATCCACATCAGGAAAGCTGCACAAATGACGGACAAGGCCTGCACTTTTTCAAAGACAGTCGAAAGAGGTAGTGGCTGGGTTTCCGAAGGCATTATTAGCAGACCAAAAAGTGCTAGTAATGAAAACATTAAATGCAGAAAGCTTTGGCGAAAATCGAGATGTCTTGTTTCAACAAAAAGGGGAATAACTGCAAGCCACCACAGAGGATTTTCAATACCCCCCGACGTCAGAGTTGTGGCAAATAAAAAAAACTGAATGATCAAAGTTTCAGCAAAAGGACGCCATTTCACATGTACTGATGTAGAGTCCTGCCGAAGCCAGGAAAGCATCAGCCAAAAAAGATACAAACTCATGGCGCCAATGGAAAGTGTGATATTATTTCTTGTGCTTAAGTTTAAGAGCACGCCAAAGATCAGTTGGCCTAAGGCCATAAAGAAATAAAGTAAGCGCCAAACTGTCGTTGAAAGCTGCCATTGTAACATGGCGGGAACGTATCAACCTTTGCGGCGACGGGCAAGGATTGCCCGTCATTGCCACAATTTGTTGCGTTTGTTATTTTAAGCTTTTTGCTCCATGTAATTCCGCATTTTATAGAAGTGAGCATTGATCGAGAAAAGGATCCCGGCCAAGAGCATCAATCCCGCAAAGAAAAGGAAATAAGAGCTGCTGGCGACAGGAAAGGTGTTGAGCTTACTCATGATGGCCGTCAGGGTATTTCCCAAAAAGACGGTAATAAAGAAAAGACTCATCACGGTGGATTTCATTTCCCGCGGGGCTTGAGTGTAAGCAAATTCTAAACCGGTAATAGAAACTAAAATCTCTGACGAGGTGATAAGTCCGTAAGAGACAATTTGCCAAAGGACGCTGACGTTTTGCCCCAGCTCTAATTTTTGTTGAATAAAGGCCGCAAAAGCAAAGGCAGAACCGGCTAATATCATTCCGCTGCTCATTTTTCGCAGTGGTGTGAGGCGAATGCCCAGCTTTTCAATAGTGGGATAGATGACCAAAGAAAAAAGCGGAATAAATAATAAAACGATGATTGGATTCAGGGCTTGGATTTGTGCTTCATGCAGCTGGAAGCCTGCAATTTGTCGATCCATCTGTTGAGCTTGCAAGGTCCATGTCGAGCCATGCTGTTCAAATAAAGACCAGAACAGAGTGATCCAAACGAAAATACTCATCACGCCAAAGACCGCTTTGACGCCTTCCATTTTTTGCTGACCATGAATTTGAAGTGCCTTTTCTTTACCATGGATCAGAATGTTTTTCAGAATAATCCAAAACGAATGAGGATTGGGGCCTGAAGGGGGGACGTGGACATAGTGTTTGCGGCCCATCCAAAAAATCAAGGTTGCAAGGGCCATTAATATTCCCGGTATGCCGAAAGCCACGCCGGCGCCGTATTTTTGGTAGGTCCATGGGGTTAAAAGAGTCGAAAAGAAAGAGCCAAAATTAATCATCCAGTAGAACAGGTCAAAAACCTTCCTAAGCAAAGCTTCTTGTCCTGCTTGAAATTGGTCGCCGACATGGGCTGAAACACAGGGCTTAATACCACCGGCTCCTAGAGCGATAAATCCCAAGCCAATTGTCAGCCCCAATGCATTTTCCCATATGGATAAAATCCCATGGCCAACGCAATAAAAAAGGGAAAGAGTCATGATGGTTTTATATTTTCCTAAATAGCGATCTGCGAGCCAAGCCCCAAACAGAGGAGTTAAGTAACAAGCCGCAGAAAAAATGTGGTAGTTAGAAACTGCCTGATTTTTGTCCATCAGCAATGAAGTTGTCATAAAAACGACCAAAATAGACTTCATGCCGTAAAATGAGTAGCGCTCTGCCGCTTCGTTGCCAATGATGTATTTAATCTGTTTAGGAAACATAGAATCAAACTCCTTAAAGTTTCTACTGCGAGTAATAAATTGTAGCAAACCAGAGTTATTGCTTTATGTCTAAACCAAAGTGTGGCAATTCTTTAAATCTTATTAAGGTTTTTGAGTTCAGTATTTTTATCCAAGTACGAGGAAATAGGGATGGCGGAACAAGCAGCAAAAGGTCAAAGAGTCGTAAAAGCCCCAACGGGAACGAAGATGCATTGTAAAGGTTGGCTTCAAGAGGCCGCGTACAGAATGATTCAAAACAATTTGGATCCCATGGTTGCCGAACGCCCCGAGGATTTAGTTGTCTACGGTGGTATCGGTAAGGCCGCTCGAAATTGGGAGAGTTTTGATAAAATTTTGGAGGCTTTAACTCAACTCGAGAACAACGAAACTTTGTTGGTTCAGTCCGGAAAACCGATTGGTGTTTTAAAGACCCACGAGGACGCTCCACGAGTCCTGATTGCCAATTCAAACCTGGTTCCGAAGTGGGCCAACTGGGAACACTTCAACGAGTTAGATAAAAAGGGCCTGATGATGTACGGCCAAATGACGGCGGGTTCGTGGATTTATATTGGAACTCAAGGAATTCTTCAGGGCACTTACGAGACATTTGCGGAGGCGGGTCGTCAGCATTTTGGTGGTGACCTTAAAGGCCGCATTATTTTAACAGCGGGTCTTGGGGGAATGGGTGGGGCTCAGCCCTTGGCTGGAGTCTTTGCAGGAGCCACGGTCATCGCAGTTGAAATTGATCCCACACGTATCGACTTCCGTTTAAAAACTCGTTATGTGGATGAAAAAGCAAACTCCATCGAAGACGCGATCACCAGAGCGAAAGCTTATGCGGCCAAAGGTGAGGCGAAGTCCATTGCTCTTGAAGGCAATATGGCCACTGTAATTTGGGAAATGATTGAAAAAGGATTTACTCCTGACGTTTTGACCGATCAGACTTCGGCTCATGATCCGTTGAATGGCTATATCCCAGAGGGCCACACAGTTGAAACGGCGAAAGTGTTTAGAACTGAAAATCAAAAAGCCTATTTAGAGGCCGCCTATGCTGCGATGGCAAAGCATGTCCGTGGAATGCTTAAAATGAAATCTGCTGGTGCGATCACTTTTGACTATGGAAATAATCTTCGAGCGCGGGCTCAAGAGGCTGGTGTTGAGAACGCTTTTGATTTCCCTGGATTTGTTCCCGCTTATATACGTCCGTTATTTTGTAAAGGCAGCGGTCCATTCAGATGGGTGGCATTATCGGGAGATCCCGAGGATATTCGTGTGACTGATCAAGCACTGCGCGAGTTGTTCCCTGATAAAAAACATTTGCTGAAGTGGTTGGATATGGCTCAAGAGCGTATTGCTTTTCAAGGTCTGCCAGCTCGTATATGCTGGCTTGAGTATGGAGAGCGCGTGAAGGCGGGCTTACTATTTAATAGGCTTGTTGCTGAAGGCAAGGTCAAAGCGCCAATTGTTATTGGTCGAGATCATTTGGACTGCGGCTCGGTGGCTTCGCCAAACCGTGAGACAGAGGCAATGAAGGATGGTTCTGATGCCGTTTCAGATTGGGCTCTTTTAAATGCTTTGGTGAACACGGCTTGTGGGGCGACTTGGGTCAGCCTTCATCATGGTGGCGGAGTGGGCATGGGTTTTAGCCAGCATGCGGGCCAAGTGATTGTTGCCGATGGAACAGAAAAGGCCGCAGCTCGTTTAGAGCGAGTGCTAACTGCAGATCCAGCGATGGGAGTCTTTAGGCATTTGGATGCAGGATACGAGTCAGCAAAAGAAGTTGCTATTGAGCGAGGCGTTAAAAGCTGTTGGATCTAAAAAAGCGTGTCATCGTTTAGTTATTGGCAAATAATCGACGGATTGAAGAATCATTTATCAATCAAGGAGTGGATGATGAAAGCTCAACAACTAGACAGACTGACAACGGGTTCATTTGTAGCGGCAGCTTTGCTTGCAAGCTTTGTAGCATTACCGCCAAAGTTGGCTTTGGCGGCTTCAGCGTCATCACAGTCTCCAGGTTCTGTAGAGTCGGCCAACTCGGATTATGAGTATATACCGGCATCAACGATGTCAATGGATGGAAAAGTCTTGGGCTTCGTTCCGTTCTTTGGAGCTGGTATTGGATATATGGACCGTTCTTCACGTTATGAAACCGAAGGTGTTCCATCTGATATTCGTTTACTTGGCTCATATTATTTTGAAGAAAAGCCTTTTGTATTAGATCTAGGCTTGGGCCTTCGTCATCAAAGTTATTCGCAAAAAATCGGCGGCAAAGAGACGACTTCAGGGAATATCGAAGGGGCATTGCGATATCAATTGCAGGACGCTTGGTCTGCTGGTGGCGTTGTTCAGATGATGGCCGGCAAAGGAAAGCATGTCGGGGCTCGCTCTGAAAATGCTCAGTTTCTTGGGGTTCAATTAATTAAAGAAATTCCAGTTAAATTAGATTTCCCAAGTGTTCTTCGGGTTGGAGGCCGTTTGATGACGGACTTAAACGTATCTAAAGAACAGGTCAATTATGCCATGGTCGAAGTGGCTTTAGGTTTTCCTGAAGTTCAGACTGTAGCCCGGAACGATCGCCCTGCATATCGACCGGTTGCTAAGCTTGTGCCGCAAAAAATTGTAATTCAAGACGAGATCAAAAAAGATGCGCGCAACTCTCAATTTAAAATCGACTCTGCAGAAATTGCATTGGCACAAAAAGAGTATTTGCAGCGGTTTGCCATGGCGGTTGCAAATCGCAATCAAATCGTGGAGCGTTTGCACGTTGTCGGTCATGCCGATGATACGGGGACTCCTCAGCACAATATGCAATTGTCAAAAAAACGGGCCGAGGCCGTGGCTGCCGAGCTACGCGCAGCTGGAGTTCCGGCTGGCATGATCACTATCGACTGGAAAGGTGAAACAATGCCTTTGGTTGCCGGAGAGGCCGAGGCGCAAAGATCTGTGAACAGACGAGTCGAGATTCAATTTGTAAATATTCAGGACCAAACAGCTTTAAGTGATATTGTGGATTCGATTTCTCGTTAATAAACAAGCCCGCCTTTTGGCGGGCTTGTTTATTTTACGTGGTCAGTATTTGTTTGATCTGCGGACTCTTATTACAAATTCAGAAAATACTAAACGATAGTCCAGTCATCAATCTTCCAATTATTCCGAAATTTTAATAATAAATTGAGGAATTTTACATCTATGAAAAGGCTTCCCTTAAGTATTCGGCTTCTTTTAAATGTTCTTGTTTTTTCTATTCCTATTTTGGTTCTGACTTATTTAATGTTCAGGTCCGAGACCACGAATATCGACTTTGCGTCTCAAGAACTCAAAGGAAATTTATTTCAACAGAAACTGCAGGATGTCGCAGATTCATTGGTGGAAGTAAAAAAATCACCAGGTGATGCGGGGACTGAAAAACGTCTTCAAGATTCGATCGCCAGCTTAGATTTTGCCTATAAGGTTGAGCTTGACTCATTGAAGTTGAGCGATAAAGAACTTGAAGATCGTCAGCGTGGGCATGCAAAAATGTCCGAGATATTACAGCGGATCGAAGCAAAAAATTTGGATCAAGCATGGCTTTCTATTCGTGCAGCGATCACTCATATTGGTGATACCTCAAATTTAATTTTAGACCCTGATTTAGATACCTACTATCTTATGGATGTGACTCTTTTAGCTTTGCCGCAGATGCAAGATCGCTTGTGGAATCTGCATAATTGGGTAGTGAGTGCTAAAGGCGTAAATTGGAGTGATGAATCTGTTAAACTTAACAAGATCATTGAGGCCCAAGTGTTGGCAAGCCAATTTGAACAATCTGACTTAGCCAGAATTCAAGCTGATGTTGCCACTATTTTAAATGAAGATAAGAACTTTTATGGTCCCCTGGAAGAAACTCAAGTTCTATTACCCACAGGACTATCAAAACTTGAAAAAGCAAGTTTAGCACTCGTTGAATCTTTAAAAGTATTAAAAAATAAAGATGGTTTAACAGATGTCATTTCGAAAAAAGAAGTACTTGAGGGCGTAAGTTCCTCGGTCTGGAAAGACTATTCGCAGCTTATGTCTTTAATGTTGGAACGGCGTTTGACTGTTTTAAAGGATCATAGAAGTAGTTCCATTATGTGGGCGTCCTTGGCTTTGTTGGTTGCAATCCTATTTTCAATAATGGTTGGTTTTTCATTAAGTTCGACAATTAAAAATATTTTGAATTCGATCGTGAATCTTCGCGAAAGCTCTGCCAGTTCAACCGAGATTGGTGGTGTATTGGCAGAAACAAGCCGGCAAGTTGCGGTGAGTGTGGCCTCTCAGGGGGCGGCCATTGAGCAGACCTCAGCCTCGGTGACTGAAATGGGTGCGATGATCAAAGTAAATGCGAGCCATACCGAGAGAGCCTTCGATGTCGCCTCAATGGCTAATCAGAAAGCCGTTGAAGGCGAGCGTCAGATTTCGTCGATGAGAATGTCCATGGATGACATTAAAAAAAGTTCGGCCCAGATCGTAGAAACTTTAACTTTAATTGATGATATTGCATTTCAAACAAACCTATTGGCACTCAATGCCTCGATTGAAGCGGCGAGGGCTGGCGAGCATGGCAAAGGCTTTGCTGTCGTTGCTGAAGCAGTAAGAAGTTTGGCGACACGAAGTGCTGAATCGGCTCAATATATCAAAACGTTAGTTGGATCAAATGTAGAAACTATTGAAAGAGGTGCCTTGCAGGCATTGGATTCTGAGCGTTCGTTGAATGAAATTGTGGCAGCGATTCGCGAGTTGAGTGGTTTTAATAGCGAAATTGCTAAGTCTTCTAAAGAGCAGTCGCAAGCCATAGATCTAATCAATGAAGCCATGTTGCAGTTAGAGGCGGGCACAGTTACTAATAGCCGGTCGATAGAATCGGTGGCCGATACAGCTGAAAACTTGCAAGAACAAGCCCTTCGCTTAAATCAAATCATTTGGGTTTTAGAACGAGAAGTCTTAGGACGAAACTCTGAACTCAAAGATCGGGAAGCATAAAGAAAAAGCCCACAGATGTGGGCTTTTTTTTAAAGTTCAAGTTCTCCATCGTCGCTTCCTGATTCCTCTGGTGAGTCCGGTATTTCTGGAGTCGGCGGCTCTTCACTGGTCTCTGGTTTATTTTCAAGCTGAAGGTCATCACCAAAGTCATCAGATTTTGAAGTTGCTTCCGGCGGAGTGCTTTGTTTTTCAGTTGCGACATCGTCAATAGCCTCATCTACCATCGAGGACTCAGTCGTATTTGGAGTGTTGGTTGGAGTGAATTCATCTTTGATGTCTAAGTTTTTAATCGCAGAGTCAGGCTTGGTGTCAGAGACATAACCCCGACGTTCACGCCATGGAGTTGTCGATCTTTCAAAGTCCATCGGTAGCGAAAAGGAAACGCCGTAAATTTTGGCCTCAACCCCTGAAAGCGAGCTGCCACTTCCAGACAGGTAGACTGGCTCGGACATATCAAAGTTCACTAGCATTTTATCCGAGACATAATAAGATAAACCAGCGCGATAGCCGCCAGTTACAAAACCACTCGACATTGCGTCCGATGAGGCCCATGCACGTTGCTGAAGGTCCAACGATAGATACCAGCGCACGGGAACATATTCCAAGGTATACCCAAAACCTATGCCTGCGGAGAAGATATTTAAAGCTTCTTTTTTTGAATTTTGTTCGACAGCACTCATGGCGTTGTCATAGCGTAAGTCTAAACCGAAGTAGATATCATTTGCATACCATCCCAAAATTGAAGAGACGAAGAAGGTATTTGCACCAGATTGATTTGAGGTCGTGCCATTTTCTGAATACTTCACCCCGGCAGAGCCTAATCCGACCTTGGGTTCAAAGTAGAAACGAATAGGGGTTGATTCCGTTTCTTGAAACATGTCATTGAATTGAGCCTGAGCGGTACCACTCAAGGCTAAGAGTCCCAAAATTGTCGAACACAGTTGCTTTTTCATCGGCGCTCTCCTCGTAAATAATTTCTCATTGTTTCGAGGTGAGTTCAATTTTATCCGCCGAGGCACAAGGCCGGCTAGGATCAAGGTCTAGGCGAAATTGGTTGCGATCTTTAGTGGGCCTCAGAGCAAAACTGAGCAGATTGGACCGTCCAAGCCGGAACGCAATAGTTAATCCATTCGCCGTTTTTATTAAGAGAGAAGGCATAGAACCAAGTAAGTTTGTCGTCCTGATCTAAAAAGCGAAGTTGGTCTGGCATGACATCAGGAATTAGACCATTGATAGAGTAACACCATCCGTAAGCCCGCATTTCGTTGTCGCTTAGTACTTCAAGTGCATCTAATCCAACAGGGCTATTTGCAATTGAATTAAAGCCCTGCTCGACGCCGATAAAGGGTATTTTATTTTCATTAAAAATTCGCAGCGAATATTTGCCTACCGATTCTTGAAAATTCGTTTTTGCACTTCCCTGAAATAAAGGCGTCTTAGAACAGGCGCCGATGACTTCCCATTGAATCGCAAATACTTCTGATGGAAGTAGAATCATAAGGGCCGTAAAAAGACTAATAAAATTAGATAACATAGAATCTATCCCTTAAAAGTGGTTCGGCCTTTGAAGTGCGGTGCCCATTTCTTCCACAAAAGCCGCAAGATGAATCCCGCGGCATAGCCTAAAAGAATTCCAGAAAAAGCAAACACAAAGGTTGCTGTTAAGGCGCTCGAAAAATCCTGAAGTGCAGATTTATCAAGATGTTTGCTTTTTAAAAAAATATTTAAAAATAACGGACTGAAGTATCCCAACAAGACCGCAATGGTGGCCGTGAATACTCCTATTATTTGAGGGATGAAGGCCCCTAACACAAGTCCAGAGACTCCAAGCAGGCTCATCATGTCTCCACCCCAAACAACCCCCGTCGCTTGCGCCATCAGCGAAAGACATCCCAAGAAGAACGCAATAAAGTAGTACCACCAGGGCATAATAAAGATTACTGGCAGACGCATTCTTGAGTGTCACAGTTTAGAGTTTTTTGAGGGCCGAAAAATTGAAGACTCTGAACTCCATCGTTAACGAAATCAACGGCCACCTGAGTTTGATCTTTGTATTTTATAGAACTTTTTATCTGATGAAGTTTTAGGGTCGAATCCTTCATTAGCTTTTCAATGACTGCGGGTGAAGGATTGAGTGCTTCCTCTTTGGGTAAGAAAATTCGCTCAGGAAGACCTTCGGCATCAAGTTTATAGTAGCGCATCTCTTTGCTTGAAGACGAGTTGCTTTCATCGGCGGGAATTAAATGAATTCGGCGCTCAGATCCGTCTTTAAGAATAAAATTGTAATTTTCAATTTGTACCTGATCGATTTCAATTCCCACGGCCGTTTTAAGATATTCTAGAAGGCCTTTTGGTGAGCCGATTCCTTGAGCCGCGATTTCAGGGGCACAGTTGCCGAGGGCTTTTCGGAAACTGGCCTCAAAAAGTGATTGAGCTATATCAGGCGTGATCTCTGATCTTTCAGGCGGCGCCTGTTTTTGCTCGGCCGGTTGAAAAACGGATTTTTCAGCGGCAGTCATTTCATTCAAGGATCGTTCGATCAAAGCTTTTTGTTTAATTGGAAATAAAATATGAAGGACATAATAGTCGACGGCAAGTGCGATTACCAAGACTATGGGAATCGCAAAGTGCCAACGAATCGGTTTTGAGTTGTTCGACGGGGGTTCCTTTTTCATCGTTATTCTCCAAAGCTAGGTGACCATGGGTCCCAACTCTGACAAGAGCGAGCTTTGCTCGAAGGCCCTTTGATTTCACCCCAGCGGACTTCCATTGGATCATGTGGGTTGTTCGAAATCAAGCCTAAGAAAAGGCGTCGTTTAAACTCTGCTAAATCGATTTTTTTTCCTACTGCGTAATCGACAGAGCAAAGACTTAAGCTGTTGATGGTTTGAGTCTGCATGTTTTGAGTTTCATAAGCTGCAGAGTTCTTAATGAACGGAAATACTTTGTTTAACTGAAGCATGAGGGCCTCAGAAAGGTCACGACCTTGATTACTAGCTAAAATCTCCTTGTAGGCCTGGCGCAAAGAGATCAAATCATCAAAGACTCGACGATCTCGGTTTGGTGTCGAAAAATTGTCATAAGTGGCATAGTCCATACACTTACCACCTGACGAAGTTAAGTAATCGACGCCTTCTTTGACAGCAACAACACGTCCTTGAACTCCATCACAAACGGTTTTTAGTAAACGTTGTATTTGTTGTAGGTCCGTTTCCGCACGTAAAGCCAGTTTGCTTTGAACCGTTTTTACCCAAGAGGAAAGTGGAATGCGGTATTGTTCTTCACTATAACCTGGCACCGTCCAGACAGGCTTGTTGATGAAGTTCGGCGGTCGAAAGTCACGGAATCCTGCTGTGCCTGCTGCCGAGAAATCACCTTCAAAAACCCATTCTGGGTTTGGCCAGCTTTGACGTTGTTGGATCGTCAATGATGTGCCAGCGCCGACCACGGAGTTGAAAACAAGCCAAGGTACGCCAATGGGAAGAATTTGTTTAACGGTCCAAGAGTGATGATTTTTTGCGGTGGTTTTCATCAATGTACCAGGGCGCACAGCTGCTCGAGTGATCGCGACTGGGTAGGTGTCATTTGCTAATGAACGAGTGCTCATCATATTATAAATATAGACAAGAAACTGGCGCACGCGCTCTGTTTCATTTTTGCCGTCCCAGCGGCTCATTCGATTGCTGATCGTTTTGTCAGTCGTGGTTGGATCTTGAACAACAAAAGGGAGTTTGTTTTCATAGGCAAAAATCAGTCGCATTGAATAGACGGTGTCAGCGCAGTCGACGCGCAGTCCGTAATAAGGATTGCTTTGTCCGTTAGGAAGTTGTGCGCGAGAAAAGAAGTCTATCTGCCAGTTTTGCTCTACCCAATTTGAATAGGCTTGTTCCCATTTTGAATCCCAAGTATTTACGTCGCTCCATACATCGGCACGCACTTGTGCTGAAAGCAGTTGAACTATCAATAGAGTTAGAAACGTGAATAGGCGCATAAATCCCCCAAAGCGCTAGCATCAAGAACGGCAGTGGACTTGATGGCCTGCTAGGGGCTGTTTAAAGGCTAGGCGCGGTGGGATCAATCAAAAGAAGACAACGAGCTGTGTTATTAGATATAAAGCAAATGACTGAGGGAATAGCTTAGAATTAACGCAGGGCGCGCATTAAATTTAGAACGTTTCGAAGGATATTGAATCTAGAAATAGGATATCACTTGCAGCCATGTTCCCTGTGAGGTTGGCGCAACCAGATGCTGGATCAATTTTTAGAGTTCTAGTTCCAAATGTTCCACTGGATAAAATGGGGACAGTGAAATACAAGTTCGAACCCGTCGGAGGACGGAATCCAGATGGTAAGATGAAAACGCAAATTGGAGTGGCGGGAGTCGCTGAGCGAGCCATCGAAGTTGTCACCGAGCCGCGAAGACGAACTATAGAATCTTTGAGGGTGTAGCTCGCCGTTGCATAAGCGCCGTCGGTGCTCCAGTTGGCATCTTGAAACGCTCCATTTACACCGCCTCCAGAAAAAGGATTGATATTGTTTCGGGCTGGAATGGCGGCCCCTGGAAGAGTTTGCCAGTTTAAATTGCCCGTGCCATCAGTCGAAAGCACTTGTCCTGCTGCCCCTGCGGTAGGTGGTAAAACCAGCGCGACATCTGCGGCTAAGTTAGCTGGGGCTCGAACTGATACCACATTGTTACCGTTCGCATTGTTTTCCCGGAAGTTAACTAATGTGTTGTTTGCCATCGTCAGATTTCCGAATAAGCTTCCACCATTAGAACTTAAAACGTCGGTGCAGATAAATCCAGCGGCACTCCAAACTAAGGATTGTCCAACGGTACCGCAGGCTAAATCAAAAAAGTTTCCAGTAGAGTCCACAGCGGCAATTTTTGACGAGGCGGTATTGGTTCCGCTCCAATTCATTTTGGTTCTTGTTACTGCGCCATTTAGAATTTGTAAATTACCAGAGGCCGACAGAGAGGCATCTCCGCTCATTTGAACGCTTCTCATTTGGGTCGAGCCATCATAAATCAAGAACTGACCACCCGTTGTTGGTGTTTGAATTTCAATTCCTTTGATTTTGTTTACTGTTGTCGCATTGATGGGACCACTAACATCACCATTAACGGGACTGGCGGGGCCAAGTTTCGAACTGAAGTTATCGAAATCAGTTTTACTTATTAGACCTGCGGTGACACCAGAATCAGAGGCCATGGGTATAGAAAGAGTGTGAATATTCGAGTTCGAAGAAAACACTGGTGATGTTCCAGAGTTTGTAAAAGCAAAGCTCTGTGAGGCGCCAGTTTGACCATTCAAACTTGAGAGGCCTCCGGTCGATGGTGTAATCCAAGAGAGGATGCCCGAACCATTTGTAGCTAAGACTTGACCAGAAGTACCGTCTGCTGAGGGTAAAGTCCAAATGGTTGCTCCAGCGGCTGCCGCCGGTTGAAAACCGGTATAGCCTGAAGTGGCACCGGTCATGCGGATTGCACCTTTTACATCTAAAGGCGAGGCCGGAGTTGTCGTACCAATTCCAACAAAGCCAGAGGCGCTAATTCGAACTTTTTCGGTGCCGCCGTTTGAAAATCCAATTGTATTTGTGGTGGGTAAAAAGATTCCGGTACCTGTACTTCCAGAAAAACCAAACGAGGGGGAACTTGCGGATCCGGCAAAACCTTTTAAGGTTCCAGTCATGCCAATGGAACCATCCGCTTTAAAATCACCAGTTCCGGTTGGGATCGCCGTATTGCAAACAATAGATCCGGAGCCATCAGAAGTACACATACTGTTGTTGGTAATACCTGCAGAGCCAACAATAGGGATGCTGCCAGCAGAAACGCCTGTATTTAGGATGGCAGAGGTCCCCAGCCCTAAATTAGTTCGAGCCGCCGCAGCTGTGGTCGCCCCAGTGCCGCCATTTGCGATTGGTAAAGTTCCAGACACATCTGTTGAAAGGGCGACAAATGAGTTCACCCAGTTACTACCGTTATAGCGTATCAGTTGTCCCGCAGTGGGGGAGGTGATCGTCGCTGATAACTTTGAATTGAAATTATCGTAGTCTGTCTTACTGATAAGACCAGCTGTCACCGCAGCGGTTGAAGCCATGGGTAAATTTAATGTATGAGTTGTAGAAGCGGCGGCGAAGCTTGGAGCCGTTCCAGCAGACCCAATGGCGAACGTCTGGACAGCTCCAGTTAATCCGTTTAAAGAAGTAATTCCCGAGGCGACGGCAACGCTGGATGCCGAAGTGATACGCCCCTGGGAATCAACGGTAAGTGTAGGAATTTGTGAGGCACTTCCATAAGTTCCTGCAGTGACAGCTGTATTATTTAAGACTAAATTTCCAGCGACGATAGCAAGAGGAGCCGTCGTTCCAAGAGTAGAGTAATTCGAAGCGCCATTTCGCACAACAATCCCAGTTCCGGTGATCGATGTCAGGTCCGAGGCGCTTCCTCCATCGCCAACAATCTTTACGGCTGAACCATCCCAGTATTCCATCTTATTGGTTGTCGAGTTAAACCAGACTTTCCCTTTGTCCGCGGTCACCAGTCCACTGGGAGTAGTGGCGTTGTTCGAGAGATGAAGGCTCGTGTTGGCGTTCATTGTGATATAACCTGAATTTGTCAGGTTTTGGCCATTCATATTCAGAGCACCGCTGAGTGAGCCTCCAGCTTTGGCCAGGTATACAGTTGAAGCATTGTTGATGGTGTCAACCGCCGTCGATATCTGCGACGCCGTTTTTCCACCGACAGAATTGACGGTCGCGGCAACGGATCCCGAACCTGAGGCACTGACATCTCCGGTCAGTGCCGTGAGCGCACTGGCGATTCCGACGTTGTCAGCGCCGCAAGTCCACGCAGTGCCATTCCATTTCAGAATTTCGTTGGTCGTGCAGGCGATATTATTTGGTTTATAGCCAAAATATTTTCCGGTAGCAGAAGTAACTTCGTCGACGTTGTGTCCGTGGACCGACGGAGGATAGCTGGTTGGTTTCCCACTGATATTTGCCCAATCCAAACTTAGGCTCGAAGGTGCGGTACAGGTCAAACTCGTACCATCAAAACCCACAATGCCACTGGCACATGCCGATGCAGGCTTAAGTAGGTATGCTGAAGCTAGCTCGCCGCCAAGGCGATTTGCATTCGAAGAGTTGTAGGACCAGGCTGTGGGCGAAAGTTTTAAGCTAGGGCTCACGACGCGATAAGAAGGTGAAGCTTCATTGTTGTCCATGAAACTGACTCTGACGTACCGGTTGTCTGTAAGACCCGGAGTATAGCTACCGCTTCCTTCACAAGACAAGTTGGCCGTCGAGTTTGAAAAAATGGCCTGCATTTCAATGGCTGCTGCCGGGAAAGCACGACTGCCAGAACCCAAGACAAATGAAAAGTGTCCACCGCTGCCGGTCATATTTGTCGAAGCATGTATCTCGCGGTAAACGACGCATGATTGTGATGGGTTTAAAACTTCAAATTGAAAATGAACGCTGCTTGATTCAAGTGGCGCGGCATCGGACTTCTTGATATCGCCACTGACACTCAAGGCATGCGCCATAGAGGTCGTTCCAACAACAAGCAAAGTGATCGCTAAAATTTGAATCGATCGCAAAATACGATCAGAGATTCCCCAAAGCATAGGTAACTTATCGGAATTATTTAGGGAGAATTAATATCTGTGAGAGCTTTTAATGATTGGTGTACACTCGAACCGTTTCAGATTGAGGAGTTGACCCTGAAACACTGTCTCGAATTTGAACGTTGGCGGTGTAGCCATCCCCGGTTTTGCCCGCTACGGCGGCTTCTGAGGCCGTGGCGCGAACCAACCAGTTCGTTTTCAAATTAAACTGAGCTCGTTTTGATTTACTCGAGATGGATTTAAGGACAGCTCGTAGATCTAATTGAAAAAGTTCTGGAGAGATCTTTCCCGAGGAAAGGTTCGCGTTTGAGGACGAAACAATAAGACTGAATTTTCCATCGCTACAGTCTAAATCAGAACCACTTTCAGCAATAGTTGAAGCTTCCACCCATTGCGAGTTGGAATTAAGAATTTGAATAGAATTGACTTCTTTTTTGCAGATGCCAACAAGGGAAACTTGATTTAAATCCGAGACCGATTGGGACTCTTGAAAGGATATAAAGGTATCAGTATTGAAGCTTGATGTTATTTGCGGAGTGACTTTTGAGCAACCAACTGTCAGCGCAATACCAGCTATTAGTGTTAGTTCTGCGACTATTGCATTGGTTCTCATGGCAAGCCTCGAAGATTGATTTCAGCTAACAGAGTATCATAGCTGTCTCGAAATTGAGGCTCAGAGCTACAAAGGGCCTCGAGCTTTGTTTTTAAACTTGTCCAGGTGTCTTCGCCAGCTAAGAGGGCTAGGTGTCGCACAAATAGTAAATCAAAATTCTTTTTGTCAGTTGCATTTTTACGCGCTTCCCACCAGACCGACGAATAAAGTGATGCCGCAGGAAGCACATATCCCAATGCGCCGCGATCAGAACATGCATTGAACGCCAACGACGCGGTCAGGGATTTATTACTGGCAGGATTTCGACTAACACCACAGTGTTTCATTCCTTCAGGGTTGTTGATCCAAGATTCTCCGATCGTTGAATTCGAAAACTGAGAAAAATACAAAGCAGTTAAATAGTCAGCAGCGCCTTGAACCAGTGCCGGGCCACAAAGGACTTGGGATTTACAACAACCACGAGCACTCAAAAGGCCTTTGTTATTTAGGCACTCGTTCGTCGAACTGGAAAGATTTAAAACGCTTTTTCCGCCACCGGAATAGGCAATCAGAGCCTGGGCTGTAAGTCCTACGACTGCGGTGCCATCCAATCCCATCGCGATGTGAGCGCTATCAGTGGATAGACGAATTTCTTTAGCGGAATGGAAGTAGCCGGATTCAGTATTTGGACTTTGCAGAAGCTTGAGCGCGCGTCCATTCAAGGCAATCGAATTAAATTCGCTAACCATCCAGTTTTTAAAAGTCTGAGCATAATAGTAGGCCGAAACGGCTGCTAGTTTTTCCGGATTTTCTGAATATTTGTACTTCCAGTTGGTTGTTGTCGCATAAATATTTCCCGAAACATCTGTCGCAACAAAGTCCGAGCTTGCCAATGAGTTGGCAGCACTTAGATTTGGAAGTACGACTCCATAATTTTGGGCAACACCCAGTTCATTTTCACTCGCACTTCGTCCCAGTTGTGCAGTAGGGCTTTTCGCATAAATACATGCCGTGGACTCGCTGTCAGTCATACAATTTTTCGAGGAAATAGGAATGCCACTTCCATTCGCAATGCTGGACAACTGCATGTTGGTCATTTCTTTTAATTGAAACTGCTTCGAGCAGTTTTGAAACGCCACGGTTAATATGGTAAGAATTCCTAAAACGGCTGTTAGTTTCATCATGGGCTTAATATTCATCAAATCCCCCTGATGAACTTTGCGAGTAGCCAGTCTTAAGATAGTGTGCAAGGCGATCTAAGGCTAAACTGCGTCCCTCTTTACCAACGTAAGTTAAGGCACTTTCGGTTTTAGCAGTGCGACTTAATAAGCCTTCGATATTAGCCGCCGAGTACGAAACCCCTTGGGTCTTTAGAAATGAAATCGTCAATGCGGCCGCGCCTGCGACAATCGGAGAAGCATACGAAGTACCCTGACCTGAAGAATAGCTGGCTGCGCCTGTGCAGCCTGAGGTCCCCGCAAGGCATGGGTAATAGATGCCTCCTTTTCCTGGAGCGAAAATTTCAACGTAGGTTGCAGAGTAGTTTGAAAAAGAAGACCGCGAACTTGTGCCTGAATCAATACTTCCTACAGAGATAGCTCCCGAGACACTGGCCGCATAAAAAGCAGGTATGATCACCTTCATGCTTGAAATTTCCACGTTTGAATTTCCTGCAGCCACTGCTACAAATATGTTTGCCGAGGCTGCACGTTGAAGGGCATCAAGTAGTGCCGTGCTTGTGGCTTCACCAGCCATTGAAATATTTATGACATCGACTTTTGAAGCAATTGAATAATCGATCGCTTTCACGATATCCGAGATCAGCCCGTTACCGTTTTTGTCTTGGACTTTGATTGGCAAGATCTTAATGTTTTTCCCCATTACGCCGGTGGTGCCGATACTATTGTTACTTTGCGCAGCAATGATTCCAGCAACCGCGGTGCCGTGTCCGAAATCATCTAAAGGGTCGGCATCAAGATTTTTATAGTCGTAGCCGACAACTTTTCCATTAGCATCTTTAAGTACATTGTTTGTTAAATCTGGATGAGTGTAGTCAACACCAGAGTCAATCACGGCAACAACCACCCGGCTAGCAGCTCCAATCCCAGTCATATTAAAAAAATTCATAGCAGCCGGATGCCCGATAGATTTCAAGCCTGACTGAGCTGCATATAAAGAGTCATTAAACTGCTCGGCTGAAAGCTCACCATCGTTGGCGATGCCGCGCACACAGGCATCAGCACTGGCCAAACGCTGAATGTTTTCGATGCTTGAATCCTCAGGCAGAGTCCAAGAGTAGTTTTGAATAGGGATTGATAATGCGGGCTCGGACTGTCTGATCTGTTGGGTCCAGGCCGACGGATTTTCGCAATTGTTGTAAAGAATGACGATTAAGCGCGTGCCTGCAGGCAAAAGAGTCTCGCCAGTTTTTGTTTTTAATCCTAATTTTTCGATGGCGCCAGAATCCGTCAGTGCGGTAGAGGCCGTCTTTAAATCTAATTGAACTTTTTGCTGAACGAACGGATTTTGGTTATTTGTCGATGTTCCCGAAATTCCAGAATTTCTACCTGAATTTCCAGCTGAGGCTTGGGTTCGAACTAACGAGTCCTCGGAACCAGAGAATTCCCTAGAGGATTCCAATGACGACGAGGCATCTAATTTCACTTGTTCACCGCAATTGGTAAACAGGAAGGATGTACTTCCTATGATGATCGTGAAAATAATAACGAACTTAGTGAAACGCAAAACCGCCCCCATCCCCTTGATTTGGACCTAAGTATTATCGGTTATATAGAACTAGGACTTTAGGGAAGAAGTTTTCTGGTCAGTAGTCTTTTCGTTTCAAACTGATACAGGACCTTAAGTTTTTAAAAAAAAATCAGATAAGCATTTGAAGTCTTTGAAAGGATTCCGCATATGTTATTTCGCGAAAGATCATTTCCTGTCTATTTTGTCGGGCTGTGTACTGTCGGTGCATATTGTCTGTATCAGTGGTCTTTTTCTGCTGGGAGCTACTCTGGTGGTCATATCGCCGAAGCTGATTTTGCCTCTCGTGGAGTTGCGATGGCCGAAGAGCAGATAGAGACGGTAGGCTCATGCGGGGCGGAACGTAATTATTTATTAAAAGGAATTACAGCATTGCCGGCAGAATATCGGCAGACGCGTCAGCAGGTGGGATCGTCCCAGATCCCTCGAGCCTGTGTGACCTATATAATGCAAAACTTTATAAATGCAAAGACGACAAAAAGTGGAAGTTATGGGTATTGTGCTACAAAATCTGGGCAGCCAACGCGGGGGGAAGATGGTAGCGGATCTTATATGCCTTGTGTGACCGAATCCTATGTGAACTCAGTCTATAATTCTTTGCTGGATGTTTCGGACTGTTTGAATATTCCAATCAAAGAATTAATGCCAAAGTTAGCAAATGAAAGTGGTCTGCATGTCAACACCCTAGGGCCTGATGCTGACGGTGGGGTTGGGCAACTGACTCGATCAGCTTTACAGTCCGTCTACATGAGGTACGAGAATATTCCTGATCGAGAGTCAACATTAGAATACTATGTTCGGGAAATGGGTAAGAGTGGTAAAAAATCTTGTCAGCGAATTATTGCTCAAAAATCTGCTTATCAGATTGATATACCAGCCGGAAAAAAGAATTGCATGATTCACGAAGAGGATGAAAATTGCTTTAAGCCGTGGATGGTTCAAAGCCGCTGTGAGTTCATGAGTGCTCCAGATAGCCCGCTTCGCAATGTTCTTTTCACTGGGATTTATTATCGTACAATGCTGATCAATGCGACAGGGGTTACTTATCGTGCAGGTGAAGATGTTGTTTGGAAAGACGGCGGTTTTGTAACACTGACTGATCGACTTGATTTCAATGGGTATATTGCTCGTAAACAATTGACAGAGCGTTTGAAAAATTTAGGAATTCGCAATCCTTCGCAGGAAGTGGTTCGTCAGATTCTTGTGGCTTTTGGATTTAACGGAGGGATCGGAACAGGTCAGACTCTTTTGGATAATTATCTGAAGCTTCGTGAAGCGCGCAATTTGCCTTTGAGCGCTGCCGATTTAGATTTCCAGACTGTTTCTATTGCTCCATGGTCAGTTATTTCAAATCCAGTGGCCTTTTTGAATTTGATTGCGAATCCCTCAGAGGATGAATACCAAAAAGGTTTGGGTAAAATCACCGTCGTGAAGGTCGTAAAATTGGATTCTGCCAATTACTTAAAGCAAATGGCAAGTTTGCGTAAAAAAGTTCGCTCGAGCTTAGAAAAATTGGAATCTCAGGGGGATGAAGCCGCTACCAAAAAAGCGAAAGTGGCGTTCATCGATAAAACAGAAGAAATTCGTCGGGCGATCTTGAATGATGTTTTTGATCGTTCAGAATATCTCACTTTGCCCGAGTACATGAGACTAGGGCATGCCTGGACAATTGCCTTTAAAAAAGGTGGTGGTGCTCCAGGATACCTCAGTTTTCTTGCTGGTAAACATAAAGATTTAGTTGGATCAATGGGAGAAGGTGTATGTACGGAAAATCAATACTTGCAGTTCTAGGATTATTTCTTCTATCAGGTTTTGGCTATTACAAGCACGCCGATTACGAAGGTGGATCTGCTTTTGTATATACACTGACGGCATCTAAAGATGTTTCTACGGATGTGACTCGAAAGATCGAATCTTTGCCGGCAGAGTTGACGAAGCTTAAAACTGCAGAACAGAGAGTTGAAAAAATTCGGGATACTCTGGCGTGGATAGAAGCCTTGAGAAAGGCATCAGGGACTCAAAGTATGTCTCGCGAAGTAAGTATGGATTATTTGATCGAGCCGCTGCAGGCCTTTGTACAAAGCGAATACCGCGCAGACAATTGTCCTTACTTTAAGTTATATATTAATTCTCAATATGAACCATCAGAAGATGGGGAAGTCTCGCATCCGTCACTTAAGAGGGCACAAAGAGTTATTGCTTCAGTCTGTCCTTAATTAGGAACCGTAATTAAGTATTTAGGTCCGCATAAAAAATGCCGATAAAAACTCTGTTAAGAGATTATCAATAGGCGGTGTTTTAGTGCGGTTCTGGTTTATTGTCATTTCAATAATCCTTATTCATTTAGGTTCGGCGTGGGCAACTCCGAATTACCTGACGTATCAGGGGCGTATCCTGAAGTCGAATGGTCAACCTTTAGAATACAATTCAGTCTCTTTTCTATTTCAGATCTTAAGCTCTGATGGTTCTTGTTTAGTTTATCAAGAACAAAAAAATGGTCATAATATGGTGAACTCGAAGGGTCTCTTTGACGTTCCAATTGGATCGGGTTCTGTTCAATTTCCCACGTCTGGGGGATTTTCAATCATCGATGCTTTTAATAATTCAAATAGTGTAAACTGCGGGGTTTGTACCTCAAGTGGTCTTGGATATAACTGCTCGAATTCAGGATCTCAGTACAGCCCAAGTCTTTCTGATGGTAGAATTTTACGAGTTTCATTTTATGATGGATCGGCATGGCAGCTTATTTCGCCAGATTCGGTTATTCGTTCGGTTCCTTATGCTGGATTCGCGGCTACGGCCATGAAGTTGGGTGCATATACAGCAACAGATTTTGTTGTCAAAACGGGTATCCCGACCTGCGCAGTTTCCGAGTTTTTGACATGGAATGGAACGAGTCTTTCGTGTGCTGCCGTTGGCGGGGCCGCTGGTGGAACCGTGATGAATGTGTCTTCGGCGAACTCTTACATCAGTGTCGCAAGTCCTACCTCTAATCCTGTTTTGACCTTGAACGTCGGGACCACTGCAGGCACAGTCGCTGCGGGGAATGATTCACGAATTGCGAATGCTTTGCAGTCTACAACGGTGTTTGCAGGTGATATCAGTGGCAACTACTCTGCTATTTCAGTCGATAAAATTAAAGGAGTCGCAGTGTCGGGTCCAGCTCCAACGACTGGGCAAGTATTAAAGTTTGATGGCAGTAACTGGTCGGCGGCGAATCCCACATTGGGGACCGTAACTTCGGTTGGCTTATCGGTGCCTTCATTTTTGTCTGTCAGTGGTGGACCGGTGACTTCAAGTGGAACTTTGGCGGTCTCTTTAGCATCGCAAACAGCAAATACTGTATTTGCCGCCCCCAGTGGTTCTGCGGGGGCCCCAAGTTTTAGAACTTTAAAAATCAATGATATTTATTCTTCTATTGGCGGACTGAATTTTTTGAACACAGCACCGTCTTGTGCTGCGGGTACAGCTTTGACTTATGTGAGCGCAACAGATCGCATTGAGTGTGCGACTGTGGCCGCAGCGTGGGCGAATATTTCAGGTAAACCTACAACATTGTCTGGGTATGGAATCACCGATGCTGTATCGACGGCCTCTTTAAGCAACTATGTTGCGAAGTCTGGCGATGTGATGACCGGAGTTTTACAAATACCATCAGGAACTTCGGCGGCACCAGCGATCACTTTTTCTAGTGAATCTAACACCGGATTTTATCGAGTCAGCCCAGGGGTGATGGGGATCGCATTTGGTGGTTTTGGTGAGTATTCATTAAGTAATGGTTCGATTCGTTCGAATATGGCAAATACATTTCAACTTACAAATGCCAACTCTGCCGCCTTACCGACTTTCACTTTTAATGGCGATTCGGATACAGGGATGTTTAGTGCGGGGGCGAATACTTTGGGATTTACGACCTCTGGTTCCGAGCGAATTCGAATTGATTCAACTGGTAAAGTGGGAATTGGCGTGACCTCTCCAAGTGAGGCTTTAGATGTATCCGGCAATATCAAAGCAACTCAGCTTTGTATCGGTGCAGATTGTCGTTCGGCGTGGCCAACGGCGAGTGGTGGAACGGTGACCAACGTCAGTAGTGCGAACGCTTATCTGACGGTTGCTAACGGTGGAACTACGCCGACGATCACAGCCAATGTGGGGACGTCAGCAAATACATTGGCAGCAGGAAACGATGCTCGCTTTACGGATTCTAGAACTCCGACTGGATCAGCCGCGGGGGATTTAGGTGGAACATATCCAAACCCATCAGTGAATAAAATTCGCGGAGTGACGGTTGCCTCAACGACTCCTTTAGATGGTCAAGTGTATCGCTACAATAATAGCACCACGCAATTTGAGCCTGTGTATTTTGGAGTTGATGATTTACGCACTTCACTTGGCGCGAGTCAATTTTCAACCAGCTGTACGTCATCGCAGACGTTGACTTGGTCTGCTGTGACGGATGCATTTACTTGCGCGAATATTGCCAACTTAGATGCCGCAGTGATTGCATCTGGAACCATCGCAAATGCTCGGCTTCCAGCTTCGGCGACTTACTGGTCTGCCGCGACGGGTGGAATTAACTATGCCTCTGGTAATGTGGGAATCGGCACTGCGACCCCAGGGCAGAAGCTTTCAGTCGCGGGGGTGATTGAATCCACAACGGGTGGAATTAAGTTTCCAGATGGAAGTACACAGTCGACGGCATTTACCGGTATGGCCGGAAGTGCGGGTTCCGCTGTTGCGTGGGTTGCATTTAATGCTGCTGGCACTATCTCTAGTTCATTTAATGTAGCCTCCGTGACGAAGTCTTCTACTGGTAGATATGTCGTGAATTTTTCAAATACACTGAGTGATTCGAATTATGCTGTTGTTTTCGGTGGAGTTAATACGGCTGCCAGTGATGGTGGATGGGTTTCAGTGGATAATACTTCGGGAAGTGGCAAGACAGCAAGTTCTGTTAAGTTAATTACTTATCATTCAAACGGTACGGTGATGGATTATCCAGAAGTTTATGTCGCAATCTTCCAAGGTAGTGGAACGGCCGCGATTGCTAATGGGCAGTGGACCCAGGCAGGGAGTGACGTCTATAGAATCAGTGGCAATGTCGGCATGGGTACGACAACGCCTCTAGCGCCTTTGGATGTTGTTCGAGATACGAATGGATGGGTTCGTGTTCAAAACAGTTCCTCTGATACAAATGGTGCAGCGATTGGATTTTATAAATCTCGAGGCACAGTGGCCGCTCCCACAGCGGTACAAGCTGGTGATCGCTTAGCGGGAATCTATGGAACTGGTTATCATTCGGGTTCTGCTTTTGGAGTCAATTCAGGTGCGGTTCAAATTTTGGCTGCAGAAAATTTCACGGCGACAGCCCAAGGTAGTAAAGTGGATTTTGGGACGACTCCTTTGGGGTCAACCACTCGTTTGACGCGAATGACAGTGGACTCAACAGGTTTTGTAGGAATTGGAACAGCTTCGCCTCTGGGGTTATTGCAAGTTCAGCCGCCGGGGCAAACCACAATTTCAAACTCAGGGATCGCAAGTGAAGAGATGTTCTTGTTCGGTGCTTTAACTACCTCTACTTCCAAAGTTTGGAGTGGTTTGCATGTGCAAGGGCCGACAGGCTCGGGAGTGGTGCTCTGGGGATCTGGCAATACGGTAAATACTCCGGGCGCAATAAAATTTGCCTCTGGTGCACGTTCGACGACTGATGAAAATGTAGCCTCTTTTGCGCAGATCAATGGATATAATACCGTTGCGGACGGAACCTCAGGTGGCGGCTTGACTTTTAATACTCGACCAGCCAGTGGGGCTATGACCGAGATCATGAGGATCAATGAAAGTGGGAATGTAGGCATAGGGACTTCTTCTCCGACGCGAAAATTACATGTTAACGGTGATGTTCAAGTTGATGGAAGTGTCTACGGAGGACTTTATGGTGGCACTCGGGGTATTTGGAGATTTTCATCTGCAGATCCAAATTTTGGAATCTTCTATACGGAGGGGAGTCCTGATTTAATTGATATTTCGCCAAATGGTGGAGGAGCTTCGACGCCAGTTTTACGAGTGCGTGGAGATGGGAATGCGACTTTGTCTGGTACCTTGACTCAGTCCTCTGATCGTCGATTAAAGCGGGACATCTCGTCGATTCAAGGTTCTTTAGAAAAAGTGCTGAGCTTGGAAGGTGTTACATATAAATGGAAAGACTCTAGCCGCGATCAGAGCCTTCAGATCGGTTTGATTGCACAAGATGTTGAAAAAGTTTTCCCAGAAGCTGTAAAAACGAATGAAGATGGATTTAAGTCTGTAGCTTACCAAGTGTTAGTGGCACCAATTATTGATTCCATAAAAGAACTCTATAGAGCGTTTACGCATCAGCAACAGCAGATAGATGAGTTAAAAAAGACCAAACAGGAAGTAGAAGAACTTAAAAAGAAAAACGAAGCAATGGAACAGGCATTATGCCAAATGGGGCGTTATGAGTTTTGCAAAAAATAAGTTTTTATGCAAACAAGACATTTCATTGATATTTTTGCTGGGGGCAAGCTTACTTTTTAATGGTAATGCTGAGGCCTCCCCGAATTCTTTGACTTATCAGGGGCGAATATTAAAATCCGATGGACAAGGGCTTGAATATTCAAACGTTAGCTTCTTATTTGAGATTACTTCTGAAGACGGCTCGTGTGTACTTTTCAGAGAGCAAAAAGACGGCGTTAATTTGGTCAACTCAAAAGGGGTTTTCGATGTCGCTATCGGCACAGGAACACGCCTGTTTCCAGATGTCGCTTCGAACCCTACTTTCAAATTATCTGATTCTTTTGTTAATGGTGTATCTCATAATTGCTCTGGTTCGGGAACATGGGCTTCAAGTGTGGATTCTTTTAGAAAATTAAAAGTTCAGTTTCATGATGGTGTTGGTTGGAAGGTCATCTCTCCTGATAATGTGATTAGATCTGTTCCTTTTGCCTTAACTGCAAGATCTGCAACACAGTTAGGCGATAAAACAATTAACGACTTCGTTCTAAAGACAAATCTTCCCGGAGCTTCATGCGTCGCTGGGCAGGTGGTCTATTGGGATGGTACAAATTTAAGTTGCGTGACGGATGCCGGGGGTTCTGGAGTTATCTCGGATGTTCTTGCTGGGACAGGTGTCTCTGTGGCGGGTACCACGACAAAGACAATATCTGTTAATATCGGGAGCACTGCAGGTACGGTCGCAGCAGGGAATGATTCTCGTATTGCTAATGCTTTACAATCATCCACGGTTTTTGCTGGCGATATCAGTGGCAACTATTCCGCGATTTCGGTTGATAAAATTAAAGGAGTCGCCGTTTCGGGTCCAGCTCCAACGACTGGGCAAGTATTAAAGTTTGATGGCAGTAACTGGTCGGCGGCGAATCCCACATTGGGGACCGTAACTTCGGTTGGCTTATCGGTGCCTTCATTTTTGTCTGTCAGTGGTGGACCGGTGACTTCAAGTGGAACTTTGGCGGTCTCTTTAGCATCGCAAACAGCAAATACTGTATTTGCCGCCCCCAGTGGTTCTGCGGGGGCCCCAAGTTTTAGAACTTTAAAAATCAATGATATTTATTCTTCCATTGGTGGACTGAGTTTTTTGAACACGACGCCGTCTTGTGCTGCAGGCACAGCTTTGACTTATGTGAGCGCAACAGATCGCATCGAGTGTGCGACGGTGGCGGCAGCATGGGCAAATATCTCGGGCAAACCCACAACATTGTCGGGGTATGGAATCACGGATGCCGTTTCGAGTTCAACACTTAGTTCGACATTAAACAGCTACGTAGCCAAAGCCGGCGACTCAATGACTGGTACTTTAACGACATCGGGAAATATAGGGGTCGGTACGAATTCGCCAAGCTTTCCTTTAGATGTACAAAGTTCAGGTGCGTTTCAAGCAAGGCTCTATCATGCATCGAATGGAGCTAACGATGGGGCTGCATTGATGATGACCAGGACTCGTGGATCTGTAGCCAGCGGAGTCAGTGTTCAAAATAATGATACAATCGGCGGTTTTTACTTTAGGGCTCATGATGGTGCTGGTACTGGAACAACGTCCGCGGCCATTGAGGTTTCAGCTAGTGAAGATCAAAGTGCGACGAATCGTGGCAATAGAATTATTTTTGAAACCACAGCGGTTGGAAGTGCTTCTCGGTCGGAAAGGATGCGTGTTCATTCTAATGGTAACATTGGAATTAATACGACAAATCCGTCTGAAAAACTTGAAGTTAATGGCAATATTAAAGCAACTCAGCTTTGTATCGGTGCAGATTGTCGTTCAGCATGGCCAGCGGCGAGTGGTGGAACGGTGACCAATGTCAGTAGCGCGAATGCTTATTTAACGGTTGCTAATAGTGGAACTACGCCCACGATCACAGCCAACGTAGGCACCGTGGCAAACACATTGGCGGCAGGAAATGATGCACGCTTTACGGATTCTAGAACTCCGACTGGATCAGCAGCGGGGGATTTAGGTGGAACATATCCAAACCCATCAGTGAATAAAATCCGCGGAGTGACGGTTGTCTCAACAACTCCGTTAGATGGGCAAGTTTATAGATACAACAACAGTACCACGCAATTTGAACCTGTGTATTTTGGTGTTGATGATTTACGAACATCTGTAGGGGCATCTCAATTTTCAACCAGCTGTACATCATCGCAGACTTTAACTTGGTCTGCAGTGACGGATGCATTTACTTGCGCAAATATCGCAAACTTAGATGCCGCAGTGATTGCATCGGGAACCATTGCAAGTGCTCGCCTTCCAGCTTCGGCGACCTATTGGTCTGCTGCAACTGGTGGAATTAATTACGCAGGTGGCAATGTTGGAATTGGTACGGCAATACCGGGGCAGAAGCTTTCAGTTGCCGGGGTGATTGAATCCACGGCGGGCGGAATTAAATTTCCTGATGGAAGTACGCAAACGACGGCTGCTTCGGGTTCTTCTGGGGTGGTCTTTGGCGCTTGGATATCTCGATCTGCCGATACTGTTTATCAGGCACCGTCGGACGGTGTTGTTGTCGTGAACCCATCTAGTTGTGGATATGGATACTATTCCGTATTTTCAGATTCAAACAATCCACCTACGACTGAAAGAATTAAGGGCAAAGCATATGCGACTGGGGGATCACAAGCTGGTGCGACGATTCCTGTAAAAAAAGATGATTACTGGAAAGTGACAACGACCTATAGTTGTGCTCCCGATGCTATCTTTTGGATTCCCTATGTTTCAGGCACTCCCTCTAATGCAGCAGCAGGCTCTACTGGCCAAGTTCAGATAAATAACAGCGGAGTTCTTGTCGGTAATTCGGGTTTAAATTATGACTTAGCCAATAATCGATTAGGAATTGGAACTGCTGCACCCACAAATAAATTAGAAGTTGTAGGTGGGACGACAAAACTTGAACAAGCGCCTTGGATTTATCCGACTTTAACAAACGGATGGTCTAATTACGGTCTTGGTTATGCGAACTTTGGATATCGCATTGATAGTATGGGATATCTACGCTTGCGGGGGCTTATCAAGAACGGGGCGGCAGGTTCCGCAAATGCCTTCTTTACTTTGCCCGTTGGATATCGTCCTCAGTATATTGTTGAGTTTTCGGTGGCGGCGCCTTCGGGGACTGCGAATATCATCATTGGTCCCACCGGAGTGATGTATGTAGAGACGATGTCGTCTAATGCATGGATTAGTTTAGACAATGTCTCTATTCCTTTGGATTAAAAAAAATGAATTTAAAAATCCCACTGGCTTTTGATGTTCCAGTGGGGCTTCTGATTACTCGCTATCTTGAGCTCGCACTTCATCCATATTTACTTCGCGTGTTTTGTCCGCAAGTTGCTGAAGCACGTCTTCTGGAAGCGCTCCGGGTTGAGAAAAGATAATATCTCCGTCTTTAATAATCATCAGTGTGGGAATAGATTTGATTTGAAAGTTTGCGGCAAGCTCAACTTCATCTTCCGTATTGATTTTTGCAAAGACAATATCTTTGTTTTTTTCAGCAACGGCTTCAAATGTAGGAGCAAAACGACGGCAAGGTCCACACCATGGAGCCCAAAAGTCCAAGAAGATCATTTCGCTGCTTTGAACTGTGGATTGGAAGTTGTTCTTATTAAGTTCGATGACGGCCATGGTGCCTCCTTTTGTTGTGGCGTTGCCGCTATACTATAAGAATGTACTTTATTTTGAATATGTCCAGTTATGTTTAAGATCATAAACAAAGGTAAATAAAAAACCCCTGAAGTATCAACAGCTTCAGGGGTTATTGTTTTTGCCTATATTCCTATAGAAGCAGTAACTACATTTGGCGTTGACGTTTGTCGACGGCCAAAGCAGCTTCGCGGATAGATTCAGATAGGGTTGGGTGAGCATGGAAAGACCTAGCAAGATCTTCTGCCGAGCCACCAAATTCCATAGCAACTGTGATTTCACCCAAAAGTTCAGAAGCCATCGGGCCTACAATATGTCCACCCAAGATTTTATCTGTATTTTTATCTGCGATAATTTTAACAAAACCCTCAGTAAAGCCAACCGCACGTGCGCGTCCATTTGCTAAGAAAGGGAATTTCCCAACATTGATTTCGATTCCTTGCGCTTTGGCCTGCTCTTCAGTGATTCCCACGGATGCAATCTCTGGGTGAGTATAGATCACTGAAGGAACTGTACCGTAATTTACATGGCCATGCTTGCCTGCGATAAATTCGGCACAAGCAACACCTTCTTCTTCAGCTTTATGAGCCAACATTGGGCCTTGGATTACGTCACCAATCGCATAAATTCCGGGAATATTAGTTTGAAAGTGTGAATTGGTTTTGATGCGACCTTGAGGATCTTTTTCGATTCCAGCCTCTTCGCAGCCCAACCCATTGGTAAATGGCTTACGACCGGTAGAAACCAATACAGCATCAGCAACGATACTATCTGTTTTTCCGTCTTTGAGCGCTTCAAAGGTCAATTCAACTTGCTCGCCCTTAGGTTGAGAGCCTGTGACCTTCGTAGACATTAAGAACGAGACGCCTTCTTTTTGCATACATTTTTTAAGCACATTCATGCAGTCTTGGTCCATGGCGCCACCTAAACGATCTGCATATTCAATCACTGTTACCTGAGATCCAAGACGAGCCCAGACAGAACCTAATTCAAGGCCGATGACTCCGCCACCCACAACAACCATTTTCTTTGGAACTGAAGAAAGTGAAAGTGCGCCAGTTGACGAAACGATCTTCTTTTCGTCGAACTTCAAAAATGGCAATTCGACAGGCACCGAGCCCGTAGCGATCATGATGTTTTTTGCATTTAAAATCGTTTTGCTGCCATCGTTTGCTGTTACTTCTACTTTACCTTGTCCTTGAATTTTACCCAGTCCTTGGAAAGGAGTGATTTTGTTCTTTTTGAAAAGAAATGCGATGCCTTCAGTGTTTTGTTGAACGACTTTATCTTTTCTGGCCATCATCGTTTTTAAATCAAGTTCAACGCGATTGATCTTTACACCATGAGCTTCGAAATCATGAAGGGCGGCATGATAGTGTTCAGACGATTGCAAAAGTGCTTTAGAAGGAATGCAGCCAACATTCAGGCAAGTTCCACCGTATGTTTTGTCTTTTTCAACGATTGCTGTTTTTAATCCTAACTGAGCGGCGCGAATGGCACCCACGTAACCGCCGGGACCCGAGCCAATAACTACTAAATCAAATTGTTGTTCTGACATATGTGACCTCGATTTTTATTCAATGGGAATAGCCTAACATTAATTTGGTGACTTTGGTAATTTGAAGGCAAGAGAACCTAAATATTGCGCGGCATTAAATTTTTCCATCCAAAGGATTGAAAAACCAGAACTCATCAAGGGCTGGTTGTTGGGCGGGCAATAAAGAGTTTTGTATTTTGATAAGCCGACGGCCTGTTAAATTTAATTTTTTCAAATCTGAAAGGTAAAACTCTGCGAACATTCTTTGGTAGCTTCCATTTTTTACTAACTTGAGCATACCTTTTTCGACTCTTTGGGCTAAGCGACGACCTTGTGGATTTTTTTGAAACCAAAAATAGGTAGGGAGGGGATAAAATAAAAGAATGTTATTTTCAATCGTCAAACTTGGAAAAAGTCCGCTAAACTTTTCGAATTCAGGGCCGACCTCATTGAGGCCTCGTGGAAATGAATCAAAGCGACCGTAAGCTGTTAGCTTGAACAGGTCATCGTAATAGACTTCCGTTTTTACATTAAGACCCGCACGTTTTAAAATCTGCACATCGCCCCAGCCAGCCCCTTGAACTAGAGTCAGAGACTTTAAATCTTCAAGACTTTTAATACTGTTGAATCGTTGTTGCTGATTTTTGTTGATTAAAAAAATGCGGTATCCGATCAGGTTGCGATCTATGGGGAGGCGAACGGGTTCAAGTAATATCTCTAGAAGGTCTGAATCTTCACGGATCATGACTTGAAGGGACGAGGATTTGTACTTCATTAACTCGAGTTGACGGTCTTCAGTCATGAAGAGTCCCTGCTTTAATTCAAAGGGGCCATACTCGGAGGTGGTAACTTCCAAAGCCTTTTCAAGAATTGTCCAATGAAATTTATAGCGCACGTCGAGTTTTGATTCGGGGCCATGAAAGGTTACAAGAGTTCGATTTGCAGCTTGGATTAAATTTGGCAAAGATAGCACGAGTATCACCGCAAATATGAACGAAAATCGAGACAACATGATGGATCCCTTATTTAAAAAGATCCTAGCAAGCGAGTAATAATTAGCAATAAAAAAAGCCCCGCAGATTCCCGCAGGGCCTTGTATAAATGATTTTATTGTTACTGTTACACTTCAAGAAGAAGTCTTTCTGGATCCTCTACAAGCTCTTTGATCTTTACCAGGAAGCTGACTGCTTCTTTACCATCGATAATGCGGTGATCGTATGTCAAAGCAACATACATCATTGGGCGAATCTCGACTTTGCCGTTGATCGCAACAGGTCGATCTTGGATTTTATGAAGTCCTAAAATCGCAGACTGAGGGAAGTTGAGAATCGGAGTTGAAAGTAAAGATCCAAAAACGCCACCATTGGTAATTGAAAAAGTGCCGCCCGTAAGGTCATCAATTCCGATTTTGCCGTCACGTCCTTTGACTGCCAAGTTGCGAACCGCAGCTTCAATGCCGGCAACAGACAATAGATCAGCATCCTTAATTACGGGAACCATCAAACCTTTTTCTGTCGAAACGGCGATTCCGACATTGTAGTAGTTATGGTACTCAAGATCTGTACCTGCGATCCAAGCGTTGACCGCTGGATAAGCCTTCAAAGCTTCGACTGCCGCTTTTACAAAAAAACCATTAAAGCCAAGGCTTAGACCATGTTTTTCTTTGAAGGAATCTTTGTACTTCGCACGAAGTTCCATCACTTTGCTCATGTCGATTTCATTGAAGGTTGTCAAAAGTGCTGCCGTATTTTGAGCTTCTTTTAGTTTCTCGGCGATGCGCTTGCGAATCGTCGTCATTGGCACCAGTTTTTTATCTCCTTGGCGTGAGGAAACTGGCGCAACGAAAGCAGGTGTTGCTTGGGTGGCAGGTTTAGCCGCCGTAGTTGCTGGTGCGGGATTCGCACTCATAACATCAGCTTTTGTCAGGCGACCGTCTTTGCCTGTGCCTGAAATTCCAGACGGGTCGATGCCTTTTTCATTTACCACGCGTTGAACTGCCGGAGACAAATGATTTTTTAAATCAGGATGAATAGAGCCCGTAGAGGCTGGTGCAGCTTGTGCTGCTGGCGTAGCTGAGGGAGTTGGTGCTGCAGCTGCCGCAGGGGCAGGTGCACCTGCAGGAGCTGAAGCCGAAGTGTCTAAACTTCCGACTGTGGCGCCAATTTGAACAACGTCGCCGGCATTGGCCGAGATCGTCAATACACCATCGTTTTCAGCAACCACTTCC
Source organism: Bdellovibrio sp. ZFWA1 (assembly GCF_056175665.1). Classification (NCBI taxonomy): domain Bacteria; kingdom Pseudomonadati; phylum Bdellovibrionota; class Bdellovibrionia; order Bdellovibrionales; family Pseudobdellovibrionaceae; genus Bdellovibrio; species Bdellovibrio sp. ZFWA1. The sequence goes on from NZ_JBJKJH010000002.1 coordinate 223,186, forward strand.
ACAGAGGCCTTGTCTGTTTCAAGGGATAGTAGAACTTCGTTTCGTTTTACAAATTCACCACTTTTTTTGTTCCAAGAACCAATAGTGGCTTCAGTTACAGATTCACCTACGGAAGGGACTTTGATGTCAATTTTCATTTTAATTACCCCTTAAATGCGTTTGCTATGATTTCGGCTTGTTCGTTTGCGTGGCGATAGACAGAACCTGTCGCTGGAGAGGCTCGATCTGGACGTCCTACGTAGGCGAAGTTGGCCTTGATATTTGCGCTCAACATGATTTCAACAAAATTGAAATAGACGCTTTGGAAGGCACCCATGTTTTTTGGTTCTTCTTGAGCCCAAACGACTTGTTTTAGATTTGGATACTGTTTCAGTAGCTCTAGAACCTGCTTTTCCGGGAATGGATAAAGTTGTTCTAGCCGAATGATGGCAACATCTTCGCGCTTATTTTTCTCTCGCTCTTCAGCAAGGTCGTAATAGAACTTACCCGAAACAAAGATCGCTTTTGTGACTTTCTTAGCATCGACTTTGCTGTCGCCAATCACTTCTTGGAAGCGGCCTTTTGCAAGTTCTTCAATATTTGAGCCTGCGGATGGGTAGCGAAGTAGTTTCTTCGGAGACATCACAATCAATGGCTTGCGGAAATCGCGACGAACTTGCCGTCTTAACGCGTGATAAATTTGGGCAGATGTCGTCGGATTGATGACTTGCATGTTGTACTGAGCACAAAGTTGCAAGAATCTTTCTAGGCGTGCTGAAGAGTGCTCGGGGCCTTGACCTTCGTAGCCGTGCGGAAGAAGCATAACAAGGCCACTGTTTAGTTGCCATTTTGTTTCAGCAGCGGCGATATATTGGTCTATAACAATTTGTGCCCCGTTCGCGAAGTCACCAAATTGGGCCTCCCACATCGTTAAGTACTGAGGATCCGCAGAAGAGAAGCCGTATTCAAAACCCAATGCTGCGTACTCGGAAAGAATGGATTCACCAACATAAAGTTCAGCCTGAGGATTCACCTGAGCCACTGGGAATGCTCGTTGTCCATTATTGACGTCAACAAAGCCGGCGTGACGATGAGTGAATGTCCCGCGCATAACGTCTTCACCGACAAGGCGAACTGGATGACCTTCAGATAGCAAAGTCGCGTAGGCTAAAAGCTCTGCAGTTCCCCAGTCGATATTTTCCTTACCTTGAATGGCATTCAAGCGGCTTTCGATTAGCTTTTTCAATTTCGGGTGCGGAGCAAATCCAGCTGGGAATTCGACGATTTTCTGTCCAACACTTTGAAGCTTTTTAAGATCAAATGAAGTATCAGCAGACTTTTCAAAATCAGAAGCCTTTGCCTTGCGAAGACCTTTCCAAGCGCCTTCGTACTTAAAGTTTTTTAACTTAGGCGGATTCTTTTTTGTCTCGTCGTAGATTTTTTGGATTTCATCAATGCGTCCGTTCATCAGGGCTTCGACTTCGGCCTGACTGATCACATTTTCAGCCGCAAGCTTGGCTCCGTAAATTTCTCGCAGAGTTTTGTGGCTACGGATGATGTCGTACATCTTAGGCTGAGTGTAAGCAGGCTCGTCGCCTTCATTGTGCCCGAAACGACGGTAACAAATCAGATTAATGACGACATCTTTCTTGAATTCTTGGCGGTAGCGAATAGCTAAGTCCATTGCGCGAACACAGGCTTCCGCATCGTCACCGTTAACGTGGATAACGGGGATGCCCCAACCTAACGCCACGTCCGAGGAATATCGAGTGCAGCGAGCACGATCTGGAGACGTTGTGAAGCCCACTTGGTTGTCGATGATGATATGCAGTACGCCGCCGACATTGTAGGCCTCGACACCTGACATTTGAAGACATTCTTGAACGATACCTTGACCGGCAAAAGCAGCATCACCATGTATCAATACTGGCACGACGGCTTGGCCATTCTTATCGCCAAGGCGAGCTTGATAGGCCTTCGCCATACCCATAGCGACAGGGTTCACAGTTTCAAGATGCGATGGATTAAAGGCCATCGTGCATTTTACTGCTGCGCCACTGACAGATTTTTTTTCTTTAGAGTAGCCAAGGTGATATTTAACGTCGTTGTCGAAGTCTTCGATGACAGCTTCAGACTCAAGCGGGCCGTTGAAGTCTCCGAAGACATACTCGAGCCCTTTACCCATAAAATTCACCAGCATGTTCACGCGCCCACGGTGCGCCATTCCGATAACGATTTCTTTAACGCCTTTTTCTGAACCCTTATCAACCAAGGTATCCATCATTGGCAACAGAGCGTCTCCGCCTTCAACGGAAAAGCGCTTGGTACCAACGTAGCGAGTGTGAACAAATTTTTCAAAGGCCTCGGCATTGGTAATGCTTTTGAGTGCGGCCTTCTTTTGCTCGTTAGATAGTTTATAATTTTCGGCTTCGAAATTTTTAATAAACCACTTTTGTACGGCAGGCTCTGTATGTTTAGTTTGAACCGTGACAGTTCCGGAATAAGTTGCTTTGAGAGTCGCTACAATTTCTTTGAGGCTGGCATTTTTCTTTCCAATCAAAGAACCAATTTGAAATTTTTGATCTAGATCTTTTTCAGAAAGGCCAAAATTTTTCAAAGACAAATTGTCTGAAGCTGTTGGTGTGCCTAGCGGATTTAGATTGGCCTCTTCGTGGCCATAATCGCGATACGCTTGAATCAGATTATAGACACTTAGTTCTTTATCACTCAGACCAAGATTGGAGGCAGCTCCAAAATCAACGCCTTCAAAAAATCTTTTCCATTCGAAGTCAACGCTGTCTGGATTTGCTTTGTATTGACTGTATAGTCCCTCAATATAATCAAGATTGGATGTATTCATTCCGTTGTTGTTCACAAGGTCCTCGTTGTGGTTTAGGTGCTCTCATGTTGTGCCATTCTTTTTTCAAAAACTTCAGTCATGGTCACGATCTAATGCGAGGCGCCAGATTGCAACGCTTGGTAAAAGCTTTTTGTATTGAAAGGCTTAATTATGTTAGCTCTTTTATTGTCGAAAATGAAGGAGTTTAACGTGTATAAACTGGTGCTTATTCGCCACGGTGAAAGTGTCTGGAATCAAGAAAACCGTTTTACGGGATGGCAGGACGTAGATCTTTCTGAGAAAGGTCGAGCAGAAGCTCAAAAAGGAGGCAAAGCCCTACATGAGCGAGGCTTTAGTTTTGATGTCGCCTATACTTCAATGTTGAAACGCGCAATCAAGACCTGTCACTTGGCCTTGGAAGAGTTGGATTTGTTATGGCTGCCAGTGAAAAAAGACTGGCGCTTGAATGAACGACACTATGGGGCCTTACAAGGGTTGAATAAATCCGAGACCGCGGCCCGTCATGGGGAAGACCAGGTTAAAATTTGGCGACGCAGTTATGACACTCCACCTCCAGCGATGGAGGCGAAGGATCCTCGTCATCCAAGCCACGATCCTCGCTATGCCTCTGTGTCCTCTGCGATGCTCCCATCGGCAGAGTCGTTGAAAGATACTGTGGCTCGTTTTTTACCAATGTGGAATGACGAGATCAAACCTCAGATTCAGGCTGGGAAAAAAGTCCTGATTGTGGCTCATGGAAATTCTCTGCGAGCCTTGATGCAGCACCTTGAAAACATGACTCCTGATGAAATCATGGGTGTGAACATGCCAACTGGGATTCCGATGATGTACGAATTGGATTCTCAGTTTAAAGTCCTGAAGAAGGAATTCATTGGTGACCCGGAAGAAGTGCAGGCCGCAATCGAAGCCGTCGCTAATCAAGGGAAAGCTAAGTAATAGCTCTATATTATCCACGCTGGGGGCGGTTTTTTTGCCGTCTCTGATTGGGTCAAGTTTATTAAATAAAGTTTATAATCTAGATTTGAATTATTATTACGATTGTTACAAAAAGCTCAGGTTAACATAATAAAGATAAGTTTGAGGAATTGGTATTTTTCGGAGGAATCAAATGTTGACCTGGCATTTGCGGCTCGTATTTTTGGGTCTATTTTTGGGACTGCCCTGTGCGGCTTTTGCGATCCCGTCGGCCATGACTTTTCAGGGGCGTATTTTAAAAAGTGACGGCAGTCCATTTGAGCAGGCCTCGGTTTCTTTTTTGTTTCAGATTTTAAGTCCTGACGGAACCTGTTTATTGTATCAAGAACAAATTAATTCATATGGACTTAAACTTGTGTTTGGTCTTTGATGGAAATCGTCGCATTTTGAGGCGCTCAATGGGCTTTGGGCAAGAATATTAAATTCCAAGTTTTAATTCAATCCCCGGTTGAGAAATTCCGATAGGTACTCTGAAAAGGAGTGGAATTTCATGAACTGCCTTCTGATCGATGAGAGTATCATTGCAGATTTACGCGCTGTCGAAGCTGACACAGGCGAGCCGCTGGTGAGTGTTTTGGCGGATATGTTTATGAAGGACACTCCTCGCATCTTGCGTGAGATGCGGTCTGCTTTAATTGCCAAAGATTTACAGGCAGTGGGGCGCTTGGCGCATGGTCTAAAGTCTACCAGCGGAACTTTGGGGATGGTGGGTTTTATGAAAGCCTGTGGTGATTTGGATGCGGGTATTAAGCAGAATAAGGTTTCTGGTCTCGAGGCAGACATCGTGGTGACCCAACTTGAAAATAGTTATCCTCTGTTAGCAGATCGACTCCATCGCCTTAAAGCACGGGTTCAAGCCGCTTAAGGTGAGGGTGACGTGTGAGTGATGATCGATCGAGAAAATATTTTTCAGACTCTAACTCGATAGAAGGCTTTGAAGAGCTTCTACTTGCTAACGAAAGTTTGGCTCGTCATGGAAAGTTTTATTCCGATGTTTTCGATACGGTTCAAGATCTTCTTTTTGTATTGAGAACAACTGAGCAGGGTTTTGTAATTTTAAAGGCGAACCCAGCTGCGGGAAAATTGATTGGGTGTTCTGCGGACGATATCGTAGGTGACAATCTTAATCAGTATTTCCGCTTTTCAGGTCACTTTGGCGATAATCAATTAAAATTGTTAAATGAAAATAAAAATAGCGGTGTTGATGCCGAGGTTAAAGCAGGAAAACAGTGGGTTCCGGTTTTAGCTTCATGGTCATTTTTAAATGATGGAGTGGAGGGCTTAAAAGTTTTGGCTCTGTCAGATGTGACAGAGCTACGCAAAGCCCATCTGGACTTAGTCAGAGCCAAAGAAGAAGCATTGGCTGCCTCTAAGGCAAAAAGTGATTTTTTGGCTAATATGTCGCACGAGATTCGAACGCCATTAAATGCCATTCTTGGGGTGACTGACATCCTAATGGATACGGCACTTAGCGATGAGCAGAAAGAGTACATTCTGCTCTTTAAAAAATCCGGAGAATCTTTACTGGGTTTGATTAATGACATCTTAGACATATCAAAAATTGAAGCGCGCAAGATGGAGGTTCACGAGGAAGTTGTACATTTTCGCGAGCTTGTCGCGGGGGTTGATTCGTTGTTGCGGGTCAAGGCTCAGGAAAAAAATATTTTATTGAAATTTCATGTAGCTCCCGAAATTGCCGCATATCAATTGACGGATGGGCAAAAATTCAGACAAGTACTATTTAATATCGTAGGGAACGCGGTTAAATTCACTGAGCGCGGCGAGGTTTTTGTTCGCATTTGTCTTCATCCTGATGATTCTAATTTACTACATATCGTTGTTAGAGATTCGGGAGTGGGAATCCCGTTGGATAAGCAAGGTCAGCTTTTTGAGCAATTCGTTCAGGCGGATTCTTCGATCACTCGCAGTTACGGAGGAACGGGTTTGGGGTTGACGATTTCTAGAAGTTTCGTCGAGCTGATGAATGGTCAAATTGGTTTTGAGTCTTTGCCGAATGAGGGAACCGTTTTCTATTTTACTTGGCCCTATCGTGCTAGTTTGCCGCCGCAGGATATCGTCAAAGAAGTAACCGATGAGCAGTTGATGGCCAAGATCCAGCGACCGGTCCGTGTCTTATTGGTTGATGACACGGCATCAAACAGAATCATCGTCAGAACCTATCTGAAGAAATTACCGGTTGAGGTGGTCGAGGCTGAAAATGCCGAAAATGCCATACAAATTTTTTCAGATTCTCCGAACTGGGATTTAATTTTGATGGATATTCAAATGCCAGGTATGGATGGAAACTCTGCGACTAGAAAAATTCGAGAAATCGAAGTTCAGCGGCAGCTACCGCCCACCGTGGTTATTGCCTTAACTGCGCAGGCCTTGAGGGAAGAGAAGCAGGCGTCTCTAGAGGCTGGGTGTAACGAACATCTACCAAAGCCAGTATCTCGCCGCAATTTATTATCTTGCCTGGTGCGCTGGACACAAAGCGGTTGATGTCTTCGCGGGCAAACCTTAGGATGGGGTATGTCGACAACTTTATTTACGCATATTGATCAGCTACTAACTTTATCGCCTGCGGCCCAAAAGCAGGGGCGACATATTCAAGAAATCGATTTGGGATGCTTGCGAGATGGTGCCATCGCCGTTAAAAAAGGGCAGATTGTTTGGGTTGGCGTCCGCAAAGAAATTCCGCGAGAAATAAGAAAGCATATTACGAAAAGTGTTGAGCTGAATGCGGCGTCAGTTTTGCCTGGGTTTATTGAATGTCATACGCATTTGATTCATGGCGGGGATCGAGCCGCCGAGTTTGAAATGCGCAACCAAGGGGTTTCATATCAAGAAATTGCAAAGCGTGGCGGCGGTATTTTGTCGACTATGCGGGAAACCCGGCAAGCTCGAAAGAATGATCTTTTTGATTCTGCAGTTCGAAGAGTAGACCATTTTGTCGCGCAAGGGGTGACGACAGTTGAATCTAAATCGGGTTATGCGTTGAACTTAAAAGATGAACTGAAGATGCTAGAGGTAGGAAGGCTTTTAGATCAAAGGACTCGGTCGGCTCGTGTGATAAATACCTTTTTGGGGGCTCACGCCTTGCCACCAGAATTTAAGACCTACGAGGATTATCTAAATTTTTTGGCTGAAGAAGTTTTACCAGTGATCGCCAGGAAAAAATTAGCCGAGCGGGTAGATATCTTTATCGAAAATGGCTTTTTTCCGAAGGCTGCAGGGCAAGTCTATTTAGAAAAAGCGCGGAAGCTAGGATTTGAGGTTGTTGTTCATGCCGATCAGTTACAGCTAAGCGGGGGGCATGAGGTAGCGATCGAGTTGTCTGCGCTTTCAGCGGATCACTTAGTGCAATTGGATGAACTCGGCATTCGTAAGATCGCAAAAAGCGAAGTGACAGCAGTGCTTCTGCCAGCTGCCGATCTTTACATGAAGATGGCTTATCCGCCGGCAAGAGGTTTGATCGATCAAGGCGCTCGGGTGGCATTAGCAACGGATTTTAACCCTGGCAGCTCTCCGACTCAGGATTTAAATTTAGTGGGACTTTTGGCGCGCCTACAGATGAAAATGTCCTTGCCCGAAGTAATTGCTGCTTACACTGTAGGTGCTTCTTACGCCTTAAATATGCAGAACTCCGTAGGGTCCTTGTGTGTTGGAAAAAATGCTGATTTTGTGTGCAGTGATTTGGACTGGCGGCAATTGTTTTATAATGTTGGAGAGCGTTCAATTCGTTCTGTCTATAGGGAAGGTCGCAGGATTTACAATAAAAAATAAACGCCTTGCATTAAAATTTAAGATTCTTAAAAAATGTTTTGAAAAACTACCCAGTTTCTTTCTAGGCTCAAGGCTGGGGGGAAATCGAATGAGGTCATCATACACAGCATTGATGCAGTCTAAGTATTTTAGTCCAGCGTTTAACAGCGCGATTTTTGATGGACCGTTTCGTATCTATTTTGCTCAGTTCCACGAATCCACGGCGTTAAAAGTTTATCTGATGTTACAGCAAAGCTTGGTCGAGGATCTTCCGTTTTTAAAAGAATACTGTAAGGCTCAGGGCAAAAATATTTTAGTCATGATGTACCCAACTCAGGACAGTTTTATTTTGTCTTTTGAAGAGGAGCACATTGGGCAAGGTATGATTATGGAGTCTTGGGAAGACGACGTAGTGATTGGCTTAAATGGGCCTCTTGCGGAAGATAAAGTTCCTGAGCTTATTGCATTGATTCAGCAGCAGATTTCTCAATGGAAGCCACTTTTTGAAAATAATGCTTCTGCGCAAATCACTCTGTGATATCTTATTGATATGAAGTCTCGGCGCCGCCCTGGTTCAGAATCGGGGCAAGTGATTATAGAGTATGTTTTGTTGTTGGTGATCGCCGTATCATTGGCGGCCTTATTGACGAAACAGTTGGTTAGTCGAGAAAGCGGTAACGAAGGGGCTTTGGTTTTGAAGTGGCAGGCTATGCTCAAGGTCATTGGTGATGATATATCGGATGATCCTAAAAAATAGTTAAAAGAATATGCCACCGCGTTTTTGAAGCTCTTCTTGAAGAGCTTTTTGCATTTTATCCCGAATCTCTTCGCAGATGTCATGGACCAGCTCTTTATCATTGACCTTCTCGGGGGGATAGGGAAGGTGGATGGGCTCTAAGAAACGAATTCTCCATTTTACGGGAAGTGGTAATACATTCAGTGGCAGAGGCAGCACGGTGCCCTTTAAAAAACGACTAAATTTAAGCTGCGTTAAGTTTATATGGGTTTCTTCGGCGCCGATGATAATAGCTGGGACGATAGGGCACTGAGTTTCCAACGCCATTCGTACGAAGCCACGTTTGAACTCTTGAAGTTGGTACATTTGAGTTGTGGGTTTAAAGTTACCGTGCTCGCCTTCGGGAAAAAGAATGATCGCGTTGTTTTTGCGAATGGCATTAACTCCATTTTCGTAGGTTGCCTCAGTGAAGCCCATTTTTTGTGCGGGGATGGCTGTCGTCTTTGTTAAAAACCAGAAATGATGTGTTAGAACTCGCGGAAGGCGACGAGTCTCTTGGTTTATAACATGTGCCAGTAAAAGGGCATCGAATCCCGAATAGCCCGAGTGATTTGGTGCAATGAGGACTCGCCCTTTTGGGGGGATGTTTTCAGTGCCAGTGACTTCAAGGCGAAAATACTTTCGCATGATTTCAAGAAGCATTTTCGGCAATACGCGGTAGATTAAAGTCTCTTTGTCTAAGGACTTTAAATTAAAGATTTTTTCGTTGGGTTTGCCGAAGAAATTGATCATGATATTAGTATGAAAAAATATATCATGTCCATCGATCAGGGAACAACGAGTACTCGAGTGATCATTATTGATCAAGCCGGAGGTCTCGTCGCCGAGTCACAGCAAGCTTATCGTCAAATATTTCCAAAACCAGGTTGGGTCGAGCATGATCTTGAAGATATTTGGTTTTCAACCACAGCAACGATGAAGGATGCATTTAAAAAAGCCAAAATCGAAGGGCATCAGTTGGTCGGTATTGGCATTACCAATCAGCGTGAGACGGTGGGCGTCTGGGATCGCAAAACCGGAAAGCCCATTCACAATGCGATTGTATGGCAGTGCCGTCGGACACAGGCTCTTTGTCAAGAGCTGCGCCGTAAGAAGAAAGAGGCGGTCATCAAGAAGAAGACCGGTCTTGTTTTAGATCCGTATTTTTCTGCGAGTAAAATTCAATGGCTCTTAAAAAATGTCAAAGGGGCTAAGGCGAAAGCTCGTAAAGGCGAGTTGGCGGTGGGAACCATTGATACCTTCTTGTTATGGAGATTAACGTCGGGGACGACTCACAAGACGGATGTCAGCAATGCTTCGCGCACAATGTTGATGAACTTGCAAACGGGGCAATGGGATGCCGAGCTTTTAGAGCTATTTGAAGTGGACCCGAAGCTTTTGGCCGAGATTGCTCCGTCATCAGGTGAATTCGGAAGAACAAAGGGCTTGGGATTTTTACCAGATGGTATTCCGATTAGTGGAATTGCTGGTGATCAACAGGCGGCGCTCTTCGGGCAGATTTGTTTTTCGGCGGGCGAGGCCAAATGCACATTTGGAACTGGAAGCTTTCTGTTGATGAACTCGGGAAGTAAAATTGTACGTAGCCGATCTAATCTTTTAACAACTGTTGCATGGCAGCTTAAAGATCAAAAAATGGTTTATGCTCTTGAAGGCGGCGCTTTTGTTTGTGGCGCTGCGGTTCAGTGGTTGCGTGATGGATTGGGACTGATCGAGAAATCATCAGATGTCGAGGCATTGGCTAAAACGGTGGCGTCTTCTGAAGGCGTCGAATTTGTGCCAGCATTGACTGGATTGGGTGCGCCTCATTGGAAGCCCGAGGCTCGTGGAGTCATCTGTGGTCTGACTCGAGGTACAACCAAGGCGCATGTCGCGCGAGCAACCTTAGAGGCCATGGCGTTGCAAAATGCCGAAATTTTATTTGCGATGCAAGGGGATCTTGGGAAAAAACTGAAGTCAGTAAAAGTGGATGGTGGTGCTTCGGCCAATAATTTGTTGATGCAATTGCAGGCGGATTATCTTGGGGCAGAGGTGGTGCGACCTCGCATGTTGGAAACAACTGCAATGGGAGCTGCTTACCTTGCGGGCTTAGGTGTGGGGCTTTGGCGTTCTCAGCAGGAACTGCAAAAAATTTGGAAAAAAGAAAAGCAATTTAAGTCTCAGATTGGGACGGTGGAACGCAAGGAGCGAATCCAGCGTTGGCAGAAGGCGATAAAGAAGGCAGAATAAATAAACCAATATGAGCGTTCAGAGTCTACCCCAAAACGTATTTAAAAAAGTGGCGGTCTCGGAAAGAAAAAACATCTTTCGTGAGCTTCCTCAGCACCAGATATCGATGTATGTAAAGTACAACGACAAACTGTATATTTTTGTGGCCAAAGATAATTCTGATGATAAAATTTTGTGGTTGGATTACACGGAACAGTCGTCGGGAGCTCAAATTGCTGACGAGGCAGTTTTGAATTTTAACCTTAAAGAAGACCGATATTTTATGACCTCTCAATTTGTTTCAGAGAAGAACCGGATTGGAGTTCGTTGTGATCAGGATCTGTTTGTTCTTCAAAGGCGTGCAAATACCCGAGTTGATTTGCCGGCTGATTATCCAAGCCAATTTAATATCATTGCTATCAATGACAGACCGGCCTTTATTGAAATGAAGGTCGAGGATTTTAGTGCCGGTGGCATGCGCCTTTTAGAAACTCGAGATCCTATTAGTGTCAAAGTCGGAGATGTTATCAAGGGGACATTGAAAATGTCGGCGAAAAGCCCCCTAAATTTAGAGGCTGAAGTCCGTTTTGTCGGCGAGCGCATTATTCAAGAGGCTTCCAAGGTTGTGACGGGGGTTGAGTTTCAGAATATCGATAAGATGCTAGAAGGGCGCCTGATGACGATGGTCACCTCGCTACAGCAAGATGTCTTGAATTATAAAAAATAAAGGCAGCGAAGGCTGCCTTTATTTTTGTAGAAACTGATCACTTTGTTTCATGAGTTGAGTCATGTTCTTTAAGCGATCCATAAAAGATTTTAGCATACAGTTGGCCCAAACAGGCAGCTCATTTAAAAGTTGATGATACCCCTCTTCGGAGACGCGCACTAAAGTGACGTCCGTAATGGCTTGAGCTGAAGCTGAGCGAGGCTTGTTGTCTAACAGTGCGAACTCTCCGAAGGATTCACCATCGGTAATGGTGCAAATATTGAGGCGAGCTCCTTGTTTGTTCTTGGTGAAAATTTGTACGCTGCCGGACTCAATGATATAAAAATGGTGCTCGAGGTCTCCTTCGAAAAATATGAAATCACCCGCCGCATAGGTTTCTTTAACAATGGCACTATTAATGACTTCTTCAGACATGAAAGACTCCTTAAATTAATTTTGCCAGTTCATGCACACTTTTAACAAAAGAAATTTTCTTTTCTTTTGGAAGTTTATAATCGCCCAGGTGGCGTTTATTAGAAAAAGGAATAACGAAGTGCTTGAAGCCCAATTTATCAGCTTCTTTTAAACGTGTTTCGACGAACGAAACACCTCGGACTTCTCCGGTCAGGCCGATTTCACCGAAGAAAACAGTTTTTGAGTCGAGTTCCTTCCTGCCTTCAGTTGATAAAATGGCCGCGGCAACGGCAAGATCAGCCGCCGGTTCGATCAGTTTCAAACCTCCGACAACGTTGATGAATACGTCCGAGTGGGCTAGGCGAATGTCTAGGTGTCGATCTAATACCGCCGACAGTAAATGCAGGCGATTGACGTCAATCCCAAGCGCTGTTCTGCGCGGCATGGCCATCGGAGTGTTGATGGTTAAGGCTTGAACCTCGCAAAGCAGTGGACGAGTCCCTTCCATCGATGCAAAAACCGCCGAGCCAATCAGTTCGTTGCCTCGCTCTTCAAGGAAAAGTTCTGATGGGTTTGTGACTTCCTCAAGGCCCTTAGCGGCCATTTGGAAGACACCCAGTTCTTGCGCAGCTCCGAAACGATTTTTGAGGGCTCGTAAAAGGCGATAACTGTAAGAAGCATCGCCATCAAAAGAAAGAACGCAGTCGACCATATGCTCTAGAACTTTTGGACCTGCAATATTGCCATCTTTGGTGACGTGACCAATTAAGATGATGGTGATTCCGTCTTGCTTGGCTAATCCCATAAGATGTCCCGCACATTCGCGAACCTGAGAGACCGAGCCAGGGGCCGCCTCAAGATCAGGCATATAAACAGTTTGGATAGAGTCAACGACCACGACATCGGGTTTCCGCGAGCGAGCTAACTCGATAATGGTGTGAAGGTTGGATTCAGCAGCAATTTCAATATGCGCAGAACGAATTCCCAAGCGGTGTGCGCGAGAGCCTGTTTGCGAAACACTTTCTTCACCCGATATATAAAGTACTTTGTGATTGTTTTTGGCAAGTCCACCCGCCATCTGCAGTAAAAGCGTTGATTTGCCGATACCTGGTGACCCACCAAGTAAGGCGAAACTTCCTGCGGCAAGTCCACCGCCCAGAACACGATTCAGTTCCTCATAACCTGTGTCGAAACGATGAAGCTTGATGCTGTCCATTTCTTTGTCAAGACTCACAGGTTTTGCGACAATACCTTTATTTTGAGTGGCAGATCCAACACTCCAGCCACGTGTTTTTGTCTCGGTGACTTGGAGTTCTTCAACATAAGAGTTCCATGCACCGCAGTCTGTACATTTTCCTTCCCATTTTGGTCTTTGGGCTCCACAATTTTGACACGTGTATACTGTTTTGTTTTTTGATTTTGCCATGCCTTATTCGGTATCACGAAAGTCTAAGCTATTCAAGGAAGGTATGGCCGGGGTGACACAATGAAAATAAAAATAATCGGTTGTCTTTTAGGGATTTTTTCTGGCGTTTTCATTGCCAATACATCTTTTGCAAATTCAGAGTTCTTAGCTAAGGTTCAAGAGTTTCAGTCTCAGAACGATTTAAAATCAGCACTTAAGCTATTAAGTGACGATAAGTTAAAAGATAAGTCCGATGATGAGAAGGCCTTAGCGATTTACAATCGCGCTTTGATATATCGCAAATTGGGTGATGCTGCAAAGTCCACAACGGATTTTCAAGTCGTTGCCGCAGGACAAGGAAATCTTAAAGAGTACGGGCTGTTTTATTTGGCCGAAACAAAATTTCAACAAAAAGACTGGACGGGGGCTCGAAGCTCTTTCGCCGAACTTTTAAAATTAAATTTAAATCAGCGAATGCAGTTCGAGGTGAATTCTTATCTGGCCAAGATCGCTTTAGAAAATAAGACTCCGAAAGAAGCCAAAAAGCTTTTGGTCAGCCTTGAAAAAAAAATGCGGCAAAATGAAAAATATCCTGATGTTATTTTTGACCTAGCGATCGCCGAAAAGGGTCTGGGAAATCGTAAGGCCATGTGCCAGTGGCTGAAAAAACTGTATGTCAAATATCCCGCATTTTCTAAAATCGATCACTGGACGATGGATCTACCCGCGAACGAGTTTTTGGGTGCGCCAACCGATTGCCCGGCGGCTGTTTCTGATTTTAAGAGCCGTGTTCGTTATATGCTTTTTGCGGGTAAAGATAAAGAAGCTCAAGCCGAGATCAATGTTATGAAGTCGCGCTTAAGTGAAAATGAAAAGTTTTTAGGAGACCAAATTCAAGCACAGTTTTTTGCCTTGGAAGGCGAAGTCGGGAAGGCCCTCGAGGTTCTGCGTCCTTGGTTTGAATCAAAAAAGAATCAGTTTAATTTTTTAATTCAGTACGCAAATACAGCTGCGCGAGCCGGAGAGTCAAAGATTGCTGTCGAAAACTATTACAAAGCCTACCAGTTGAGTCCTCGCAGTAAATTGGGTAAGCAAGCATTGTTTCAATCGGCATTTTTAAGTTATATGTTTCAAGACTACGATGGGGCGACACAGCGATTTAAAGAGTATCAAAAAGTATTTAAGGGGTCGGCCCTCAATCAAGATATTCGTTGGAACCTGGCTTGGATTAAATATCTTAAAGGTGAGTTTTCAGATTCTTATTCCGAACTTAAAGATATCGAGAACGCCAAACGAAAGAATCCTCGGGCTTGGAAAAAAGTACCATCAGATCGCCTTCAATATTGGATGGCAATGAGTCAGTTTCGTTTAGGCAATAAAGCAAAGGCTAAGGCCTTGTTTCGCCCATTACTGAATGATCCCTTGTATGGTTTTTATTCGCTTTCAGCAGAGGCGCGTGTAAAACAAATTGGTTTGATCGAGCCGGTCAAGATCGCCGTGAATGACAGTCGAATTCGTGTCCGAATATTTGATCGCTTTTCTTCATCTGATTTTTTAACTCCTTCTATGAACGGAGACAGTTTTTATGAAGATGAAGAAGATGCCGGCGATGCAGATTTAAATATTGCCACTGGCGCAGTCGATGAAGAAAGTGCTGACGAATCGGAAGAAGGGGATGTCGCTAATCCCGATACCGGAGCCAGTGAAGTGGCCGATGAGTCCTCCGAAAAGTCAGACGAAAAAGATGACAGCGAAAAGATCGTAAGTTTTTCGAGCCCCGTTTTGATGAAACGCTTCGAGCGGGCTCGAGATCTTATGATTGTCGGACAGGATGAGTGGGCACGATGGGATCTTTTTGAAATCGAAAAGAAGACCAAAAGTCGCGAGTATTTGAATACCCTTATGACCGAATATGCCAATATTGGTAATTACTATCGCTCTTCTTACATTGGGCAGACCACTTTTGGCAGACAAAGAGCTCAGCAGGGGATAGCTGGAGTTCGTTACCTGTGGGAACACACTTATCCTCGGGCCTTTTCTCAGTTTGTTGAAAAATCCTCGAAGAATTTTAAAGTACCTGAAGAGCTAATTTGGGGAATTATGCGAGCTGAATCTCAGTATCGTCAGGATGTTATTTCTCCGGTGGGGGCCTTGGGACTTATGCAAGTGATGCCATTTACTGGATATAAAGTGGCTCAGCTTATGAACGATAAAAGTTTTTCGCCGCAGAAACTTTTAGAACCCGAAACGGCCATTACAATTGGGAGTCGATACCTTAGACGATTGATGGATAAATTTGATGGAGTGATACCTTTGACGGCAGCAGCTTACAATGCTGGACCTCATCGAGTGAAGGCTTGGCTTCATAGTTTTGGTCAACGTGATACCGATGAGTTTATTGAGCATATTCCGTTTATCGAGACTCGTAATTATGTGAAGAAAGTCATGTCGAATGCTTATGTCTACTCTTTGCTCTATGGGGATAAGAAAGAGCTTTTCCCATATCTTGCCGGGGCGATGCCCGTGAAGCCGGTCAAAGAAATGGTGACCAAAGAAAACTGGGATGACATTTAATGCGAGGGGCGAGGGGACTGCTTCTAGTTTTAGTAGAGACACTGATCAGCTTGCTAGTATTGGCCAGTTTGACCTTTGTTCTTTTGCGCCTGTTGCCCGGAGGGCCGTTTTCGGAAGAGGCGGCACTAAATCCCCTGGTTCGGGCCGAGCTTCAGAAGCAATGGGGCACAGAGCAGTCATTTGTACAGCAATGGTTTATGTATATGCGCGCTTTGCTTCACGGGGACTTAGGAGTCTCGATGCAAAATTCCGAGCAAACAGTTTTGGATCGGATTGTGCAAGTAGCGCGGCCGACATTTTTTCTAAATTTTTTGGCGTTGTTGCTGGTCATCATTGTGGCGCCGTTTTTGTCCTACCTTTCTTTGAGGAAAAATTCTTTTAATCAGTTTATCCAACAGTTTTGTTTGATGCTGATCTCGTTACCTAGTTTGTTTTTAGCGCCTTTATTAATTTGGATCTTTGCAGTTTATTTTAAAGTTCTGCCGGTGGCTTTTTTTAGCTCTTGGAAGCATTGGGTGCTTCCTTTGCTTGCGTTAAGCCTTCGTCCTATTGCGCAGTGGTCCCGGGTGTTTATGCGCAGCTTGCATGCGCAGAAGAATATGGACTATGTCCGCACAGCCCGAGCCAAAGGTTTGTCTGATTCCGTCATTATCCGAAAGCATATTTTTTCAAACTCGATGGTGGCTGCTTTAGCTTATTTGCCTCAGCTCGCTGTTGGATTATTGTCAGGCTCTTTTATTGTGGAAATTTTATTTGCGATTCCTGGCTTAGGAAGCACCTTTGTTTCAGGATTGGCCGAGCGAGATTATACTTTGGTGACGGGTATTGTACTGGCCACGGGTTTGCTGTTTATTTTCTTTTCAAATTTGTCTCTGTGGTTGATGGGGTTATTTGATCCTCGTCTTCAAGATCAAGAAAATCTGGGGGCCAAATGATTCTGATGCGAAGAATTGCGGCAGCCTGGCTATTGTTTTTGGTGCTTTCTGTTTTGTGGTTTTATTTTTTTGTGCCTTCATCCGCTCTAGAACCGCAAGTTGAAGCCATCCTTCAGTCCCCAAGTTTAACTTTTTGGTTGGGAACTGACAGCTTGGGGCGGTCGATGGCACATCAAGTTTTGAATGGTGCTTCGGCCTCTTTAATAGTTGGTGTATTGGGCTGTCTAGGTACAAGTTTTTTGGCTTTGATATTTGCCGGAGTCGCAGTTCTAAATCGGGGATTGATGGACCGATGTTTGTGTCGATTGGCTGATATTTTTTCGGCACTGCCTGGCTTTCTTTTGTCTGCGGTCCTTTGTTTGTTTTTGCAAAATGAATTCACTAGCTGGTCGGGATGGTTGGTCCTTGTTGTTGGATTGGTTTTTACTCACTGGATGGGGGTATTCAGAGTTGCTCGAGCTCTTATGGTCGAGTACCAATCGAAAGATTGGGTGCTGGCTGCCGAGGCGCTGGGGGCCGGCCGGTTGCGAATATTACGAAGACATATTTGGCCGCACATGCGTCCGTCTTTTTTGACGGTGGCGGTACTACAAATACCAAGTTTGATTTTGTACGAATCTTATTTAAGTTTTGTGGGGCTTGGTGTTTCAAGCCCGAGTACGTCGTGGGGATTATTGATTAAAGAGGGGTGGAAGACGCTGACCGATTTTCCATATTTGATGTTAGCGCCTTCCTTCTTTTTGTTTATGACTATATGGTCGATCCATGTCCTATTGGATTCCCATCTTCAGGATCCTTAAGGATTGGGTAGTAAGCGTAAGTGATATTATAAAGACTGTTCGCAGGCTTACTTTTAGCTACTATATTAGTAATCTTAAAAAGTGCTTCCCGCATGATCTCGTGAATTTTAGGAATATCTTCTGCATTTAATGAAATTGTTAAATTAGATTGACCGCGCTTAACGGGCTCATGATTTTTCACGGACTCCAGGGCCCATTCGGCATACTGAATCAGCATTTGTCGCCGCTCTTCTGCCGTCAATGGGGAAGTTCCGGTGATGACCTTAACCGGGCGATAGCCATTCCCTTTTTTATCGATAGCTAGAAGCCCAAGACGGTGAAGTTCGGCGATTTGTTGTTCGAACTCGACTTCGGTTAACTTTAGGAATTGAAGAAGCTCTGGCTTTCGATCTTGAAAATTTTCAAGGGCCAGGGCTTCCAAGATGATCGGGACATTGGAGTTTATAAGGTGCTTCGGAAAAGTTTCAGGCAGCTGTTTGAATTGATCCCCCGAGGTCACCAATCCCAAAAACTGTTGAGCCTCGTCTTCAGACAACTGCATAATCGGAATCCATTTTTCAGCCGTTTCGAGGCTTGGAATTCGAGTGCCGTTCAGAATTTTTGAAAGGGAACTTGGGTCCGTCTTCAGAAGCTTTGCAAAAGCTCGTAAAGAAAATCGTGGGTTCCGTTCTTGTCTTCGGCTCAGTTGAACCTGCATAAACATTCTTATATCCATAAGGCACTAACAAACAAAAATATTGTCTTAAATAAAGAAAAAAATTTCTTTAGTGTGGAAGCTTCCCTTAGCCACGCCTAAGTATGTATATTTTTTAATATTCCGGCGGTATCCAGCCACCAAAAGTGGATTCCAGGAACTGGGCCACCGAAAGGCAGAGCGAGTCATGATTAGGAGCGGCAATAATTTGAAGCGATAAAGGCAGCTCTTGATCGTTGAGGCCCATGGGAACTGCGGTGGCGGGATTGCCTAGTACGTTGAAGATACCGGTGTAGATAAAATCAAAAGGGGCCATAAGCGGAGCATGATGCTTCGGAGCCACTCGTGGATGAAGGGGCATAATCAAAATCGTTTTTTCATCGAAG
Source organism: Bdellovibrio sp. ZFWA1 (assembly GCF_056175665.1). Lineage (NCBI taxonomy): Bacteria > Pseudomonadati > Bdellovibrionota > Bdellovibrionia > Bdellovibrionales > Pseudobdellovibrionaceae > Bdellovibrio > Bdellovibrio sp. ZFWA1. The sequence goes on from NZ_JBJKJH010000002.1 coordinate 241,680, forward strand.
TAGCTGTGAAATTTTCTACGAAGTTCGATCAGTTCATGAAGAAGTTCGTCGCTGTGTTTTTTAGAGAGCCCGATGATTTCAGCAAGACTCACGACCAGGCTTGGTAAAGTATAGTCGGCCTTGCCTAATAATAATTTTATAAATTCAGAAGTTATCGAAAGTGAACCTTGTTCGCCCTGCAGTGCCTCGTAATACTTTTCTTGTTTGGTCGACTTTAGGGCGTTAAGCCACAGCTGTACGCCATGTTTAAAGAACTCGGCCGGAAATTCTTGAACTTGGGCGCCTAACTGTTCAAAAAGTTTCGCGGCATTTTTAACGGCCTGGCGTTGATCTTTTTCGGTGCGATTCGCGCCATGAAAAATAGGGTCTTCCAGAACAAGAACTTTGATGTCTTTGATTTCAATCTGATTCGGTATCCATTGATGAACCTGTGTCATTTGATCGATACCATCAGGTCCAATAAGAAGCTGAGTCAGTACTTCCAAATCTTTGGCTTTTTTTGCGATAGGTCCGACGCTGGTATAAGGGTATCGTCCCTCGAAAAGTCTTTTTTCAAAATCTTCTTTTGAAAAGGGAAAGTGGCCAGTTAAAGGAGTGATTCTGTTGGTGGGTTTGTGGCCAAAGACGCCACAGAAACCCGCTGGCATTCGAATACTTCCGCCGATATCACTCCCAAGTCCAAACGGGGAAGCGCCCGCGCCAATCAGGGCCCCTTCGCCTCCACTGCTTCCGCCACAAGTCCTTCTTTTATCGTAGGGGTTGTTTGTCCGGCCATAGATGGGATTATTTGTTTCAAACCAAAATCCCAGCTCGGGAACATTGGTTGTACCAAGGGGAATGGCCCCAGCTTGTTTTAGTCTATTCACACAAGTGGCATCGTAGCTTTGCACTTCGTTTTTGCGATGAATGCTTCCCCCTGTGCGACGAAAGCCACTGAGGGAAAGCATTTCTTTCACTGTAAAAGGAACTCCAAAGTAGATTGGTAAAGAAGCGGGATCCGAAGTTAAAACTTTTTCTTCGCACTCTTCTGCCAGCTGGCGGGCCTGACTGAAGTTGTCTTCGCATAATGCATTTAAATTTGTATGGGTTTCTTGAATTCGTTGGATATGTGCTTCCAGAATTTCTTTAGGCGAAGCTTTTTTTGTCTTTATTAGCTCGGCAAGTTCTAAACCTGAAAGGCGAAGAAATTCGTTCATGTAAGACCTTTATCCAAACATCTTTATCCGCGGGGAACTAAGTTTGGCTCTGTTTCCCGCGGAGTGAAGAAGATTAAACGTTGAAACGGAAGAATAAGATATCGCCGTCTTTAACGATATACTCTTTTCCTTCAAGACGGTATTTACCAGCCTCTTTCACGGCTGATTCTGAACCCAGAGTGAAAAGATCTTCGCAGTGGTAGGTCTCTGCTCGGATGAAGCCTTTTTCAAAATCAGTGTGAATAACACCGGCGGCTTGTGGGGCTTTCATTCCTTTTTTGATTGTCCAAGCGCGCACTTCTTTTTCGCCCGCAGTGAAGTAAGTGAATAGACCTAAAAGTTTATAAGCCTCGCGAATTAAACGATTTAAGCCAGGCTCTTCAGCACCCATCGACTCTAAGAACTCTTTGCGCTCTTCCGGTGGTAGTAAAGAAATTTCAGCTTCCATCGCCGAGCAAATCATAATGGTATTATTGCCTTCTTCAGCGGCACGAGCCTGAACTTGCTTTGTCCATTCATTGCCCCCAGCTGCGAAGTCTGTGTCTGATACGTTCATTGCGTAAAGTACTGGCTTGGAAGAAAGCAAATGCATATCGCGTACTAAAGGAGCTTCTTCTTTTTCTTCTAATTGAACAGAGCGAGCTGGTAAGCCTTTACCTAAAGCCTCTTCAACTTTTTTCAAAACGTCGACTTCAAGCTTAAGTTTTTTATCTTGTGACGTTTTTGCTTGTTTCTCAATTCGCTGAAGTTTCTTTTGTACCGAATCTAGGTCGGCCAACATCAACTCCATATTGATAATTTCGATATCGCGAAGAGGATCCACCGAACCTGAAACGTGGATGATGTTTGGATCGTCGAAGCAACGTACGACGTGAACAATTGCATCTGTTTGGCGAATATGTGAAAGGAATTGGTTCCCAAGGCCCTCACCTTGGCTCGCGCCCTTAACGATACCGGCGATATCAACGAACTCCATGGTCGTTGGAACGATGCTTTGTGGCTTCACGTGAGCTGTGATCTTATCCAAACGAGGATCTGGAACTGTGACGACGCCGACGTTAGGATCAATCGTGCAAAACGGGTAGTTTGCAGCTTCTGCTTTGGCCGCAGTTAAAGCATTGAAAAGAGTCGATTTTCCTACGTTGGGTAGTCCGACGATTCCGACTTGTAAAGCCATGGGAGCTCCTTGTAAATGAAGACCTCTTTCATACCGTATTGACAGCACACTGCCAAGAAAGAAAGACACCGTAGAGGGCACCTGACTAAAATTGAGGCAGTTTTTTATTCTGCAAGGCCGTTTAAATTGATTTGAGCTGGTATCGAAATAGCAGGATTGCAACCGGTCACTATTTTTAGAGTTGGTCTGTTAAAAAAGGAAAGTCTATGAAAACAAAGAGAACAATGCTTAAAGAACTGTTGGCATCAGTTGTTGTGATTTGTTTCTTTATAGCGCCGGCTTCCAAAGCGGACGAGGCGGGGGATCTTCCAGGTCCCAATGATCTTGAGGCCGGGGCTGAAGTCACTGAAGCGGCGGAGTTGCCGCTACCGAAGCTCTCTAAAAAACTGGTAGAGTGTCGCTGGAACGGCGAAAATTATCAGGCATTTTCCTTAGATCATAAAAAATTTGTTGGTAAACCTCAATATGGCTTTTCTAATAAAAGCGTCTGTGAGGATGCGGCCTCGGCAACCAACGAAGCCGTTGTTCAAGTGGCCTGTAGTTGGACGGGGACGGGGTACGCACCCTACAATATTCAAAACTCTCGATCGATGGGTTATGATGATTTTGGCTTTAACACTATTTCAGAGTGTAAGCGGGCGGTGAAGTCGACACGAGCGGGACTTATTTGCAACTGGAATGGAAAAGGTTATTCGCCGATTAAAATGTCAACAGGAGCCTTCGTCGGCTTAGAGGCCTTTGGTGCAAGCAGTTTCGAAGGCTGTGCTCGCTATTTAGAAACTTCAAATAACGGAGTTGTTTGTAATTGGAACGGAGAAGGTTTGCAGCCCTACGTGATTGATGGAAATTTTTCGGTCGGGCGAGGTAAATTTAGTTTCGGTCAGCTTTCAGAATGTCATTCAGCTGTTCAAAAAATAAAAAACAACTCAATATGTACTTGGGATGGAAATGGCTACCGACGCTTTAGCTTAGGAAAACCTCAAACTCCCGCTTCAGAATTGTTTCAAAGAATTGAAGACTGTCAAAATTAGACGAAGTAAAAAAAGGGATGCATAGCATCCCTTTTTTATTCTCCAAGCTCGGCCCAAGTAACGCCATCACCGCCGCTTTCATTGGTTCCGGCCTTCCACTTTTTCACGTAAACAGATCGTGAAAGATAAGTTCTGACGGCCTTTTTCAGGGCTTCCGTTCCATGGCCATGAATGATCTTTATGCGATCTTCCTGAGCCCGAGCTGCAGTATCTAAAGCCAGTTCAAGTTCTTGGATAGACTCTTCAACTGTACGACCACGAAGATCTAAGACTCTCTCGTCGGTGTGAAGGGCAACCGTGACTCCTCCGCGCTGACGCACCAACTGAGATGTGGGATTTTGCGGCTTCCCGGCTGTTTTTAGATCCTGCCATTTGACTTGTAGGCGCATGGATCCTGATAAGACCGTAATTTCACCACGTGAGTTTGGTGGCGACTGCACCAGAGCATCTGAATTTAGTGACGGAACGAAGACCTTGCTTCCGGGGGGAAATTTTTTTGCAAAGTCTTCTGCCGATTGCACCGAGTTTTCTAAAGAAGGTTTGGCTTTAACGATCTCTGGAAGTTGATACTTGATGTCTTGCAATGTGCGATGGCGCTCCATCGTTTGTGCCGCTTTGGCGGACTGAATGGCTTCTTCGACTTTGCGTTCAGCTTTTTTCAAAGTGCGCGCCAACCACTCGTCTTTTTCCCGATTGAATTGCTCCATAAGGGACTCGTATTTATTCTTCAACGCAACAGCTTTTTGAGTCTCTTTTTTAAGATGATCTTGAAGGCTGGCAATGTCTGATTTTAATTTTTCAATCTGCTCAAGTCCCTCTAGACGGGCCCGAGTTGCTGGGGCCAGAACCTCTAAGGCTCGTTCAATAATGGTTTGGGCAACTCCCACTCGCTTGGCAGTTAAAATAGCCAGTGAGTCTCCGGGAATTCCTGCGATGAATTGATATGTCGGGCGTCCTGTTTTAGCGTCGTATTCAAGGCTTCCATTGAGGACTCTAGATTCAGCATCCCATCCCAATTTCAAAGGACCTAAGTGGGACGTTATAACACCAAAAACTTTATTTTTTGAAAAGAGCTCGATAAACGAGCGGGCCAGAGCGGCTCCTTCTTCTGGGTCCGTCGACCCGCAGATTTCATCAATCAAAATAAGCTTATGAGGTCCAATCATCTGCCCGGCTTTATTTAAGATTCGCAAATGGGCGGCGAACGTAGAAAGCTCTTCATCAACGCTTTGGGCATCACCTATTCCTACCATCACATCTTGGAAGAATGGCAATTTAGAAGTTTCACTTGCGCAAATTGGTAGTCCACAGCGCGCCATTTGGGCTGCTAGGCCGATGGATTTTAACAACACTGTCTTACCGCCAGCATTCGGACCGCTTAGTAACAACAAAGATTTATTTTGATCTAGTAAAACGGTATTTGAAACTAAGGGTTTGCCTGATAGTTGGAGAAGGGGATGGCGAACCTCGATAAGTTCAACAGATTCGTCGCTGAATTCGATACTGCTTCCTTCGATCAGGTCGGTGAATTGGGCCTGAGCAAAAGTCACATCACAAATTTCCATCAAGTCTCGGGCCCGATCAAAATCACTTGCTTGACTAGCAAGATACAAGGAAAGCTCTGTCAAAAGTCTTTCAATTTCTTCTTCGATTTCAACTTCGATTTGTCGCAATCGATTATTCATTGGAATGACGGTTTCAGGTTCGATGAAGACGGTTTGTTTAGTCTGTGAAGATCCGTGAATGACTCCAGGAACCGAGTGTTGAGCTCCAGATCGTACCGGAACAACCCAACGGCCTTCGCGAGTCGTTACGTACTTATCTTGGACGACGCCTTCCATTTTTTGTGTTTTGACCAAACGATCTAAAGAGTTTTGTACGTCTTTATAAAGACGCTCTTTTTCCCGGCTTAAGCTGTACAATTTTTCCGAGGCATCCATGCGGATTTCGCCGCCAGGGGAAATGATTTGATCGATGGCTGAAAGGGGCTCCGCTGCTTCAAATAGTTGGGACTTCATTCGGGTGGCCCAAGTATTGTTGACCGGAAGAAGGGCTTCCTTAAGGGCTAAGGCCTCTAAACAAAAAGTACGGACGTCGCGAATTTCTAAAATTTTCAAGACCGCCTTTTTATGAAGACGTCCAATCCACATCGGAAAAAGATCCAACGAAGTCATATGGGGCCGATGGCCTTGATTCAAAACCTCAAGGGCATCGAAGATCTCGCTGAATCGCAGACGGGCTTCGGTTGCCGAATTTAAAGGCTGAGTGTCTGCAATTTCATTTTTACCGACCTCAGAGGTCGCATGTGATTTAATACGCTCTAAAATGTCGAGCCAATCAAGCATTGCGAGATTTTGCATTTACATAGCCTTTCAACAAAAGTCCAAGAAGAAGAACCAACCATAAAATCCAATCCCAATGTCCCCAAGCAACAAATTGGGACTGAGGGGGATTTTTTAAATAGGGAATTTTATAAGTATGTGTCCACTCTTGACCAATGGGGGAGTGTTCAAGAATTTTTCCGTCTGCCAAGATCACCGTCGAGATGCCCGTATTTGTCGAGCGGATCAAGGGACGACGTGTCTCTACGGCCCTAGCAAGAGTCATAAACATATGCTGGCGTGGTTCGAAAGTTTTTCCAAACCAAGAATCATTGGTCACATTGACTAGGATTTGGGCTCCTTTTTCCGCTAAGCCGCGGCTGAAGGCAGGATACAAAGATTCGTAACAGATCTGCCCACCAAAATGAAGCAATGCCGAGTTATGCATCACACCCATTGTGGTTGGTCCCTGTCCGCGGCCAAAGTTAGAAATAAAAGGAAGCAACTTTAGAAGAATCGGGAATTTTTCTGAAAATGGAAGATATTCGCCAAAGGCTAGCAAATGGGTTTTGCGATAAGCGGGGGCCCAGTCTTCGCCGGTGGGCTTGATTGCAAACAACGCATTGTATGTCGAAGTGCCTTCGCCATTGGAATTGTCATCTTTTGCGTAGGCGCCTGTGATTAGATTTTTATTTAGGGGATTGAGTCCTTCAACCAGAATCGAAGTGTGCTTGCGACCTAAATAAAGATTCCCAAGATAGTCGGGAAAGGCCGTCTCGGGCCAAACTAAAACTTCAGTATCTGGATTCTTCATGACTTCATCTTGGCTCAGTCTTAAAAACTTTCTGGTGATGCTTTCTTGGTAGGCCCGGCCTTGTTCGGCATAAACTTTTTCAAGATTTCCAATGTTGGCCTGTATCAGGCTTGCGGTTAGCACATCATCACTCTGGGACCATCGTTGTCCCCTGAACGATCCCGAAATAGAAAGGCCCGCAAGGAGTATGGCCGCAAGTAGGCAATGCAGAAGAAGCTTTTTCGTTTGAGATTGTTGCAACCAAATCCAAGCAAACCAGGCGTTAAAAAGTAGAGTGATAGTGGAAATACCTTCAAATCCGATTAGATCTGCCCATTGATAAAATGGAATTTTAGATGCGATCCAAGCGTATCCTAGATGCCATTGAAAAATCACCGGCCAGATTCTTTCAAGTAAGCTAAGGCTAAGCGCGGCTACGAATAGTGAAGTTCCAGTGGATAACTTCAGTTTATTTTGCAAATGCTTAGTGAAAGCAACCGAAGCCGGAATGTACAGGTGCATAAAAGCTGCAAATAGTAACAAACACAAGACAGCGGCAGGCCATGGTAGGCGACCAAATTCTTTAGCTGTATGGGCGATCCAGTGGAATCCGATCAATGAAAGCACAAATTGAGTCAGCCAAGCAGACTTAAAGGCCGTTTTCCAATTTCCTTCCGTAGAAAAAACAGCTAGCCACAAAGGAGCATAACAAAAAAGCAGTGCCCAGGGCGGAAAAGGAATGTAGGAAGTTCCGATAAGGACGCCCGACAGCAAAGCAAAAGGATTCGACTTGAGCCATTGAAAGATTTTTTTCATCATGTTATTCATAAACTAAACCGAACCCTATGTCAGCATCGTGATGTTCAACGAGCGGAGAAAAAATGGGAGAATTAATTACTCCAAATAAGTTTCACTTACGTTGTCCGGCTTGTAATAAGCTGTACGTCGTTTCCTCTGCAGATATTACCTCTGAAACTCCTGAATTTGACTGTCTTTCTTGTCAGCAAAGATTCTTTTTTAATTTCCCCCCGGGGGACTTTACGTCTATTCAAACAATTGCGCTGGACCGTCAAGTTGACATCGAGAAGCCTTTCCGTCAGGCCGAGAAAATTGACGCTTCCGTACAAGAAGTTCATTCAGTTGATTTTATTGCTCAAAATTTCAGCATCAATAGTGCTGATCACTTAAAGACGGTGCCAGAGGTGGATTCTAAGGCGGCTCGATCGTGCCCAAAATGCGGAGCTATGAACGATCGTGCGTCAAAAGAATGTGTGTCTTGCCATGTGATATTTGAAAAGTTGTTAGGACTTCCGGAAGACAAATCGTTAAGGGCTCAGCCTTCTTTGGTCCGCAAATGGAAAGAAGTGGCCGAGGATTTTAACAATGAAGATAAGCACGAAGCTTTCTTGATGAGTTGTCGTCAATTGGATGCTCTTCGATTTGCTCAGTCGAAGTATCAAGCGATGAAGCAGGTCTTGGGTGGTGATTCTACTTGTGAGCGTATGCTTGCACGTATTGATGCACTTTTGGTTGTTGGTATCAAAAGCGCGATGGTCGCTAAAGAGGAAAAGGCCTCTGGTCGGCCGCAGTGGATGAAGTACGTGTTTATTGGACCTTTTGCGACCGCTTCGTTGATGATTATTATTGGCGCTTTGAATTTAAATCATAGAAATATGATTGGTGGCGGTTTTGCTTTAGCCTTCTGTGCGGCTGGACTCATTATGATGATCAAGGGTCGAATATCTTACGATGATTTTAAGTAAAAAAAAGCCCACTTCATAAGTGGGCTTTTTTTTAGCCTTTTCTTATTGAACATTATCCGATTCTTGTTGCGTTCCGACTTTATTCACTTTCATTTTTCCCATGGCATCTAAAAGAGATCGTCCAAATTCAGAAACCCCCGCAGGACTTCCCGAATTGTCTTTGCGCATGTTCGGATCGTTGACGAAGGTCTGTTTCATGTTCACGGTGTTAGCCGCCACAACGCCGCTAAGCCCGACGCCTTGATCGAGAACCGCTAGTGCCTTAAATAAATTGAGCTTCCGAGCTGTTTTGGTTTTACCCAAAAGCTGTTGGAATGCATCGCCAGTGTTAATGACGTACTTTTTAACATCGTCGGCTTTGAAGGACTGTTTGTGCGCCATCACCAAAGCAGCGGCTCCGGTGACGAAGGCCGTTGCCTGGGAAGTTCCCGTCATATATCCATAGGCACTGCCAGGAAGGCAGGATAGAATATTTTGCCCAGGAGCTGCGATATCAACAGTCAAAGTACCATAGTTCGAAGAGGACAGCACTTCGGTGGACTGGTCAATCGCGGTGACCGAGATAATATTTGAAAGCTCGTAGTCAGCCGGATAGTAGTGGAATTGATCCGAGTTGCTGCGTTCGTTTCCAGCGGCAGCAACAAAAAGAATCCCTTTTGCTTCAGCCTCTTTGATGGCGTCATGTTCTTCCTGGGAAAACTCTGTACCACCACCTGAATAGTTGATGATATTTGCCCCCATTTTTACGGCATATTTAATGGAAGCCACAGTGTTTTTTAAGTTGTCGGCTCCGGGAACTTTTGGATCGTAGTATTTCAAGGTCATGATGCTGACTTCGGGTGCAATTCCAATAATGCCTTTTCCGTTACCTGCGCTGGCGCCGATAATGCCGGCAATATGGGTGCCGTGTCCGTGGTTGTCATCCAAGCGGTTGTTGTTTGAAACAAAATTCCAGCCATAGATATCATCCACAAAGCCATTTCCATCGTCGTCTATACCATTCGAGGCCTTATCCCGGCCCATAGCATCGACTCCTGTTTCGCCAGGATTTTTCCAAAGATTTTCTTTAAGATCTTCATGTTTGATATCAATGCCGGTGTCGATCACAGCCACGACGATTTCACGACTGCCTTTGGTTAATGACCAGGCTCGGGCTGCATCGGCTTTTTTTAATCCCCAGGCTTGATTGATCGCGGGGTCGTTAAACAATGCACTGGGTTCATCAGGAACTTGCTTGATTGTCGTTACGACTTTTGAAAGTTCTAACAGACGTTGATCTTTTTTGGTCGAGCTGGCTTCACGAGAGGGCGAGTGCGAGTTTTCAGAGAAGTAAACATAGCTGCCTAGGCCAGCAAAAAAAAGCAGGCCTAATAACGAAGCTGAAATCCAAAGTTTCTTCTGGGACATTGTCCACCCCTTAAGTCTTATAATACCTTATCTTCTTTTCGGAATTTTAAGGATCTGCTTAATGGCTGCGTGGGGGGCTTTACGCTTCAGAATGACTCAAATTGAAACACTCTTAAGGAATCGGAGTCTTTTTAAGTTCCCACTTTAGAAGTTCTTCCGGAAAAGGAAAGTCATTCTTGGCGCGAAGTCTTTGATAGCTGATTTGGTTTCTCATCACCAGCTTGACGTAGTTTCGTGTTTCATCGTAACCGATATCTTCGATAAACTCTAAAGGATCAGGACTGTAGCGAACTTTGAGCCATCCTTGGATTGCCTCTTCGCTGGCATTGTAGCGGGCAACGGCTAAAATGAACTGGTTGTTGTATTGCTTTAATAGTTTTTTTAACTCGAAAGAGCCAATGGGAATATTGATGCTGGGTTCAAAGAGATCAAATGCTGTCGAGTATTTCAGTTTATTTTCTTTCGCGGAAGCTTCCGCCACTGACGGTAGAAGCTGCATAAGTCCTAAGGCATCGGCCATGCTGCGGGCTTCGGGATCAAATGCTGATTCTTGACGAATGATCGCGTAAATAAGCTCTTCGGGAATTTTGCTTTTCATTGCCGAATTTTTTATTTCCTGAGGATACAGCATTGGGAAAACAAGTTCGGGGTCATAGCTAAATAAAGTATAGCGATTAATACGAATCTGCAGCTGATTGATCAGCTTTGCCGCGGCCGAGTTTTCTTGGATACGTAGTAGATCTCTGGCTTCTGAAATCAGTAAACGATCTTTTTCGTTTTCGATTTCGGCCAAAGATTTACGAGTGTCAGCTGCCGCGGGGATGGGATTTCCAAGCTCGCGTAATGAAATCAATCCATAGTATCCGAGAAGATCTTTTTGCGAAATATCTGTCAGCTCTTTCTTTTCTAAGGCAGGGTCTGATTTTTTTAACATCCGCGCAGCCCAAAACTGACCTCTAAATTTTTCCAGTGAATCAGGATGAAGCTGAGCATAGCGCTGAAAAAGAGGACGCGCTTCTAGATCCTTTTGAAGTTTCATCAGGAGCCAAGCTTCGGACCATAGAAGACGCAACTCGATATCCGGAGAATTTTGTTTTTCTGCCAGTGCAAGTTTGAAAGCCGTATCCGCCTTTTCAAGTTCTTTTTGTTCTTTTGCAATCGCGCCTTGAAGGTAAAGAACCTCTTGAAGGCTGTAGTGGTCCTTGAGCTTATTCGCGGCTGCTTCAAGGGTCATTTTTGCTTTTTCAATAAAATTGTCCGTCCAATAGGCTTTGGCAACAAGTGCATAAGCTTCATTCAAGCGACGAGCATTGCTAGAATTTTTTGGATCTTTATCGAATGATTTTTTTGCGACCTCTAAAAGAAAATCGCCTGTTTCAAGATAGGCTTGCCTGTTTTGAGACGTCTTATAAACTTGGCGTAAAATTTTGTAGAGCTGGTATTGCTCTTCTTCGTCTTGAGTGGCTGCGATTCTGGTTTGTAAAAGCTCGATCGCCGCTTTAAAGTCGCGCTGAGCGCGTAAAGCAGAAAGTTTTTCTTGCCAGGTTTTTGGCGGCTTTGTGTTTTTTTCGACGGCTTTTTCGGGCATTCGTAATTTTACAATCTGACGAGTTAAATTCGAATACCAAGAGGGAATCTCTTTTAGTTCCACTTTGTAATCGGGGCAGTTGAGCTCTCGGCGAAGACTTGCGATATTCTTTAAAGTACTGGGACCTTCAGACAACTCTTTGAAAAGTCCGCAGGCTTCAGTCGCCTTACCCATCTTTAGTAAATCCATCGCTGTTAAATAATTGATAACATACTGAGGGTTCTCTAGCTCTTTAGCAGAGCTTCCTGAAAAATGACTGCAACCGTTTAAGGTCATCGAAAGACCCAAAAGAATAGTGATAGTTGATTTTTTTGATGGAGCGATCATTTTTTTGGTGGAAAAGGCGAATTCAGACATGAAACTATGTTAGGGCGTAGCTCTTGAGCTGTCTACTTTGGGCAAAAAAAAGTGGACCTGATTTTAGTCGGTCCACTTCTGTTTTCGCCTGGCGGCTTATGTCTAGCGTGGGGCGCTTTTCGCCTGGCGGCTTATGTCTAGCGTGGGGCGCTTTTCGCCTGGCGGCTTAGCGGCCGCCGCGTTCTAGGACGGCGATGCGATCTTCGAGCGGTGGGTGTGTCATGAAAAGTCCAGCTAGACCAGACTTTCTGCGATTTGAAATCATCAAAGTTGCTGTCGCTCCTTCTTCGGCAGGGTAAGGAAGTTCGTAAGCTGCTTGCAGCTTACGAAGTGCCGCAATCATGTTCTCGCGAGACGAGTACATGGCGCCTCCTGCATCGGCACGGAATTCACGCTGACGAGAGAAGTAGTTAACAACGATGCTTCCCAAGATTGAAAAAGCGATGTCGCCAACGATTGTTACCGCAAATCGAACGATCTCACGGTATCTATCCTCCACATTGCTTGCTATCAAGTTTGCAAGAATACGCGAGAAGAACATAACGAAGGCATTCACAATACCTTGAACCAATGTCATCGTTACCATGTCGCCGTTTGCAATATGTGCCACTTCGTGTGCTAAAACGCCATCGACTTCTTTTTCAGTCATGCGATTCAAAAGGCCTGTTGAAACAGCAACTAAAGAGTTCGACTTCGATGGCCCAGTAGCAAATGCGTTTAAATCCTGAGATTCGTAGATACCAACTTCAGGCATTTTTGGAAGACCCGCGGCACGAGACATTTGGTGAACACGCTCTACTAAGCGACGAAGTTCTGGGTTGGCATTGTTGGGTTCAATTATTTGAACTCCATGAAACATCTTTGCCATCCACTTTGACATTAGCAAAGAAACAAAAGCTCCGCCCATACCCCAAACACCGCAGAATGCGATAAGAAAGGCCATGTTGCTGTTAAGCCCACTAAGTCCTAGGAAATGAGAAATGATCGACCATGCGATACCAACTGTCACCATCACCAGGATGTTCGTCAGAACGAATAAGCCAATACGTTTAAACCATGTCATAAAAAGACCTCCATACGGTTCACTCTTATAAAGATGACAACTCTAAAAAAATTGTCAATGGGAACCGGTAGGAGGCCATGTCGATTTTCCAGAAATCAGGTAGTTACTGTTTTCTTTTGAGTCTGCGTTGTGTTCACAGGCGTAGAGGTGGTGCCAAACTGAAACCTTAAAACGTCTTTTTCCACATCTACTTGAACCCGTCCACCGTCTGAAAGTTTGCCAAAAAGCAATTCGTCAACTAGGGCCTTTTTCAAGTGTTCATCGACAGTGCGAGCCAGGGGGCGGGCGCCGTAAGCCTTGTTGTAGCCTTTTTTCATCAGCCACTTTAAGACGTCTGCACTCACTTGAAGGTCGACACGTTTTTCAGCCAAAGTCATTTTCAGTTCATTAACGAACTTTCCAACGACTTGAAGAACCATGTCTTCTGAAAGCTCTTTGAAGCTAACGACGGCATCGAGGCGGTTGATAAATTCGGGTGCAAATGTTTTCTTCAATGCTTCCATAGAAATGGAAGATCGAGAGTCTTCAACCAGTCCTATGCTGCCGCGGCTTGTTTCAAGGGCACCAGCATTTGATGTCATCACTAAGATAACATTTTTAAAGTCAGCGACGCGGCCGTGACTGTCTGTCAATCGCCCAGCATCCATCACTTGCAGTAAAGCATTGTAAACATCAGAATGGGCTTTTTCGATTTCATCTAAAAGCAAAACTGAATAGGGATTTTTATTTACAGCCTCGGTCAACAATCCACCTTCTTCGTAACCCACATATCCCGGAGGCGCGCCAACCAGGCGCGCAACTGAATGCTTTTCCATGTATTCACTCATGTCAAAGCGGTGAAAGTGGACTCCTAAAATTTGAGCTAGCTGTTTGCAAACTTCTGTTTTACCGACGCCCGTTGGGCCTGTGAATAGGAAGCTGCCAATTGGCTTGTCAGCGCGGGTTAAGCCGGACCGTGAAAGCTTGATCGCTGCCACCAATCTTTCGATGGCTTCATCTTGGCCATAGATCAAGGCCTTTAATTTTTTATCTAAATCTCGTAGCTGATTGCGCTCGTTTGTTGAAACCGCCGCTACTGGAAGGCCAGTCATTTTGGCGACAACCTTTTCAATTTGTTCTGGTCCGATAGCAATCCATTCTGTTTGGCTGTCTTGCAATCGATAAAATGATCCGGCTTCGTCAATCACGTCGATTGCTTTATCTGGTAGTAGCTTTCCATGAATATGTTTTACAGAAAGTTCGACGGCGGCCTTCAGGGCTTCGTCGTTAAAGCGGACTTTGTGAAACTCTTCGTATTTATTGCGAAGCCCTTTTAAGATTTCTATGCAATCAGCTTGTCCTGGTTCAGCAACATCGATGCGTTGAAATCGACGGCTAAGGGCACGATCTTTTTCGAAGTGCTGTCGGTATTCTGCGTGAGTGGTAGAGCCGATACAGCTAATGTCTCCGTTTGCAAGCGCGGGCTTTAATAAATTTGAGGCATCCATACTGCCGCCACTGGTAGCACCAGCGCCAACCAGGGTGTGAATTTCATCAATGAACAAGACCGCATTTTTACGTTTAATGACTTCTTTCACGACTGCCTTTAAGCGGCCTTCAAAATCTCCTCGAAATTTGGTTCCTGCCAACAGCGAGCCCAGGTCTAAAGAATAAATGACTGTGTTCTTTAACTTCTCAGGAACTTTGCCTTCGTGAATTCTTAAGGCTAAGCCTTCGGCGATGGCTGTTTTACCAACTCCGGGCTCCCCGATTAAAAGGGGGTTATTTTTAGTTCGTCTGGCTAAAACTTGAATTGTTCTTTCAAGTACATCATCGCGGCCGATCAAAGGATCGGTGCGTCCCGAAGCAGCACGTTCGTTTAAGTTGACACAAAAACTTTCTAGCGGAGACTTTTTTGAATCATCTGTCGCTTCGCCGTCGATGTCTCGTAAAGCATCTTTTCCAGCGGGGCCTGCCGGGCCAAGATCGATATCACTGAGGCTGTCTTTTTCGATACCATGAGACAGAAAGTTGATAACGTCGAATTGCGAAAGGCCTTGTTGGGATAAATAATAAACGGCATGGGAATCTTGTTCGTAAAATAAAGAGACCAACAGGGTGCCTTCATTGATTTGGTTTCGACCCGAGCCCTTAACTTGCATGGCTGCCCGCTGAAATAGGCGATGGCAGCCAAGTGTGAACTCGGGTTGCCAAGAGTCATATCCGCCATAGTCTTCAAGTTGCTCTTCCGAAATCTCGGGCTGATTCTTTATAAATTCACGAAGGTCTTGTTTGAGTTTTTGAACATTAACTGCGCAGGCTTCCAGAATTTCGACCATAGTTGGTGAAACGGTGAGTGCTAAAAGGATGTGCTCTAGGGTGACGAATTCATGACGATGTTTTTTGGCAATTTCAGTGGCTTCAGCGAGTCGGCGTTCGAGTTCTTTACTCATCATGAGGAACCTCCTAGGCTTCTTCCATTGTGGACTTCAATGGGTGTTGATTCATCCTTGAAAACTGATTAACTTGCATGACTTTCATTTCGGCCACTTCAAGAGTAAATACTCCAGCAGTGCCGGATCCTTTTTTGTGAACGTCTAACATTATCTTAATCGCATCTTCCTCTTCTTTGTTGAAAAATCGCTTCAGGACCAGGACCACAAAATCCATGGGGGTGAAGTCGTCATTCAAAATGAGGACTCGATACATTTTCGGGGATGTAATTTGAGGGATTGTTTCAGTCGCCGAATCGCCTTCAGGAAGGTCGGGAGTTCTTGGGATCGGTGTTTTTTTGTCGTTACTCATAGAAGTCTCCATCCTTTAGTCCTAAAAATTCCTTGAGATATCTGTAGCATAATTATTAAACCGTGTTCTGTTTCCATTCTGCTTAGGTAGCAGTTTAATTAATTCTAACAGAAATGTCTTGTTTTGAGAACTGTGCTTGCCACTTGTTTCAAAATATCGTCAAAATAAGAGGGTATTGATTTTACACATTTCGTTTTGGAGGAAATATGTTAAAGCACGCTTACGGTAAAAAAGGTTTCTCGCTTGTTGAATTGATGGTCGTTGTTGCCATCATCGGTATTCTTGCTGCAATTGCAATCCCATCAGTTTCTAAATACATGGCGAAAGCTCGTCAGTCAGAAGCGAAGACAAATCTTTCTTCACTTTATACCGCTGAAAAGGCTTTTTATGCAGAATACAACACTTTTGATAACAGATTTGCGGCTGTTGGTTACACTCCAGAAGGTCAATTGAGATACGATGTTGGCTTCGTTTCTGGGGTCACTGCTGGTTTGGCGAATGGTTATAACACCGCTCCGGCAGTTCTTGCAACTAGAGCTGGAACTTATTGTGGAACAGGAACGGGCTTTCAAAATGGTTGCGCTTTGCTTGCAGGAGCTAATTCTGCAGCGGTACCTGCGGTGACTGATGCGGCTTGCGGAGGGATAATTGCTCCAGGTGGCTCTGCGCATCCAGCGGGTGTCTGTTCTACAGCAATTTCAACATTTAGAGCGGGTGCAGCTGCTCAAATTCAGTCGGGTCTTGCGCTCGAGGATCGTTGGTCTATTGATGATTTAAAGGTTTTGAGAAACACTCAGAATGGTATCCGCTAATTTTATCTATGACTCAAAGAGCTTCTATGATCTCTTTCAAAATCCCAAGTCTTGTGCTTGGGATTTTTCTATTCAGTGCGTGGATCGTGAATATTCGATCTCCGATTCGATTTGTTGAAAATAAAAATTTGGCGGTGCCGCCTAAAAATTTGGTTTACCTTCATTTTGGATTTAATGAAGTTATGGCGGATTCGTTTTGGTTGCGGGCCGTGCAGGATTTTGATTACTGCGAGCAGCAGTTGGCGGCGAATCTTTGCAAAGGGCAAGGATGGCTTTATCGCACCTTGGATTTGACCTCGGATCTGTCCCCTAAATTTCGAGCTCCGCTGGCTTCGGGGCCTTTGGCTTTAAGTATTATTATTTCAGATATTGATGGGGCAACAAAACTGTTTGATAAGGCCACGGTTCGATTCCCCAACGATTGGCCCATCTTGTATCGAGCGGCCTATCATGCTTTGTATGAAGAAAAAAATAACGAAAAGGCCGCGAGCTTATTGATTCGAGCAGCAAAAAATGGGGCTCCGCCATGGACTTATTCATTGGCGACAAGGCTTTACACAGAGGCGGGTCAACAAGAGTTGGCCGAGCGAATTTTGCAGGATGGCGAAAGCATCCCCCCCGAGATTAAAGAGCGTATTCGTAAAAGACTTCAGCTTAAACAATAAGCAAATTTTAAAAAAAGATTCCGAGCCTCCCGGGGGAGCCTTGACTCTGGCGGAAAAGGCCTCATATTGGCGCTATGTCACAGCGCGATTTTTATGAAATTTTAGGTGTATCTAAAGAGGCCGATGCGGACGCGATTAAAAAGGCGTATCGCAAGTTGGCAATGCAATACCATCCGGACCGCAATCCCGGCGATAAAGAGGCCGAGGAAAAGTTTAAAGAGGCGGCTTCGGCTTATGAGGTCTTGAGTGATCCTCAGAAGCGCGCCAAGTATGATCGATTTGGTCATCAAGCTTTTGGTGGTGGCGCCGGTGGCTATGGTGGCGGTGGATTCACTGATATGGAAGATATCTTTGCTAACTTTGGGGACATCTTCGGAGATATTTTTGGTGGTGGCGGCGGCGGTCGTCAGCAGCGCCGTGATAGAAATGCAGCCCGACGTGGTTCAGATTTACGCTATGTCACAGAAATTCAGTTGGCAGAAGTGTTGTCTGGGATCGAGCGTGAGGTTGAATTTGATACGGAATGCTCTTGCGAATCGTGTAAGGGCTCTGGAGCTGAAAAAGGCTCGCAGCCAGAGACTTGTCGCACTTGTGGCGGCTCTGGTCAGGTGGTACGTCAGCAAGGCTTTTTTGCGATGGCATCAACTTGTCCGAGCTGCAGAGGCGAAGGTGTGACGATCAAAGATCCGTGCAAGCAATGCCGGGGTTCGGGACGTCAAAAACAACATCGAAAAATTAAAATCAATATTCCGCCCGGAGTGGACACGGGCACTCGGCTTCGAGTCAGCGGTGAAGGTGAAGGCGGTTATCGCGGAGGCGGAGCAGGTGATCTTTATGTTGAAATTCGCGTCAAGGATCACGACTTCTTCGAGCGCCAGGGCGATCATCTTATTGCCGAGCTTGAAGTTCCATATGTGACTTTAATGTTGGGCGGGGAAGTTGAAGCCCCCATGATCAAGGGTGAAAAGACCGTGGAAATTGAAAAAGGCCTACGTCCTGGGGATCAGATCAAGGTCTCTGGAGAAGGACTTCCGTCGCTGCGCGGCAGTCGACGAGGGGATATCTATTTCAATATCAAAGCGGGATTTCCTGAAAAGCCAAGTAAAGAAGAAGAAAAATTGCTTAAGGATATAGCAGCTTTATATGGCAAAAATGCTAAATCCGGGGCTAAGGGTAAGTCTTGGTTCTAGGCTGGGTCAAAATTTAACATAAAAATTCGGCCGTCACCTTGACGGCCTTTGTTTTGAACCCATTGTTATTAATGAAATTAATCACTTTTAGAAGGAGTTCCAAATGGGAAAAATTATCGGTATCGACTTGGGTACGACAAACTCATGTGTTGCTATTATGGAAGGCGGCGAAGCGAAAGTTCTTGTGAATGAAGAAGGCGCACGTACGACTCCTTCGGTTGTAGCGTTCACAAAAGATGGTGATCGTCTTGTTGGTCAAATTGCTAAACGTCAGGCTGTAACAAACCCTGAAAATACTATCTACTCTGCAAAACGTTTCGTTGGACGTCGTTTTGAAGAAGTGTCTGATGAAACAAAACTAGTTCCATACAACGTTGTTAAAAAAGGCAACGACTGTGCATTCAAAATTCAAGGTGACAAGCAGGTTTCTCCGGAAGAAATCGGCGCAGCGGTTTTAGCTAAACTTAAAAAGGTAGCTGAAGATTATTTGGGTGAGCCGGTAACAGAAGCTGTTGTGACTGTTCCAGCTTATTTCAACGATTCGCAAAGACAGGCTACTAAAGATGCAGGTCGCATTGCGGGTCTTGATGTTAAACGTATTATCAACGAACCAACAGCAGCGGCGCTTGCTTACGGTTTGGATAAAAAGAAAGACGAAAAAATTGCGATCTTCGACTTCGGTGGTGGTACATTCGATATCTCTGTTCTTGAAGTCGGGGACGGTGTTGTTGAAGTGCGCGCGACAAACGGTGACACTCACCTTGGTGGTGACAACTTCGATACAGTGATACTTGAGTGGCTTATTGAAGAGTTCCGCAAAGATCAAGCAATTGACTTGCGCAACGACAAAATGGCTTTGCAACGTTTGAAAGAAGCTGCTGAAAAAGCAAAAATCGAACTTTCAACAGCGCAAGACACTGAAATTAACTTGCCATTCATCACAGCTGATCAGTCTGGTCCTAAGCACATGCAAACTCGTTTGTCTCGTGCGAAGTTCGAGCAAATGACAGAGCATTTAGTGAAGCGCTCTTTAGAACCTTGCCGCAAAGTTTTGGAAGATGCTGGCTTGAAAGCATCTGAGATTGATGAAGTTGTACTTGTTGGTGGTTCGACTCGTATTCCAGCTATCCAAAAAGCTGTTAAAGATTTCTTCGGTAAAGAGCCAAACAGAACAGTGAACCCAGACGAAGTTGTTGCTTTGGGTGCTGCGGTTCAAGGTGGTGTTCTTGCTGGTGATGTGAAAGACGTTCTTTTGTTGGACGTTATCCCACTTTCATTGGGTATCGAAACAATGGGTGGCGTGATGACAACATTGATCGAGCGCAACACAGCTATTCCAACAAAGAAAGCTCAAGTGTTCTCAACAGCTGCGGACAATCAACCAGGTGTTGATATCCACGTTCTTCAAGGTGAACGTAAAATGGCTGGGGACAACAAAACATTGGGTCGCTTTGAGTTGACTGGTATTTCGCCAGCTCCTCGTGGTGTGCCACAAATTGAAGTGACTTTTGACATTGATGCCAACGGTATTTTGAGTGTTTCTGCTCAAGATAAAGCGACTGGCAAGTCTCAACAAATCAAGATCACAGCACAGTCAGGTTTGTCTGAGGACGAGATCAAGCGTGCAGTGAATGAAGCTGAGATGGCTGCAGAAGCTGATAAAGAAAAAGCAGAAGCGGCGACTCAACGTAACAACCTAGACAACTTGGTTTACCAAGCAGAAAAATTGATCAAAGAGTCTGGCTCTAAGATTGATGCTGCTGAAGTGAAAAAAGCAGAGACTGCGATTGCTGATGCTAAGAAAGTTTTGGAAAACAAAACTGCGGACACAGCAAGCTTGAAGGCACAGTTTGATTCATTGCAAACGATTGTTCACAACATGACTTCGCAAATGTACAAAGGTGCCGGTGGCGAAGCTGGTCCAGAAGCAACAGCAGATGCAGGCGCAGGTACCGACAAAAAAGATGACGACGTCATCGACGCCGACTACAAAGACGTAAACTAGATAGTCGTCAGGCGAAAAGCCGGTAGGCGAAAAGCCGGTAGGCGAAAAGCACTTCGTGCTAGACAGCCGTCCGGCGAAAAGCACTTCGTGCTAGACAAAACCCCCTCCTTAAACGGTGGGGGTTTTTTATTCGAGTTACATCTAAGTAATTCAAAGTCGAGTTTTCCATTGTGAATGCTGACGAAAGGATCTGGGCTTTCTATTCTTAGGGCAGTTGAGTGAGGGTGTTATGGACTTGGGATATTTAAAGCAGATCTATTTGTTCAAAGATTTAAGTGATGTGGAGTTAAAGAAAATATCTGATGTGGCAGAAATGAAAAATGTCATGCCGGGGGAGGAAGTCTTCACTTTTGGTCAGGTCGCAATGGCCTTTTATGTTGTCGTGATGGGCAGTGTAAAGTTATCGGTGGGCTCTTCCCAGGGCGATGAAATTCAAATACGCACATTGGGTTCGGGATCACATTTTGGTGAAATGCCAATGCTTGATGGTGAAAAAAGATCAGCTTCGGTTGCTGCTATGGAAAATAGTACTTTGGCAGAAATACCTTACGAAAAATTTTTGATGTTGATGGATCAAGAGCCGGCGATGGCAGTAAAAATATATAGAGCCATTGCGAAATATTTAGCGGTGAGATTACGTTCAACAACGGGTGATTTGAATCAGCTTAAAGAGTTAAAGTTCCAGCATTAAGTAATCGAACAGAGCGGAACAGGTCTTTATTGACGACCAAAAATGCGGACTGTCTTTAAAGTTTACGGCCTTCAAGCATAGGATGTGCTTGGGGGCTTTTTATTTGGGACTGAGGATTGCATAGTTTGTCTGTTATGAAAAACAACAAACGCCTTTGTCCCAATATGAGAAATAACTTATGGCTTTTTAGTTTCTTGGTCGTGCTATTGGTAGCCCGTTGGGGACAGGCGGCCACAGTCTGTACGATGACGTTTAGTTCGCCGGATGAAAAAGAGGTCCTTAGAAAGATCTACGAACCCCAAGGTGTTCAGTTTGTAGAATTGGTTCCGTCGTCCCGCCAGGATCAATGGTTGGAAAATGCCTGCAAAAGCCAAGTTCAGTGTGATGTACTTTTGATTTCAGGACATTTTGGAGGGCTCTTTTTTGGGGAAACCTCGGGATTAAGCGTATCCTTACCACAGTTAGAAAGTGCCTCTTGTCGTCAAGACTGTCAGGGGATCTTTGAGCGGCCTAAAGATGTCTTTTTATTGGGTTGTAATACTTTGGCTGGTAAAAAACGGGACCATCGCACTTTTGAGCAGTACGTTCAAGTCTTGGTTCAAGACGGATTCGATCGCGAGCTGGCAGAGTCCGTTGCGATCACGCGGTATCAACAATTGGGTCTTTCGATGTATGAAAGATTTCAAAGTATTTTTCCTAAAACTTCTCGAATTCACGGCTACAGCAGTACGGGGCCTTTAGGACCGCAGATTGCGCCAGCTCTAAAAAGAAGTTTTGTGGGAACCTCTGCTCAGAAATTTATTTCTGAGGGAGCGCCAGTTCAAAAACTGAAAAAGGAATTGTCGGCCTACTCGTATGTCATTGCAAATGGTCTGGAAGCCTCTTCAGATGTTAAAGATCATCGCCGATTAAGTTGCCAGGCCGAGCAATGGCCAAGTTCGGGCTATGCTCAGTTGGTTGACGAGGTCTTCTTTCGTAAACACTACGAGACAATTATAAATTCATTGAATGAAAAATTAAGTTTTAGGGTTAACTTTCGAAATTGGTTAGCACAGGATTTTAATAATAAAGCCATTTTTGAAAATCAGTTAAATCAAATTTACAAAGAGTCGCCCTCTCGGTTGGGACTTCGGTTATCGATTATCGACGTAAAAAGAAACTTGGTGCTTTATGATTTTACTCAGACTCTTGAGGCCAAACGTTCTGCGCTATCGCTGCAGCTTGAGCGCTCTTTAAAGGGAGGCCTGGATTATCAGGAGGCAGAGCAGATTTGCAGCCAAAGCGGTAAACTGCAGGGAGTGCCTGTTCGTGATCTTTTTGCAAATACAGGTGATAACCAAAGGGTCGTTACTCAGAACTATCTTTATCGTATTCAGCAATGTTTGGGAATCGTGAATTCATTGCCGACGCGGACCCGGGATGATGTTATCAAGCTTCAGTCCTTTGAATTAAAGGCATGCTTAATTCAGGCCCAAGGGCGTCGTGATGTGGGATCGGGAGATCGAGACGGAATGCGCTGGGGGTGTATTAATAACTACGAAGCGCAAATGAAAAATTTAAATGAATGTTTGATTGTTTATGATCAGTTTGAAAATAAAGGTGATAGTGGATTTGGTTGGACATGTTTAAAGTCGTTTACGCGGGAATTAAATGCAGAAGCGTGTCGCGAGATCGCCGCTGGGAACTCGGATGTTTCAAATGCAGATGACATGATTTGGAATTGTTGGTCTAAGATTCAATACAATTCGAACTTTAAGCGTAGCGATTGCTTGGGGCTTTCAGTCGGGATGCAAATTTATGGGAATCGCTTGAAAATGAACTGGAATTGTCAGAACCGAGTTCATCAAGAGTAAAGATTTAAAAGTCCGTCACGCTTTAAGATCGCGAACTCTCGGCCGTTTTGGGTGATCAGGCCATCTTCTTCGAATTTTGCTAAAGTTCGAATGACTGTAGCGGCGGTGCTACCGCAGAAGTCGGCAATTTCTTGGCGCGTCCACGAGTGATTAGGGTGAAGTTCTTTCAGATAGATAATAGATTCAGCAATTCTAGAGGTGACGTCTTTTTCAGTCATTGAAATCAGCTTTTGTTCGGCTTGCCGTAATTCAATCGCCATCAGCTCTAAAAGTTTTTCGGCGTATTCGCAGTTGGCTTTAATCACATCTTTAATATCTGTTTTGTGAACGAACAAAACAGAGGTGCTTTCTAGGGCCGTTGCAGCTGCATGATAGGGCTCGTTGGCAAATAAAGACCGATGGCCAAATATTTGTTGGGGTTTGAACAATCTGACCAAGTGATCATGTCCTGACTCCCCTGGAACAACAAGACCCACTAGTCCTTTTTCGACAAGATAAAGACCGGATGGCTTTTCTGATGCACGATAGATTTTATCGCCGCGCTTAAATTCTCGTCTTTGCTTTGTAAGGTCTTTTTGAAAGAGGTCTTTAAGTTCCATTTTTTAAAGTTATCTTTAAATTGGATAAAACAGAAGAAAAAAAGACCTTGGTTTGTGGCCAAGGTCTTTGCATTTAATAACTCCTAACGAACGGGGATTTTTAAGTAGGGCATCCCATTTTCTTCGGCTTTCGGTAGGTGACCTGCCTGAATATTTATTTGCACACTTGGAAGTAAAAGCTTTGGTGCCGCCAATGTTTTGTCGCGGCGATTTCTGAAGTCGACAAAATCTTGGCGAGCCGTGTCGGATTTGAGTTGGATATTGTTGCGCTTTTCTTCACCGATGCTGCTTTCGAACTCAACTCCACGGCCGTTTGGTTGGTAGTCATGGCCTACAAAGACACGTGTGCTATCGGGTAATTCATAAAGTTTTTTTACCGAATCATATAAAGCATCCGAACTTCCTGCTGGAAAATCACAGCGACCGGTTCCGTAGTCAGGCATAAAAAGCGCATCGCCGGTGAAGACGGCATCGTCAATTAAGTAAGACGCGCAAGCGGGAGTATGTCCAGGAGTGAAGATTGTCTTAATCTTCAGGCTTCCTGCATATAGGATACTTTCGTCTTTCAATAACACATCAAATTCATTTCCATCAGCGCGGAAATCGTCTTTTAAATTAAAGAGCTTTTTAAATACCTTTTGGACTTCGATAATTTTTTCTCCGATCGCTACCTTAAGGTTGGGAAAGTGTTGTTTAAATAGCTGCGAGCTTGAAAGGTGATCCGCATGAGCATGAGTTTCTAAAACATAATGTGGATTTAGATTGTTTTCTGCGATGTACTTTAATACCGCGTCAAGGGATGTCGTCGAAAGCTTGGAAGCTGCAGGATCGTAATCCCAAACGGGGTCAATAATGACAGCATCTTTAGTCTGAGAGTCCCATACTACATAGGTAAGTGTGTAAGTCGCGGGGTCGAAAAAGGCCTTAATTTGATTTTTCATAGTGTTCTCCAAAAATTTGTTTAACTTCTTGATTAGAATAACAAGTTTAAAAAGATAGGCTTATGTTCTAGCGCATAAAATAAAAGACATTGTTTATGTTCGTGGGCATAATCAAAATGTTAGAAAGCGGGTAAATTTGTCTCATGAAGACGATATTGCCGTTAACATTAACTACAAAACAGGTATTTGATCTTTGGTCGACGGAATCTGAAAGCTTGCAGTTGGTTGATTTAAGGCCCGCATCTCAGTTTGAGACCGAGCATATCCCGGGGGCATTAAATCTAAAAGCTGAACAGATCGCAGAAATTTTACGCGACTCCGCAGGCGAGAAGCTGTGGGTGCTTATCTGCGATCATGAAGAGGCTTCGCGGCGGATGATCGAAGACTTGAAGATCAAAGATCTGGTAGTGATGAGGGGCGGTCTTTCCGAGTGGAAGCAAAAGTATCCAACAACCAAAAATAGAAGTGAATTAAAAGGAGCCACTGTGAACCCAAATCTTAGAGTTCATCAATTGTTCGAACACGAATCTTCAACTTTTACTTATCTTGTTTGGGATGCGAAAACTCGCGAGGCAATTTTGATAGACCCGGTGCTTGAAACTGTCGAGCGGGATATCAAATTGATCACCGAGTTAGGTGTTGAGTTGAAATATGTTCTTGATACTCACATCCATGCAGATCATATCACGGGGGCCGGGGAAATTCGCCGTCGTACTGGAGCGAAGACGGCTGTTTCAAAAGACGCTAAAGTAGATTGCGTTGATATATCCCTTAGCGAAGGGCAGGAACTTCAATTTGGGGCTAACACTTTAAAGGTCTATGCCACTCCAGGGCATACAGACTCATGTCTTAGTTTTTATGTAGATGGAATGATTTTTACTGGTGACGCGCTCCTAGTGCGCGGGACCGGCCGAACAGACTTTCAGCAGGGTTCGTCCGAAAAGCTCTATGACAGCATCGTGATGAAACTTTTTAATCTGCCCGAAGATACAATTATTTATCCCGCTCATGATTATAAAGGGCATACACGTTCGAGCATATGGGAAGAGAAGCGGCACAACCCAAGAATAGGCGCGGGAAAAAGTAAAGAGCAGTTTGTGGCCATCATGAGCGAACTGATACTGGCGAACCCTAAAAAAATTCACGAAGCTTTGCCGGCAAATATGGCTTGCGGGTCAAAGTTGGCAGATAAAATTTTAAATCCGGCTCAAGGTAATGGCATTCCGGAAGTGACTTGCGAGGAAGTGCGAGCTGTACAACGTCGGGTTAAATTGATCGATGTACGTCGTCCAGAGGAGTACAATAATGAATATGGTCACATTGAGGGCTCTGAGTTAAAAACGCTGGGCCCAGAGCTTGAGGCGTATTTAAACTCACTTTCTAATAAAGACGAGCAGATTGTCTTTGTTTGTCGGAGTGGGGCGCGCTCGGGGCAGGCTACGGCGACAGCTCAGCAGCTTGGATTTACAAATGTAATTAACATGGTGGGTGGAATGATTCGTTGGAATGAGGTTCATTTACCCGTAGTTCGTAATGAAATATAGTTTGAATAAATCACAGAAGGAAATTGAATATGTTGGAAAATATTATTTATGCACTCATAGGTGGCGCAGTTATCGGAATCGCAGCATCGATCATGTTGGTATTCAATGGGCGAGTCACCGGTATTAGTGGAATTTACAACGGCATTTTAAATCGTACCAAAGGCGATATGGCATGGAGAGTTGCCTTTGTCGGCGGGCTGTTTTTAGGTGGCAGTGTGCTGTACTCATTAAGACCAGATTTTTTTGTAAATGAATCGGGTCGTCCTTTATGGTTGGTTGCTTTAGCTGGTTTGATTGTGGGATTTGGAACGATTATGGGATCGGGCTGCACGAGTGGTCACGGTGTCTGCGGAATCAGCCGCCTTTCACCAAGATCGTTAGTTGCAACGGCCGCTTTTATGGGGGCCGGATTTGTGACCGCAACATTATTGCGTCAGCTCTTTGGTCTTTAATAGATATATTTATTCGGAGTAAATTATGAGTGAAAAACAACTAAAACAAAAACAAACCGCAGCTGCTTTTATCGTTGGTTTTATATTCGCGCTGGGACTTGGAATATCGGGCATGACTCGGCCTGAAAAAGTGATTTCGTTTTTAAGAATTGGCGAGGGTTGGGATCCGTCATTGATGTTTGTGATGTTAGGGGCAATTCCAGTTCACTTTATTGTGTATCGGTTCATTAAGGGGAAGAGTTCTCCTTTGTTCGATACCAAATGGCATGTACCTACTAGTCGCGAAATAAACAAGCCATTAGTGATGGGATCCTTATTATTTGGCTTGGGGTGGGGGCTTGGCGGATTTTGTCCAGGGCCTGCCATAGCCAGCGGTGGTGCACTTCAGAAAGAGGCCTTGGTGTTTTTAGTAACAATGACTTTAGGAATGGTTCTTTACCGTAAATACAGTCAGAAGAAAGCGTAGGGTTTTATGGAAGTCTTAGGTTATATTGGTGCTTTAATCATGGGATTATCCCTGGGATTGATTGGTGGCGGCGGGTCGATTTTATCTGTGCCTATTTTTGTTTATCTTTTCGGGATCGCTCCGACCTTGGCTTCTGGATATTCGCTGTTTGTGGTTGGCTTGACGGCATTGATTGGATTTTTTGGCTACATTAAAAAGCAGCTTGTGAATTTTAAAGTGGGAATCGCTTTTGCAATTCCAAGTTTTGTAGGCGTCTTTTTGGTGCGCCGTTTTGTGATGCCAAGTATTCCCAAAGACGTTTTTATGATTGGTGATTTTTTGGTCACTAAAGATATTTTAGTGATGGCTGTTTTTGCTGTCATCATGGTTTTGGCCTCGATCTCGATGATTCGACAAAGTAAACCAAGTCAGAAAAAAGAAATGTCAGCGGCTGCGCGCACAGCCTTGATTGCAGCCGAGGGTTTGATCGTCGGTGGTGTTACGGGTTTCGTAGGCGCTGGTGGTGGCTTCTTAATTATTCCAGCATTAGTTGTATTAGCAGGCCTTCCAATGAAGGAGGCTGTCGGGACATCGTTAGGAATTATAGCCGTGAAGTCACTTTTTGGATTTCTTGGTGACCTTGGTGCGGGGCAATTGATCGATTGGACTTTTTTGATTCAATTCAGTGCGATTGCCGCCGTGGGTATTTTGTTGGGGAATAGACTAAATGCAAAGGTCAGCGAACAAAAATTAAAACCTGCCTTTGGCTATTTTGTTCTCGTAATGGGAATCTTCATTATGTGGCAGCAAGTTAATAAATAGCTATAGACATCCCTCGAGCAAAAACTCCATAATTAGAATATAAGGTGGTGTTTATGCACGAGGGATTTGAGCATGATAAATTGATCGCAGTGAAGCCTGAGTTTTCTAAAAATGCGCTTCTCAATATGGATCAATATAAAAAACTTTATAATGAGTCGATTCAGAATCCAGAAAAATTTTGGGGCGAGCAGGCCGAACGTCTTTACTGGTTTAAAAAGTGGGACCGAGTCAAGAATACACAATACACAAAGCCTGTATCGGTTCGTTGGTTTGAGGGTGGCGAGTTAAACGTAAGTTACAACTGCGTAGACCGCCACGCCCAAATTCGGGGAGATAAAATTGCAATTATTTGGGAGCCCGACAACCCGGCAACTGCTGCTCGAAAAATTACCTATAAGCAACTTCTTTCGGAAGTCGGTCGCTTTGCAAACGTCTTAAAGAAAATGGGAGTAAAAAAAGGGGATCGTGTTTCGATTTATATGCCGATGATCCCCGAGACAGCTTTTGCGATGTTAGCCTGCACGCGAATTGGTGCAATTCACTCGGTGATTTTTGGAGGGTTTTCTCCGGATTCGATTGCAGATCGAGTGAATGATTCGGCCTGTGAGTGGATTATCACTGCGGACGAAGGCTATCGAGGTGGAAAAACTATTGCCTTGAAAACGAACGTCGATGCGGCGTTGCCAAAAACGAAGACCGTTAAAAATGTCTTAGTCGTTAAGCACACCGGAAATGCTATTGCAATGCAAGCGGGACGTGATCTTTGGTATCATGAGCAAGCGGCTCAGGTGACGGATCAATGCGAGGCCCTAGCGATGAAGTCCGAAGATCCGATGTTTATTCTTTACACTTCGGGCTCTACAGGAAAGCCAAAAGGTGTTTTGCATTCAACAGGTGGATACTTGCTTTATGCAAGCATCACTCATCAATATGTTTTTGATTATCAAGATAAAGATGTCTATTGGTGCTCGGCCGACGTAGGGTGGGTGACTGGGCATAGCTACATTGTATATGGACCTTTAGCAAATGGTGCGACCACAGTGATGTTTGAAGGAGTGCCAAACTTTCCAACGCCAGCGCGCTTTTGGGAGGTCGTTGATAAACATCAGGTCAGTATTTTCTATACGGCGCCCACGGCGATTCGTTCGTTGATGCGTGAAGGGGATGAGTACTTAAAAACGACTCAAAGATCTTCCCTGCGTTTGCTTGGCAGCGTTGGCGAGCCGATCAATCCCGAAGCGTGGTTATGGTACTACCATCAAGTGGGTAAGGGGCATTCTCCAGTGGTAGATACTTGGTGGCAGACCGAGACCGGTGGAATTTTGATTGCGCCGATTCCTGGGGCTTTTGCGCTGAAGCCGGGTTCTGCAACATTGCCATTTTTCGGCGTGAAGCCCAAAGTATTAACTCCAGAAGGACAAGAACTTCACGGAGCTTGCGAAGGTATTTTGGTGATCGATGATTCTTGGCCGGGCCAGATGACGACGGTGTATGGAGACCATCAACGCTTTGAAGAGACCTATTTTTCAACTTATAAAGGTCAGTACTTCACGGGGGATGGCTGCCGCCGTGACGAAGATGGTTATTATTGGATCACGGGTCGGGTTGACGATGTCATCAACGTGAGCGGGCATCGCATGGGCACAGCCGAGATCGAAAGCGCCTTGGTGTCTCATCAGAAGGTGGCGGAGGCCGCCGTGGTGGGCTTCCCTCACGATATCAAAGGTCAGGGGATCTATGCCTATGTGACTTTGAAGGCCGGTGAAGCCTATTCGGATGAGCTGCGAGCCGAGCTCGTTCAGTGGGTGCGTAAAGAGATCGGTCCGATCGCGACTCCGGATAAGATCCAGTGGGCGCCACGTCTGCCCAAAACCCGCTCCGGTAAGATTATGAGAAGGATTCTTCGTAAGATCGCTGAAGGGGTGACGGACAACTTGGGGGATACAACGACTCTGAGTGAGCCGGCCTGCGTAGAAGAGCTGATCAAGAACCGCTTATAGCGGTTTTCAGCTTTTTTTGATGACCAAAAAGCCTTAATTCAGTAGGATGAGCGTCATGAATACACGTAACATAACGCTTTTTATCTTGGTTTTAGCTGCGGCCATGAGTCGCGTGATCCCTCACCCGTGGAATTTTACGGCATTGGGGGCCTTGTCATTAATGAGTGCTGCTTATTTCGGAGACCGTAGAGTCGGTGTGTTGGCCCCTTTAGCAGCGATGTTAATCAGCGATTTGGCTTTGGGCTACTCTCCTGCGTTGTTGTCAGTTTACGCTCCGATGTTTTTGATTTCCTTGTTAGGACTTCAGCTTCAGGGAAAAGTTTCTGTGGCACGAGTTGCAGGGGCGGCGTTTGGATCTAGTTTGTTATTCTTTGCCATTTCAAATTTTGGCGTTTGGGCAGAGGGCTCGATGTACCCAATGACTTTAGAAGGTCTTGGAAGTTGTTATGTGTTGGCTCTACCATTTTTGAAAAACCAAGTTATGGGTGATTTGTTTTTTTCGGCAGTTTTGTTTGGGGCCTTTGAGACTTTGCGTAAACAAGTCCCTGCGATGAATTCATGATCGTCAAAGATTCAGTTGAAAATTCTAATTTAATTCTTGGGGGGAAGGTGAACTTCCCCCTCTGTTTAGCGCCGATGGTGGGTTTAACCCATGTGGCTTTACGCCAGGTATTGCGTGATTATTTGCCAGCCAACGCGAAGACAATTTGGCCGACCGAGATGTTAAACTCGCGTCGACTTCCGATTGAGGACGTGGGTAATACGGCCGAGACCTACAAGGGTCTTAATGAAGAGGGTTTAGTTCCACAAATTCTTGGCAATGAAGAAAAGCCGATCGCTGAAAGCGTAAAGCTTTTAACCGAATGGGGCGCCGAGGCCATTGATATTAATATGGGTTGTCCTGTTCAAAAGGCTTTGAAACACAATTACGGTGTGGCGTTGATGGGTGATCCTGAATATGCTGCCAACGTCGTTGCTATGGCGACAAAGAATTCGACAATACCGGTATCGGTTAAACTGCGTGCAGTGGGAAGCTCGAAAGAGTTTGAAGAGCTTTATCGTTTTGTGAAAGGGCTGCGTGATTCTGGTGCCAGTTGGATTTGTTTACATCCGCGCACGGCAGAGCAAAAACGCCGAGGATCTGCAGACTGGGATCAAATTCGTCAATTGAAGGCAGCAGTGGATTATCCAATCATTGGCAATGGCGATGTGCAAACGGTGGAAGATGCTGTGGCTATGTTGAATGAAACGGGTTGTGATATGGCGATGTCGGGACGAGGACTTGCCGCACGCCCTTGGATGTTGTGGCAATTGGGTGAAGAGTTAGGTTTTGCTCCGCCTCCGGGCAAGGAAGGCTTGCGGGCTCCGCGGACTCAAGAAGAAGAGGGGCGTGAGTACGGCGTTATGTTTATGCGCCTCATAGACGAGTGTGAGAAGTGGTTTGCTAACGAAGATCTAGCGATGCGTAAGATTCGATTTTATGTTCGCACAACCTCAGTGTGGCTGCATTTCGGTCACACCTTGGTTAGTATTTCAACGAAAGCAAAAAATTTAGCAGAGCTTCGTACAATGAGCCAAAATTTTTTCGAAATGCCCCAAACCATGACCCCAAGAACCGAACTCCGGCAGTAGCCGCCAGGCGAAAAGCGCGTCGCTCGCGACCGCTAGACAGTAGCCGCCAGGCGAAAAGGCCGCCAGGCGAAAAGCACTTCGTGCTAGACAGTAGCCGCCAGTTTTTTTGGAGAAGTAATGGAAGATATTTTTTCGAACACAGATGATCTTTTGAAGTTAGTAAAGACGCGAATGCCTTTTGGTAAGTTTCAAGGGGTCCGCTTGATCGACCTTCCCGAGCCCTATGTGGTGTGGTTTTTTGCCGAGGGGTTGCCGAGTGGGGAGTTGGGACGGTTGTTAGGTTTGCTTTACGAAGTCAAAGTGAATGGGTTGGAATATCTCTTCGACCCGATCAAAGAGTTGGTGGAAAAAGAGGGCCTTTAGGTGACCTTTCGGGGCTTCTGTCAACGGGGCAGGCAGTGAGTAGTCCTTGTTAACGGATTAAAAGCAATAGGCACTGGCATAAAAATGGCTTTGTTACGGGCCCGAGGTGTCTATGTTTAATTTCAGAACTTTTTTGGTTGTTGGTGCTCTGTGGTCGTCGGCCGCCTTGGGAGCGGTCGGTGCTCGTTGCGAGTCTTTGTTTGGTCCCTTGGCAGACCTTAAAAAATCTCAATTTTTAGCCATGGATAATTCCGGAAAAACAGATTTTTTAAATCGTCAGTTTGGCTTCCACGAGCGCCTAGGCCCTGAAGTCTATCAGGCCCTAGAGTTGACCGAGGCATTTTCTCCGTTAAGTACAAAAGTGGTTGTCTCGGACAAGGTTCAGCTTGCGGCCAGAAAGGTCATTCGGAAATTTGAAGATGATACCCGAGAAAACGGTGCCCAGTTTTTAACTCAGGCGCTTGTAGAGCGCAAAGACGGTGAAGAAAACGTTTGGGCGGTGATGGTGGCTAAAAAGACCTATACTCACCGAGGCATCCAAATCGATCCTGTCAAATATTACTATTTTGATTGGGGATCGACTGGACAGCTTATTAAAGAGGTTTCAGCAGGCTCGGGTTCAGCCTTGCTTTAGTTGCCAGTGATCAGGGGCATAAGTTTGCCCTCTTCATCAAGAGCCTTCATGTCGGTGTATCCGCCGATCAGTTGGTCGCCGACAATAATAATCGGAACAGTTCTCCAGCCGGTTTCATTTTTTATGCGGTCGATTTCTTCGGGTTTATCCGTTAAATCGACTTCTTGAAATTGAATCCCTTTTTCATTCATAAAATTGATAGCGCGAACGCAGAATGGACAGGGATCCTTAGTATAAATCGTAACAGTTTTCATTTAATTAATCCTTTTTTAAGCAGCAAAAAATTTACTTTTACGTTAATCAGAGTACCATAGTGATCTGCCCCTAGACTACCAAGAAGCGCAGGGGCTATTATTTGACATGGAACAAGATATGAATTTGAACAATAAGTCATTAGAGTGCCCCCTTTGTTCTGCTCAAGATGTGACTGACCTAGAAGTACATAGCAAACCAATTTATCAGTATGGGCATTGCCAGGTTTGTGATTTGATTTTTATGGATTCAAAAGATCATCCCATGCCGAATCAAGAAAAGGCCCGTTACGAGTTCCATCAAAATCAAGAAACCGATGGTTATCGTCAGTTTTTAAATCCTGTTCGAAAATTTTTAAATTCAGCCTATGCTCCTCAGTTAAGATGTGAACTGACCGGTCTTGATTTTGGTTCTGGTCCTTCGGAAGTTTCGGTGTTGCAAAAAATGCTGAAAGAAGAGGGGTTCTATTTAGAGTCCTATGATCCTTTTTTTAAACCCCAAGAAGAACTCTTGGGCTATCGTTATGATTATATTACTTGTACCGAAGTTGTAGAGCATTTTCATAATCCGGCTCAAGCGTGGGAAAAATTAGTGGAGCTATTGCGGCCGCTGTCGCATTTGGTAATCATGACGGATTTAGCGGCGACTAAAACAGATTTTGATACTTGGTCGTATCGTCGAGACCATACGCATGTGGCATTTTACTCAGAAAAAACGATGAAGTGGATTGCGGCCCGTTGGGGTTTGGATTTGATTTCAATCGAAGGAAATCTGATTGTCTTTAGAAAGTCTGACAAATTTTTAGGGCCCCGCTATATCGGGGACCTGGTTTAAAAATTCAAAGCCCCGCCAGGGGCTTTTGTTTTTTAACTACGAAGCCGGAGTTTGATTGCGTAGTTTGTTAAAGGCTCGAACTATCATAAATACCGCAAAGGCAACAATAGTGAATGAAATCACGGTCGATAAAAAGCTTCCTATATTGATTGTGATTGCTCCAGCTTTTTGAGCATCAGCCAGCGTGGCATAAGGGCTGCCGACAGTGCTTCCTTCTTTTAACGTGATAAATAAATTTTTAAAGTCAACACCACCAATTAATAAGCCGATCGGGGGCATGATCACATCTTGAACTAAGGAGTTTACGATTTTTCCGAACTCCGCACCGATAATCAGGCCCACGGCAAGATCAACGACATTTCCTTTGACCGCAAATTCTTTGAACTCTTTGGCGATACTCATGGTTTCTCCTTATTACTGGCATGTGCGTTCAAGCGCGGCTTGAAAGTCATGGGGTTTAGTTAAAATCTTTAGCTCATCAAAAACGACTTTGGCTTCGGCATCTTTTAGCGAAAGCATTTTAAGCCATTGCTTGGTTCGCGCGACAGCGAAGTATTCGTTTACAAAATCAGTGGACGCTAAGAAAAAGCCGGGAACCAGTTTGCGGTTTTCTCTCCAGGTGGCAGGGATGCTTTGTCCGTGGTCCTGTGTGTGCAGATGAGACTTAATTTGTTTAAACAAATATGGATTCGACATGATTCCTCGGCCCATCATGAACTGGTCGCAGCCCGTGACTTCTTGGCAGCGAACAAAATCTTTCACGCTCCAAATTTCGCCGTTGGCAATCAAGGGCAGTTTTACGACTTCGCGTATTTTAGGCATCCACTCCCAATAAGCCGGAGGCTTGTAACCATCAGTTTTAGTGCGGCAATGAACAGTCAGCCAGGTTGCGCCAGCTTCTTCAATAGCTTTGGCGTTTTCAATGCAAGACTGAGGATTGTCAAAACCCAGACGAATTTTAGCAGTGACGGGAATGTGTGCGGGTACCGCCTGGCGTACTGTTTTTACTATGTCAAAAATGCGATCGCAGTTTTTAAGTAAGACTGCGCCACCTTCGTGACGGTTTACAGTTTTTGCGGGGCAGCCGAAATTTAAGTCGATACCTGCGGCTCCAAGTTTAACTGCGCGTTCCGCATTCAGGGCGAGTGGTTCGGCGTGACCACCAAGAAGCTGAATGAAGACGGGGGTTCCGGCTCGTGTTTTTGAATCTGTACGCAGTTCAGGACAATTGCGAAAAAAAATAATTTCGGGGTGAAGTTTATCAGTGACTCGCAAGAACTCGGTCACGCACTGATCGATACCACCAATTTGAGTGGTAAGATCGCGAAGCACCCAGTCTGTGACTCCCTCCATCGGGGCCAAAAAAAGTTTCATTAGATTTACTTGGCTCCCATTTTTTTAATGATAGCGAAGTGTTTTGGGTCTACGGGCTGAATAGACAGTCTCTGTCCTTTTTTTAAAACTAAAAGATCGGCCAAGGACTCTGTTTCGCGCAGAGTTTGCAGGGGGATATAGGTTTTAAATTTTTCGACATACTCTACTTCGACACAAAACCAGATCGGTTTTTCACGAGTGGCTTTGGGATCGTAGTATTCTGATTTTTTATCAAACTGTAAAGTATCAGGAGCTGCGGGTTTGGAAACACGAGCAATGCCAGCGACTCCGGGTGGTTCGGCATTCGAGTGATAAAACAAAACCAAATCGCCGACCTTCATTTCATTCATCATAAAGTTCCGCGCTTGATAATTTCGAACTCCAGTCCACCAAGTCGTTTTATCAGACTTTAGCTGATCAATCGAAAAGACATCAGGTTCGGACTTCATCAACCACATTGGAGGCTCCCTTAGATTAAGATTGAATTCAATGGAGTGCGTTATACTGAAGGCCTACAAACTTGTCTATTTCGAATTTGCGAGCTTCGAGGACTGGCGTTAGGATGTGTTTTTGCGAAGGAGTCTTTATGAAGCAAAAATGGGCATTAATTACTGGGGCTAGTTCAGGAATTGGAGCCGCGACGGCGACGGTCTTGGCCGAAGCTGGATATTCTTTGCTTCTAACGGCTCGGCGCAAAGAGCGTCTTGAGGCCATGGCTTTAGAGCTCGGTCAAAAATACGCGCCTCAGGAGTTTGTTGCAGTGTCCTTGGATGTGACTAATAAAAACGACGTTGACGAGTTTTTTAAGCGCGAGACCGATCTTTTATCGAAAGTGGAAGTGCTTATTAATAATGCAGGACTGGCTGCTGGCGTCGATAAGGTTCAAGATTCGAAGATCCAGGATTGGGATTTAATGATCGATACGAATATCAAAGGCCTTCTGGCTATGACTCGCGGCGTGTTAAGTCATATGGTCGCTAAAAAAACGGGACACATCGTGAACCTAGGAAGCGTGGCTGGTCGTTGGACTTATCCAGGAGGGGCGGTCTACTGCGCGACGAAGTTCGCTGTTCGTGCTCTGTCGGAGGGGCTTCGAATGGATCTCTTGGGGACGGGGATTCGAGTCACCAATATCGAGCCCGGAATGGTTAACACCGAGTTTTCCTTGGTTCGATTGGGGGATCAGCAAAAGGCTGATCAAGTTTACGCTGGTATGAACCCTCTGACTGCTCAGGATGTTGCTGAAACAATTGCGTGGTGCATCCAAAGGCCGGCGCACGTAAATATTCAAGAGCTGGTGATCTATCCCACCGATCAGGCCCATGTGGGTCAAGTTTTCCGTCGATAAAGCCCCACGAAGAGTGACAAAGCCCTGCAAGTGTGATTATACTGGGGCTCTCGTGTTTTTAGTCCAATTTTCCTAAGCAAGTGGGTGAAGATGAGCATTGTTTTCGACAAGGCCGGATGGCTTCAGAATCCTGATATTCGCCCTTACGTCTTTGTTCGCCCTGAAAACGAAATCTCATTACCCGGAAGCCGTCACCATTGTGATTGGTTTCAACAAGATCCAATTTTTAAAAATCCACTCGATGTTAAAGAACTTGCGTTTGCGGATCGTATTTACTCCATTGAAGAGCGAGCGTTTGGTCCTTCGAATATGGCGATGCCGCGATGGGTTTTTTATGACTGTGCGGTATTGCCTGGATTTGTTGCGGGTTTTGCAGCAAGGCCTCAAAGTCTTCCGCCCGAGGTTCGCGAGGCTCTAGATCCTGCAAAGTTTCCTGCAAGTCTTTCTCCGATTCACAACTCATCAGTTTTAAAACCTGTGAAGTCCATCGATGAACTCGAGTGGGTCCCCTTATCTTTGTTTATTATTATTCCGACAATGCACAAGGGTGAGTGGGTTGCCCATAATTTGTGTTCAGTAAATTCCTTGTTATCAAAAGAAAACCAGTATTACGGGTTGGGCTTTTTATCGAAGGCCTTTGGTCTTTGGTATGCCAATGTGGATCAGTGTACAGGGATGACTCAGTGGGGAGGCGCGGCCTTAAAGCTGCACTCGCACTTTGGACACTTAGAAATAATCGGTGCTTATGCGCCAGTTCACTCTCATGCCAAAACAGTGACTTACCGCTGCGAGGTGAACACTGATGTTTGGGAGAAGTTTTTCTCTCGTGAGCCGGATTTAGCTTTTCTTGAAAAATATGGGCCGGCAGGTTTTCAAATTGATCCTAAAAATGAAAACTCAATGTTCGAGTTTCAAAAGAAGATCGAGTCCGGGGAAGGCCCTTGGTATCTGAGTGCCAGTGAAATCTCGGAAAAAAATTTAGATGAGTCTTTAAACGTGTACCAACAAAAAAGAGCATAAGGAAATTATATGACGATGCATACGCTTCCACCGGTAGCAAAATCAATCTTTACATTCTGCAAAAAGTGCGATGCAGATCGCTACCATGTGGTTCTTGCACACACGACTTCGACTTCGGCGAAGATCGAGTGCGAGATTTGTAAAAGTAAAAAGACTTACTCTTTGCCTAAAGAAGGCTCTGCGAAGTCTGCTTCAGGTAAAGCTTTAACTGGGGCGGCGGCAGCAAAAAGAACGGCTTCAGCAAATGCTCGTCGTTCAAGCCACAACAACGAGTACACGATGTTGATGGAAAATGATTGCGAGACAATTCCTTACACAATGAAAACGAAGATTCCAAAAAGTGTTAAGATCAATCACCCAAAATTTGGTTTGGGCTTTGTTCGTGATGCTGTTGCTGATAAAATCGAAGTTGTGTTTTCGGATGAAGTTCGCACTTTGATTCATAATCGTCCTTAATATTGAACTGAACTTTTTTAAATGTCTCAGTGGCTAAAGGGGCTTAACCCCGAGCAAGCGAAAGCCGTTTTGCATAATTACGGCCCTATGCTAATTTTGGCAGGGGCTGGTAGTGGTAAAACCACTGTGCTAGTAGCACGGACGGGGCGGCTTATTTCCGAAAGGGTCGCAAAAGCTGAGGAAATATGTGTTCTCACGTTTACAAATAAAGCGGCTCGAGAGCTCAAACATCGAGTCGCTGCCAAGCTAGGTGCGCAAGGAAAAGGTCTCTGGGCGGGGACCTTTCACTCTTTTGGGCTGCAAATATTGCGACGGTTTCATCGCCACGTAGGTCTGTCGCCTAATTTCGGAATTGTCGATCAAAGTGATTGCAACGGTATTATCAAGGATCTTTTAAAGGATGTGAGAAACTCCACAAAAGATAAGTTTGATGTCGATAAACTACTTAACATGATAAATGACTTGCGAACCGGAGACGCCTTAAAGCACGAGGCGCAAGATGAATATCATGAGATGGCAGAGTACCTGCTTCCTAAGTTCACCAAGCGCTTAGATGTGCTAGGGGTCGTAGACTTTGAGGGATTGCTGATCAAGCCCATCCAGTTGTTAAAAGAAAACCCTGATATCTTAGAAAAAGTCCAAGGGATGTTTACTCAGGTCATGGTGGATGAGTTTCAAGACACCAACAAAGTTCAGATGGGACTGATTCATCTACTTGTGCGGGGACATTTAAATGTCACCGTGGTCGGTGATGACGACCAGTCGATTTACGGCTGGCGAGGTGCTGAAGTAAAAAATATTTTAAATTTCCCTAAAGACTTTAAAAACTGTGAAGTTATCAAGCTCGAGCGAAATTATCGTTCCAGTAGCGAGATTCTGGCGATTGCAAATGCGGCTATTTCTAAAAATAAAAATCGCCACGGTAAAATTCTGCGGGCAGAAGCGGCACAAACGACGGGCGAAGTGCCCGAGATGTTCGTCTTAGAGCGCGAGGAAGATGAGTGCGACTTTGTTGTTACTGAAGTTAATCATTTCTTAAGACAAGGTTATAAATACAAAGATTTTGCAGTTTTATATCGATCGAACACCCAAGGGGGGTTGATTGAGGGCTCGTTAAGACGCGCTAATATTCCGTACTCGATCACGGGGGGCACTTCGATTTTCGATCGTCGGGAAGTTAAAGATTTGATGGCTTATTTGAAGCAGGCCCTGAATCCGAACGAAGTTTCGATGCGCAGGATTATTAATGTCCCAAATCGTGGTATCGGGGACACCTCTGTCGAAAAGCTATCGGATTTTGCTAAAGAAAAACGTTATTCTTTTTTAGATGCCTGCCGTATTTGGAGAGAAGCTGGTTTGCATGATGCCGCCGGCGAAGCTCTGGATAATTTAAATAAGTTTTTAGAGCAGCTTCCGGATTTGATTTTGGATTTTAGAGTTGGTTCCGGGCCCGGTCAGAAGATGGTCGAAGTCTTTGAAGGCCTAGGTTATAAGGACTATGTCTATTCGACGGCAGCCGATGGCGCAAGTGCTGAAAAGAAGTGGATGGTTGTCGAGATCATGGGAAGAATTCTGGACACCTATATGGGTAAAAGAGCTTACAGCCGAGAAGTTCTTAAATCCTTCGTGGATGCCATGATGCTTCGAGATGATTTGAACGATGAAGAGGAAGATCAAAATCGTATTCAGTTAATGACTCTGCATGCTTCGAAAGGTCTCGAGTTTCCGGTGGTCATTTTGGCGGGACTTGAAGAGGACCTGTTGCCTCATAAAAACCTGGGATCGGATATCGATGAAGAGCGGCGCTTGTTTTATGTTGGCGTGACTCGGGCCAAACAAAAGCTTGTAATGTCTCGATGTCAGTATCGTAAAAAAAATGGTGTCGTGCGACCAGTCGTTCCAAGTCGTTTTCTGCTTGAGATACCGAAAGAATTGTATAAGGAATATCCCCTCGGATCTCGTCCCGTTGTGGGCGAAGATCGGGATAACTTAGTCGCCAGCTTTTTAGCTGGATTGGACTCGAAACTCCCCCCTGCAAAGGGGCCTAGGTAATGGTTCATGAAAAAACTTTCGGTCTTTTTAGTTTCTGCTTTAATGTTAGCGATTTCTGCAATTGCTTATATTTATTTTCACTTTAAACCCCAGTATTCGGGTGAATTTCAAATAGGTGGACTAACAGCGCCTGTCACCGTGGATTTTGATACCTACGGAGTTCCTCATATCGAGGCACAAAATCGCAAAGATCTTTATCGCGCGTATGGTTATGTGGTTGCGCAAGATCGCTTTTTTCAAATGCAGCTGCAAAAGCGTGTGGCCTCTGGCCGGCTGTCTGAATGGTTTGGGACGGCAACGATCGAGACTGACAAAACTTTAAGAAATATTGGTTTTCGCCGTTGGGCCGATGCTTGGCTGGCAAAGAACCGGACGCTTTTAAATCCAGATTTGCTTTCAGATGCGGAAGCCTGGTTGTCGGGTGTAAACGAGTGTTTTGCAAAATGCCCTCGTCCTATCGAAATGGTTTTATTAAAAGCCCAACCTGAACAAATGGAACTGGCCGATATTTTTGCATTTAGCGGAGCTATGGCCTTTTCCTTTACCAAAGCTTTTTACATAGATGCTATTGCTTCCGATATTTCGGGAAAGTTGTCCCCGGCGATGATCAGTCAGCTGGTCGATGATCGTCCCTTGATTGCGCCAGCGATGCAGGCGCAGCTTCGTTTGCCGCTATTAAAGGACATCGATCCTTTGGGGTTATTGCCAAATATGGAAGGAAGCCAAAGCTGGGTGATTGCCCCTGAAAAATCGGCTTCGGGAAAAGCAATGCTGGCAAATGATCCTCATATTGGTTTTTCTCATCCGGGGGTTTGGTATGAAGCGCATTTGAAGTCACCGGGCTTCGAGTTGTATGGGCATTTCGTGCCGGTGATTCCTTTTGCATTGATTGGGCACAATCAAGAAAAGGCTTGGGCTTTGACGATGTCAAATGCCGACGATTTGGATCTTGTTTTACAAAAAGATATTGAGTCCTTCACAACAATTAACGAAGAGATCAAAGTAAAAGGCTCCAGTACTGTAGCTTTCCCGGTGCATGTGACCGAATGGGGGCCAGTTTTGAATCAGGTGTTGAAGGCGGATCGTAATTTTATTCTGCATTGGGCTTTTTTCTCGGATGATAATTTTGTCGTTGAAAGTTTTTATGATCTGAACCATGTCTCGAAGTTGGAAGATTTTCATAAAGCTTTGGCAAAGGGCAATGCACCAGGTTTGAATATTTCATGGGCTGACAAAGAGGGGAATATTGCTTGGAAGATTTTTGGACGCTTCCCGCTTCATAGCGGTAATCATTGGCAAGCAATAGAGTTAAGTGCAGGACAGTCTCCTTATACGGGCTATCTTCCTAAAGATCAGAACCCAGGGATTGTGAACCCTAAAAACGGATTTATCCTTAGTGCGAATCAACGACCACCGGTGGCTTTTGATGACAAAAAAGTGAAGGGGTATTGGGATTCAAGCGAGCGTTACGAAACTCTATTCAAAAGGTTGTCCGTGATTTCTAAGATGAACCTTGAAGAACATAAAAAACTATTTATGACCGAAGAGTTAGAAGGCGCTCGGCAAAAAATGCAAAACCTACTTCAGGAAGTCGAAGTGAATGATCCGGAGGTCTTAAAGACTCTTTCGGCATGGAATGGTGATGCCAGTGCACAAAACAACGGACTTGGTTTTTATTTTGAATGGTTAGATGCCATCGCTCGGGAAGTATTGCTTCAAAAGATGTCTGAAAAACAGTTAGAGCAGTTTTGTGATACCAATTCTTACTGGATTTTTGTGAACAAGATTTTGGATGATGAGAAGTCAGAATGGTGGGCTGGTCGTCGTGGAGAGATTTTGCAGAATGCGTTTGAATATACTCTTCGTTTTATGCGAAACACCTATGGCGGTCCTAGTAAATGGCAGTGGGGAAATCTGCATCAATGGACTCTGGAAAACCCCTTAGGTAAGGTTAAGCCTTTGGATAAACTATTTAATTTGGGGCCCTATAAAGTTGGGGGCTCTTTTATGGTGCCTAATGCTTTACGCCATAAGTTCTGTAAGGGGCGCTTTGATGTTGTCGCTGGCCCCTCTACCCGTAGAGTGGTGGATTTTGGGAACCCATTGGAATCATGGGGAGTTTTGCCGGCAGGGAATTCGGGTGTGATATTCAGCCCTTATTATAGCAATCAAACCGACTTGTATTTGCAAGGGCAGCTGCGTGTCCAAATGATGGACTGGTCTATAATTCGTACCCGGTCGCAGAGACTGAACTTGCGATAAACAATAAATTAGCATACAAAAGGCCATCTTTTTAAGTGAGGGATAGTATGAAATTAGCTTTAGGTTCATTGGTTTTAGGTTTGGCTTTGACTGCGACGGCTCAGGCTGATGTGCAAATATTTAAAATTTTAGATGGGTCAGTGGCAACATGTTCGGCAACCAAAGAGACGACATCTCAACGTATTGCTGGTTCGAAGATCCTTAGTATCTCTTTAGAGCAGGATCTTTCCTCTGCTGATCAAGCAGAACCAGTATTAAAGCTTGCTTTGGTTCGTTGTGGTGATAACGGTGCTTGGGAGTTGGATACAAATCCTTCTTCAGAGAAGTACTCGTTGAATGGTATCGATGTTGAGGTAAGTTACTCAAACTTTGAAATGCTTCTTCTTGATGATGCTTACAATGTTGTACTTCAGACGAAATTAGACTACCTAGGTCAGGCAAATTCAGAAGTTCAATCACTTAAGATCGTGAAGAGTAAACAAAAGACTCAAGACCTACAATTGATCATCAGAACTAAAAAGACTGTAAAAGCTTCTAATGGCTATCAGTTCTCTGACACGGTGACTTTTGGTGGTTTCCGCGTTCGTCTTAATAACTAGTTTGAGCGAAAAATTTAAAATCAAAAAGGCCATCAGATTACTGATGGCCTTTTTTTATGATGTTAAGACTTTCTAAAGTTTTGCTGAATTGAGGATCTTCAATAAGCATCCTTGCCAGGCGCTGCATTTCCCCGAGGGGGATGGGAGCTTTTTTGTTTACGATAATTCCCATATCGTATTCGGTATCAAGTTTATCTTGAACGTATATTTTTTCGATTGAAATATCTGACCTTTGTTTTTGCATAAAAAAGTACGATTTAGGAATTAACCCCATGCTGACTCTGGAGCTTGCAACCATGCGTAAAACGGATTCGGGTCCATACACTGCAACGTGATTTTTCTCGAAAGGAAAGCTGCTTTTCTTGTTGGTTCCTAACTGGTAATGGAAGCCTTGCACTCCAGCGATTAAAAGCTTTTTTTGCTCTATTGCTTTGAGTGATTGTTCATTTTTATTTTTTGGAAAAACGATGAGTTCTCCATCTTGTATCGGAAGCGCAATAAAATGAAAATCGGTTCTTTGCCAGCCCCAATTTGGATCTTCGAACAGCATCATATCAAATTTGGAATCATTAAACATCGTAACCCGCCGAGGTGCCGTGGTGGGGACGATGGTAAAAAGATAACGGTCTTGAAGCCTATTTAGCCTGTACATAGAAAGGGTCAGCAGACTTGCATCCTGAATATTGCGGGCTTCCGAATTATAATAGGGGGGAAAGTCATAGGCGCCAACTCGGACCAAAACTCTTGCTTCGGTTGCATTGGTAATTAAAAATGCAGCAGCTAAAAGTAGAAATTTAAGCATGCCCCTATAAAACATATTTTAATTTACAAATCACCAATTAAACAAATTTTTGTTCCATTGGAACAGCTTGTAAAAACTCGGCCGGTAAATCGGCTGTGAAGCTCCAATTTTGTTGTTTCCACTCAAAGTTTAATAGCCGAGCGTGCAGAAACATGCGCTCCGTTTTATAGATTTGAGCCATTTTTGCGTTGTACTTTTGATCGTTGTATCTGGGGTCTCCAACAATAGGATGCCCAGCCAGCGCAGAGTGCTTGCGAATTTGGTGCTGACGGCCGGTTATGATTTGTGCGTCGACCAAAGCCAAATAGTCCGTGCTGGCCTTGCATTGCCACATTGTAAGAGCCTCTTTGCGATCTTTAGCCATTCCTTGGGGATTTTTGCGCCCTTCACCTTTGTCTGTTAGTGGCCATTTCCATTGTTGCCAGCCGTCAGAGGGGGGGATTTTGCCTCTTAAAACGGCAGAATAGACTTTTTGAACCTTCTTGTTTTCAAGAATGCCCATGAGTTCCGAAGCGATCGAGCTATTTTTAGCAACTAAAATGACCCCCGAGGTTTCTTTATCTAAGCGATGTACAAGGTGACAGCCCGTGGGCAGTTCGTCCAAAAGGCAAGGCTCGCCGGGCAAGGGGTTGTGGACGCTAAGGCCTTCGCGCTTATTGACGATTAAAAAAGACTCATTTTCAAACAGGATAGGACTCTTCATAAGGCTTTTATTTTAATGCTATTTGACGTTCGAGGCTACTAGTTTACAAGCGCCAGAAGCATGTTAGGCTAAAAATATCTAAAGGAGTCCCAATGGCCCAGAAAAGTGTTCAAGATTTTTGTGTCAGTTTGAGTGATCTTGCTTCCCTGGTTGCAGAGACCCCGGCGGTTGTCCGCAAGCAGCTAAAAGCAATGGGGGCACAGCATTTAGAAAATTCTTTGGTCACCCCCGAAGAAGCGCGGCAGTTTTTATTAAGCAAGGGGTTTAAGTATCCGCAGAAGGTAATCTCTTTTCAGATGTTGAAGGGCGGCGTCGCGAAGACAACCTCTGCTTTGAACATGGGACTTCGAGCGGCTATGTACGGGGCTCGTGTTTTGTTTATCGATTTAGA
Source organism: Bdellovibrio sp. ZFWA1 (assembly GCF_056175665.1). NCBI lineage: Bacteria > Pseudomonadati > Bdellovibrionota > Bdellovibrionia > Bdellovibrionales > Pseudobdellovibrionaceae > Bdellovibrio > Bdellovibrio sp. ZFWA1. The sequence goes on from NZ_JBJKJH010000002.1 coordinate 285,901, forward strand.
TCAACAAGCAAATCTGAGTTATGCTCTTGGGGTCGAGGATGAATCTTTGCCTGTTTGGGTGGATATTGTTGAAAAGAAGAAAAGCATTGAAGAATGTGTGCGATTTATTGAACCGCATGTCGATTTAATTCCCGCAAGCTTAAACAACTCGGTTTTAGATAGAGTGTTACTAAATGGCAGTCGCAATTGGGCTCAGGCAGTAAAAGCGCCGTTAGACAAGATTCGACATCGTTATGATTTGGTGATCATCGATACGGCTCCGGCTTTAAGTGCCATTAACACGGCGACGACGGTGGCCTCGGATGAAATCGTATTGCCTGTGAATCCAGATAAATTTTCCTACATTGGATTGGTTAAAAACTTGGACGAACTTCAATCGATAAAGGCTGATTTTGATCTAGAATTTGAACCTCGTGTTTTATTTACTAAATTTGATGGTCGTGAAAAATCAAGTCACGAGTTGTTGCAAAAGTGCATTGATTCCTTTGAAGGTTTTTTAATGAAGGGATATGTGCGCAATTCTGCTGAAGTTAAAAATACCGTTCGCAGCGATAGAACTTTGTTTTCGGGTAAGTCGCCAGTGAAGGCCGACTATGACTTTGTGGCCCGCGAGTTATTAGGAGAGGCCTGGTTGCCTCAGGAGGAAATAAATGCCTAAGGTTCAGGATTATAAAAAAAATAAAAATGCATCAACTTCCAAGCGTCGGCCGGGACGTGATCCCGAGCACGTGACTCCAGAACCCGAGGTTCCGCAAGAGGACGCGACGGAATCTGTCATTGAATCTGTGGTCGAATCAAACTCGGAATCAACTATAAATGCATCTTCAGAATCGGCTTCGCAGTCAGCTCAGTTTGACCCTTATGACTCTTCAAACTACGAAGAGCCTGTTCAGGAAGAGGCGGCTCCTGAAAAAACACATTTAGAGTTTTACGGAAGCGAGTTGATTCGCCTAAAGGCCCCCAAGGTGATGGAAGTAGCCGACGAAGTGGTAGATCAGTGGAAGAAGGACGGAGATTTTCAGGGCCTTCCTGTTGGGCACCCTTTGGCTCAGTTCGCGGTTGCAAAGGGCTTAAAAACAGCTAAAGAGGTTGAAAAGAAGCTCGAGGAAAAAGGTGTTTTCGCGATGGCTAAGATGGGAATCATGTACGCCGAGCACGAACTTAAAAAGCGGGGAATTATAAAAAAATGAACTCTCGATTCGAAAGGCTTCAAAATCTTTTAAATGATCATTTAGATCCGATTCATCTAGTGATCGAAGACGAAAGCCATATGCATTCGGGACCACGAAGTGAAACTCACTTCAAGGTGCTTATTGTTTCGGCAAAATTTGAAGGTTTAAGTAGGGTTGATAGGCAAAGGTTGGTTCACTCGGCAGCTGCCGAGGAGTTAAAAAGTGGTCTTCATGCTTTAACTCAAAGGGCTTTGACTCCTTCTGAGTGGGATTCGATGGGGGCCACAGCAGGCTTTGTTTCGCCTCAGTGTTTAGGTGGCAGTAAGAAGGAATCTAAATAAAAAATGACGCCCAGATGGTGCGTCATTTTTTATTCACTGAATTCAGAGAGTTTCTTTTTTAGATCTTGAAGAAGCTTTTTAACTTCGTGAAGTTGCTCTTCCTCGCGTGATACTTTCGTTGTCACTTGCTCGGTAAGGACTTCCCAGGTATCGAGGGCAGATTTTAGGTCCGTGTTGATATGATTGAACAGCAACTTTTTATTTAAGCTTTTAACCGGCGTCGGTGATTCCGACGAGGTTTTCACTTCGTTTTGGGGATTTTGGGTCGTTGCTTTATCTAAGTCGCTCATTCTGCAACGTAGTTTCATCAAAGGAAGTCCATTTGACAAGGATTTTTATCGTGTTAAAACAATCTTTTCCACAACTTAGGAAGTGAATTATGTCTCAAGAGATTATCTATACAATGAAGGGTGTGAGTAAAGTCTATCCCCCTAATCGTTATGTACTAAAAGATATTTATCTATCGTACTTTTACGGAGCAAAAATCGGTGTTCTAGGTCTGAACGGATCTGGTAAATCAACTTTGCTTCGAATCATGGCAGGTCTTGATAAAGACTTTCTTGGGGAAGCCTTTCCGTCAAAAACGATGAAGGTAGGATACTTCGAACAAGAGCCGCAGTTGGATGATAAGCTGACTGTTAAAGAAAATATCTTTGCGGGCATGGGCGAGCTGCCTAAATTGATGGCAGAGTACAATGCGATCAATGATAAATTCAATGATCCTGATTTGGATCCAGACGTAATGAACGACCTGATTGAAAAGCAAGGGGCTATTCAAGAAAAACTGGAAGCTCTTGGAGCTTGGGACGTTGATCAAAAAATTGAGATCGTGATGGATGCTCTTCGCTGTCCAGATGGCGATCTTCCAGTGACAAATCTTTCTGGTGGTGAAAAACGCCGTGTCGCTTTGGCGCGTTTGATTATGTCAAATCCAGATATTTTATTGCTGGACGAGCCCACGAACCACTTGGATGCTGAATCAGTTCAGTGGTTAGAACAGTATCTTGGTAAGTTCCCAGGGACCGTTATCGCTGTTACCCACGATCGTTATTTCTTAGATAACGTCGCAGGATGGATTCTAGAGTTGGATCGTGGTGAGGGCATTCCTTGGAAGGGAAATTATACGTCTTGGCTTGAACAAAAAGATAAGCGTATGGCGCAAGAATCCAAAGACCAAGCTCGTCGCAATAAAACACTCGAGAAGGAATTGGATTGGATTCGCCAAGGAGCAAAAGCTCGCCAGGCTAAATCAAAGGCTCGTATTTCAGCTTACGAAAACCTACTTAAAGAAGCGACTCCAGATAAGATCGCCGAGATGTCTATCTATATTCCACCAGGGCCTCGTTTGGGTGATGTGGTTATCGAGGCTCAAGATGTTTCTAAAGCCTACGGTAAAAAGCTTTTGATGGATAAAGTGAACTTCACTATTCCGAAGGGCGCTATCGTTGGTGTGATCGGTCCTAACGGGGTGGGTAAGTCGACATTGTTCCGAATGATTACTGGCAAAGAAACTCCGGATTCGGGAGTTTTCAAAGTTGGCGATACGGTGAAGATTGCTTATGTCGATCAAACTCGTGAAACATTAGATCCAAACAAATCGGTTTATGACGAACTTTCAGGTGGTAACGAAGTTATCCAGTTAGGTACTCGCGAGATTAATGCTCGTCAGTATGTATCTTGGTTTAACTTCACGGGGGCTGATCAAAGTAAGAAGGTGGGAACACTTTCCGGCGGAGAGCGCAACCGCGTGAATATGGCGAAGATCTTAAAGCAAGGTGCGAACTTATTGCTTCTGGATGAGCCGACGAACGATCTTGATGTGAACACGATGCGTGCACTGGAGGAAGCTCTATTGGACTTTGGTGGTTCAGCGATTGTGATTTCGCACGACCGCTGGTTCTTGGATCGTATCTGTACTCATATCATGGCCTTTGAAGGTGACTCTTCAATCTACTTCTATCCAGGGAATTTCACGGAGTATGAAGAAGATCGTAAAAAGCGGATGGGTGAGGACGCTGGACCTAAGCGTATTCGCTTTAAAATGGTTGAAGTTTAAGGCTTACCTTGAAAAAAAAGTTCGACGATTTTTTCAAATCATCTCAAGGAGCAGGTATTTTTCTGCTCCTTGTTTTTGTTGGGGCAATGTGGATTTTACCTAGTCATGCCGTGGATCCATGGGGATTGTTGGTGCCATCGAAAATTGCATGGGTTGTGTTTGCACTTTCGATATTGCAAATCATAAGTGTAATTTTGGCTAGGATTTTAGGCGCTAAGTTGGGGATGGCGTTGTCGGGATTTTTTGGTGGTTTGATGTCCTCCACGGCAACGACGCTTTCATTAGCGCGCTCAAGTAAAACGTCTTCCGAAGTGTCTACGACATTGTTATTGGTGTCTTTGCTAGGATCGATCGTCGCTATGCTTTTAGAGGCGGTCTTATTAGTCTTTGCAAGCGGTGCTGAAATTATTAGGCATGTACATTGGATTATTGTTGCGCCTTTTGTTGTTTGTTTATTTCTGATTGGTCTTTTGTTTTCAAAGCAAAAGGCTCATATCGTTCTTCAGCGTCAAAAAACCATTATAGATTATCAAGCAGTTGTCAATTTAACAGCTGTCATTTTTTTGATTCTAGCGCTGTCAAAAATTTTGCAGCAGTTTTTTGGCGAAAGCGGCGTCAGAGTTTTGACCTTTTTAATTTCCCTATTCGAGGTTCACGGCTCTTTGATTGCCAGTAGTCAGCGAGTGGCGCTGACCGAGATTGGCGAGGGTGAGTTTCAGCTTCTTGTGTTGTTGTCTATTTTGGCATCGATGCTTTCTAAAATTGGAATTGTCATCTTATTTGGAAACCGGCGCATGGCTTTAAAATCAACTCTAGCATTGGTGCTGTTGATGGCCTCTGCAGCGGTCGGCTATTTAATCAGCGGTTAGTCGTTTTAGTTTTTTCTAATCTTTGCAAACGCAATTCAAAATCAGACAATTGTTGTTTTAATTGCCGATTTTCTTTTTCAAGAGCCGATGACTTTTCTTTCAAGGCGTTTAGTTCAGATGAATCAGCTTTTGCTTTAACTTTATTATTTAACTCTTTGATCGCCTCGATAATCGGTGCAATTAGCATCGAATAGGCCACTGATTTAATGCCGGTGTTTTTATCGACGCTGACGGCTTCAGGGAAGACTTTTTCAACTGTCTGTGCAATCACGCCGATCTCTTTGCGGTGGCTCAGTTCGTATTGAGGAAATTCATCATTGCGCCAGTCGTAGCTGACACCATCGATTTGTTCGATTTTCGCAAGCGACGCAGGAATGCGCTGAATTCCTTTTTTTAGGCGAATGTCAGATAAGTTGTTATATGCAGAAGTTCCAGCGACGCTTCCATTGACGTGGAGTTTGTAGGAAGGTGTCGATGTCCCAATACCTAAAGAACCAGCGCTTGTTAACGCCATATGCTCTGTGCCCGCAGCTATGAATCTTAGGCGGTCTCGGTAGTTGTCTATTACAAAGTTATTTGTCGAACCAGTGTTGCCTGCTGCTAATAGTGCAATTTCTCCACCCTCATCTGTTGTTAGTTGAGGATATATGTCGACCCGGTTATTGATTCCACCGACGATCATAAAGTTTGTCAGAGGGTCAGTGCCGCCGACAGACAATCCAGCAGATTTTTTAAAAGAAAATCCCGACGGTGAGATTGCCAAATGCGATGCCCCGGTTTGAGTGGCTTGCCAGTCGCTTCCGTTCCAGTAGGATCCTGACGATAAAATAAGATTATTCCCGTACGGAGAATATCCGATTGTGCCAAATGAATTGGCATCGTAAGTATCTGTCAGACGAATGTGTTCACCATTTCCGAAGGTCTTTTTAATTTCTAGCGCTGCAGCAGGCGTCGTTGTGCCAATGCCAACATCGCCTCCATTTGGGTTTATGGCAATTGGATAAACAGTTGTTTGATTTGATGTATTGGTGGCCTGCAGCCATTGAGTTCCATTTGTGAGCATACCGTGATCAAGCGTAGCACCGCCATTATTTGCAAGACGGGTCACTAATCCTGTACTTGGAGTTGTGCCAGAACTTGCTGGGCCAGCGCCAGTTATTGTTGGGTTCAGGTGAAGGGCCGCAGCTGGAGAAGTAGTTCCGATTCCAACTTTGCCGGCCTCTGTGACTAAAAAGTTGACGACCGTGCCGGCGCCATTGGTAATGGCCATACCATTAGATCCGCCGACGTAGTATCCAAAATAACCACGTGATGTGCTATTAGAATTAAAATTCATATAGACATTTGATGTTGTCGCTTCAAGTTTTAGCGGAGTATTTACTGTGTCATAGACATGAAGTTTGTTCGTAGGAGCCGAAGTGCCTAAGCCAAGTCGTCCTACTGAGGTTAATCTCATTCGTTCAGTAATAACAGAGGTATCATTGCCATCATTAATTTTGAAAAGCATTGAGCCAGGAGTGGTTCCTGTACTCCAGTTACTTTCAGTTACTAGCTGGATTTGGCCAGCGCTGACTTCAGTTCCTGCAGCATCGACAATACCGCTCGAGCTGTAAGTTCCTAAAACGTCTCCATTTTGAACTGCAGCAAAGTTTGTATCCGAGGTGCCTCGATTTTTCACGGTGACAAAGCCAGGGCTTGAGTTGTGGGCGCCATAGCGGTGGAGACGAATTGAACTGTCGTTCCAGCCGGTGCCAACAATATCTAGTTTGTAAGTTGGGGATGTCATCCCAAGTCCCACATTGCCAACAGATCTATAGACATCAGAGCCACTGACCGTCCACGCGTTCGCAGAGGCTGGAAGGCGGGCAGAATTGATAGTGCCAGAGCTAACTGCTGCCGCATCAAGGCCGGAAATGTTTGCGCAACTAAAGGCGTCGGTGATCGCGGACCAGTTCAAAGTTTGGTTGGCGCTGCACGCTCCGGCAGCAAATTGATTTGTTCCTATTGCAGTTCGCAGGTCATCGATTCCGAAGTGAACGGGTTCAAATTGCGAATTCGCAGAAACATATTTGTAAACTTGGCCGTCAAGAGGCGTTGTTGAAGCCACATTAAAGCCCCGAATTTTTGCGACGGTTGGATTCGGGTAAGTTCCAGAAAGGTCTCCGCCAGCCGAGCCCGTCGGCGTTCGTGAATCACTAAAACGAGAATCATTCCCCGCAGCCAGAGTGTTTGCGGAAGTCCCAACGTTGGCAGTGATAGTTGGGGTCGAGGTTCCTGTTGCCACTGATAGATAAGCATTCGATGAAGAGACACTGGTAACTGTTCCAGCTCCCGCTGCGGGCCACGAAGATCGACAGTCACTGCCAATACAAAGTTGTGTCCCTTTTATATTTCCCACAACCTCTAGGACTTCAGTAGGATTGGCGGTACCAAGTCCAACGTTGCCTCCGTTGTAAGTTAACTTTCCAGCATTTAACTGCCAAACTGAATTCCCACCAGAGCTCACTGGAACCCAGTATATGCTTGATGTATTTACCGAGTAATCAGAGATCACTTTCCAATAGTCACCGGCTTTCACTGGCATCGTGATACTTGAATTTCCGCCGGCTCCTGCGTAGCTAAAATTTGTAAGCCTTTCGGTGGTTGGGTTTGAGTTAGAATCGGTAAACCCACGAAGACCACCATGACTCGATCCATACATCCGAGCAATCACGAGTCCATCAGTTGATGCTTGATAAATAGTTCCTAAGCTGTAACCCGATGTCCATGATCCAAAGCCATTCGTTCCACCGCCACCACCACTTGCTGCCGTTGTTTGTACAGTGCCATCTGGGAATTTTATTCCCCCAAGTGTCGAGTGAATAAGGCCGTTGACCTCTAATTTCGCTGATGGAGACGAGGTTCCAATACCAACGTTTCCATTTTCATCAAGGCGCATTTTTTCAGCACCGTTGGTGGAAAATCCAATCACGTTGGTGGCTGCGGGAAATAGACCGGTGTTACTTTGACCAGTAAAAGAATAAGAAGGTGCGGCCGCTGTTCCCGGAGCAAATCTTAATGAAAAAGTATTTGTGGTGTTCGTATCAAGGGCACCACTCCAAAGTCTTAATTTGTTAGCGCCGCCCACGAAAAAATCGATTTGATCATCCAAACTTGTAAAGCCAGTGTTAAAATCGCTGTCGACTTCGATGCTGCTAGTTCGTAATCGGCTGACACTGACATTGCCCTGGTTGTCGATCGCAAGTCCTTCGTTGTCTCCATCGTTTGAAAGGTATTTAGAGTTTAGTCGAACATTCTGAGATGCCGTATGATTTCCTAGATTGTCTGCGCCAGTTGGCGCCGCTTGGCAGCTCCAGCCGGTGACAGTCCACGTTGCGATATGTCCTGCAGTTGCGCAGGCAAAATCTGTGAACTTACCAGAAGCATCTTTAACAACCAAAGTACTCGTCGCCGAGTTGGTACCGGTGAAGTTCATTTGCGAAGCAAGGATATTGCCCGTGATCCCAAGGTCATTGTCCCAATAAAGATTGCCCGAGGCATCGGTCTTCAATGCTTGGCCCGCACTTCCAGTAGCGGTAGGAAGGCGCAGGCTATAGCTTCCAGCCAACGAAGCAGGAGCTTTTAGTTCGACGTAGTTTGCACCTTGATAGATGCGGTAGCCATTACTGGTTTGTATTAAGCCCGAAGTATTGATACTGGTGGAGCCACCAATCGTACCTGATGTAATATCATTGCCAGAGACCGAAGTGATGGTTTCGTCCGCAAGTACGAAATTTCCAGCTTGATATTTTAAAATTTTCCCATCAGAGGCCCCAGCAAGATCTACCGGAACGCCCTTGATTTTATTAACCGAAGTTGAGCTTTGAGAACCCGAGACATCGCCGCTTAAGCTTCCCGTAAATCCTGACGCATTTCCAGAGATATCACCTACGACATTGGTAGCTGGAACAGATGGTGTCTCGCAAACAAAAGTCCCTGCTGGCGAAATATGACGTAAGAAGCTGCCAGGGGCACAAATGGGGACATTGGCAATTTTTAAAAAGTCCGATTCACTTGACGTCCCTAAACGTAATGCCGTCGCAGAGTTCTGAGCATAGGTTGCGTAAGGAACTCCGCGAATCTCTTGATCGGGAGTGATAAGGCGCCATCCGACGGCATCTTTAAAGCTGACCCGCAATTTACGGTTGTGGCCGTTGACTGCGTTATAGGAGCCGCCGCCAATACAAGTAAATGTTTTCTCATTTTGAAACACAGTTTCAATAGTGATGCCCGAGGCGACACCGGAATCTACAGTGTGGTTTCCAATCGATACATCGAACACACCATTAGAGTTTCTTAGATCAATAGGGGAGGTGGTTTCTTTATAAAGTACACAGGTGCCATCAGGGCTGACGATTTCAAAAATAAATTGCGTGTACTGGTACTCGAGGGGCTGACCTAAAGTATCTAAAATTCGACCTTGGTAGGTGAGATGCTTATTTGATGCTCCAGCCGTATTGAATGCAAAAGCCACGAATAGGCCAACGACTGAGGCGGCCAATCGAGAGACAATCCAATTGCTTTGAACGTACCTATATAACATGAATTTCATCTCGGGATTAGTATAAGGGATCTTGAGGGTAATTATTGAAGTATAATGTTGATGAATCACTTTCAGACGTGGCCTATCAGCCGAGCCTCGTAAGACTTGAGGAAGGCTTTCATTCTTGGGGTAACTTAAAACATCGAGCCAGACATATTAATTCTATGGATCGAGTTGCTAAGAATTTTAAAAGAACTATCATTTGAATCCCATAGAACATTATTGAGGCTTCGATATTGGCTATCGATTGGAAAGTTGCACAGTTTATTTCCTGCCAAGCCAAAATCGGTATTGTCAGAGCCATTTGATTTCCAGGATTTCATTGTAAGATTTAGGGAATAATCCAATCCCAAAATATAAATATTTCCGCTTGAGTCTATAGTAAGTGCATCACCGCCCCACATATTTGTATCTATATGAAAATCGGTTGTGGATTGAATATATCCGCTGCCGGATCCAAATGAAGTATCCAAACTGCCATCGACATTATATCGATTGATGACTACGATATTGTCCCAAGAGGGCATTTCGTAAGCATCGAAGACCGTATACAATTTGCCATCAGGGGAAAACTCTAAACCCATCGTGGAATGGTCCGAGTCGTTATCTATGCGAAGTTCAACATAACCATCGCCACTAAAGCTAGTGTCCACATACCCTGAGGAAGAGATCATCAGTAAAAATTGGGCAGCATTCATCGATCCATCGTAGGATATGCCTGCAACGACGGTGCGTTCGTCTGAGCTTTGATCAAAACTTATAAGATCGAAAAGAGTCCCGGGGGGAATAGTTATAACATTTATCCCAGAAGTTCCAAAGGCCATATCTCTGGTCCCATTGGCAAGAATTCTTACGGTCACGACATTATCATTTGTTGCAAGAATACCTATCGAAGTTCCGTCATCATTGAATCCGCAGAACCAGGGGGATGCCGTGCTTATGTTGGTGATGGTTTCGGTGTATACCCCACCACTTCCGAAGCTTAGATCCCTAGATCCATCACTCGCAAATTTGGCAATTGAGAGTTTTGATCCGGTGGACTCCCCACAAACCATAATGGATCCACTTGACAATGATTTTATATTTTTTAAAGTTTCGTAGCCATTGCTAAACGCATCACGAATATATCCACCGTCTCCAAATTGAGTTTGTATCATTCCTGTTTTGTCTGTTTTTACCACAAAGATTTTTGCTTCTCGGTCATCAAAGCGCCCAGAATATAGAAAATGGTCGGCACCTAGTTTAGCTTGTGTCTTTGGAGTTCCATTTTTTGTTGCATTGGAATAGATAGTTTCCAAAGTGCCACCCGCGCCAAAACTTGTATCCGAGCTCAATGTGTTGGTAAATTTTTTCGTTAAAGCTGAATAGTAAATAGGCTCTAATCCGGTGCCCTGACCTGTGGCGAGTAAAGAATTATCAGATTGAAAACGCAGAAATCTAAAGTTATTTGTATCTGTTCTCGATTGTACGCCCGCAGTTCCATAGGTGGAGTCTAAAGATCCATTCGAGTTGTATTGGCCAATATATATTTTATTAAACGTTCTTAGGTGGTCATTCGGAAATGCCTGCCGTTGAGTTTCGGTGTAGGCGATTTGGAAATCCAAATTTGATCCGGAGTCGGTAATGCCTTGAACGTCTAAAACGCCGTAACTAATGGATGCATGTGTATACAGTAAGGTGCCAGTTGTATTGAATGTGGTGTCGGGGTTTCCATTTGTGAGGCAAACAATAGTCAGTCCTTTATCAACCTGGTTTGAGCCTCCAGCAGTTGCATAGTTGCCAAATACAACCAAACGATTATTGATCTTTTTAAGACGGATCCATCGAATAGTATCGATATTTGTAGCGGGAAGGGGGGTGGTAGAAAAGCCTACGTCCTCGACTCCAGAAATATCTAGTTTCCTTAAGACCACGCGATCAGAGGCCGTAACGTGATTTAAAAGATAGATTTCACTGTCGGAAATGTAAAGCAAGTCTTTTGGATCTTCAGCCGAGCCGCCGTTTGGGTACTCTTTGATGCCGGCAACGCCGTGTGATGAATTTAGTGTTCCGTTATTATTGATAAGTATTGTGTGTGATTTGTAAGTCGTGGAGCTATAACGATAAGCTGCGACCAAGACACTTCCGTTGCTGGTCAATGCAATTTTGCGTCCATATATTGTTCCGCCAGATTCGTGAAATTCATATACACCATTTGTACCGAAACTTGTATCGGTGGTTCCATTGGGTAAGAGCCTTAAAACTTTAAAGCCCTCTAAAGTGCTTTTTGAAAGTAATAAGTAGGTTCCGTCGGAGTTTGAAGCCATGTCTCTGATTCCCCAATGAACAATATCGGGAAGTTCGACATAACCATTGCTTCCATATGAAGTATCAATGGTGCCATTGGGGTTCATTCTATAAAGAAGCGGCATAGAATAATCGGAAATATTGGTTTCGTAAATCTGTCCTAAAATGATTTTTCCATCCGATAGGATATTGATTAGGCGGGGATTCATATTTACTTTGTTCGAGCCACTTAGTTTAAGTTCTCCGTTAACCCCAAATTCATGAATGCTAGATTGGCTAGGTAAACTAAGATCAGACTTTAAACCTAAGTTTTTAAGATTGGCATCCAAGCTACAGGCATTGTTCAAAAAAGAAATAAGACCTAAGAACAAATAGATCCTAATGTGCCTGTATAAAGAATAAATTTTCAAAAAAACAGAATGCTCCACTATAGAAAGATTCGGAATATTTAGCTACAGACTGTAGTTTTAATCATATTTAATCGAGAGTTTTTATAGTATGAAGGGCGTTCGGCTATTTAGTGTTTCAGTTCGAGACGCTCTTCCATTTTTTTCATGCGTAAATCGAGATCGTGAATTTGCATTTTCAGGGTTTCGTTTTCTTGCGTAGCCTCGGCGAGTTTTTTCTCTAGTTCTTGATCGTTGGTTAACATTTTTTGGTAGAGCTCTTTTATGGACTCAATTATTGGAGCAATCAGGTTGCCATAAGTGACTGATTTAAATCCATTCTGACTTTCTTTGACGGCTTGAGGAAACACCTTTTCGACTTGTTGAGCGATAACCCCGATTTGTTCACTAGGATCATTATTCACGCCGGAACGCCAGTGATATGTGACACCATTTATGCGTAGTATTTTATTAAGTGCATCGGGAATTTGCTTAATATCTTTTTTTAAGCGTGCATCGGATCCATTGGAATATGTTCCGGCAATCCACATATTTCCGCTGGAATTTGTAAAGTCCATGCGAGCTCCGGCGGCGCTATCCCAGAATCTAAACATTCCAGTGCTTGGTTGAAAACCATAGCCAAAATATTTACCCGCATCGCTGCCTTCATAATTTGTATAGATATCTAGATTTGCCGTGGCTGCGGGGCGACGGAAGGCGATGACCGAGCTATTACTAGAATGGTCTCCGATAGTGAGTTGGCTACTATTTGTCCAGCCTGTGCCAGCCGCAGAGCCAATACTGACTTGTCCGTTGGGGCTGATCCCCATTCTGACATTATTTACCTGAGTATTTCCGATCGTGTTTCCAGAGCTAGTAAAAAATAACAGGCCGTTTGATGAAACCGTGATTACGCCGGAGGATGTGCTGTCGGCAATCCAATTCCCTGCGGTGTATTTAGTTCCGCCCGATAAAATCAATCCGTTCGCATTTGTCGGAATAGTGACATGGCCTACATAAGATGTGTTTGCTATGCTCATTTGCGAGTCATTGATCGCACCTTTCACGTGCAGATTTGCAGTCGGTGTTGCAACCCCAACTCCCATATTGCCATTATTTAGAATTGTCCAATTGTAGCTCGATGTGTTTGCATTCCATAGTTGAAAAGAGCTTCCGTATTGATCCCCAAGAGCCCATGTAATTGTGCCGTTATTACTAAATCGGATTGCGGATGAGTCCCCTGCGGCCGCTTTGTTCAGGGTTAGCACCGGAGTCGTTGTTGTGACCATGTTCGTGCCACCTGTCGTAGCTGTGGCCTTAAGGTCTAAAGTTGTAGCGGGTGTCGTTGTGCCAATGCCAACGTTACCGACATTTGTAATCCTCATTCTTTCTGTTGCCGTTGCGCCAGTTGCGAAGACCATAGCGATATTTCCGACCGCAAAACCCGCATTGTTTGTGGGAATTCCGTTTGAAGTAGATCCCGAACTGTTTAGACCCATCCATAAATAGTTAAAGCTGTTTTGAAGCTTCAATGAAGGGACGCCTGGGCTGGCTGATTGAACCAATAGTTGGTTGTTTGCAACACTTGTCGATCCTACCGTTAACAGGTCGGGAGCACTCGTTACTCCGATTCCCACATTGCCATTAGAGGTGATGCGCATTCGCTCGGATCGAGTTGTAGCTCCAGTAGAGGCTGTTTCAAAAGTCATGATGGTGCCTCGCGCTGAAGTGGAGTGCGCTTGCGAGGCGCTCACTTCTATAGCTGCGGAGGTCGTTCCGGTGCTTGAACCATCATGGGCACGAAAATAAAATCCGCCAATTGTATCCCCTGACTGCACTGCGGCTGCAGAGGCAACAGTGCCGCGAGTGCGAGTCATCATTAAAGCCGAACCATCAGAAGCATTTTCAGAAGCATGGTAGAGGCGGGCTTGAAAGGCGGATGAGCTTTGAATGTCCAAAGGCCAGCTCGGACTGTTAGTTCCGATTCCTACATTGGTGGAAGACACACTCAACGGAGAATCCCCTAATGCGGATGCACCCGTGAACATTGGAATTTTGTTAGTGGTTCCAGATCCTGAAATCCCTGAGCTTGGCGTTGTCCAACTAAGAACGCCTGTTCCATCGGTTGAAAGAATCTGCCCAGAGGTGCCGGCCGTACTTGGTAAAGTTAAAGCAAGGTTAGTTCCTACGTTTGCCGGGGCTCGAATAGATACAAAGTTAGAAGAATCTGCATCAGCAAAACGCACTTCATTTTGTGCATTCATTTGAACATAGTTACTGAAGGCTTTTGCTCCCGAGATAGTTTGCGTAGAGGATTTGTCAACAAGCCCGGCAGTTTCGGGAGTACCGCTAGCCCATGACGAGGCTCCGGTCGAGTAGACCACATTCCCAATCATTCCCGAATTGAGTGAACTAACAGCGCCTGTTCCCGAGCCGATCAAAATATTGCCCGAGCCCAACGACGTGGCCCCGGTGCCCCCATTAGCGACAGCTAAAGTGCCGGTGACGTCACTTGCAAGGTTCACAGACAAAATGGAGTTGATCCAATTTGTGCCATCAAATTTTAAATACTGACCTGATGCAGGAGTTGTTAAGACAAGCGGGGAGCCTTTGATTTTATCAACTGACATTGTAGCTGAAGTGCCACTGACGTCGCCGCTAAAAGTTGAAGCGGAGCCTAGTTTTGAGTTGAAACTATCATAATCTGTTTTGCTAAGAAGGCCTGCAGTGACACCAGCATTGGAAGCCATCGGAATGTTAAGAGTGTGAGTATTCGACCCGGAAGAAAAAGCAGGCGCTGTTCCTGTAGAGCCGATCGCAAAATTTTGAGAAGTGCCGGTTTGGCCGTTTAAAGAATTTAATCCAATACCTGAGACGCCCAAAGCAATAGCAGAGGAGCCATCCCAGTATTTAACTTGGTTTGTTGAAGTATTGAACCAAGTTTTACCTTTGTCCCCAGCGCCCCAACCTGAAATTAAAGTGACCTCGGTGGTGTTTGTGTAGTTTCCAAGCCCTAGCGAGCCTGTCAGAATATCGCCAGCCTTATTGATTGGAGTGAATCCCAAAGCTGTTGTGATATCGGAGGCACTAAGGTTTGCCCCCAAAGTCACTCGGCCTTTCGTATCAACCGTCACTTTTGAATACGTTCCCGCAGAGGCCCCAGAGCTAGACAGGGTTAGGACTCCTGTATTCGAAAGCGTGGCGTCCCCTGAAACGCTTGTGGGGGTTGCAATATTTGACGAGCTGCCAATCAGAATTTGGCTATCAGCAAGGGCATTGGAAAGAGCATCGGTAATACCATAGCCAGCTAAACTGGTTGGGGTGCCGCTAAGGGAAGACCAACTTGAAGAGACTGCGGTCCAACTTAGATTCCCTGCACCATCAGTGACCAAGGCTTGCCCCGCAGCGCCTGCTGATGATGGCCAGCGCAAGACGTAGCTTGACGGAATACTAGCTGGGGCTTTGAACTCGATAAAATTCGAACCCGAATAAAGTCGGAGTCCCGCACTGGTTTGAATGTAACCGGTGGTATTGACGACCGTAGAGCCGCCAATCGTTCCTGAGTTTATGATGGGGGTGTCGCAGACGAAGGTGCCCGTCGGAGAGACATGAGTTAAAAAGCTTCCTGCTGCACAAAAAGGAACGGTGGATAATTTCAAAAAATCTGCTTCGCTAGAATTCCCTAGTTTTTGTGCGGAAGCTGCATTCTGCGCATAGGAAGCATAGGGCACGCTGCGTATTTCTTGATCGGGAGTGATCATTTTCCATCCGATAGAATCGCGGAAGCTTACGCGTAGCTTGCGATTATGGCCATCTAAGGCATTGTAGACGCCGCCGGCTAAGCAATTAAATGTTCGGCCATTTTTGAAGACTGTTTCAATGTTAACATCAGATGCGACGCCGGGATCCACAGTGCCATCACCAATCGAAACGTCGAAGATTCCGTTCGAGTTGCGCATGTCCTTAGGGGTTGTTGTCTCTTTATATAAAACGCAGGTCCCATCAGGGGATACAATTTCAAATTTGAATTGAGTGGCTTCATATTCTAGCGGTGCTAAATTCGAATCAAGGATTCGCCCCTGATAGGTTAAATAGCGGCTTGAAGCATGTGAATTCGAAGCCAAAAGCAAAAACGAAAATAACAAAAAATGAATGTGAATTTTCATATAGAGAATTTATCGGAATCACAATCTGGACTCTAAAGATCGATGCGAGGAGTTCGCTATAAAACTGTTTCGTTCTGATTTGAAGTAAGAATTCCGCCTAAAAAGGGGACGCTGTATTGAGACGGTTGCAGATTGTTGTTGTATCAACGTCCCAGTCTGTTGTGGCGTTAGGCACGCCGATATAAGTGTATAGCATGGAATTTAAAATTGTTTTGCCATCAGCTGTCGCAACACTTGATGTGGTGTCTTGCATTGTTAGGAAGTCATTGCAGAGCTCGTTCAGAACGGCCGTGAAGAATGAACTATTGCCGCCTGCGACTTTTCGGTCGCGAGTATGAGTAAATAAGCTATTCAACTCTGCCGAGTTATAAAAGATTCGGTGAGCCGTTGTGGGTAGCAATCGATTCAGTAAAAATGTCTGAGCCAAGGGGGTGGTCATCTCGGGTTTCATTTTTTGGGTGGCTTGGGAGTGCTCTAATGCAAAGGTATTGAAATTGATCGCAGTGTCGTGCAGATGGAAGTATTTTAAATCAGTAGAGCGATTGCCCAGAGCAGTCATCAGGTCCGTGGTCATCGTCGCGGGTGCTAAGGTATCCCAGGTGTCGTGAAGGGTGAAGAACTGCGTTGCCGGTGCCGTGCTTAAAGCGGTATGAGAATAGGCATCATAACGTTCGGGTTGTCCGGTCAGACTCTCGGTGGCCTTATCAAGGCGTCGAAGATGGGGGTCAAGGTAGTTGGTGTATTGCCCTTGAATGGTTGTATCGGCAGTGTAGGTCGGAATCAGTGTCTGGATGTAGGTTTTCATTTTCGAGACGTCACTGACCGGAGAGACCAATGCGGCAGCAAGGGGTTTTTTTCCAGAGTCGGCCTGTTGAATTGCATATAAACCGACAAGAGCACCCCAGGAAGAAGCGTAGAATCCTATTTTGGCGGTCTCGACTTTTGGATGTTGGTTTAAAAATTCCAGGCCCGTCAAAACATCGTTCACGTCGTTTTGGAGGTCTCCTCCGGCATAGAAGCGGCCATATACGATCAAAATATTTATATCATTATATGTAAAAGGGTAGTTCGAGGCTCCGGCGTTTTGGGGCGCGAAACTGGTATACGAGATACGCGAAGCACTGCCAGAGTCGTAAGCCGGTCCATTGAAGTCAGGATAGGTTCCCGTGCCTAGGCCATCCCAGAAGTTATCAACTCCAAGTCCGGACCAGTTGATGCCTTCGTAGGGCAGATATATAAGTACAGCGGGGCGCTGAGTGCCACTGGCGGCAGGGATCCATTGGGCAAAGGTGGCCTCATTTGACGAGAGTTTCAGCTTGTAGAGTTCGTAGGCGTAGGTATTGCCAAGAATATCGGCCGACGTCGTTCCTTGGCCTAGCTTCTCCGATGTTAGCCCTGATCCGGAATTGGCGCTGCCTCCTCCTGACGAGCCCGTAGAAGGTGCTTCCCCAGCGGAAAATCCACCTGTTAGACAGCCCGTAAGGCTGAATAAACAAATGTACGACAATAGATATAGGACCTTATAGTTTACCTTCATCAATCTTTAACATCGGCACGGCGAGGTCTCAAATTGAGTCTAGGCCAGCTAGTTTTTTAAATAGAATCTTATTTTGTGTGTCCGTTTTCAGATGCCTTAACGAGCAACACCTCAAGGTTTTCAAGGTGCGAGCGAAGGCTTAAGAATAGTTGGGCATCGCCCCCTTGATCGGGATGAAGCCTTAGAGCGGCACGTCGAAACGCTTGCTTAAGCTCGTGGGTATTGAAGTTTTCAGCCACAGAGCCGGCCCACTTCGTTAGAAATAGGAAGGACTCCCACTGAGAGTGGTTGAACATGTGGTTTGGGCGTACTGCAGGTTTTGCCTTGGGGTAAGGGTTCCGTGTCGATACTCGGCTTACTTGAAACTCGAATTTCCCCATTTTCCCTATGAGAAATGCCATATGAGCGGGGGAGTTGTCTTCGCTGGAAATAGTTCTTTCTGTACTTGCGCGGTCCTCAGAGAGGCGCTCTTCAAGAATGGTTTTGAAGCTTTTTTGCCAGAGAGAGTGTGCTTGCATGACTGTTTTTTCGGCATTTTCCAGAGGAGGAAGAGTCCTGATTCGGGGTATTTCCCTCGGGAAATTACGAAGCGCGAAAAAAAAGTTAAGAAACTTGCATTTTTTTTTGGACAAACACCTCGACTTAGATACACACTGGACGAGTTCAGAACAAAGAGAACAACTAACGGAGGATATTCTCAATGGCTAAAGCTACTAAAAAAGCTACTACTAAGAAAGCGGCTCCAAAGAAAGCTGCTGCTAAAAAAGCTGCTCCTAAAAAAGCTGCTACAACTAAAAAAGCTGCTGCTCCTAAGAAAGCTGCTGCAAAAAAAGCTGCTGCTCCTAAGAAAGCTGCTGCTCCAAAGAAAAAAACTGCTCGTAAGCCAAACGCGGCTTTCATGAAGGAATTGACTCCTTCTGCAGACCTAGCAAAAGTAGTTGGCGCTAAGCCAATGCCACGTACTGAAGTTGTTAAAAAACTTTGGGACTACATCAAGAAGAACAACCTTCAAGATGCTAAAAACCGCAGAAACATCAACGCTGACGAAAACCTTAAGAAAGTATTCGGTGGCAAGACTACTGTTTCTATGTTCGACATGACTAAACTTGTTGCTAAACACCTTAAGTAATTAAGGAGTTAGCTCTAAGCTAGCATGCCTTACGGCAAAACCCTCGGTCCTTAGATCGGGGGTTTTTTTGTATCTAAGCATCTCTCAAGTCTATAATTGATTCCCCCCTAGGCTTCACCGCTTTTTTGTGGTAGCTTGCCTCTTATGTCGATAAAGCCGCTCTCCCTAGATGAAATAAAGTTGATGACGAAGTCTTGCCAAATTGCTGCGCAAACGTTGGTCTATCTTGAAAAATACATTAAACCTGGAATTACCACTAACGAGATCGATGAACTCTGTAACGACTTTATGCTAACTAAAGGGGCTAAGTCGGCTTGTATCGGTTACGGGGGCTATCCTAAGTACACCTGCACCTCGGTCAACGATGTCGTTTGTCATGGAGTTCCGGACGACACAGTTTTGAAAGATGGCGATATCATTAATGTTGACGTCACTGCGCTTTATGAAGGTTTTTTTGGGGACACTTCGAAAATGTTTTTTGTCGGTAACGTGACCGATCATGCAAAAGATATTTGTGAAGTTGCTTTGATGGCTCGGGATATTGGTATCAAGGCAATCACACCGGGTGGTTATACCGGTGATATCGGATTCGAAACGCACAAGTTCGTGACTCGCAGGGGTTACACAACTGTAAAGGAAATCGGTGGACACGGAGTGGGGCGTAAGTTCCATGAAGAGCCTTTCGTTCCGGCGTGGGGAAAAAAGGGCAAGGGCGACCGGCTCGTGCCTTTTCACTGCATCACGGTAGAGCCAATGATAAATGGTGGCACTGATGAGTTGATTGAGTATGATATCCCAGGATCTCATATCAAATGGTACAAAACCGCAGACGCAAAACTGTCGGCTCAGTACGAACACACGGTGCTAGTCACTGACACTGGATACGAAATTTTAACATTACCATAGGAAATAAAAATGCAAACACAAGCAACATCAAATGGAAAGGCCGCTACGAAGATGAAAAAAGTAACGAAGCCAGCTAAAGCAGCTGCGACTGAAGTGCGTGATTACGCCGTTTGCCGAGAGGCGATGGAGAACCCAGAAGTCTTTGCAAAACTAGCAAAGTGGGGACGTGAAGAAATTAAAATCGCAGAAACTGAAATGCCGGGATTAATGGCTCTTCGTAAAGAGTTCGGTAAAAAGAAGCCTCTTAAAGGCGCACGTGTTTCTGGTTGTTTGCACATGACAATTCAAACTGCAGTTTTGATCGAAACTCTAGTCGAGCTTGGTGCTGAAGTTCGTTGGTCTTCTTGCAATATCTTCTCTACTCAAGATCACGCAGCAGTTGCTATTGCCGCGGCGGGAATTCCTGTTTTTGCTTGGAAGGGTTTGAACGAGCAAGAATTTAACTGGTGTATCGAGCAAACTATCGTTGGTTGGGGCAAACAAGGCTTCAACATGATTTTGGATGACGGTGGTGACTTGACAAATATGATGCACGAGCCTCGTTTTGCTAAAGAGATGAAGAACATCATCGGTATCTCTGAAGAGACAACAACAGGTGTTCACAATCTTGAAGTATTATTGAAAGAAGGAAAATTAAAAGTTCCTGCTATCAATATCAACGACTCTGTAACTAAATCTAAGTTCGACAATTTGTACGGTTGCCGCGAGTCTTTGGCTGACGGTATCAAGCGTGCAACGGATGTGATGGTTGCTGGTAAAGTTGTTGTAGTTGCTGGATACGGAGATGTAGGTAAAGGTTCTGCATTCTCTATGCGTGGACTGGGTGCTCGCGTACTTGTGACTGAAATCGATCCAATCTGTGCATTGCAAGCAGCAATGGAAGGTTTCGAAGTGACAACAATGGAAGATGCGGCTCCTGTGGCAGATATTTTTGTAACTGCAACTGGTTGCACAGACATCATCACTGAAAAGCATTTCAAAGCGATGAAGAACAATGCGATTGTATGTAACATTGGTCACTTCGATATCGAAATCGACATGGCTTGGTTGAACAAAAATTCAACGATGCGTGAAGTGAAGCCACAGGTTGATATCCACACTATGAAGGGTGGAAAGCAAATCATCGTATTGGCAAAAGGTCGTTTGGTTAACTTGGGCTGCGCAACAGGTCACCCAAGCTTCGTGATGTCTAACTCATTCACAAACCAAGTATTGGCTCAAATGGAATTGTTTAACAATCCAGCTAAATACAAAAAAATCAGCGTCTACAGATTGCCTAAGCACTTGGACGAAAAAGTGGCAGCTCTTCACCTTGATAAATTGGGTGTGAAGTTGACTAAGCTGTCTACAAAGCAAGCTAAGTATTTACACTTGAATCAAGAAGGCCCATTCAAGCCAGAACACTACCGTTACTAGTTTTTGGTAGTTCTTTTAAATTGAAAAGCTCGAGGGAGACCTCGAGCTTTTTTATTT
Source organism: Bdellovibrio sp. ZFWA1 (assembly GCF_056175665.1). Lineage (NCBI taxonomy): Bacteria > Pseudomonadati > Bdellovibrionota > Bdellovibrionia > Bdellovibrionales > Pseudobdellovibrionaceae > Bdellovibrio > Bdellovibrio sp. ZFWA1. The sequence goes on from NZ_JBJKJH010000002.1 coordinate 306,804, forward strand.
CTATTTTTGAATATTTATAAATTGTAAATAAGATTTAAGTTCTGCGATGGATTCGCGAATATCGTCCAACGCACGATGCTTGCCCTGCTTGTCATACTTGAAGTTGTATTTATTATTAAAGATTATTTTCCAGCTGGAAACATCCAACATTCTATAGTGAAGGGTGGCTGCGAACGCAGGTAGATGTTTGTTAATAAAACTGCGGTCTTGAGCGATCGAATTTCCAGCCAGAACGGGGCGATCTTTAGGGTCAGGGAATTGATTTTTTACCATTTGTATAAGTTGGGCTTCAACTAGCTGTGGCGGCATTCCATTTGGAACTTTGGCTGTTAAACCACTTTCGCCATGATGTTTGGTATTCCAATCATCCATGTTATCTAAATAATGTTGAGGCTGCTTAACAGCGGTATCGAAGCAAGCCAGTTCATTAAAGTTTAAATCTGTGACAATTGCAGCCACTTCGATAATCACTTCTTTTTCGACATCAAGACCTGTCATTTCAAGGTCGATCCACAGCAGCTTTTCCATGATTAAACTTTAGCCTCAAGAGCCTCGGTAACTGTTTGAATCAAGTGTTTTTCATCCCAGGGTTTGTCTACAAAAGCAAAGACTCCTAGGTTCAATGCCTCCGCCTTCATATCAGAATGACCGAATCCGGTGTGGATAATGAATGGGGTGTGGTCGCCGCGGGCGCGAAGCCAGCGCAAGACATCCATTCCTGTTTTTTTAGGCATTTTTTCATCGGATAAAATGGCATCGAAAGAGCGCTGTTCAAGGACGGCACAGGCTTCCGCTCCGTTTGCGCAAGTGATGATTTCCGAAGCCACATCTTCAAGAAGTGCACAAAGGACTTCGCGTAAATCTTCTTCATCATCAATAATTAGTAAGCTGCTCATTCAGTCCTCAACTAGCTCTGCGTATTCAAAATATAGACTTCCTCTATTATGGGTCTTTCATTGCATGAAAGTCACGGGGTTTGCCAATTGCGAAATAAAAAAGCCCGGGAATTCTGCTCCACAGGCTTTCTTGAAAACTTCTTGATTGTTAATACTGTTCTGAATTTACTTCTCGATGCTGTACTCGCCAGCTTTTTCAACGGCCTGCTGGATCTGCTCGGGAGTAAATTTGATGTTGTTCTTAGTTGTGATTTTCAAAGATCCGACTTCCACATCGCATTTGTCGATACCTTCCATATTACAAACCTTTGCTTTGATGGCCTTAACACAACCACCGCAATGCATGCCTTTGACTTTGTAGTTGTATTCTTCAGCCTGGCTCAGGGATGGTAAAAGTAGGGCGATACAGATAAATAGTTTTTTCATAATGGCTCCTTCAGTGCGCCTATTTCGGGCTATGAGGGCAGACTAAACCCATTTAATCCCGTTGTCCAATGCCAGTCCTTGCCACATATTATGGCAGCTTCATTTTAATGCCTATTTAGTCAGCAAGTTCTTGATTAGGCTCAAAAAAAAGTTAATTTTCGCCAAAAAAGAGCTTGAAATCAGCTTTAAAGCCCCCTATAAATGACTCTCCTAGTGATTGCGGGGTGGTAGTTAAGTTGGTTATAACGTCCGCCTGTCACGCGGAAGGCCGCGGGTTCGAGTCCCGTCCACCCCGCCATTTTTAATAAAATTACCGAGTCTTTGAGCTCGGTTTTTTTATGTCTGAAATCAGGATACAGAGCTTTTTTTGGTTAATAGTGGCGGATTGGCTTTGTGTTTCGATATCACTTGTAATAGCTGGTCTCCATAAAGACGTAGCTTTTCCTCGCTAACCCCTGTGATTTGTCGCATCGCTTGAAGGTTATGTGGTTTTTGCTGAGCCATCTCAATTAGCGTAAAATTTTTGAAAACCAAATATGGCGGAATTCTGTTTTGCTGGGCCAATCTGTTTCTTTCTCGTTTTAGGTTAAAATACAGTTGCCGAGAATAGTTCGGTGTTTTTGCTTGGTGATAGAACTTGAATTTTTCATTGTATGGCCTGTATTGGTGATATTCCTCAAGCAGAATTCCTGCGTGCTTATCTTTTAAGATCGCTTTCTGCTCGCTAAATCTGGGGTAGGCTCCAGTTTTCTTGCGTTTCCAATCAAGCCATGCGTGAAATAACTCATGTTCATGACGATCCATCACACATAAGTTTTGAATTCTGTTGTCTATGCGTTTTCCGTTAATGTGGTGAACGACCTCGTTTGGATAAAGACTTCGTTGAAGAACTTTTCGTGCGTACATGCGATGTTCATACTCGTCAGTCTCTTTGTATCGAACATATCCATCTTTAGTGATATACGTGGGCTTAAAAGTTCGAAAAAGAAATTTTAAGATCCAGTTCAAAGCTTGCCAAAGTAATTTTAAAATTTGCATAGATCTCTTGTCGTCACTTTCTAGATATAAATAAATGTTAATTTTTAGACACCGCTTCGAAATGAGATTTAATATTTATGCTTACTCATTGCAGGAAAATTTTTGTGCACGATGGAGCGGTTGTCTTTGAGTCAAAGTTTTTAAGTTGCTGGGTTGCCTTAATCCAATCAATCGAGGGTTTCTTAGGCCACGGTTGAATTAAAGATTTCGCAGTAAATTCTAAACTTGATACATTCAGCGAGGCTCTTAAGTCATCCCAGTGGCGGCTGTTAAAGCCCCACTTATTCAGGATAGATTTGTTTTCGATGATTAAATTCAAAAAATCTTTTTTCAGAACAGGATATAAAAAGCGTTCATGTCCTCGATCTGGGGCGAACAGAGCCTGTCGCTTTTTGGCGTCTTGAATTTCTTTTGTAACCCATTTCTGAAGAGTGTCCTGATCATATCTTGGATGTGAGCGCATATAGGCATCAATCAGTGGACCACGAGTCATGGTTCGAACTTCTTTTAAGTGGTGGTCAAGGCTGCCCTCGATGATGATTTTAAAGGTTTTTAAGATATCGTCGGCTGTAAATGCGGTGCCTGCCGCCATCTGATTTTTTGCAAGTTTTGTTTGAAGTAAGCTTTGAAGAAATCCCAGTGACTCTATTGGATTTGACCTGCAAAGTCTTGCCCAGTCATGGATTTGCGTAGAAGTCATTTCCGGTAAAAGTGGAATAATATGTTTGGTTAAGCCGGTAAGATTTCCAGATGAAAACAAAGGTCGTTGGTATCCGTTAGGCCCTGAAGCCTTAACAATGATTTCCATTGCGTCAGACAGATCCTGGGCAGTTCTAATTTTTCCAGTGGTCAGTTGGTGGTGTAAAAGTCCATCAGCAATTTCACCAGTTAAGTAAAATGGCAAAGAAGGGCTCTTTAGGCCGGTTTGATTGTTAAAACTCATCGCAAGTTTTACATCAACTTGCAATGACAGGGATTTTAATTGTGCTAAGGCTTGGTTTAACGAAAGACCCTTATCAAGCCAACGCTTGATTACATTTAGGTGAATCGAATCCCAATTTAGAGTCTGTCTGAATTCGTTTTCTCCTTCAAAGTAAGTCCAATTTGCGGTCATTTCAATAAGTGCCAGGGCTGTAGGTAAGTGATCAAAAATACCTTGATCAATTTTTATATTAAATACTTCCTTTAGTGCGGCAGAAGCCGTCGAATCGCGGTAGGCCTCGCTACCTTCATAAACTGCGGCACGAAGTTCATCTAGTTTATAAAGCGCCTCAGTCATTTCAGACGCTGAGCTTGCGCTTTTGATTTCTTGTATAACCAAAGCTAACGAAAGCTCGGAATGTTTGGCGTCAATACCATTTTGTAAATCATAGGCTCTGCGCTTTTTTGGATCGCTTAATGCTTCATAGGCTTTGCGAACCTGTATAAAGATGCTTTGTGCCCTTTGGATTTCCGCTGAGGAGGCTTGGGTCCATTTATCTGGATGGTATTTTGCGGCCATACGGCGAAACGCTAATTTAATCTCTGAATCAGATGCGAGGCGAGAGATTCCTAAAAGTTTATAGTGGTCTTGTGTCTCAGTTTGAGATACCGAGGCGGATGGTGTTAAGGAAACCAAGAGAATCGCCAAAACTGCAAAATTCTGTAAACAGCTGTATAAGTTTTGTCTATTTCTCATTACTCAATCCTCGTAAAATAGTATTCAGTCAAAAAAAGAATGCACGCTAAAACTAAGAGCAGTTTTAATGCCCACTAAAAATTAAATTTTTCTGTAAACGCTTCGAAATGAGGCTCTGTTTTGGATGTCATCTTGCACTCTATGTGTTTTATGAAAACAATTAGCCTGAAATACAATTGGATGCCTTTACTAAAAACTATTTTTGTCACTGTTGCTGCTTTATTGACGTTTCCAAATTTTGCAATGGCTGAAATTAATGTGATGGGACCCTTGCTGATTGGTGATCCTTATCATCCTGATGCAGATGTTTCGAAAAAAGCGTGGATAGAATTCGAACAGCAATTAACTATCGCTAAAGCTAACGGCGTTGAGTCTGTTTCAACTGATGTTTGGTGGGGTTTGGTCGAAGCCCAAAAAGGGGCTTTTGAATGGCGCTATTACGAAAAAATGGCTGATATCATCTCTAAGGTCGGCTTAAGATGGAGTCCAATTCTTTCTTTTCATCAATTGGGTGGCAATGTTGGCGACTCGGGATATATTCCACTTCCTGAGTGGGTGTGGGCGCAGGGCTACTATCAAACGAAGTCTGCAGATACCACAAAGCTCATGTTCAAAAGTGAAAACGGAAATCATTCCAAAGAGTATGTTTCTTTCTGGGCTACCGACATTATGAAGCCCAGATATGAATGGTTTATGGTGGCATTTCAGGCCAATTTTTCGAAGTATGCATCTATCATAAATGAAATAAATATCTCGATGGGGCCAGCTGGTGAGTTGCGCTACCCAAGTTATAATATGCATGATGGGCCTTCTGCTGGTTACCCGCACCGAGGAGCCTTGCAGGCTTATTCGGATTTGGCTGTGGACAGTTTCCGTGAAGCGATGAAAATGAAATATCAAACCTTGCAGAACTTAAATAATTCATGGGGCTCTCAGTTAAGTTCTTTCGAACAAATCTATCCCCCAAATCAGCAAGAACTAAAAAACAGCTTCTTTGAAACGAACCAGCACTTTAGCGCCTATGGTAAAGATTTTTTTGATTGGTATTCTGGATCCTTGTCCGAGCACGCTCGAAAGATGATAAGCATTGCTAAAAGTGTTTTTCAAAGCAACGAGGCTGCTTTTGCTAGCGCAAAGATCGGATTGAAAATCCCCGGTGTGCATTGGCGAGCTGGCGGAGACCGCCTGGCCGAACTAAATGCGGGTATGATTAAAACAAGCTACGGTGATTGGTATTCTGATAAAGCCGACTTTGGCTATAGGGACTTATTAAGGCCTTTGTCCGGCATTAGCCAAAATTTGGTAATTCACTTTACCGCGACCGAGTTGCCGGATCGTGCGTATGAAGGTGCATTGAAGGTCGACTCACTTGCCGAAACCTTGGTTCGAAAGATTGGTGTCGCTTCTTCAAAATATCAGTTTGAATTAAAAGGCGAAAATGCCCTTTCGTGGAGTCTTTACGATCCAGCTTCATTTTCCAGAATGAGCCGTGCAATGACAGAATATGGATATAGTGGAATGACTTTGCTAAGAATCGACGAAATTTATAAAAATCCCACTATTCTTGAGTCGATAAAAGCATTACCCAAAGGTTCTTCAAGCAGAAATAGCTGCCAAGGCATTTTTAGATGAGTTCGAAGGCTGATTCTGCATTGTTTCAGAATAAGACAAAGTTCTCAAAAAATTTAAAAAAATGGCTAAATAGAACTCATTGTTCTTAGAATTTTTTATAGTTCTGCCGATTAGATAAATATGAGACTTCTTGAACGTCAACGGAAATTTTTTTATTTTATATCAGTGATCGCGGTAGTTTTTTCTACGACGGCGTGTAGTTTGAACGCCAATCTGACGGAACTGTTGGGGCAGAATCAGCAGTCCACCGAATTAAGTATCGACGATTCAGCGCAAAGTATAATTGTTAATGCGACGAACTATCAAAGTAAGACAATTGAAGGTGCATGTCCTACTGACGGCAGAACAATCGTCGTGAAAATTCAGGACATCCCCGTAGGGAATACCTCTTGTTCTGGAGGGCGCTGGAGCTTTTCACATGATTTTTCAGGAGTCCCAGATAGTGATAATATTAAGATCGAAGTTTCTGAGGACTCAAAGTCCGTTATTGGTCAAATTTTAAAAGATACCATACTTCCTGTAGTTCAAGGTCTAAGTGATGAACTAATCCCAGCAACCTCATTTGTAAGTTCATGGAGTTGTCTTGATACTCAAGATCAGTGTCAGTTTCGATTTACAGAAACTGATAGCCCGGTTCATGTATTTTTAGTTGAGTCGTTCGGAGTTACCAGTAGCAAAACACACAACACCGAGGGAGTTCGTTATCTGTATGTGCAGGCCATTGATCGGGCTCAAAATCAATCGGCTGTAGAGAAAGTGCAAGTTCTTGTTGGGGTTCCACAGCTCTTTATTGGTGGGCTCTTTAAGGAAGTTACAACGACCGGAATCGAAGATCTGAATATTTTGGCTCCCTCGAGCCTAACGGAAATGGCATTATTCAATAATCAGAATTGTTCGGGGGCCCCAACTTGGCAGACTCGTCAATCGGTCGTGCCAGGGTGGAATTTAGATTCTTCGGCAGTAGGTGGAACGGCTTACGTAAGTATAAAGTTTAGAACAAGTACATTGGTAGAATCTGCATGCTACTCTGATTCAATACAGTGGCCGTTATTTACGCAGATGAATGTTTGCACCTCTGTTTCATCAAGTTTAGACAGGGGAACTATTGTCGATTCGGGGGGGACGTCAAACGATTACAGCAACGATGAAAACTGCACCTTGAATCTTACACTTGCTGGTGCGACAAAATTCTATTTTGATAGTTTCAGTACCGAGTCGGGGTATGATTATCTCGAGATACTAGATAATGGAGTGCAAGTTTTTAACCAATCAGGTAGCAGTGTTCCATCCGCGGTGACAACGACATCCAGCAACGTGCAAGTAAAATTCACGTCCGATAGTAGCGTTGTTGGAGCTGGCTTCAAAGTCCGTTGGCAGCCATTGGCGGCAAGCGATTTTAGCAATCAAGCCATTACCTTGAATGGAGGCGCACCTATCGCAACATCGGCGACAGTAGCTGTTAGTCTGGCAGCGCCGGGACATTTAGTTCAGGCCTATTTGACCGAAGATAGCAGTTGTTCTTCAGGTGGTACCTGGGCAACGATAGCGAGTAGTAATTCGTGGACCTTTAGTGATTCAACCAATGGCGTTAAGAATTTATATGTAAAATTCAAGGATGCCCTAGGTGCAGAGACATTCTGTAACCAGGCATCGGTAGAGCTTGATACTCCTCAGGTGACGGTTGATGGTCCTTCCAACGGAACCGAAATATCGAACTCTTTGACCGTCTACGGTTTTTGTACTGTGCCCAATAAAGGCATAGAAATTTCAGGAAGTCTGAGCGCGACATTAAATTGTGACAACTCTCAAGGATGGACTCATACATTTGATACTAGTGCCTTGGCTAACGGAAGTAATCTAAACTTGGTTGTTAAACATACTGACGGAGCTCAGGTTTTAGCGTCAACGACAGCTAATTTTATTGTACGTCGCACACTTTCAATATTAAGTCCGGCGGCAGGCTCTATCATTGGTCCCAATACGACATTTGGTGGTTCCTGTAATGTTAATGGTGCCACCATTTCAATAACAAGTCCTGTGTCGGCGACAGCGACTTGCTCGGGCGGGACTTGGAGTTCATCGCTGACAATTAGTGGTGCGGATGGGGCTGGAATCACATTCACCGCAAATTTAATCGATAACTCGATAGTTCAAGAGACGAAATCTGCCAATTATACGCTCTCTACGTTGCCTCCAACTGTGGTTATTAATGGAAGTCCTTCAGGGATTAGTACGGCAACTTCGGCAAATATTACTTTTAATGGAACCAACGTCAGTAAAGCAAAGTACAAAATTGGCAATGCCATTGATTGCTCGGACTCTAGTGGATATGGGTCAGAAGTAAATGCGGGTGTTGCCCAAACTATCGATTTTAGTGGGCTTAGCAATGGTGGAATTACATTGTGTGCTGTGGGTTTAAGTTCTGTGAATGGGCTTTGGCAAAGCTACTCGAGTGCAACCTCGGCAACTTGGACCAAGGACTCAGAGGTGAGTGCCGTCATTTCATCAAAAAATATTTCTATTAACGAAGGAACAACAAATAATTTGATCACCTTTAGCTTAACCGGAACGAAATCTTACGATGTCCGCGTGTATTACAATTATTTCGGTAATCAAGTCTATATGGTTGATCACAATCTTCTTCCAGGATTTGTGACTATTCCTGCAGGTTCACTTTCAGCAAGTGTTTCGTATGATACCTTTGATACGGGATTTGCGGAAGGCGATCGAAATCTTAGAGTCTACATAACTCATACTAATCAAGCAGCTGTCACGATCGGTGCATTGAACTTGGTTTATCATCTAATTAAGGATAACGATGCTACTTATAAAACTATTCAAAAGTTGTCGGTATCTCGATATAATACCTGTGCCATTTATTCAGATGGAAAGCTATTTTGTTGGGGCGACAATTACTCGGGTCAGTTAGGGGTTGGACATAAAAATCCTGTTTATACTGCGGTTGAACCAATTCCAGCAGAGACCTTTTTAGAAGTCTATGTTAACGACCAGTATGGATGTGCACTGACGACTGGCAAAAAGATTAAATGTTGGGGTTATAACTATTATGGTAATTTAGGTAATGGCAATAAAGTAGATCAATTGACTCCTGTCGATGTTGATGCCACTGAAAATTACAATCAGATATCGATCGGTAGTCATGGTGGTTGTGGTGTTACAGATACGAATAAAATGAAATGCTGGGGTAGAAATAATGTCGGGCAAAACGGGGATGGAACTACCAGCGATAGTTTAACGCCGATTCTTATTGATGCGAGTACGAACTACTCTTCCGTTAGCCGATACGATGGTACGACATGTGGAATTACTACGGCTCAAGAGTTAAAGTGCTGGGGTGCTAATAATTATCAGCAAGTACTTGTTGGTGGGGGAGCCTCGGTTTTGTCTCCGACAGTTGTTGATTCTGGTACAAGCTATTTAAAGGTTGTTGCTGGTGTCACGGTATGCGGTCTCACTACGACTAACAAACTGAAATGTTGGGGGTGGAATGGATCTACTTACCAAGTTGGTAACAATACTACGACGACTCCAATCACAACTCGGTCGATGATTGATTCTGGTACTGATTACATTGATTTGGGCATGGGATGTGCCGTAACTTCGAATAATGATTTAAAGTGCTGGGGCGAAGTGCGCGGAACCTTTAGTACATCCCAAACTACAATACAGCCAGTGCCGACGTTGGTGAATGACGGTATTAAGTATTCGAAGATCTATACTGGTCCCTATGGATACTGCGGAATTTCGTTAGATGGTCAGCTTGTTTGTATGGGGGATAATGCTAATAAGTGGTTTTTCCCTGCCACCGCATTTGATTTTATACAAGTCGATCCAAATACGACCTTCGTTGATTATGGCGTTGGAACTGCGACAGCTTGTGGAATCAAATCCGATGGTTTGGCATCATGCTGGGGCAGTTACTATACCGGAGCGGGGATGAATATTATGACTCCGGTTATCGTTGATTCTGGGGCAGATTATACAGGTGGTAAAGCGGTGCCTTCGAATAATGGTTCCTGCGTTATAAATGGCTCTGGAGCTATGAAGTGTGCAGGAGCCAATGGCTTCGGTGCTGTCGGCAGTGGAGTTGTAGGCGGTGCCGTGTTGTATATGTCACCGGTCGCTCCTGGAGTTGCCTTTGCAAATGCGGCCCGAGAGCAGTTTTATTGTGGTCTTGGGGTTTCAACGTCAGGGAAGCTTTATGTTTGGGGATCCAGTGGTGGTGGTGCTGATTGTAAAGGATCAAACCCAACAATGATCGATACAGCAACTGTGTATAAGCCCGAGACCTTGAGGGTTTCTAGTAGCTTTTACTGTGCTATTACCACTTCAGATCAGATTAAGTGTTTTGGTTATGACGACAATTTTGGAAATCTCGGCGGTTCATCAAAAGCAAGTCCAACTGTAGTTGATGCCGGAACGACATATCGGAAAGTTGAAATTTCATACGCGCATATTTGCGGTCTTACGATGGCCAATACTATTAAATGCTGGGGCGCCAATTCCCAAGGTAAAGTTGGGAACGGATCTACGAGCAATACTAGCGTTCCGTTTACAGTGGATTCGGCTAACACTTACTCTTCTTTAAGTGTAGGTGATTCTGCGGTATGTGGAGTCCGAACTAACGGGGACCTTAAATGTTGGGGGTATTGGGGAGACTATACGTTCAATATCTCGGCGACGACCCCGACTCTGGTTAATAGTGGAGTTTCTTATGCGGACGTTAAAGTCGCAGGTAATAGTAGTATCGCATTAACTACCGATGGAAAAGTGCACTACTTCCCTAAGAACAGATTTGATCAAGCTCCCACAGTCATTCAGCCTGGGGTTACGTTTACTAGTATTAAGGCGCACGGTAGTGGGTATACATTCTGTGCGATGGATAACTCTAATAAAGTATGGTGCAACAAAGGCAACTGGGATGGTAACTATATCTCGACACCAAGATATATGCCGTTCCGTCGCCAATAGTAAATTAATTCATCAAATGAATATTAGAATCCCCAAAGTGTGAAATCATCTATCACCGAGATTTTCTTATAGCCTTGGCTAAGTAGGTATTCAGTGAATGGCGTTGGGCAATTGAGCTCTGAAAAGCGATCCGATGATAAAATAAATTGTTTTGGGGTTGTTATTATTTGATTGCAAGAGATTTGGCCGGTGCGGATGCGTACCCTTGAAGGATCGACAAAGGGGCCCTTGGGGGGATTGCCCGATTGAAGCGATAGCCAAGGATGATCCGAAATCAAACCAACATTTTTTATCGATTCATTCTTAAGCTGATTAATTAGGAAGTCGGTTTTATTCGCCCAAGCCTGATTGGCCTTAAAGTAAAAGCACGTCGTAAATGCAATAAAACCTATTTGAAATAATGCAAGGACATTCAATAAAGATCGCATTTTATGATCTTTTAGTACCAAAATAAGTCCCAAAACTGCGCCGGGAAATAAAATAACAATATGATGTTTCCAAACCGTAGAATGAACAAGAAAAGCAAATAAGGGAATAGCAAAGACCAGGAGGCTACGAAGTTCAATACTTGGCCATTGTAGCTCATCTTTTAAATTTAATGAGCTTCGTTTTATTTTCTGTATCCATCTAAAAAAGATATATAGGCATGATATAAATCCCAAAATTATAAGTGGAGAGTAAAGACTGTGTTTTAAGACGCCGGATTCTCCCCATGGGCGAATACCGTGACCTTCAATAAGCCACAAAATGCGATCAATTAGGGACGTTCTTTCGATGGGGTTGGTCAGCGCTCCTCCTTGCAGGCTTGAAACACCGTTGATTGGAAAGCCTGTTAGAAAAGCTAAAAGCAAAGCCAAAACAAGTGATGCCAATATATTGGTGCGCTTTTTAAATAATAAAGCAAAAGGAGCCGCAACTAGCTTCATGTTCAGGGCGATCGCCATCCAGCCAATGCGTTCCGAGCTTAGGGCGAAAATGGCCCATGCAATAGCAGGAATATTTCCCAAAATGGTGTGCGATACGAAAAACACAGCAGATGAGCTTAAAAGTAAAAAAACAGCTAAGGTATTAAGGCGACCGCGGACGTTGATCGTTGCTAATAGACGAGAAAAGCCCGTGGCTAAAATTGCACCATGAGCTAAAATTAAAGCACGGCAGGTAATGGCGAATTCGTGAAATTCAAGTGGGCGACCTAAAAAACTACTTACCAGATCCGAGGCCCCTTTAAGGACGTAGGCGAATAAAGGCCACTGGGTAAAATCAATTTCGATAAATAGACGTCCGCCTTGTTGCAGGGCTTTGACGGTGGCTAGATAAACACCTTCATCAAAGCTAAAAGGTCCATTGAATTTTAAAAAGACAATGTGAAAGGGCAGTAGCAAGAGCCATACGACAAAAGCTTTTTGAGTGTCAGAAAATTGATTTAGCATTTGGCTAATCTAGCACCCTTCGTTATCCCTGCAAAGATATAGTTGTTGTTAGTTTCGAAGGAGGCCAGGCTACCTATTCGTTCGAACACAGACTCGTTGATTAGGACGATCAATGACAGCCAAAGGAATCTTAGTTAATGGACCTTTCTGATTTCCATTGAGATCATAAAATGCCAGACCTAAGAAGCCCATCGCTAAAGAGTGCTCGATAAATTGGGCACCTGGTCCTGATACTTTTTTATAGGTATCGATATTCGCAGAAGTCATTTTGAATTCATAATGCGAACTTTCGGATGTACGAAGATTTTTGACTTCAATACTTTTTGATTCATTAACTTTGAAGGCATATCCAGCTCCAGGAAAACCACAAAATACACCTTCTTGAAGGTGAATCCACTGGGCTTGCTCTAAGCCATCAGATTTGATAATTGGCTGTTCATTTTTGCGGTTGTCCACGTAAATTTCAAGCCATTGTCCTTGGATATATAGATTGTCTGAAGCGATCTTATTGATATGCGCTTCTTCAAGGTTCAGGGAAATTTTTCGACTTTGATTGTGGCAAGATTCTTCGGCAACTAAGTTTGCTTTAAGACGGGGAAGCTTTCCCTCTTTAGCGATCAGGTCGCACTTGTCTTGTGCCATGCTTATTAGATTACGAGCAAATAAAGTGGATTCAACATAGTCGCAGGACGTTGTCTTAATATACGTAGGAAGTCCAAGGATTTGAGTGTCCCAAGGGTTAGCGGACTCGCAATAAAATCCTAATCGATCAGAGGCCTGGACAGCAGAGGTCATGGCAACGCTTGAAAGAAGCAATATTCGAATGGATTGTCGTAAAAAATAGATCATAGGGACCCCGCTTGTTGCGATAGTTCTTTAATTTTTTCTTCGATGGATTTCAGATCTTTTTCAATTGCAGTTCGAATCTTCGGGTCTGGCGTTGATTGGCGCTTTTCCTGTAGGGCTTTTCGCAGTTCTAGAAGGGACTCTAAGACTAGGGCCTCTGCGGTATCTTCACTGACGTGGCTACTATTTAAAATCGAGTTCAATTTTTCGATAGATTCAATTCTTTGCAATTGATACCTTGTTTGCACTTCATAATAAAGATTTAACGACTGTGTCAGGGTAATACCTGTGATAAGAGTCACTCCGACCGGCTTAGAAAGGCTCATGATTCCGCCAAAGATCTTTGCGGATACGTTGTTCGCAATCCAAATAAGCATGATGGCTGGAAGTTTTCCCGCCGAATCCGCAGCTAAGAGTGAAGCTGCGTAGGCATCGCGTTTAAAGGCAGAATTCGGAGCGCAGTCTCGAAGGGCTTGATAAAAATCGTCAGATTCCATGCGATCTGAAACATAAATTCCCATCCATTTCCGTTGGTGGTACGCAGAGATTTTTTGGACTAAATCTGCATTGGATTTAAAGGCATCGGCAAGAAGGCTTAAGTTTTCTCCGGTTGAAACAAGAAATGAGTTTAACTGCTCTGATCCAATAAAAGTTCTGCAGGACTTTAAAGTCTGATAGTAAATTTCTGACCGTTCTTCGGCAAACGCCAAAGAAGACAGAAAAATAGTGCTGGAAATAAGGTAGTTAAAAATTACTTTCATTCGTCGACTCTTTAATTTAACTGATAAATCTCTTTCATTTCTTCGATTTTAATAAGCTCTTGCTCTAGGTGATTCAAGCGTTGAATAGAAGATTTAAGGCTTATAATCGCCTGCGTGATTTCACCTTTATTTAATGTCATTAACGAACTGTCTAAAGCGGACCCCGCAAGGGCTCCCACCGTGCCTAACATGACTAAAAGTCCACCACCGATATTGGCGCCTCCCGTTTGCTGAGTCGCAAGCGACAGAACTCCCGCGCCTAACATAGCATAAGAAGCAACGGTCACATTACGCCCTAACCCGCTGGCTTGAAGTGCTTTTTCTAGTTGCTCCATGATCTGAATAGACTGATGACGCATGTCTTGTATCAACTTAATTTTGTCAGAGTTTTGCAATCTTGTTTTTGTTGAGAGGTCGCAAATGCTATTTGGGTCAGTAAGATCTTTGATGGTATTTCCTAGCTCAGAAACTGCCATTTCGTATTCTTTTAGTTGCCCTAAGCCCACCGTATAATTTACACCACCAGCAAGTGCGCTGGCCGCCATGACTCCCAAAGCAATATTTTTAGCAGAATGATCGATCAGGGGCTGCTTTTTGAAAGTTGCCACGGCAATCAACCCAATCATAAGGGTAGAACCCGCGATCTGAGCTTTATGGCTCCTGGAGGCTTCATTTAAGTTTGTTTCGGCCTGAAGCAATGTGGCCTCGAGGCGTTCTTTTAGTTTATAAGACTCGACACATTGAACGTTAGCCAGGGCCGATTGATTGGTAAAAGTAGCCGCAGCGATCGCAGAAAGAACCCATTTTTTTGCGTTGATTTTAATGATGGCCATAGAAATTCCTTTATAAATATATGTCTATCTCATAGACAGCGACGCCATTTTGGGGCATGTGGGCTTATACTGACGGCTACAAATTTAGTGCGTCTTTTGACTCTTGTTCTCTTATATTTCAGGAAAACGAGAATCACTAGATCACTTGCTTCATGTCGTTAGTATAATGACCTTGGCCCCAAAAACTGGAGCACTTGATTCCTCCCAACAAAGCGCGTAAAAGACGTGCATGAAGGGAGCGCAAATGCGCAAATCCAGATTTTCAGACGAACAAATCACCAAGATTTTATCCGAAGGCCATGCCGGAGCGTCGACTCAAGATATTTGCCGCAAACACGGCATCGCCACCCACACGTTCTATGCATGGAGAAAGAAATACGGCAGTATGCAGGGCTCTGAGGTTCGTAGGCTTAAAGAGCTTGAAGCAACGATCGTGCGCTTGCAGCGTGTGGTTGCAAAACAGGCCGTCGAACTAGAGGCAGCCCAAGAGATCATCAAGGGAAAGTGGTGAGCCCCAAGCAAAAGCGCAAGGCGTTTGAAGCTATCAAAGACAAATTGAAAATCAGCAAACGATCACTCTGCAAAGTCTTGGGGCTTCAACAATCTACGCTATTTTACAAGCGCCAACGACATCGCGATGACAACGCCCTAAAAGAAAAAATGCTTGAGATTGCGCAAGCAAAGGTTCGCTATGGCAGACCACGGGTTTCATTTATTCTTCGTGAGCGTATGGGTTTTAAAGATAATCACAAGCGAATTGCTCGAATATACCGAGAGCTGGGATTGCAAATGAATCGACGATCAGGAAAGAAAAAGAGATCAGGCAAACGACTCCTCTTTGTGGCTCCGACGGGACCCAATCAAATTTGGGCCATGGACTTTGTCTCAGACTCTCTAGCGACGGGACGAAGATTTAGAACCCTCAACATCAAAGATTTATTCACACACGAAGCGGTGGCGATTCATGTTGATTTTTCAATTCCGGGCAACCGCGTGGCCGATGTGCTCAACAGACTCAAGACTCAAGGTAAGTGCCCGAAAGCGATCATCGTGGACAACGGTACGGAGTTCACTTCAAAGGCGATGGATGTATGGGCATACCAAAACGGGGTGGAACTGAAATTTATTCAACCTGGCAAACCTATCCAGAATGCATTCATTGAGTCTTTCAACGACAAGTTCCGCAGCGAGTGTTTGAATCTAAACTGGTTTGAATCCATTTTGCATGCAAAAGAGATCATTGAAAGTTGGAGAATCGAGTACAACACGGAACGACCAAACTCAGCGTTGAAAAATAAAACACCAGAAATGTTTGCCAAACAATACGAAGAAAGATTAAGAGAGACTTCTCAACCGTGAGGTTTCAAACACTCCAAAGAAGGGGCCAAGGTCAATAAGAACGAATTTAGCCCTGTTTTAAGCGCTAAAATATGATGGAATGCAAAAGACAATCCATTTTTTGAAAACACTTTGAGTTGAGTTGTTGGCATGCTGGGGTGAATGGATTCTGGCATACTTATAGCATACCTTGAATTTGGTCATGTTAATAAAATTTGAAAGTTATGTGCTATTCATAAAAAAGGAGAAAGTATGAAAAAAATGGTTATTGGGACATTGGTTATGTTTTCGGTGGCATCAACAGCAATGGCTCAGTCTCGGGCTGTAGATATCGTAAAAGGACTTCGTAAGTTGAATGGCAGTGTTGGCCGAGTCGTTGAGTCTTATGAAAACGGTATTGCTGGAAGTCGTTGTGCGATCAACATTCAAGACGAAGATTTTGAAATGGGTGGCGAGAGAATCGTAGGGATGACGGTTTCATTGAATGATACTGGTATGTACTTTACTCCGAATACTATGATCACTAATTCGGCTAAGCTAGTTGATGATAATACGTTGCTGGTTAGTGAAAGTTCAAAAAGAGCCGGTGGCGATGCCTGTGGCGATATGGGTGGAGCAGTCGGTTTTAAAGAGACAATTTCTTTAGAAGGTAAAAAAGTGACTATTAGACAACAGTTCCGTTGCATTTCAGATGGTCTTCGTAAGACGGATCTAAAAACGACTTGTCAGTTCTAATTAATTAGATAGCGAGCAAGTCTCTGTTTTTTGTAGATACAAAAAAAGCCTGCGCAATGTCGCAGGCTTTTTTGTTTTTCAATCATGCTAAATCATGGCAGTCTTAAATATCTCTTTTAGATTGGTTGGTCCATTTTGGAATTCAAAAAAAGAACATTTTTAAAAGATCTTAGTTTTACAACGGCTTCCTCTGGTGCCATCGCCTGTTTAGTTGGCTATTTAAGCTCTGCCGCCCTGGTGTTTCAGATGGCCAAGGCTCTTGGATTAAATAGCATGCAGGCCAGTCAATGGATCGGTATTCTTTGTTTAGCAATGGGAATCATCACGATCGGTATGTCCTTAAAGTATAAAATGCCGATCATGTTTGCTTGGTCCACTCCTGGAGTCGCTGTTCTTTTAGGTGGCTTTAATGGACATACGGTCCAACAGGCAGTTGGAATCTTTATTCTTAGCTCGCTATTCACGATACTGATTGCTTTGTCTGGTCAGTTCGATCGGCTGATGAAATTAATTCCCAGCGAGATATCCTCGGCCTTGATTGCAGGGATCTTGTTAAAATTTTGTTTGAATGCTTTTTCGGTGCTTAATGAATTACCCTTAGTTTTAGGGATTATGCTGGCGGTATTTTTAATCACGAAGCGGTTCAAAGCATTTTATGCTGTGCCGGTCAGTTTATTTTTTGGAGTTCTAGTATTAGCTCTGACACAAGGAATTCAATTTCAGAATATTGATCTTGCTATTCATAGCCCCGAGTTTTGGTGGCCCGAGTTTAGAATTCAAGATGCCATAGGTTTAGCTTTTCCACTATGTTTGGTGACGATGACATCTCAGAATGTCACGGGATATGCAGTTTTAAAGTCTAATGATTTTAGTGTTTCGGGTTCAAAAATGATTTTGGTCGCAGGACTAACCAATCTTTTGGTGGCGCCATTTGGTGGATTTTCGTTGAATCTGTCTTCATTGACAGCGGCGATCATTGCGGGCCCCGAGGCCGATCCTGATAAAAATAGACGCTATACCGGAGCGGTAGTGTCGGGGGTTATCTATATTGTGATGGGACTTTTTGCTAGCGCCTTTGCGGGATTATTAGGAGTGATCCCCCCTTCGATGGTGGTTGTGATTGGGGGCCTGGCATTGATGTCAGTGGTTGGGCTAAATCTTGAAAAATCGTTCCACCGACCGGGATATAAAGAAGCAGCCTTTTTTACTTTTTTAGTTGCGGCCTCAAAGTTTGAAGTGATGGGGGTGGGTTCGGCATTTTGGGCGCTTGTCGTTGGACTAATTGTTTTAAAAGTTTTACCTACTGCGCAGAATAAAAAAGCAAATTAGTAGTGAGGTGGCTTTTCATGGCCACGGATATCCTCGCCTTCAGAGCCAAGAGCCTCTTTGAATCTTTTGGCCAACTGATGAAGAGTCTTATCTAATTGGTCGATCTGAAGTTGTTGCTGGTAAATGACTTGATTCAGTTCCTCAAGCAAGAGGTCTTGATGGGCAATCTTAGTTTCCAAATCAATAATTCTTTTTTCATCCATGCCTAGGATTTAGCGGATACTTGCAACGAAGGCTAGCACTTTGTCGGGCTCTTGTGATAAGAACTCTTCTATTGAATGATTTTGAAAGGTTTTCCATGTCTCAGGATAGAATGCACTCTACGGAAGAGGCGACCCCAAAAGCGGTGCTAGTTGGCTTGCAGTTGCCCCGTGTTTCTGAAGAAGAAATGCAAGCCTCGTTAGACGAGCTTGGCCGTTTAGTTAAAACCTTGGGATACGAGGTCGTTGGACGAACTTGGCAAAGACGCAATTCAACTAGAACGGTAGCCGTTCTTGGTGATGGAAAGTTGAAAGAGCTGGCCAAGTGGACCGGCGGCACTGGCGTGGTTGCGCCTTCATTTAAAGCGAAAAAACATAAGGCCGCTTTAAAATTTGCTAAAAATCAAGTCATGGATATGGATGAGTCCTTGGAAGAGCCCGAGGAGGAATTTGAAGAAGAACTCGAACAAGAGTATCTTTTGGATAATCCCACCGAAAAAGCCGAGGTCGTTATTTTTGACTGTGATCTTTCTCCAAGCCAGTTGCGAAATATGGAAAGTGCAACAGGTGTCCTTGTCTTAGATCGAACGGGCGTTATTATCGAGATATTCAGTCGCCATGCGCGAACGAAAGCGGCAAAAGCTCAGGTTGAAATTGCTCGTCTAAGATACTTAGCCCCGCGGCTTCGTGAAAGCTCAATCGGGGGGGACCGTCAAGGTGGTGGTATCGGCGGTAAGGGAGCTGGGGAATCGGCAATTGAATTGGATCGTCGAAAGATTCGGGATCGAATCAAGGAACTAAAAAATGAAATTGCGTCGATGTCTAATGAAGACAATACGCGAAGATCCAGACGAGCCCAAGAGCTGACGGTGGCTTTGGTTGGCTATACCAATGCTGGAAAAAGCTCGTTGATGAGGGCATTGACTGGCAGTGATGTGCTTGTTGCTGACAAGCTTTTTGCGACATTAGACACAACCGTTCGAGAGATTTACCCAGAGTCTAAACCAAAACTTTTGATTTCAGATACGGTTGGATTCATTAAAAAATTACCTCATGATCTTGTGGCATCTTTCAAATCGACACTCGATGAAGCCGCAGGGGCCTCGTTGCTTTTATATGTTGTAGATAGCTCTGATCCGTCTTTTAGGTCGCAACTAGAGGTCACCAAAGAAGTACTCGCAGAAGTGGGCGCAGGACAAATTCCCCACTACCTTGTCTTGAATAAGGTGGATCGTCTTGACGTTGATCAACTGGCTAGATTGAAAGCCGAGTATCCTGAGGCCTATTTTATGTCGACGCGAGAGCCGCAAGATGTTCAGAATCTTCGCTCAAAATTGATCGCTCATTTCGAAACCGATATGGCGGATCATGAAGTGTTAATTCCCTATGATGTTCAAGGTGCCATTGGCGAAATTCGCGGCAAGTTAAAAGTATTAGCCGAAGAATATACGGACCGAGGAGTGAAGCTTGTTATTCGTGCCGAAGAAGCCACGATAAAAAAGCTAAAATCTAAGTACGGTATAAGATAAAAAAAAGGTCGATGTGCGCATCGACCTTTTTTATTTTGCCTTTGTCTAGGCCTCTGTGTTGATCGCAGGAAGTGACTTTATCAAGTCATCTAAAGCCTTCATTTGCTTTAAAAATTCTTCAGCTTTTGCCAACGGCAGTGCTGAAGGACCATCGCATTTTGCTTGATCAGGAGCCGGATGGGCCTCGATAAATAGCCCAGCTAAACCTACGGCAAGGCCTGCTCTAGATAATTCAGCGACTTGCGCCCGACGTCCACCTGAGGCCGCACCGAAAGGATCTCGACACTGAAGTGCATGGGTTGCATCTAAAATAACTGGGCTTCCGTTAGAAACTTTTTTCATGATTGAAAAACCCAACATATCAACCACGAGGTTGTCGTAGCCAAAGTTTGTACCACGATCGCAAAGGATGATTTTTTCATTTCCACATTCTGCAAATTTATCAACGATATTTCCCATTTGCCCAGGACTCAAAAATTGTGGTTTTTTGACATTTATCACCGCACCAGTTTTAGCCATGGCAGCAACAAGGTCCGTTTGTCTTGCTAAGAATGCGGGAAGTTGAATGACGTCGGCGACCTCGGCAACAGGTTGAGCCTGCCATGTTTCATGGACATCGGTTATAACTTTGACTCCGAATGTAGACTTCAATTCCTGGAATATTTTAAGTCCTTCTTCAAGACCCGGTCCACGATAAGAGTGAATCGAAGATCGATTGGCTTTATCGAACGAGCTTTTAAAGACATAAGGAATTTTTAGTTTGTCAGTGACATTCACGAAGTGTTCGCAGACTTTCATGGCTAAATCCCTAGACTCTAGGACGTTGAGACCTGCGAAAAGAACGAAGGGTTTCTGGTTATTGACTTCGATATTCTGAATAAAAACGGATTTATTGGTCATGTAGGCACCTTTTTTAGTGGCCGGCCGATCATTTAAAAGATCTGCAAGCGGAACGATTCGGAACGGTCATTGGACCCAGACTAACATTGTTTTTGTCTCAAATGAATACAGTTTTGTTATAAAATGATTGAGATGGAGATTCTATTTCATACGCTGCGTATAAAATGGCGATAATAAAGCGTGGGGAAGTTCACTATGATCAAGCACATAGTTCTATGGCTATTTATCGCCTTCATTGGCATTATCCCTTGGTCTACACAAGCCGAGGTTGTTAATGCTTGTCAGGATAATTATCGCCATTGCCAACGAGCATGTGCTGGTAGAAATACGCCTGCCGCAAAAATGGCCTGCAGTAACTCTTGTCAGTCTCAGTTTAATTCCTGCTTTTCAAATGGTGGCTCGGTTCTTCTAGCCTCTCCGCAAAATACCACGAAAGCCGCTAAAAATTGGAGCGCTCCGAAACCAAAAGCAAAAACGGCTACGAAGGCTCGACCATCTTCACGAACCTCTACCAAATCCTCAAACGCGACCGCGAAATGTGACGAGCAAATTCAAGTGAACGGTCGCTGGGTGTGTAATAACGGCAGTGGCGCTAGCGGCTACTCGGCAGCTCGTGACAGTAATGCCGCCTCTGAAATGGTAGGTCCTCCCGCGCCTTCAGATACTGAAATATTTCAACGAATTGTAGAACAATCTGCACAGGTTTGTATGCAACAGGTGGCTCAATTTAAACAAGTCTGTGAAGAAAAACATGCGTCAGCTAAAGATTCATGTGATGAAGAAGATTCTTCGATGTCAGAGATCGGCAGGGCAGCATCGCAAATCACTCAAGGTGCTGGAGCCATGTCGGCAAGTAGTGTTGCAATGGCCTGCAGTAAAGCCGCAGATCTTATCGCTGGCGCAAATGCGGCGTTGGCTGGTTGGCGGATCAACTGCAAATCAAACCGTAGTAATTGTATCAGCTCTTGCGAGACTGTTACCAAAGAGATTGAGCAGTGTGTGAATCAGCAGGCTCAGATCGCCGGCTCAAGATATGCTTCCTTGGGCGGAGCCTCAAGCTTTAGAACTAGTCTTTTGAGCTATTTTTCTGAATCTGACTATTTAACTGATTCTTCGACCAAAAGACGAGAATGTGTGGCGATGGAGACAAAAATTCAAGAGGCCGAGCGGGCCATTGTTAACTACGCAGGTACTTTAACAAATGCCCAGCAGTGTAAAGAACTTTCGGCGGCGGCCGTGCCGGATATCTGCAAAGCGAATCCCACGATGGCGGGATGTGCAGCTACGGGACCCGTAGACTGTAGTTCTCCACAAAATGCATCGAATAAGATCTGTATCTGTCAAAAAAATCCATTGGACCCGACTTGTAAAACAGGTTCATCTGAAAAGGCGGGATTTGATCAACGGGGCTCGGGGGCCGGCAGTAACAGTGCTGGTTACGGTGGTGCGGGATCTGACGCTTTAAAGAGTGATTTTTCTAGCAAAGGTATTGATGTTGCTGGTGGTGCACCGAAAGCCACATCCGGTGATGCAGCTTCAGCCGGCGGAGGATCGGGTATTGGTGGCGGTGGAGGTTCAGGTCTTGGCGGAGCGAGTGATGAGGCGGGCGCTTATGACAGCGCAAGTGAAGAGCCTGACATCAATGCGGGTTTTTATGGCGCGGCTGGTAGCAGTGGCGGTCCGAATTTTGGTGGAGGCGGAGGCGCAGACGGCGCACTCGACGAGGCCTCTTTAGGTGATCAAAATGTGTACGATGGTTTGCGTGGTGCTCCTGATTTAAGGCAGTTCTTGCCTGATGGAACCCCCAATCCGAACTTTCAGGGGCAGATGGCCGGAGTCTATGGCCCTGACGGAATTACGGGGCCTCATACGAACATTTGGAACAAAATAAGCAATCGTTACAAAGAGAAAGAACCTACGTTAATTAAAGACTAAAAAAAGCCCACTTTTTAAGTGGGCTTTTTTATTTATTTTCTTTTGCTTAAATATTCGTCGTAAGTAATTTGGTCGTCGAAGACCACGGTTTGATCGATCTCGATCACTCTATTGGCGACCGTCTGAAGTAATTCATGGTCATGGGACGTAAAGATCACAGCCCCCTTAAAGCGTTGCAGTCCTTCGTTCACGGCAGTGATGCTTTCCAAATCTAAGTGGGCCGTTGGGTTGTCCAGTATCAGGACATTGGCTCCCGATAACATCATCATCGAGAACATACAGCGAACCTTTTCGCCCCCGGATAGAACATTTGGTTTTTTTAGGGCATCAGTTCCGCTAAATAACATTTTTCCTAAAAAACCTCTTAGGAAGCTTTCGTCCTTATCAGTCGAGTAAGGGCGTAGCCAGTCAACCAAAGTTTCTTCGTCACCGTTAAAATATTTAGAGTTGTCTGTTGGGAAGTAAGACCTTGTGGTCGTAATACCCCATTGAAAGGTTCCAGAGTCGGCTTTCTGTGCTTCGCCGATAATATCCAGCAGCAGGGTCTTTGCAATATCGTTTCGACCCACTAAAGCAACTTTGTCCCCTTTACGTAAAGTAAAATTGATGTTTTTTAGAACAGTCTCACCCTCGAAGGACTTTGTTAAACCTTCAACTGTCAAAAAATCATTACCCAATTCACGCTTCATTTCGAAGCCAATAAAAGGCTGTTTGCGAGTCGAAACTGGTAGATCTGCAAATTCTAATTTTTCCAGTTGTTTTTGACGGGACGAGGCTTGTCTTGATTTTGAGGCATTCGCACTAAAGCGAGCGATAAAGGCTTTTAGCTCTTCGGCCTTATCAGAGGCTTTTTTGTTTTGATCGGCTCGCATGCGCTGATTAAGTTCGCTGGCTTGGCGCCAGAAGTCGTAGTTCCCCGTGTAAGTTGTGACCTTGCCAAAATCAATGTCGGCAATGTGCGAACAGACACGATTTAAAAAATGTCTATCGTGGGAAATCACGATAACCGTGTTTTCGAAAGTTTCTAGAAAGTTTTCAAGCCATTGAATGGCGTAAATATCTAAGTGATTCGTCGGCTCATCAAGTAGAAGGATGTCAGGCTTTCCGAACAGTGCTTGGGCCAATAAGACCTTTACTTTTTCACCACCGTTAAGCTCTTTCATAAGCTTACTGTGTAGATCGTCATTAATGCCAAGGCCAGATAGCATGACTGCAGCTTCAGATTCTGCTTCCCAGCCGTTGAGTTCTGCAAATTCAGTTTCAAGATCAGAGGCGCGAACGCCGTCAGCATCAGAAAAATCTGCCTTGCTATAAAGCGCGTCTTTTTCTTCCATCACTTTGAATAATTTTTGATTGCCCATGATGACAGTTTTTAAAACAGGAACTTCTTCGTAAGCATAGTGATCTTGTTTAAGAACGGATATTCGCAAATCTCCAGGGATAACTACTTCACCGGTGTTGGGTTCAAGTTCTTTTGAAAGCACTTTTAAAAATGTCGATTTGCCGGCGCCATTTGCGCCGATAAGACCATAGCAATTTCCAGGCGTGAACTTAACGTTTACATCCTCAAAGAGTTTTTTTCCGCCAAAGCGAACACTGACGTTATTTGTAGAAATCATTTTTGAACCTTTATTTATCTAAAAATAGAACTGCTAGAATTTTTTTCCTTCAACGCTTCTTCGACCCAGAATTGAACTCCATGATGGTCTTCAATATTCTGCATATAGGCTTTTAGGCCCTTGTCTTTGATTTGAATCCCATAGGATTTAAAGCGAAAAACAACGGGAGCAAAGAAGGCATCAGCGATACTGAAATCTCCGAAAAGATAAGGTCCTTGGCTTTGACGAAGAGCCGCTTTCCACATATCAAGAATGCGGTGAATGTCGGTAATCGTTCCTGCTGTCAGATGGCGTGCCTGGGTTTTTAACTGTAAATCCATAGACAACTGCGAACGAAGACTCGTAAAGCCCGAGTGCATTTCTGCAGCGTAGCTTCGGGCCAAAGCACGTAGGGCGGGGTCTTGTGGCCAAAGGTGAGCCTCAGGTGAAAGCTCGTTCAAATATTCAGCAATTGCTAAGGAATCCCAAACCTGAATTTTACCATGTTTCAAAACAGGAACTTTTCCAGAGCCAGAGTGTTTAGCAATTTGGTCTGCCGTTTTCGCTGTGTCTAACTTAATTAATGTTTCTTTAAACGGAAGCCCTGATTGCACCGCAATCAACCAAGCTCGCATAGACCACGAAGAGTAGGCTTTATCGCCGATGATAAGTTCAAATACAGGTTTATCACTGTGAACATGGTATGCCATATGGACCTCGATTATTGTTTTAAACGGTGGGTCCTTATAGCCTTTTTATGGTTGCTATGCCAGCTTATAATAACGGGTGTTCGGCTCGCGCTTTTAGACGGGCCCACCTTGCTGTGATCTCGTCTTGGATCTCTTCCAGCGCAGCTTTATTTTCCGCTTTAAGCAAATGCCGAGTTTTTCCCATCATTTCAAACCATTTTGAAATCGGTTTCACATTATTCTGCAGCTCTGGATTATAGGAAAGCTTGGTCTTTTGGTTCTCGATTTCGTAAAGTGGAAAAAAGCAGGTATCCACGGCCATCTGTAAAATATTCTGACCCTCTTTTTCCTCAGACGCCCAATTCAATGGGCACGCCGTTAGAAGTTTGCCATATACGAAATGTCCTTGTTGGGCATACCATTGGGCTTTTGCCGCTTTTTCAACTAAATCCGTATTGAGGGATTCGATGGCTGTAAAGACATAAGGAATGCCGGTGGCAGCCATAATCGCAGGAGTGTCCTTATGGTGAAAGGATTTACCAAAACTACGTAGGCCAACATGACTGGTGCTGGTTTTGTGGCCCTTGGGAGTGGTATAGCTTAGCTGGCCTCCTGTGTTCATATAGCCTTGATTATCGTATTCCAGCACAATCATTCCGTGGCCGCGAAGGGCAGTGCCAATTGTTGGTCCCATTCCAATGTCCATGCCTCCGTCACCGGTGACCATAACAAAAGTGATGTTTTCAGATTCAGAGATCTCATCACGGCGGCGTTTTTCAAAGTATGTTTCCACAAGACCAGCCATTGTCGGAGCCCCGTTTTGAAACAGATTATGAAGATATGTCACACGATGGGCGCTGAAAGGATAGTCCGTCGTAACGACCATGGCGCAACCAGTGTGGTATAAAACAACAACATCGCCTTCGATGCCTTTAAAGAACTGATCCAAAGCGGGGAATATGCCACAACCGGGACAAGCGCCGTGGCCAGCCACGATTCGTTTGGGGCGCAAGCTTAGTTGCGCTAAGTCGGCTGTTCGAACTTGCAATTCAGGCTTGCGCTTAGAAGCCTTATTTTCAACTTTGGTAAGTCCTGCACTCAGCTCAGAAGCGGTGAGCGGAGGCAGCACCATTGGCGGAAGGGCTTTTCGATCACCGTCGAATGTCCCAACGAAAGCAAATGGTTCGGCCTTAGAATCGAAACTTTGTTGGATAAACTGATCCGCATCTGTTTCTTTAAAGTCTTTGCCGCCCAATCCATAGACCCGATGAAGCAAGCGTATGTTTTTGCGGGCTTCGATAGATGCATTTAAAATAGCTGTCGAGACTTCGTGTCCAATAGGGCCCATGCTCGAACCAGGACTATCACTACGTTCGCCAACCACTAGGGTGTCCAGCTTTTCCAGGGCTTTTTGTAATTGAAGTTGGGGAAAGGGACGAAGAATTTGCGGACGTAGCAGTCCTACTTCGGTTCCGATTGTTCGGGCTTTATCAATACTGTCTTTACTTGTTTCGGCGGCGGAATTTAGTAAGAACAAGGCCGATTTGGCATTCTGCATTTGGTAAGTTTCCAGAGCTGAATATTTTCGGCCGGTCATTTTTTCGAATTCGATACATAACTGATCAAAAACTTCAGCAGCTTTGTTATGTGCCTGGTGAAGTTGATATTTATTGTTAATTAAATCCGCGTCGTTCATGTAGGGGCCAACGGTGATTGGTTTGCGAGGCTCTAAAGTTGTCGGAAATTTCTTTTGTAAATCTTCGGGCTGCTTAATAAACTTTTGCGCCGAAGTCCGTTCTGAAAAGATGTCAACGCTTTGACGATGATGACTTGTAAAAAAGCCATCGCTTACAACCATGACGGGAAGTCTGACTTCAGGGTGTTCACCAAGACGAACGGCAAAAAGGTTCATGTCGTACACTTCTTGAGGATTTGCTGCTAATAAAATAATCCAGCCGGTTTGCAAGGCGAAGACCAGATCGGAATGATCGCAGCGAATGTCCAATGGGCCACTGACGGATCTCGTGACCAAATTTAAGACCATGGGAAGTCTCGAGCCTGCCTGCACAGGCAGTTGTTCAAGGCTATATAGAAATCCATTTGCACTCGTTGCATTTAGAACTCGAGCTCCGCCAGTTGAGGCTCCAAAACAAGCCCCGGCGGCACCGTGTTCTCCGTCGGCGGGCAAAAGAACGGTGTCGAGCTCGCCACGAATTTTCATGTCATCAATGAGTTGAGCAATTTCCGTTGAAGGAGTAATTGGATAGTATCCCATGAAATGAAAATTGATGGCTTTTGCCGCTTCCGCGACCGCTTCGTTACCGGTTATAAATTTTTGCAATTGCGTGTTCATAGGTTTTATCTTCTTTGGTTAATTCATTTTCATCGACAAGGACCAGTGCTGAAGCAGGGCAGGCGGTGATACATTTTTGGCAGCCCTTGCAGTATTGATAGTCAATTCCCAATAGGCGAGCCTCGCCCGCAGAGTTTTTTTCCCAGATAAAGCAGAAGTCAGGGCAAACAGCATCACAGTAGCCGCAATGATAGCACACTTCTTTTAAAAGCTTTGGAGCTACGCCTTTGCGGCTAACACTGTGGTCCTTCAAAATCATATTGCCAGGATTCGTGATGATTCCGCCAAACGGGGCATTCTGCCATCCCAAGGGAGGCAAGGTTTTGTTATTGGTATTTTGCTCGCTGTCAGTGTGGCGATAGCTAGCCATGCGAACTTGTTTTTTTCCGGCTTCAAAGCCTAAACGATTCTTCTTCTTTTGTTCTGCTGAAAGGCGATGAAAGAAGTTTTCGATGGCCGCAAGAACCTTGTCTTCTTCAAGCTCCTGATAGAGCCCGACCGCGGCTCCAAGCATTATGACATTTAACCCGCACCCAATCTGTAGCGCAATTTTTGTGGCGGGCACGGTGTTTATGCTATGCGCTTCTTTAGCGACAGAAACAGGTATTTTATCCGGAGCTAGGCTGCTATTAATTAACAGATCAGTGTCCACATCCACGCCATCTAATACTTCATGATGGGTGCCGATCAGGTTTTCATGAAAGATCATGAGTAAATCAGGCTTAGAAATGAATGAAGCACTTCGAATTTTCCGAAGATCTTGGGCAAAGCGAACAAAGGATCGAACTGGGGTGCCTCGTTTTTCCGATCCGAAACTAGAAAAGTGATTTCCGGTGTATTTCATTCCCAGAACAGCGGCTTCTGCCAAAATCTTTCCGGCAGAATTGGCTCCTTGGCCGCCAATGGCCTCCATGCGAACAGCGACAAAAGGGCGAAGAGGGGCTTTTTCGATATCTTTTTTAAAGAACCACATAGGCCAAACTCATTTCTGTAGAGGCTTCATTCTGTCATGTCTTTGGATATCTGGCTATGATGGTGGTCATAGTCTAGATCGCAGCTTTTAAGGCACGAAGATGCGCCGGAATGGGGCGTTTTTCTTCGATAGCTCGGCGCATAAACGAGGCATGGTCCCTACCAGCTTGGCATAAATCACGATAATCTTAGTGACCGATTTGGGGTGGTAAATCATGGAAAAAGTTTTAGTAAAGCAGCTATACAGAGAATCCGCTAAATTTATTGATAAACAGTTTCAAATGTCTGGTTGGGTTCGTAAAATTCGCGATCAAAAAAACTTCGGTTTTATCGAGCTGAATGATGGAAGCTTTTTTAAGGGTGTACAGGTTGTTTTTGATACAAATCTTTCAAATTTTGAAGAGGTGGCAAAACTTTCTATTTCATCATCGATTGTTGTCGAAGGTAAGCTTGTCCGCTCGCAAGGAGCAGGGCAAGAGTTTGAGTTGATGGCCACGAAAGTGGACATCATTCAAAAAGCCGACTTGGAATATCCTCTTCAGAACAAGCGTCATAGTTTTGAGTTCTTGCGCGAGATCGCTCATTTACGTCCGCGAACAAATACTTTCTCGGCGGTCTTCCGTGTGCGCTCGGTTTTGGCCTATGCAATACATAAGTTTTTTCAAGAAAACGGATTTGTCTATGTCAACACGCCGATCATCACAGGTTCTGATGCTGAAGGTGCCGGAGAAATGTTCCGAGTGACAACTTTGAAGCTTGATAAAGTACCTCGCAAAGAAGATGGCAGTATTGATGCTTCACAAGACTTCTTTGGTAAAGAGACCAATCTGACGGTCTCCGGGCAGTTGAACGGTGAAACATACTGCGCAGCCTTCAGAAATATCTATACTTTTGGTCCTACCTTCAGAGCCGAAAACTCGAACACGTCTCGTCATGCTGCAGAGTTTTGGATGATTGAGCCCGAGATAGCATTTGCTGATCTGAACGCCAACATGGAGTTGGGCGAAGCAATGATCAAGTTTATCATTAAGTATGTGATGCAAGAGTGCCCAGAAGAGATGGAGTTCTTCAATCAGTTCGTTGAAAAGGGACTTTTTGATAAATTGAATAATGTATTAAACAATGAGTTTGGAAAAATCACTTACACGGAAGCCATTGAAATCTTGAAAAAGGCTCCTAAGAAGTTTGATTATGCGGTCGAGTGGGGCATTGATTTGCAATCAGAGCATGAACGCTATTTAGCCGAAGAGCATTTTAAAAAGCCGGTTTATTTGACGGACTATCCAAAAGACATCAAAGCGTTCTACATGAAATTGAATGCTGACGGAAAAACAGTGCGGGCGATGGATTTACTCGCTCCTGGCATCGGCGAAATCATTGGCGGCTCGCAGCGGGAAGACGATCTTGAGACTCTGGAAAGACGAATGAAAGAAGTCGGACTTCATGTCGAAGATTATAGCTTCTATACGGACCTCCGAAGATACGGTAGCTTCCCTCATGCAGGTTTTGGTTTGGGCTTCGAGCGTATGCTCATGTATGTGACGGGAATGACGAATATCAGAGACGTAATTCCGTTTCCAAGAACACCAAAGAATGCTTTGTTTTAGAAATAGTTTGCAAATAGAAAACGGCGAAAGTTTTTTCTTTCGCCGTTTTTTTTTGTTCGAATTTAGAAAGAATCTTTTTAAAAAAAGTTTCTTTTGCCTAACTAACCGCGAGGTTTTCTGTCGCGGAAGCTGCGTTCTTCACGTCGAGGCCCACGGCTAAAACCTGAGCCTTCAGCACGAGGCGCACGCTCTTCACGAGGACGGTCTGTGCGAGGTGCTCGGTCGCGGTCGTCACGACGGGGTCCACGGTCATCACGACGAGGTCCGCGGTCAAAACCTGAACCTTCGGCACGAGGTGCTCTGTCGCCATCATCACGACGGGGTCCACGGTCATCGCGACGAGGTCCGCGGTCAAAACCTGAACCTTCAGCGCGAGGCGCTCTATCATCGCGTCGAGGGCCACGGTCGTAACCGCCACCTTCGCTACGAGGTCCACGGTCATCACGACGAGGTCCACGGTCGCCAGAACGGCCACCACGGTCACCACCAAAGCGACCACCACGATCACCTGAACGGCCACCGCTACGGCCACCAAAGCGTCCGCCACCTGAAGACTCTTTACGTTCCATTGAAAGTTCTTTGACCGGATCGTGGTCAGTTAGGATTTCAGGGTAATGAGTCACCAAAAGACGAGCCCAAAGGTCTGTCACTTCAGTGGACGCATTTTCTCCAGGAGTTGTTTTATCTTCAAAGTCTTCCAATAGGCCCGCGGCCCATTTAAATTGACGAGACTCAGTGTCCACTTCAGAAAATCTTTGAACCAAGCGCGCAATCTTAAAGAGCGCCACTTGTTCAGCAGATGGAAGTTCGCCTTTTTTCAAAGGAATTTTTGTTACAGTTTGGATTCTGTGGAATAGACGTACTTGATCAGGAGAGATCAAGGAAATCGCGATACCTTTTTTACCATTACGGCCAGTACGCCCAATACGGTGGATGTAAGATTCAACATCCCATGGAAGAGAGTGATTGACCACATGAGTAAGCTCATTCACATCAAGACCACGAGCCGCTACATCCGTAGCGACAAGAACTTTAGTCTGACCTGATTTGAACTTACGAAGAGTGATTTCGCGCTCTTTTTGTTGTTTATCACCGTGAAGTGAATCAACAAGGAAACCCCGTTTAGTCAGGATTTCTTCAAGTTCGATTACTTCAAGTTTTGTTTGGCAGAAGATAATTCCGTAGAAATCTTGCTGCATCTCAAGAACGCGGGCAATGACTTCAGTTTTATGAGAATCACGGATGTAGTAATAAAGCTGTTCAATCGTCTCGGAGACACCTTGAGACTTGTTGATTTCAACAGATTTAGGTTGATCTAAATACTTATCAGCGACGCGACGAACATCTTTACTCATTGTTGCAGAGAACAACCAAGTCGTACAAGCAGCGCGGTCTGACGTCTCGGCCTTGTCTTCTTGGTGAGTGGCTTTAAGGATGAATTCCAATTCTTCTTGGAAACCCATCGACATCATTTCATCGGCTTCGTCTAAAACCAGGGTATGGATGTGCTTCAAGTCGATGGCGCCTTGATTGATCAAATCAACCAAGCGGCCCGGTGTTGCCACGATGAAGTGGGTACCACGGCGAAGAGCATCTTTTTGGGTGCGGTAGCTTGAACCACCGTACACAGTCGTTACAGAGATCTTTGATTTTGCACCGATCTTAGTCAGCTGTTCTGACACTTGAATTGCAAGTTCGCGAGTTGGCGAAAGAATCAAAGCTTGAACATTCTTTTTAGATGTATCTGTTTTTTCAACAAGTGGAATACCAAACGCAGCAGTCTTACCAGTACCAGTGGAAGCAAGACCAATAAAGTCAGATTCTCCATCAAGCAAAATAGGAAGTGCTTGTTCTTGAATTGGAGTTGGATTCTGAAGTCCCATTTCGCTAAGGGAAGCAAGGATAGAATCAGAAAGATTAAAATCAGCAAAAGTACGGGGGGAACTCATTAAGGGCCTTTCGAACAAATATTTTTAGATGGCGCAGGGTACTCGATTTTTTTAAAAAAAGCTTTCTATTTCTGCATTTATCTTCGAGCGGGGCAGTTTACTCAGAGGAGCCAAGCTGGTTCATATTTAGAAGTGACAGGATCTTACAATCTAAGCTGCTGGTTTGAATGGCGATTTTCTTGCTTTTAAGCTAAGCTCTGTCTGATCTGTAGACACCACCAAGCTTTGAATAATTTTCTTAAAGGCTCCATGACTGTATTTTTTTTGCCTCAGCTGAATGAACTTTTCAATGACATTTATATGTGAGCTTTGCTCCATCATATAGGCCGTCAAGTCATGGGCGATGATAAAAAGGGCCGCAAGGGGGGCTATTTTTTGTGGTGAAATACCTATAGGAAAGCCCGTTCCATCTGGAAGTTCATGGTGCTGTTCTATGATGACATGAACATCTGGAGGGATTTGCTGAAAGTCCTTAATATAAGCGGCCGAGGTCTGAGGGTGATTTTTAAAGTCATGAATTTCACTATTCGTAAAGTTGGCTCGTTTATCTTCAAGCTCCTTTAATGAGTCGATTTTAGCTAAATCATGGTTTGAGAGTGTGATGTCATGAAGGAACGAGGCGAGGCCTAACTTATATCGAGTCAAATTTGAAGACCAGCCCATTCGCGTCGCCAGTAAACAAGACACTTGTGCAAGTATCAGAGCATGAGAGCTTAAGTAGTTTTCCTTTTGATTAAATAGTCGACGTAACGGACCTTGCAGCTCAGGAATTTTATCTAGTGTGTTGAGGGTTAGTTGGACGGAAGCTTTGATTAGGGTCTGAACTTCTAAAGAAGCTCCAAGTTTTTTTAGGGCTCGTTGGGCTGCTCTTTGAGTGGCCTCAGATACAACAAGAGCTTCAGAAGTCGCAAGAGGCGAGCTTTCAAGTTTTTCGATAGCCTCGGTGACTTTGATTAATTGTTGTTTAAGGTCAGTGTCCTGAATAGAGTCCATGATTTTATGAATATCATCTAAAATATTCTGACTATTTTTAAGTTCTGCCAATATCTCTAAGCTGTTTGCTAGGTAAACTAATAGCACGTCGCTGTCTATAGATTTGATTAGGAAGTGATCCACGTCTTTACTTTGATAACGCTCTTGCAGGCTTTGACTAAAGATGCTGCCTTTTTTAAGAATGCGGACGTGCTTGTTTTGACCAATCTTTAAGAAGATATCAAAGGGAAGCTCGCCAATGGTTAAAAGTGTTTTCGCGTGGACCTCGACAAACTTGTCAGACAAGAATTCTTTGGTGTTTTCATGAAGATGAAGAATTTGTCCCAAGAGGTTTTTAAGTGGTGTTTGGATATTGGGTTTTATGATATAACCGTCCAACTGATGTTCGCTAAATTCCTCATGTTGGGAGGGATGATCCGAAGACATCAATATGAAAGGTACATGAATTTGTTTGGTGTGAAGATAGCGATAGACGTCTCCACCGTTTCCATTGGGCATGTTGTAGTCAGAAATTATGAGGTCGTACTCTTCACCAAGTTTAAGTTTCGCTATAGCCTCGAATCCCGAGCTGGCTTGACGAACCTGAATGCCAAAGGCCTTGTGGATCAGCAGAGCCACCAGGTCACGCATTAAGGGATCGTCATCTATATGCAATATGTGCATAATGGTCTGATCGGTTGCTCGACCAGACCAATTAACTGGTCTTCAGGTTAAAACACTTTAACAATTTCTTTACGGGCGAGCTTGGCCCAGCTTCAAAGTCGTGATTCTGGCATTTTCAAGTTTATCGCATATCTTTTTGTCAGTACCTTTAGCAGAGCAAGCATTGTGCAGATCTAATCTCAAATTTTCCCATGCGCATTGGTCGGTGCTCATTGCGATGATTGATTTCTGAGAAGGAAGGACCACCTTTTTTGACCGGCCCACCAGTTTTTCTAATTCAATAAAGTACTTATTTTTCTGTTCTTTGTTTAAATTTGTAAACTCACTAAAGTCAGAAAGGAAAAATGGCGGCTCTGCCATTTTTTCAATTTGTTTTTCTGTTGGGCAGGGGCGTTCAGCAGCCAAGCTTGTTGAGGTAATTAAGCAAAAAAGACTAATTATCCATGGTGTGAAAGCTTTCATAAGTTCTCCTTGAACTAGTTCGCGCCTTTAGCAGCTGTCGATGCAACTTTAACTTCAATAGAGTTGCTGCGTCTTTCAATTGTATTTAATGCCGCTGAGTATCCTTTAGTTCCTTTACGTAGTACTCTGAAGTTTTTAATGCTCGAGCAATCAGATTTATCAGTGATGCCCATTTCTACTAAGTGTTCGTTGATGTCATCTTGTACTAGATTCGCGGCTCCGGTATAGATATCAAATCGGTTTGCACCTTTAATTGCTCCGCCGGTATCTTCAACCATAAAGTAGCCATGATGAACAAAGGAGCCACCGTCATCTAACTTAATTTTAACACCTTGAAAGCTGGGAATATAGATGATGTCGCCCATATTATAGAAGCGGGGATCCGCAGCTACTGTGACATAAGGTTTCATGCAGGTTCCTGCGGCTCCGACTGTTGTGTCACAGTCCCCTAGATTTTTAATTTTTCCGTTGTAAGTTAAAATGCGATTTCCAGGCAACGTTCCAGAGCCTTGCATGCGAACTTCGCTTCTAAATTTAGAGCAAGGCTTGGATCCACCACAGATTTTTTGTACATCAGGAGTGTAATAGGTTGTTGTCTTCGCGGTGGTTTTAGAGCAAGCCGCTCGAGCATAGGATTGGGTCATACCATTTAAAAGTAGAACTCCGATGGTCGCTGATTTAAAAATTTTCTTAATCATAGTCGATACCCTAGTCTTCAGTGTTTTAAAATGCCGGATTAACTGGCTTCATAGAACTAAAGAGCAAATTAAGGGCCAACTTGAGACAGCTTGAGTTTCATCTAAATGCTGTCTGGCAGAACTTCTGCGTCGAAAATTTGAACAGATGTTGATCTTTCAACGGCCTGGCAGTTTACTTGTCTCATATGGATACATTGGGTTTGAGTCAGTTTAAAATCCCCATTGGCAAGATTGCGCCATTGATCGAATGGAAGGATCGCCAAGGTCAGGTTTTCTCGTATCGTCATTATCCAGCTTGGAGTGAAAATTTAATTATTTTATTTCATGGCGTTGGGTCTGACAGTCGGTATCTGGCCGTGTTGGCGTCCATGATAGCAGAAAAGGGACTTGCCCAGGTTGTGACCCCTGATTTGCGGGGGCATGGTTCGTCTTTTGGGGTTTCTGATAAGATCAAAGCCAACCAGCTCGAGGTGGATCTTGAAGAGTTGTGGGTCCACTTAAAACAGCAGCACAGTCTTCAGCAAATTGTATTGGCTGGCCACTCCATGGGCGGAGCATTCGCTCTTCGTTGCGCCAGCAAACGGGTCATTCCGGGGCTGCGAGGGGTTTGGGCTATTGTGCCTCATCTGCCCGAGAAGCTTCATCTGCATCAAGAGGACTGGGGGAGGTGGATTGAGGTTAAAGATGGTCAGATTCAAGTACAACTCCCCAAGGCTTTTCAAACGGGACGAGAAAAACTTTCCTATTCGGCAGAGTACCTTGAGGCTGTTAAAATGGATGACGAGCTAGAGTCTATGAGTCCTTCATCGCATTGTTTGGTTTCGATTGGGGGAAGGGATCCTCTTTATAAAAATCAAGATTTGAAGAAATATCTTCAGCAACTAAAGACAATAAAGCTGTTGTATTTTGAGGAAGCCAATCATTTTAGTATTATTATGAAAAAAGACGTCCTAGAGTCTCAACTTGAGGCGTTGGCAGAATTCTTCGTCTAAAAGTTAATCAAAAAAGTGGCAAATTCCTTAAGAGTCGAGCCTATCTTACCGAGTAGTAAGATAGAGGTGATCATGCTTTCGTTCGTTATTCATCAGATCGGCTCGGCTTTTTTTCTAATAGGCCCTTTATTGTTTGTTTGGGAGTATCAAAAGTGGCGCTCGCAAAAGAGTCAGAAGCGCTTTGTTATTATGGGCGTATTTTGTATTGGCCTCACAGTCTTAGGGATGATTTCGCTTCGCGAGAATTTAAAGCAACAAGAATTAGATCTGCCATCGCAGTCTGCCAAGCTAGAGGTGTTTTAATAAAATAAAGGCCCCGAAGGGGCCTTTATTTTAGATTAGACTCATTAACTGTGGTCCTACTTGGTTTTTATCTCGGTCCAAGTGTCTTCGTAAGCTTGGTTGCCTTCTGCTAGATCTTTTAAGGCCTCAAGTTTTTTCATGGTTTCACTTGAAGGGAAAAGTGCTTTGTTGTTTTGAAGCTCTGCAGGTAAAGAGTTTTTTGTCTTCGTTAGCACGGGGCCTCCGAAAATAGTTTGCACTCGGTTGCGGTCAGCTTCTTCAGTCAAAAGAAAGTTAGCCAGTTTATGGGCTGCCCAAAGATTCTTTGCGCCTTTCAGAAAGACCATGTTGTCGATGGCTCTTGTGCCGCCTTCGCTTGGGATGATAAATTCAATTTGGCCTTTAGATTTCGCAGCTGCTTGTAAAGCATCGGAAGAGTATGCCTGGGCCGCAACAACTTCTTTATTGGTCAAGATATCGATGGTATCCGAAGCAAACATTTTAAACTGAGCTTTGGCCTTTATAAGAACGTCTTTAGATTTTTGAATCTCGTCCTTCTGGAGTGAGTTGACTGAATAGCCATTCAGTTTGTGGGCGGCCGCCATGACTTCACGAACGTCATCTAAAACAGCGGACTTTCCTTTAAGTTCTGGCTTTTCGAAGAATTCCTTCCAGCTAGTAATAGAAGTCTTCAAAAGAGATTTGTTATAGGCAATTCCTGCAGTCGTCCAAATATAGGGAATAGAGTATTCATTCTGTTTATCGAAATCTTGTCCTAAAAGCTGAGGATCTAAAAGATTCATATTTGGAATAAGGGCTTTGTCAATTTTTTCAAGTAGGCCCATCTTCGTCATGATTTCGACCATGTAGTCTGATGGCACAGCCATGTCGATACCTGACGAGCCCATTTGAATTTTGGCTAAAAGCTCTTCATTTGAAGAGTAATGAGTCATATGAATTTTAATGCCTGTTTCCGCTTCAAACTTTTTAACTAAATCTGAAGAGATGTAATTGCCCCAAATGGCTAAATTAAGATCTTTGGTCTGGGGCATTGCGCTCTGAACATTTTGAGCCGCTGTTTCTGCCGAGGGTGCTTTTTTCGTACAGGCCGCGCTGAATGTCAGGGCGGTGATAGCAAAAGTGACACTTGTGAAGCTTTTTACCAAAGACCGTAATGTTCTCGACATTTTTTCAATTCCTCATTATGTTCATTTGAATGTTGGAACTTCTAAATATAAGCAAAAGATTCGGCAGTCAAACGGCTCTTGAAAATCTCTCGTTATCGATCGGCGAGGGGGAGTTTTTTTCTTTGCTAGGGCCTTCGGGTTGTGGAAAGTCCACGCTTTTACGAATTTTGGCGGGTCTTGAGGAAGCCTCTTCGGGGCAGATTCTATTGAATGGCCAAAGAGTCGACAATATTCCAGCCCAGAAGCGTCCCTTCAATATGGTCTTTCAGCGCTATGCTTTGTTTCCCCATATGAGTGTTGGTCAAAATATTGCCTATGGTTTAAAGCTAAAAAATCGACCGGCTAAAGAGATCGAGGGGCGTGTTGCCGAGGCCTTGGCTCTGGTGGGGCTCAGTGATTTTGCTCTAAGGCGTCCTGAAACTTTATCAGGTGGGCAGCAGCAGCGTGTGGCCGTCGCCCGTGCTTTGGTTAATGAGCCCAAAGTTCTATTGCTTGACGAGCCACTTTCAGCTTTAGATCAAAAGATGCGGGAACATATGCAGCGCGAGCTCCGGGCATTGCAACAGAGATTGGGAATTACATTTATCTATGTGACTCATGACCAAGAAGAGGCCATGGTTCTTTCTGATCGAATTGGGATTATGAATGGGGGCATTCTTGAGCAAGTCAGTACCCCTCGAGAGATCTATGAAAAGCCTCAGACTTCGTTTGCCGCGCGCTTTATCGGGCAAATGAGTGTCATCGAAGGCGAGTTGGTCGAATCAGATCACGACACTGTGTTGTTAAAGATTGCAGAAAACACCGTGATCCGTGGGAAGCATCAATTACCTAAAGAGGTCCTGCGGGTCGGTATGCAAATGTCGGCCTATGTGCGCCCCGAAAAAATTAAGCTGCTTTCGGCACAGTCCGATATCGCGGGAGTGAACACCCTGAGTGGAAGATTGGGTGGAAAGATTTTTAAAGGTCATCAAACGGAAGCGCATGTTGATATTCTAAAAGGGGGCTTTTTTAAAGTGCTGTTGCAACAGGATCCTGAATCCTTGCAGTTTGATCACGGCACTTTAGTGAGTCTGTGTTTTTCTCCCGAAGATACTCATGTTTTTCAAGGTGATTCCCAGTGAACCGACTTCGTTTTTTAGCTTGGCCTGCTTTGCTGTGGTTTTTGACCTTTATTTTTGGACCCTTGATGCTGGTGTTAGTCGTCAGCTTCTTTCAAAAAGGGACTTATGGTGGGATTGTTCCCACGCTTGATACATCCAACTATGTTCGTGCCTTTTCTTGGTCCTATTTGGGAATTCTTTTTCAAAGTATAAAATTGGCACTTTTGACAACAATGGGTTGTCTTCTTTTAGGTCTGTTGTCCGCTTGGGCGATCGCCACTTCATCACCGCGGTTACGGCCCATTTTAGTGGCTATGGTGGCATTACCTTTTTTGACGAATTTAATTATTCGAATTTATGCAATTCGGGTTTTTGTAGGTTTTGACGGCCCGGTGCAGTGGTTGCTACAGACGTTGCAAATTCCTTTTAATCCCTTTGCATTGTCGCAGAATCAGTTTTTGGTTTTTTATGGGATGCTGACGACGTATTTGCCTTTTATGATTTTACCGCTGTATGCGGCTTTTGAAAAATTTGATTTCAGTTTGGTAGAGGCTGGCCAAGATTTAGGGGCAAGCCCCTTCCAGCTTTTGAAGAATGTCATTTCACCTAATTTAAAGCAGGCCATGATCAGTGGCTCTCTTTTAGTCTTTATTCCCTGCCTTGGAGAGTATGTGATTCCCGATCTGCTTGGTGGGGCGAAAAACATGCTTTTTGGAAATTTAATCACTGAGCAGTTTTTGAAAGCCCGGCACTGGCCCTTTGGTGCCGCTTTGTCGGTACTTCTTGTTTTTATTCTTTTGGGGTTTTGGTTTGTATTAGGTCGTTTGGGTTCTGGAAGAAATAAGGATGCCTCTTATGAATGAAAAACGACGACCTCGTGCGCCTTGGTGGGCGCGAATGACATTGTATGTCTGTTTGGCTGCCTTGTATATTCCCTTAATTATGATGCTGATTGGGGCTGTTTGGGTTCCAGAGGAAGCGATTGGGCTGGCGGCAGGAAATGGAAAAGTTTGGACATTGAGGTGGTTCGGCGAAGTACTTGCGGATTTAGAGCTTATGCGAGCTTTTGCAAACAGCTTGATGGTTGCTGTGGCGAGTTCAATTGGGGCGACAGTTTTAGGAACCGCGGCTTGTATCGCTTTATACAAAAGTAATTTTAAAGGAAAAAAGTGGCTCGAGAATTTAAATCTGGTTGCCTTGGTTTTTCCAGAGATAGTTTTTGCTCTTTCGCTGTTGTCTCTGTTTTTTGTTTTAGGCTTGGGATTGGGGCTTACCTCAGTGATTATAGCCCATGTTACTTTTTGTCTGTCTTATGTAATGATGACCGTTTCGGCCCGTCTGTCTGTATTGGATAAGTCACTGGACGAAGCGGCGCAAGACCTTGGCGCTTCCGATTTTTATATTTTACGTACGATTATTTTACCATTGCTAAAGCCCGGAATTTTGGGTGGATTTATTTTAAGTTTTCTGATTTCTTTCGATGATTTCTTGATCACTTACTTCGTTAACGGAGTAGGTACAGATACTTTGCCCGTGAAGCTGTATACGGCAATGAAGATGGGCGTCAGTCCTAAACTGAATGCACTTTCGTCTCTGATGTTTTTGGGCACTCTGTCAGTGCTGATTTTCCTCTTCCGTTCTGCTTCTTTCCGTGATCTGTTTGAGGGCGGAGGGAAGAAAAATGGATCGCAAGAAAGTTCTTAGTTGGGCCTTTTTTGATTGGGCTAACAGTGCCTTTTCAACCACCGTCATGGCGGGTTTTTTCCCAGTTTTTTTCAAGGGGTATTGGAGCCAAGGAGCTGATCACGTTTTAACGACGGCGCGGCTGGGCTCAGCCATTTCTGTGTCAAGTTTACTGATCGCATTGATGAGCCCTACCCTGGGGGTGATCGCAGATCTAAAGGGTTATAAGAAAACCTTTGCTTTGCTATTTATGTTTATCGGAGCCATTTCGTGTATGGCTCTAGCTTTCGTTCCCGCGGGGGGATGGTTTGCGGCCATGTTTATTTATGGACTCGCGATGATGTGTTTCAATGCTTCGTCTGTTTTTTACGATGCTCTTTTACCTTTTATTGCAAAAGGAAAAGAGATGGATCATGCCTCATCTTTGGGATATTCGCTGGGCTATTTGGGCGGTGGAATTCTTTTTCTTTTAAATGTTGTGATGTATCTTAAGCCGGAAATATTTGGATTTAAAGATGGTGTGCAAGCAGTTCAGGCAAGTTTTATATCTGTAGGTGTTTGGTGGATTGTTTTTAGCTTTCCTTTGGCTCGATTTATTCCCGAGCCATATTGTGAAAAAAGTGTTGATTCATTAGGGCAGTTGACTAAAAAAAGTTACCGGGCACTGAAACATACTATGTCACGCTTGGCGCAGGATCGTAATTTGACTTTATTCTTGATAGCCTACTGGCTTTATATCGACGGAGTCTATACCGTCATGACCATGGCCGTGGATTACGGCATCTCGTTAGGCTTTGAAGCCAAGGATTTAATAGCGGCTTTACTTATAACCCAATTCGTCGGATTCCCATTTGCCTACGCTTTTTCTTTTGTGGCTAAACGCTGGGGTTCGAAACTTCCAATTCTGATTTGTATTGTTATCTATGGAATTACAGTGCTGGCAGCAACGGGTATGAATCAGGCATTGCACTTTTATTTGTTGGCCTGTGTAATTGGGATGGTTCAAGGGGGCGTACAGGGCTTAAGCCGCTCGATGTATGCTCGAATGGTGCCCCAACAAAACAGTGCCGAGTATTTTGGCTTGTTTAATCTAGTAGGGAAGTTCGCATCTATATTGGGGCCCTTGGTGGTTGCGATGGGGGCTTTACTTACGGGCTCCAATCGTTGGGGTATGGTTGGTCTACTGGTGCTCTTTATTATCGGTGGTGCGCTATTGACCCGAGTCCAAGAACCTCGCCATTAGTTGGTCAATCGAGCATAGTTTTCAATTTATAACAAATCGATGAATTTGAAGTTTGGGGGCCGTGGTATAAGGTTCCCATGAATATGGTCTGGCGTTTTATCATTATTAATATGCTAATTGTTTGTTCTGTGTCTGTGGGTATGTCTCAAGAGCAAGAGCCCGTTTGTCATCAAGAAATCGGCAGTTGCGAGTATTATATTTGTGTCAATCAAGCGATGGGCTGCGGAGCCTCCAGCTATATGAGACGTTTCGGTCAGCCCTACTGTCAATTGTTCGTCGATCATGAAGATGAGTTTGATCAGGAAGGGCAGAGCTTCAATCAGCAGGTGCGCTTGTGCTTGCAGCAGAAAATGGAGAGGGACTTTGACAGAATGACCTGCAGTGATTCAAGAAAGTTTGCTCTTAAGCATCATATCGAGTGTTATCATCAGGCGGGTTTTTGCCAGCTACCCTGGCATGACAAACAGCTGATTCTGAATGCGGCCTGGACCGAGTTTTTTAACTTGGATTTTTTGAAGACCGCTCTTGAGATGAACTTGAAGTGTTTGTAGGGCGAGTTTCGGGGGCCAAAAACTCTTTGGATTCGCTCAATCCCTGCTGCTCTGAAATTACTTCATGGGCTTTTTTGCCGGTAATACCAATCCATTCGGGTAAAAACACGGCAATGGCGACAAAAATCATCGTTATTACAATAAAGAACATTGTCATACCGATTGCTAATTCCATTAGTGACTCCTGACTAGGACTTGATTTATATTCCATCCCATTATGACTTACAATCCCCGAGATAACTATTTTAAAAAGGCCAAGGAACAAGGTTTTGCGGCGCGATCTGTTTTTAAGCTGGAAGAGATCGATAAAAAGTTTCGTATTTTCAAACCAGGACAAGTGGCATTAGATTTAGGGGCGTCTCCGGGGTCGTGGTCTCAGTATGCGTCACAAAAAGTGGGCGCCAGAGGAAAGGTCTTAGGGGTTGATTTGTCCCCGGTCACAGTCAAGTTAGACAATGCGGTGTTCATTCAGGCCGACCTTCGCGATTTAAATTTGACGGATGTATTTAAAGAGCACGGATTTGAACCTCCCTTTGATCTAGTTCTGTCTGACATGGCTCCAAAAACGACAGGGATTCGTATGACGGATCAGGCGCGCTCGGTCGAGCTCTGTGAGCTTGCACTAGATGTGGCTCGTCGTTTTTTGAAAAAAGATGGGCATTTTGTTTGTAAGCTATTTCATAGTGATGATTTTAACTCGTTACGTGATGCTATTAAAAAAGAATACACGCGTTTTGAAGCTGTCAAGCCGGATTCGACACGCAAGATTTCAAAAGAGATTTTCTTAGTAGGTCTTGGAAAAAAAATGGGACCAACTTTTGGTTCGGTGGACTGACGAGTTCTTTGGATATGATCAAGCCCATCTATAAGAATTCAGATTTTATAATTTTGGACAAGCCAGCCGGTGTTTTGACGACACCTGCTCGTGAGGGAGACAAAGATCCCCGGGCAGTTTTAGGCCTTGAGCTGCAGAAACAACTGGGACTTCAAATTTACCCCGTACATCGTTTGGATTTTGAAGTTTCGGGATTGGTAGTGTACGCACTCAATGCCTCTGCACATTCGGTAGCCAATTCGTGGTTTGAAAAAAAATTAATTCAAAAAACCTATCGAGCTCTGA
Source organism: Bdellovibrio sp. ZFWA1 (assembly GCF_056175665.1). Lineage (NCBI taxonomy): Bacteria > Pseudomonadati > Bdellovibrionota > Bdellovibrionia > Bdellovibrionales > Pseudobdellovibrionaceae > Bdellovibrio > Bdellovibrio sp. ZFWA1. The sequence goes on from NZ_JBJKJH010000002.1 coordinate 349,444, forward strand.
CTTTGAATTGTGATTTCCAGCACATTCCTGCGAATATTGAAAATCCTCGGCAATTGCTATCTCCAGAATTTCAAAAAACTTACCAATGGCACAATAAAATTTTAAAAGGTAAAAAGCGCGCTTTTGTCAGCGAGCACGGAAAAGCTAGCCACACCTTGGCGAAGTGCTTGGGTTTTGCCGATAACGTAGATGGAATTAGCCAAGTATTGTTAAATGAAATTGTAGACGGAGCGCTTCGGATAGGTACCCCTTCGATATTGGCTTGGGATTTAAATCCGGTAACGGGGCGCTCCCATCAGTTGCGTTTTGAATTAAGCTACCGCGGGTTTCCTATTTTGGGGGATCGCCTCTATGGCTCTAACGTAAAAACTTCCGAGGAAAGTCGGATTGCTTTAAGGGCGTGGAAGTTGGATTTGTCCGAGATACCCGAAAAAGAGCGCCGAGGTCTTCCTAAAATAATCACTCTTGATATGAACGTGGAGTGGTAGGTGTTATATGAAGTTGGTTGTTCAACGGGTCTTGAAGGCCGGCGTTCGGGTGGATCAAAAGGTCGTTAGCGAGATCGGACCGGGGGTATTAACGCTCATTGGAATTGGTCCAACGGATTCACTTGTTTTAGTTCAAAAGGCCATTGATAAAATCTTAAATCTAAGAATCTTTGAAGACGAAAATGGAAAAATGAATCTGTCATTAAAGGATATTCAGGGCGCCCATTTAATTGTGTCTCAGTTCACTCTTTTGGCCGATACCCAGAAGGGGAATCGACCGTCTTTTATCGCTGCAGCACGCCCCGACGTGGCCAAGCCCCTTTATGAAGAGGCTTTGCGCTATTCAGCATCTCAAGGAGTTCCAAGTTTGGGTGGTCTTTTTGGGGCCGATATGAAAGTTGAATTGATTAACGATGGACCTGTGACTATTGTATTAGACTTTTAGGAGGACAATCAGATGTCTTGTTATTGCGGAAATGGTGCGAACTACGAAAATTGTTGCCAACCCTTACATAAAAAACAAAAAGTGGCTCAGTCTCCGGTCGAGTTGATGCGTTCTCGTTACAGCGCTTTTTGCACCAAGGATATTCCTTATTTGATAGAAACCACAGATCCGCAGGCGCGGGGACACATTGATGAGGAGTCCTATCGCGAATGGGCCGAGATGGCTGACTTTAAAAAGTTAGAAGTCTTGAAGTATGATGACCTTGGAAATAAAGGACATGTCGAGTTCAAGGCCTGGTATGACATCAAGGGGAAAGAACTCTTGCATCACGAATATTCAAAGTTTCGTAAACAATCTGGAGTTTGGTATTACCGAGAAGGGAAGGATCTTTCTCCGGAAATGCCAGAACTTGAAGAATAGATTTTCCGTGTAAATCTAAAAAATGGGCCATCCTTGGCCCCGTCTCGTGGTGCGTTTGAAGAACCCGCTCTAAGGAGAGGACGCACCACCAGCCAACGTCCTTGTCTGTTCAACCATCTTGGTTTCTGAAAAAACTTTATTGTTTGATAAATTTTTGACTATTGGGTCATCTATATCTTTCATAAATAGCAATCGGCGAGCATCCAGCCTGGCAGAGGCCGCATTGTTCTTTTTCAAACGTTGGCTTATTACTCCGGTCTTCATAAGTCGCTCTCGAGTCTTTTGAGGGGCCGGATTTTTGGCGAGACTTTGAAGATAGAATACAATTGAGTTTGTAACCTTTGCTGTTGCCTGGCTTGTCCCCGTTAAAGCGCCGTATTTACCATGGGGAAGAGCGGCCCAAACTGTTTTGCCCCAGGCCGCGATATGAACCGCTTTTGTGCCGTGATTGCTGCTTTTCACGGGAAGACCTTCTTTGTCGACGGCAGCCACGCTAATAATATTTGGTAGATCATAACTTGCCGGATAAAAACCTTTCTGATCAATATCTTGGTTTTCATTTCCAGCAGCGGCCACGACAAGAATTCCTTTGTCGTTCATTTTTTTTAAAACTTCGAACTCTTCCTGATTAAAGATAGGGCCACCTCCTGAATAGTTGACGATGTCGACATTCAAATCAAGGGCTTTATTCAATGCTTCTATGCTCGAAGCCATGGGATCTTTTTTTTGATCTTTATTATCGTAATATTTCAAAATTATAAGCCGCACTTCAGGTGATTGCCCCAAGTTGTTTTCCATCGCAATTAACGAGGCAATATGGGTACCGTGCCCGTTATTATCTTGAGTGCTTCCGTAACCAGAGAAGTCCCAGCCATATTTAATTCCGTTGATGTTAGAAATTTCAAGCTTGTTTTTTAAAGCTGGGTGTTGAAAGTCCACGCCTGTGTCGATGACCGCAACACGAATTGTTCGTGCAAAACAGTCTGACGAGAATGCAAGCAGGGACAATAATGTGAGTCTTGCAATTTGAAGTATCAATTTGGTCATAACAGACACTCCTTTTTTGTTTCTGAAGTCAGCGTTGCTAAGCTTTGATTTATTTCTGAAGCTTTCCAAAGAGTATTTGAAATACAACCTTTGCGATCTTGCCATTTTATGACGACATCTAATTCATCGTCGTATTCAATTGTCTCAAGATAGTTGTGAGGGCCATTTATCTTAATTAAGTTTCCATAAAAGTTATATTCTAAATTGAATTTCGATTTCCATTGATTGGTGAAGCTTATCAGCTGCAGTTGGTTGTCGTACTTGAAGTTTGCTGGGCCAACTGCAGTAATTAGATTGTTATTATCGTAGCGCAATCTGTATGACAATTTGCCATCAAATATTCTTGATATCGTGCCATTTCTATTTTTTTCAAAATGGATTGTAAATTTATTTTGAGTGACGGTCTTTAGATGGCCGTCAGAGTCGAACCTCCACTGTGTCGAATCTGATTCGTTCCAAAAGTATTCTCCATTGAGATCTTTTTGGATTTTTGAGTTCGCTATATTTTCATTAAAGCAAGTTTGCAGTTTTGTGTCGTCACCTTTTACGATGACTCTATAGTCTAAAGAGGAGCACCACCCAATTCCGAACACGCCATTGAACAGCGAGCGACTATGATATTGGCGAACCAATCTCCAATCACCAATCTTTATGTCGATCCATTCTGTAAAGAAGGCTCCTTGATTGAGCTTCAATTGGCTGCGCGCTTGGGCGATTTCCCATGGAAGTACGAACGTACCTGCAATTGTTAGGATATATTTTAAGAGTTGTTGTTCCCACTTCATATGCTTTCCCCTTAGTTATGGATAAAGCAAAGGGGAGGCCAATTTGAAGATGCATTTAAATGAAGTTGGGCTGATGTTTTATAAAATTTAACATCAGCCCAACATCTATGTTTTAGTTTTGGTCACCTGTAAAGGATTTGGTCAGAACATCGTCTAAGCCACGGTTTTTAGGGCTAAACGGCTCCAGGGAATAGCCTGATTTCGACCGTTTTGTTTTGCGAAGTATAAAGATTCGTCAGAGCGTTTCAGCCACAGATCAGGATTATCTATTCCAGCGGCCTCGCAGACGCCCATCGAAATTGTAAATCTAATTTGATGCTCGCCGTGAATAAAAACTTCTTTTCGGATTTTAGCCATCAGCTCTTCGCACTTTTTTAATGCGGCCTCTTCTGTGTAGTCGGGAAGGATGATTGCAAACTCTTCTCCGCCAAGACGGGCAATAAAGTCATTGTTACGGTTGAAAGTTTCTTTGGTCATGCGAACACATTCTTTGATAACGAAGTCTCCGATATCGTGGCCGTATGTATCATTTACCTTTTTGAAGTGATCTATATCTAAGAATACCAAACTGACTGGGGCTTGATCTAAATTGTACATTTGCAAAGTTTTTTGAATTTGGTCATCAAAAGACCGACGGTTTTGTGCGCCCGTCATATGATCTGTCAATGCTGTTTCATTTGCTTTTAAAAGTTGTTTTTTCACTGAGTTCAAGCTTTTTCGAACCTGTGCCATTCGCTTGGTTCTTCGCTCGTCTTTGGTGGACTGATGTTCTTTGTAGGCGGTGATAAACTCTTTAGATTTCTTTTTTAAGGTTTCCACAGAGTTTGCTTCTACAGCTTCACGCAAATCTTCAAGGCTCTGATTCATTTCATCATCGGTTTTTTTCTCTTGGCGTAATTCCTCGCCAAGTTGATCTGCGAACTCCCAAATGATACGTTTAAATTCTTCAAGATTACTTTGCATGTAGGTGTATTCGTCTATTCGATAAGTGGAAAAAAATTGACGAATATTAAATAGTGCCATGTCTGCTTTTGGGTTGTGCGGATTGACCAGATCCTTTGAATAAGCATCTAGCTGTTCGCGCACTTTCCGCATATTGTGTTTTTCGATATCAAATAAGTGTTTATTGTAAACATCCAATATAAACAAAAGCGTTGCTTTTTCTTCAGATAGCTCGGGAAAGGACTTCTCCTTCGATTCAGACGATGAACTACCAGAAGCTTTCTTGGAACCATTTGCGTTTTGGGCGTTCCAATCCATATCTAGCTGATCAACAAGTTTTTTCATCCAGGTTTTCAAAGCGATCCCCTTTGAATAGATAGAGTTATTCAAATGGGTTATCGGAATTCCGAGGCCCCTTGTTAACCCGACCAAGGGTTTAAAAAGGGACTGTATATTTTTGAGACTTATTTGGATTGTTGATTGGCGGTATTTCGCTGGCTAATCACAGCTTCAATATGCTGTTTAAACTCTGGGTAGCTGGCGACCACTCGATTAAAAGAATGCTTAGGCAGGACGTAGATATCGCAGTAAGTGGCGGCGCGGGCCGTGGCATTGCGATTTCGATCCGAGATCAGGGCCATTTCCCCAAAGAAGGAGCCCTCATGAAGGGTGGCGACGATTTGGCTATCTTTACTAATGATTTCGACACTTCCATGTTGGATAAAATAGATTCCGTCTCCTGGTTCATTGACTTTGAAAACGCATTCATTGGGTACAAAGATTTTCGGCTGGAGTTCACGCATCAGGTCTTCTAGAAGTTCTTGCGAAGCGCCAGCCAAAAGCGGTACTTTTTCGACGATCTCTTTGTTTATGAAGTAGAATAGTTCGGCCTGCATTTTAATAGGCAAGTCTCGCAGAATAGTCCGATCTGAATAACCTTTGTGCTTATTCCATAGAAAATGATAGTAACTGCGAACTTTATGGCGCATCTCTGTAGGGATTCCATGGCTGTTCATGAAAACTTCTACCTTATCCAAATTATTCATATGGTGTTCACGGGCAGCATCCGCACGGCTAAGCATACTGGCAACATTTGACAGCACAAATCCAAATGTACCGACTCCTATTAACATAACCACGCTTGCAAATAGCATTTGGATAGGGGTTTTAGCGCTGATGTCTCCGTAGCCAACAGTTGCAAGGGTCGTGACGGACCAATAGATACCTTTGATGTACTCTTCTATTTTGTTTTCTTGAGGACCGGATGTTCCGCTTCCTAGTGCGATCCAGGCGCAAGTAATCAGATGAATTATTAGAGGCATTACGGCCATTAATGGTATCAGTCGGTAGGCGATAGGCCCCAGGCGATCATAAGAGTCCATGACCTTTTTAACTTTCCAAATATGGCGGACCACGACCAAATTTATCAGCAGAAAATTGGGCTGGAAGTCCCCGGTGAAGAAGTGCCATAAAGTGGCCCAAGGAACGATAGCAAGAAAATCCAAAAAGAGTGAAAAGTTAATCCAGCTACGAATGAGACGCCAATTCTTTTTTCTGTTATGAAAATGTAAATAGACATTTATGACAGATATGCAAGCGACTATGAGTTCGAGAAGGATTTCTATATCAATATGAGTCCTAAAATCGATCAATTGGAGTGGGATCCAAAATCCCACAAGAAGAGCGCCTCCAATTGATATGAAATTTAGAAAACGATGATGATTCATAAAGCTCGCATCGGCTTATTCTTAAAAAAGGATAATGCCACTTTGGTCGGGCTCCAGGTAATATAAGATCATATGGAACGATTAAGAATAAACGAAGACAAACTTAGCGTGAATGCGAAAAAAGCCTTAGACCTTTGGCGGATGCTTGAGGCGCCTTGGAAGTGTTCGGTGTCGATGGTCAAAGTCCAAGAAGGTCAGTCCGATAACTATGAAGTCGAAATATTAGTGAATTCCCCTGCGGACGGAGACTCAATCTGTCAGATACTGGCAGGACGCGAGGTCCGTCTTCGTTGGAGTCAAGGCTTCGCTTTTGATATGCTAGATCCAGATCAGGATATTGAAGAGCAAATGCATATCGCTATTGATGTCTTATCTCAATTGTGGGGAGAACAGGTTATTTTGGTCAAATTTCGCGAGGACGATGGTCCCATGAAGGCGAAGGTAGTGGACATTGCCGAACCCAAGGAGTTGATCACGCAATTACGACAAGAAGGAGTTTCTGGAAGTGTCGAGATGTTTTCTTTTCATGGGCGATGGAATTCGCATTTTAAAATAGCGCTTTGAATAAAAAAGGCCCACATCCGTGGGCCTTTTTTATTCAGATATCATTTTTTTATTTACGGGGTTGGCAGCAATTGTCATTAAATATACGTCGGTCGGAGTTCTTTTACTTTGCGAGGCCATTTCGATAATTTCTTGCCGAAGGGCTTCTATCTTTTTATTTATCTTCTTAAAGTCTGCCCGAGATAGGGCGAAGATCAAACCACTTTGATGAGAGAATTCTTGCCGGGCTTCTTGATTTAACTGAATATTTTTTGCGTGAAGGTTGTTGATCAGTTCTTTTTTATGAGGTGTTTCGAACTTAACTTGTTTGGTCGAAATTGCCCGTTTTAGAGCCACATACTTATCTCCGGTGATCATGATCATCTCAAGATCTTGAAGGCGTTTTAGGGCTAAATGTGCCTCTTCGGGATCGACCTCTAAAGCTTTTAAGATTTTAGAGAATGTCCATTCTGGCTTAACAGAAAACAATTCAAGAATAGAAAAATCCAACCAGTTCTGAATGTGCTCAACTTGCTCGGTGGTTACAAAAGCGTCAAAGTGTGAAGTGGTGCGAAGGCGAGATTGTTCAATGCTGTTTTTAAGAGCTTCATTGTATTCAGCCCCTATGTTTTCCATGATTTTGTCGATCTGTTTTTTGGTCAGCGTTCGCTTGTTGTTGAGGATCAAACTTAATGAACTGGGGCTCATATTCAATTGTTTCGCAAAGGCTCGAAGAGAAAAACGTGGATTCTTTTTTTGTTTTTCTTGTAGAGTCCTTGTTAATAGCTCGACTGCGTTCATTGGTGCCTCTCGTTTATAACGTAAATTTAATTCAAGCAGCCTTCGCATTTAAATTGCAAGAAATATTTTACTTTGAGTGTTTGCAAATAAAGAGGCATTTTGTGAAAACGCATCCTTGGCTGTAGGTATAAAAAAATAAAATTGACCTTCCCATGGTGGGAAGGTTTACCTTGAGGTATTAAGGCAGGTCGTTATGGCAAAGCAATTTTCGGAATCGAAAGTATCAAAAGGGTTGAACGAAATCGATGTAGCAATTGAAGGAATGTCTTGTGCTTCCTGCGTCCGCAGAGTCGAAACGGCTCTTGGCGCACTTCCTGGCGTGATGGAAGTTTCGGTTAATCTTGCGACCGAGAAGGCTCATTTAAAGGCTTCCAATGACGGTGTTCAAGCATCTGATGTAATTCGAGCCCTTGCCAGTACTGGATATCGAGGGCAAGTTTTAGATATTAATTTTGATGAAAATATCCTTCGTCAAAATAAAGAAAAACAGATTCGGAAAGAGCGATTTCATTTAATTATAGCATCGCTTCTTTCGTTACCCTTGGTTGCACCTATGTTGTTGATGCCTTTTGGAATAGATATCATGCCTCCCGGATGGCTACAGTTAGTTCTAACTACTCCTATTCAGTTTTGGATTGGCCTTCGCTTTTATAAAGCAGGTTGGTCGGCTTTAAAAAATTTCTCGGGAAATATGGATCTTTTGGTTTCGATCGGTACGTCGTCAGCCTATTTTCTAAGTCTTTATCAGTTGTGGGTGAACATGCAAAGCGGGCATGACCATGCTCATTTGTATTTTGAATCGGCTGCTGTCGTTATGACACTTGTGTTGTTTGGTAAATACTTAGAAGCCCTTGCAAAACAAAATACAACCGAAGCTCTTCATTCTTTGCAGAAACTGAGACCCGAGACAGCTCTTCTGGTTGGTCGCAAAGATATCGAGGTACCAATTAGCATACTGAAAGTTGATGATTTGGTAAGAGTTCTTCCTGGTGGGAGAGTGCCAGTGGATGGTATAATTATCGAAGGGGACTCCGCTATTGATGAGTCCATGCTAACAGGAGAAAGTCTTCCGGTAAGTAAAGCACATGGGGCAAAAGTATTTACGGGCTCAATTAACGGCGAGGGCCGTCTTTTAATTCAGACCAGTGCTGTTGGTACGGAAACAGTGCTCTCTAAGATAATCAAAATGGTAGAGGATGCTCAGGCAGTCAAAGCTCCGATACAAAGAACTGTTGATAAAGTAAGTGCGATTTTCGTTCCGATAGTTTTATTTTTGGCTTTGATTACACTTCTATATTGGGGATTAACAACCCAGAACTGGGAGGGGGCGCTGATTAACGCGGTCTCTGTTTTAGTTATCGCCTGTCCTTGCGCGCTTGGTTTGGCGACGCCGACGGCGATTATGGTGGGCACAGGAGAAGCCGCGAAGAGTGGTATCCTAATTAAGGATGCCTCAGCCTTAGAGGTAGCACATTCCATCACTGCTGTGGTTTTCGATAAAACGGGTACTTTGACGATTGGGAAGCCCCTTGTCAAGGCCTGGTGTCCTTTAGAGCCCGAAAGTGCCGAGTTACTTTTAGCAACGTCTTTGATTCAACGCGGAAGTGAACATCCATTGGCTAAAGCTGTTGTGCAATATGTGCCAGAGCAAGAGGGCAGAGAATTAAATATTCAGAATATCCAAGCAGTGCCGGGCAAAGGAGTTCGAGGCCAGGTGAATGTCAATAATGGATCTCAAGCTGTATCGTTGGCAATTGGGAATCGGCGGTGGATGGAAGAATTAAATGTCTGGAGTCCCCAGCTAGATAATGAATATAAGTTAGCGGTTAAAGATGGCGGGAGTGTCTCTTTTGTTGTTGATGAAAATCGTCGGGTCGTTATTGGATATTTTGTTTTTGAAGATCAGGTCAAGTCTGAAGCCGTTTTAGCAATCGAAAAGCTGAGAGAGCTTAAAGTACTCACAGTTTTACTAACAGGCGATAATTCTGCAGCTGCAAATAAAATTGGAACACATTTAAAAATTGATCGTATTTTTGCTGAAGTTCTTCCTGATCAAAAAGCCGAAAAGGTTTTAGAATTGAAAAGTGAAGGGTATTTGGTGGCGATGGTTGGAGATGGAATCAATGATGCTCCCGCCTTGACGGTATCGGATGTCGGTATTGCGATGGGTACAGGAACAGATGTGGCAATGCACTCTGCGGGAATTACTTTAATGAATGGCAACCCGAATTTATTGCCTCAAGCAATCGAAATTTCCAGAAAGACCTACTCTAAAATTCGACAGAATCTATTTTGGGCATTTATTTACAATTTGATTGGGATCCCACTTTCGATGTCGGGGGCTTTAAGTCCTGTTATTGCCGGCGCAGCAATGGCATTGAGCAGCGTGAGCGTCGTTGGTAATGCATTGCTATTGAAGAATCGGAGAGGCCGACATGAGTAACGACGAATTGAATATTGGAACCGTTTCGAAGCTTTCGGGGGTTCATCATAAAATGATTCGCTATTATGAAAAGCACGGATTACTTCCAAAAAAGAAGAGGTCCGATGCTGGCTATCGTAAGTTTACTGAGCGGGACGTTCATTTACTTATTTTTATTAAGCATTTAAAGGAGTTGGGTTTTTCCAGTGGAGAGATAAAAAAAATGGTCGGACTTTGGCTAAATAAAAGTCGGTCGAGCGCTGATGTGAAGGCTATCGCTCAGTCTCACATTGTTGTTATGCAATCTAAGATTAAAAATCTTGAGGCTCTTTTGGCGAATCTAACAAGCTTGGTAAAATGCTGCGAAGGGGGGGGGAGACCCGATTGTCCAATATTAGAAAATTTGAGTCAAAATAAGCCAAAGAATAAGTAATATTTCTGAATTGAAATAATAAACAAGTGGGTTTTCTGTTACGATCATTGAAAAGGCATTACTAAATGAAAAAAGCAGAGATGCATCCGTTGGAATCGAAGCGAATTGCCGCTTTAAAATCTTTGAAAATTCTAGATACATTACCTGAAGTGGAGTACGATCAAATTACTTTTTTGGCGTCACAGATTTGTAATACTCCTATAGCCTTAATTTCGTTAGTTGATGAAAAACGCCAATGGTTTAAATCCAAAGTGGGCTTGAATGCATCAGAAACCTCTCGAGATTTAGCATTTTGTGCTCATGCGATATTATTAAATGATGTGTTAGAGATAAAGGATTCGGAAAAGGACGAAAGATTTTATGATAATCCGTTAGCTACGGATGCTCCACATGTCAAATTTTACGCTGGTGCTCCTTTGCTTGCGCCATCAGGAGATCCTATTGGTACTGTTTGTGTCATTGATTCTGTTGCTCGAAGTTTAAGTGAAAATCAAAAGGAATCTTTAAGGGCTTTATCCTCTCAAGTAACACGATTGCTTGAATTGAGATTGCAGGTTCAGGAGGCGAAAGAGGCGAACGAAAAGTTAGCGTTTAGGCAAACGGCTATCGAGACAATTGCGGAAGGAATGGTCGTTCAGGATAGTGCTGGGGCTATTATTGATTTTAATAAATCAGCACTGGATATATTAGGTCTAAGTGCAGACGAGTTAACTGGAAAAACTTCTTTTGATCCTTCTTGGCGCGCAGTTGATGTAGATGGGAATGCATTGCAAGGTGAGGATCATCCAGCCATAAAATGTCTTAAGCATGGTGAAAGGCAGAATAACTTTGTAATGGGGGTTTATTCGGCCAGCTCGCAAATGAGATGGATTAACATCAATTCAGTGCCGCTGTTTTTGAATGACAGTAGTGCGGCCTCACATGCTGTAACTAGTTTTACTGATATCACTCTTTTTAAAACTCTGGAAGATACGCGGCGAACATTAGAAATGCGGCTAATGGAAGGTTCGAAACTGTCCGCGTTGGGTATTATGGCAGGAGGTTTGGCGCATGAGATAAACAACCCATTAACAATACTGCGTGCACGAATCGCCGTACTGAAAAAAAATATGAAGGAATCTGCAAGTCAATACTCTTCAGATTTTGAGGTTATTGATAAGACATTGATGAGGATCGAAAGAATTGTAAAGGGACTCAAAATGTATTCTCGAGAGTCCGTAGAAGACCCGTTTGAGAGAGTGTCGGTTCTTTCAATATTAGAAGATACATTTTCAGTGTGTATGGAAAAATTAAAATTGGAAAACATTAAGGTGGATTTGAAGGTAGCACCGGAATTAGAAATAAAGTGTCACCCCTCAGAAATTTCTCAGATCATATTAAATTTAATTATGAACTCAAGGGATGCAATTATTGAAATGATGCCCGAGGCCCATTGGATTTCAATTGATGCAAAACTTGTCGGGAATGCTTGGGTTGAAATTGGGATTACAGACGGTGGAAGTGGAATCGAAGAAAAAGTAGTAAAAAAAATAATGGATCCTTTTTTTACAACAAAGGAAGTTGGTAAAGGGACCGGTTTGGGGTTGAGTTTGTCATTGGGTTTGGCTCGGGAGCATGGTGGTGATCTCTATTACGATGCTCTGTCAAAAAATACCCGATTTGTACTTAAAATCCCGGCGGCATAGGCTGCGAAAATAAAAAAAAGGCAGATTTTCATCTGCCTTTTCTTATTTAGTGTTAATACTAGTAACGTGAACGTCCGCCGCCGCCGAAGCCGCCGCCGCGTCCGCCGCCACCGAAACCACCACGGCCACCGCCACGATTTTCACGAGGAGCCATTGGTTTAGCTTCGCTTACATTGATGTTACGACCAGCAACTTCAGCGCCGTTCAATTTGTTGATAGCTTCAGTAGCTTCGTCGTCTGTAGAGAATTCTACGAACGCGAAACCTTTGCTGCGACCAGTTTCGCGATCAGTTACGATGCGAGCTGATTCGATGTTTCCGTACTGAGCAAAAATATCAACTAGAGATTGATCGTCCATGCTGAAAGAAAGGTTGCCTACGTATAGTTTTTTTCCCATTTGTGCCTCCTGGAGTGCGTTTGGGGCCATTCACAGAAGAACATAAGGACATCTAATGTATTTCGGAAATGACTTTGAGGCCGCATAGAACCATGAAAATGCCCAAAAAGGAACCAATTTAAAGAAAAACCCCTCTTTTTTCCGGTAAAAGAGGGGTTTTTTCGGGGTTTTGAAGTTTTTGCGCCCCTGATTGGGGTTAAAAGCTATTCCGCTTTCAGGTTTTCGCAGTTGATGTCGGTGTCAGTTTTCCAGCCAAAAAGTCTTTTAACTTGGCCTTTGACCTTAACTGAGCTTAGACCATTTGTTGCGTCCAAAACAGCCGTTCCACGAGTCGAAAGGGAGCCACTTTCCTCTTGTTCTCCACAGGATAATGTAATGGTTAACTTTTCCTTATCCAGGGCAACCTTGGCATCTTTGCAGAATGCAGCGATATCGCCTGATGAGTAGTCGTTTAAAATGCCAAGAAAGGCAGATTGGCCTTTTGAATCCTGGACATAAATTCTTGCGCCATTTCTGGCTTGCTCAACTTCGACTTTACAACCCTCGGCATTCGAGTATTTCGCAGTCAAGGAATCTTGAGCCTGGGCACCGACAGCAGCAAATACAACCATTAAAGAAACTAAAGCTTTCATAGGGACTCCTTTTTTATTAAGGTGCATTTGTTGGCTGAGCTGTAAGCTACAGCGGTTCAACCACAGCACTTATTTCGGAGTCGTACTTATGCGAAGCCTGTGCCAGGGCGAATCGGCCCTAAAGCCGAGAATAATTCAAACTAGCCGTCAAGTTGTTGGGCACTCTTGCAAAATAGGGCGCAAGCGCTGTGGCGCAAATTTAAAGGCTACAGTCTGGCCGCAAGACGGGAGCCCTGGTCGATCGCCCTTTTGGCATCAAGTTCTGAGGCCACATCGGCACCGCCAATAAGATGAACTGAAAGACCTGCAGTTTGCAGTTCTGCCTGCAACTCTCTAAGTGGCTCCTGGCCCGCACACAGAATAATACTGTCTACGGCGAGAGTTTTTGTTTCGCCTCGAACGCTGATGTGTAATCCAGCATCATCAATCTTTAAATACTGAACGCCGGTAAGCATTTGGACTTTTTTATCCTTCAGCATACTTCGATGAATCCAGCCGGTTGTTTTCCCTAATCCATCTCCCATTTTTTTATCAGATCTTTGCATCAGATAAACTTGGCGCTCGGGTGGGTGGATTTGCCGAGTGGTGTTCGTGACACCTCCTCGAGCTTCTATTTCCAAGTCAATTCCCCAATACTTAGCAAAGGCTACGGGGTCCATAGATAATGAATGGTCTTTTTCTGTCAAAAATTCGGCGACATCAAAACCGATTCCACCAGCTCCGATAATTGCGACGGTTTTACCAGCCTGTTTACGGCCACTGAGTAAATCAACGTAGGAAATCACTTTTTCGTGTTGGATACCGTCGATAGCCGGAGTGCGTGGCTTGATTCCGGTTGCCAAGATGACTTCGTCATAGCCTTTGGATATCAGATCACTGGCCTCTACTTTTTTATGTAAATGAAGTGGAATCTGCAGCTTTTGAATCTTGGTATTGAAGTAGCGAAGTGTTTCATAAAATTCTTCTTTGCCGGGAATCTGTTTGGCTAAGTTAAACTGCCCACCGATCTCGCTTTGTTGATCGAAGATCTCGACATGGTGGCCACGCTCTTTAGCGACCGTAGCAAAAGCAAGTCCCGAAGGGCCAGCGCCTACGACGGCTATTTTTTTAGTTTTTGCTGTCGGTAAATAGTTCAGTTCAGTCTCGTTGCAGGCTCGGGGATTGACTAAGCACGAGGCTGTTTTTTGCTTAAAGATATGATCTAGGCAAGCTTGATTGCAGCCTATACATGTGTTGATCTCGTTTGCTTTGCCTTCGGCGGCTTTATTTACGAATTCGGGGTCCGCCAAAAAAGGGCGAGCCATTGAAACCATATCAGCATCCCCGTCGCTTAGGATTTTTTCAGCAACTTCGGGCATGTTGATTCTGTTCGTTGTGATAAGCGGGATCTTTACTTCTGATTTTAGTTTGCGAGTGATTTTGGTGAAAGCGCCCCGAGGAACCATGGTGGCAATTGTCGGAACCCGCGCTTCATGCCAGCCAATTCCCGTATTGATGATTGTGGCTCCCGCTTTTTCAATAGCCTTGGCCAATTGAACCACTTCTTGCCAAGTGCTGCCGCCCTCTACTAAGTCGAGCATCGATAAACGGAAGATGATTATGAAGTTGGTTCCAACGGCTTCGCGAGTTCGACGAACAATTTCGACAGCAAAGCGAATTCGATTTTCATAGCTGCCACCCCATTGATCTGTGCGTTTATTAGTTTTTGCGACAATAAACTCATTAATCAAATATCCTTCAGAGCCCATGATTTCCACGCCATCATATCCAGCTCTTTGAGCAAGGCGTGCACAGTTCACAAAATCTTTAATGGTGCGCTCGACCCCCCATTTGGTTAAGGCACGAGGCTTAAAAGGGCTGATCGGAGCTTTGATAGCTGACGGTGCTACTGCAAATGGATGATAGGCATAGCGACCAGCATGTAAAATTTGAAGAGCAATTTTTCCACCGGCTGCGTGTACGGCCTCGGTGATCAGTCGATGCTTGCGAACTTGCCAAGGAAAACTGAGTTGAGATGAAAAGGGGGCGACCCAGCCAGCAAGGTTCGGAGAAATTCCACCAGTTACAATCAGTCCGACTCCGCCTTTAGCACGTTCTGCAAAATAGGCAGCCATCTTTTGAAAACCATTTTTTGTTTCTTCAAGACCTGTGTGCATAGATCCCATGAGGACGCGGTTTTTCAATTGAGTAAAACCTAGATCAAGGGGAGTCAATAAGTGGGGGTATTGCTTTTTCATGCCGTTCTCCTAGAAGCTGATTCTTTAAGAATACTGCAGGAATTCTGGAAATAAACTTTAATATTCGTTTAGAAACGTGACGCATCAATTCATTGCATAGATTGAATGTCACTACCAGTATGATCGTGGACATGGAGGTAGTAAGCTTGCTAGCCTTGTTATCGATACTTTTAAAGTTATCTCAATGAACTCGAAGGGAGTAAGTATGTTTGAAGGCTTGGGCTTTTTTGGTGTTTTAATTATTGCTTTAGTCGTTTCAATTATTGGAGGCTTATTTGTAACGGTCAATCAAGGCACCGTCGCCGTGGTTACTATGTTCGGCAAATACCGTCGCGTTTTGCCCCCGGGGCTGAATGTGCTCGATTTCAATGAGTTGACCCCGGTGTTTTCAGGGAACTGACCCCCCCGGAGCGTAGCGACGCTGCTTTTTATTTCAGCAAATTTTCTTTTTCAATAGTTTTTCCCGCAGGAAGTTTTCTTTGCAATTTTTCCCGGAAGTTTGGGCCTTGCAAATGGATCTTCTGACTTGGGTTCAACAGGCGATCTACGATGGCTTCGGCAATTACTGGATCTTCAAAAAGTTTCAGCCAACCCTTAGGCTCAACCTGAGAGGTCACGATCACCGATCCCTTGCGATGACGGTCTTCTAAAATATCAACCAGAACAGTAGCTTCCTCGTGCGTATAGTTTCGAAGTCCAAAGTCATCAAAGACCAGAACCTTTGATTGAGTGAGCTTGCGAACATAGTTGAGATATTTGCCACTGGTTCTAGCTGCAAGAACTTCTTCAAACATAAAGTTCATAGGTAGAAACACCGCCGAGATATTTTCTTGGCACAGCTTGCGGCCAATTGCCATTGAAAGATGAGTTTTGCCTTGACCTGTTTTTCCTACGATCAAAAGATTTTCCAGTGCGTGGAAAAAGGAAAGTCCTGCCAACTCACGCAGCTTTGGTTTCGTTATGCCGCGATCTGCGGACATATCCCAGTCTTCTAAGTCAACCTGGCTGCGGAATTTTGCTCGCGCCAAGAGCGCTTGTGCGGATCTGTTCTTGCGATTGCAAACTTCGTCCTCGAGTATAAGGCGCAAAAATTCTAGATGCGATAATCCTTTGCCACTTGCCTCAAGGGCGCGTTGTTCAAAGGCTGCGTGTACACCGAATAGCCGCAGCTGATGTGCAACTTGCCTGACTTGTTCATTCATAAAATATTCCTTTCGTTAGTGTTGGTGATGTAAGTGAATTGTTTCGGCATCTCGTTTGGGAACTGTTGATAATCTTCGGTGGCCATTTTGTTGGTATTGTTCTGCGACGGACTTGATGTAGGCATATTGAGTTCTATTAAATTTCATTCCCATTTGGGCGGCATACTCCAGAGACTCTTTTGATACTTTCTTGCTTTGCTGAAGACGTAAAATTCCTTGAACTCTTCTAAGCAAGTGCAGAGGGCGATCGCCAGAGATAAGCTGTTCTACAAGTTTTGTAGTTTCCGGACCAACCTTAGCCGCCTCTGCCAATGCGTGCTTCACTTCAAATCTTGCGACCGCGAGCTTCTGTTCTGGGTAGTGACTTTCCACGGTTGAATAAAGATCATGTCCAGTCAGCTTCGCGTGTACTGCGATAGATTCAAGATTAGTGTTGAAAATCTCGATCATCTTATTTTTGAGGCGAACTTTCACGGAGTGACCAATGTATTCATGAGGAACGGAATAAAACCGTTTATTCACTTGCACATGGCAGTCAGCATGAACCTTTGCCTCCTTCCAATTTGAGACTTCAAAGGACTCCAAAGCACACGGAAGAAGGAGCGGCAATTCAGTTGCAAAGCGCTCTCTACGAGTGACGCCGTAGTCTTTCATTACTGTTGTATTCAAGTGATCACAGTATTTGCGAAACTCAGAATTAAGTTCTACCAAAGAGTAAAAAGTTTTATCTCTGAACTCTTGGAAAAACTGACGCTGAACAACGCCGTTTGCGGCTTCATTCTTAGCCTTGTCACGTGGGCTATAGGGCCTTGCTGGAATAACTGCGAACCCCCAGTGGTTTGAGAATTCAACGAAACCAGGGTTCACTTCTGGATCATAAATATGAGCCGTTTTGACTCCAGGTTTTAAATTATCAATTGTTACATACGGCGTGACGCCACCGAAGTAACGAAAACAATTTTCCATTGCGCGAATTAAATTGGGTTGTTTCTGGTCTTCGACGAACTCGCCAAATGTTAAGCTGCTAAAAGCCAGTACGCCGCAAAGAAGCTGTGTCTTAGTTTTCACGCCAGTCTTTCGATCTGTGATGTACAAGCCGTCGGTGAAATCGAAAAAAGTCTTCTCCGCAGGCTTGTGGTGAAGAACCATTGTGACTTTTTTGTTTTCTGGAAACTGCGAACGATAGTAACGCCAGAACTTCAAATAACTGACTTCGTTAGCATCAGTGTTTTCCCGATGAAGAATGTTGAATTGTACGCCTCGTCCCACTTGAAATCGGACGTTGTCCCAATTGATTTTCTGAGCCCACGCTGGAGACTCTGATGTCGCTAGTGACGACTCAGACTCTTCTAATATTTTTTTCACTGTGTTGCGTGCGATCTTCAATGTTCGCGCGATGGCCTTCTTGCCTTTGCCTTGCTTTTTTAGTTCTAGAACTTGATTGCGAATTTCCACACTGGTCCTCATTTTGGCCATGCCCACCCCCAGAGGAGGGCTGCCACAGGTAATATCCAATGTCGTTAACGCTCATGGTCTGATCCCTCAGATCAAATATAGAGGGGTCAATTCAGTGAAATTGAGGGGGTCAACTCCCTGAAATCAGGGGGGTCAGCTCGTTGAAAACGAGGGGGTCAACTCGCATGAAATCGGGCAGTCATGGCTCGGTATGGGCTGAAAAGTCGGCCATGATGAAAGATGAGGCTGCGGCAAAAGCTGTAGCCACCGAAGAACGAGTAGCAACTGTTTTTCCTGAAGTTGCTGCCTAATGAGTCCTATTTGCTAGCCGAGAATTTGTGAGGGATGTGACTAACCGAACCTGTTTTTAAAAGGACAGGCTCGGGCTAGTTTTCAAGGGGTTTCTGAAGCGCCGACAAAACCAGCTAGATCCGGATCCAAAAGCAAATACATCGCAGTCAAGGTGGTGCCACCTCTCAATCGCAGTGATTCGCTGACCAATTGATGAGCCTTTCAGAACAAGCCGTGTACAAGATGACGACCGCTGATCGGACGTGCTCCGTCCGGCCGGAACATTGCACAGTGTGCCGGGCCCATGCTAAATGTCGCCCCAAAAACGTACACCTACGAACGCCACCAACCCGAAGAAACAGATCTGTACAAGCTTGTACAGTCCAACTGGCTCTCGTTTCAGGATCAGGTTGAACAAGACCTGGGGTATCCACTGCCAGACTTCGTGATCAAAGAGTTCGAAGCGTACTTGCGCTGCGGGATCCTGGCTCATGGATTTTTGCGAGCCCAGTGCACCAGTTGTCACAATGAGATGCTGGTGGCCTTTAGCTGCAAAAAACGCGGATTCTGCCCCAGCTGCGGGGCCAGGCGGATGTCAGAGACCGCCGCCCATTTGGTGGACCATGTATTGCCACACAAAAACATCCGCCAATGGGTACTGACATTTCCAGTACAAATAAGACTGTGTTTAGCCGTGAGACCAAAAGTCATGGCAAGAGCTCTGGATATCGCCAATCTTGTGATCGGAAGTCATTACCGCAATAAAGCAGGGCTCACAGCCAAGAACTCCAAATCAGGAGCAGTCACCCTGATTCAGCGCTTTGGTGGCAGTCTTAACCTGAACATCCACTTCCACCAACTATTCGTCGATGGCTGCTACGAGCTAGGTACTGATGGTGAACCTATCGACTTCTGGGCGGCACCACTACCAACAGTAAAAGAGATCGAAGAAGTGCTTTCCAAAATCATCGTTAAGCTCACCAAATACCTAGAACGACAAAAAATCATTATCCGCGATGTCGATGACGGTGGCTTCCAAATACCGATCCCAGACGAAGATACACTCTCTAAACTGCAAGCCACATCAGTAACCTACAGATTTGCCACAGGCAAAAGCAAAGGCAAAAAAGCGATCGTGCTTAGGGCTGCGACAGACAATGATCACACCGCCACCAAGGGGCTTGTCGCCAAGAACTCAGGATTTTCACTGCACGCAGGCGTTGCCACCAAATCCCATGAGCGTGACCGGCTTGAGAGAGTTTGCAGATATATCGCTCGTCCCGCAGTCAGTGAGGAGCGGCTATCCACGGACGATCATGGCAATGTGATTTACAGATTCAAAAAACCTTGGGATGACGGAACCACGGCCATGAAGCTAACACCCATGGAGTTCATGGAAAGGCTTGTGGCACTGGTTCCACGGCCCAGGGTCCATTTGACCAGATACCATGGTGTCCTTGGTCCACATTACAAATACAGAAAACAAATCGTTCCCAAACCACCGGCACCACCAGTGCTCAGTCTGGATCAAGTCGACCAAGTCATCGGACCTCAACAGTTACAGATGAAGAGGAAAAATATTCCCTGGGCGAGGCTCTTATCGCGAGTCTTCAATATCGACGTTGAAACATGCATCAAATGCGGCGGCAAAATGAAAATGATTGCAGCCATCGAAGATCCCAAAGTGATTCGCAAAATCTTGGACCACCTGGGGTTACCAACGAAACCACCACCCCTGCATCCAGCCAGAGGCCCGCCAAAGCAGGGGAACTATTTCGGGGACGACTTTCAACAACACTTCGAAATGAGCTTCGACAATTTTAATCAATACGCCGACTAAAACGGCCACATGTTCCAGCTGTAGCGCTAGAGCATGCCGTGGCAAATCAGCCGCCATGGATCCTTCTATTCAAAATCTGAGAAAACAACTGCGGAAAATCGAAACCAGAACCCCAAATCCAAAATTTCGTGAAACTCATTGCCAATCAGACCCAACAATCACACAATTTTATCAAGATCTACGGGATAGCTAGACGATCGTATGGCCAAATTCGGTGTTTAAAATTCCTATCCTCAGCCGAAGAGTAGCAGGCTCGTTCGATAATAAGAGGATCTTTTGTTAAAGCACTTGTCAGCGTAACGGTTAAAAAGATCGCCAGTGTGCAAAGAGCTATTGTTAGAATTTTAAGATTTCGATTCTCTTTCTCTAGGGAGTTCCAAGCCGTGTCAAATTTCATAGATTATAAGCTCCTATCTTCTGGGAGGTGTTCGGGGTTTTCGTTGAGGCATTTTTTTTCTAAACTCATTGAGGGATCTTCCCGCATTGATTGCCTTGCTGCCCGCACTTTTAGCACCGCGATAAATTGCCATCGCCCGTGCAGGAAGCTTTGTTGCTATTCCTTGGGGGGTGAGTGCTGCCACATTCTGAAGGGCTCCACCGAAGGAACTAGCGACTTCAGAAATTCCAGCCCCTAGAAAGCTAGCCGTTAATTTAGGCGTCATTGCGACGGAGTAAGCGAGCATGAGATTTAGAATTATTGCCGTTAAAAAATTTATTTCTGCATCGGGCTTGTTAATGTCGGAAACTGCAAAGCTCCACAAAAGCGCTGAAAAGACACAATAAAGTATTTTCCAAATGCAGACTTCGACAAGTGATCTATAAAGTTTTGTGGTAGCTCCAGAGGTCGCGGGCAGTATATAAAGCGCGATAAGCACCGGAGACATTATATATAAAATCATCCAGACAAACATAAACATGGCATCTGCGAAGTAAACGACTAGATAAAGAATGAAAAAAGTTAAAAATGAAATCAACAAGATGACAGAGTCTTTTACAGAGACCCAAGACCAAGAAAGACTATCAAGCTTTTCTCCTAATCGTTCAAATACCAGTTTAAAGTTTGTCAACGATCCTAAGTCAGCAGTGAAAGCATCCGTGAGACTTGCTAGCGTGTTCATAATTTCCGGTGTAGCGACAAATAACACCGAGGCTATAAAAACACGTCCAATAAGAGTCACAAACTGAGGTGTTCCTCCAACGGGGAGTTTAAAGTATTCAAGCATCACAGCTAAGGTCAGCATCGTTAGAATCAAGATATAAAACAGTGAAGCAAAAACTTCGTGGAGAGTCCTTGCTTCATTGGCTAACCATGAAACGTCCATATTTAAAACCTCGGAAATTCAAATTTAGCCTCTTTTGTTTGCATCATTCTTTTTAAAAGACGAGCTTGCCCTAAGAAGGCTTCTGTTTCTTGCTTCTCTTTTTTATTTTGCAATGCCAGGCCCTGCGCTTGGATTTTAAGGCCTGTTGCCGTAGCTCGGAGATTTTGATTAAGAATATGAATCATAACCCCGAGGGACTGGGCCGTTAGCTTTTGCGCCCCACCGGGGGAGACCTCATGCGAATAGGTTTTTATGCGTTCACCGACTTGATCTAATTCTTTGGCGTAGTCATAAAGGCTGTTATTTAGTGAAATCCCTTCAGAAACGACCCGGTCTGTTTCTTCCTGGGGCTGTCTATCTGGAGAGTCAACGACCACGCCATAAGTTCCTTCAAGGTGCTTTAGGAGATCGTCAAATTTTTTGAGTTCTTTGTAAAGTCCGGGGTCTATGTATGGCCCCAGGCTTTCAACAAGTTTCATCGAGTCATTGATGCCTCGATTTATATCTCTCATTAAATAGAGGGTGTCTTGCCCCGTCTGTACGATTCGTTGAAGTTCGTAAAGCTGTTTAATGGCCTGGAGGAGAATCTGAGTTAAAACAGCGACGTCGCCGCCGAATAGATCAGCTCGTGATTTAAGGGGAGCGAAAACGAGACTGACACTTGTTATAAGAATAAGAGCAAATTTCTTCAAGCGGCCTCCTTTCTTGAATTTTGAGCGCCTGAAGGATGCGAAAGAGCAAGAGACTTCAAGATCTCAAAATCTGACAGTTCGGGTTTACTTTGTTTGGTTTTTTCAAGTAGCGCATAGTCTGCGGGGTCTGTTGTAAAGAGCCAATATTCAAGAGGTGTGGCTTCGACTTGAATCAGCTTTCTATTTTCCCCTGCCATCAGAAAGACTTCGGAATATTTTCCTTTAACGGAGGTCAACGAGCTAATGATTGAAAGTTCTCTTTCGTTGAGACGAAGTGAAGACTCTAAAAGCTCAAGTCTAGCCTCTTTTTGTTTGAGTAGCCATTTGATCGGTGCATTTGGTAAGATCGCAGAGGCCACGTTGCTATTTACGAAGTCGTCCATAGTTTGACTAATGGCTATCGCTGAAGCTTTATATTTTCTGAAAGTTCTAAAAACTTCACCAATAAATAAACTCGCCGATGGGTCTTGCAATAGCCGCCAGCATTCGTCAAAAACAGTGATCTTCATTTGAGTTTTATCTTTTTGAACCTCACGCCAAATTAGGTCTGTGATAATAAAAAGATAAACTGATTGCAGCTCTGGATGAGACTCCAGACCTTTTAGATCAAAACACACGACGTCTTTGCTAAAGTTGACCGTAGTGGGGCGATCAATGAGTTTTCCAAAAGGTGAGTCACCGCACCATAGCCCCATGATTTTACCCAAACGCTGAATTTCTTTATCTTCGTGATCTAATAGCTTTCTCATCAGATGAGAAAGTCTTGGTTCTTTCTCTTCAGATAAGACCGTCGAAATGGCCTTTTCGACTTCAGAAGTTTCTAGTTTGCCAAGTCCTCGCTGATCGTATTCCTTGGTCATCAGCTCCACCAATGTTACAAGGAACTTGAGCTTTTGAGTTTTTTCTTCACTTGCTCCAGAGCTAATGCCTTCAAACGAAAAAGGGTTAATCGCTAGATCAGACTTCAGACCAAGCTCAATATACTGTCCTCCGAGATTTTCACACACCCGCCGATAGCTGCCCCCAATATCTAAAATAAACACTTTCGGGGATTCTTTTAGCATTTGAGAAATCAGGAGGTTTGCGAAAAATGATTTTCCAGAGCCGGAGCCTCCACTCACTACCATATTGGCGCTAGTCAGTGACTCCGCAAACGGATCAAAAGGTAGAAGCCCGCCGTCGGATCTGCGAAGTAATACGCTCGGCTTATCGTGACCTTTCCAATGTCCATAAATAGGAATAAAGTCGGCAAGAACACTTGTATTAACTTTAAGAGCACGTTCTTTCGCTCGGGCGTTGGGAAGCGAGACCTCTGAAAATACATCAAAGGCGGCCACGGTTTCTAACATTCCCTCAGCACCGTTGAGTTGGCGTAAGAGGGCGAGAGTTGCCGCTGTTTGGTCTTCTAGTTCTTCGGGGTTCTCGCTTTTTAAAACAATAGTTAGTGCGAAGCGGAAAATCTTTTCAGTTCCGTTGATGGCCTCTTCTAAGATTCCCTCAATATCTTGGAGTTTTGCCTGTGCTTCAAGATCGGAAACGCCTTTTTTGCCAACGACAGAAGCGTAAGCCATGCGCCTTTGAAGCTGTAGGGTTTCAATTTCTTTATTTTGATCTTCTACCTGTACTGATAAAAACAATTTTGATTTGAAGGGAAGATCTTGAAGTTCTTCGGCGAGGCTTGCATGCGTGATTTCCGGTAAGAGCTTAAGGGATATAACCTTATGGTGACTTTTGCCCATCAGGAAGTGATCGAGCCCGATAACAACGTCAGTGAGAACAACTTGGTCACGAATGTCCTGAGTTGACATTTGAGGTGCTGATATTTTCTGTTGAGGGTTCCATTGCTCGTAAAGCAATCTAAAAACTTCTTGTTCTGGCAGGCGATCAGCTTGGACATTCAGTTGATGTAGTGCCGCAGATACGTTTTCTAATATCCTCGCAAAATGGTGGACTTCATTTTGTAAGAGCCTGTCTGAGAGTTCGGCTTTCTTTTTAGAAAAAATAGAAAGCCAGCCAGTTTTTTGAGGTGAGTTCTCAAAGGGTTTACGGACAAAAATATATAGATTTTGTTGCGGCAGCCATCCCGACTTATCAAGTTCTGAATAAATACTGACTCGCTCTTGAGTAATGCTCTTGATCGCTTCTGGAACATTGTCTTTAGTGAGATTTAAGTGCTTTTGAATGACTTCAGAATTTCCAGGGGTAATTTCTTGCATAAACTGCAAAGAAAGTCCCTGTGGAAGCCCATTGAGGAATTGTCTGATCTCTTCTTTAATATGATTTCTTTTCTCGGCAGTATCGCAAGAAATGTCTCTTATAGATATTTTAAAGGCTGCGCCAAGACTGAAATCTTTAAAAACGGTTATCCCGTCTTCAAATCCCCAGACTTGAAGGCGGTTTGCAAGACTTGCATCTATCATGTGGATTTCCTGATTTTTAAAAGTTCGTTTGTTTGTGTTGCGGAAGGGAAAGCTTGAATGATCCCCGGGGTTAGGTGGTATCTAAGCCAGTGAACAAGAAAACCGTCGGCTTGCCCTCTTTTCGTAATTCGCAAGCCTGCGGCCAGCGCAAAAGTTGGGATAAATGTATAAAAGAGTTTGTATGCTGAATCGTTAAAGACAAAGTTGAGAAGACAGAGAATAAAACTTAGAACGAACAGATCCATGATTTCAAAACCGAAGATCAATGTCTTTTTCTCTAGACACTTATAAACGGTGGATGTGCTGATTTCCATTTGTGCGGTTTCTTTAATGCACCATTGTTTGAATAAAGCTAACGATGGAGCTTGCTCCGAAAAGAACAAAGGCACCGATAACTGCTAGAACTAAATGGCTTCGGGCATTTGGGTTGCCCGTGATGTAACTAAATCCGGCAAAGATAAATCCTAAAATAGCAATAAGGGTTCCCACTTTACCGACCATAGTTTGACGAACACTTTCAAGAGAGCCTTCGACGCTGGCCGATAGAATGTTAGGGGCCATAGCTAGAAGAAAGGCAATAGCTAAGCGGTACAGACGTTTAATCTGCATAAATAAACCTCCTAAACCTTCACTGACGGAAGGTTCAAAATAGGTGAGTTGAGTTTTAAGATTGTTTTTGTAGAAGGCCGTGAGGCTGCCTATGCGGCAGCTTCACCCTCTGATGCTTTTTGCGATTCTGGATTTAAAGAAACATATAAGACTTGGCGAAGATCCGGCAGATGAACTTCGATAGCCTTTTTGTTAAAGAGCTGAAGGGCTGAGCCGATCTTACAAAAGAAGACCAGGCTGCCATCTTCCTTTTTCTTCTTCCCAGAGAAGACAAGAAATTCTCCAGCGCGTTCTCGATGAGGCACGATGTAGTATGGAATACCGGGGAGGATTCTTAAGAAAAGAGCATAGTGATTTTCATTGTCTTTTTTCTTCGCTGTGCCGACGATGCGAAAAGGTCGGTCTTGTTCCATGTGATTGATGACTAGATGACGTTTTTCAGAAATTTGTGTGTTCATAAATTAGCCTCCTCGGCGAATATGTTTTTTACTTTCAAGCTCGATGAAACGGTCATAGGTAAAGTCTGTTTCTTCGAGCCACCTGACGAATGCTCGGATAATGCGTGTGATAAATTTCATAAGTTCCTTTAGGCGTTGGCCTTCATTTTGTGTTTTTTGATCTCTTTTTGAATTTTCTGAACTGCACAGTCGATCAGTTGATCTGCTTCTTCCCAAGCAACGCCGATCCTATCTGCAACTTGTGCAATGGTGTGGGGCTCCCAAAATCTTAAAAAGATGATTCGACGTTCGGTTTCGTCGAGAGTTTTTAAGGCTTTCTCAATGACTCGCTGGTATTCATCTATACCTAGTGCCTCTTGAGTGGGGAACATCACCATTTGCTCTTTGAGTGATCTCAAAAAGTTCCTCCCGTTCTGAAAGTAAATTGTGGTTTTTCAAGTTCTGCATGATAAAATTCTTGAGCGGTATCCTTGTTACGCCCTTCATTATTGGAGGAATTGGCGATAGGTTTTTTTGTAAGTGTCGATGATGACTTTCCTTTTTTTAAAACTTGTCGCCCATCTTCTAAAAGACGTTGTTCTTCGATTTGGGTTTTAATTTTTTCCAAGGATCGCTGTTTTTGAGTTCTCACTGAGGAGCGACTAATATCTAACATTTGGCCGATATGTCTTTCAGATTGGCCGTGCCAGTAGGTCGAGCGAATAATTTGCTGTTGCTGGGGCGTTAGATGATCGCGGCATATTCTGCGCAAACCTTTAGCGACTTGATCCATCCTGTCACTGTCTTGACCTTCCCAAATAGTTTCTGAGAAAGAGTTCAGAGCTGCTTGAGATACGAAGGCGGGCATATCTCTTTGATAGGAGGTCTCTTGCTCGACAGTTTCGGTTAAGAATTGCTCCCAGGTTTCAGGGGACCAGTTGCGAGAAACTTTCTTAAGCTGTTCATCGGATAATAAAGAACCGTCTTTGTGAGTCCAAGGACGTGCGGAAAAGATTGTTGTTGTCATAGGAAATTCTCCTTTGTTGATCTGGCTTAATTGCCAAGACAGGAGATCCCTTGAGCGAAAAGCGGGGAAAGTAGGCCAACGTCTCTAAGCCATTAGAAAGAGATATGAATTTGAGAGTTTTGGAGAAAATCCCAAAAATGGGATTTCTAGATTTTGATTCGAAAAATGGGATGTGATCCGAGAAATTGGATTTTTGGAATGAAATTGAAAGAAAACGTCTTTGAAATGTAATTCAGACGTAAAGGGACTTCAAAGGTGTCCTAAAATTGGGATTTTTAGAGGAGGGAATAAGGAATAAATATTTTGAGCGATTTTATATAAAAGCCACTTCTTGCAACAGTCTGAGTGTCAGGTCATTGAGCATATGTAGCACCATTACGGCTGTAAAACAGATTTAGTTCGAACCCCATCATAACGAACAGATGTAGATATTGATGGAACTGGATCTTTTGGAAAACTCGTAACAGGCTTCAACTCTCCTAGAGATTTACTCATATCAATCCAAGCCAATCCATTCCAAAACTCTAAATTTTCGGGGCGGAGGTCTCCATTATAAATGATATCTTCAGCTCCTCCCGCAAGTTCATCTTGCTTGATGAAATCATATCGCGCTTTGGTTCTAATTAAGGTCGGAGTCAGCAAGGAGTTTGAAAAATCTCCCCCATGATTCTTGTCTCCTAAGCGGCTTTTATACAGATCCAGCCAGGTGTTTGCGCGCTTTAAACTCGCCGAGAAGAAAACCCCTTTCTTGGAATATTCACGGGGCTCAGCCATATCTAACCAATTAGGTAGGTAGTTGATGATAAGTCCCTTCTCCGCAATGGATTTGATATTTGCCATCGGGGTTACATGATAAAAATAATCTTGGGGTCCTGAGTTTGTTGACCCTTTAAGGGCCTCAAATATTCGCTCGAATCTGAAATTGCGTGGAACTAAAGTCCCATCATCATTCTTGTGAAAATATGGATGCCACGCCGAATTTGAATAAGCATGGGATGTAAAATACAAAAGCTGATTTGCGGCAAAATCCTGTAGAGGTAGGCCAGCATTATCTGCTTGTAGTGTTAGTTTCGAGACCAATGTTTCTAGTTTAATTTCGTTACGCAAATAACTGCCAACATAATCTTGCTCTGCGAGAGCCTTCGCAAAGGCTATTTCTTTATCATTGAAACCGAACTCACGCATATACTGAGACAAAAGTGATGAATTATCAGGGCGAGGACCCGATTCTCTAGTATGGCTCTCAAATGCGGTGGCAAATGCCATACTTTGATAAGTACGAAGACCCACATGATCCGCCACAGAATATCTGAATTTGTAATGTAAATACTGGTCGAATAGATTGAGCTGCACTGTAAATGGCTGCTGATCGCCTGTTGTAGAATCCTTTTTCTCAATAGAAGAATCAGAACCTTTTTTAAGTAGTAAAGCTTGCTTAAAGTCTTCTAGGAATTTATTTGCATCCTGAGGTCGAAAGTTTTCTTCCTTGAATGTCGCCCAAAATTCCTTAGATATCTGAGGATCGAAGATCTGACTAATTTTACCAACAGAGCGGTTGGCGGTGCTCTCTACTTTGACTTTTGAAGTTGTAAAGATGCTACTGCAATGATCCGCAGCCCATGTGTCACTTTGGGACAGAATAAGAAGCGTAAAAGTAAAAAGGCTAACAACCGTCAACCATTTGATCATTTTTATAGATCCCAGAGGATTTAATTTGATATCAAACTTCATATAGCACTCCTCGCTACCTAAAGCTTTATTTTCAATAAATGAGCCCAGTTCTTAGCTCCAACAGGTGTGTGCTAAATTACTTTCTAGGTATTCAAAGTCTAATGTTTTAATTATTAAAATGAATATATTCGCGCTGACGAATGTTTAAGACAGAAACACCTTCGGCAGAATATAAATGCCTTCAGTACTAGCCGAGACCACTCTAGGATCGTCGTAGTCATTCGTAGATAAGACTCGGGGCTGATCTAACGGCAGGGTCTCTAGAATGTCCAACCCCGTTCTGTCTTCTCCCAGGTTGTAGTCAAATATCATCTGAATGCCCTGTTTATCTGGGACAGAATCTAACCAATTCTCAAAGTCTTTAATGCTAGAGCAATAAACCGAGGGGCCTTTTATAGCCTCCTGCACGCGCGCAAAATCTAACGGGTCATCATCAACAACAACGCTGACCCGTGGATCTTTAAGGGGAGGACTTGCAATATATCGTGCGTGGGGAAGAATTTGGGGAAGTAATATGCTAACGGTGGCGCCGCCGTCTGAATTTGAAGCGATAGAAATTTCTCCCTTCCACCTATGAATACAAGATCTAGCATGAGATAGCCCAAGCCCAGAGCCGCCGTTTTTGCCGTGAGTAAAGCCAGGAATGAAAAGTTTTGATCTAATATCAGAACTTATACCGATGCCGTTGTCTTTGATGGAAATGCACAGATTTCCGTTTTGTTGGAAAGTCTCAATGAGAATCTGTCCATTTATTCCCTTGGCTAAAATAGCATCCTGGGCATTTTGTATAAGATTTCCGATAACACGTCTAAAATGATGTGGATTCACTTGGACGACAGTCAGAAAATCCGATTTTATTTTAAGCTCGATTTGAGTCGTCCCATAAATTAAGCGACGTTGTTGGATAACTTCTTTTATCAAAGCTTCGGCAATGTGAATCTTAAGGCCTAGCTCTGAGGAGTCGGCCATTTCTTCTTTGATTTCTAGATCTTCAATCAAATTATTGATTGATGAAATTACCGGAGTCATGTGTCTTTTAAGAGCTACCGAAGCCTGCTCATCTTCGGCAAGGACGATGAGCGTTTGTAGAGGTGATCTAATATCGTGACGAACTTGACGGACGACCTCGATAAATCTCTCATTTTTTTTGAGTTCTATTTCCGTCATCAAAGAAAGCTGATTTTGTTCGACGATTTTTTGCTTCAAATGTTGAATTGATTTTTTCAGATTTTGACCGCCGCTGCTACCATTAACGATTTTCTCGAAAAACTGTCCTAATCGACTGTTGGCTGTCGATTCTATTGAGAGGCCGAGAGCCTGTTGCAGTTCTGTATTAAATCGTTTTTGGGCGGCCATAGAAATGCGCTTAGCGATCCACCCAAATAGAGACAATAGGACAAAGTAAATCAAGCCACTGATGAAAATAGAGGGCACAAGAGAGGCATCTAATATTTTCGCTCTTTGAACGTAGAATGTGACAGCTATATCGGATCTTGCCTCGATCTCGAATTGAATGCTTCGATAACGATTGAGGTCTGAAGAGGAGGGCTCACTTCCGTAGGCGCGATTTTGCTCTTTAATTTGCACGATGGGAAGCGGGTCGGGAAACGCCAGATTGAAAAGAGCTTTTGCGCTCTCAATGGCTTTTGCCATTGAGCCTGTCTGGACTTCGCTCGTGATAATGGCACCGATTTCAGAGACTTTTTTGTTTTCGGCAGATTCAGTTATTTTGATACTGAAAAAACGAGCCGACAGAATTGTGATGACTGCAAGTACGATGGATAAAGATGCAAGTTTTAGATATTTCATAAAACAGGCATCCTTTCGGGAATGACGGCATCAAAACCCAAAGAGTTTGCCAGGGTCTTGATAAATTCCCTCCCAGATGCGGTCAACTCTCTGGGTAAGAAGAGAGGCATTAAGTCTCCACCAAAAATAAATGAACCATATAGGGGAAATGGAAGATTGTATTTTTGAGCAAGATCGACGGTGTGTAAATAACAAGAAGACAGCTCAATGACTTCTTGAGGAGTATTTTGAGGAGCTATGTCGAAATCGGTCTGGTTTTCCAAATACCAACGGGTATCAATCGCAATAGGATCTAAGGATTGATCGGCCTTCATAGATGGCTGCAATTTGTCGGCGGCCTCATAAAGTGCATGAGTCCATTTCGTTGATTGATTTATAGAATCAGAACGTTCACTGAAGTGCCCAAAACTAAGACCGGGTGACGAAACATGCTTACTTATTGCAAACCCTGCGGAGTGAGATCTTGTTTTATAGCGAGATAGACAAGACGTAAAAAGTGTTTCTTTGACGCTGACTTGGTTAATTTTTATAAATCCTTGCCAGCCCCAGCGTAAAAAGCTGCTCACCAATAGATGACGTTCTAAGGCCTCGTCGAAAGCATTTTTTTGAGATGCCTTTAGATCCGTATGAACAGCCCAGCCGTTTGTCGTCCAAAACTCCATAGGTAGGAGCGGATAATTATCTTCCTGTGACGAGATAAAAAAAGTTCCGTCTTTATTTACCTTTAAAGCCCTCGCATTAACATGACTCGGGTTTGCGCTAAAGAAGTCAAAAGCGGCTTTTCTCTCAAACCATTCGCCTATACATTTAGTCGCGGCCTCGATCTTTGATTGCCCTCGGCCTCCTACGGAGATCACTTCGCCATTTTTAGTAAAGCTGGACAGGCAAAGAAAATATTTATGCCCTCCAATGTTGTGCTCTTCCATTTTTAATGGAGCCTTGGAGTTATCAATAAACCAAGACACCATCAAAGACGATGGAGTGAGCGCACTTTCACTAAGAACGGGTTGAGGTTGGATCACTTGTTGATCCTTCTTGCTCGCCAGAGTTCTATTTCAGAATCTGAGGCCTCTTGCACTCCGAGGTCGATATTTGCTTGATGTAAAACGAGGGTTTTCTCAAAGAAAAGAGGCACGATGTGACCAGTAGTCAAAAGCCATTCTTGATAACCTTTGAGTGTTTGGATTTGCTTCTCATCAAGCTCAGGAGTTTCAGCTTCTTTGAGATCAATCGGCGATTTCTTGAGTTTCCCTGTCATAAAACGAAGTTGCACCGCTGGATAGCGTTCTGAAGCGGCATAGGGCGCTAGAATATAGTCTATTTTTTCGATGGCCTTAGGATTGTCGAACATTTGCGGATACTCTTCGCGGGACAGAGTCACAAGCTGTAGATCTGATCCGTGATTCTTAAAGACATTCACGAGGTAGTCTAAAAAATCCTTTTGAAAGTATGTATGCGGAATTCCCAGACGAATGACTTTCGCTGTGCTTTTGGGAAGCTGATCTTTTATGGATTCCACATCAAGCTTATAGGCTTTTTCAAACGGCAGAAGACTTGTGGCGGGTAATAACCCGTCAAATGGACTCTTGTTCCAAATATCCTGAATAACTTCAAAAGCCACTTTGCTTTTTTGATCTGAATTAGAGACACCCGAAAAATAGATCAGCGTTGACGGTGATGATTTGAGAGTTTCGACTCCCAGCTTTTTCCAGTCGCGCTCGCCCGTTGGAAGAGGGTCTTTAAGGAAAACGTCAAGCTCACCTTTAGCCATCATTTCTTCACAAATTGATAAATCATTTAATGGCACTTCGATGCGTTGAGGTGAATCTTTAAATTCTTTAGAAATTTGGTTCAATGGATTGCGTTTAAGTACAAATTTATTTGATGGGTCAAAAGACTCTAATGTGTAAGGGCCTGAGAATCTTTTCGGTTTGATAGTTAACTGCGCGTCGTTGGTAATATCGGCAGCACTCCAGACCCCAGTTTCTGGGGAGGCAAGTTGCAATAAAAAAGAACGATAGCGCCCTTTTAATTTTATATCTAATGTATAGTCATCGACGATTTTTAAACCAGAGCAGTCGTCATTTAAACTTGTGAGGTTTTCGCATCCTTCCACATAATCCCAAAGAGGGAAGTGTGAAGAGGATTTGCGTATAAGTAGACGTTTAAGGGTCGCAGCAAAGTCATGTGCTGTGATCGGTGTTCCATCACTAAAGACAATGTCTTTTTTAATGTAAAACCGATGGATATTATTGTCTGATATTTCCCAGCGGTCAGCTAACATGCTACGAAACAGACCTTTATTTGAGTCATACTGAATGAGACCAGAAGATAAGTGATCTAATAAGTACCATTCCCCAGTCCAAACAATATTTGCCGGGTCTGGCATTTGACGCCCGATAGGAAAACGAACCCTCAAAGTATCTATTTGTGAGTATGAGTTCGTGGTTTTATTCATAGTGAAAACTCCCATGAGTACGCCTAAGATTAAAAGACAGATTCCGAAGAAAATTCGTCTATGCTTTGCCATCGTCTTTTTTCGTCATAGTCGTTGTTTTTAGGCAAGTATGACAGTTTACGAGAATATCAGAGTCGGGAATGCATTTATTTTCTTCTAAATATTTTTCTAGTTTCTCGCAGACGCCTTCTTGCTGAAGTTGCTCGATGAGTTGTGTTTGTTCAGGCGAAAGATTTGCTCTAATCTTTGCGGCTTCCATAGTGTTTGATTGTGCAAGAATACAAGCAATTCCTACGAGTAAAGATTCTGGGGTTGCCATAGTTTTCTGCTCCTTTTAAGAAAGTTCCAGTTCGGGTTTTATTTTCTTGAGTTCGGGCCGTAGCCACAAATTAGGATCTATCCCTAGTTGCTTTAGACGATTGTTAAAAGTGGATGTACTTAAGCCCACAAGTGCAGCCGCGTCTTTTTGTCTGGCAGACTGACTCAGTGCCTTGGTCAAATAGTTTGTTTCAATCATTTTCATATAGGCCCCATAGTCAAGATTCTCCGACATCGGTTGTGGAGCGATCTGAAACTTATTTGCTAGTGACGATAAAAAGTCAGCAGGCTCTATAATGTCAGATTTTGTTTCGCCGAATAGACGTTCAACAAGAGAGCGAAGTTCTCGGACTTCCCCAGGCCATGAGTATTGTTCCATCAATCGGATCGTGGCAGCTCTAAAATTTTTCTGAATGTTCGTTTTATAGCGTAGTGTTTTCGCAAAAAATTCCACTAGGGGCTCTATGTCTTCAGTTCTCTCAGAGAGAGGGGGAATATTCACTGTATAGGTCGCAAGACGGAAATAGAGATCTGGCAAAAACGAACCATCTTTGACCATTTTAAGAATCTCCGGTTTTCCTGCGGCAATAATTTTAAAGTCGCAAGAAATGGAATGGCCTGAATGATCCCCAACGCGGGTTACTTTCTTCTCCTGTAAGACGCGTAAAAGCTTGGCCTGTCCAGAAATTGAAAGATGATGAATTTCATCAAGGAATATTATACGGCCCTTGGCGACCTCAAAAATACCCTGCTTGTCCTTGTGAGCGTCGGTGAAAGCGCCTCGGATATGCCCAAACAATTCCGAATCCATCATGTTTTCGCGATTGAGATAAGTCGAACAGTTGACAGGGAGGATGTCAGTTACTCCTTGAGCAAAAGCATTTGCAATGACTTCTTTCCCTGTTCCTGACTCTCCCAGGATAAGGGTCGGCAGAGGTAGTTTTTTAAAAGCTTCGCGCTGCTTGAGGATTTTTAAAAGAGCCTCAGAGCGTCCGACAATACCTGCGGATAAAAGTTTTTGCTCGGCCTCGATGCCTGAGACTTCATCATTTTTGAGTATGCGCCGTTCGTTTTGATAAATTTGTACTGCTTTAAGAACGGGTTTTAAGATGTCTTCAGTGGATTTTCCTTTAGGTATGAAATCCATAGCGACACCTGTTTTTAGGAGTTCGGTAAGTGTTTCATGTGTCAAGTCGCCAGTGGTGTAGATTATTTGAAGATCGGGGTAGAGCTTACGAATATTAAGAGCTAACTCATCGCCCTTGATATTAGGAAGATGTTTATCAATGACTATGACAGCATAGTCTGCGTTCTTCTTTAGATATGCAATAGCATCTTGAGCAGACACGGCCCAGTCGATAGATAAAGAAGTTTTTCGCAAAATAAGCCGGAAGCCTGCGACAAAGGACTCGTCATCTTCGATCAATAAAACTTTTGCTTTTAGATGCTCCATTGTCTCTCCCTAAATAATTAAGAGCTTTCAAGCATCTTTTATGTGTTACAAAGCTTGTGCCACCAAGATAAGCAGGTAAATTCACCGTAATTTATATCTTAAGAGGGCTTTAGGAAGAGGTTATGAATAATTTTCATCCTTTAATTGTAAAAGTTGGCGAAAAAGCATCAGTTTTCAAGTGTACGATAATATTACAAAACAGGACCTAGACTTACCCCGAGATTTACTCGAGTTTTTGATTTCTTTAATAGACTGGAAACAAAGAACAGATTTATTTTTATTTAGTATGCCAAAATGTGCGAAAGATTTTATTGACAGTAATATAGATGCGACGAGATTTTTTCTATCGTCTATCGTCTATCGTCTATCGTCTATCGTCTAAGTCGATAGTTTACTTTTTGAAATATTTTAGAGCCGTGTTTGGTAATCCAAACGCGGCTCGACTTTTTTATTACCCATCATTTGTATTCAACAACAAAAGGATAATTCAATGAAGTTCAGTAGGAAAGTTCTTCTGAGCGTGGCTTTGGCTTGCGTGATTTGTACTGTCGCGGCGGTTTTAGTTTCTGCATCCAGGATCTCAGCAATCGGGGAGCGTGATTTAGAAGATAAGTCACGAGCGATCTTAAGTCGCTTAGAGGCTGTCCGAGGATATATTGCCTCTCAAGGTGGGTTAAATATCACTGTTGAAAATGCAGTCAAAAATCATCCTGATGGAAATTTATCAAAAGAAACAAAGAGTATGGTCTTAAAGCAAGTTCCTATCTTTGCAGCAATGGTGGTGGGGGCGGAGGGTGCCGAAAAAGAAGGTTATAAATTCCGTATTTTTTCAGATGAACCTCGAAATAAAGACAATACGGCGACGGTTTCAGAACTGGAGATTTTCAAAAAGTTCTTAGCTGATCCAAAACTTGAAGAACTCACAGATACAACAGGGGATCAGGTTATAGTTTATCGCCCAGTGAGGTTATCAGAAGCTCAAGGCTGCCTTGTGTGTCACGGAGACCCAAAGACATCGCCATGGGGCAATGGGAAGGATATTCTAGGATTCCCTCTGGAAAATTGGAAAGATGGGAAGCTGCATGGAGTTTTTGCGATTATATCCAGTAAGGCAGAAGTTAAAGCGGCCACGATGAAAGCAATTTGGGGTATTGTGGGATGGGCAGGGGGCTTGTCGATTTTGGCAATTATCGTGGCTTATTTAATTCTAAAAAGACCCATGAATGCTTTGAACTCGATTGCGACACGTTTGCAGGACGCGGGGTCTCAGGTTGCAGTTTCGAGTACGGAGATAACCGAAGCGTCAACCTCGTTGAGTCAATCATCTATGAGTGCGGCGGCCTCCATCGAAGAGACATCAGCGGCGACCGAGGAAATGTCTAGTATGATTAAACTTAACGCCGATCACACTCACGAAGCCAAAGACCTAGCGATGAAGGCCCAAGATAAAGCTCAGGGAGGGAAGAAGGAAGTTGATAACCTGATTCTTTCTATGAACGACATTGCAACCAGTTCAAAAAAGATCGAAGAAATTGTGACAGTGATTGAAGACATCGCTTTTCAAACAAATCTTTTGGCTTTGAATGCCGCAG
Source organism: Bdellovibrio sp. ZFWA1 (assembly GCF_056175665.1). Lineage (NCBI taxonomy): Bacteria > Pseudomonadati > Bdellovibrionota > Bdellovibrionia > Bdellovibrionales > Pseudobdellovibrionaceae > Bdellovibrio > Bdellovibrio sp. ZFWA1. Next base: position 385,104 of record NZ_JBJKJH010000002.1, read on the forward strand.
TGGAAGCGGCACGAGCCGGAGAACAAGGAAAAGGTTTTGCTGTGGTTGCCGATGCGGTTCGGGGCTTGGCACAAAAAAGTGCTACATCTGCGAAAGAAATCGCAGCGCTTATTTCGGAGAGTGTTCAGAAGATCGAGAACGGTCACAAGATAGTTACATCAAGTGGTACGATGCTTAATGATATCGTGATTGAGATTGAAAAACTGACTTCCCTTAGTACAGAAATTTCAAACGCCAGCAATGAGCAGGCTTCAGGTGTGAGTAATATAAATAAAGCGATCAACGAAATGGACGGTGTGACACAAAATAATGCGACTTCGGCCCAGAAGTGCGCGGAAGCAGCGACGGTTCTTTCACAGAAATCAGACGAAATGCACCAGATGGTCACCGAATTGATTGCCGTTATAGAAGGCAGGCGAGAGAAAGGAGCAAAGATAAGTGAAAAAGAAGATATTGAGGCATTGACGTCTTAAGTGACTTAGTACATTTGTCGAGTTGTGGCATTCTTATTTTGATACGATTTTGGCCTCAAATATGAATGCTCTTAAAGTTTTGTTTACGAAACACCGATAGGTCTTAAGCTTGTAAGAGTATAACCTTATGGGAACGTAACAAAATGCGTGAGTTAAATGATTTAAAATTGATGATTGATGAACTTGACAGCCAAGAGCTGTCTGGTACTTTTATACTCAGCAACTCAGCAACTCAGCAACTCAGCAACTCAGCAACTCAAGCCAATAACTTTGTCTTAATATCCTTAAAAAAAATTTTCTTTTACATGGGGCTATTGATAGCTTTTAGTGGTTGTTCGCTTGATGCAAACATACAGTCACTTTCTCAATCTATAGACGTTGAGAATCTCAATCGCAAAGATCCAGATTTTATCCATGGTGAAGTCGTAACTTCCGGACACTATCAAATGACTGGGGTCTTTGGTGAAATTTCAGAAAAAACTCAAAGTATAAATAATAGTCAGTGGGAATTTGAAGGAGTCTTCTATGAATAAGTGGTACGTCGTAGCATCCGTATTGGGACTAAGTCTTTTTTTCGGAGCTTCTTTTGAGGCTTCAGCGCAACATAAGGGCATTAGCTTTCAGGCTGTCATGAAAAAATCCGATGGAAGTTATCCAACCGCAAGCGGCGTAACAGTCATCGCCCAGATCCTTGATCCTGTGAACCATTGTGTGCTGCGTGAAGAAGAGCATACGGGGAAAAATATCTCTAATGGATATCTAAATTTAGTTTTAGGTGATAGTGGTGCTGCGACTCCGGGGACTCGTAATCCCTCGCCCGTTTTATCCATCAGTCAGGTACTGGATAATAAAACCACCCGCACGGGCTTAAAATGCGTGGATCAGGCTAATAATATCGTAGGAACAGGGCAAAGCTATATTCCTTCAAATATAGATCGCCGTGTTTTGCGTGTTCGTTTAAATCTTCAGGGCGAAGATATTGCGGCAGATTTTAATATGCGCGCGGTGGGTTTTGCAGTGAATTCAGAGCTATTAAACAGTAAGTCTGATGACGACTTCGTAAATATCAACAATGCCAAAGGTGTTACGAAAATAAATGTCGAAAGTATTTTTGATCGGTTCACGAAGTTAGATGCAATTTTGAATAACTTCAATTCGGGCGGTACGTCAGCAGGTATCAATATTTCTGGAAATGCTTCAACAGCGACCACAGCGGCAAGTGTCAGTGGTACAGTAGGGATTGCCAATGGTGGTACTGGAGCAACGACGGATGCGGGCGCGAGAACGAACTTAGGTCTAGGGTCTTTGGCGACGATGAGTCCAACGGGAACAGCAGACAATACGACCTATCTTCGTGGTGATGGAACTTGGGCTTCAGTGAGTGCAGGTGGTGCCGTAACAAGCGTTGCCGGACGAACTGGGGCAGTTACGTTGTCGCATTCGGATGTGAGTGGTTTAGGTTCATTGGCAACGAAGGCAACGTCAGGCACTGCGGATAATACGACCTACTTAAGAGGTGACGGGGCTTGGACCAATCTTGGTGGTGCGGCTTCTTTAAATGTAGGAGTTAGTGCGGGAACAGTAGCCGCCGGAGATGACTCTCGCATTACGGGGGCTGTTCAAAATTCAGGAACAGATACTGCATCGAATGTAGTTTCAATTTCCGCAGGGTTAGACAGCAATAAGCCAGGCTCGCCAGTAGCGGGCCAAATGTATGTGGCAACAGATCTACAAAAAATCTATCGTTACGATGGAAGCTCTTGGATCACGGTAGCGGAAGTTGGTGGCAGTGGCTTTAGTGGTTCCTTAGCGGGTGATGTGAGTGGTCCCCAAGGAACGACTGTGGTTGATAAAATCAAAGGTCAAGCAGTTACCACCACCGCCAATGTGGCAGGGCAGGTCTTACGCTATGCTGGAGGAAATAATTGGACTCCAGGCTTTGTGGCGATGACAGATTTACGATCGACAGTGACTGGGGCCAATTCATTTGCCAGCAGTTGTGCAAACAATCAAACCCTGGTGTATAATTCCGTGGGTGATGTGATGAGTTGTCAGAATATTTCTATTACCAAATCTCAAATTAGTGATTTCCCGGCGCTGGCAACAGTGGCGACCAGTGGCAGTTACAACGATCTTTCTGATAAACCCACGATCCCTGCGGCTCAAGTGAATTCCGACTGGAGTGCGGTCAGTGGTGCAGCTCAGATTCTAAATAAACCGACTTTAGGAACATTAGCAGGATTAAATGCCGTAGACCTTTCTGGTTCCCAAGCCACAGGGATTTTGAATGCAGCTCGTCTTCCGGCCTTGAGTGGTGATGTAACCAGCACTTCTGGAACAGCGGCGACGACGATTGCGAATAATGCCGTGACCAATGCTAAGTTTCGTCAAGGAGCCGCACGATCAGTAGTAGGTGTTACCGGAAATGCGACAGCCAATGTGGCAGATATCCAAGGGACAGCCAATCAAGTTTTAAGAGTAGACAGTGGGGGAACGGCCTTGGCATTTGGTGCTGTGAATTTAGCCTCTAACAGCGCTGTGACGGGGACTTTACCGGTTGCCAATGGTGGAACAGGGGCTGCAAGTTTAACGGCAAATAACGTCATTCTGGGCAACGGAACAAGCCCTGTTCAAGTTGTTGCACCGGGAACATCGGGGAATGTTTTAACTAGCAATGGAACGACTTGGAGTAGTCAACCCCCTGCTGCTGGTGGAGGTCGCACAAGTTGCCCTGCTGGATTTACTTTGATTGGGACCAGTGGCAGTGCCGAAGCCTTTTGTATTTCGACTAATGAAGAAGCTTCGGCAACTTGGTTAAATGCAACAACAGCTTGTTATAATAAGACACCGACAAAGGCTCGATTATGTTCAGCGAGCGAGTGGGCTATGGCCTGCGTTTCAGGTCTTCCCACGAATATGACAGGAAATTGGGAGTGGGTGGCCGATCTCTATAACGCCACCGGGCAAGTGATGGGCAACTCGGGTTGTGATTCGTTCAACTACTCCACCTCCGTAAGTAACCCCTACGGGTCGCGATGTTGTTTTCGCTAGGGGTAAAAATTTAATTTTGGGGGTGGGGCCGAGTAGGCCCCACATGGGCTATGTCTGAAGAAAAATCTACGCAAAAGCCAGAAGAAAATTTGCCTAAAGATCGTGTTGATTTGTTCCCGGTTTTTAAAACTCTCTATGATCTTGTTCTTGATTTTGAGCGAGCCCATGCGCAGTTTCCAAAGGTTCACAAGTATAGTGTGGGAAAGCGTCTTTCATTATCTTTGATAGTGGCCGTGGAGAATTTAACCGAGGCCATCGTTTCCGAGGTTCGCCGGGAGAAGGCTTTAGTGGCGACGATTGTAGAGCTTGAAAAAAGCCGCATTTTGATTCGCATATCTCACGATCTGAAGGCGATTGATACCAAACGCTATGCTCGCTTTGCGAAGCTGATTGTGGAGGCTCTGAACCAGGTTGGCGGTCTTCTGAAGGTGGAAAAAAAACGTTCTGACAAATCCTCTGAAGTTCCGGATCAAAAGCGCACCAAGAAATAAGATGTTCCAGTTGAAAGCGGACTTGTCCATGCAAGGCATACCCGCGCCAACTGGCTATGCGCTGCCGAATTTTTTCTGGAGTTTGGGCCTTATTTTTAAGCAGTCGAGATAATTTCCGCAAACGCTTTTTGATGCGGGCCATATTGGCGGGTTTGATGGTCCTTTTGCTTTGACGAATATGAAACCCCAGGAACTCCACCCCCTTCTGGGCTTCACAGAGAAATATTTTGTTCTTGAAATCAGGATGGTTCTGGAAGAGGTTGGCTAAGACTTTGAATTTCTCATGTTTCAACTCTTCAAAGCGGTGGAGTTCTTCCGCGATGAAAAGTTGGAACTCAGGCTGTGTTGCGTGCGATCTTCAATGTTCGCGCGATGGCCTTCTTGCCTTTGCCTTGCTTTTTTAGTTCTAGAACTTGATTGCGAATTTCCACACTGGTCCTCATTTTGGCCATGCCCACCCCCAGAGGAGGGCTGCCACAGGTAATATCCAATGTCGTTAACGCTCATGGTCTGATCCCTCAGATCAAATATAGAGGGGTCAATTCAGTGAAATTGAGGGGGTCAACTCCCTGAAATCAGGGGGGTCAGCTCGTTGAAAACGAGGGGGTCAACTCGCATGAAATCGGGCAGTCATGGCTCGGTATGGGCTGAAAAGTCGGCCATGATGAAAGATGAGGCTGCGGCAAAAGCTGTAGCCACCGAAGAACGAGTAGCAACTGTTTTTCCTGAAGTTGCTGCCTAATGAGTCCTATTTGCTAGCCGAGAATTTGTGAGGGATGTGACTAACCGAACCTGTTTTTAAAAGGACAGGCTCGGGCTAGTTTTCAAGGGGTTTCTGAAGCGCCGACAAAACCAGCTAGATCCGGATCCAAAAGCAAATACATCGCAGTCAAGGTGGTGCCACCTCTCAATCGCAGTGATTCGCTGACCAATTGATGAGCCTTTCAGAACAAGCCGTGTACAAGATGACGACCGCTGATCGGACGTGCTCCGTCCGGCCGGAACATTGCACAGTGTGCCGGGCCCATGCTAAATGTCGCCCCAAAAACGTACACCTACGAACGCCACCAACCCGAAGAAACAGATCTGTACAAGCTTGTACAGTCCAACTGGCTCTCGTTTCAGGATCAGGTTGAACAAGACCTGGGGTATCCACTGCCAGACTTCGTGATCAAAGAGTTCGAAGCGTACTTGCGCTGCGGGATCCTGGCTCATGGATTTTTGCGAGCCCAGTGCACCAGTTGTCACAATGAGATGCTGGTGGCCTTTAGCTGCAAAAAACGCGGATTCTGCCCCAGCTGCGGGGCCAGGCGGATGTCAGAGACCGCCGCCCATTTGGTGGACCATGTATTGCCACACAAAAACATCCGCCAATGGGTACTGACATTTCCAGTACAAATAAGACTGTGTTTAGCCGTGAGACCAAAAGTCATGGCAAGAGCTCTGGATATCGCCAATCTTGTGATCGGAAGTCATTACCGCAATAAAGCAGGGCTCACAGCCAAGAACTCCAAATCAGGAGCAGTCACCCTGATTCAGCGCTTTGGTGGCAGTCTTAACCTGAACATCCACTTCCACCAACTATTCGTCGATGGCTGCTACGAGCTAGGTACTGATGGTGAACCTATCGACTTCTGGGCGGCACCACTACCAACAGTAAAAGAGATCGAAGAAGTGCTTTCCAAAATCATCGTTAAGCTCACCAAATACCTAGAACGACAAAAAATCATTATCCGCGATGTCGATGACGGTGGCTTCCAAATACCGATCCCAGACGAAGATACACTCTCTAAACTGCAAGCCACATCAGTAACCTACAGATTTGCCACAGGCAAAAGCAAAGGCAAAAAAGCGATCGTGCTTAGGGCTGCGACAGACAATGATCACACCGCCACCAAGGGGCTTGTCGCCAAGAACTCAGGATTTTCACTGCACGCAGGCGTTGCCACCAAATCCCATGAGCGTGACCGGCTTGAGAGAGTTTGCAGATATATCGCTCGTCCCGCAGTCAGTGAGGAGCGGCTATCCACGGACGATCATGGCAATGTGATTTACAGATTCAAAAAACCTTGGGATGACGGAACCACGGCCATGAAGCTAACACCCATGGAGTTCATGGAAAGGCTTGTGGCACTGGTTCCACGGCCCAGGGTCCATTTGACCAGATACCATGGTGTCCTTGGTCCACATTACAAATACAGAAAACAAATCGTTCCCAAACCACCGGCACCACCAGTGCTCAGTCTGGATCAAGTCGACCAAGTCATCGGACCTCAACAGTTACAGATGAAGAGGAAAAATATTCCCTGGGCGAGGCTCTTATCGCGAGTCTTCAATATCGACGTTGAAACATGCATCAAATGCGGCGGCAAAATGAAAATGATTGCAGCCATCGAAGATCCCAAAGTGATTCGCAAAATCTTGGACCACCTGGGGTTACCAACGAAACCACCACCCCTGCATCCAGCCAGAGGCCCGCCAAAGCAGGGGAACTATTTCGGGGACGACTTTCAACAACACTTCGAAATGAGCTTCGACAATTTTAATCAATACGCCGACTAAAACGGCCACATGTTCCAGCTGTAGCGCTAGAGCATGCCGTGGCAAATCAGCCGCCATGGATCCTTCTATTCAAAATCTGAGAAAACAACTGCGGAAAATCGAAACCAGAACCCCAAATCCAAAATTTCGTGAAACTCATTGCCAATCAGACCCAACAATCACACAATTTTATCAAGATCTACGGGATAGCTAGACGATCGTATGGCCAAATTCGGTGTTTAAAATTCCTATCCTCCAGAGTCGGAGTGGGAAGTGCCACCAGCCGAAGAACCTTATCTTTCCGAAGACGAGGCTGCCGAGGCAATGGAAGCTGAAATTCAAGCAGGTCCTGAGCAACCGGTAGATTCAGCGTCAGTGCCGATGTCAGTGCCGCCTGCCGAAAATAAAACAGAAGCAAAAGCTTTGGAAAAAAGATCCAACGAGGTTCGCCATCAAGAGAGCCGTTCAACTGTCTCATCATCAGTTCAAGGGACGTCATCTAAAAAATTACAACCTCATCCTTGGGCAAAAAAAGGCCTTCTGAAAATCGAAAAAGACGGTGCCTATGTTTATAAAACAAAAGAGTCACCTAAAGATGAGATGATGTCGATTCGTATGGCTTCAATGTCGCCTCCGCAAATTGAATCAGCAGATGGTAGTTCTAATTTTGAAACGATGTATGGAAGTTCAGACGTCCTTGGTCTGATGATCGATTATGAGTGGCAACCTTTTCAGAGTTTTGGAAAGTTGGGCGTTCAAGTGGGGGGAGGTTTTACCTACTCTCAAGGAAAAGGTCGTTTTTTAAAGGACGGCTCCGAGGCTAAGGAAAGCTACACTTTGTTCATGTTCCCATTGAATGCGGGTGTGATTTACCGTCTAGAATATATGAACAAGCAATGGTTGGCCCCCTATGTAGCGGGTGGATTGAGTTACGTGGGACTGCTCGAGATGAGGGATGACAATGCCTCACCAAAAGCGGTGGGTACGGCCGGAGCCTACGGTGCTGCGGGTATTATGGCGAACATTACAGCCTTGGATAAGCAACTTGCTTTTAATTTAAGTTCCGAATATGGAATTGCGACGATGTGGTTTGTGTTTGAATACCGTCGCCAGCAAGCCCTCAGTGAAGACATCGATGTGTCTTCGAATATTTTTAGTGCCGGTATAGCAGTGGATTACTGATCCATTTTAATTTTTAAACCTGTTGTTGTAGACGTCAATATTTTCTTATTATGAGACGGATATGCACTTTCAATTTAATGGTGGAAGCTGTGCATATTTACTCATTTATATGGTAAAATAATCATGTGATAGTTTACAATAAATGGTCCTTCCTTTGTTTTTTCTTATTTTTGGGGTCCACTCGGGCCGTAGCAGACATTATTGTAAAAAAAGGCGATTGCCTTTCGGTGATTGTCCATCGGCACTATCGTAGCTATGACTCTACTGGGGATTGGCGGGCTTATCTAAAAAAAGTCGTTCGATTAAATCCCCATTTGAATAAAGATGGGAAAAGTATCAATTGGATCAGCCCAGGGCAAAAGATCATCTTGCCAGAAATTGGACCTCTTGAAAGAGCGTCCCTAATAGGCGTGCCCCTCGAAGAAGAAAGTTCCAAGGTTGAAAAAGATAGTTCTCCGCAGTTGGTTCAACCTCCCCTCCAGTTAGCGCCATCCAAATCATTCTATACTCCAATAGATGTCGAACTCGAATATAAAACGGGATTCTATATAGCGGAGGGGGCGCTGGCTGGTTCTAATGCTCGCCTACTAAGCGAATCTTTAAATATTCTTCGCTTGCATCTCGTGGATTCTTCTACAGAAGATTATATTTCTACTTTTTCAGCGGGGATAGGTTACTTGGTGTTAACACAGCCACAGAGTGGTTCTGTCGATAATAATCAAGTTCTTTCCAAAGACTTTGGGTACTCACTTCGAACAATGGGTTCCAACGAAATTGATAGAGTTTATATTTTTGTATTTGGAGAGCATCCTATTTATCGATCTTTAGGAACGCAACAACTAGAGTACGTAAATCTTCAAAGACTAGTAGCTAAGTTCGGCCTAATTTTCGATGGCGTGTTTTTAAAAGACCATGAATTGGAATTGATCGGGGGGATAAGTACTTTTGCAGCTCGAGATACGATTCCAAATGGATTTGGTTATCTCATCGAGACCAAATATACGGGTCGTTTTCGGTTTCGAACTCTTCAGCTCAGGCCCGGTATAGAATTCACATACGGGCAAACTCAATTCGGAAGCTTTTCTATTGCTGAGCAATTGTTTGTTTTTAAGATAGGTATTCCGTTTTCAGGTGATTGATCGTTTTTGAAAGCTAAAAAATTGGAGGCCAAGCTGTGTACTTCCTTCCGCTTTTCTTGCTTATTTTATCGGGATGTAAATTTCCCTTTGGAGGTCAGTCTTCCTACATTGAATATGAACACACTCCTTTTATAGAGGCTCCGCAAGCTATTGCCTTAAGCATTCAGCAGCTAGATGCGTACTCTATTCAATTGAATTGGAATCAAGTTTCGCGAGCAAAAACTTACACGATAGAGTATATGCCCCCCGAATCGAGCAGCTTTCTTACTGCCTCCACCCAAGCTAATACTGGTTACAGATTCAGTGCTTTTACGACTTATGGAAGCTATAGATTTAGAATCAAAGCGACGAACAGTTCAGGCTCGACAATCTCAGTGGAAAAAGAATTTGAGGTTGTTCTTCCGTCAGGTTCGACTCCGCCAGTGCCACAGTCCATTCGTCTTATTGATCCAGCAGCGACTATTTCGGCTGATAAGTCGCCAACCATTTCCGTGTTTGGTGTCGTGCCTGGGCAAACCGTTTCGGTTTTCACCGACGCCATTTGTTTAATTGAAGTAGGTAGAGGGGTGGTCAGTGACAATCAAGTTAGCGTGACGATGACACTTTCTGATTTGTCGGATGGTGAATATAATTTTTATGCGAAATCTCGAGATGCATCGTTTAACTACTCAAGTTGTTCGGATTCATTAGCCTCATATGTGGTTGACACGTTGCCGCCGGCAATCAGTTTATCTTCGCCTCCTAAGATTTTAGCAGCCAATGTCGGTAGCTATTCATTTTCTGGGACTTGCAGTGAGAACGGGCGAGTTGTTAGTTTGAATGTTGGTGCGCAGAGTTTTGCGACGTCTTGTGCTGCGAATGTCTTTGAATTCACAAATCTTAACTTATCGAGTTTAGGTGATGGCAACGTTACTTTTGCAGTCTCTCAAACTGATTTCCTTGGAAATCTTATAAGCGTTAACGAAGTGATTCTGAAAGACGCAACGGGCCCGACTGTTAGTTTAAACACGACTCCGAATATAAATTCGACGAACGTGGCAAGCTACCAAGTTTCAGGGGCTTGTAGCGAAAACGCTCAAAATGTGGAAGTGAGCATTGGGACCTACTCGGCTGTCATTGCATGCTCATCAAATCTTTATTCGATTTCAGGAATAGATCTGAGTTTGCAAGCTTCGGGTGCCATCAATATTCAGGCCAAGCAACGAGATGCCAATGGAAATGAAACATCAATTAGTTCGAGTGTTGTTAAAGATGTTCTCGCTCCCTCAATCAGCGTAACGGCATTCTTAAATATCACGAACTCAAATAAATCAGCTTTCAGCCTTTCTGGGGCATGTAGCGAAAATGGAAGATCAGTGACTGCTTCTGTTTCTGGGCTACATTTTACTTCTTACTGCGTTAGCGGAGTCTATTCATTTTCTAATCTGAACGTCAGCTCACTAGGTGATGGATTATTGAGTTGGGTCATTCAAATATCGGATGTGGTCGGTAATTCATCGAGCATCACTCAAAACATCTTGAAGGACACCGTAGTTCCGACAGTCACATTGGCGACTGCTCCAGCAGTGACAGGATCGAATGTAGCAAGCTATTCGGTTTCGGGGGGGTGCAGTGAAAACTCACAGGCCGTGTCTATAAGTATTGGTAGCTATTCGACAACTACGGCCTGCGGTGGCGGAACTTACTCTAAATCAGATATTAATTTATCAAACCTGTCCGATGGCAACTTAACTATTCAAGTGAATCATTCCGACATTGCTGGCAACCCTTCTGGGGCGGCTGCGCAAGTGGTTTTGAAGGACACGACGGCACCCAGTTTGCCAAATTCAATCGCTCTTATCGATCCAGCGAGCACAGTCTCTTCTGATTCAAGTCCAGCTATTCGAGTGACTGGTGTGACTGCAGCAGATACGGTTTTCCTGCATAAAAATGGCACTTGCTCTGATTTGGTCGGAACAGCTACGGTGGGAATATCTCAGACTTCGGTTGATTTCAACTTAAGTGGACTCACTGACGGCACTTATAGTTTTTACGCTAAGTCTCAAGACATTTATGGAAACACTTCGATCTGTTCGGTCGTATTCTTAAATTACACTGTCGATACTGCGGTTCCGACATTGACCCTTCAAACACCACCCATATTAAACTTTGCATCGTCTCCGATATACAGCCTTACCGGAACCTGTAGTGAAAACTCACGGCCAATAACTCTAGCTGTTGGAGGTTTAAGTTTTTCTAGCACCTGCTCTGGCGGTATTTTTACTTTAAGCTCTTTAAATCTTTCGAGCCTGCCCGAGGGGAACAATAACTTTAATGTTAGCATCGCTGATCTTGCGGGGAATTCAGCAACAGCAACGCAATTGATTTTTAAAGATGCGATCTCGCCAACACTCACATTAGGGACCTTGTCTTCAATTTCTACAGCTAATGAAACCAACTACAGTCTTTCAGGTACCTGCAGTGAAAATGGAAGTAACGTTGAAATTCAAATTGGCACCTTTCTTTCGACGTCTATTTGTTCCGGGGGGGCTTTTGGCAAGACGGGAATAGATCTTTCCGAGGCCGCTCAAGGAACGATCACAGTCCAAGTTCGGCAGACCGATGCCTTTCAGAATCTAAGTAGCCTCAGTCAAACAACAATCAAAGACACAATATTACCGGAGCTAGGATTAAGTACGCCTACTAGTATCAATCAGAGCAATCAAACAAATTACACGATCTCTGGTAGTTGTGGGGCGAGCGGACGTCCTGTCACGGCCCAGTCTGGAGCGATCAGCTACTCGACAATTTGTATGGGAGGCGCATTTACATTTGCTAACAAAGATCTGAGTAGCTTAAGTGACGGGATCGTCAACTGGGTTTTTGAAACCTCAGATGATGTTGGTAATACAACAACTTTAAATGAAACGATACTCAAAGACACTTTGGTACCCATTGTGAGTTTAGATCCAGCTCCATCAGTAACCCCTTCTAATGTAGGAAGCTATTCAATTTCTGGTACCTGCAGTGAGGCCACTCAAGCTGTGATCATACAGATAAGTTCCCTTAATTTAACGGTCGTATGTTCAACAGGCAGTTTCTCAAAATCTGGAATTGATTTGTCTAGTTTAGCAGATGGTGCGCTTACGATTCAGGTAGGACAGTCGGATATCGCAGGCAACTCTGCAATATCCGTCACTCAAAGTATCAGTAAAGATACAACGGCGCCGTCATTGCCTAGTGGGATTGCTTTGATTAATCCAACAGCCACTCCATCTATGGATACCACCCCAACGGTGCGAGTGGCGGGAGTTGCTGCTTCAGACACTGTGACCCTACATAAAAATTCAACTTGCAGTGATCAAGTTGCTTCTGGAGTGGTTGGTGCTGGGCAATCAACAGTGGATTTGACATCTACGGCGCTTGGTGATGGGCTATACAGCTTCTACGCGAAATCACAGGATTCGAACGGCAATGCTTCCCTCTGTTCAATTGTATTTTTAACCTATACCGTGGACACTACTTCGCCAACACTTACGATAAATTCGCCCGCAGTTTTAAATCTGTCTTCTGTTGCGTCTTACAATTTGACAGGAACCTGTAGTGAAAACGGGCGTTTGGTCGGCCTTTCTGTAGGGGGACTGATTTTTTCTAGCACTTGTTCAGGGGGTGGGTATAGTATTTCGTCATTCGATGTTACTAGTTTGCCAGAAGGTAACAATAGCTTTGTGGTGACATTGGTTGATCTTGCTGGAAATTCGACTTCTTCGATACAAGTAGTTTTCAAAGATGTGACTCCTCCGAGTATTACAGTGGGTGCTTTGTCTAATATCATTCTGTCCAATATGAGTAACTACGGGGTTTCGGGTTCTTGCAGTGAAAATGGTTTGAATGTTGAAATTAGTATCTCTAGTTATGCCACAACAGTGGCCTGTAGCGCTGGTTTCTATTCAAAGTCGGGAATAGATTTAACGGCCATTCCCCAAGGTGCTGTTTCAGTGCGTATTCGTCACATAGATGCTGCGGGGAATAGTGTAGAGGTATCACAAAGTATCAATAAAGTTATTGCGGCTCCGATTTTAACAATGAGTTCCCCTTCAAATATTTTAAATTCAAACAAAACGACCTATTCAATTTCAGGATCTTGTGGTGCTGAGGGACGAACAGTTACCATTTCAGTGGGGGCGCTGAGTTTTTCTGCGGTTTGTACGCTTGGCTCCTTTTCGATTTTAGGGATGGATGTTAGCACTCTATTAGAGGGGAACTCAACGTGGAGTCTAACCACCTCAGACAGTTATGGGAATACTACCAGCATTACCCAAAATATTTTCAAAGACACGGTCTTGCCGAGTTTGACTCTCACTGCTTCAAATATTTCAGCAAGTAATGAAGGCAGCTATTCCCTTTCAGGGGCTTGCAGCGAAAATGCACAGACCATAAGTATTCAGATTGGCAGCTTTCAAACATCCAGTACCTGTTCGGCCGGGGCCTTTTCGAAGTCCAATATGGATTTAAATTCTCAAGCAGAAGGTGTTCTTGCGGTACAGCTGTCACTGAGTGATTTGGCTGGTAATCAATTTGTACTCAATCAAGATATTTCAAAAGACTCTATAGCTCCGTCAGTACCTAGTACAATTACATTACAGAGTCCTGCCTCATTAATTTCACAGAATAGAACTCCGACAGTTCGCGTGGGGGGTGTGAGTCCTGCGGACACGGTCAGCCTCTATAGTAACTCGACTTGTTCGACCTTAATAGGTTCTGCAGTTGTGGGGGCGGGGCAATCCAGCGTAGACATCACAACAAGCAATTTGCCTGATGCGAGTTATCAGTTTTACGCCAAGGCAGTCGATGGTATTGGAAATAATTCTTTATGCTCAATAGTATTTTTAGGCTATACAGTTGATAATTCAAATCCAAGTTTGGCGATCACTTCACCATTAGTTGTTAATACGTCCAATGTTAGTTCGTACGCACTCAGTGGCACTTGTAGTGAAAATTCACAAACAGTGACGTTGGTGGTTGGTGCGTTGACTTTCTATGCAACCTGTACAACTGGGATTTTTAACTTTACGGGACTTAATCTTTCCAGCCTTTCACAAGGAAACAGCACCTATACGGCAACACTTTACGACGTTGCCGGAAATTTTACGCAAGCGATTGCAACAATCAACAAAGATACTGCGGCGCCGACTTTAAGTTTGGTAACCCTGGAAAATGTTAAAATATCTAATCAAAGTAGTTATACTCTTGCAGGAGCCTGTAGCGAAAACTCGCGGGCTGTTAGTATACAGGCAGGTACCTACACTTCATCGGCAACCTGCACATCTGGGGCCTTCAACAAAACGAACATCGATCTATCGTCACTGAGTGATGGTGCAATTTCTGTACAAGTCACTCATTCTGATGCAAATGGAAACTCCTCGACCGTTTCACAGGCAATTATCAAAGACACCACTGCTCCAAGTATTGGTTTGAGCCCTTCGAATGGTATTAATAACGCAAATAAATCGAGCTATGCTCTTTCAGGAACATGCAGTGAAAGTGGTCAATTGGTGACAGCCGTCAGTGGAAGCTTGAGCTTTAGCGCCACCTGCAGCGCTGGAGTGTTTACTTTTTCCAATTTAGACGTGACAAGCCTCAGTGAGGGCTCAACTAGTTGGACAATTGAAACCACTGATGTCGTGGGTAATAGTGGAGTTGTAGTACAAAGTATTGGTAAGGACACCATTAATCCAGCCTTAACATTTTCGACTTTGACTCCTATCACTAATAGCAACTATTCGAGTTATAGCATTTCCGGAAGTTGCAGCGACAACGGCCGTGATGTTGCGCTTTCAATTGGAAGTTACACGACGACCGTCACTTGTACTTCAAATGCCTATTCCAAACTTTCGATCAATTTAAATGCCTTGGCAGAGGGTTCTACACTGGTGCAAGCGAGTCTCTCGGATGCGGCAGGAAACTCCGTTTCGATCAGCCAAAGTATCACGAAGGACACTGTCCTTCCAACTCTGTCGGGAGTTTTAGATTTTTCAGAAGACGGAGCATCAATAACACAGTCGACGATTTTTAATTGGAGTGGAATGACCATCACTGATGTTACTAGTGGCTTTGTAAGTATGGAAGTAGCCGTGGGCACCACTGCCGGCGGGGTGGAAGTGATGGGTTGGAAAGAGATACCAAATGCCCCGGTGATTTCAGCCAAAAAATATCAAATTCGAGATGGAGTGGATTCGATGATGCTTACCTTGGCCAAAGAGACGAATTACTTTATATCTCTGAAAGTCATAGACGGCGTAGGAAATCAGAGTACAGTTTTCGCATCGGCGTCTTGGCGAATTTTTGATCCGACTGTTTTGGTTGGATTAGAGATGTGGTGGGATATGAGTGATAGTGCTACACTGTATTCGAATACTTCTTGCACGACATCGGCTGTTGATGCTGGAACCGTTGGTTGCATTAAAGATAAAAGTAGCAATAACCGATCTATCACTTCTGCGACAGGCGCTACGTATAGTCCGACTAATAAGTCCATCAACTTTGATGGATCTGTCGCTACCTATGGGCCATTTAATTTTGGTGTTACAGGTCGCCATGTATTTACTGTGTTTCAACCATCTACAAATATTTCGTCGACCTCGGATTTTACAACGACTGGTGGCTCCTTATATGAGTTTAAAAGATCATCGTCTGATCCCTACGCGGTTTGGTTGGGGCTATTTACCTCAAATCTTACAAATGAAATTTTAACTGTCTGCTCGGCGCAGCCATGCGCTTCTTGGACAGGGACGGGAGTAAGCGTGCCATCAAGTCGTCCAAATATTTTAGGAGTCAATCGGTAACCACTGCATAAAACGCGTCTAGGAAAGTTTTTCGTCGTCCGGCATGCTGAGTTCCATGAATACACAGCGTGCAAAACAACTTATCGAAGAAATTCAAGAACTCACCCGCCAATATCATGCTGAAGTAAGTTCAGTCAGGAAACCCTGGCCGAAATCTATAAAAACGAGAATCCAAGAATTGTTTGAACTAGACGTACCGGTGAAGAAAACAGCTCGGCAAATCGACATCCCCTATGCGACCATTATGTCCTGGCGAATTCGGCCCAAAAAGAAAATCAAACCAGATTTCCATGCCCTCACAGTTAGACCCAGTCCAACCGTCACAGTTGGACCATCTAACAATCAGAAGTCTAATAGTGGTCTAACTGTGACGGTTAGAACACCTGAAGGATATATTTTGGAAATTCCCGAAGCCATTGCGGCCAAAACCATTCTTGAACTTCAGCGGGGGGTCTCATGTTTCTAGATCGCAAGGGACTTCGCGCATTCATCTATCGAGAAAGTATAGATATGCGGTGTGGGTTTGAAAAGTTGCACTCGCTTTGTGTTCACCAAATGCAAGCCATCATGGATCAGGGGCATGTGTATATATTTTTCGGAAAAAACCGCAAACGAATCAAAGCTCTGTTTTATGATGGTACTGGATTGGTACAGATTTCAAAGCGTATGGAAAAGGGCAACTTCATGTCTTTAGCAGATTTACTTGGCCGTTCCGAAGTCAGTCTTGCAGAATTAAAGATGATTTTTCATGGCAGTATGATCAGAACTCCGATTGTGGATCGGTCGCTATCAGCATCAATACCACAAAATGCACTGACGCAAAGGGAGTCAGTTGATCTTCCCAAAGGGGCCATTCAGAATCTTGTCTGATGGATGAGCGAACTCGACGAATTATTGAAAGCGAAAAAGATCCCCGCATTTTGCAGGCGCTTTTGACACAAGCACTCGAGTTCATCGATCAACAAAAGGCTTTGGTAGCAAAACTTCAGGAGGAGCAGGCGCTGAGCGCACAATCCAAGTTTAATCTCGATGAGCGCGTTAAACTTCTTCGCCGAAGTATTTTTGGCAAATCCGCAGAAAAAAGAGCTGAGGCAACAGACCGCCCGCGCGATAAGAGTCAGACCGAGGCTTTGTTATTTAGCCAGGCCGCATTTCCTGCTGAAGTTTCACGCGAGGATCAAACAAAAAACAAGTGGTCTGGTCTTCCAACTCAAGAAGTTGAACATCATTTTGCTGATCGCGAACTTGATGAAGAAGCAAAGCTTCGTGGTATTGAAAATCCGCAGCCATCAATGTGGAAAAATACGGGCCTTTATGATGAATCCTTCCGCATAGAAATCATCGAACGCTCTTACTTCAAAGAAATCCACAAAAAGTTCAAATACAAGCTTGATCCAAAATTCAATCCCGATCCTGATAAAGAAGTTATTATCACGGCCAATGGCCCTTCGGGTCTATTGCCGGGAATGAATTACTCCACAGATTTTGTCGTCAGTGTTGTGGCGGATAAATATATCAGCCACATGCCACTTGAAAGACAAATTCGAGAAATGGAGTCTTTGGGACTTAAGGGAATCAAGAACAGTACTTTATCCAGAATGGCCGGACTTGTGGCAGCAAGTTTGGAATCCATTCAGGCAGAAATTCTTAAGGAACTTAAAGTTACTGATTTAGCACTTCACCTGGATGAGACGCCTTGGAAAATCCAAAACAAAGATGAAAAGGACGGCTATATGTGGGTTGTGAGCAACCGCTATGGTAGTCATTACTTATTCAAACCCACCAGGTCAGGGCAAGTTGTAAAAGAATTTTTGGATGGATACAACGGTCCAGTGGTGACTGATGGTTATAGCGGTTACAATGTTCTTCAAGAGGCGGCAATCCCACAAGCTTTCTGTTGGGCCCATGGCCGCAGAGAATTTATAAAAATCGAAGACCACGATCCATCGGTGAAACCCATCTTAGATGACATCGATAAATTGTTTGAGATCGAGCGCGAGGCTAAGTCTTTCGAGGAACTCGCAAATATTCGAAGGACCAAAAGTCTCGTTGTTGTAAATGATTTAAATCGAAAACTTCTGGAAGAGTTTCCGAAGTCCCGGCCAGGAAGTCAGAAGCGCAAAGCCATTGAGTACCTCACCAAACGGTGGGATGGTTTTACATTGTTTTTAGGGGACATCCGCATTCCACTTTCCAACAACGAAGCCGAACGCACAATTCGACATGCTGTCGTTGGAAGAAAAAACTATTATGGTTCTGGAAATCATGCTGGTGGAGAAACAGCTGCGACCTTGTTTTCAATTATTGAGACGTGCAAAAAGAATGATCTTGATCCGCGGACCTATCTTAGCATGGCACTGCATATGGTGGCCGACGGAAAAACACCGCCGACGCCACTGGCACATGCCCGAGCCCTTCGTCAATAACGCGTCTTACGCAGGGTTTACGTCAATCGTAACTCAGCAGACGCATATTATAGCGCGTATTTAGATGGAACGAAAAAGGACAATGCCTATAGAAATACCGGCAGCACAGCCATGCCGTTGTGGGATGCTAGCGCCTTCTATTTGGGGAATACAGGAACTAGGGCTAATGGAAGGTACGACGGTCAAATTATGGAGATGGTCGTTTTCAGTTCAAATCTCACCAACGCTCAACGTGAAAAAGTAGAGGGATATTTGGCTTGTAAATGGGGTAGTCAATCTTACTTGCCAACTGGGCATACTTACAAGACGACTTGTCCTTAGGCGATCTTATAAAGAACTCCGACTTTAAATCGGTGCGTTTTTAACATAGTTCTTGACCTTGGCCCCTTCTTTGGAGTGTTTGAAACCTCACGGTTGAGAAGTCTCTCTTAATCTTTCTTCGTATTGTTTGGCAAACATTTCTGGTGTTTTATTTTTCAACGCTGAGTTTGGTCGTTCCGTGTTGTACTCGATTCTCCAACTTTCAATGATCTCTTTTGCATGCAAAATGGATTCAAACCAGTTTAGATTCAAACACTCGCTGCGGAACTTGTCGTTGAAAGACTCAATGAATGCATTCTGGATAGGTTTGCCAGGTTGAATAAATTTCAGTTCCACCCCGTTTTGGTATGCCCATACATCCATCGCCTTTGAAGTGAACTCCGTACCGTTGTCCACGATGATCGCTTTCGGGCACTTACCTTGAGTCTTGAGTCTGTTGAGCACATCGGCCACGCGGTTGCCCGGAATTGAAAAATCAACATGAATCGCCACCGCTTCGTGTGTGAATAAATCTTTGATGTTGAGGGTTCTAAATCTTCGTCCCGTCGCTAGAGAGTCTGAGACAAAGTCCATGGCCCAAATTTGATTGGGTCCCGTCGGAGCCACAAAGAGGAGTCGTTTGCCTGATCTCTTTTTCTTTCCTGATCGTCGATTCATTTGCAATCCCAGCTCTCGGTATATTCGAGCAATTCGCTTGTGATTATCTTTAAAACCCATACGCTCACGAAGAATAAATGAAACCCGTGGTCTGCCATAGCGAACCTTTGCTTGCGCAATCTCAAGCATTTTTTCTTTTAGGGCGTTGTCATCGCGATGTCGTTGGCGCTTGTAAAATAGCGTAGATTGTTGAAGCCCCAAGACTTTGCAGAGTGATCGTTTGCTGATTTTCAATTTGTCTTTGATAGCTTCAAACGCCTTGCGCTTTTGCTTGGGGCTCACCACTTTCCCTTGATGATCTCTTGGGCTGCCTCTAGTTCGACGGCCTGTTTTGCAACCACACGCTGCAAGCGCACGATCGTTGCTTCAAGCTCTTTAAGCCTACGAACCTCAGAGCCCTGCATACTGCCGTATTTCTTTCTCCATGCATAGAACGTGTGGGTGGCGATGCCGTGTTTGCGGCAAATATCTTGAGTCGACGCTCCGGCATGGCCTTCGGATAAAATCTTGGTGATTTGTTCGTCTGAAAATCTGGATTTGCGCATTTGCGCTCCCTTCATGCACGTCTTTTACGCGCTTTGTTGGGAGGAATCAAGTGCTCCAGTTTTTGGGGCCAAGGTCAGTAGTTAATACAAGCAATACACAAATAATATATTTTGCCATTTCGAATGCCTCTAGGAAATTGAACTAAATACTAATTATCCAGCCAATATCTATTTTTCCAGTTGCATCCCAGAAATCTTGGTAATCAAACATCCTCTTCTTAGAGTTGCCTTCGCACATCATTCCAAAATCATCATTAAATCTTAAAATTATTGTCGGCTTCTGATTAATCATACCATCATTTGTGTAACCTATCTCGTATGAATTAGCTTTTAATTCCTCATTTTGATTGATTGATCTTTTTTGGCCCATTGAGAAAATTGTGCATCTTCCAATTTCAGCTTCAAAATGATTTGGCGATTCATCAGAATTAACGAGTTCAAGATTTTTGTTAATTTTTATTTTTAATTTATTTATAACAAAATCATTTGTTATAGGTGGTGCGAATCGAGGTTTATAATCTCCAGGACTAATGTTTAGTTTTTCAAGTTGTAAATAACCACCCAAAATAATATCTAGGCTACTGATATTTAATTCTTCAACTCTTTGAGAATTCGATATTGGATTAACGCAAGACAACTCAACGAATTGCTTTGAGTTAGATAATTTGAAAGTAGTTCTAAATGATGCTGTAAGAAACCATGAGGGAGCGTAGACATATGCACCTTCAACTGCATCTAAAGTAAATGATTCGAACTCATCATTACTATCAGTTTGAATATATTTTGTTAATGAACAGTAAGGGCGTTTTTCGTCAACTCCAAGATACTGTATTTTAGCATCTTGAATAAAAACTGTATTTGGTGCTGAAATATGATTCAATAACTGGGTCGCAATCTGAACGCGACTCTTAAGCTCAATCGATCTTAATGGTACATCAAATAGACCAGCCCACGAATTTAAAGAAAATAAAACAAGCAGTATGATTTCTTTTTTCATAGCCCCTCCAATTTTTCAATGTTTATAAATCATTTTTAATAAAGATAATACAAATTATTTAGACTAAATCCTTTCTAAAACTTCTAAGTCTCTCAAAAAAATTTGGGGCCAATGTGACAACCCATACTCTGTAAAAAATACAGGTTTTTGATTTTTTAGGCCATCAATTCGCAACTTAACCTCTTGTAAAAGTTAAGATTTACGCTGTGCTTGTCATTTGAGCGTCTGAGGTTCCCCCTTTAACTGGAAGAGGGATATTTGAGTCTCGCTGAGGTTCCCCAGATAAACTAGGAATCGTTTTGATTCTTTTCGATTTTTTCTGTTGAGTTAAAGCCTAAGGTTTTTTTTACATCTAGTTTCGCTTTCGATGATGGTTTTAAAGTTAGGGCCTCCACAGTGGGGTTGCGGGTGGGTTCGGGTGAGGCTTTATCATTGCTGCCGCGATCTGCGGACATATCCCAGTCTTCTAAGTCAACCTGGCTGCGGAATTTTGCTCGCGCCAAGAGCGCTTGTGCGGATCTGTTCTTGCGATTGCAAACTTCGTCCTCGAGTATAAGGCGCAAAAATTCTAGATGCGATAATCCTTTGCCACTTGCCTCAAGGGCGCGTTGTTCAAAGGCTGCGTGTACACCGAATAGCCGCAGCTGATGTGCAACTTGCCTGACTTGTTCATTCATAAAATATTCCTTTCGTTAGTGTTGGTGATGTAAGTGAATTGTTTCGGCATCTCGTTTGGGAACTGTTGATAATCTTCGGTGGCCATTTTGTTGGTATTGTTCTGCGACGGACTTGATGTAGGCATATTGAGTTCTATTAAATTTCATTCCCATTTGGGCGGCATACTCCAGAGACTCTTTTGATACTTTCTTGCTTTGCTGAAGACGTAAAATTCCTTGAACTCTTCTAAGCAAGTGCAGAGGGCGATCGCCAGAGATAAGCTGTTCTACAAGTTTTGTAGTTTCCGGACCAACCTTAGCCGCCTCTGCCAATGCGTGCTTCACTTCAAATCTTGCGACCGCGAGCTTCTGTTCTGGGTAGTGACTTTCCACGGTTGAATAAAGATCATGTCCAGTCAGCTTCGCGTGTACTGCGATAGATTCAAGATTAGTGTTGAAAATCTCGATCATCTTATTTTTGAGGCGAACTTTCACGGAGTGACCAATGTATTCATGAGGAACGGAATAAAACCGTTTATTCACTTGCACATGGCAGTCAGCATGAACCTTTGCCTCCTTCCAATTTGAGACTTCAAAGGACTCCAAAGCACACGGAAGAAGGAGCGGCAATTCAGTTGCAAAGCGCTCTCTACGAGTGACGCCGTAGTCTTTCATTACTGTTGTATTCAAGTGATCACAGTATTTGCGAAACTCAGAATTAAGTTCTACCAAAGAGTAAAAAGTTTTATCTCTGAACTCTTGGAAAAACTGACGCTGAACAACGCCGTTTGCGGCTTCATTCTTAGCCTTGTCACGTGGGCTATAGGGCCTTGCTGGAATAACTGCGAACCCCCAGTGGTTTGAGAATTCAACGAAACCAGGGTTCACTTCTGGATCATAAATATGAGCCGTTTTGACTCCAGGTTTTAAATTATCAATTGTTACATACGGCGTGACGCCACCGAAGTAACGAAAACAATTTTCCATTGCGCGAATTAAATTGGGTTGTTTCTGGTCTTCGACGAACTCGCCAAATGTTAAGCTGCTAAAAGCCAGTACGCCGCAAAGAAGCTGTGTCTTAGTTTTCACGCCAGTCTTTCGATCTGTGATGTACAAGCCGTCGGTGAAATCGAAAAAAGTCTTCTCCGCAGGCTTGTGGTGAAGAACCATTGTGACTTTTTTGTTTTCTGGAAACTGCGAACGATAGTAACGCCAGAACTTCAAATAACTGACTTCGTTAGCATCAGTGTTTTCCCGATGAAGAATGTTGAATTGTACGCCTCGTCCCACTTGAAATCGGACGTTGTCCCAATTGATTTTCTGAGCCCACGCTGGAGACTCTGATGTCGCTAGTGACGACTCAGACTCTTCTAATATTTTTTTCACTGTGTTGCGTGCGATCTTCAATGTTCGCGCGATGGCCTTCTTGCCTTTGCCTTGCTTTTTTAGTTCTAGAACTTGATTGCGAATTTCCACACTGGTCCTCATTTTGGCCATGCCCACCCCCAGAGGAGGGCTGCCACAGGTAATATCCAATGTCGTTAACGCTCATGGTCTGATCCCTCAGATCAAATATAGAGGGGTCAATTCAGTGAAATTGAGGGGGTCAACTCCCTGAAATCAGGGGGGTCAGCTCGTTGAAAACGAGGGGGTCAACTCGCATGAAATCGGGCATGAATGTAAAGATTCCTTTTCTAGAGGTTATTTATCGACGCGTTTCGATTCAGAATCAATCGATCGAATTGCAGTTTCAGGCAATTACCCAAGACCAGGCGAACGTCAATTTTAAGGCCATGTTATTATATTCGGTGATCGACCAAACAGAAGAGACAATTAAAAACGTCGCCTTCAAGTTTATTGATTTTGGCTCTTTGATGCAGACTTTAAATCGAACGGTTGAAGGCAGTGTTCGGGGTTTTGTCGCAACAAAAAAACAAAATGAAATTTTAGGGTTGCGTCGGGACATTGTGAATGCGGTGAAAGATCAGTTAGACGAGGATTTAAAGTCTTGGGGTTATCACTTAATTGATATGCAGCTAAATGATATCACTTTTGATGAGACGATTATGCAGTCTATGGCGCAGGTCGTGGCGTCCAGCAATCTTCGGGCGGCTGCGGAAAATGAAGCCCAGGCACATTTGATCAAACAAACAAAAGCTGCGGAAGCAGAAGGCCTTACTATCAAAATCGCAGCTGAAGCCGAGCGCGAAGCCGCAAAAATGCGCGGTGAAGGTATTGCCCTCTTCCGTGAAGAAGTGGCGAAGGGGATGGCGAAGGCCGCAGATGAAATGAAGTCTGCAGGTTTAGATAGTTCCTTTATTTTATTTTCGATGTGGACTGATGCAGTTAAACATTTTGCAGAGCAAGGAAAAGGCAACGTGATTTTCTTGGATGGTTCTAACGAAGGGCTAGAAAAAACCATGAAGCAAATGTTGGCGCTATCAAAAATTAAAAACTAAACGGATTTGCGATATCTAAAAGTTTGATAGAGCAAAATCAATTTAATCCTTTGATCGGATAGCGTTTCATTTTTTGAATGTGAAGCAAACTTATCATCTTCCCCAGCGTCGCTGAACCTGTAAAGCGACGCTTCTTCCAAGGCTTGTGTTCACTGGTGAACCGAAAAGTGTTTGATCTGAATAGCTAAACGTTCCTGACCATTCATCATTGGCCATGTAACTCGCATTTAGCACACCAGTTGCATAGCGCTCGATAGATCCATTGTTGCCTGTACCAGAAATTGATTTCGTTTTTACTGCATCTTCGTAGGTCCATGTGATGCTGTAGCCAAGGCGGTAGTCTTTCACGTTGTATCCAAGGCCTATTCCTAAATTCCCACCGTAGCCAGGTTTAAGTTTTCCACTGAATTGAGAGTTTGAAACATCCTTACCGAAAGAACGATGAAGTTCAAAAGAAGCAAACGAATCAAGTTTTGCCCAGGTTTTCGTAAGAAGCGAGCCTAGGCCCAAAGCCCAAAATCCATTGCCTCTAGAATCGAGTCCACCAACTTCCGAGTCAGCTTTTGATTTTCCCGTGGGAAGAGTTAGTTGTAGAAAACCGATACCTTTTGGTCGATATGGGTTGTAGTCCCAATCAGGTAGGTACTCGTAACCCAGAGAGGTCGAAATATCTCCGAGCCCCGAGTATTTTAGGCCTTCACGACTTCTTTGAATCACAGGGATCGACAAGCCCGCTTGGAAACGATCCCAAAAAATATGTGCTCCTTCTATCTTGAATGTCTGCACTTGTTGATGAGTACCCCATTTTCTCCAAAAGCCTTGTGTGTCGACGTTGTCGATCACAACTTTCGTTTCAGAGTACGAAGTCGTCAGTTGTGCTTTATCATCACCAGCGATAATTGAGGGTGCGGCAAAGCCGCCACCGCAGCATGCAGCTGCTTTGGCTTTTGCTGAAAAGAGAATTCCAACTAGAAAGAAACTAAAAAACGAGACTAATGTGCGTTTCATCAACGACCTCTGTTCCAGCCTTGACCTGAAATCGTATTTCCCAATCTCCAGGCATAATGAAGAAGACGTTCGTAACCCTGTAAGTTCCTTCATCGACTCTTGTCGTTTGCGTAGGTGTAGATCCATGGCCCATACTCGGCATCCAAAGCACAACTTGTGGAGTTGCAGTCAAATCCACTTCAATCGGGGTTTGATCTAGTGAATTTAGACGATAGGTCTTGAAGATCAGATTTCCCATCTGGGTGGAAGTCGGTTTTTTCTCCCAATACCACGTTAGGCATAGTCCTGAAGTTGAAAAAAAAGTTTGGCAGTCAGTTTTAGATTCTTGAGCATTTGTTCCGTCAGTTGCTGCATCAGAAACTTTGACATATTTAGGCTCAGCACAGCTGGTAAGTAGAGGTAGAAGTAAAATCGAAAGTGTTTTTTTACCAAACATTTTTTTCTCCTCTAGAGATTGAACATCCCAGCGTCCGACCTTCAGGTGTTCGAACTTTTTTTCCTGCATGAAGATCTTCAAGAGCTTCTCTTAAAAATTTTCGGTCGGCTTTAGCGCAGTCTTTGCTGTTTGAAACCCCGCCTTGATAAAGAACATCACCGTTTGATCCAAAGATATAGGCGTGGGGCGTTTTTAAGGCCTGCAATTGATCGGCAAGTTTTGCTTTCTCGTCTTCGATCACAGGAAATGAAAATGCAGCTTTTTCAAAGTAGGGTTTAGAAAGCTCTTTTCCTTCATCAACATTTGAGTGAACCGCGACGAAGTTAAAATCCTTATAAGTCTGAGCCAATTCTTGAATTTCGATATTGTGGCTGTTTGAACATGGGCATTTAGCTGATAGAAAAACGACGACGATTCCCTTCTTATCTTTCGAGTCGACGCTCACTTTAGCATCTGTCAAAAGACCATTGCCTTCGATAGCTTTCGTTTGTGGCGCAGCGGACACTGCGACAGAGAATAGGAATCCTAAGATAAAAGGGAGTGTATTTTTCATGCCTTTCTTCATAGCTGAAAAGAGCTGAAATGTCGACCAAGTACGGTGCAACAAGATGTTGCATGGAACCTATAGCATCCATCGCTAATGGGTCACTTGTTGTACAAAAAAACACCTTGCACATTCATGTTAGCTTTCCGATAGAACCTGTTGTTGGCCAAGAAGCACTTTTAGTTTTAGAAGCGAAAGATGGAAAAACTCATCAAGCAACAGAGTTAAATGATGATAACGAAGTTGTTCTTTGGATGCCTAGCATGGGACATGGATCAGCTCCAACGCAAACTGAACGCTCGGTTGATGCCAACGGAAATATTCTTCCAGGTGTTTTTAATGTTCGTAATGTCTACTTTATCATGGGAGGCGATTGGGAAGTTCGTGTAACTCTGACAGATGCTCATGGTGCTCAAGAGACAAAGGTTTTTAAGCTCACTCTTGCTGGTGGGACCGATCATGGTGGACATCATTAAAAAATACTCTGCTGGGTACGTGTCGCTTTTTGAAATTTCTCAATGAATAAGTTTTTATTTGAACAATATGGACCAGGCGAGAGTTTTTCTAGAACTCTGGCTCGACGCCGACCAATGGACTTTTTCTTTTAATCAGCTCTATCAGCTTTGAAATGAACTCTTCGAAGTCTTCACAGTCTCGAGGTAAGTATATGGAGTCGTTGATGATGGGGTGTAATCTAGCTTTTCTTCATTCTAAAAAACTATGATGAGTGGTAGTGAAGGTCAATCGTGCGAACAAATGAGAAATTTGGCGTTCCCAAGGGGATTTGAACCCCTGTATCCTCCGTGAAAGGGAGGTGTCCTAGGCCCCTAGACGATGGGAACGCAACTAAGACGAAAGAAGAATCGAAAAATCTTTACCCTTGAGAGTAAGTTGGTGATCCGGCATGGATTCGAACCATGGACCCCTTCATTAAAAGTGAAGTGCTCTACCAGCTGAGCTACCGGATCACTCT
Organism: Bdellovibrio sp. ZFWA1; assembly: GCF_056175665.1. Classification (NCBI taxonomy): domain Bacteria; kingdom Pseudomonadati; phylum Bdellovibrionota; class Bdellovibrionia; order Bdellovibrionales; family Pseudobdellovibrionaceae; genus Bdellovibrio; species Bdellovibrio sp. ZFWA1. The sequence goes on from NZ_JBJKJH010000002.1 coordinate 411,827, forward strand.
CGATTTTAAGACATTAAAAAAGCCACCATTTTGAGGGTAGCTAATTTAGAAAATTTGGCGTTCCCAAGGGGATTTGAACCCCTGTATCCTCCGTGAAAGGGAGGTGTCCTAGGCCCCTAGACGATGGGAACGCAGCTAAGACAAAACATTTTCAGAAACATTTACTTAAAAAGTAAATTGGTGATCCGGCATGGATTCGAACCATGGACCCCTTCATTAAAAGTGAAGTGCTCTACCAGCTGAGCTACCGGATCGCCGCGTTTCGGAGTGCCTAATCTCCTAAAAAAGGGTGGGGGAGTCAAATGAATTTTTTAAATTTTTGAAAAAAAAGTGAAAAAAAAAGATCTGCCGTTTTCGTCGGCAGATCTTCGTAAATATGCTTAATTATTGAACAATGGTTTGACCCATAAGGTTTGCTCACGGCCAGGGCCCACCGAGATCACATCAATTGGCGTACCAATCTGCGAGCCCACGTAGTCGATAAAGTTCGTCGCGGGACGGGGTAGCTCTGAAAGAGTTTTAATTTTCGAGATATCCTGAGTCCATCCTGGAAGGTGTTCAATCACAGGTTCAATCTTTTCAAGATCGGCCAGTGTTGTTGGGAACTCTGTCACCAGTTCACCATCAATTTTATAACCCGTGCACACGCCAACTTTTTCATGACCAGTAAGAACATCTAATTTCATCATCGCAAGATTTGTGATGCCATTAATTCGAATCGCATATTTTAGTGCGACAAGATCCAACCAACCACAACGACGAGATCGCCCCGTGGTAGAGCCAAACTCATGACCGTCTTTTTGAATCTTTGCGCCAACTTCATCATTGAGTTCTGTGGGGAAAGGACCTCCACCTACGCGAGTAGTATAAGCCTTGAATACTCCAATAACTTTAGAAATTTGAGTTGGACCAAAGCCGCCACCAATGCAGGCAGAACCTGCGATTGTCGAAGAGGAGGTCACAAACGGATAGGTACCGTGCAGTAGATCTAGCATAGCGCCTTGAGCGCCTTCAAAAAGAACTCGTTTACCTTGCTTCATCGCGCGATGAACGATCAATGACGTGTCCTTTTGGCGGTAAGGGCGAAGTTCTTCTGCAGCAGTTAAAAGCTGAGTGTAAAGCTCATCAACTTTTATCGCAGGGGCTTTATAATAATTCTCGAAAAGAAAATTCTTTTCTCGAACTGCAAGTTCTAACTTTGCTTTCAAAGTTTCTGGAGCAAAAAGGTCGCCAAATAAAATCGCTCTTCGCGAGGCGCGATCTTCGTAAGCAGGTCCAATGCCCTTGCCGGTTGTTCCGATTTTGTTATCGGTCAATGAGCTCTCGCGGGCCGCGTCCAAGGTTTTATGGTATGGAAGGATTGCCGTTGCATTTTCAGAGATCAACAATTGCTTCGCATTTTGAAGAATTCCTGATTCTTTCAGTTTGCGAATTTCCTCTAGAATTCCAAAAATATCGACAACAACGCCACTGCTGATGACACAAGTTGTTTCCGGTCTTAGAATTCCACTAGGGACTAAGTGCAAAATAGTTTTTTGTCCATTAACGACCAGAGTATGGCCTGCGTTCGCACCGCCTTGGTAGCGCACAACCATGTCGGCCTTCTCGGCAAAGACATCGATCAATTTCCCTTTTCCTTCATCGCCCCATTGGGCTCCAACTACAACACTGCCTGACATGACCTGTGTCCTTTCTATTCGCCTTTAAACGATGTGGCTCCATACCACGGTGCTCTTGGTGGAAGAGTATCTGCCGTGGACCCATCGATAAAAAAATTAATTAATTTTTGGGCCGCATACTGCGAAGCTTTATTAAAGGCCTCTTCGGTATTGGCTCCAATATGCGGAGTGAGGATGACATTGTTCATCTTCAATAGCTTAGATTCCCTTTGTAGGGGTTCTTTTTCAAAAACATCCAAGCCCACGCTGCGAATCCATCCGGCCTCAAGGGCTTCGATCAAATCTAGCTCGCGAATTACAGATCCACGGGAGGTGTTGATCAATATCACTCCGCGATGGATGTATTCAAGCTGCGATCGAGTCAGCATATAGTCGGTCTCGGGTGTTTTTGGAACGTGAAAACTTAGGACGTCAGCGGTTTTAAGAACCTCTTCGTATGAAAGTCGCGGAATTTTTAAGAGATCAAAACTCTCATCGTCTTGATAAGGATCAAAGGCAACGACGTTCATTCCAAATGCCTGAGCAATTTGAGCTACGCGTTTGCCAATTCTTCCAAGTCCGATAATGCCATAAGTGCGACCAGAAAGTTCCATTCCAGTGATTTGATCGCGATTCCATTCGCCGGCTTTTATCATGCGATGGGCGGGGCCTAAGTTGTTGGCGCAAGAAAGCACTAAGCCCCAAGTTAGTTGAGCGGCGCTTTCAATGTTGGCACGCGGAGTGTGCATCACGGTGACGCCCCATTTTTGGGTGGCTTCTAAATCAATGTGATCAAAGCCGCTGGTTGCAGTGATGATCACTTGAAGCTGGCGGGCTTTTGATAAAAAAGCTTCGTCAATTTTTGTTCGGCTTCGAATAATTAAAGCATGAGCAGTGATTAGATGCTCTTGAGGAATGTGGTGAGGATTTTCCATTCTGACCACATCCAAGTAAGGCTGTTGTTGTAGATATAAATAGACATCTTGGGTAAAACGATCGCAAATAAGGACTTTTTTCTTTTGCATTATTAAAATCCTTTCTCTAGGGAAGCTTCAGAAACGATACTTTTCAATTTCTGAGACGAGCAAAGGCCCGGTTGTAAGTCCTCTAGTGACTGACCCAGCTTTTCGATCAAGCGATGCATTTCGTGATCTTGAATGTATCCCATGTGTCCAATGCGAATGATTTTTCCCTTGGCTTGATCCTGTCCGCCCATGATGGTGATGTTGTATTTTTGTTCCAGATGAAGGCGAAGTTTTTGACCATCTATCGTTGGCGGAACAACCAAGGCGGTCACAGAATCACTAGGGGATTGAGCATAAAGGGTAAAGCCCAACTTTTGTGCATAAGTCCGAGTGAATTCGGCACGTCGCCGAATTTGTTCGAAATGTTTATCCAGGGATTTTTCTTCGATTAATTTAAGCACGACATCTAAAGCTTTGGTTAAAGCGACATTAGATGAAAAAAATGTTTCACCATTTTTATTAGCTTTTATCTCTTTGCGAATATCAAAATAAAACCGAGGAAAGTTGGCTGTTTCGATAAAGGATTGGGCCTTTTTTGAAAAAGCGACGAAGCTGAGTCCCGTCGGTAGCATAAACGCTTTCTGAGAACCTGCGACAATGCCGTCGATGTGCCATTTGTCCATCGGTAGCGGATAGGCTCCTAGGGCTGTAATTCCATCAACAAGAAGAAGTGTCTGTGGGTACCCAGAAACAATTCTTCCAAGGTCTTCTATGGGGTGAGCAACGGCCGTGCTCGTTTCACAGGCCTGACAAAGAACTGCGCGAGTCTCTGGATTTCTTTGAAGGTGAGCCTCAACAGCTTTAATATCAACAGCCTCCCCCCAGGGAACTGTCAATACTGTGACTTCGGCGCCAAAATACTGCGCCATCTCGGCCCAGCGTTCGCCAAATTTACCCGAAACAATGGCCAAAACTTTGTCGCCCTTTGAAAGGACATTGACTAGCAAAGACTCCATGCCGCCGCTTCCGGTTGATGTGTGCAAGTAGACAGGCTGTTCAGTTTGAAAAATATTTTTTAGTTCCACAAGGACTCTGGCCAAGATCTTATCAAACTCTGGCGTGCGGTGATGAATCATTGGCTCTGCAAGGCAGTTTCTGACAAGAGGGTGGATGTTAACGGGCCCGGGGGCAAGTAAGCTGTAGTCAGATTGTTCAATATGGCCTGTGGACATGTGTTAATCCTTGCTAGAGTGGCCATTTTATACCTAGATTAGAGGTGTGCAAGGACTGAGTGTGCAAAGATTTGGTTTATTTTTATTCTTCGCAGTGGTGTTAACTTCGTGTGCTTACCGAATGGGCAGCGTGGGCCGTGGATTGCCCGAGGGTTATCGTTTAGTTGCCGTCCCTATCTTTCAAAACAAAAGTATGGAGCCAGGCATCGAGATGTCTTTTACTAACGCTGTGTTGCAGGAATTCACTCGGTCGAAGGTTGCGAAGGTTGTCGAACCGGCTAGTGCTGATCTCAAGGTTGTTGGAACTATCACAAACGTTCAATACATGCCGGGTGGTAAAAAAACTTCGGATGATCCTTCCTTTCCTTTTTTGGCTAAGGGCGCGGTTCTGGCGGCGGAGTACCGGATTCTAGTGTCTGTTGATGTGCGTGTTGTGAAAACGCTTGATGGTGCCGTTGTATGGACAGGAACTTTTTCTGGCGAGCGTACTTATGCAGCACCTCAGGTCACGCTAGCAGGTGTCAACTCGGTGAATCCACTTTACAATTTGTCAGCGCGCAGGCAGAACATTGAGGTTGTCGCAAATGATGTGGCCGCCGAAATATACGATCGCATCACTGAAAACTTTTAGTTTATAAAATAGCTTCAGCTTGCGCACGAATAAGAATTTTCAACATGAAACTGGCAACTTAAATTATGGCTCTGATTGATTCGCAAAAATTATATAAAGATCTAGAGAAGGGAAGCTTGTCTCCTCTTTATTTTCTTTTTGGCGAAGAGCCTTATTTGCTTAATCAATGCGTGGAGCGCTTTAAGTACGCGGTCCTTAATGAGGGCGCCATCGATTTTAATTACGACTTGTTTTACGCTTCGGATGCTGACACGGGACGGGTCACTGATGCAGTAGAAACCTTGCCTATGATGGCGGCGCGACGGCTTGTGATTTTGAAAGAAGCACAAGAGCTTTCAGATAAAGAGTGGGCATCGCTTGAGCCTCTATTTGCTTCTCCGGTGGATAGCACTGTTTTCGTTGTTTTTGCCAATCGTATTGATAAAAGAAAAAAGACCATTCGCTTGCTGATGGATAAGGCAGATTGCGTTGAGTTTAAAAAGCCTTACGAAAACGAAGTGCCTCGTTGGATTAAATATATCGCTAGTAATTTGGGATTGGGTATAGCCGACGATGCCATCCATTTGCTTCATAAGTTAGTGGGTAATCATTTGACGGAAATCGAAGCGGAGTTGACCAAGTTGGGAGACTACGTCGGCGGACAGCGCAAGATTGAAGTTTCAGATTTGGCTGCTGTCGTTTCAAGATCAAAAGAAGAAAGCGTTTTTGATTTTACCAAAGCCGTTGGACTTAACGATCGAGTTAAAGCGTTAGAGCACCTGGTGCATCTGATGGATCAGGGGCAAAGCGAAGTGGGAATCGTTTCACTTTTGGCTCGTCATATTAGGATTCTTTTAACAATAAAAAAGGGACTTAACGAAGGTTTAAATGGTGCGAAGCTTGCTCACTATGCTCAGGTGCCTCCTTATTTCTTAGAGAGTTACCTTGAACAGACCCGCGAGTGGTCTGTTAAAAAATTAGAACAAACATTGGTTATTCTTAGTGAGACGGACAAGGCTTTAAAGAGCAGTCCGCTATCTTCCGCGATTTGGCTGGAAAATATGGTATTGAAAACCTGCCAGCCATTGTCTATGTAGGCGATCAAAAACGTCTCAATCCGAGAAAAGGGGTCCTGATTTAAGGGCCCTTTTTTTATTTCTATGAAGTTGATGTCTGAATAGGACGATAAGAGAGTCATGGAAAAGACTCATCAACCAGAAGAAATTCATGGTCGGCGGAAGTATCCGCGCAAAGAACTTCGAAGAAGTGTTGGGGTTTTATCACGTGGTCACTACTTTATTGCGCTAAGCACTGAAATCGGGGAGGGGGGAATCTCGATTCGATCAGAAATGCTGTTGAATGAAGGCAGTCGCGTGATCGTGAATTTTCAAGTTCCAGGGGGCGAGTTTGTAACAGCTCGTGCTGAGGTGCGTTCGACAAAAAAAGAAGAGGCCGGGTTTGTCACCCATGGCCTCAGCTTCGAAAACATATCGTTTTCTAGCAAACGTCAAATTCGGGCCTACGTATCAGCCCGAACTGGTTCTTAAACAGCTTTTACCAATTACTTAGTAGCAGTTGCTTTAGTTGCACGCTTAGCAAGACGAGAAATCTTACGAGCTGCAGTCTTTTTGCTGATAGTGCCTTTTTTAGCCACTTTCATCAATTTAGAAGCCGCTTTGCTCAAAAGAGCTGGGATTTCTTTAGTTGCTTTTGTTTCGATTGCTTTTACAAGAGACTTTTCAGCAGTCTTAGCTGTGCTCTTACGACGAGTATTAACAGCGTTCTTCTTAACGGCTTGACGAGCTCTTTTTGCAGCTGACTTATGATTTGCCAAGGGAAATACCTCCGAGTAGATTTTCTAAACGAATTAAAGGGATTAACATAGGGTGTCTGTCGAAGCAAGCGCAAATAACAAAAAGAATTCCTCGGGACCGCTAAAAAAAGCGATCTCTTTTGCCATGGGTACAATGGCCAGCCGTATCCTAGGTCTTTTCAGGGACTTAGCGATGGCTGCCTTATTTGATCGCACAATTACGGACGCATGGGCTGCAGCTTTTCGGTTGCCAAATTTCTTTAGAAGATTGCTTGGCGAGGGCAGTCTATCAGCGGCCTTTGTGCCGGAATGGCAAAAGCACCAACACAGCGACTCTCGAGTTGCTCAAGATTTCGTCAATCAAAGCTTCTTACTGGTCGCGATGCTTTTAATATTTATAAGTCTTGGTTTGATTTTTGGGGCGGAGCCTCTCTTACGAATGCTTTTGGATGGGGCCTTTGTAAATAACAGTTTTAAATTTGCTTTGACCGTCAAGATGGCTCAGATCATGGGGGCATTCGTCTTATTTTCGGGGCTGTCGGCTTTGCTGTCAGCTCTATTACAACTTTATGGAGAGTTCGGTTGGACGGGACTTGCGCCTCTTTTCTTTAACGTTGGAATGTTGATTTTTACCTTCATTCCCGTCGGTTGGTTTCAAGGACCAGGCATGGGATTAGCGTGGGGAGTCCTCGTGGGGGGAATTGCTCAGTTCAGCCTTTTAGCTTGGAGATTTCGTAAGCGCGGCCTTTCTTGGAGCCTTAATAAAATTGATCTGTCTTTTTTGATGCCATTCTTAAAAAGTATACCCTCTGGTTTTATAGCAGTGGGTCTTTTACAGTTTTTACTTTTGGTAAACTCCTATTTGGCCAGTGGACTTGAGCCGGGGACGCTGTCTCGCCTGTATTGGGCAGATCGACTTTTAGAGTTGCCGATGACCTTAGTAGCGGTCAGTTTAGGAACAGCATTGCTGCCTTTGTTGAGTCAGCTGCATTTAGAAAATAGAAAACTCGAATTCTCGGGGTATGTCGAACAGAATTTATTGTATGGGGCCCTTTTCATTTTACCAGCGGCGGGTGGATTGTGGGCCCTTTCAAATTGCTTGGTTCGATTGTTATTTTATCGCGGAGAATTTGACTTGATTGATTTATCAAGGACCTCTGCAATTTTAAAATATTCGGCGTGGATTTTAATTTTTCATTCTTTGTACCGTATTCTTTTGCCGGTATTTTTGGCTCAGGCTAAAACCCGATGGATCTTTCGAACGATGGTTATTAGTTTGGCCTTCCACTTAAGTTTAGCGCCTTGGGCAGTGGCACGTGGCCAATTAGCAGGTTTGCTGATTTTAACTATTGGCACTCTGGCTATTGCTGCGGGAATCTTGTTGGGAATATACCTAAAAGAGCACTCGTGGGGGCAACACGAAAGTGCCGGAAAAGAAATTGTTAAAATATTGGCAGCCAGTCTTTTTATGACGGCATTTTTGGCGCTCTTGGAAGAGCGTTTTATTCTGGCAGGACGGGCGGCTCAAGCGGGCTCGATCTTACTGGGCCTAGGAATTTATGTGATTTTTTTGATCTGGTTAAGAAGTCGAACCCTGCGGCTTTTTTGGAAGAGGATCAAAAGCCGCAAGGTGAATTCTTAAGCGAGGACTAAATACCTGGGTCTTTTGCTAATTTATTGTAAGTTGAACTTAGTTTTTCTTGGCGTTCGACTTCTTTTTTCCATCGCGAGATCTCACCTTGGTAGCCTTTTTTCTTGTTGTTCCAATCGTTCTCTACACCGGCAAGTTCTTTTTGACGACCTTGAACGGTGCTGGCTTGCTCTGACAATTCTTTGGCGCGGGAAGACCAAATTTTGACTTCTTCAGTGATCTGCTGTTTTTGAATTTGATAATCAGCCACATTCTGATCGCGTTTCAAAATATTATCTTTAAGACGAGCTATTTGCGCTTCTAGCTCTTTGATTCGTAGTTCTTCTTGTTGTTTGCGCTTGGCCTCTTCGCCAATCAGCTTATCAATTTCTGATTGTTGGGCTGTGATTTTTTGCAGACCTTTTTGATTCTCATTTATCAATGCTTGAACATTGTTTTTTTGCTGCTGAAGGATTGTCTTCGCTTTGGAAACTTCTGTTAAGTTTGATTCGACGATTTTTAAGTTGTCTTCGTACTGCTCTAGATTTGCTTTTGAGTTGCTAAGATTCGTTTCGATGGCTTTGATTCCATCTTGGGCGGTGTTTTGGGCCCACGAAGCTGAGGCAAGAAGTGAAGACATTAAAATAGTTTTTGCGATTGTTGTTTTCATGATATTTCCTTCCATTGAAATATGTAATTAATTAATTTTAGTTCGCAGAGATGTCTTTGGCGCATACGTTCTTAAGTGAAGAACGATAGTGGCCAATTTCATCTTCCCAGATTTCACCTTTAAATTTCCAGTTGACCGACTTTTCTGCCTCGGCTTTAAGTTCTGGACGGGCAGTATCGTTAATTTCTCCGCCCGCCATTTGATAGCGGATATGTTCGCCGGCCCCAGAGTAGATTTCGTATGCTAAGACTTCGTTTTGATCCAAGACTTCATTGAGTTTGGTTTGAAGCTCTTTGAATCGTGCCACCAAAGTTTTAGCAGCTTGGTTTTTTAACGAAGTCTTCTCGGACTCAAGACGATCCACTGCTTTTTGTCTGGCTTCTTTGATCGCAGTTCGAGCTTTTTTTGCAATATAGAGCTGAATCTTTACAGGCTCTAAGGCATCTTCGCGTTCGGCCTCGGACTTAAAGGGTTTTTTCATGATCAAGGCTTGCTCTTCAAGAATCTTTTTTTCAAGTCTTAAAACTGACACTGCTAAATTATTGAAGCGTGTGATTTCGTCGTCGTAGTTGTTAATCTGTTTTTGAATTGATAGAAAAGACGGGTGACGAGCCAGCTCGACAATGAACGAACGAGGCAGGCCATCCACATTCTTTAAATCCGGATTTTGTGCCCATAACTTAAAAGTATCATAGTAATCAGCATCGGATTTTTTGATTTTCTGGTACTCGTCGATTTGGGATTTCCAGTTGCCATACTTCTTTTTCATATCCTGCAATACGTGCATAGAGTCACCGTATTGGCAAAGATTCAGGTAACCGACCGTTCTGATAACGTAGGTTTCCGGAGAAAAGGCCGCTTTAAAATAATCCGTATGTAATGAGAACATGTTTCCGGCGGCCCCTTCATAGTCTCCGGAAAGAATCTGGGTCCAGGCCTGCTCGGTCATCGCTTGCAACCAATGTGATGAGTTGCGATCAACTTCAAGATATGCTTTGTAAGCTTCCGACCATTCAGACCTTTGAAAGTGCATGCGTCCTAATGTTAGAGCAGCCAAGCTTCGCATTGGATCAGCTTTCTCCCATTTAGTCATTTCTAGGGATTTTTTTAGTTCTTTCTGAGCGACTTCAAGTTGTCCTAAACGGTACTTTAAAAGCGCACTCATCATTAATGCTTTGGGATAGAAACTAGATTTTTCTGATATCAAGCCTAAAGCATCATCGGCGCGTCCAAGATCTCCTTTGTCCGAGTAAAATTGGGCGCGATAAATTTGCCACGCTTCTTTGCCTGTAACATCCAAGTCAGACTTTTCTACCATTGCATCAATGGGTCCAACATCGGGCAGTTCTAACATCTGTGTATTGCTTGTTAATTGGTCAAGAGCTTTTTCTTTCCACTCTTTTGAGCCCTCTTTGGCCACATTCATCATGTATTGTCGAAATTCGGTGTTCAATTGAAGACCTTTTGCCGTTAAAGCATAGTTGTACTGAGCCTCGATGCTATGCTTTTTATCTGTGAAAAGTTCCGCTAAAAGGGACATAGCCAGTTCATATTTTTTATGAACTTCTAAAAATATTAGGGCCTGAATTAGTTTATAGTCGTTGGCCTGAAGGTCTTTAAGGTCTTTTAGTTTTGGATTGGCATTATTTATTTTAGGCTGCGGAGCCGCGGCTAAGTCTGGAACATCAGGAATTTTTTTAAAGGCTTCGGGACTGGTTAGTTGTACTGCTTTGGACGCCGGACCGATTTTATCGGCATTTGCGGGCAAGCGGTCCGCAGTCATTGGCAGCACTTTAATTGGCTTTAGCTTTAAAGCAAGAACTGAAAAATTCTTCAACGCCGGCACTGAATCTGCAGAGATTGTTTTTTCAGTTCCCAAACTCAAAAGGGGAATATTCTTTTGCTTAGCTGCAAAATTATAAGCCGGGACACCGCTTAGTTTCATTTTTAAATTTTTATCTTTCGTGCTGGTTCCCGATGAAACCGTTTTGAAAGTCTGCGCCAACGACTGTGTTGTCGTTAGCGATGCAACAACATTAAAAGCAGAGATATAGGCAATAACTTTCAATTTCATAAATGGCCTCCTGCCAATTTCTTAAAGACAAAAATCCTTTTAGTGCCAGTACGTAATTCCAAGCAATACCGAGGAATCGTTGTAATTTTTAGAACCCTGATCGCGGTTCGTCGCATTAGTTCTAAATTTTAAACGATTTTCGTTGGTGTATTTATTAATCAAATCAAAGCGAATGGAAAAGTGTTCCGAGAAAAAGATCTGCTGATTTATACCCCATTGCCAAGAGGACGCAGATTTGTGCTCGTCACCTTCTTCTTTTTTAATTTTATAGTCAGTCGTTCCAACCCCAAGCATAAATCCCATGTCAAAGTAGATAATTGATTTATCTAAAAAGCTCATTTTTGCATACATTGGTACATAGGTTACATTCAGCATTTTGCTTCCTGTGAAAATATTTCGATCCGGGGCAATTCCATATCGATTGATAAACTGATCGACAGCGTCGTTATCGTGTAAAGAGGCTTGGGTCATAGCTAAATCGACACCAAGGCGTTCGCTGAAGAAGTAACCTGCTTGCAGCTGAGTCATTGTTCCAGTCGCAAAGGGGTCGTTAAAAGGAAGTCCCATTGAAGCGTTTAAAAAGAAGCGTTTTTCTTTTGTGTAACGACGATTTTGGACGACTGCAAAGTCATCATCTTTGGCAGACCAATATTTTTGTTCTAGTTTTTGAATATCAAGTTTGTCGCCACCTGCATTTTGGGCAAATGCTGGTGTTGAAATAATCCAAAGTAGGTTCAACATCATCCATTTTTTGAAATCCATAATTTCCTCCTTGAAGTCATCCTTAGATCGTCGTGATCATCAGTTATCATTAGTTCGTTGATTTAAATAAGAACGGGTATGTTACCAAGACTCGTGTTCCACCTTGAGGGCTTGGAAACTTCCATCCAGCGACTTTTTGCAAAATACAGCCTTCGACAGTTGCATTTTTTAAGGTCGAGTCGCCAATACTTCGCGCCTCAATCCCACCCGTCGGGCCGATGGTAAATTTAACGGCTACTTTACCAAATAGATCGGGCTGGGCGCTGAGTTGGCGTTCATAGCAATACAGAATATTTCCTAATTGGGACTTGATGTAGGCAGCAATCACTTCTCGGTCCAAGCCTCCAGAAATTTCACTTTCTTCTTCAATCAGACCAACGCCGCCATTGCCAGTGCGACCGGCTGCTAGGCCTCCCATTCCCGAAACAGCTCGGCCGCCACCACGTCCCGCAGTCGAGACAGTGACGCCATCTCCGGAACCTGTGCCAAAGGAATTGCCTCCCCGGTTGATAGCTCCAATAGAAGCCATTGCGCGTCCGGAGTTGCCTGAGCCAGCTTTGGTCCCTTGACCAACAAAAATATTTGCAGATTTTGCCGCCTGGGCTGAAACTTTTCCTAACAATTGGGAAATTCTTCCCCCAGCTAAGTTTTTGACCTTATCAGCCACTCGTCCGGAAGGTTTGCTGGAATCCATCGGAATTTCGACCTGCTTTTGAGCAACTGCCTGAGGAGCTTTTTCTTCTTTTATTTTTTCTTTTGGTTTTACTTCTGTACGAATAACGATGCTTTGGGTTTTCTTCGGCACCTGTACCATCTGCGGTGTCGATTTTGGACCGAACAAACCGCCGACCACAAGCAGGGTCGTCAGACCAAGTACAACTGCGACCTGCCGTTGGGATTCTTTGTCAACGATATCATCCATTCCAATTTTTGAAAGGGAAAGAGTTGACTGAGTTTTGATTTTCTTACGAATGACTTCATAGACGGGGTCAGACCAAATATCCTTAATCTCTTTTTCAATGGCAGAAGAAGAGCTAAATACTCGAGTCGTTAAAATTTTTCCATTTCTTTTTACAATCAGAATTTCTGCGTCCTCGTCACCCTGTGAATATTCTTCGTGGACTATTTTATTAGCCCATTCGACTTCTTTGTTTATTGTCTCTATGTGTAAAAGCGAAGATCCTAATTTAATTTCTTTCTGTTGAGTTACAGGTAAGCGACTTACTTGCGGACCTGGATTGAAAACAGACTCGGTCATTGGTACATAAAACCAATTTTCTTGTTGGTATAGGAAAAGGCCTTCGATACCGGGACTTTGCGGGTCTAAAGAAATAATATCGGCAAGCCGAGAGGCTCCGAAGCTATATTGTCCTTGAACTGGACGCAGCTTCCAGGTTTTTGTTTTTCCAGATTGAAGAGTCTGTTTTAAAATCAAGATCATTGCGCTCTACCTCATGTAAAGACTTGTTTCACGAATCTTAGCGTCCATGTCTTTTTGAACGTCGTGCAATGGTTTGAAGCGAATACCGCGTTTTTGCACTAGATAAGCTCCATCAGGATTTCGCACGGTACCTTTTAGGTTCATTTCTGCAAAATTCACTTCCTGGAGTTTTCGAATGCTTTGCTTTTTTCCAAATGCCATCGTGGCAGTCATGGTTACGCAAAGTAGCGTTGTCATCCTGACTATGTTTAGCACAATTCCCCCGTTAGTTAGGTAATACTGTTTTTAAGTACTTAATCTTTGTTTCTAACCATGCATTGACTTCCTGATTCTTAGACAGCTTTAACGCCTTTGCGTAGATATCTAAGGCCGGAGCCGGGGAAGCTTTGTAAGTCTCTAAGATGTGGGCCTCTGTAAGTAAGAGGTTTACATTGGTGCTGTTTTCTTTGATGTGTTCTTTGATGACTGAAAGAGCTTTGTCAGAGTCTCCCTTCTGTGCGAAGGCTTCAGCAATCAAGCTTCCTATCTCTAAGTTAATCGCATCTTCTTTTTTTGCGAAAGAGAAATTTTTTAGAGCCTCATCGTGCTTTCCGTTCGCATAGGCTTTTATTCCCAAAATGCTTGCAAGAACTGACGAAGATTTTTTCAAGGGTTCTGATTTTTCGAAATCCACCAGGGCATTTTGAATGTTATTGTCTAGCGAGTAGACAATTCTAGCTCTTTGAAAATAGGCGTATTCATAAGATTTTTTCTCATTTAGAGACTGTTCCGCAAGCCACTGAGCCTTTTCAAGCTGCTTTCGTTGTTCTGCCACGACCGAAAGTGCAATTAAGGCTTCAGCTCGACGCTCTTTAATATCAAAAGCATCTAGAGCTTCTTTTTCAAGTAGGTCGGTTTTTTTTGATAAAGCAAGCTCTTGCATCTTTTTGTTTTCTAAAAGTATCGCAACCTGACTTGGGGACGGGTATTGAATACTAGGCTTCACGGATTCATTTGCTAAAAGTCCACTGAAAGGATTTTGGTTTTGTATACCAGTACTCTCTTGTAAGACCTTCAATTGAGCCATATTTTCAATTTGGCGCTGTTTCATTGGTTCGATTAACTTTGCAAGTTCAGATTGAAGAGCTTTTTGATCTTCTGCTGAAATGGAGTCAGTGATAATGACATTTTCCAAAGCTTTTATGTAGTCGCGATAGAGGCGGTCTAAGCCCTCAAGAGCCAAAGTCTTATTCTTGTCGTCTGTGGCCATCTTTGCCGCAGAAAAATAGGCTGTGTGAGCTTTATCAAACTTTTCAGTTTTCATAGACAATACAAGTCCAAGGCGGTCAAGTTTAGTTTTAACACTTTGGCTGACAGATTCTTTTTCTAAGATTCGAGCTTGAATCAATCTTGCTGGGGACCGAACTTCGCTTGATGATGGACGAGCATTGGCTTTTAAGCTTAAGTCAAACGCTAAGGAAGCATTGCCGGCATCCAAAGCGGCCTGAGCTTTTTTAATCATGATTTGTGTCGTATAGGGTTCAAAGCCGTGGGATAGGATTTTTGTTTCGATTTCTTGAACTGTTTTTATATCGTCCGCGGATTCGGCCATTGTTTTTAGTTTAACCAAGATATCTTGAGTTTCGTTTTTAGAGGCTGTTTTAAGTTGATTTTCTAGCAAAGACTTTGCTCGAACATACTGGCGTTCCATTACAGCAAGATTGACGATTTGAGCCGAGTACTTTGCCTTATTTTTTTCGTCAAGTTTTTGAAGTTCTTCATAAGCCGCAATGGCTCTGGTAAATTGACCAGACTGAGTAAAGATTTGACTTGCTTCGATCAGGGCGTCGACTGTTTTGGGGTGTTTAGGATACTTCTTTGAAAAATCCATGGCTGTCGAAGCGGCTGCCAAATCCATATTTGCTTTTAATTGGATACCCAGAATCTGTAAAAGCGCTTTTTCGCTTAATGGGGATTGTGGGTTCTTTTTAATAAAGTCATTTAATTGCTGAAGGGATTCTTGGGTCTTTCCAGCCTCAGCTAATAACTGTATGTCAGCAAAGTGGGCTTCTTGGCCAATCTGACTTAGTTGTTTATTTCGTTCTATCGAAACACCCTTTTCAATAGACATTTTTTCAGCAAGTTGGCGAATAGACTTGTAGTCCTTTTGAATATTGTAGATGTCTAATATTAAGTCCTGCGATTTAGTTTTAATTTCCGGTGTTGGATTTTGACTGACTAACCGACTTAGAATTTCTAATGATTCTTTGTATTTTTGGTCTTCATAAAATAGCAAGGCGATTTTAAACTGGACCGCTGAATAGTGGGTGCCCTGAGGATTTTCTTTTGCGTAGGCAAGCGCAGCTTGGAACCGTTGATTTTTTAGGTTTGAGTTTTGAGGATCTTTTTCCAGTGCTTTTTCTAATGAATATAGAACACCATACTGAGCATCGTGTTTCATTGTAGCATCGCTGGTTGCCGTCACTTTTTGATATTCTTTCGATGCATCTACGAATTTTTCTTGTTGAAATAAAAGCTCTGCATAAGCATAACGAGTTTTGAAATCTGGATTTTTACTATCTTCATTTGCCAATATAAGGGCAAACGCCTTCTCAGTTAAGGCTGAAAATTCTTTATGATTTTTATTTTTTAACCAGATATCCCACCATTTCGAAGCAATTTCGAGACTGTCTTTTTTGAATCTTTCAGTACAAGATTCTTGATATTCTTCTTTGCTATTTTGCGCTGTCCACTTAGAGTTCTTTGCACACAGCTCAGATGCAGACTGAAGGTGAGAGATAACATTGTCGCGAGCTTTTAAGTTTTCTTGGGCTTCAACCATTAACATGTGTGATTTTACTGCGGCAGAGCCGTAAGGCTGGTCTTCGAGATAGTCGTTTAAAAACTGACTCATTTCTTTGTATTTTGAATGGGAGAGATACAACTTTCCCATATCGAGCATCGCTTGAGATATTTCATCCTGTGTGGTGATCTTTTCAAAGAACGGGTAGACTTCAGAAGGGCTGTAGCTTTCACCAATGAATATACACAAGTCTCTTAGGGCCTCTTTGCGCAGGTGGTGCTTGTTCGAAATAACTTCGCCAGGGGTAACAGGAGGGTTTCGTTTAACTACAGAAATCAAACGTTTAACTGCCTCATCGTTATTGCGTAGATTGTATTGAGTCCAAGCCGCTTTGTACATACCATACGAGTACACACGGGCCTGGGGATAAGACTCTAGGGCTTCAAAATGGGAAATAGCTTCTTTAAAGTTTTGTTGATTATACAAAAGTTCACCGACAGCAAGGCGCGCATCGGGGGTTAATGGCGATTGTGGATATTTCACCAAAAGTTCTTTGTATAAATGTATCGAGACATTGCTGAGGCTCAACTGCTGATTTGCAAACGCATTATTAAATAATACTGAATCCATGTCTTGGAATTTTGGGAAATCCCGAGCTATGCGATTATAAATTTGCACGGCCTTGCGAATGTGCTCGGCGCTGGACTCAGCAGGCAAGGGAAAGGCACTTTTTGTGTTTCGCTGCATATCAAAAAAGCGACCTGATTTTGATCGTTTCATATAAAGTTCAGCAAGGCGATATAGTAAGTAAGGCTCTTCGCTGGTGCCTTTTTTCTTAGTAAGTAGTGCTTGCAAAGATTCGAGCGCTTTATTTTCCGCCCGAGTAATTAGCATTTCTGACGTAAAAGCCTTTGCTTCGTTTTCATTTTCTTGGCTGCCAATGGCGACCTCAGGTAAAAGACCTTTCGTGTCTTTGTCGGCGGCAAAAACAGAGAGAGAAGTTGTGGTGGCTAAGAGGATCAGGCTGTTTCTCTGAAAGAAAGACTTCATGTCTATTCTCCTACTACGGTCACAAGTTTTAATTGAGGGAATCCTGCCATCGAGGCAGTGTACATAATTTTACGAATCGTCGAATATGGAAGATCCTGATCAGCTTGTAGTAAGATTTTACCGTCTTTTATATGTTTTTTAGCTGCGGGATCTTTTGCTAACTTATCGAGGCGCTCAAAAAGTGGCTTGATAAACGAAGGATCATTGCTATCGACAGAAGGGCTTTGAAAGTCTTTATTTTGAAGACTCGCAATTTTCTCGGTGCCGATCATAAGATCGTTTGCCGAAAGGTTGATGCGAACGCCTTCAGTCGGACTAGAATCAGAAATGGAACTAGGAAGTCGTACATCCTTTACGGGATTAATTTCGACATCAGAGGTCGAATAGGTCTGTAATAGGAATACTAGCATAATAGTAAACATGTCTGTCATCGAGTTAATGTTAAGCCCGAAGGTACTATCTTTTTTTACTTTATATTCGAAGCGACGGCGACCCATGGCTAACCCTCCAACATATTTGCAAAGACAACTTCGGGAAACATGTAGTTAGTTTCTTGTTGTTGACCCGTTTTTTTATCGGTGACCGGAAATTTCGTATCTTTGTCTTTAGAGGCTCGAGCCTCATCCATCACTTTGACTAAATCGTTATAAGAAACAGAGTCTTCGGGGCGAAGTTCAATTTTAAACACATCGGGGTGTTTCTTTTTGACCTCAATGAGCTTGCTGTGAAGGCCAGCATAATCAAGTTTATTTCCCGTGACTGGAATTTTAATCACTTCGGATTTTTCTTTTTGGACAATTTGGATTTCGAAGCCGTTGGCTTTGCCAACGTACAACATGATGCTGGTCGCATCATTCTTGTTTTTTTGTTCTTCAAGGGCCTGTTGGACTACTTGGGGTAGTTCAGTTTCGATTACGCTGGTCTGAACGAAGGCCGTTGAAACAAGAAGCACAGGCACCAGTTTTACCATGACGGCCAATAATGGAGCCAAATCTAGTTCGAATTCTGAGTTGTGCTTAATTTCAAATTTCTTTGCGCGTCTCATTTTTCATCCCTGATTAAGACCCCTTCGTCACTGAAGGGGTGTTAAAATTCAATCGGCGACTAGGATACTTTTTGGTTTGGGTTCGGAGGCACAGAGGTACTGACTTGCACTACCTGATCTGGAAACATTTTGTCTCGGCTAAGTTGAGGAATGTGCGCGCTGGTAAGAAGTTCTGTTAATTTTGCGCATTTTTCCATCATTTCCTCGATCAAGGCATTTTGCCGAGCATGAAGGAACGAGAAGAAGACCATGGCTGGAATGGCCACTGCTAAACCCAATGCTGTCGTATACATCGAAACCGAGATCCCGTTTGCAAGCAAAGCTTGTTTTTGAGCCGGGTCGGCGGTGGCCACAGCTTGGAATGAAAGAATCAGACCGTGGATTGTACCAAGAAGACCTAACAATGTAGCGACGTTAGCAAGCATACTTAGATAGTGTAAGCGTTTTGTAAAACGAGGAATGTTTTCACTCATTGCAATATCGTGAGCCTGAAAAATCGTCTCATCGTCGCGATCTGACTTTTCAAGAATTGTTTTGAAGGCGTTTGCTAGGGGCTTTTGCTCCATTTTCCCGCAAAGAATGAGTGCTTCATCAATTTTTTTGGCCAGAACTAGTGTTTGTATCTTGTTTGCAAATTCATCGGCCTTTAAAGCATAGTCGACATAGAACTTTTTAGCGCGTTCGAAAACTAATGCTAATCCGGCAATCCCCACACCCAGAGTCAGCCAGCCTACGACACCAGAATCATTCATGAACTTTAAAAATGCCATCATATATCTTTCCTCCTGAAAGTAATTAATTTTAGGCTGACGTCCACTGCTTTAGACGTTGTAAACCTTCATTTTGAACTTGGACAAATCTTACTGCATAGTGCAGACCCGACTTCACGTTCATTCGTTCTCGGCTATAATTCTTTCGAATGATTTCAGCGCGAATGTTAAATGACTCAGGATTTTGTTCGCAGGTAGCAAAGTGAAGAAATATACTTTGACCTGGAAGTAGCAAAGGATCGTTCAATAATAAGAGGGCTCCGTTTTCAGATACCGAAACGGTCTGGCCATCAATGAGCCGATGATTGTTGTGTGCATATATTGGGACTTCAATGCGGGCACGAGGGCAGCTGCGTTTTTTAAAGACTTCGGCAAGCTGATCTTGGCCGCCTAATAATCGCAAAAGGCGCTCTTTTGAGTACTCGGGTGTATCCCCTAAAAGAGTCCAGCCATTCATGTGTGGAGCCCAGATATAGTTATAGTCGAACAGCTCTCCAGTTTGTAACATGGAGAGCATGACTTTGTATTGGTAGGGGCCGAATTTCATGTCACCTCGTAAGATGAACCATGAGTCCTGAACTATATTCTCTGCTTGCATCCATCACTCCTTGATAGTTACTGGATCAAATCCAATTCGAATATCTGAATTCGCCGCGGGGATAGCACTTCCGTGGAAGACAACTGAATTGGTTGCTGAATCGTAGGTCCATCCATTGGTACCGTCTTGAGGAACCGTGATTCCATCAACTGTTACCACGATTGTGCTTACGACCGGTACACGCGCCAGTGTGAATACCGACGAGAGTGCAATAATCGACTCTGAAATCAGATCCAAGGTGTCTCCGAAATTCGAGCACAATGAACCCTTTACGCCACCAGTAAGATCCACCAACTGTGGCACTCGAGTGGAAATTTTTCGAGTAAAACCATCTGTTGACAATTGAGTCACACAAGCTGAGTTGGGGACCGTGATCGAGTTGACCGAATAGTTGGCGATACCACCAGCTTGGCGGCCCGTATAAGTATCTAGAAAGCTGACGAAGTCCGAAACTGGAAACAGACTTGGATTCGAATAGCTTTCATTAAGTCCCGTTCCACTGTGTGAGAAATCCTCTTCATCAGAGACAATGACAACAGCTAGGAAGGCGTCACTGCGCCGAAAGCTTTTGCTGATGTTAAATGAGTCATTTAAAGAGTATCTCATAGAATCTAAAGCTCGTTCATCACCATTACCATTGATGCCGACTTTGATGTTAGTTGTGAAGACCTGAGAAAGATTGGGCGTGTTTTTATCCATAACGTAGTAACCCGTGTGCGAGCTGATGCCGTCTTTGAAACGCGCTTTCGTCGAACTTGAGTTAAAACGTTTTTCCCACCCGTCGGTCGTAACAACTGCCATGTGAAAATCGAGGCCTTTCTGGTTAAATCTTGCTATAAATGAAGCAAAATTATTTGCTAAGTTTGTTTGGGATGTATCCATACTTCCCGAGTTATCGACGACCCAAAGGACGTCAATTTTTTTGGCGGCATAGGCGCTAGTTTGTTTAAAACTGGCCTGATCCTCCAGCAGAGAAAAAGAATCTACGGACTTGTTGCAACCTACGCTTAGCGCGGCCATCATGGCCAGAGCCGTCATGCTTCGAAATGTTCTAGAACTTCGAGGCCGGCAACTTTCTGTCGCCTGACAAGCGCATCGCAACTCCATTCTTTTTTGCATCTGATTAGCTGCCATCTTAGCAACCTTCCTTCCGTGGTTTATCACTGTCATCGTTCTTGCGTTCGAATTCAGCGACGTCCTTGTGAAATCAGTTTGCAAGGGAGCTTTAAAAAACTCAAATTTGAGCTAAGTGCTTGGAATCTAAGTATTACCTTTGTGAAATGACTATAATGAGACGGACTAAGTCATTGGAAAGACTGAAATCAAAAAAAAAGTGCAGTGTTTTAACTTTTTTCTTGTGACTAAAACACCGACAGAAAAAAAGAAAATCGCCTTTGAATGCAAAGGCGATGGCGGGGATTTTCGGTCAGATTGTCTATGGAATTTACTAAAACAAAAAAGTTAAAAATTAACTTTTTATTTATTCCATATCGTGGCACCGCTTTTTTGCTTCGTTCCAAAGTATTTCTTTTTCTTCAGCGGGGAGCTGTGCAAACTGTTCATCAGTCAGGGGCTTTACCTGAAACATAGTTTCAAATCGCTTTTCGAAGCGTTGATTCGCTTGCCGCAGGATCTGTTCGGGTTCAAGTCCCAAGTGGCGACTTAATTGGGCTAAGGAAAACAGGATATCTCCCATTTCGTGAGCCATTGCCTTCGAGTTTTTTTGAGCTATAGCTTCCTTAAACTCTTGAATTTCCTCTTCGACTTTGTCGAAAACTTCGTTGGGAGTGGACCAATCAAATTTGAATTTTTCTGTGCGTTTTCCAATTTTATAAGCTCGCTGTAGGGCAGGCATTCCAGCTGGTACATCAAGACGGGGTTTTTTTTGCCCTTCTTTTTCTTTCGTCTTGATAGTTTCCCAGTTTTTTATGACTTCTTCAGTGTCTTGAACCTGGGTGTCAGAAAAGACGTGGGGGTGCCGACGAATCAATTTTTCAGCCAAGTTTTCGATGATATCTAAGAGGTCAAACGCGCCTCTTTCTTTTGCAAGTTGGGCATGGAGCACTACTTGGAAAAGAACATCACCTAGCTCATCCTTGAATTTTGCATCGTCTTTTGATTCTAAAGCTTCGACCATTTCAAAGGTTTCCTCGATTGCGTACTGAGTTAGACTTTGGTGGGTCTGTTCTTTATCCCAGGGACAGCCCTCGGGGCCGCGCAATGCAGAAACGATCTCGACTAAAGCATGAATATGTCGTAATTCTTTAGGGGGATGAGGCACAAAAAACCTTCCTTTTGGCAAGCCAGACTCTTCTTATTTTAACAAAAAAACCGAAGAGTTGTAGAATGGACAGCATAGTATATGCAGCGAGAAAATAAAGAAAAAAAAGGCCAGGCGCCTTTACATCGAGTCAACTATGAAGATCACAGTTTAAAGTTTTTAGACTGGGTTGATTCTATGGGCTTGGAGCGAACTTTTTTTGGTCGCTGGATTCAGTATCTTGACGAGAAACTGTATATACGCCGCGCAGCCTTGGTTTTTCTATATTGCGTTGTCCTTTCTTATCTTATTTTTTTTCAAATTGAAATTCCCCAAAGCTTTGAGGTCGGCGAGAAAGTCAAAAATGATGTCATTTCGCCAATTACTTTCGAAATGACGGATGAGGTTTCGACCGAAGAGCGCCGTCAAAAGGCCGAATCCGACGTCGGTTATATCTATGATTACGATGCTTCGACGCAGCCAAAAGTTGCCATGGGCATCATTCAGTCGTTTAAAGAAATGCGAGCCCTGATAGATGAGGTGCCGTTTAAGTCGAATCTTAAAGAGCGTCGGGAGCAAATTAAAGAGCTATTGAAATCAAAGCCCTTGTTTGAAAAGGCGATTGGGGTGCCTGTTGCTGATTACCATTTTGAGTGGCTTTTAGAGTCACGATTTGATCGCCGGATTGAGGATGCAATTTTAAGGAACATCGCATATTGGTATCAGAGAAAAATTTCAACTTCTTTGGATCGGAATATTCCATCTGGGCAAGACAGTCTGTTAGCCCGAACTTTAACAAATAATACCGCGGGGAAAGAATTCAAGATTGCTAGATCAGAAGTTGCTGACTTGCAAGATCCTTCGGTCTTTAAGTTAGCCGTCACAAGGGGTATTGAAAATTTAAGCGAGAGTGAAAAAACAACTCTAGAGATGTTCGCTAAAAGCCTTCTAGTTCCGAACCTGACTTTAAATAAAAATGAAACACGAGTCCGCCATCGAACGGCACGGGAATCCGTTATCCCAGTTATTATTTCAGTTAAAAAGAACCAGGTGATCGTGGCTAATGGCTCAGTCATTCAGCCATTTCATATGGCAATGTTCAAAGAGATCGAATCGATTCAAAATGATCGTCGAAAAGATTTTATGGCGATCGCATTGGCAATTGTGCTTTCCACCTGTGTTCTAGTGTTCTTTTCTTATCTGCGTCGCTTTACGCTGAACAAGGTGAAGATCGAGTTTAAAGATGTCTCGGTGATGATGGTGATCGCCTTTGTGGTGATCACGTTAGTAAAAATTTGGATCTTTGTTATGGACGCCTCCATAGCCTCAAAATTCGGGCAATGGCTTCCAGGAACTGTTTTGTTATTCGCAGCACCAGTAGCCGCGGGTCCTATGATGGTAGGACTTCTGGTCACCTCGGGAGAGGTGGTTTGGTTATTTACCGCATTCCTGTCAGTTTGTATGGGCATAATGACGGATTTCAACTTTCCGTTTATGTTGGTGTCGATGGTCGGGGGGATCGCTGCTGCTCGAGGTGTTTTTGCGTGTAAAAAAAGAAATGATATTTACTGGGCCGGTGTGCGCACGGGGCTTGTGAATGTCTTTTTGGTCACCTTTGTTTTGTCGGTGGCACATCTGGATAGTGGTGATGTCGTTAAAGAGATTCTACTTTCAGGGCCGGCCAGCTTTTTAGGTGGGATCTTTGCTTCTCTTGTTGCCATGATGTTTATCCCTTTGCTTGAATCGGTGTTTAACTATACGACAGATATTAAACTCTTAGAATTATCTAATTTAAATCATCCATTATTGCGTGAAATGATCGTTAAGGCTCCAGGGACTTATCATCATTCTATGATGGTGGGGAGTATGGTCGAGGCTGCTGCCGAGGAAATTGGCGCCAATTCATTGCTAGGTAAAGTCATGTGTTATTACCATGATATTGGCAAAATGGTTTATCCGAAGTATTTCATAGAAAATCAGAAACCAGGACAAAATCCTCATGATCATATATCGCCATTTATGTCGAAGACCCTTTTGATTGCCCACGTTAAAGATGGTGTCGAGATGGGGATGGAGCATAAGCTGGGCAAGCCTATTATCGACGGCGTATTGCAGCACCATGGGACGACCTTAATTTCTTATTTTTATAATAAAGCCTTGGATGCTAGACAAGAAGACGACCCGGAATTTTCAGAGAATGAATTTAGATATCCTGGCCCTAAACCACAGTTCCGTGAAGCTGCATTATGTATGTTGGCAGACTCTATCGAGGCCGCAGCCAGGTCCTTAGATGAACCGACTCCGGTTAGATTGCAAAATATTGTACGAAATGTCATTCAGCGCAAATTTTCCGATGGTCAATTGGACGAGTGTAATTTAACTCTCAAAGATCTTTCTAAAGTGGAAGCGGCATTCGTTCGAATTTTGATTGGTATTTATCACCAACGCATCGACTATCCACGTTCTGCAGGTGGTGGACTGGGTGATATTGCTAGGACCGAGTTGAAAAAATGATTTTAGAAATAGTGAATGAATCAAAAGTTCGAGTGCCTCGAAAGTTTATCGAAAATTGGATGCAGTCCTGTGTTAGGGAGTTGCTCAAACAAAAAGTTTTGGCAAAATCAGATCAAAATAAAACTCTGACATTGGTTTTTTTAGACGTTGCCGCGGCTAAAAAAATTAACTCTGAATTTAGAAAAAAAAACTATGCAACGGACGTTTTAAGTTTTGACTCTATGGATCCCTCTAGCCTCGGTGAATTAGTTCTGTGTTCGCCCGTGCTTAAAAAGCAGGCTAACGAGCATGGCCTGACCTATAAACACGAGTTGGGCTATATGTTGTTGCATGGTCTATTACATTTGAAAGGCTATGACCACGAATTGGGGCCCAAAGAAGCAGAATTGATGTTTGACATTCAAGATAGATTATTTGAGAGACTATTACGCGCTGGGTTGTAGCTTTGAAGATGACAAGCTCCTTTGGGTTGGGCGATACAAGCCTAAAAAAGGAGCATTTATGATGAAGCTTAAGTTCGCTCTCGTTATTGCGGGACTTTTTATTTCTTCAACTCGGGCATTGGCTTGGTATCCAGTTCAGGCGCAGTGTCAGGTGACTCCAGCGCAGGCCTCTTGCGCTGTTTACAATCCAAATCCATTTTATATCGTTTGTCAGGGGCGCACTCAAGGGCTCACCGCTTCTGGGTTCCCAGTTTGGTCCGGTTTTAATATGCCAATCGCACCTGGAACTTATGCCTACACTTATGTATATGCAGCAAACCCTTGGTATGATCCATTCGTAAATGGTGGTGCTGAAGTTTGGTGTCAGTAGTTTTTTGAATCAGATTTAAATGTGTTATCTTCAGCCGAGGGGAAATTGGTTTGAGGCTATCAATACATCTTGTTTTTTATTTTTGTTTTTTCTTAGGGGCTCTGAGTGACGGAGCCCCTCTTTCTATTTCGGTAGTGCATTCTTACGATCAGGTACCCTTTATTGACTCTACTAATCAACAAGGTCTTGTTAGTTACGTCATTCAGTTTTTAAATAAAAAATTTTCAGGAAAAGTTGTTTTTATTGAAGAAAAATTGCCGCGAGAGCGTCTTAAGCGTCTTTACTTAGACAATCCTCAATCATTATCGGGAATTATTCTTTTCTTATCGCCAAAATTTGTTGGTGATGAAGCGAGAAGCAAATTCCGTTGGAGTTCAGCATTGATGAGTGACGCCAACGTTGTGTTGATAGCGAAGGATTCAAAATGGCGGCCCTCATCGATGAATGATTTTAAAGGGAAAAAATTGGGTTCAATTAGGGGGCATGTTCAACCCGAACTTATCAAGTTGCGCGAGCAAAAAGCCATAGAAGTTATAAATACTAATTCGGATATTCAAAGTTTTGATATGTTGATTGCCGGTAAGGTCGATTTTGTGATTTCGGGGCGAATGAACTACTTAGCGCTGAATCAAACTGAAAGTCGATACGTCTCAAAAATTCAAAGGGTTTACCTTAAAGAGGCACAAAGTTTTGAACGCTATGCGATTTTAGGATCATTGATGACTGAACAGCGGACCTTGGAGTTTGAACAGGCATTAGCGGATCTGGCTTGTGATAGGCAATGGATTGACTACTCAAGGCGCTACCAATTTATTCCGGCTCCTTGTGCAAAAAAAAAGGTCCCTTCAGTATCCGTACTGCCGGGACCTGCAAAATGACTCTTCGGGAATAAGGGAGGGGAATCCCAAAGAGTTGCTAATCGCTTTGCTCTCGTAGAATCCCTATATCAACATTGATGCCAGCTCTAAAAACCTCTTAAATTTTATTTAATCAGCTTTTAGGCGGCGGCGATGGGTGCCTAAGTGATTTTCGGCGTGATCGTCTTCGAACTGCTTACAGATTATACAAAATCAACGTATTTTGAGGCGCAAACTTGTCACTTTGAAGGCCAAAACGCCTCGAGCTCAAATTAGATTGGGGCTCGGCCCTTACTTTTTTTCAAGCTCTGCGACGTATCCCCCCTTGACTGGAATCAACAGAGGTTCAATCATAGGACCCATGTCGATTGTTACCGAAATTTCAGAAGTAAAAAAACAGATCCAAGATTTAGAGAAACTCTCTTTCGAGCTTCGGGGGTATCTTTGACTTAGATACCAAAGTCAAAAGGCTTGAAGAGCTTGCTATGGCTGCCGAAAATCCCGCTTTATGGGAAAAGCCAGCTGAAATGCAAAAACTGAATAAAGAAAAAGCTTTGCTTGAGCGCGCTGTCGGGGAATACAAAAATTTTCATCAAAAATTAGAAGACGCTAAAGTGCTATTAGATATGGCGGCAGAAGCTCAAGACGAAGACACGTTTAAAGAAGTCAAAAACGAAGTCAGCGCGACTAGCAAATTGGGCGAAGAGCTCGAGCTGCAAAGGGTCCTCAGCGGCGAGCTTGACCCCAATAATTGTTATCTCTCGATTAATTCTGGAGCCGGTGGTACCGAGTCTTGTGATTGGGCGGCGATGCTGCTTCGAATGTACACTCGTTACGCTGATAAGCACGGCTTTAAATGTGAAATTGTCGATATGACCGAGGGTGAAGAAGCTGGAATAAAATCTTGCACTCTTTTGATCTCGGGTCCTTATGCTTATGGTTATCTTAAGGCCGAATCAGGTGTCCATCGGCTTGTGCGAATTTCTCCTTTTGATTCAAACGCTCGACGCCATACTTCTTTTTCGTCGGTTTTTGCTTGGGCTGAAATTGATGACGACATCAATATTGAAGTTCGATCTGATGAAATTCGCGTCGAGACTTTCCGTGCCTCAGGGGCCGGAGGACAGCACGTCAACCGAACTGACTCTGCGGTGAGAATGTATCACTTACCCTCGGGGATTGTGGTCAGCTGTCAGACCGAGCGTTCTCAGATTCAGAACCGAGAGCGCGCAATGAAAATGTTGAAAGCTCGGTTGTACGAAGTTGAAGTTGAAAAACGTAATAAAGCAAAAGATGAAATGAATTCTCAGAAAAAAGCCAACGAGTGGGGTTCGCAGATTCGTTCTTATGTGATGCATCCTTACCAGTTGGTGAAGGACCATAGAACCGACCACGAGACCAATCAAGTTCAAGATGTCATGGATGGAGAACTCGATTCCTTTATTATGGCTTTCTTGAAAGACCAAGTCGTGTCGGCAACGACGCCGATAAATTAGGATCAGGGGACGATTGTGAAGTCAGTCATTGCGTGGATCTCGATCAAATTGATGTTTTCAAAGAAAAGTTTGTTCGGGGGCTCGACGCCGTTTGCTTTTATTGGACTGGTTCTTGGCGTTGCGGCCTTGGTGGTTAGCATGGGAGTGTTTTCAGGTTATGAAAATACTCTGAAGAAGGCGATGATTGATGTCACTGGGCATGTTCAAATCGTCAAGCGCTCTCGTTTCCAGGATGATTGGCAAGAGTTATTGGGTCGTGTTCGTAAGGCCGAGCCTGATCTTGTATCGGCCAGTCGATTCATTTTTTTGGAAGCTGTGACGGCACATCAAGGTAAAATTTCTGGAATACTAATTCAAGGAGTTGATTTCGAATCGGCGCCCGAGATTTTGAATTTCAGGGGACGAGTAATACAAGGCTCGTCAGTTTTAGACCAAAATGCTGAAATTCCACAGGCATTGATCGGTAAAGGTTTAGCTGAAAAGTTGGGTCTGAAGCCTGGGGATCAATTTCGGGCCGTGGTGCCGGTGGCGAGCAGTTATGACAATTCTGATTTTCGAAGAAAGTTGGGCGTTTTCCAAGTTCAAGGGGTTTTAGAACTGGGTAAGTTCGAATGGAATGAGCGATTTGTTGTTACAAATCTAAAGGCTGCACAAAATATGGCCGAAATTGGTGATCGCTATTCGGGACTGATTTTAAAGTTTCAAGATGCTGATCGGGCGCGAGATTCGGCTTTTCGATTGAGTCAAGTTTTGGGGGCTCCTTATTGGGTCCGTGATTGGAGAGAGTCCAATGAAAACTTGTTCGAGGCCGTGGTTGTTGAAAAGGTCATAATCTTTTTTGTGGTCTTTATTATTGTCATCGTGGCTGCCTTTAATGTGGCATCCACCTTATTTGTCAGTGTTATGCAGCGCTATGCCGATATCGCGATTCTAAAAACAATGGGAGTCTCGGAAAAACAGGTTCGGCGTATTTTTTCGTATCATGGTTTGATTATCGGAGCGATGGGGGTTTTGGCTGGCTTTGCGCTGGGATGGGTGCTTTGTTTAATGTTTACTTGGATCGAAGCTAAGTACGGCTTGATGTCAGGGTCCGTTTATAAAATTGAGGGTATCTCGGCGCAATTGCGAGTGCTGGATTTGCTGGCCATTGCCTCGGCTACATTGTTGATTTGTTTTATTGCGACACTGATTCCGGCACGAAAAGGTGCGAAGATGTCACCAGTGGATGGGTTGAGATATGGATAATGCGATTCTTATTTTAAAAGCGGAAAATATACACAAATCCTATACTCGCGGAGTCGACGAACTGGAAGTTCTTCGGGGAATTGATATCAAGCTGCACGCGGGCGAAGCGGTCGCCATATTAGGGGCGTCGGGGTCGGGTAAGTCGACTCTTTTACATATTTTAGGAACTTTGGATTTGCCAGATCGGGGGCAATTGCACTTTGAAAGTCTGGATCTATTAACGCTAAATGAAGAGCAAATGGCGGCCTTTCGCAGTGATAAGATGGGATTTATATTTCAGTTCCATCACTTGCTAAACGAGTTTACAGCCCTTGAAAATGTGATGTTGCCCTGCCGAGTAGCCGGAGAGGATTCAAAAAAATCTTCAGCGCGTGCAAAGGAGCTTTTAGATATGGTGGGACTGCAGAGTCGGATGGATCATTACCCTCAACAGTTGAGTGGGGGTGAGTTGCAGAGAGTGGCCATTGCCAGGGCTTTGGCGCGCAATCCCAAAATATTGTTTGCTGACGAACCGACGGGGAATCTAGATTCCGCAACCAGTTTAAAAATTCAAGATTTGTTCTTCGAGTTGCAGGCGAAACTAGGATTGACCCTGGTTGTGGTGACTCATGACCTGCAGTTTGCCACTCGTTTTCCAAAGGTTCTACGAATGAAGGATGGGCTCTGGGTTTAGTATAACACATCGCCCAAACTGACTTCCCCTTTTGCCAGGTTTTTTTGACACGACCTAGGTCTTGGACTAGGCTTTTCAGTGTTTGTCTAACTATTGAAGATAATTTGTTTTTCTAACGAACAACTTGAAAGCAGCGTGAATGAATCTGGCATTGATATATAGAAAGAAAAAGCAGCTATCTCTGATAAGCATTCTTGCGTTTATGATCTCGTACTGTGGAGTCAGTTCTGCAGCTCCAGCAAAAAATAAAGCAAAAGTAAAAGGTTCTACAGAAGTGTCGGCTCCCTCATCGGCGAAAGTTGCTGGTGTGACTATCAAAGAGATCCTTATCGAAGGGCAGCGCAAGATCGAAAAGGATGCCATTTTATTGAAGCTTAATTCGAAAGTGGGCGATGCCTATTCCGAACAAAAGGTACGTGAAGATATTCTGGCGCTTTTTCAACAAGACTACTATTTGGATATTTCTGTCTCTAAAAAAATCGTCGACGGCGGGTTGCAGTTAACCTACACGATAAAAGAAAAGCCTTCGATCACCGAGATCGTTTATGAAGGTAATTCTGAAGTTAAGAGTGAAGATATTGCCGATGCAGCAGGGCTTAAGAATTATCAACTGCTGAATATAGCTAAACTTCGAGAGGCTGAAGAGAAAGTTCAAAAGCTCTATGAGGACAAGGGATTCTTCCTTGCAAAGGTAAAAATTGAGATCGAAGAAGTGCAAGCTGATGAAACAGTTCGTTTGCGATTTAAGATTTCGGAAAACGATAAAGTGAAGGTTTCCAAGATCACTATTTTGGGCAATAAGCAGATTCCAGATTCAGAGTTGAAGTCCAAGCTTATGACAAGTGAAGGTGGTTATTTTAGTGCACTGTCTGGTTCTGGGCAGTTTAAACAAGAAGCCTTTGATCGCGATGTGCAAATTCTTCGTTTTATTTATTATAACAAAGGCTATGTTCAGGCGAAAATTGATAGGCCTCAGGTAACGGTTAGCCCTGATAAAAAAAGTATCTACATCACTTTGCATGTTGAAGAGGGCGAGCAGTATGCGGTCGGTGACGTCGATTTTGCAGGTGACATTTTATTTGATAAGTCCGAACTCTACGAGGCAATCACGATCGATAACAACGAAGTCTTTGCCTACGATGTCCTTCAAAAAGATATCAGTGCGCTAACTGCAAAATACGGTGATCTAGGATTTGCCTATGCCAACGTGATCCCTCGTACGCGATTTAACGACAAAGACCGCAAGGTTGATTTGGTTTTTGAGTTTGATAAAGGGCAAAAAGTTTACTTTGGTAATATCAATGTCGTGGGCAACTCAAAAACTCGCGACAAAGTGGTACGTCGTGAATTGAAAGTCCGTGAAGGCGAGCTTTATAACGAAACTCGTCGCCGCGAGTCTGTTGAAAATATTCAACGTCTGGGTTTCTTTGAAGAAGTTAATTTTAAAACCAGTGTTGATCCAAACAATACCGACATTATGAATGTGGATATCGTAGTGAAGGAGCGTAATACTGGACAAATTCAATTAGGTGCGGGTTATGGTTCAACTCAGGGTTTCACCATGCAGGGTTCGGTCAATCAAACCAACTTCCTGGGTAAAGGGCAAAACCTTGGGGCTTCGTTAAATTTAAGCCGTACGGGCAACTACTACAGCCTTTCTTTCACCGAGCCTTATTACGACGATACTTTGTGGTCTGTTGGATTTGATGCTTATCAAAGCGCGAACACGGGTCGTGAAGACTACAGTGAATCGCATCGGGGCGGTAGCGTGCGCTTCGGGCATCCAATTTCAGACAATGTTCGATTGTTTTTGCGTGCGAAGTATGACGTGACCGAATTAAAAACGAACTACGAAGATGGGAAAGCTTTAACGGATCCAACTTTGTTCCCGTTGGACACCGCTTCAGGGGAAACGGTGTCATTGTCTTCAACAGTAGAGTTCGATACTCGAAATGACCGCATGATGCCAAGCAAGGGCGTTTTAGCATCAGCTACCTATGAATATGCTGGCTTTTCTCAGCTTAAGTACCAACGTGTTTCTGGAACTTTCAGGTACTTCAAAAATCTTTTCTGGGATGTTGTCTTCAGAAACAGCTTTAACTATGCCCAGATTTCGACAACTCAAGAGGGGCGAGTTGTGCCATTCTCAGAGCTTTACTTGCTTGGTGGACCTTACTCTTTACGCGGATTCCGCTCTTACCGGGTGGGTAAACAGGTGCGGTCACAATTTGTTTACGACAAAGAGATCGCCGCCGGAACAAGTGCAAGTGAGGCTGAAAAACGTGCCTACCGTTATTTTGGCGGTACGCAGCAATTGATGTATCAAGGGGAGTTGCAGTTCCCAATGATTAAGGAAGCTGGAATTATGGGTGTGATGTTCTACGATATCGGTGCCGCTGATAATCAGCTTTCCAGTGATAAATTCTACAGCGATGTGGGCTTTGGTATTCGCTGGTTCTCGCCGATTGGGCCGCTGCGTTTCGAGTGGGGCTTCCCCTTGGATCGAGACCCTGATTATCACGAAAATACGGTGTTTGAATTTTCTATTGGAACACCTTTCTAGAGTATGCTTCAATAATGAGGAATGGATTAAAATCGAGGAGATTCATCATGTATAAAGGATTATTAGCAACTATCGGTGCTTTGTTGATTGCAGCTTCTGCTTCGGCTCAAACTAAGGTTGGATTCGTAGATATGCAAAAGGCTATTCAGTCTACATCTGCTGGTAAAAAAGCGAAGACAGAGCTTGAAGCTGAGTTTAACAAAAAGAAAAAAGAGCTAGAGAAAAAAGAAGCTGATCTTAAAAAGATGGGCGATGATCTAGAGAAGAAAAAAGCAGTTCTTTCAGAGGAAGTTTTCCAAAAGAAACAAGTTGAGTTCCAGGAAGAAATGCTTAAGTACCGTGATGTTGTTGGAAAAAGCCAAATTGAAATTCAAAAGAAAGAGCGTGATTTGACAGCTCCGATCTTGGATAAAATGAGAAAAGTTATCGAAAAAGTTTCTAAGGAAAAAGGTTTCGGTATCGTTCTTGAAAACAACCAAATGGTTCTTTATGCGACGGCTGATGCAGATTTAACACAAGAAGTGATCTCTGCTTACGAAAAAGAAAAGTAGTTGTAAATAAACTACAAATTGAAGAAGGGACCTGAGGGTCCCTTTTTTTTATTTTTGGTCTAGGTGTTGGATTTAATGACAGTTTCCTAGATTCTGCTATACTTCAAACTAAGTAAATTCTGACAAAAAGAGAGTAAATCATGGCAGTAAAAATTCATCCAACCAGTATTCTTCCAGACGATGTTGAATTGGGAGACGATGTTGAAATTGGGCCTTATGTTTTAATTCAAGGAAAAGTAAAAATTGGCAAAGGCACTTTTGTGGAGGGTCATTGTACAATTGGATCGCGCCACGGAATTGTTGAGATTGGTGAAAATAACCATATCTGTCCGGGAGCTGTTCTTGGAGGAGCACCTCAGGATGTCTCTTACAAGGGTGAAGCGACGAAATTGATTATAGGAAATAACAATGTCTTTCGCGAGTTCTGTACTGTGAACCTTGCGACATCAAAAGGTGATGGTAAAACCGAAATTGGTAACAACTGCTATTTCATGGCCTACACTCACGTCGGACACGATTGCAAGGTCGGTAACAATGTTATCATGGCCAACGATTCGCATTTGGGTGGCCACTGTGAGATTGAAGACGGAGTCACTATAGGTGGAGTGTGTGCATTCAATCAATTCACCAAAGTCGGAAAAATGGCCTTTATTGCTGGTTCTTCTGTTGTGAATAAAGACATATTACCGTTTTCACGTGCACAAGGTAACTACGCTGTGATCCGGGCGACCAATAAGATTGGTTTGGCTCGAAAGGGATACTCCCGAGAAGAAGTCCTAAATGTTCATAAGGCTATTCGAATTATGACAATGGGATCTGATACCATCGAAGAAGGTATTGCCCGTATTCAGCACGAGTGTTTTGCGAGTCCCTTAATCGAATACTTTATTAACTTTATTCGCTCCTCGAAGCGAGGTATTGCTGTCGATCGTTCGTTAAAAGGAGTGCCTGAAGATGAATAAATTAAGAAGCGCCGTTGTTGGCGTAGGATACCTTGGTACCTTTCATGCTCAGAAACATAAAAACAACTCCGATGTTGAGCTTGTTGGTGTTTGTGATTTCAGTCCCGCTCAGGCCGACAAAGTGGCGGCAGAGCTCGGCGTCTCTAGTTTTCACCGGGCAGAGGATCTTGTTGGTCAGGTTGATTTGGTGACTATTTCTGCAAGTACGCAAAGCCATTACGAGCTGGCGAAGTTATTCATCTCTGCTGGCATCCATGTCAATATTGAAAAGCCAATCACGGCAACGGTCGAACAAGCGCAAGAGTTGCTACAGCTGGCTGCTAAGAAAGATGTTTTAGTGGCAGTTGGACATATTGAAAGATTTAATCCTTGTATTCAAGAGATGAGAAAGCATTTAAAGAATGTGCGCTCGATTGAACTCATTCGCTATGCACCTTTTAAGGCGCGAGGCGCTGATGTCAGTGTATTGCATGATTTGATGATTCATGATCTTGATTTACTCTATTGGCTTTCTGGTAGCGAAGTAGCTAGTTTTGAAGCGTCTGGAGTTAAGTTGATCACTCAAGAGCTCGACATCGCCTCGGCAACTTTCAAAATGAAGAACGGCATTCACGCAACCATCAAAGTTAGCCGAGTCAGTCCAACGGCAGAACGTAGTATTCGTATTATTCAAGATGATGCAATTATCGTGGCAAACACTGGCTCACTCGAGATCGAAAAGATTGAAAAAGGTGGTGATTTAAATACCGAACCTTTAAAAGTGACCAAGTGGGCTGTCACTAAAGAAGATGCGCTTCAAAAAGAAGAAGATGCTTTTATTTTCGCGGTAAAAAATAAGACGGCACCTGTGGTTACCGGACAAGATGGGTTGAAAGCACTTGAAGGAATTGCGCAGATCGAGAACAAGATTTTAAAGGGCTAGGTATCTAAATGGATCAAGTGTTGATAGTGGCAGCCGAAGCTTCAAGTGTTACCTACGCTCAGCGAATCTTAGAGACGTGGAAGAAACAAGGTCGAAAGATTCAGGCCTTTGGCGTGGGCTCTCAAAGCATGGAAGATATCGGTTTCATCCGCTTTGGAAAAGCAGAGGAAATGGCTGTCGTTGGAGTCGCGGAAGTTGTTCATGCGTATTCTCACTTGAAGTCGGTTTTTAATCGCTTGGTGGACGAGGCGACAATCAGAAAGCCCAAAGTTGCTATTGTCATGGACTATCCCGAATTTAATTTAATGCTCGCCAAGAAGTTACATGCTCTTGGGATACCAGTTGTTTATTATATCTCCCCACAGGTTTGGGCTTGGCGTAAAGGCCGCGTAAAGAAAATTAAAAAATACTGTAAAGAAGTATTTTTACTTTTTCCCTTCGAAGAAAAATTTTATCAAGAGCACAATGTGCCTCATGAATTTGTGGGTCATCCACTTTTGGATGAAATCGATCCAAAGTTGTATGATCCTGAATTCAGAAAGATTCATCGTCAACAGTGTGGAATCAAAGATGACGAAATTGTGCTTGGTCTGATGCCGGGTAGTCGTCGGCTGGAACTTAAGCAGCACATGCAAATACAGTTGGACACAGCTCGTTTGTTAGCTCAAAAACATCCAAATTTAAAAGTTTTGATTTTGGTGGCTCCGACTTTCACAAAAGATCAGGTCCGCGAGTATCTAGAAGACTTCAGGCTTCCTTACATCCTTCTTCAAGATGAGCCTTTCCGTATGATTCATATGGTTGATGTGATGTTGGCAGCCTCAGGGACTGCGACATTGCAGGTGGCGCTGATGGAAGTGCCGATGGTCATCATGTATAAGTTAAAGTGGTTGACCGAGTTGTTTGCCACCTTATTCGTAAGGGGTACGAAATTTTTTGGAATCGTCAATTTGATCTTAGATAAAGAAGCTGTTCCTGAAAGATGGAAGGGTGATGTTAATCCAGAGCATTTAAGTGCTTTATTAGAGCCAATGATCAGTGATTCTGCCTATCGACATAAAGTGATCATGGATCTGAAGTCCGTTCGGCAGCATCTCGGTGACAAAGGTGCGACTGAACGTGTTGTTAAGGCGATTGATAAGTATTTATGAATCAAGTGTTTAAAGGCCTAGGAGCCATTTACTCATCTGCAATGGATTTGCGTAACAAGCTTTACGATAAGGGGCGACTTAAATCGGTGAGCTTGGATATTCCTGTCGTCAGCGTGGGGAATATAACGATGGGTGGAACAGGTAAAACCCCCATTGTGGATTGGCTTTTAAATTCTTTGAAAGACCGAAAATTAAAAATTGCTGTTGTAAGTAGAGCCTACAAGGCGCAGGCCTCAGAGCCTTGTTTGGTGGATCTTAGTGCGAAGAATCCTGCAGCGATTTATGGAGATGAAGTTGTTATGTTAGCATCCTTTCATCCCGAGGTGGATTTTTATTCCGGCCAAGTTAAAAGTGATATTGCAGCTTTTGCGACCTCACAAAAAAAGTATGATATGATGATTGTCGATGATGGATTTCAGCATCGACGACTTTCTAGAGATATCGATATTGTGTTATTGGATGCTACAGAGAAAATTGAAAACTACCAAGTTGTCCCCGCGGGCCGGGCTCGGGAAGATTTCAGCTCTTTACGACGAGCTCAACTTGTTTTTATTACCAAGGTCAACCAAATTGGAGATGGAGACATTCATACGCTGAGAAAGTTGATT
The DNA here is from genome assembly GCF_056175665.1 of Bdellovibrio sp. ZFWA1. Taxonomy (NCBI): domain Bacteria; kingdom Pseudomonadati; phylum Bdellovibrionota; class Bdellovibrionia; order Bdellovibrionales; family Pseudobdellovibrionaceae; genus Bdellovibrio; species Bdellovibrio sp. ZFWA1. The sequence continues at coordinate 447,542 of NZ_JBJKJH010000002.1, forward strand.
CCTTCAGATATTCCTGTCGTCGAGTTTAAGTCATCGATAAATGGTTTTATGAATTTAAGTGGAAATTTTGTCTCTTTGGTAAATTTTCCTAGTAGAAAAGTTTATCTGGCCGCCGGTATAGCTAGACCCGAGGTTTTCGAAAAAATGATGTCTGACTTAAGGTTTGAGATCGTGGGGACTCAGTGGTTTGGTGATCATGAAGCGATCGATCTAGAAGCTTTAGAAAATTTAAAACAAAATGCAAAGCTCCATGAAGCTATTTTAGTAGTAACAGCGAAAGACGCCATTAAGTTTAAAGATTTTCCCGAAGCAATAAAGAATAATGTCTACTTTGCTTCATTGGCTATGGAGCCCTCTCAATCCGAGGAAAAGGTGTATGAGATCCTTTCTAAAATTCTTCCTGGTTAAAATTTCTCAATTTCTTATTTTACTTCCACGTCCTTTATTAAGGGGGCTAGGAGGCATCTTAGGTTTTATATGGATTGATTTATTTCGGTTTCGAAAAAAAATTATAGACTCCAATTTGGAAATCGCTTTTCCAGACTGGGACGAACAGAAGAAAAAGCAAGTGGGACGGGAGTCCGTCTATAACCTTGGCTACAATTTTGCGGAATTTTTTATTTTGCCAGCCCTCACTGATAAGTGGATTGACAAGCATGTTGTGTTTGAGGGAGTTGAGTACTGTCGTCAGGCTCAGGATTTAAATAAAGGTGTATTCTTTTTGTCGATGCATATCGGTCATAGTGATATGGCGGCAAACGCAATTGCAATGAAGGTTATGCCTATTTCGATAATTACAAAAGTTTTTAAAAATAAACTTTTAAATGATTTTTGGTTCGCGATTCGTGGGGCCAAAGGTGTTCAGTATATCGATGCTCATGGGCCGAATAATGCGTTCGAGATTTTAAAAGCTTTGAAGAAGAAGGTGGCTGTGACCTTTGTTCTCGATCAATTCATGGGGCGACCTTATGGTATTCCTACTAAGTTTTTTGGTAAGCGAACTGGAACAGCCTATGGTCTAGCTTTATTTGTCCTTAAGACGGGGGCGCCCGTAGTGCCGGTGTACCCATACGAGGGAGACGACGGGAAAATTCACATTGTCTTCAGGCCGGCTCTAGACATGCAGGGATTCATCACAGACAATAAGGATGAAACCGTGCAAAAAATGACTCAACACTTTACTGATATTATCGAGGATTGTGTTCGTCAGCATCCCGATCAATGGATGTGGGTGCATCGTCGTTGGAAGGATATCGAGTGATTAAGAACAAACTTGCAATCTTTGTTTTATCGTTAGGGATAGCGGGATGCGCTTCATCTGTTCTTCATTTTGAAAAATCCGACGATTTGCAGAAGAATGACGAGTTTGAAAAGGCCGTGCGTATTGAAAATGTCGGCGAAGAAATCAAATCTCCTTCCCAAGACAGTCCTCAGTCACCTCTGGAATTGAAGTCACCAGGAGCCGCGTTAAAAACATCGCAAGAACCTAAAAAGTCCCTGAGTCCTTTAACAGAAAAAAATGGCAAGAAAAGTCCTGTAAAAAAGGGAGCTCCGAAAAGCAGTGCAAGCATGTCGGAGTCTAAAGCTGTCCCCTCAGTCTTGACGGCTCGAGAACCCAACATTGAAGATGCCGTGGGCTTTGAGGGGCGTCGGCCCTTGAAGGATCCCTTTAAAGTCGGAGAGGTTGTGACTCATAATGTGCACTACTTCAAAGTTTCAGCCGGCGAAATCAAATTCAAAGTCGAAAACTTTGCAAATGTTAATGGCAAGAATTCCTATACATTTGCCACCGAGTTGAAAACGTCACCCTTGTTTGAAACTTTTTATAAGGTGGATGATCGGGCGGTTACCCAAGTTGGTTTTGATGACTTAGTTCCAAGTGCTTTTCAGCTTCATGTAAAGGAATCGGGTCAGCTGCGCGAATCTCGGTCTTTTTTTGATTGGCAGAAAAACAGAGCCTTTTTTTGGGAAAAGAAAATTACTGAAAAAAAAGGTGAGGAGATAAAAAAGATAGATTGGGAGATACAGCAGTATTCTCAAAACGTCTTTAGTGCCATCTATTATATGCGTGTGTTCAAATGGGAAGATGGTAAGGAATATCAGTTTAGAGTGGCGCATGATAACGAGAATCTAGTTTTTCGAGGCAAAGTTGTGCGACGCGAGACTTTAGAAACGGATGCTGGCACATTTAAGGCCATTGTCGTAAAGCCAGAGTTTACTGTAAAGGGCATTTTTAAGCCCGTTGGTGATATTTATATCTGGCTTTCTGACGATGATCGAAAATATGTTCTACGTATCGAATCTAAAATTAAAATTGGGACTCTTATCTCGGAAGTAACAAAGATAGAGCCCGGTCGATAGACTAGATTCAGATCTTGAATGAGTAAATACAAAGCCCTGGTCTTTAATAAGATACAGGGCTTTTGTTATTCTTAGAGTATGCCAAAAACCGATTGTCGCCATTTTAACGGTTATAAGCCTTGTGGTAAAAGTACTCTTTGTAGCGAGGACTGTCTTTTTTACGATGCGGTTAAATCATCAATATTGGTTGTTCATTTGGGTGCGTTGGGGGCCGTAGTACGGGCTACTTCAATTTTAGCTGGCATCAAGCGAAAATTTCCCGGTTCGCATATTACTTGGATTACAGATAAACCAGCGGATCAACTTTTACGACAGCATCCAAGAATTGATAGAGTATTAACCACCATTGAAACTGATTTGTTAAGTTTGTCGGCGCTAGAGTTTGATATTGCTTTTGTTATTGATAAAAGTTTAAAGGCGGCTGGGATAATTAAAAGAACGCAGATCGATAAGATTTACGGTTTTTCAGTGGAAGGCCGTACGGGGGCGATTATACCGGCGACGCCAGCTGCACAAGAATTGTGGCAGATTGGCTTGGACGATTACCGTAAGTTTTTTGTGAATAAAAAGCCTGAAACCCAATTAATGGCCGAGGCCTTAGAGCTTTCTTATAGACGAGATGAGTATGATATGCCGTTATCGCTTGAAGAGCGTCACGAAGTTCAGCGACGTCGGATAGAGTGGGGCGGTCCTTCTAAAAAAATGCTAGTCGGTTTTAATACTGGCTGTAGCAATGTGATTGCTCATAAAAAGTTAAGTGTTCAGTTTCAGCGAAAGTTGATCGAGGAAATCTCAAAGTGGCCCGGTGTTCAAGTGGTTCTTCTGGGGGGACCTGAGGATATCTTGCGAAATGATGAAATTGCCTACCAGCTTCCGGTGATTCGAAGTTCCGAAAGTAGCGGTTTGCGCGATGGCTATCTTAGTGTGAGCGCCGTTGATGTTGTTGTCACAGGTGATAGTTTGGGAATGCATATGGCGATCGCGGCCCAAAAAAGAATAGTAGCTTGGTTTGGTCCAACTTGTGCCCACGAAATTGATTTTTACGAGCGGGGTGAGGTTGTCTTGACCAAGGCTACCTGTGCTCCTTGTTGGAAGAGATCTTGCCAAAAAGAGATCATGTGTTACGATCAGGTTTCCTTTTCAGAGATGATCGATGCGGTTCGCCGCCAAGTTAAAATTATTGACGAACGGGAAACTCAGGACAGATTTCAACAAGGAATAACCAGTGCAAGTGAACGTAGTAATTCAAACAGCTTTTCTGGGCGATCTGTTACTAACGATTCCTCTCCTTAAAAAAATAAAGAAGACGTGGCCCAATCAAAAATTGTTTTTGGTATGTCGTCAGGGCTTTGGCGACTTTTTTTTAAGACTTCAACTTGTTGATCAATGCTTCGAGATTAAAAAAGGGGACTCGAAGTCTTATTCAACGATTTCTGCGGAATTGGGCAAATATCAAATCGATCATCTTATTTCTCCGCACGAGTCTTTACGAACAGCTTTTTTTGTTCGTGGACTCAAAGCTCGTCATAAATGGGGCTTCAAGAATTGGTGGAGTTTTCTGTTTTATGACCAATGTATATCTAAAAATTTGTCTTGGCCGGATGCTTTAAGGCAGTTGAGTTTAATGGAGATCGTAGACCCAGATCTTCACAACCTATCTACTGAGTACTGTACACAGAGCCAGCCACTAAAAGTCAGCTCTCAAGGTCTATTACCGGCAGCTCCAGAGTGGGCTAGTATGAATTGTCGGCTTTCAGTTCAGCAGATTGCCGAAGTGATGTGGCCTGCATTAAAAGATCGTTTTGATTTTCTTGCGCAAATGGAACGTCAGCCATTTGTACTGATTTTTCCTGGCAGTGTGTGGGCAACTAAACGTTGGACAACAGAAGGCTTTATTAAGTTAGCTCAAGGTTTACAGCAACAAGGATTTCAGATTCTTTTGATGGGCGGGCCAGGAGAAGAAGGGCTGTCACAACTTGTGGCTCAGAAGTTGTCTGGAGCGTATGACTTAACAGGTAAAACTAAAGTGATCGAGTCAGCTGCGATTATGCTTAAAGCTCAGTTAGTCGTTGCAAATGACTCTGCAAGTGCCCATCTTGCTGCGGTGACCGAGACACCAGTCGTTGGTATTTTTGGTCCCACGGTACTAGACTTTGGATATCGTCCGTGGGGGCAAAAAGTGGCTATTGTTGAAAACAAAGCTTTAAGCTGTCGTCCCTGTGGCAAACATGGGCACAAGGAGTGTCCACTAGGAACCCATGAGTGTATGAAGTCAATTGAAGCTGAGCAAGTTTTGCAGGCAACTTTGTTAGTTAATACACAAAATATATTTCGTGAATAAGATCGTCTTTAAAATCATAGATGGCGACCACATGGGAACCTGAAGGTGTCACGGATTCTTCATCTAGCACTCGTCCTTTTAGGATAATTCTGCTTTTTAATTTGCAGTGCAGATCTGGAGTTTTTTTAAATTTTTCAGCGTAGCTTGCTTGGAATTGGTCGATACCTTGAATAAATGGTTTAGATTCTCCGATTCGATAAGCACGAACTTCTGGATGGTAATAACTGCAAAATTTTTCGATATCTAACGAGTTATAGGCATCTAGTTGGCCCTGAACTAATTCTATTTTTTTAGATTCATTCATACTTTACCTTAGGCTTTTAGAATTTATCAGGAAGCTAAGACCTTATAGAGGCTCAACAACCTTGAGTAGCTGATTAGGTTTTATATTTTTAAGTACCTGCTTTTTTCCTGAGGGCCAAGTGATTTCAATTTTGGTAAGCTGCGTGACTTTTCCTAGACCAAAATGAAGGGTCGGATCATTTTGTTGATTCATGGTTCCGACAGCGCCATCAACCTGTCTTAAAAAGACTCCATTGGGATGGAAAACTCGAACTTGGGCAGTAACGGGATAGCTGCCAGATTTTTTGCCTGTAAGGCGAATTTTAAGGTAGTTGTTTCCATCGGGCATAACGTTTTTTAAAACCCGAACCCTGCGGTCAGCACCATTTTTAATTCGGCCAGCTTGTATCAGATCGAGCTTTCCATCGTTATTAATGTCTGCCCAGGCCGCGGCATAGGAGTCAAAAACGCGAATTCCATGTTGGGCTCCAACGTCTGTGAATTTAAAGTTTCCATTGTTTTTATAAAGCAAAGAATAAGAGTAAGGAAGGTCATAGACCTGGGACACGTAGACGTCTAACCATCCATCGTTGTCGAAATCACCCATGGTGGTGTGGGCCCAAAGCTCATCTCCGTTGTACTTTGTAAAGTCACCGATTGGGCGGTAGGGAATATTTGAACTAGCACGCATATCAACAAATTGATAAAGCGGGGCTCCGGTATTTCTGTAAATTTTTGAATCATCGCAAAGGTATCCTCGTTGATCAAAGGCACCTTTATTCATTCCAACGAATTTGTGTACTAAGTTTGAAACCCAAAGATCGAAATTTCCGTCATTATTAAGGTCCCCCCAGGTCGACGCGATAGTGTGTCCGTATCGAGGCCCGTACCATTGCTTAGTTGTTGGATCTAAATATTTTTTTGGATTATAGAGGCCTTCAATTTTAAATTGAGGTGCAAGATCGCGCATCCAAATCGAATTTAGATTGAAGAAGTTGTTAGGTCTGATGCGGTAGTTCGAAAAATAAGCTTCCACGCTACCGTCGTTATTGTAATCAGCAACAGCAATTGAGCGGAGATAGTTGGGGATGCTTTTAAAAACGAGAGGGTTGTTATTGATGAAAAGCTTTCCCCTTACATTTATAAAAAGTTGAGGTTCTAGATAAAGTGGTGCCTCTTTAATTTCATGTCTTCCGACTAAAATATCTAAGAACCCATCTTTATTAACATCTACGACAGCAATGGTTTGTACCTCTTTTGGAAACTGTAAATTGTAGTCCTTAGAGCTTTCAACAAATTGGCCACTATTTTTCTGAATCCATAGGTGCCCTCCAGAGGTGACAATATCTAGCAGTCCGTCATTGTTGAAGTCAGCAAACAGGGGATTGCCATGAATTTTGTCGATGCCAACTTTGGAAGTTACTTCAGTAAAGCGGATCTGCTGTGTCGAGCTAATGTTTTTAAACAGTTTCCAACCTACAATGACATCGGTCCATCCGTCATTATCGTAGTCACCAAATACAACCGTTGGACTGTATCCTATTTCGATTCCAGAGCTCGGAGTGTCGTCTTCAAAGTAGGCGGACTCGGAGCTTAAATTTAAGTTATTAACGATTGCAAAAGGTGTGGTCGTTGTTGGGTGTGAAAGGCAGAACCCTTGAATAAAGAAAAAGATAAATGCAGTAGTTCCTAGAAGATATTGGAAATATTTTTTAAGATGATTATTTTTTTTCATGTCTAGCTTCCATTTCGGATATGGTCCAAGAGGTCTGTGCTGTTTTGGATGATTGCTCTATAAAGGTTAGCAAAGTTTTGGCAACTTTTTCTGGTTTTTGAAGACTGTTATTTTTCTTGTACTGCTTGAATTTTTTAACATCTGGGAAGAGCGATTCAGAAGTAGAGCGTATTTGCTTTTGCATTCCAGTGTCAATAATACCAGGGCTTAAGTGAATGAAACGAAGATATTTGTTTTTGGCATAGTCTAAAGCACAAGTTTCGGTAAATAGCTGTAGCGCGGCCTTAGAAGCACAGTAGTGGGCCCAGCCGGCAATGGGGTGTTTCCCAGCCCCCGACCCAATATTAATCACTGCAAGTTTCATTTTTTTTAAAAGCGCTAGTTGAGTGAAGTATTTCGTCGTTAAAATAGGTCCAATTAGATTTACATTGAGATGCTGAGTACTCTCTTTAGGATCGACTCTGTCGACGGGACCTAATGGGTCTAAAATACCGGCATTATTAATTAATACGATCTCTTGAATTTTAGAATAGCGTGCAGATTTATCTATTTTAAGTAAGATCGATTTTATTCTTTTTTCCGTTGCTATAGGTTTGCTTAGATCCAGTGTGTATTGTTCTAGTGAACCTGACTTAAGGGGGCCTTTAGAGCGAGAAAGATTGATAACCATGTGACCAGCGATCAGCGCTTGCTGACACACTTCAAGTCCTAAACCTTTTGATCCACCGGTAATAACGTAAAGCTTCATGAACTGCCCTCTAAATCTTCTAACTTATCGGAAATTGGCCATAAAAGAGTAAGCCAAAAAGTAAACAAAACCTGAGATATATTGGAGTATAAAGTTTCAAATTTGTTTATAAATGAGACCTACCTAGATGAACGTAAGAGCGAATGAAAATAAAAATGTTTTCATCTTCAGATCATCTTATTTAGGGCTCCCTGCGGTATATTGTTTCTTGTCCAGTTATGGATAAAACAAGGAGATTATAAATGAAAAAAATCGCAACAATCGCAGCGTCAATCGTAATGGCTTCTTTCGTAGCTCATGCCAATCAACCTGCAGCTCCCGCGGCTCCTGCAGCGCCAGCGACAGCAGCTTCTCAAAAAGCTGAAGTTGTAAAAGTTGACAAAAAAATGGCGAAAGCTCATAAGAAAGATACAAAAAAAGAAACTGAAACAAAGTAGTCCTTCGTCCGTTAGTTAAGCTCTTTTCCTGTTGTTAATTGCTGTGAGCGCTCCCATGTTGGGGGCGCTTTTTGTTTTTTGTCATGTTAAACTGTCGAACTTTTGGACGCTTTTAAATTTAGGTGTTCTAAATAGCCTATAATTAGAATGAGCTGCAAAATCTAGAATTTTAGCTCGATTTTTTTGGCATTTATCCTGCTTGTGTCTAATGGAAACAATAATGTTTCACCGGCTTGATCAGGAGAACCTATGTCTAAAGTAAAATGGCTTTTAGCTATATCAGGGCTGTTGTGCCTTAGTGCCTGCTCGAAGGTCGAGGAGTTGGATAAACGGACGAAGACCATGGCTGACACCACGACAGAAATGTCAGATACCACCAAGAAAATGGCCGAGACCACTGATGAGATGAACGATGTCACGTCTCATATGTATCCGCAAATTCGTACCAAAGAAACGGAAGATACTCGCAACAAAAAGATGCAATTGATACTGGATAAACAATCTGGTATGGGTGCGCGCATCGCAGCCTCGGCCATCTACTTTCAATCTTTTGAATTTCAGTTTTGGAATAATAATAAAACCTATGACACTCCTGAAGTGCGAGAACGTCTTTTTGTGGATGCTGCTAACGAATTCTTTAGACGGGCAACAGATATCTACAATCGTATTGATGTTGAAAAACTGAGTCCGACTTTGGATGATCCAGAAGGACGGTCAAATGAAATGGCCTTTTTGGCTCTTTCTGTAGCGATGCATATGGTGAATCATCACCAAGAACAGATTCATAAAGACACCAAGCAGACCTTTGAAATAAAAAGCTTCTATGACTTGATGAAGTCAGCGCTTATAAAGGACAAGTTAGGCCAAGAGCTAACGGAATCAGAGGCCATATTTGTAACAGGAACAAATAAAGAAATTTCGATCCAACTGCTTAAGGCTCGCAGTAACATGTTATTGGCCTTGGCAGTGAGTTATATGATAGATTTACGCGAGATCGATCAAGCAAGCCTGTCTGAAAAAGGCTCGGCTCTTTTGGCAAAGCTAAGTAATGGTAAGTTTGGAAAAGTAAAACTGCATTCTTTGTTTGAAAAATCTAACATGTCCACCAAGAAAGAGATTCTAAAAAGACTTGAGGCCTCTAAAAGTACCTTGGCTTTGTTAAATCAGATTGGTCAGGCTATTAAATGGGATCCTACGATTCAGAATATTGTTAGTAACCTTGTTTTCGATGACAATGCGACCGAACTTAAAAATCCAGTTCAACTGTTTCATTATAAGCAGTATCGGAGTTTATTGCAGCAGCTGGGAAAATAAAAAAGGGGCCTTAGCCCCTTTTTTATTCTTCAGAGTAGTTACGGACATTGATTCCGTATTTTCGAATCTTTCTTAAAAGAGTATTCTTAGGAATATTGGCCTGGGCTACGGTTTGATTGATCTTTCCTTTATTGGCTTTTAAAGCACTAATGATAAATTCCTTTTCCATCTCTTCTTTGAAGGAGTCAAAATCCATTGCTCCAAGTTGAGTGTGCGTTTCTTCTTTGTTGTCCTTGGACTGCTTCTGCGCTTGCTCCCGAACATGTTCGGGGATCGAGCTGACAGTAATTCTATCTGAACCTTCCACAATAAAAGCACGTTCAACGACGTTCTCAAGCTCTCGAATGTTTCCCGGCCATCGATAAGTCTTAAGAATTTCTAAAGCTAGGGGATCGATACCATTGATCTGTCGGCCATGGCTGCGACTGAATTTCTTCACAAAGTGCATGATCAAAGCCTCCATGTCGTCAATGCGTTCACGGAGCGGGGGCATAAAGATAGGCATAACATTTAAACGATAGAAAAGGTCCTCGCGGAAGCTAAGATCTTCCATCATTTTTTCTAAATTTCGGTTAGTCGCCGCGATGATTCTTGCCGTTGTTTTAACTTCGCGATTCGAGCCCACGGGTGTGAATTTCTTTTCTTGTAGTACACGTAGCAGCTTAACTTGCATGTCGGGCTTAAGTTCTCCGATTTCATCAAGAAAAAGTGTACCGTTATTGGCTAATTGAAACTTCCCAATCTTACGCTCAATAGCACCAGTAAACGCGCCTTTTTCATGGCCAAAAAGCTCTGATTCCATCAGGTTTTCGGGAATGGCTCCACAGTTGATGGCGACGAAGCTTCCTGTTTTTCGTGGTGAATTGAAGTGAATGGCTCGGGCGACCAGTTCTTTTCCAGTTCCATTTTCGCCACGTACAAGGACTGTGGTGTCAACTTTTGATAATTTATAAACCAGGTTGAAAACTTCGCGCATTTTGCTTGAATTACCGACAAACTCTGACTCGACATCATCATCGAAGATAGGATTGGAAATGGCTAACGAGCTAACCAGATCGCGAGCTTCTAAGCTCTTACGGACAACGCTGGCTAATTTTTCTGGTTGCACGGGTTTTTCCGTGTAATCGTAGGCGCCTTCCTTGATTGCAGCGACAGCATCCTGAAGATTTGAGTGCGCCGTCATCAAGACGACAAAAGTACGAGGATCGTGTTCTTTTATCGCAGTTAAAGCTTCTAAGCCGTTCATTTCAGGCATCTTAACGTCCATTAATACGAGGTCGTATTGTCGAGCCATAACTTGATTCAAGGCTTCGCGTCCATTAGCAGCTTCGGTGATGTCGAATTCAATCTCGGGCATATTTGAATGCAAAATCGAAATAACTGATTTTCGCAGTTCGGCTTCGTCATCAACGATCAAGGTAGTTAATTTGTCTTTCATGTTAATTTCTCCGTTGTTGATGCTGCTTCAGATGGATTTAGTTCGGATTCTTCCTCGTCGATAGGTAGGGTGAAGGTGACTAAGGTTCCAACACCATACTCGCTTTCTAGGTGAACTGTTCCACGATGAAGCTCAATAAAATATTTAACTAAGTAAAGTCCCAGTCCGGTGCCTTTAGACTTCATATCTTGATCCGAGCCTCGGGTGAACTTACCCCAGACTTTATCAAGGTCTGTTGCTTTGATTCCTTCGCCGCTGTCTTTAACAGAGACTCGAATGACATTGTCAATTTCTTCAGAGCGAACTTCGACCAGGCCACCAGGACCTGTGTATTTAATAGCGTTTTCAATAAGGTTCAAGACGACCTCACGCACCAGAGTTAAGTCGAACTCGACTGAAAACATGGGTTCTAGCTGAGTCTGTAGATGAATACCCTTGGCTGCGGCCAATGGACGCAGCTGAATTATGACATCATCGATGACCTCATTGATGTCGCCGACTTCTTTATTTAAATGAAAGTCTCTGGATTCAAGGCGTAGTAGTTTTAAGACAGATTGAATATAGCGATTAAGCTCGTCAGAGCAGCCGCGAAGATTCTTAAGGTCTGAATTTATTTTCTCGTTTTCACCGTTCTCTAGGATCATGCGATCGACGATTGCTTGAATCTTAGCGATGGGAGTTTTTAAGTCATGCGAGATAAGGCTTACGAAATTGTTTTTGAGTTGCTCTAGTTCCTGGAGTGCACGCTGCTCTTGTTGCAGTTGGAAGTGCATTTGTTCGATTTTGTTTGCTTGGTAGCCGACAAATACAATCCAGGTAATGATCATCACTGCGGCTGGAGAAAGCGCCGGAGTCCATATGTAAAACGTATCAAAGGTCCAAACTGAAAGAGCCAAAGCTAAAGTCATGATCCAAGTGAAGAACATGATCGCAACTTTTTGCGGGTGATTTGATATTAGGTAAACTGCTAATGCTGTAAACAGAGCCATGAGTAATGCGTACCAACCAAAATGAAGACGCTTTATGGGGCGGGCATTGGCCAGATTATCGGTGACTTGAGCTAGAACCTCGGCTCGAGTCTGAGGGCCCAGTGGTGTCATAAATTTTTGGCTATCGCTAGGCTCAGATCCGATAAGTACGATTTTATTTTTTAGGAAATTTTCTGGTAGTTCATCGAATAGAACTTCACTTGCAGAAATATGTGAAAAAGCCTCTCCGGTGCCGCGATAATTGATGACTAAACCGCTAAGGCTATCTGGCCATTTTTTGCCAGTTAATGCTTCCGACATGTGATTTTCATCGGTCGGGAAGATGCGACGGACAATTCCATCTTCATCTTTGGTAATTGAGTTTGTCGCCACATTATTGGCTTCCGAGTTCATGAACAGAGGGGCTAATTCTTGCTCTAGATAGTTTGAGGTCGATGACCAAATGATCTTTGAATTGGTGAAAACTTGAGTTTCCTGGGGGCTTAAATGGACATCGCCGATGTTGTCGCCGAAATACAGTGTTACTCCAATTTTTTCAGGCTGCTGTGCAAGAATCTTGCTTAACAGTTGATACCATATTTTTTGATTCCAAAAAAATGAATCGGTCATGTCAGTCAGTTGTTCGAAGTCGCCTCGAAATTGTGTGCGATTGAAGTATGCCGACGAGACTTCGCTTTGCTTGACCGTGATGATCACAATTTGTTCGGATTGTTTTTGGTTGCCGCGGAGGTTGAATCGTTGATCGTAGTTTGAGGTTTCATCATTTAGCAGAATCACCAAGCCAAGCACCCAACAAAGTAGGGCTCTTAAAATGAGTCCCCGTCTTTTTACGAAAAAAAAGACACTCATTTGCTTCATCTTTTCGAGGAACAATACTAAAGACCTAATCACGCATCGCACCGTAGCAAAATTATGAGGAATATCAAGTATTAAAAGCACTTTCTGGCTTGCGCAAAAGAGGGTATATTTAAACCATGCAGGTTTTTCATGGCGTACAACAAATAGGGCAGCCTTTAGCGGGATCGGTCGTGACAATCGGTAACTTTGACGGGGTTCATCTAGGACACCAAGAGTTGCTAAAAACTGTCAGTCGGGAAGCGCAGGCCGAAGGGGTTGATCCCATCGTATATACATTTCATCCTCATCCCGTGAAAATTCTTTATCCTGAGAGGCAGACCCAGCGTCTTTTTGACCTTCGGGATCAACAAGAGCAGTTTGCACGTTTTGGAATTAAGGCCGTTGTCGTAGAACCATTTTCGGCAGATTTTGCTAAAACTTCCGCGAAAGATTTTGTTGAAAATTATTTAGTGCGCTGTTTACGGCCAAAAACTTTGGTGGTTGGGCACGACTTTTCTTTTGGATCGCAGCGCGAAGGTAATTTGCGGTTTTTGGAAGAGCAATGTCGGCAACGAGGAATTAAGCTGATTATTATCCCTCCGATGAAATTGGAAGGGGTTGTTGTTTCTTCATCTTTAATTCGTGAAGCATTAAAAAATGGAGACATTGCGTCTGCTAAAAAATATTTGGCGCGTGATTATTATGTGCGTGGGCATGTCGAGCAAGGCTATCAAAGAGGACGGACAATTGGGGTGCCGACCGCCAATATTTCGCCAGACGTCGAGTTCATCCCGCGTAAAGGTGTTTACTGCACTTTTACAAAGGTACAGGGACATTTTTATCCGTCTATTACAAATATCGGTATCAATCCTACTTTTGCTCAGTCGGAAAGTGGTAGTCCCGTTAAAATCGAAAGCCATCTTTTTGATTTCAATGCTGTCTTATACGGTCTTGAAGTTGAAGTTGTGTTGAAATCCTTTATTCGGGATGAGAAGAAATTTTCTGATATCTCGGAGTTAAAACATCAAATCCAACTCGATATTTCAGAAGCAAAAGATTGGTTCAAAAACAATGGCTAAAATACTTTATTTAGGTAGCGAAATGTCAACTTTTGCTAAAGTCGTGCAGTTCCTGGCGCAAGATGCGGGATTGAAGCTAACTGTCGAAACAGCCCAAGAATTTTTGGCAGATCCCGAAGCTGCTCTTTATCTATTGCCAGTTCGCGATAGCTGGGGCGTGGTTCAGCAGTTTCCAGTGCATGCCCAGTTTTCGCGCCAATTGATGGCAGCGGATGTGATTCACTTTCAGCAAGGAAAGTGGATTCCACGATTGGTGATTTTAGATGTTTTTCGCCGCCTGGTTGTCGAGAATGCGGGTGATCTGGATATTCGCCAATCTGCCTATGTTATCGGACGCGGAGAATGTGCTAGGGTTGCTGCCGGATTTGCAGCGCAAAATGGATATCGAAATATTTTTATTGTCGACGAGATGGTTGGTTCGAATCGTGAGAATATTCAGCATCTTTCGCGACTTTTTTTAGGCGTGCGATTTTCCGAGCTTTTAAATAGCCAGCTTGTCTTAAATGCCGAGCCCGGCTCTTTGATTATCAACGCTGATGATCTTATTGATCAGAAATTGTTACTGCAGGATATCTCGTACTTTAACTTTATGACTTTAAATGGATTTGTTTTGGATGCCGAAGTTGGAACTTCCGAAAATCTTTTATATTACGAGGCAAAGAAAGCTAATCTAAAAGCATCTTCAGGATACGAAATGCTGTATTGGTATATGTGTGAGTTGACCCATTTGTTAGGTATCTCCTGGACTCTGTCTAAGGAAGAAGGTGTTGAAAAGATAAAGACCTTCATCCAGTCTTCATAAATCTCAACCCTCGTCTAGTTACAATTTTCGGCACTCTTCGTTAGACTTAAAGTCGGGAGTGTCATCTATGTCCGCCAAACTCGCAGATATTTTTGTTAAGCAAGGTTTGCTTCGTCCAGAACAATTGGCTCAGGCTATTGAAGAACAGAAAAAAACGGGTGAAAAGCTAACGGCGACGGTTATAAAACTTGGCTTTGTAAAAGAAAATATCGTGCTGCGAGCTTTAGAAAAAGCTTATGGAGTTCAAGGGGTTGACCTTAATACCTTTGAAATCGAGGCCTCGGTCATTGCTACGATTCCTCGAGAAACCTGCGACAAGTTTCAACTTATTCCACTACAAAAAGCCATGAATACTTTGGTCGTGGCCTTCGCTGATCCTTCGAACATCATGATTCGCGAGGATCTAAAGTTCATCACTAAGATTAGAAATATTCAGCCAGTGGTTGCGACTGAAACTGCGATAGCTGCTGCGATCGATAAATATCATGGTGGCTCGATCAATATGAAAAGCATTGCTGCGGCAGCGGCGAGCCAAGAAGATGAAGACTTCCTGGATGCTGCAGTCAGTACCGCTGAAGTTATTGATGACAGTTCATCACAAGAAGCGCCTGTCGTTAAATTGGTAAATCAGATTTTGAATGATGCTATTCGCAAAAAAGTTTCTGATATTCATTTTGAACCTTACGAAAAAAAATACCGTGTTCGATTTCGTATCGACGGTAATTTAGTAGAGGCCGCAAACCCCCCAGTGGCGATGGGGCCGGCCCTTTCTTCACGTATTAAGATCATGTCTAAGTTAGATATTGCTGAAAAACGCCGCCCTCAAGATGGTCGTTTGAAAGTTAGAACGGTCAAAGGTAAAGAAATGGATTTCCGGGTCAGTGTTTTGCCGACTTTGTGGGGCGAGAAAGTCGTTCTGCGTTTGTTGGATAAAAGTAATCTGCAGCTGGATATGACTAAGCTTGGCTTTGAAGAAGACGATTTAAAACTTTTCAAATCGTGTATTAATTTACCCCAAGGAATGATCTTGATCACGGGTCCTACAGGGTCGGGTAAAACGACGACCATTTATTCGGCTCTAGCAGAGCTAAATACCCCCGATATAAATATTTCGACAGCAGAAGATCCGGTGGAATTTAACTTAGAAGGAATTAATCAGGTTCAAATGAACCCTGATATTGATCTTAATTTTTCGTCAGCCTTGAAGTCCTTTCTGCGTCAGGATCCCGATGTGGTCATGGTGGGGGAGATTCGAGACTATGAAACGGCCGAGATTGCTTTTAAAGCGGCCTCGACGGGGCATTTGGTCGTTAGTACGCTTCACACGAATGATGCTCCCGCGACAGTCATTCGGTTAACCGAAATGGGTGTACAGCCTTACATCATTACCTCTACGGTCAATCTAATCGTTGCGCAGCGATTAGTTGGAAAAATTTGCGAGTCTTGTAAGGCCCCGATTGAAGTTCCTGCTCAGACAATTTTGAATTTAGGGGTTCCTCAGGCCGAAGTCGGTGAGTATCAAATATTTAAAGGGCGTGGCTGCGCAAACTGCAATGGAACAGGTATTAAGGGTCGAGCCGCTATTTATGAGCTTCTTTATATGAATGAAAAAATCAAAGAAGCCATTCTTAAAGGTGCGACAACGGGGCAACTTCGTTATCTTGCTCGAGAGCAGGGGATGAGAACCTTGCGACGAAGTGCTTTATTGAAACTTAAGCGTGGAATCACAACTATTGAAGAAGTCGTGAATGCTTCAGTGAAGGATGTTTAATGAGCGTTACTGAATTGATTCTGCAGGCCAAAGCTAAAAAAGCCAGTGAATTGCTTTTTCTGTTGGGAAGTGAGCCACGGGCTCGAGTTCAGGGTGAATGGATTCAACTTAAGAATTCCCCGGTTGTGATGAGCGACTGGAATATTCTGATGCAGACATTATTAAATAATCATCAGAAATCCGTACTTGAAAAAGAAGGTTCTGTGAACGGAGAAGGGCAGTTCGGTGGGGCCCGAGTTGGTTTCTCTTTTTTACAGCAAGACAGCATTTTTAGACTGCTTTTGAATTTTGGCGAAAGCGAAGTTCAGAACGAGTTGTTGCCAGCGTCCCCATTTGTTGAGGCGCTTTCGAACTTACAGGGATTTTATTTGATGAGTGGTGGCCGAGATTCAAAGTTGACTCAGACTTTGCAGGCGCTGCTTTATAAATTGAATCAAGAAAAATCTTTCGTGTCCTTGGTCGTTTCCTCTACGCCATTTGCGCAGATCAAAGAAGAGAAAGCCAGTTTTATATACGCTTCTGCGCTATCAACCTCTTGGAAAAACCCTGAACTTCTAAAAGGGGTGGATTTAGTAATTCTGGATGGAGTTCACAGTGACGAGAACTTAGCCTGGGCCGTAAACCTGGCTGAAAATGGATTGGCTGTGATTTATACGATGTCTTCGTTCTCTTGTTTGGCGGCATTGAAACGCTGTTACTCGGGCATTTCCCAAGCGTTTGGAAAACACGGCACCGCCAGATTTGCAGAAGTGATTAGTATGGTTTATGGTCAGGTGGCTTTGAAGGGATTAACTACAGAAACCGTGTTGGCCTCGGAGTTTTTGACAATCAAGCCACATATTCGGCAGTACATTGAAAATGAAGATATGAAATCTTTAGAAGCCTTATTCAAGGGCTCTGCAGAATCTGTTGGTGTTCAATCCTTGAATCAAAGTCTTTTACAGCACTTGGTTCGTCGACGTATTGATTTGAAGTCTGCCTTTGTTGTGTCTAAGGATCCGGAAAATTTAGATCTATTGCTTAAAAAGGTAGGCGTATAATGCCAAAGTACGTATACCAGGCTAAGAATCTTAAGGGACAAGTTTCAAACGGCGAGATCGAAGCGGCAACGCCTCAAGAGGCGATGATTCGTTTGCGTGCTCAGCAGTTGATTCCAACTCGTCTTCAGGTAGCCCGGGCAGCAAAGGGGGGCTCGAGCGGTTTCTTTGCACCCAAGGTAAACGCCAAAGATCTGCAGATTTTCACAAGGCAATTTGCTACTCTGATCAATGCTGGTATTCCGGTTGTCGATTCGCTAAAAATTCTATCAGAAGGGTTGCGCCCTGGGCTCTTGCGTGAGGCTTCTGCAAAGGTGAAGGTTTCTATCGAGACTGGTAAAAGATTAGGCGAGTCGATGGCCGCAAGCCCCAATGTCTTTGATAAGCTCTATGTGAATATGATCGAGGCAGGTGAAGAAGCGGGTATTCTGGATGGTATATTGGGACGTCTAGCTTCTTATTTAGAAAAATCGGAAAAAATTAAGAGTCAGGTGAAGGGGGCTTTGGTTTATCCCGTAGTTATCATCATCGTAGCGATGATTGTCATCGCAGGTATATTAGTTTTTATTATTCCAAAGTTTCAAGAGTTCTATGCTGGTTCTGGCAAAGAACCGCCGATGTTAACACAAATGGTTGTGAATCTTAGTCATTCACTAGTTAATTCTTGGTATATTTATATTGGAATTGCTGTTGCCGTACCCGTGTTATTTAAGCAATGGATGGCGACTCCGGCCGGAGGCCAAACCATGGATCGTGTGCTTTTAAAGGCACCGGTGATTGGGGAAGTTGTCCAAAAATCTGCGATTGCCCGTTTAACACGGACTCTGTCTACGCTGCTATCCTCTGGGGTTGGCTTGATTGAAGCAATTGATATTGCAGCAAAGACGTCAGGTAATATTGTGATCGAACAGGCCCTGGTTCGTTGTAAGGACTCTGTGATCGCTGGTCGTCCTTTCACTCAGCCTCTATCAAAAGAAAAAGCCTTCCCAGATATGGTTGTTCAGATGATCGCCATCGGCGAGCAGTCGGGGACAATGGATGTGATGCTAGGTAAAATTGCTGATTTTTATGAAGATGAAGTCGAGACGGCAGTTAAAGCAATGACTTCGTTGGTTGAGCCTCTTTTGATGGTTTTCTTGGGGGGGATTATTGCCGTTCTAGTTATTGCAATGTACTTACCGATCTTCAATATGGGAGACGTCATCGGATCATGAGTCAACGTTCGTCGGCCCTTGCATTTTCTCAGGTTCTATCGATCGTACAACTGGTGCGAGCGGCTGTGCTCACTTTAATTTTGTCAGTCAGTCTTGGTTCGTATCTTTTACAACCAAGCTTTATAAATTGGTCTTTGCTGGGACCATTTTATTTAGTACTGATTTTGGCCTATTTATTTCAAGTCGGCTGGCTGATATATCTGCGTGATGAAAGCAAGCAGGTTGAACCCGGTGGACTTTTCCTTTTTGGTTTTGTTGCAGATTCGTTATTGCTATCCGCATTAATTCACTATTCCGGAGTGAATCAGTCTTTATTTTTATTTTTGCATCTTTTGAATATCTTGTTAGCAGGAATTGTATCCAGAACAAAAGGCGCGATTTTAGTGGCCCTCGTAACAAGTGTTTCCTTTTCACTTGCGACTTTGTTTGGGCCAGAGTTAAAGCCTCTTCAGAATCTTTTTATGCTGGCACTTAACAATATCGCTTTCTTTTCGGTTGCCGGTTTATCTGGATATTTAGCTGAGCAGTTGAATACCGTGAAGTCAGAGCTCAAGAAAACGGATTTAAGTCTGCAGTCCGTTGAAGAGTTCAATCGCATCTTACTTGAAAATATGCCTGCAGGGCTTGTGACTTTTGATGCTGACGGACATATTATCAACTCCAATCCAAGTGCCAAAAATCTATTTGGAATCTCTGAAAAAAACTTTTTTCACTTGTTGCCAGATTTGAACCGCGAGAAGGTCGAGGGATTTCAAGGGGACGTGAGATTTGCAGGCAATGAAAGTGATGGTAGCGAAGCAAAAATTTTGGGTTTGAATATTAAGAGGTTCGAGTCAGCAGAACTGAATCAAAGCTTGTATATTGCCTTGGTTCAAGATTTTACAGAGATGCGCCGACTAGAGTTTAGTTCTCGTCAGAATGAAAAATTAGCCGCCATCGGTGGTTTGGCGGCGGGTATTGCCCATGAAATTCGCAATCCGTTGGCGGGGATCTCTGGAAGTATTGAGTTATTAAGCCAGACCACAACCAATGATGACGATAAAAAACTAATGAAGATTATTCTACGTGAAATTGATAGATTGAATAATCTGATAACCGAGTTCCTAGAGTATTCACGTCCCGAGCAGGCACCGACTCAAACTGTCGACCTGAGTGCATTAGTCAACGAAGTGATGGATTTAATGGCTACAAACAAGCAGGTTAGGGCCGATGTCCAAGTTCAAAAAGACATTATCGAATCTGCTTTGATTCTTGGTCACAAAGATAAACTTAAGCAGGCGTTTTTAAATATTATTATTAATGCATATCAGGCGATGCAGGATGTTGGTCTTGCAAGTCTTAAGCTGCGAGTCGAAAAGAATTCGGAGTTTGTCACGGTAAGAATTAAAGACAGTGGTTGCGGAATGAGTGAGCAGACTCGAAAAAGAATGTTCGAACCCTTTCATACCACAAAGTCAAAAGGAACGGGGTTGGGTTTAGCTGTGACACATAAAATTTTGGAAGGCCATCGTGCCCAGATTTTCGTCGAGAGTGAGAAAGGTATAGGCACCGAGTTTGTCTTGCATTTTCCCTTGGCCCAGATTGAAATAAAATAGAGTGGATTATAAGGAGCATTGAATGAAGTCGCGTATTTTGGTCGTTGATGATGAAGAAAGTATCCGGGAGTTTCTTGAGATCATGCTTAAGAAAGAAGGGTACGAGATCACATTGGCCGAAGATGGTCAAAAGGCTATAGATCTACTGGCTAAGAAAAGTTTCGATATGATCATTTCGGACTTACAGATGCCGAATGTGACCGGAATCGAACTTTTAAAGCATGTCAAAGATTCGTACCCAGATATCGTCTTTATGATGATCACCGCTTTTGGAACAACAGAGACAGCTGTTGATGCTATGAAGATGGGGGCTTATGATTATTTGACTAAGCCGTTTAAGATCGATGAAGTGCGGATGAATATCGCTAATGCACTTCGCTCTAAGAATTTAGAAGTCGAAAACAAAGTTCTAAAGAAGGAACTTAATAAAGAGTATTCGTTTCAAAATGTCGTTGGCAATTCCGAAGCTATGCACCATATATTCGATATGGTGAAGCGAGTATCTATGACTCCAACAAACGTACTTATTACTGGAGAATCTGGAACGGGTAAGGAAGTTGTTGCAAAGTCTATCCACTATAATGGTCCTTTGAAGGATCGGCCGTTTATCACTGTGAACTGCGGAGCTATTCCAGAGAACTTGATGGAATCCGAAATGTTCGGACATAAGAAAGGCTCGTTTACAGGTGCTGTTGCGGACAAAGCGGGCCTTTTTGAGGTTGCTGATGGCGGTTCATTATTCTTGGATGAAGTGGGTGAATTGCCGATGACAATTCAGGTTAAGCTTCTTCGTGCTATTCAAGAACGCGTGATTCGTCGAGTCGGCGCAACAGATGATAGCAAGGTGGATGTGCGAATTATCGCAGCTACAAATCGTAATCTAGAAGAAATGGTGGCAAAAGGGACATTTAGACAAGACTTATACTATCGTTTGAATGTGATTAATATCAAAACGCCGCCACTGCGTGATCGCAAAGACGATATTCCTTTGTTAGCGGCTCACTTTTTGAAGAAATACAACGAGCGTCTTAATAAGAATATCGGTGGTATTTCGGCCGAGGCAATGGAGATACTTAAGAAGTACGACTATCCGGGTAACGTCCGGGAACTTGAAAATTTGATCGAAAGAACCGTGGCACTTGAAAGTGGAGCTACCATCTTGCCAGAGTCGTTGCCTCCAATTGTTAATACTTCATCAGGAAGAAAAATGGCATCCTCGCATGAAATTGAAATTGGTGATGATGGCGTTGATTTAGATAAAGTCATGGGACAAATCGAGAAAGAACTCTTGATCAAAGCGATTCATGCTGCTGGTGGTACAAAAAAGAAAGCTGCAAAGCTTTTGCATATTTCATTTAGATCGATGAGATATCGAATAGAGAAATATGGCCTCGGCTCTGCCGATGACGAGTTGGATGACGAATAGAATTTAAATCGTGGAAAACCCACCGTAAGGTGGGTTTTTGTTTGTTGTGAGGTCACATTTCATGAATGAAAGAAAGTCAGTTTTAATAATCTCCTCAAGCGAGAACAATACGAAGTATTTTACTTCGATGATTGAAAAGCACCTTTCCGCGGCTCAGGTTTATTCTTCAAAAGATGTTGCGGACGCTTTGTTTAAAATTGATAATGTGCCCCCACAGGTGGTCATTATTGATTCAGAACTTTCGAAGGGAGATATTTTAGAAGGTGCTGAAAAAGTCTTGGCTCAAAAGAATGCTAAAAATGTTGCTCTGGTTTTAGTGAGTTCTATTCCTGATAAAGAACATTTTGTCGATGAAGTTGTGCTAGGCAAGGTGCAGTTTTTGACCGAGCCAGAAAGCGAAAAGCATTTTATAGCCGCCTTTTATCGCGCTCTGAACTTTGCAAGCCGTTCGGATCAAAATACGACCTACAGCGTTCGCTACTTACCCGAAGGTGCACAGCTTTTTTCAGAAGGCGACGAAGCTGATTGTGCATTTGTGTTGCGTAAGGGCGAAATGAAAGCCGTCAAAAACTCTGAGGAAGGAACCGTGGCCATCGGGATTATAGCCGAGGGCGAGTTTGTAGGCGAAATGGCGCATATCACAGGGGGTAAAAGAACGGCCTCGGTGATTGCGGTCGCTGATTGCGAACTGATTGAGTTGCCGTACGCCACTTTAGATTCAGTTTTATTTTCGAAGCCAGCATGGGCAAAGGCGCTGGTTTTAACTTTAAGTAAAAGACTGAAACGAACTAGTCAGGCCTTAGTTGAATAGTTCGTTCATTTGACTTAGAGTTTTTTCTTAAGAGGCGAATTTGCAGGAGCTAAAGTCTTTTTAAGTACGTTCGGTTTTCCTTTAAATGCCAACAGACTGTACTTGCCGTAATGAGTGATTCTTTTTGCTAGCTCATCCACTGGGGGCAGTGCTGAAGGTACCCAGACAATATATTGGCCAGGGTTATTTTTATTCCTAAAGACTAAAGACAAACTGTGCTCGGAATAATCATAAGTTGAACCGTCTAACGAGATACTAGATTCAGAGATTTTCAGATTGCCGTCGTTAGCCTGAGACCGAACGAATTCTCGCATGGTTCTTGAGTTGCCTAAGAGTATAACAGCGCCCTCTGACGGTAAGATAAAAGAGTCTTCGATTTCAAGGTAATCAAATCTTGAACCAAAGACGACCTCCCAAGTGGCAGGCATTTTCAAGAGTTCTTGGCTATTGGCCGTGTGATACACTGTGGTCTTAGCCGCACCAAAAACAGATGAGAAAGTTGCCGGTCGTTCTTCAGGAACAAGCTTTCTAAATAAATCAAACTCAGGGTCCACTTCTATGCGAACCGGTTTAGAGTCTGTCACTAGAGTGAAGTTCTGAGCGGCATCTTTAAATTTCACTATTTGTTGAATGGTTTTGCCATTTTCCAACGTCCAGCGAATCGGAACGTCTAACTCATAAAGGTCATTGGCGTTTTGAGATAGTTCCCAACTTGTTGCCCAGGTACCATCGGCCCACAGAGTCGGAGTGACACTGCCTAATTTAAGTTCCGGAGCCCCTACCTTTTCAGTCCATTGAGCAAAGAAGGTTTCTAAATTTAATCCGGTAACTTCCTCGAAGGCGATTCGAATGTCTTCATAGGAGGCCGCTTGGTAGACATTTTTGAAGTAAAAATTCTTAAGGCCTTCTTGGAATTTCTGCTCGCCTACTTTTTTGCGCAGCATATGAAAGAACATCATGCCTTTGCCATATCCGATAGCCTGAGATGATTCGTTGTGGCGCCCTTTGAATTCGACCAGTGCAAAATCCGTTTCTTTTTTGACAAAGTCGGCATAGCCCATAAGTTGGTTCATGCGATATTCGCTATCAGCCGCGCGTGTTTCCTGCTGCCAGTGATCAGCTAAATATGTGGTTAGTCCCTCGGACCAGTTGCCGTTAAAGTAGTCAACATAGACCGAGTTTCCCCAGTAGTTATGTAGTAGCTCATGTGGCAGAGAAGAATAGAGAATGAATGGCAGTCTTAATACTGTGGGGCCTAAAAGGGTAAAGGCGGGCATGCCATAGCCAGTTTCCCAGTAATTTTCGATAATGGTGAAGTGAGTATAGGGGTATGGAGCAATTGTTTTAGCGTAGTGATCCATGTAGTCCGGAAGCAAAGATAGATAGTTTTGGGCTAAATCTTTGTCGTCTTTGCGTAAAAGAACACGAATCCACTTTCCATTAGGAAGTTCTCTGGAAAATTCAAAGTAGGGTCCAACGATAAGATAAAGATCTTGCTGAGGCGTATTCTCAGAATGGGTTGTTGTTGTTGTGCCATTTAAGATCTCTTGGGAAATAATTTGGCCTTGTGTTGCCATTTTCCAGTCACTTGGGTGGCGAACCGACATTTGGAACGTCTTTAAACCACCCATAATATCTGGATACCAATTTGAACTTCCCAACAACACAATGCCATCATTGGAAATAAAACCTTCAGAATCACCGTCGCTCGGGTCATCGAAAATCATGCCATTGTATTCAATCGTAATAGAGTTGTCCTGCGAGCCTAACTCTAGGCCCCATTCAGAATAGGCGTCTTTTTCAGTTCCGGCGTGTAGCAGAACAACTTTATCGCCACGACTGATATTGTTGATGTTTAGGTTTTTATTAAGTGTGAACGAAGTTTTTCTTGAAGCTGAAGCCGGAAAAGTAATAGTGACTTCGGCTTTGAGCATTTTAAGACTGGGCACGGTTTCGACTTGCAGTGAATATTTGAAGGATTCAACTTTATTTTGTGCATGAACATTCAAACCTAATAGTAGAAATAAAAGAACGCAGCTTACTAACAGCAGCTTGTTCAAGGCTTGCGACTTCCCCATGTAAAACCCCACATTAAAGATGTGGCGGGAATTTATACCTGTTTTTGAAAGGCGTCAAAGTCCGTGAATAGAAGCTGTATTTTTCTCCATTTTTCGGTTTCGGGGGCTTCGAAAATGAGGGGGGTTTCACTTATGGGGTGGGGGAAACGAAGGCTTTTGGCGCGAAGGCATAATCCAGCAATTCCCAGTTTTTCTCTGAAGAATCTATTGTGATGAGAGTCGCCATGACTGCCATCTCCAATTAAAGGGTGGCTAATGCGGTTAAAGTGTCTTCGAATTTGATGCCAACGTCCTGTGGCCAGGCGCACCTCAAGAAGCGAATAGCGAGATGTGCTAAATTTTTTACCAACAGCAAAGGGCAATTCTGTCTGTGCAATTTTTTTATAGTAAGTGAGGGCATTTTGCAAAACTCCCTCCCCATCCGCTTCCAAGGGAAGATCAATCTGGCCTTCGTTAAGGGCTAGCCAGCCTCGGGCGACGGCCCAATATTCTTTTTGAACGAGATCTGTTTGCCATATTTTTTGAAGATTAGAGGCCGCTTCAGAGCTGAATCCGTAAACTAAGACTCCCGAGGTTGCGACGTCCAGACGATGAATCGGATAGACCTTTTTTTTAAAATGATCACGAAGACGGTAAAGAAGTATTTCCGAGTAAGGAATAGGGTAGTCACTTTTTTCAGGTGGATGGACGTAGTATCCAGGCGGCTTATCGATAACGACGATATGTTCGTCAGAATATAAAATATTGTCCATGGAAAAGCTTTACCGTTAAATATCTTGCAGTTGAAGATAAATATTTTTTTTCAGAGACTTTTTGCCTCAAGTTGTAAATTTTAAAATTTTGATTGTAATTGAGGGCTTAACATCCCGGGTAATGATTTGAGACTTTTTGACTCGATTTAGAATATGATCACTATCATATTTTTGTTTAGATTGGCTGGTTAGGATCTACCTATAAACAAGGGGGATCTTATGATCTATGAAGTTGCAGGAGATATTTTGAAATCTAAGGCTCAGTTGATTGCTCATGGTGTTGCACCAAACGATCATTTTGATAGTGGATTGGCGTTAAGCCTCCGAGAAATGTGGCCAAGTATGTACAAAGATTTTAGACATTACTATCAGGCGAATCATCCAAAGGCCGGAGAGTTGTTTGCATGGGCTGGCGCAGATGGACGTCGCATTGTTAACTTGATGACTCAAGAGCCTGCAAAAGACCATAACTCACATCCAGGAAAGGCCTCTTTGGATCATGTGAATCACGCACTTAAAGAACTGCGTAAGATGGTAGAAAAAGAGCAAATTAAGTCAGTTGCCTTGCCCAAACTGGCTACTGGCGTTGGTGGGCTTCAGTGGAGTGATGTATACCCATTAATTGAAAAGCATCTAGGTGGTTTGGATGTAAAAGTGTTCGTGTACACTCAGTTTCAAAAGGACGTGGAAGCGCAAGAGCTTCATTAGTTTTTTTGACTGGACTGTCTTTTAACACGCCAAAAGATCTCACTAAGTTGTGAGATCTTTTTTTTTGTAGTCTGCTTGACGGTACTAAATATGGACCCATGTTTATATCGAGACGAAGTTCTCAAGCCGGTTTGTGACCTTCATAATTTAAATTAGGAGGTTCATATGTTATTTCCAGTTCTTTCAAAAACACGTCGTCCAGTTTCAATTTTTGACGTGATGTCTCAGTTTGATGAGGCTTTGCGGCCTATTAACTCTGAATTTGCAAGCGTTTGCAGACAAGAAGAGTTTCATCCTAGCGTAGATATTGAACAAAAGGATGGCGTGTGGTTCGTCACCGCTGACTTGCCTGGTATGCGAAAAGAGGATGTCAAGGTTGAGTACAGTGACGGTGTTTTAACCCTCAGCGGAGAGCGTAATAAAGAGTCTCGCGGAGAAGGTAAGTATTTAGAACGCGTCTATGGCCGATTCACAAGAAGCTTTAAGCTTCCGACGCCCGTAGATGTCGATAAGATTCAGGCAAAATATGAAAACGGCGTTCTGAGTTTAGAGCTTCCAATGGCAGAGGCTGCGAGGGCTAAAGCAATAGAGATTAAATAATCGAACAACAGTGGCAGGATCTTTCAGTTAACGAAAGGTCCTGTTTCTTAATTCGCTGTCATTTTTAAAACCCCGATTGGGAAAAATTTGGTGACCGGTTATAATGGGGTATGAAATTAGGCTTGTTGATTGTACTACTATGCTTTTTCTCTCTGCGGGGACTTGCAGCGAATACTGAAAAGATAAAAATCGAACTTTGCAATGACGAGGCGGGGTGGCCTCCGTTTGCGTTTGAAGATAGCACAACTAAACGGTCTTATGACGGTTTGAGTGCCGATATTTTAGAGCGAGTATTTCAGCGAACCAAATATGTCCCTCATATTAGTTTGATGCCTTGGTCTCGATGTTTAGGGGAGGCGCAGAAGGGGGAGGTTGATATCGTCTTGGATCTATATTTTTCTGCAGAGCGAGCTCTGTTTTTGTCCTACTCCGAACCCTATTACCAACTCAGTTCATCTTTGTATTTTTTAAAGAAAAATGCGGACAAGGTTTCGAAGATTCAATCGTTGGCGGGAATGAAGAAGTTTAAGGCCTGTGGGCGGCGAGAATTTGACTATTCTCATTTTAATTTAAAGAGCGAAGACTTTGTCGCTTTGGCGAACAGTTACGAGCAGCTATATAGTTTACTCGAGCGAGAGCGCTGCGAGTACTTTCCTGAAGAATCCGAGATCGTCGATGGATTGCTCGATTTCAATGAGTTGACCCCGGTGTTTTCAGGGAACTGACCCCCCCGGAGCGTAGCGACGCTGCTTTTTATTTCAGCAAATTTTCTTTTTCAATAGTTTTTCCCGCAGGAAGTTTTCTTTGCAATTTTTCCCGGAAGTTTGGGCCTTGCAAATGGATCTTCTGACTTGGGTTCAACAGGCGATCTACGATGGCTTCGGCAATTACTGGATCTTCAAAAAGTTTCAGCCAACCCTTAGGCTCAACCTGAGAGGTCACGATCACCGATCCCTTGCGATGACGGTCTTCTAAAATATCAACCAGAACAGTAGCTTCCTCGTGCGTATAGTTTCGAAGTCCAAAGTCATCAAAGACCAGAACCTTTGATTGAGTGAGCTTGCGAACATAGTTGAGATATTTGCCACTGGTTCTAGCTGCAAGAACTTCTTCAAACATAAAGTTCATAGGTAGAAACACCGCCGAGATATTTTCTTGGCACAGCTTGCGGCCAATTGCCATTGAAAGATGAGTTTTGCCTTGACCTGTTTTTCCTACGATCAAAAGATTTTCCAGTGCGTGGAAAAAGGAAAGTCCTGCCAACTCACGCAGCTTTGGTTTCGTTATGCCGCGATCTGCGGACATATCCCAGTCTTCTAAGTCAACCTGGCTGCGGAATTTTGCTCGCGCCAAGAGCGCTTGTGCGGATCTGTTCTTGCGATTGCAAACTTCGTCCTCGAGTATAAGGCGCAAAAATTCTAGATGCGATAATCCTTTGCCACTTGCCTCAAGGGCGCGTTGTTCAAAGGCTGCGTGTACACCGAATAGCCGCAGCTGATGTGCAACTTGCCTGACTTGTTCATTCATAAAATATTCCTTTCGTTAGTGTTGGTGATGTAAGTGAATTGTTTCGGCATCTCGTTTGGGAACTGTTGATAATCTTCGGTGGCCATTTTGTTGGTATTGTTCTGCGACGGACTTGATGTAGGCATATTGAGTTCTATTAAATTTCATTCCCATTTGGGCGGCATACTCCAGAGACTCTTTTGATACTTTCTTGCTTTGCTGAAGACGTAAAATTCCTTGAACTCTTCTAAGCAAGTGCAGAGGGCGATCGCCAGAGATAAGCTGTTCTACAAGTTTTGTAGTTTCCGGACCAACCTTAGCCGCCTCTGCCAATGCGTGCTTCACTTCAAATCTTGCGACCGCGAGCTTCTGTTCTGGGTAGTGACTTTCCACGGTTGAATAAAGATCATGTCCAGTCAGCTTCGCGTGTACTGCGATAGATTCAAGATTAGTGTTGAAAATCTCGATCATCTTATTTTTGAGGCGAACTTTCACGGAGTGACCAATGTATTCATGAGGAACGGAATAAAACCGTTTATTCACTTGCACATGGCAGTCAGCATGAACCTTTGCCTCCTTCCAATTTGAGACTTCAAAGGACTCCAAAGCACACGGAAGAAGGAGCGGCAATTCAGTTGCAAAGCGCTCTCTACGAGTGACGCCGTAGTCTTTCATTACTGTTGTATTCAAGTGATCACAGTATTTGCGAAACTCAGAATTAAGTTCTACCAAAGAGTAAAAAGTTTTATCTCTGAACTCTTGGAAAAACTGACGCTGAACAACGCCGTTTGCGGCTTCATTCTTAGCCTTGTCACGTGGGCTATAGGGCCTTGCTGGAATAACTGCGAACCCCCAGTGGTTTGAGAATTCAACGAAACCAGGGTTCACTTCTGGATCATAAATATGAGCCGTTTTGACTCCAGGTTTTAAATTATCAATTGTTACATACGGCGTGACGCCACCGAAGTAACGAAAACAATTTTCCATTGCGCGAATTAAATTGGGTTGTTTCTGGTCTTCGACGAACTCGCCAAATGTTAAGCTGCTAAAAGCCAGTACGCCGCAAAGAAGCTGTGTCTTAGTTTTCACGCCAGTCTTTCGATCTGTGATGTACAAGCCGTCGGTGAAATCGAAAAAAGTCTTCTCCGCAGGCTTGTGGTGAAGAACCATTGTGACTTTTTTGTTTTCTGGAAACTGCGAACGATAGTAACGCCAGAACTTCAAATAACTGACTTCGTTAGCATCAGTGTTTTCCCGATGAAGAATGTTGAATTGTACGCCTCGTCCCACTTGAAATCGGACGTTGTCCCAATTGATTTTCTGAGCCCACGCTGGAGACTCTGATGTCGCTAGTGACGACTCAGACTCTTCTAATATTTTTTTCACTGTGTTGCGTGCGATCTTCAATGTTCGCGCGATGGCCTTCTTGCCTTTGCCTTGCTTTTTTAGTTCTAGAACTTGATTGCGAATTTCCACACTGGTCCTCATTTTGGCCATGCCCACCCCCAGAGGAGGGCTGCCACAGGTAATATCCAATGTCGTTAACGCTCATGGTCTGATCCCTCAGATCAAATATAGAGGGGTCAATTCAGTGAAATTGAGGGGGTCAACTCCCTGAAATCAGGGGGGTCAGCTCGTTGAAAACGAGGGGGTCAACTCGCATGAAATCGGGCAGATGGATTGCGATTCGCAAAAAATGACCGTATGCCTATGGCGATGTTAGGCCATAAAAAGGCCCAATGGATTCAAGGGCCGAAAATCCATTGGGCTGTCAGTCGGAAGTCAAAGCATCACGATGCTTTGCTTAAGCTTATCAATTCTAAATTTGCCGAGATCAAGAAAGATCCAGGTTTTTTGGACAACCTTAAGAAAAAGTATTTCTTGAAATGATCTAGATTAATTTTTCTTTTTCATTTTAATTACGGTGCGAGCCTGTTCTAGGCTTCCAAGATTTTCGACTTCTTTAAAGCCCATTGTAGTCATTAGGCGAGCCGCTTGCCCAGAGCGATTGCCGCTGCGGCAGTATAAAGAGTATGATTTTGTCTTATCTAGGCGATTGATTTTATCTTTAAAATCTGGTGCGTAGAAGTCGATATGGAGGGCTCCTTCGATATGCCCCTCTTCGTACTCCCCTGAGGTTCGTACATCGATAACGATATTGTTTTCCGTACCTGCAAACCCCGTTGATGACTGCGCTAGCATTCCTGCGCCAAAAATGAACTGTTTTAGTAAATTCATAATACGCTCCTGGTTAAGATAGGATGATTCTAGTTCATTCAGTTCAATGCCATGATGACGATCGACATAGGAGATCATTAAATTGGTCTCGAAACGAGAAATAACGAGAGAACTCTTAATGAACCGATTGAAGGATTTTATTTTTACAGGGGAGAAATTGGAAAGAAAGTTGGTGGCCCCGGGGAGAATCGAACTCCCACACCCTTGCGGATACCAGATTTTGAGTCTGGCGCGTCTACCAGTTCCACCACAGGGCCATTTGGAGGTCTCAACTTATAGATAAGTATCTCTGAGTTCAAGTACTTTTTTCATGAATGTGCACCAGACTTGTCACTTTTTGAAGGGGGGTGAGAATCAGTGCCTAAACTTCAGACAGTCTAAACTCCACAGATTTCAACACTTTGCAGCAAAAGGACAAAAATCGGCCAAGTTGGCATCTTGCTTGCTTAAAGAGTTTTCGAAGTTTTTTAAATACCAACCGTTAATTATGTACGAGGAGTTTTTATGAAGAAGTATTTATATATCTTGGCGGCACTGACTATCAGTCCCCATTTTTCTTTGGCTCAAGGTGTAGGTGTCGATCTTGATGCGGAACTAGATCAAGTTGTTGCTCAACAAAAGCAAACGACAGTGGCAGCTCCGACGGCGGCATTGCCTGTGGCAACAGTGAATACTTCAGCTGGAAACATCGTACCGATGAACGGTCAGCCTGTATATATTGTTAATCAAGGCCCTGCTTACTCAGCTCCTCAGGCGGAAGTTCAAAAGCAGCCAACGACTTATATTGAAGACACTCCGTTAACGACTTCACGCTCTGAGCAGATCCGTAAGGCTCGTCAAGATGCGGAAGTTGAAACTGAACAAAAAATCGTCGAGAAATTAGAGATTTCTCGGATGGAGGACGAGAAGAAGCGGGCTCAAGTTTTGTTTGGTGATAAGTTCAACTCTCTTCAGAATCAGCAGCAGGTTCAAGAGCAAGCTGTTGCACAACCAGTCGTGGCTCAGCCAGTAGCGCAGCCTCAGCCAATTATCATTCAGCAAGCGGCACAACCGGTTGTTGAGGACAATACTCGTGATATCGTTCGCGAAGAAATCAAGGCGGCTTTGGATTCTGAAAAAGAGTTGCCAGTAGCTCCAGTTGAGACAAAGTATTTTAGTGGATTTATTGGTTCTGCAGAGTATCCAGATGTTTCAAATGTTCGCGGTAATATATCTTTAGGTGCAACTTTTGGTACGAAGTATGACGATGTTATGGCGATCGAAGGAACATTTACCTATGGTAACTATACAGTAGATCCAGATACTTATTATGCCGTGGATGTTAAGCAGTACTCTGGTGCTATTGCGGGTAAGTACTTGTTCTTTACTGGTATGTTCCGTCCAGTGCTTGGTGGTTTATTGCAGTACTCTTATCGTAACTTCACTTATGATAACAAAGGTTACAGCACGAACGTTTATAGCTACAGCAATACAAACCAAGAAGCGACTTCGCATGCTTTCGATGTCGGGGTTTTGACTGGCGCTGATCTAGAGTTTAACAGTCGTTTTTCTTTAGGATTTGATTTCCGATATATGTTCAATTTAGGAAGTCGCGTATCTTCGAACGTGAACAACTGGAATGGTGCAAATTCTGGAACTCCGATCGAAAAACTTCAGTACTACATGATGTCGGTCGTGGGTCGAGTGAATTTCTAGATAGATTAGACTCTTATAGATCTGTTTAATGGTTACAAATGGTTGGTGCCCCTCGCTTCCTCGGCGAGGGGTTTTTTCATTTTGAAAAGTTTGTTGGGCTATGATTAAATAGTCCTATGCTGAATAGCCGTCGCTTATTAATTTACCTTTTACTGTTCTTTACAATACTTCCTTTTGATTCTATGGCGGCTCAGATTGTGTTGAATCAAAGCTTAGGTGTGGTTGGTGATCGCATTGTGACCCAGCGAGCGGTCCAGGCATCGCGTGGTATTGATAGCCTATGGTCGGGAGTCAAGGCAATGCAGGCTGATTTGACTTCCCAGGACGTGACTGCGGTATTAGTTGAAAAGGTCGTAGCCTTAGAGGCCGCGGGTTTTGACTTCGGGGGCGTCCCAAAGGATCGTTTGCAGCGTGAGTTAGAGCGGGTTAAAACTCATTTTAATTCCAACTCTAAACTGAAGGCGTTGGGTTTTTCTGAAAAAGAACTCGAAACCCTAGTTTTGGAGAAGCTCACGTTTAAGGCCTTTATTGAGTTTAAAACGAACTCTTTGAAGAGTGTGATCTCGGATTCTGAAGCAAAGTTATATTTTGAAAAAAATCGTTATAAGTTTGGTAATGTTGAGTTCGAGTCTTATCGCGGGCAAGTTGTGTCTTTTCTTGAGCAGCAGCAGCTGCAAGAGCGTTTGCGGTCGTGGTTTGAAATTCTGAAGCGAAAGTATCGTGTGCGAAATCTGGTCGTAGAAGGGGACAAAAAGTGATAGGTCTGACTTTTCGGAGTCTTTCAAATTCAGATCATCGCCGTCTTTCAGAATTCGCCGCATGGATGCAGTCCCATGGTCAAATATCTGATGCCTTCTTTTGGCCCCCCGAGTTGTTGATCGCAGAGTTTTATAGTGGATCGGGTGTGGGGGCTTTTGATGAAGACCTTTTGGTGGGTTATGTCCTTTGGCGTGAACTTCCTGGGGTGCGCGAGATTTCAAGCCTTGCAACTTTGCCAGACTATCGGGGGCGAGGAGTCATGAGACATCTTTTGGAGATGACTTGTGATGGGGTGCGTAATGACGGGGAGGTTTGGTTGGAAGTTCATGAGTTGAATCTAAATGCCCAAAAACTCTATAAAAATTCGGGTTTCATTCAAACCGGAAAAAGGCCAAGATATTACAGAGATGGAGCTGCAGCCCTTCTGTATGCGTGGAAGGCCGCTGTTAGAGATTAGCTAAATATTTATAAGTCCTTGCCTTTCTGGATTTTAGTTGTTAAGGTGTTTTTGTTCAACGGGCCCAAAAAAGGCCCGTTTTTTATTGCGTTAGGGTTTATGGCTGAAGCTTGGTTACAAAAAGTAGAAGAAATCGCTGCGAAAGTGGCAGAAGCAGAAGGATGTGTTCTTTACGATATCGAATTTACGGGTATTGGTAAGGGCAGAACTCTTTGTGTTTATATAGACAAGACTGAAGGCATTGGTATTGATGAGTGTAGTCGCGTCTCTCAAGGCTTGGATGCTGCGATCGCAGACGACTTAATCCCAGGGGAAGCTTATAACTTAGAGGTCTCAAGTCCGGGGCTGGATCGCAAGCTTACAAAGGCTTGGCATTATTCCGCAGCCGTTGGAAAAAAAATCTCCTTAAAAACTTTAAAGCCACTTGAAGAAGCCGGCATTGAAGAAAAGCGCTGGAAAGCTGCGAAAACAGTGGAAGGCGTGATCTCGCAAGCAGACGAGCAGTCTGTTTATGTGAAGGTCAAAGAAGGCGATTTGAAAATTCCGATCGCGATGATTGAAAAAGCAAAGTTAGTATTTGAAATGACAAAAGGTCAGAAGAAATAGTGAGGTCAGTATGGCAGATAATATGTTTACCGATTTATCCAAAGTAATTGAACAGGTCGGCAAAGATAAAGGTATCGACAAACAAATCGTCGTCGATGCAATTGTTCAGGGTATGCTTGTGGCTGCTCGTAAAAAATACGGTACATATCGTGAAATTGAAGCTGCATACAATGATGATACTGGTGAAGTTGAATTGTTTGAGTTCAAAGAAGTTGTGGCTCGCGATAAGTTTATCGATGATGAAGTTGAAATCCCTTATGATGATGCAATTAAATTAGATCCAGATGTTTCTTTGGGTGACTCTGTCGGTATCAAGCTTGAAGCTTCCGATCTAGGGCGGATTGCTGCGCAAACTGCAAAGCAAATCATCATGCAAAAAGTGCGAGATGCCGAACGCTCAATTATCTTTACAGAGTTCGAAGAGCGTCGTGGTGAGATTGCATCAGGATTGGCTCGTCGGGTTGAAAAGGGAGCTATCGTTGTCGATCTTGGTCGTACCGAAGCTTATATCCCACCTCGTGAACAAATTCCTGGTGAGTCCTATAAGCCTGGTGATCGTATCCAAGGTTTCTTAATGGAAGTCCGTCAGACAACGCGTGGTCCTCAGATCATCATGTCTCGCGCAAGCGAAGAATACTTGATGAAGTTGTTCGAGATGGAAGTTCCTGAAATTTATGATGGTGTTGTTGAAATCATGGCGGCAGCTCGTGATCCTGGTCAACGTGCTAAGATCGCAGTTCGCTCGAAAGATCAATCTGTTGATCCTGTAGGGGCTTGCGTAGGTATGAAGGGTTCTCGCGTACAAAACATCGTACAAGAACTTAAAGGCGAAAAAATCGATATCGTTCCTTGGGATGAGGATATCACTCGCTTCGCATGCAATGCTTTGGCTCCTGCGGAAATTTCAAGAGTGTTCCTTGATGAAAACAACAGAGAAATGGAAATCGTTGTTCCAGACAGCCAACTTTCATTGGCTATCGGAAAGCGTGGGGTCAACGTTCGCTTGGCTGCCAAATTGACTGGTTGGAAGCTTGATATCATGTCTGAATCTGCGGCGTCTTCACGTACAGCAGATGCGATCTTCAACTTGATGTTGTTGCCGGGAATGAACGAGACAATGGCTCAAAACATTTTCCAATCTGGTTTTGGTTCATTCCAAACTGTAGCCCAGGCGTCTGTTGAGGATATCATGGGAATCCCTGGCTATGATGATCCAGATAAAGCCGAAAAATTAATTGATGATGCAAAAGCGCTTGTTGCGAAATACAAAGCCGATGGCATTCCAGTTCCAACAGCTCCTTCAGCTGGAAAAGACAAACAAATGTCGGGTTCCGCGAAAGAGCAAGCAGATCAGCGTTTGAAGGCTGAGTTGCAAAAACTAGAGTCCGGAGAGGCTGACGAATAGTCGGTTTTCGTGGGCTTCTAGGTATAGTTTTAGAAATTTAAGAGGAGACTGAGTGAGTAACCCAAAAGTATTTGAATTTGCAAAAGAAGTAGGGATGACGCCCTTGGCTCTCATGGACAAAATCCGTGAGTGGCAGTTGCCTGTGAAAAGTCACATGGCTGAACTTGAACCTGCGGTTCTTGCGCAAATCAAGCTCAAGTTATCTGGTGGAGTTGAAGAAAAGCCAGTTGAAGAGGCGAAACCTAAAAAGGTCGCAGCGAAAAAACCTGTAGCTAAAAAGGTTGTCGCTGCTCCTGAGGAAAAAACCGTGGATTCGGAATCTCCGAAGGCTACAGTTGTTCGTCGCAAAAAAGCTTCTGATGAGCAGGTGAAAGCAAAAGTCATCTCAAGACCTGGTAGTGAAGGTGATGAAGAAGTAGCGGAAGTGGCTCCAAAAGCTGTTGTAAAAACAGTCGAGCGGGTTGTTGAAGCAGCAGCTCCGGTTGTTGAAAAAGTAGTTGTAAAAGCTGAAGCTCCGAAGGTTGAGGCGGCACCGGCTGCTCCGGCGGCTTCTCCGGTTAAAAAAGTAACTCCGGCTGCTTCTGTTCGCGAGGAAACTCCAGCAGTCGTAGCGTCGGCTCCTGCGGCTCCAGTGGCTCGCAAGAAAGAAGTTTCAGTGGGTACTTCAGGTGTATCGTCTTCTGCTACGGCGGCTCCTCGTAGAAACATCGTGGGAAGAATGGATTTGTCACGAGTGGCGCCTCCTCCACAGCAGGGTGGGTACCAAGCTCGCGGCGATCGTCCGCAAGGTGATCGTCCTCAGGGGGATCGTCCAGCGTTCCAGCCTCGTCAAGGCGGCTTCAATAGTCGACCTGCAGGTGGACCTGGTGCAGGGCCTGGACAGAGTGGACCTCGTCCGGGGGGATTTAATCGCCCAGCTGGGGGAGCTCCGAACCGCGGAATTCGTCCTGGCTTTGTGGCGGCGACACCGCCACCTATGCCTGATCCGATCGGTGGGCATGGCCGTGATTTTGATAAAAAGAAAACGAAATTTAATACGCCGGCGGGTGCTGGCCCTGGTGGGACACCAACAGCAAAAGAGCTTGAAGAAGTTCAGGACTTCAATGCGGTAGAGTTCCGTAAGCGTGAAATGGTTTTCCAGCCTAAAAAGAAAAAGGGTTTGCTTGAGCGTGAAGCAATGAAGACTCAAATCACTGAAAGAGCTGCGCACAAGCGCGTTCTTAAGGTGAATGGATCTATTAAGCTTTCTGACGCGGCTGTGGAGATGGGTGTGAAAGCGCCTCAATTGATTAAAGTACTTATGCAAAATGGTGTTATGGCCAACATGAATACCGTTTTGGATTTTGATACGATTGCTTTGATCGTTCCAGAATTTAACTGGGAAGCTCAAAACACATTTAAGACGGCAGAAGAAGTGGCCACCGAAGTTGCGTTTGGTGATTTGAATGCCGAACAAGTAGATCGTCCACCAGTTGTAA
Source organism: Bdellovibrio sp. ZFWA1 (assembly GCF_056175665.1). NCBI lineage: Bacteria > Pseudomonadati > Bdellovibrionota > Bdellovibrionia > Bdellovibrionales > Pseudobdellovibrionaceae > Bdellovibrio > Bdellovibrio sp. ZFWA1. The sequence goes on from NZ_JBJKJH010000002.1 coordinate 484,041, forward strand.
CTGTTATGGGGCACGTCGATCACGGTAAGACTTCTTTGTTGGATGCTATTCGTAATGCGAACGTGGCAAGCGGTGAAGCGGGTGGTATCACTCAGCATATCGGTGCCTACGCGGTTCGTATGGAAGATGGAAGTTTTATTACTTTCTTAGATACTCCGGGCCACGAAGCCTTTACGGCGATGCGTGCTCGTGGTGCTAATGCGACGGATGTAGCGGTTATCGTTGTTGCTGCGGATGACGGAATGATGCCTCAAACTCAAGAGGCGATTTCTCACGCAAAAGCAGCAGGCGTACCTATTATCGTTGCTGTGAATAAAATTGATAAGCCAGGTGCAGATCCTCAAAAGATCAAGCAGCAGCTCACCGAGATGGAAATTGTTCCTGAAGAGTGGGGTGGAAGTACGATCTTCGTAGAAGTTTCAGCTTTGAAGCGCACTGGTATTAAAGAATTGTTAGAAAATATCCGCCTCGTTTCTGAAATGCAGGATTTGAAAGCAAATCCTCAGCGTTCAGCAACAGGTATTGTTATCGAAGCCAAGCTTGAAAAAGGCAAAGGCCCTGTAGCGACTCTTCTTGTGAAGGATGGTACAGTTAAGGTTGGTCAGTATATCGTCGCGGGAACTGTTAAAGGACGCGTGCGTTCTTTGATGAACGAGCGTGGCGAGAGAGTTCAAGAAGTCGGTCCTGGTTTCCCGGTTGAGGTTCTTGGTTTAGAATCAACTCCAGGAGCTGGTGATAAGTTTGACGTGGTTAAAGATGAAGGTGCGGCAGAGAAATTGTCTGAAACTCGTCTTGATCAAGTTAAGGCTGCGACAGCAACACCAGCCACGAAGATGTCTTTGGAAGATATCTTTAGTAAAGTAAAAGCGGGTGATGTTAAAGAACTTGCGATTATTTTAAAAGCAGATGTTCATGGATCTTTAGAGGCTATCAATGGAATGTTGACGAAGCTTTCTACAAGTGAAGTTAAAGCCAAAGTTATTCACTCTGCAGTGGGTGGTATTACTGAGTCTGACGTCTTATTGGCTCAAACTGCTAAAGCTATCATTATTGGCTTTAACGTTCGTCCAGATGGCGGGGCTTCTTCTAAAGCAAAACAAACTGGTGTCGATATTCGTTCGTACTCTATCGTGTATGAGCTTGTCGACGAAATGAAGAAGGCCATGGGTGGTCTATTAACGCCAGATGTAGTTGAAGAAGTCATGGGGCGCGTAGAAGTGCGTAATACCTTCTCTGTTCCAAAAGTGGGAACAATCGCAGGTTGCTTTGTTACGGAAGGTAAAGTTCAACGTAATAATATGTTGCGCCTAGTTCGTGATGGAAAGATCGTTTACGAAGGAAAGATTTCTTCTTTGAAGAGATTTAAAGACGATGCCAAAGAAGTGGCAACAGGCTACGAATGCGGTATCGGTATTGAGAACTTCAACGATGTTAAGGCAGGCGATGTGATTGAAGCTTTTGTTAAAAAAGAAATTCAACGGGGCCTTGATGGAAAGCCAGTAGAGGCCGGACAGTAGTTCGGCTTTGAATCTGGAGAGAGATTGTTCATGAAAAACATGGGTGATGGCCGTCGTGTAGCGAAGGCCGAAAAAGAAGTTCAACAATTAGTCGCTCAGTTTTTGCTGAAGGGGTTTAAGCACCCTCTTCCTGGTTTAGTGACCGTTTCTCGAGTTAAAATGCCGGGCGATCTTCGAACTGCCCGGGTTTATGTGACAGTTATGGGTGAAAAGGGATCTTTAGAGCAAGCTTTAGAGATCCTTCAAGAGAACTCTCGGGAGTTTCAAACCTATGTCGGTAAAAATCTGCCGATGCGCTATACGCCAGTGATTAGTTTTTATGCCGACGAGGCCACCGAGCATATGTTGAAAATGGAACGTATTTTTCACGAGCTTGAAGCTGAGCGTCAGTTGAAAAATCCACCAATTGCTGGTGACGCGGATCCCGAAGCGGATTCTGATGATTCCGAAAATAACGAAGAATAGATAAGAGCCTTATAATGAATTTCAAAGATTTTAATGGGTTGATTCTGGTGGATAAGCCATCAGGTAAGACGAGTCATGATGTGGTAGGTGCTTTACGACGTCTGTTAGGGACTCGTACTGTTGGGCACTCTGGCACTTTAGATCCTTTGGCATCTGGATTGATGGTTTGTTTGGTTAACGAAGGAACCAAGCTTAGTCAGTATATTCTAGAGGGTGATAAGGGCTATACGGTCACGCTTTTGTTCGGATTGGAAACTGATACCTTAGATACGACCGGGCAAATCCTAAAAAAAACAGAATTTCAGCTAACTAAAGAACAGGTCTTAAGTTCTGCTTTAAGTCTTCAAGGGCAGTTTGAATGGGAAGTTCCTATTTACTCGGCCATTAAAGTTCAAGGGCAAAAGCTGTATGAATACGCCCGGAATGAAGAAGAAGTTCAGATTCCGAAAAAAGTCATGAAATTTTGGGATGTTCAAATGTTGGATTGGACGCCGGAGTCGGCGACATTTGAAATCACCTGTTCGAAGGGCTCTTATATACGCACATGGGTTCAGCAGTTGGGTCGTGGCCTAGGTTGCGGAGCAACGATGTCGGCATTGCGCCGGACGTGGTCAGCTCCCTATAAGGGCGAGGGGGCGTTGACCTTAGAGGATCTCCAAGCGGCGATTGCTGAAAAAACAGGTGGTCATGAAAGTGATCAGGGCGGGCTGCCTCGCGGCTTTGTTTCGATGGAGAGAGCCTTGCCGCAGATTAAGCGGATTCGTGTAAAACCCCAGGACGAGAATCACCTTAAGAACGGCCTTATTAGCCATGAATTGAGGGCTCACCTCATCGCGCAGTTTGATCCAGAAATTGATGTAGTTTTGCAGGTAATTAGCCTAAGTACCGAGAAACTCATTGCTTTAATCGGCGTTGAGCCCGGGCGTGGTTTTGTGGTTCGAAGGGGTATTAAGTACTGAATTTATTATGAAAAGGGTTGACCCCCAAGGGGCCTAAGAATATATATTGTTCTCGCGCTTTTATACCGACAGCCATGACGGTATAGGGGCAAATTCAAAACTTTTAAATAAGGAGACGCTAATGGCCGTCACAACAAAACAAAAATCTGAAATCGTTAAGAAGTTCCAAGCATCTGATCTTGATACTGGTTCAACACCTGTTCAGATCGCTCTTTTGACTGCTCGTATCAACGAACTTACAACTCACTTCGCAGTTCACAAGAAAGACGTTCACGGACGTCGTGGTTTGATCAAAGCTGTTAACCAACGTAGAAAGCTTCTTGATTACTTGAAAAAGACAGATCTAAATAAATACAACGATACTATCAAAGCACTTGATATTCGTAAGTAATCGAAAAAAAATAGAATGGTCGGAAGGGGCGCAAAAACGCCCCTTCGGACTTTTAAGACAGTCGCTGTGCCCTCGGGAAAATTATAGGTCGCAGCAGTAAGAGGAATCGATGCCAGTACTAAATCTCACTGGTATCTAGGGCACAGGAGGCTCAATCATGAAAACAACCGTAACAACATCTGTGGGCGGTAAACAAATCACCATCGAAACAGGGCGCTTAGCAAAACAATCGGATGGCTCTGTTCTAGTATCTTGTGGAAACAATATGGTGCTTGTAACAGCAGTTTCAAAGAAGGAAGCGTCTGAATTAGATTTCTTTCCTTTGACTGTAGAGTATCAAGAAAAATTCTATGCAACTGGTAAAATTCCAGGTGGTTACTTCAAACGTGAAGGTAAACCGACAACAGAAGCTGTTTTGACAGCTCGTCTAATTGACCGTCCAATTCGTCCTCTTTTTCCAGAAGGATATCGTAACGACACTCAAGTTGTTGCAACAACAGTCTCTGCGGATGGTTCATTCCCAATTGAAATTCTTGCCTCTTTGGGTGCATCGGCTGCTCTTCATATTTCAGAAATTCCTTTCAATGGCCCGTCAGCAGCTATTCAAGTTGGTCGCGTAGATGGTCAGTTTATTGCGAACCCAACTCCGCAACAGATGGAAAAATCCGATATGGATATCATTGTTGCTGGAACTAAATCTGGTATTTTGATGGTTGAGGGCGAAACGAAGTTCATCTCTGAAGCAGATGCTTTGGCGGCGTTGAAGTTCGCTCACAAAGAGATGATGCCTTTGTTGAACGCACAAGAAGAGCTTCGTGAGAAGTTTGGTTCAAAAGCAAAACGTGCTTTCGTTGCTCCAACAATTGATGCTGATTTCAGAGCGAGTGTAGAAGCTATTGCAAAACCAATGATTCAAGCTGCTCTTAAAATCAAAGAAAAGGGCGAGCGTTACAACGCTTATGCTGCTGCGAAAGATGCCGCTAAAGCCGCTGTTCTTGCGAATATCACTGAGAAAGATGTTTTGGCGAAACGTTCAAAAGAGCTTTCTGCAGTTATCGAAGATCTTAAGTTTGTTGGTGCTCGTGAGATGATCTTAACTGAAAAAGTACGTATTGATGGTCGTGACCTGACAACTGTTCGTCCGATCAGCAACGAAGTAGGTATCCTTCCAAGAGCTCACGGTTCTGGATTGTTCACTCGTGGTGAGACTCAAGTTCTTGGCACTGTGACTTTGGGAACTGGTGATGATGAGCAAATGGTTGATTCATTACTTGGAACTTTCAAGCGTCGCTTCATGCTTCACTACAATTTTCCTCCATTCTCTGTTGGTGAAGTGGGTCGTTTCGGTGGTCAAGGTCGTCGCGAAATTGGTCACGGAAACTTGGCTGAGCGTTCATTGAAAGCTGTTATCCCAGGACATGACAAATTCCCTTATACTCTACGTATCGTTTCTGAAGTTCTTGAGTCGAATGGCTCTTCTTCAATGGGAACTGTTTGTTCTGGCACTTTGGCATTGCTTGATGCTGGTGTGCCTATCAAAGCTAACGTTGCGGGTATCGCAATGGGCTTGATCAAAGAAGGTGACCGCGTTGCAGTTTTGACTGATATCTTGGGTGATGAAGATCACTTGGGTGACATGGACTTCAAAGTGGCGGGTACTGCAAATGGTATCACGGCTGTGCAAATGGACTTGAAAATTGACTCTGTTTCTTTCGAAGTGATGGAACAAGCTTTGACTCAAGCAAAAGCGGGTCGATTGCATATCCTTGCTGAGATGGAAAAAGTGATCTCAACTCCTCGTGGTCAGATCTCTGAGTACGCTCCAAGAATTGAGACAATCAAAATCAAACCAGAAAAGATCCGCGAAGTGATTGGTTCTGGTGGTAAAGTGATTCGTGGAATTACTGAAGCAACTGGTGTTAAGATCGATATCGAAGATGATGGAACGATTCACGTAGCCTCTGCAGATCCAGAAGCAACGAAAAAAGCTCTTCAAATGATCAACGATATCTGTGCGGAAGCTGAAGTTGGCAAGAAGTACACTGGTAAAGTTGTGAAGATTGCTGAGTTCGGTGCCTTCGTTGAGATTCTTCCGAATACTCAAGGTTTGTTGCATATCTCTGAAATCTCTAACGAGCGCATCCGTCAAGTGACTGATGTCTTGAAAGAGGGCGAGATGGTTGATGTGATGGTTCTTGAAGTGGATCGCGCGGGTCGTGTGAAACTTTCTAGAAAAGCATTGCTTTCACAACAATAGGATCTCTGATTGCTGTGAGCAAACAAGGAACCGCATTTAAAAAAACGATTCTAGATAACGGGATTCGGGTGCTGACTGAAAGGCACCCAGAATCCCGTGCCGTTTCTATAGGTATATGGGTGCTTACAGGCACTCGTGACGAAAAGCCCGAGATGGCCGGTGTTTCTCATTTTCTTGAGCATATGGTCTTTAAGGGCACTAAAACTCGTTCGCCTTTTCAAATAGCCAAAAGCCTTGAGCAGTTGGGCGGAGAGCTCAACGCTTATACCTCTCGGGAATACACTTGTTATCATGCCTACGTTCTAAAAGATCATTGGGATCAGGCCTTGGACGTTTTGTCTGATTTGGTCTGCAATATGAAAATTGAGCCTAAAGAATTCAAACTTGAAAAAGGGGTGATTCTTCAGGAAATTGCGATGTCTGACGATAATCAAGAAGATATTATCTATGATATTTTCTTCGATAAGGTTTACGGAAAACATCCACTGGGGCGTCCAATCTTAGGAACCCCTAAATCCATTGCGACGATGAACTCGAAGCAGATCATGGATTACTATAAAAAGTTTTATACAGGTCCGAATATCATTGTTTCCATTGCCGGAAATATAGAACACGATCAGTTTATAAAAGCTGTGAATAAAAAACTGGGTAAAAAATCGAATAAAGATGTTGGTGTCACTCGCAAAGCACCAGGCTGGAATCCGGTTCGTTTTGTTCAGCAAAAGCAGCAGGGCGAGCAAACACATTTATTGGTGGGTATGCCTACGGCCAGTTTCAAAGATAAGTATCGCTTTGAAGCTTTTATCGTGAACACTCTTTTAGGTGGCGGGATGACGTCCCGTTTGTATCAAAGTGTGCGCGAAAAGAAGGGCTTGGTTTACGCTATTCATTCGTCTTTGCATACCAATGTGGATTCAGGTTTATTGTTGATTTATGCGGGTACTGAATCCAAGAACTTGCGCAAAGTCGGAGATATCATTGCCAAAGAAATTTCTCGGCTTAAAAAGCAGGGCGTGAGAAAATCCGATGTAAATATGTTTAAAACCCAAGTGACGGGCTCTATTGTATTAGGATCCGATGATCTAGAGAACCGAATGACATCGTTAGCTGTGAACGAAATGGTATTTGGAAAGTATAAACCTGTAGATACAGTCATTGATGAAATCAATGCTGTGACGGTGGATACAGTGAATGAATTTATACAAACAAGAATGGACACTTCACAGTTTGCTGGTGTCTTGATTGGGCCGGATGTGGATTCCCATAAATCTTGGTTTGAATCATTAAGTTTTGAAAAATAGTTTAAATAAAGGATTTTTGTCATGTTGAAGCTTCCTGTAAAAATCAAAAAATTGGCACATTTCAAAGGGGATCTACCTCAGTATCAATCGGCTGGAGCTAGTGGTTTTGATGTGCGGGCTCAGTTGGAACAGCCAGTTGTCTTGAAACCTGGGGAGCGAGCTTTGATTCCAACGGCTTTGTCGTTTGAAATCCCTTTTGGATATGAAATTCAGGCGCGTCCACGCAGTGGATTGGCGGCCAAACAAGGAATCACATTGATGAATACACCGGGAACCATCGATGCTGATTACCGTGGCGAAGTTAAAATTATTATCGCGAATTTGGGGCTTGAGACCGTGACTATTCAGGATCAGGATCGTTGTGCTCAGTTGGTGATTGCTCCAATTTATCAGGCGGACTTTCAACTTGTTGAAGAGCTGTCAGACACGGCTCGTGGCGCTGGCGGTTTTGGTTCCACAGGAAAGAACTAAATATGTTGCACGATCAATTGAGACTCTACGTTTCCGAGAAAATTTTTGCTGCGGCCAAAGAACTTGGTGCAGACATGCTATTGGCAGATATTTATTCAGCTCTGGGAAATACGCCGAATCCTGAAATGGGTGACCTTGCTTATGGTTGCTTTTTATTGGCTAAAGCTTTGAAATTGCCTCCCCCAAAAATCTCTGCAGAGCTTGCGGCGCGTTTAGGGGCGGATGAAGTGATTTTGTCGGCTCAGGCGGCGGGACCTTATTTAAATATCAGTTTCCACCCTCAGGCCTTCGGTCAAAAAGTGATCACACCAATTTTGTCTGGTGAGATGTTCAAAAGAACTTTGTTGTCCAAAGAGCCGCGCACAATGATTGAGTACTCTCAGCCCAACACGCATAAAGAATTGCATGTGGGGCATATGAGAAATCTCTGTCTTGGGGATGCTTTGATTCGTTTGTTTCGTTATGGCGGGCGAGATATCGTCTCTTCAACTTTTCCGGGGGATGTGGGAACGCACGTCGCAAAATGCCTTTGGTATATGAAACACCACAACTCGGAACCTGTTCCGGCCACGGGAAAAGGCGAGTGGTTGGGACGTATGTATTCAAAAGGGAATATCAAGCTTGAAGATGAGCTTGGCACTCCTGCTGAAGAAAAAAACCGCGCGGAATTAACTGAAATTTTAAAGCAGCTAGAAGCTAAGACCGGTGAGTACTATGATCTTTGGAAAGAGACACGGCAGTGGTCCATTGATTTGATGAATGACGTTTATAAGTGGGCCGACGTTCAATTTGACACTTGGTACTGGGAGTCTGACGTTGATTCAGATTCGGTGGCGTACGCTAAGCAATTGTTTGCTGAGGGTAAACTTGTGAAGTCTGAAGGTGCTGTCGGAATGAACTTAGAGGCTGACAATTTGGGTTTCTGTATGATGCTCAAGTCGGATGGCACTGGTCTTTATGCCACCAAAGATATCGAACTTGCGCGTAGAAAATTTAATGACCATAAAATTCAAAAGAGCATTTATGTCGTTGATATGCGACAGGCTTTGCATTTCAAGCAAGTTTTCAAAACTTTAGAAATTTTAGGTTTTGAACAGGCTAAAGATTGTTTCCATTTGCAGTACAACTTTGTTGAGCTTCCAGATGGAGCGATGTCTTCTCGAAAAGGCAATATCGTTCCTTTGAATGATTTGATTCGTAAAATGGAAGAGATGGTCAAAACGAACTATTTGGCTCGTTACGAAGGGGATTGGTCTTCTGAAGAGATCGACCTTGTGGCGTCTCAGGTTGCTAAAGGGGCCATCCGTTACGGTATGCTTCGTATGGATACCAACAAGAAAATCGTCTTTGACATGGATGAGTGGCTGAAGCTGGATGGGGAGTCTGGACCTTTTGTTCAATACTCTTCGGCGCGTATTTCAAGTTTGTGCCGCAAATTCGGTTTTGACCAAGTGAGCGCGGACTTGCAGGCGGGCTCAACCTTGGCTTGGTCGTTGTTGACTCATAAGTCAGAGCGACAGTTGATGCAGGCTCTGATGAGTTTTAATACTGAAGTGGCAACTTGCACGTTGAATTACAAGCCAGCGGCCCTTTGTACGTATTTGTATGATTTAGCGAAACGATTCAATACGTTCTATCATGACTGTTCAATTGGGCAGGCCGAGACAGAAGAGCTTCAAAAAGCACGATTGGCATTGGCCGCCTCAGTAGGTGAAACCTTGAAAAAAGGCCTCTCTCTATTAGGGATCCCAACCCCAGAAAGAATGTAAGCGCGCGCCGTCAGGCGAAAAGCCTCGCAGAGCGAAGGCTAGACAGCAGCCGTCAGGCGAAAAGCGAGAAAAAAAAGGAGACCCTCGGGTCTCCTTTTTCATTAGGACATTCTTGCGATGTCTATGCGATTCCAAAGCCAAACAACGAAGACGACACCGAGGATAATAGCCATTAATTTAATGGCGCGCTTTTTCTCGACTTGGAAGTTCTCGACCAAACCTACCACCATAAGAAGGGCAGTGAAGGCAAAACCAACGACCGAGATTGGTGGGATAAGCTCTACACCAGTCTGAAAAATAAAAAAAGGAATGCTGGCAAAAAAGGTTTGTGTGAATAAGCGGCGAAGGCTGACGGTTTTATATTCAAAGACTTGAAAGTAGTAGTAAAGGAACAAGCTCATCAGGCCATTCATGACGGTGCTGACGATCGGGGAGATTATAAGACCGCCGGCAATTTTATAAAAATTGGGGGGGATAAATCCCGAGAGGACCCCAGAAGCCATCGCAATGACTGCATTCAATATCAAAAGCTGTGGCCAGGACCATTCTGGAAGCTGAGTGATTTCTTTAACGGGATTTTTTAGAAATTGAACAAGTCGCTGTGCAATTTCTTTGATGTTAAACGAGTTGGATGGATCAGTGCCAGTGACGTCTCTCATTCTTAATCCTTCTGGTTATTGTGAGCTAATTAAATCTTCTTCAGCTAATCTTACTATCTTTTTTAACAGACTCTGCTCTAGTTGGGCAGATCTTTCTTTAAGGCCATTGCGGTAAAGCCCTAGGTGTATTGGAGGCGTTGGATCTTTTCGAATCATCGAATGCATTGTCCAGGCAAGGTGATCGGGCCACAGACGAATCGGTAATTTAGAAATTGAAAACAGAGAGCTTTTTATTTGGCGTTGATCGATGGGGTCCAGCAGTGTGACCGAGCGAACTTGGGGATTTTGATGTAGTATCCCGGCAAACTCAATCCAAGATTGTTGGGTCAAAACAAGATGAAGCGGGGTTTTTTGCTGCTGCAATAGCCGTTGTAATTGTTGAATGCGATCCTGAGGATGGCTCCAGGGAAGGTGAGCTTTGAAAACGTCGTAACCGTGTTCGGCTAAATAACTTGGAATCAGATTGTAGTATTCGGAAAAGTAAAAGAGGCTTCTTTTGCCGGGGATAAATAAAAGCGGGAAGCGAGTGAGTATGCAATTGGGAGTTAAGTCTTCGTGAGTTCCTGCCGGGTGTTTTTGGTTGCGGCGGCGAAGATTGCTATAGAGGCCAATGCTAATGGCGCCAAAAAAAACGATCCAAATTGTCAGTACGAGACTTGTGGGGTTCAATTTTTATCCTAAAGAACAGCGTTCATACGAATCGTAAAGTCATAGCTGCCGCGGTCGTTGGTTTCGTTGACTATAGGGTTTTTAGAGTTCATATCGAACTCAAGTTCAAGCCCCGGACTGATTTTTGTTAATAAACCCATACCGATCAGCATAGATGGAGTCGTGGATTCAAACTGTTCTCCAGTTTTTAAATTTTTGAACTTAAGATATCTATTGGAAAGGCCTGTGTTTAAAGTGTAACTCCAAGGGCCTTGGATTTGATTTCGATACCCCATCTTTAATTCAATCGCTTTTAAAGATATTTCATCAGTTGTGCCGGTTGTGACCCCAAAATTTTTGAAACCGGCTTCCGAGTACCAGTTAGGTGAAAAAAGATCCATCCCGATGGCTAATTGCATGCCGTTTTGATGTCGACGAAGAGTTCCATCGTTTGTTTTAATATCTGCGAAGGAATTGATGTAACCTACGCCTGCGTGAATACTAATGTCGTCAAAAGCACTAAAGGATTGCGCTGTTGTGTTTTTTGTTTTGGAAGAAAGTTTTTGCAGAAGATCGTCGTAACTAAGCTCTTCATACTCTACATTTTTATTTTTATCTGATGTGGATGAAGCCAGGACTGAGGTCGGGATAGCAACACCCAGTGCAAAGGTAGAAAGAAGGAGGCTTGTTTTGATCCAAATTTTTGCTTTCATGTTTTCATTCTAGCGATTTTTGTGAGGCTTGTGTGGGGTTTCCGGCAGGACTTTAAAAAAACTAGACCATGCTTTTAAGGCATTCAGGGGTATTCCATGGCAATATAGAAAGCAATGGGATGGTTTTCTTCTAAAGTAAAAACATTTTGCGCTTTTTGTCGTACACCAAGAATGGTTTACAAGAAAAAGTCCGTTTCTTTTACCAATGTTCTTGGGGCCTTGCTAGCATCCTTTGTTTTTATGTTTATTCTTTGGCAGGATTTCGATGCTCGATTTTTAATTATTTGGGTTGTTAATATTGCTTTCGCGGAAGTCTTTGTCCGACTTCGCTGGAGAATGAGCGTGCCTTGTCCTCACTGCGCTTTTGATCCTTTGATTTACAAAAAAGACCCTGATCAAGCTTCCGAGTTGGTAAAGGCTCAGTTAGCTCGTCGCCGAGAAGATCCGAAGTATCTTTTGGCTCAGCCTTTGAATCTTCCAAGGTTGACATCTCGACGCGCCGAAGAGGTTCATAAGCAGAAAGAACTTGAGGCTCAGCGCAAGGGGCTTGTGCCCGTTAAACGAGGGCAATTCGTCTCTAAAACCCTTTAACGCGTAAAATAAAAACCCCATTGAAAATTCATTTTTTCATGCCCCTATAGAAGGCTTATGGTAGCGTCTGCGGATATGAAATCTTTAGTCATCATTCCGACTTATAACGAAAAAGAAAATATTGCGAATATTATTCATGCAGTTTTTGCCAAAGATTATGGCGTGCATATTTTAGTGGTCGATGACAACTCGCCGGATGGCACGGCGCAAATTGTTCGTCAACTACAGGCGGATCAATACGGGGACAAATTGCATTTGTTGAGTCGCCCAGGGAAGCAAGGTTTGGGAAAAGCCTATATTGCAGGATTTCGATGGGGAATGGATCAAGGTTACGAGGGACTTGTAGAAATGGATGCGGATTTTTCTCATCGTCCAGAAGATCTAGGGCCTTTGTTAAAGACCCTCGAACTTAACGATTTCGCAGTGGGGTCTCGGTATGTTCCTGGTGGGCGAACAGTTAACTGGGGCTTGCTTCGAAAGATTATTTCACGCGGTGGGGGAATTTACTCTCGTCTTATTTTGGGTTTCCCGTTGAATGATTGGACGGGCGGATTCAATGCTTGGAAGAAGCACACGTTAGAGAAAATTGACTTAGCAACGGTGCAGTCTAATGGTTACAGCTTTCAGATTGAATTAAAATATAAGGCATTAAAGAAGGGCTGCAAAGGTGCAGAGTCTCCGATTGTTTTTGAAGATCGTCGGGTTGGACAAAGCAAAATGTCTTTGAAGATAGTTCTTGAGGCCTTCTATCGCGTTTGGTTGATGCGTTTTTCTTAAAAGGATCTATGCGTTTATTGGGGGTAATCTTTTTTTTGGTGTGCTTGACGGGGGTGGCTTTTGCACAAGCTATCAAGGCGACCATTGTCGGAGAAACTCCTTTTGTGTATGCAGCTCCAGATTTTGACTCGAAGGTGTTAGCCGAGCTTCAGCCCGGGACAGTCTATGATATTTCAAAAAATAAAAAATCGGGTTTTCATAAAATTCGAGTGCGACCAGGTTTGGTCGGCTGGATCGCTGATTCGGAACTTCGTATCGGTACTCATAAAATCAAGTCAGAAGAAGATGCTGTTTCGGATGTTGAAGAAAAGCGCATGGAGAAAGCGCGGAAGAATACGAACCTTCCAATGGACTTCGTGCGCTTTCGTGGAGTTGTTTTAGAGTCTGTTTTGTATACTGAGAAAACAGCGGGACGTGAGCGTTCAGCTGCGGTCCCATTTGTGGGTATTAAGTTCGCGGGCCCTAATACTTTATTTTCAGGGATGATGCCTGCAGATACCTCGTTAATGTTATCTACGACGACGCCTAGTTATTACAAAGATGTGACTCAGAACTCGGCAAAAGGTTTTATATTAATTGGGCAGTTTCAGTTTTTAACTAATTTTAGCCGAGGGGCCAACTATTTAGGCTTCTATGGTTTTGGTCCCGTTGCTAGATACTCCCATTTTGATTTGGCCTTAGGGAGTGGGGCCTCGAAGAAGACCTATGCGGCGGATGATTTGGCTCTGGGAGTCTGTTTTAATGTCGGTGCGATCTATCGCTGGTCCTCGGTGGGAATTCGTCCCGAGATCAAGTATTACTGGGAAAAGAATAAGTATTTAAGCATAGGTCTGTCTGCACAGATGGCCTTTTAAAGACTGAAAGAGATTGGAAACAGTGGAATTATTGGTTGGCTTAAAAGATTATTTCCGCTTACTACGAGAGCAGGCTCAGGACTCATCGCTGCGAGCGGCTCATGAGCTTGAAGCCAATCGTAATCAGGTGATGAAAATTTTGAATTTTGTGACCGGAATCTTCATGTGGTCTTATACTTTGGTGTCTTATTTGTATATGAAAGACCCCGCAGTCTGGGAAATTGGATTTGCCTGTTCATTTCTTCATAGTTTTAGTTATCTAATATACAAAAAATCTAAAAGCTTTTTGTTTGGTGCTTATGTTTTGGTTGCAACCGGTGGGATTTTTCAAACAAGTTTTGCTATTTATAACGGTGGTTTTTACTCTTCCACTTTAATTTGGGTGGCGATTTTACCTTTAATTATGGGGGTAGTGGCCAATATTTTTCACACCGTGATTTGGTTTTGTATCTCTATTTTCTTTTTCATTGTTGCTTTTATCATTACTAAAATGGGTTGGGCTCAGAATGTTTTAGATCCTCGTGGTGAAGACTTGGTTCAGTTCATGATTTCCTGTGGGCTGATTTTTTTAGTCAGCGGCTTTACCGTGATCGCCCTTCGTCTTGGTCAGATATATCGAAAGAATCTATTGGAAAAAAACTTTCAAGTGCAAAGTTTATTAAGAACTCTTTCCCATGATTTAGCGACACCACTGACATTAATTCGTTTTGGAATCGAGCGTTCGCAGAATGGTGAGCCTTCGGCCGAGATGGTACAAAAAATGGATAGAGCTGCAAAAAATATTTTTGATATTTTGGATCATGTTAGACGAGTGGATGCATTAGATTCTGGTAAATTGGTGTTTGATGTTTCCAGGATTCGCTTGCATCCAATAATTCATGATTGCCGAGTTTTTTTCGAGGAGATGGCCAACCGCAAAGGGGTTCATCTGGATTTTCACGTTCCTACAGATGTTTATATTCAGGGGAACTCATCGGTTTTAGTAAATCATGTTCTGGGAAATCTTATTTCAAATTCAATTAAGTTTTCCGAATCCGGTGGACGCATTGTAATCCGATCTGAAATTCACGATGGGCGAGTTGATTTGGTGGTTCGAGATTTCGGAGTTGGGATTGCTCAAAAACGTTTGGATTCGCTGTTTGTCGCAGGGAAGGCAAATAGCACCCGGGGGACGGCTAATGAGGCGGGGACGGGTTTTGGAATGCTATTGGTAAAGTCCTATCTAGAGGCCATGGGGGCGCAAATTTCAGTTCGGTCTTGGACAGAATCGACCTCTGAAAATGGAGAGTTCTGCGAGAGAGGCACTAGGGTTGTTTTAAGCCTTCTGACATGATGCTTCCAGGTTAGGATTTCTTACCTGAGACGTGCTATAAGGCTTCATGGAAATCAAGCTTTTACCTCCTGAAGTCGTCGACCAAATCGCTGCCGGTGAAGTTGTCGAACGTCCGTCTCATTTAATAAAAGAAATTGTGGAAAACTCGATCGATGCTGGAGCGACAAAAATCACTGTCGATTACGCCGATGGAGGACGTTTTGTTAAGGTCGGGGACAACGGCAAAGGTATGACGGCGGCCGAAATGCCGTTAGCGTTACAGCGATTTGCAACTTCGAAAATTTCTGAAGCGAACGATTTATGGAAATTGCGAACTTTTGGTTTTCGCGGCGAAGCCTTGGCTTCGATTTCTTCAGTCAGTCGCTTGACGATGACCTCAAGAAAAAAAGGTGCTGAAACCGCATATCAATTGATTAGCGAATTTGGCAAGAAGACCGAAATCGATCCGACCGGAGGTTCTGAAGGTACCACTATAATCGTCGAGCAGCTTTTTGAAAATACGCCGGCGCGTTTAAAGTTTTTAAAGTCTGATGTTGCAGAACACGGAGCCATTCGAACGACGCTAAAGTCTTTAGCTTTAGCGCACCCTCAAGTTGAATTTCGGGTGACAGAGGCCAATAAAATGCTTTATTTTTGGCCGGCCTGTGCTTCCAAAAAAGACCGAGCAGAACAAATATTAGAAGTAAAACCTTTATACGAAGGTTATGGCGAGCGCGGCAATGTGCGTGCTTATGCAGTTTTTGCCGATCCTCATAACGTGGCTAAAACATCCAAAAATATTTGGTTGTTTGCTCAGAATAGATCGATTCAAGATAGAAGTATTCAGGCCGCGGTGGTGGAAGCTTTTCGAAATATGTTGATGCATGGGGAGTTCCCGATTGCGGCTGTTTGGGTCGAAACGGATCCCGAAAGCATTGATGTTAATATTCATCCGACAAAATCACAGGTCAAGTTTCAAGATCCGTCGTTGCCTTTCCGAGCGGTCGCTGCGGCAATTCGAGGTACTTTAGAACAAGCTCCGTGGATACAATCCAAGGTCGAAGCGTCGGGTTTAAAGATGCAGATGTCTCCGGGTTCCGCGGCAGGCAGCCATACGGTGAAGACGTCTTTAGGAGACGTCACTGTCACACATCCAGGGGGTGGAGCTGTTCAGGTGCCAGCTCAGAATCTTCAGTTTGAAGACCAAGCCTTGGCGGTCACTCAATTTGCAAAAAAAGAATTTCCTTTACTTCAACCAACCCAGAATCCCGAGCTCTTTAAAGATCCCGCAGTTCATCAGCGTGAAGTGCCGGTGGCGATTAGGCAGTCTGGCGGTAATAGCAACATTCAGAATGTTACCAGAGTCTCGTTGGACGATCTAGCTGCGGCGGCAGAGTCGCGAGCGGCGTTGTCGACATCTTTGTCAGCAAAAGCAGAGGTAAAATCGGGCAGTGCGTACTGGTCAAGCTTGGATGTCTTGGGACAGGCAAACCAGACTTATATCGTTTGTCAGGCTCGCGATAAAATGGTTTTCGTTGATCAACATGCGGCGCACGAGCGAGTCGTTTTTGAACGGCTCATGGAAGCATGGAAGGGTGGAAAGATTGATATTCAAGACTATTTATTTCCACTGGCCGTCGATATTTCACCGGAAAAAGTCGAAGCGCTGATGTTATTAGAAAAAGATATCGCCAAGCTCGGGGTTCATATTGAGTCATTGGGACCTGGAACGGTGGGGGTTAAGGCCGCTCCAACAGTTATTAAAGAATCGGTTCTAGGAGCCGTTCTGGATAAAATGGCGACGCAGGCCTTAGAGCAGGGCGGGTCTTTTGCCTTAGAAAAGGCGATCGGTGATATTTGTGCAACGATGGCTTGTCACTCTGTCGTGCGAGCAGGGCAAACTTTAAGTGTCGAACAAATGAAGAATTTATTATCCGAGATGGATCTTTATCCAATGTCTTCATTTTGTCCTCATGGACGGCCAGTGAGTGTTGAGTATCCTTTTGTGAAGCTTGAAAAAGACTTCGGAAGAATTGTTTAGGATTTTTTGATGAAAGTTGTTTTTGTTGTTGGCACCACAGCCTCAGGAAAATCGGATGTGGCTCTTGATTGGGCTCGTCGTTTTCAGGGGGTGATTGTCAATTGTGATAGCGTGCAAATTTATAAGGACTTAGATATTGGAAGTGCAAAGCCTTCTTTGCAAGAGCGATCTTTGTGTCCGCATTTTCTTTATGACTATGTGAGCGCGCCGGATGTTATGACTGCGGGTATCTATCATGATCACTTCTTTCAGGCACTCAATGAAATCAAAAGTAAACACGGGGATGAAACTCCGGTTTTTGTTGTGGGTGGTACTGGTTTTTATTTCCAGGCCATTGAAAAAGGAATGCATCAAACGCCTGAAGTGCCTGTGGCAGTTCGCCAGGCTGTAGAGGCCGAAATGGAGATGCCCGATGGAGCGCAAAAGCTTTATGAAGAGCTTTTGCAGCTTGATGCAGAGGCTGCGGCAAAAATTAAACCACAGGATCGATATCGAATATCGAGGGCTGTCGAGTTGTTAAGAACAATTAAAGCTTCTGCAGAGACTTCTCAACTGAACCTGACTTCGCTGAGGCAGGATTTCGAAAAAAATAAAAAGCCATTCCCATTTCCGTTGATGAAGGTCGGGCCAAGCTGGAATCGCGATGTTCTTCGTCAACGAATTGAGGTCCGAGTTCAAAAAATGCTGAAGGCGGGCTTGATTGAAGAGGTGCAGCAGTTGGTAGATCGTGGATTAATGGGTTGGGCGCCATTGCAAAGTGTTGGCTATGTCGAAACTCTGGATTTTTTAGAGCATAACAGGACTAAAGAATGGCTCTTAGAGCAAATTGTGATTCACACTCATCAATTGGCGAAAAGGCAGCGCACGTGGTTTCAGCGGGACGCTGAAATTCACTGGTTTGAGGGGGCTCAGGGTCCTGGTCCTGTCGGCAAACTCATTGAGGAATTTCTGCGAAAATGAGAGGATGAGCGCATATGAAAAGCATGACTGGTTATGGAAATTTTAAGGCAGAGTCAAAAGACAGTTCAGTTGAGGTAAGCATTCGTGCGGTCAATGGTCGTTTTTTGGAAACTCGCTTTCATTTGCCTCGGGAATTTGTTCCTTTTGAAAATGAATTGAAGAAGTTGTTAGGTGAAAAAGTTAAGCGGGGAACGGTTGATATTTTTGTCGTCCGACGTTTGAAAAATAAATCTTCGCGCACAAAAGTGAAAGTCAATGAAGACCTAGCGGCTCAGTATTTGGTGGCTTTACAAAAACTCTCGAAGAAGACAAAAATTAGTTCGCAGCCTCATTTAGAGTTTATTGCTCGTTTGCCCGATGTTATCGAAACCGAAGAGGTGCATGAAATATTTAAGGGTGAAGATAAGTTTTTAAAGAAAGTGTTTGCCGGGGCCGTCAAAGCTGTTGATGCTGAAAGAGTTCGTGAAGGCAAAGCCCTGCGCCGAGATTTAGAAAAGTTGCTGACGGATCTTGAATCACAAATAAAAAGTATTTCTTCTTTGCGCTCCGAGGCCAATGCGCAACTTCAAGAGCGTTTTGAAACAAAGATTCGAGCTCGATTGAACGGCGAAGAGATCGACAAGCAACGTTTGTCTCAGGAAATCGTGATTCAACTGGAAAGAGCAGATATTAATGAAGAGCTTACTCGGCTGTCAGAGCATATTAAAAATTACAGAAACTTACTTGGTGGTTCTGCAGGTGAAGGTAAAAAATTGGATTTTTATACTCAAGAATTGTTGCGTGAAGTAAATACGATAGGTTCTAAATCACAGGTGGCCAAGATCACGCAATCTGTGGTAGAAGCCAAAACACTCATCGAAAGATTGAGAGAACAGGTACAGAACATCGAATGAAGACTCGTCTAATTATCGTCGCAGCTCCATCGGGGGCGGGAAAAAGCAGCTTTGTGAGTCGTATTTGCCAAGAAGAATCTCGGTTGGTGGATAATATTACCTATACCACTCGAAATATGAGATTGGGCGAGGTTCAGGGCAATCCCTATCATTTTATTGAAAAGGCTGATTTCGAGAAAAAAATTGAAGAAGGTTTTTTCGTCGAATGGGCCAAAGTTCATACGAATATGTACGGAACGTCTTATCGTTCTTTAGAAACGGCTTGGGCGAGTGGAAAATGTGTCATCATGGATATCGACGTTCAGGGGACTGCAACTTTCAAATCTAAGTTTCCGGATGCCAAGACGATATTTATTCTGCCGCCTTCGATTGAAGAGCTTAGACGCAGAGTGACAAAAAGAGACGGGGGCGCCCCTGCGGACTTAGAAGTCCGCATGGCCAACGCCGAAAAAGAGATGAAAGAACGAGACAAGTTCGATTTTCAGATCGTAAACGACGATTTTGAGACATCCTTTACTGAATTCAAGAAAATCATTGAAAAATTACTCGCTTAGCGCTATTTTCAGAAGCTCGAATCCTATCTAGATTTGATTTTTATCGCCACTGGAGGCACGAATGGCACGCGTAACGGTCGAAGACTGCTTAGAAAAAGTTCCGAATAGATTTGCTCTTGTTTTGATGGTTGCTAAAAGAGCGAAGCAGCTTTTGAAAGGTGCCGAGTCCACTGTTGCCCACAAGAACAATAAATATATTGTTCAATCACTTCGTGAAGTGGCTTTAGGGAACGTGGGTTACGAATCTCATCTTAATTTGACAACAGCGGTTGCTGAAATTGAAAAAGACCTGAATAAATAAAACTAAGGTCTAAAATCCTCGATTTCAGAGGGAAAGCAAGACTCTAGCTGACAATATGCTAGAGTCTTTTTTTTTATTTCGATAGACTGAAGTTATATGTCAGCGACTCCGTTCATCGAAGAAAACACATCCTTGCAGCCCGTTCGCACCTTGGAAGACCTCCAGAATCGAATTTTGAAGTACCATCCAACGGCGGATCTGGCATTTATCGAAAAAGCGTATAAGTTTTCGGAGTCGGCACACGAAGGACAGTTTCGTCGAAGTGGCGAACCTTATTTTTCGCATCCACTTTCAGTTGCAGGTATTTTAGCAGATTTAAACATGGATCTGGATACCATTGCGACAGGGCTTTTGCATGATACGGTGGAAGACACTCATGCAACTCTTGAAGACATTCGCCGTGAGTTCGGTGACAGCGTAGCTCAGCTCGTTGACGGCGTGACTAAGATTTCTCAAATGAAATTTCGAAATTCCTTAGAAAAGCAGGGCGAGAATATTCGCAAAATGATCGTTGCCATGGGTAAGGATGTGCGAGTCATTTTAGTTAAGCTTGCCGATCGTTTGCACAATATGCGAACGCTTAATTTTATGCCCTTCGAGAAGCAAGAGAAAATTGCTTTAGAGACTTTAGAAATCTATTGTCCTTTGGCTGGACGCATGGGTATCAACACCTTGAAAATCGAGCTAGAAGATCTTTGTTTTCGATACTACCGACCAGACAAGTACTACGAAATGGTGCAAAAGGTTCGTAAAAGCGAGACTGAGACGAATCGGTACATTGGTGATGTCATTAGCATGATTCAACGAGAGCTATCAAAGGCGCACTTTAGCGGTGAGGTTTACGGCCGGGCTAAGCACTTGTGGTCGATCTATCGTAAGATGACCAGTCGGAATATTGATTACGAACAGATTCACGATGTTCTGGCTTTTCGGGTGATCATGAGTTCCGTCGGAGAATGCTACGCAGCCTTGGGATTGGTTCACTCTTTGTGGAAACCAATTCCGGGCCGTTTTAAAGACTTCATCGCAATGCCAAAGGCAAACAACTATCAGTCTTTACACACGACCGTTGTGGGGCCTGGTGGCGATCGCATTGAAATTCAAATTAGAACAAAAGACATGCACCAAATTGCCGAGCGCGGTATCGCCGCCCATTGGAAGTACAAAGAGCGCGGTAAAGTTGTGGATAGTGATTTGCAAGATGCCAACTGGCTGCGAGATTTAGTGAATTTGCATCAGCAGGTTCGCAATGCAGACGAGTTTTTAGATACTATCAAGACGGATCTTTTTGAAACTGAAATCTATGTCTTTACGCCGAATGGGGATGTTAAAGAGTTTCCAGAGGGAGCAACGCCGATCGATTTTGCTTATAGTGTTCATACCCAGCTAGGGCATACATGTGTAGGCGCACGTGTGAATGGCAAGATGGTGCCGATTAAGTATCAACTTCAAAATGGCGATACAGTAGAGATTGTCACTTCGAAGACGCAGAATCCATCTAAAGACTGGTTGAAGTTTGCAGTTACCAACAAGGCGCGCACTAAAATTCGGGCTTGGGTGAAAGAAGAGCAGCGTAAACGAGCAATTGCCTTGGGTAAAGACTTGGTGGAAAAAGAGTTCCGCAAGTTTGGAATGGCAGCCAATAAATATCTTAAAGGCGAACTGTTCGAAGACTTTGTGAAAGCCGAAGGCGTTCATGGTTTGGATGAACTTTATATCAAAATTGGATACGGGAAGCTTGAGACTCGTCACTTGGTGACGAAATTAGTCCCTGAAAATGTCGCGAAGAATGAAGCCAAGTCTGATGATGTCAGCTTCATGGAGAAAATTGCTAAAGCTGCGGTCGTAAAGAGCCGCAAGAGCAATTCGTTGATTAGCGTGGATGGGATGGATGACGTATTAGTGCACTATGCTCGCTGCTGCAATCCGATCCCGGGTGATCCTATCACCGGTTTCATTAGTCGCGGACGCGGCATCACGATTCACCGATCTGATTGTAGTAAAGCTTTTGAATTCGACTCGGAAAGAAAAGTCGATGTTGCTTGGAACGTTAAAACGGCTGAAACGGGGCAAGAGCGCACGGTTAAAGTCAAAGTTATCGCTCATGATATTCCCGGGCTTTTAAAGTCAATGTCAGAAGTTTTTGCGGTTCAGATGATCAACATTCAATCGGTGCAGATCCGTACGACAAAAGATAAAAAAGCCGTCTGCCACTTCGAAGTCAGTGTTCGAGATGCTAGCCATTTAAACAATGCGATTTTTGAGTTGCAAAAAATCAAAGGCATCATCGGTGTAAGCCGAGTGACTCAGTAATTACTAATATTCTAATACTAGAACTTAAACTCAATCTTTATTCCGATTCCAGAGTCGTTACAAGTTCTGGGGTCTTCTAGTGGGCTCACGCCATCGCAGCGTTTGGTTCGTGTTGTAATTGAGATTCGCGAATCTTTAATGACCTTAGAACCCATCATGCGATTGATTTGATTCGAAAGACTGCCAGCAGGGTTTAGTAAAACCATAATGAAAGAACCTAGTCGCCGAGAGCCCATGACGGTGCCCCCTTGGTTTTCGATTTTTTTCTCTAGCTGATAAAAAACTTCACCTAACAGGGATCCTAAAATTGGAGTAATAAATAGGTCCTGAATCGATGGTTTTTCCGCAAAAGCTTCGATGCCATACTCCCAAAAGAATGTAGACATGATCACTGAATATCCAAAAGACTCCATTTTGGACATCCCTAAATTCCGAGCAACTTGGTAGTAAGCGGCCCCAGAAATAGGATGGCCGATATAGTTCACAGCCCAATCATCTTTATCCATGACGGGTCCATTGCGAACATTGTCTTTGTACTTTGCAAAGACACTTTCTGAATCCTTTGATTTATCCCACTTGGTGATGCTTGAAGGCATCAATAAAAGAAGCCCAGCAAAGCCCGCGGCTGCAATAGTCAGGTTGCGTGTTTCGGTAAAAACATTCCGTTCGGTACTGGTTAACTTAGAGATATCTAGTTCACGTTCGTATTGAACTCGGTCCACTTTTTCGTAAATAGTGACAGAGTTGTAGGGGGATTGGTTGGCAGAGGCCGTACAAAGAGATCCCTCTGAATTACTGGTTTCTTTCACTCCCGAGTTATGTATTTGACGTTCGATTTCTTTGCATCGATTTTGATCGCGGGTGTCGACGACCAATACTCTGGCGCGAAGAATCTCGGTGCTTGTATCGGTAAGCGCATTGCGCCCATCGCTTGAGCGGGTGTATCTGTAAAGAGGATTCGAATTTCTATAGGCCTCGTCAATGATGGCTTTTTGTCGCTGCTCTTTTTGCCATTCAGTCAGTTCTTCTTCGGTAGCAAAACCAAAATTTGGCACGAAGAACAATGCAGACAGAAATAGACTTAACGATTTTTTAAGCATCATAAGAACCTCGCCGGGGATCAGATAAATATATCAGATGTTTGAGGTGGCTGATGGTGCTTTAAGAAGTTCGTGTAGGAAGGAAAGGCTTGTCAAAAATGTAGACAGTTGTGTGACTACGGGCAGAGCGGATTTCCTTTGTAAGACTTTTCGAAAAATCCAGACAAAAAGTGGCATCTGATTATTCGGTTTGCGGTATTAATCAGGGTAGCAGTTTTGGCGCTGGTCTTTGAATAGCATAGACCTTAGGGCTCTAAGAAGTGTCCCTGAAAGACGAGGCTGATGTGAAAATCACAATAAAGCATATGCTATTCGGAGTAGGACTTTTGATGAGCTTTCCGTTGACGACACTAGGGCAAAGCGTCGTGGGTGATTGCGATCTACCGACGAAGGCTTTGGAGAAGGTTCTCTTTCTTCGGATGCAAGCTGACTGCGATTTTGCTCGTGAGACAACAGCTATTTTACAACGAATTGAAGGCTTCACTCCCAGATTGCCGAGGGTGTCTCTGGTTATTCGGGAAAAATCGACCAATGCCAGCTTCGACAATGGCGTTTTAATCTGGATGCCTAAAGTCTTCGAAATTCCTCAGAAGGATGGTTCGGTGGCCTATGCCACGACTCAGGGCCTGCAAACGGCTTTGGCTCATGAGTATGGTCATGCCATTTTGAACGAGGCTATAAAAGAGCACTTGGATGTAGAGTGGGGCTCGGTCTTTAGCTCTTTAATGGATATTTCCCTGATTTCTTACGATAACTTAGTCGCTAATCAAAGTTCAATGGCCATTCGCCGTGCCGGAGGGCAGCTCGGTGCAAACGAAGAGTTTATGTCTATGATGGCATTGATGCCTTCTTATAGCGAGCTTTATGCCGATGTGGTGGCGATCTTTGCCAATGCTGGAAACTTAAAGGCCATGCAGCAGGCAATCTATTTGGAAGAAGGGGGCGGTCATCGCCATCGAGATTTTTCTAGTATGCCAAGCTCGGCCGCAATCGCGGCGGAAAAAGATCCGCATACAAGCCTGTCTATGACTCGTTATTATTTAGGGACAATTATTCCGCAAATGCAAACGGACGAACAAAAAAGAAGTTTTTTACTTTTGTTGGAAGCGGCGATTGTCGAATCGTTGAAAGAGGATTACTTGAATCCTTTTGATTTAAATAAGGCTCGGGTTGAAGTCGTTGAAAGATTGAATCAACGACTTATCCAAAAAATTCAAGGCAAGCTAGAAGTTCCAGGCGTAACCCGCCCTCAAAGTTAAAATATTAGCTGTCACGGTAGAGGTCGGTGGATAAAGATGATATTCGAGTGAAACAGGAATATAGTTTTTTCGATTTAGTTGCCAATCGAAGCCGCCGGCAGCTGTAATGACCTGATTTGTAGATGGGGGTTTGATTACGTTGCTTGTTGAGGACATTTTCAGCAAGAAACCACCGCCGCCGCCAACCCATGGGCGAAATTGATTTTGACTAATGTAATAACGAAGCTGTCCATAGAATGAAAGGTAGCTGATGTTTACTTTGCAATTTGGATCTGTGTTGCCATCACAAAGCTGTCCTGATGCTGATCCTTTCACGGAAAACATATCGTAAGATCCCGTGATATTTAGCGCTAAGTTATCTGTCACAACTTGGTTGTAAAAGCCTCCGATTCCGAAGTTACTGCCTTTCATGTTGGTGGTGCCTGCAGATCCTGAAACAGAGTATTTGGCATTCATCGAAGCCATCAAATATGAACCAACGACGCCCCAGCTGGATCCTAGTTTCTTTTGAAAGCCTTTTTGTGATTTGGGAGTTTCGTCTTTGTCTTCATTATCCATCGATATTTTTTTAGATCGAGCTTCTTTGGGAAGGAGGCCCTGCTCAAGTTCAGGATTTCCTTTTTTGACTTCGGCAACGGCTTTGCCGTTTTTCAATTGTTTGATAACGACTAAGGCTTTCTTTTTTCCGGTGAGGTTATCTATGAGGTAGAACTCTTGATCAATATCAGCATCTTCACCCTCTAGATCAATCAGGACTTTGCTTCCTTTGATTTGCTTGACCGTAGCGGCTTCTGCGTAAGCGGTCGTTATAAACGTCAAAAGGAGTGCGAACGTGAAATGCTTAGATATCTTGTGCATTTGGTTTCCTTGAGTTTTGTGTACTTAATTGAAAGTTCACAAGTTCATTTATAAATTGATCCAGATTCACTTCCTGACTTGGTAAGATGTAGTCACAGAATTGAAATGCGACGTCGGTATATTGGATTTTAGAGCGAATTAAGATTTGCTCAGAGGTCAGACGTCGTTGCCAAAGTTCAAGATTTTCATCGGCATACAGTAAGCTGTCTGTCGATTGAACTAACGGATTTAAAGATAGATCACGATAAATTATTTGCTGGCTATTAAGACTTTGGCAGCCACGAAGATAAAGTGAAAGGGAGCCATTTTGAGGAGTATCGGATTCAAACTTCTTGCGACCTTCCGACGAATAGAGTCCGCAACTGATCAAGTTGATTGAAAGCAGGCCGGGGAATAAAAAAGATAGAGTTCGCTTTTTGAATAGCATGGCACCCTTATTATAAAGGGTGCCGTGCTTTTATTAGAACGGGATTTCGTCGTTTGAGTTAAAACTAGGCTCAGGCCCAAAATCTTGGAAGTTGAAATCATCATTAGATGACGAAGAAGTGCGAGTTGTAGACTCTCCAGAAGCTCCTAAAAACTGAACTGTGTTTGCTACGATATCCGTGGCATAACGTTTTTGTCCGTTTTGGTCTTCCCACGAGCGAGTTTGCAATTTACCTTCGATATAGACCTGGCGACCTTTTGAGAGGTGCTTACCGCAGATTTCAGCAAGTTTGCCCCAAACTGTGATATTGTGCCATTCGGTCTTTTCTTGTCTTTGACCATCTTTAACCCAAGTTTCACTTGTAGCAACAGTTAGGCGAGCCACATTCTGGCCGTTTGCGATTGCCTTTACTTCAGGATCTTTTCCTAGGCGACCAATTAAGATGACTTTATTTACTCCAGACATGTTCCCTCCAATAATTAATTAACATAATCTTTTTTTGTCATTATCAGGGGCTTGTCAATAAAGAAGAACCCCCTCTGAAACTCTCCAGAAGGGGTGCTGCAAATTTAAGCACAATTGATGTTAAAACTAATTGAAGGGGCTTAAAAAGCCCATCCGAGTCTCGATTTTTATTGAATTATCGCACAGCATTTATGCTTGGCGGCATTTGAGTGCTGGCTGCGCTGACTTTAAATTTATAGTTTGCACCTGCAGCAGTATCACGTTTGTAGGTGTTAATGAAAGCCAAAAAGAGACCGGCTTTTTCTTGGAAAGCGGGCTTCGCAGTTAAATCAAGTTCTAGGTTGTAGGCGCCCATTTGCGGAGCCGGAGAGCCCCCCATATTTTGAATACGCAAATCGATCGAACCTTTGATGCTGCCCGAAAGCTCGTCAGATGAGGCTCCAAGGCTGCCATTTTCAATAATAAATTTTCCTGCCGACAGACGCCCCTTTAGTTCGACTTTGCTTAATTTCAGATCTGGTAAGGTTAAAGGGCCCATCATGGTGTTGATATTCGACGGTGGCATTTCAAATTTCTGAATATTTAGTTTGATATCAACTTCTGGCTGTTCTTGAAAACTAATGTCCACGAGCATCGAGCTGTCTAGATTTAACTGTCCTTTAAGAACCATCGGAAGAGACGCCAAACTGCGAATGTCTTGCAAGCTCATGCGATCCGCTTTGATCTCGACTTGTTGGCGTTCTAGCCCATTTTCTGTTTTCGCACCCTTTGAAACATGAACATTTAAATCTCCACCAAGAAGGCCTTTGGCTTTGATGTGGCCATAAGGCTTTTGGGCGGCGATGCCGGTGACGGACGGGGTGATTGTGAGCTCTTTAATTGAAAGGCCGGCGATTTTATTTGTCTCGACAAAGACCCGCTCCAGCTTCATTCCTGGAGTCGGAAAGAAGCTTAGCTTCATATTTTCAAGAGCTAAAAAAACCGAATTACCAGAAAGTTTGGCAACTTGAGTAGAAATAAGGTCTGCGAGGTCTCCGAAGGGAAATAGCAGAGCTACAAAGATTATAGCTGACAGAATCATGATAAAGAACTTGGACTTGTGCTTGAATAATCCTGCTATAGCGTTTCGAATTGCATCCATGTTTATTCGTCCTAGTTTGATTCTTCTGGTGGAGCTGGAGGAGCCATTTCTGGTACTGCCAGAGCAACGAGTTTATAGGTCACATCCATGTAGCGGCCATCACTTTTGTTGGCCTGGATAATGACATCCTTTAGTTTAACGCTACTGTTGATACTCTGAAGCTGATAGCCCAGATCGACAACCTGCTTTAGATTCAGCTTTGCTAGTTTCACCTCGAGGGCACCGCTAGAAAGACTTTCTGGTATAAGTTTAGAATCAGTTTCAACTGAACTGACCCCAAGTTTTTGCTCGGGTAAAAGTTGGGCATTAGTCAGCTGAGTTTCTACCATGCCTCGCAGAAGATCTACGCTAGGGGCGGGGGTGATATTTGGAACTGATTGAGACTCGCGCACAGTCTTTAGAAGATCACGAATGACTTGGCGTTTGGCCAAGAATTCATCTTCATATTCTTGTGAGGTCGAGTAATATGAATATGGAAATGAAAGAACAACCAATGCGATCAAGCTGATGCCACCGATCAAGGTGATTTTTTGCATTGATGGCGACATGTTCTCGTAGCGGTCCATCAATCTGTTGTAGGTCGAACTTTCTTGAACCTTGTCCAGAATTTGGCGGCTCTCTGTTTGAATGCGATCTTTTAAGTCTTCAAAATTCATAATTCGCCCTCTGCTTATTGATTCTTTTTAGTGATTTCACGGTCGACTTCGAAGCCAAATGCAAAAGCAGTTCGGTCCGTCATTGCGCCAAGGCTAGATTTTTGATTGGTAACTTTTCCAGATACTGAAAGATTGGTTAAAGCCTGTTGTAGCAATGTCATCTCTTTAGGGGATTTAACATAGCCTTCAATAAAGACTCGAGAGTCCTCGATAGCTAAGTTCTTTACCTCCAAATTAATGGCCCCTTTAGCTGGTGCAGCTGTGGAAATTTTATTTAAAATATCCATTGCCGAGTTCATTGAGGTAAGGCCCTCAAGATTTCTTAGTTCAGTGGCGATTCTCTTTTTTTCTTTAATAAATTTTTTGATGGCAGCTTCGTTGGCCTTTTTTCCCTTGAGGCCGGCGCTTTGTTTAGCTTGGTCCTTCAGGGCATCTGTGGTGCGATCGGCAAGGCTTAGCGCCACGGATTCACGAAGCAAAGTGTACGCAAACAGAACGACAATCACGCCACCTAAAACCTTCAACGATGGCGTCCAGCGATCCATGAAGTTTTTAAAATTATGATTTTCGATTGCGAACTCGCCACGTAAAAAATTAAGAGCCGGATTGCGTGGTTTTTTTATGCCCTCTAAAGCCAACCCGAGAGCGATACCCATGAAGGCCTCATTCATGGCATTCTTTTCAACGAAGGAGTTTGGAAAGCGTGATAAAGTTTCGAGTTTGTTTACTGGGATTTCAAGCATCTGAGTTAAGAATGCACCCAGGTTGATAACTTGAGAAGCTCCGCCTGTGATTTGAGCTTCGACAATCGTTGCATTGTGCTCTGCTTTTAATTCCAGTAGGGTTAACTGAAGATCACGAACCATTTCGCGCACTGAAGACGAGATGGTATCTGAAAAACTAACTTGATCGAATGAAGCACCTTGTTTGGTGGTAAGAATGAAGGCTTTATTTTCAACTTCACGAGCGGCTTCGATATGAGGGATTGAATACTTTTTTGCAACAGCATCGACGATATTTTTTCCACCCCAAAGAATCGACCGAACAGCAATCAATTGTTGGCCGTCATAAGCAGTTACGATTGTGCGCTGATGGCCCATATTTAAAACAAGGCGAATATTTTTTGCAGGCTTTTCTTCAACTTCACCAATTAATGAGTGAGGAGCAGCAGCGATGGTTGGAATTTCCCCCCAGCCCTCGGTAAGATTTGCTAGGGCAATGCCTTCTTCTGATAAAATTCCCGGAGAAAAACCACAATCTGAAGCTAATTGAAGGGCATTTTGTATATGATGTTTAGGGGCCGCGCAGGCAATTGTTTCTGCTCCGGCTCCAACAAACTTAATTATTTTAGCATCAAAGATTGCGTTGTCTGTCGAAAAAGGAATGTCTTCTTCTAGCTCGAAAGGGAGTGATTTTAGAATCTTTATACGTTCGTTAAAGGGAAAGAATTTAGAACGAAGTGCTACGCGGTCCGAGCGAAGCGCAATGCAGAATTTAGTAGAACTATTGTCGTAGCGTCCAACCAGTTCGCGCAAAAATTCGATAGCTTCGATATTGTGGTCAGCCTGCGCATTTTGGCTGAACTTGTGCTGATAAAATGCCGAGACATTCAGTCCTTTAGAGCCACTGTTTAATTCCACGACTTTGATAGAATGTGAACCTATATCGATACCAACGGACTTCATGGATTTGGTTCCTCCTGAACTTAACTAAGTATCCAATTTATATTGGGAAAAGCCAAGAACGGTGCATGGAAATAAAAAAGGCCAGACAAGAGTCCGGCCTCTGATTATTTTTCGTTCCACCAGACAATTCTGGGAGGGCCTTTGGGAATGGTGGGTTTTCGTTTTTGGCTTTGGGATTGTTTGGCGGGACTAGTGGGTCTTGCCCCGAATGAGTCCGAGGAACCCGAAAACCCTGAAGATCCCGAGCCTTGCTGGGCTTCCTTTTCTTCTTTTTTAACTTGCTCTGCTACTTTTATGGCGATGCGATCGATATCCATAACGATGGCCGTGATTTCGCGAGCCGCGCCTGCGAACTCTCCGCTTGAACGAATTTTAAAGTTCGTGATGGCGTCAAAAACTAACGGAATTTGCGAAACATCTCCTTCGATGCGTGCACCTTTTGTTTGTGCATAATTCCAAAAGTCTTCCGCGTTTTGATAAGGTCCTCCCAAATTTTGATCTGTGCGACGCTTGATCAGCTCGTCGACGACTTCCGATGTAAGTCCAGGATCTAAAGAGAGAATAACTTCTTTGGGTGCTAAATTGGGATTGATGCCCTTCATTCCATAAATCGTAATTCTTGGTTCTAAGAGTTCGTACAAATCATCGGTCATCAAGGGGATAAAACGAAGCTCGGCTAAGCTGCGAAAGGCGCGGTTCGGTGGGAACATTTCGGATTGGGCTTCGGAATTGATTTCGGCAAAGGCCGATTTTTTATCTCCGCCGCCAGCGCTTTCAACGTTTTCACTGATGAAATCAGAAATTTGATTAATCAAAGCTTCAAAGTTGGTGGCCCCGTACTTTCGATCAAACTCTTCGTCTTGCTTTCGTTGAGTTTCGAAAATATTCATTAACTGCTTTTTGGCATTTTGGCGGATGACTTTGGATTTAGAAGCTAGATCGTTCAAGTCAATTTTGGAGCCTTCATCCTCGATCGTGGTCATGAATGCCGCATCCATAAAGGCATCTTTGACAGTGGACTTCATCGTGTCTTTATCGACGGCATTGAGTTCGTCGGGAATTGGTAATGGCCAAGCAAACGGGAAGCGCCAAATTTCGTCAAGCATTGCCGAATTTGAACCTAACTGCTCCCCAAACTGAGACGATATTTTTTGGAAAATTTTAATTCTAAGCAGTGCTACATCTAGTCCGGATTTTGCGGCATAGTAGGCCTTAATGCGATTAAGATTCTGGGAGTTAACGGTGTATTCTACGTTAGATTCGTACGAAAGCTCCATTGCTAGCCACATGATGAGCATGAGTGCCGCAATCGCAATCATCATAGCGATTCCCGAGGCATTTTTTAAAGGTTTGTGCCACCAGCTAAAGCGACGAAGGCGATGCCAGGCCGCCTTTTCTTTTTCCCATTGATTACGTAAAATATTTTTAATTTCCAAAACCACCCCCTAGTGAATTTGGGATGCCACTTGGTGGAGTTGTGGACGTGCCACCTGACGATTTTTCGATATTGTTAGGAAAGTGCAGGGGAGCCACTATCTGCATTGAGTACTTTTTTGATTTGCCTTTAACTTCCTTTTCAAGGGTTAAAGAAATTTCCACAGCGTCTGGGAAGCGATCTTTGGTTGTGCCGTCTGCGCCTTTTCCGCTTTTCCAGTCATTCACCCAGTCTTGCTTGCCTTTGCCGAGATAGCGTAATTTAAACTCCGAAATATTTTCCAAAAGAACGACTTCTTGGCCGCCCCGAGTAACGTCGTCGTCAACGTAAGGGGTGCTTCTACGCCATAGACATTTACTTGAAGCGCGATCGTTACTGAGGCTTTTACAGTCTTTCAGTTCGTATCCGACTTCAATAAAATCAGCCTGTCGCGAGTTTCGTACAGTGCGGGCGTTGTTCATTGTCGCAAAATTGATTTTTTCATTTTCACCCATGAAGTGAGTCGATGGGTCCATGCGCGGTGCCTTGGGTGCCGCATAAGGGTTCACTGGTGCCGGGGGCGTGGGTAAAGCGGTAGAACCTGGAGCTTGTTGTGGCTTTTTGTATTTTTCAATCAACGTATTCATCTCTAGCTCGATATCATTATAGTGATAAGCTAAATTGATATCGCGCTCTAGTAGCTTTAAAGCATCTCGCATCCGGGAAACGTCATCCATTTGATCTTGAATTTTAAGCTTATTTTTTATGGCTTGTTGTACGCTTTGGGCGGTCAGCAGCGTGAGTGCACTAAGAATCGCGAGCGTAATAAGAACTTCTATGAGAGTAAATCCATCGTTTTTTTGGGGGGAACTTCGCATTACGGCCCTCCAACAGCCGAGGCGGGAAGGCCGGGCATTGGGATTTCTTTGTTAAAATCAACGAAGTATCGAGTTGCCGAGAATTGAAGATTCTTACCGTTTTTATTTTTATGAATAATAGTGACCCGGACTTCTTTGATGCTCTTTGAAAGATGTTCAGATAGCTGACGTATGATATTGATCATCATTTCATTGGCTCCGCCATCTTTTGCCGTCAAGCTGGCTGAAAGATCTGGGACTTTGAACTCTTGTGATTCAAGTTTCCAAGAGTACTGGGGGTAGTCGCTGCCGAAGTCATCACTTTTTTCTTCAGGAATTGATTCCAGGGGTTTGTCGCGATACTCGGCTTCGACCTCGACCATTTTTCGCTCTAATAGAGCAGTGACTTCCGAGTTCAATTGAGTTTTGCGGATACGCATGAAGGAGCCGCTCCATGCATTAGATAACAACAGGATGCCCGTTGAAAGGATGATCATCGCTAAAAGAGTTTCTAGCAAAGTAAAACCGAATTTGTTTTTCAGGGTTTTATTCATTAGCGTTGCAAATCTTTGAGAGATCTTGCTTCCTCCACTATATCAGCCTGCCCTGTTAAAGGGTTTATGACAAGTGTCCAAGTTTGATTTTTTGCGTTAGTGATTTGAATAACTGAAGCCTCAACGAAGCCCTCTGGAGAATAGTAAATATAGGCCATTCCGGCGGTGATTGGGGTCTTCATATTTATTGTTTCGATGTGTGAAAAGCGCAGGTCGCTGGGGAGGCTAGTTTCTTTGATTACAGACTGATCCGGCTGGAAGACGGGGGGTTTTTTAGTTTCCGGATCTTCGTTTTTTTCTTTTTCGGCTTCTTCGTTAGGGTCGATTAATTTCGCACCCGAAGCTCGCTCCACCCAAAATGACGAGCTTTTATCTTCGATTTTGAAGGCAATGCGGTAGGTTGAGTTCACAAGTCGCGCTCGGTTGCGAGTCTCTTTGGAGAGCACCATGAGTTTGCGGGCGACGCTTTTCATGGTGCCTTGCTTTGGGATTAATCGAGGGGCGCCTAGAGTGATGATGCCTGCAAGAATTGCAAGGACGATCAAAATCTCGATTAGAGTGAAGCCCCTCTTGTTTACAAGCATGAATTACTTTTCTAGCTCTTCAGAAGAAATATCCGCATTGTAGCCAGATCCACCCTCACGACCGTCTTTTCCATGACTGATGATAGTGAATGTCTGACCATCAAGTTCGTAGATATAAGGATTGCCCCATGGATCACGTAACTGACTTTCTTTAGCGTAGGGTTCTGGGCCCCAGTTTGAGCAAGCAGCGTCTTGCTTTGTTAAACCGTCTAAAGAAGCGGGGTATTTGCCGCAATCTGTGTAATACATATTGATTGAGTTCATAAGTTGACCCATACCAATTTTCACTTCACGTACTTTTGATTTATCAAGCCCACCAGTTACACGTGGAAGTAACAACGCCATGATAGATCCTAGAATTGCAAGTACGATCATGATTTCAATCAAGGTCATACCGCGACGATTTTTTATAGAGCGAAACATAATAACTCCTTGTCTCTGCTTTTTAATGACGTCTTTGAATTTATCTCAACCTGCAAGGTTTGTCATTTCAAACATCGGTACCATGACCGCAAACACAATTGCTGCGATAGCCATACCCATAATAACGGTGACGACAGGCCCCATAAGTCCAGTGAGTCCATCAAGTTTGTTTTTTACTTGGAAGTCATAAGCATCCGACACTTGCATGAGCATATTTTCCAGTTCGCCTGTTTTTTCACCAATATTGACCATGTGAATCACGATCGGGGGGAATTGCCCTGATTTCTTAAGAGGTCCTGCGATGGATTCACCTTCAGAGATATTTAGTCGGGCTTCATCGATTGCTTTTGCAATGACGCGATTGTCGACGACATTACGAACAATATCTAAGGCTGCAAGCATCGGCACGCCGCCGTTTAACAAAGTTGCTAAAGTTCGCGTGAAGCGAGAGACCGCAACCATTTGCACGACCGGACCAGCAATTGGCAATTTCAAAGAAATGCCATCCCATTGCTCCGCGCCAGCTTCTGTGGACTTCCAATTTCTAAATATTACGTAGCCGATTAATGTAATACCTGTGGGGATATACCAGTAGTTTACCATGAATTGGGATAAATCAATCAGGATGACGGTGTACCAGGGTAATACCAATTGAGGATTGGATTCGAAGATAGCCGTCATTTTTGGAATTAAAAATGTAAATAGGAAACCCATAAGTGCGGTCGTTACAACAAGCATAATTATGGGATAAGTCATTGCACTTTTGACTTTCGAGCGAAGCTCTGCCTGGGCCTCCAAGAATTCGGCAAGTCGAAGTAAGATGATATCGAGGGCTCCCGACAACTCACCGGCCTCGACCATACAAATATAGATTGTGGAAAAGATATCAGGATATTTACCCAGCGCCTTAGCAAATGTACTTCCCTCGTTGACCATATTCTTGCAATCAGCGATCACTTCGGAAAGGGTAGGGTTTTCGACCTGTTCAGATACGGCCATCAAGGCGTCAACCAACGGAATGTTTGCTTTGATTAATGTAGCTAACTGCCTTGTCATCAAGGACATTTCTTGTACGGAAACGGGTTTTGTTCGGCGAGGGCCTTTTTCAGATTTTTTGGCGCTGCCTTTTTTCTTATCCTTAATATCAACAACAAAGACATTATCCTTTTTTAAACGCATGCGAGCAGCGCGCAGGTTTTCTGCGTCGATCACTCCTTTAACATTGCGTCCATCTCGGGTAAGGCCTTTGTATTCATAAATAGGCATATATTAAATATCCAATTGAGTATTTGATAAAAGTTCTTCTATCGACGTGATACCTGCAAGGACTTTTTGAACGCCGTGATCCCGGAAAGTTTTAAGTCCTTGAGCAATCGCGGTTTTCTTAATTGTATTACCGTCTGCTCGGCGAAGAATGAGTGAGCGAATATCGTCGTTAACAGTTAAAAGCTCTTGGATGTTTGTTCGTCCCGTGTAGCCTTTTTGATTGCAGTGCTCACATCCCATCGGACGGCAAATATTGGCACGAGCCGCTTGTTCTTTAGATATACCTAACAAGCCCATTTCAAAATCAGAGGGCGTGTGAGGAGCTTTGCAGTGCGGGCAAAGCACTCGCACAAGTCGTTGTGCGACTACGCCTAAAACGGAAGTTGCAATTAGAAAAGGCTCGACACCAAAATCCAAAAGACGGGGAAAGGCCCCCGCCGCATCGTTGGTGTGAAGAGTGCTTAAAACTAAGTGACCGGTCAACGAGGCCTGGATGGCAAGTTCGGCCGTTTCTAAGTCCCGGATTTCTCCGACCATGATAACATCGGGATCTTGACGAAGGAACGAGCGCAGTCCGGCCGCGAAAGTGAGTCCAATCTTTGCGTTTGTTTGTACCTGTCCGATGCCATGAATTCGTTGTTCAACGGGATCTTCGACGGTTAAAATGTTGACATCAGGTTTGTTGATTTTGGAAAGACAGCCATAAAGTGTTGTTGATTTACCCGATCCAGTTGGGCCAGTAACTAAAACGATGCCGTAAGATCGACTTAACAGGTCATCCATTTTTTCAAGATTATCTGCAGAAAAACCCATTTGTTCTAGCTCTAGAACAACATTCGATTTGTTTTGTAGACGCATAACCAGCCGCTCGCCAAAGACGCTGGGAACAGTGGATAGACGGATATCAATATCTTTTCCCCCCACCTTAAGTGGAATACGTCCATCCTGAGGAAGTCGTTTTTCTGCGATGTTTAAGTTTGCCATAACTTTGATACGAGAGGTGATGGCATTCTGAAGCTTTTTAGGTGGTTTATAGACGTCGAACAGCACCCCATCGATTCGAAAACGGACTGACATTTCTTTTTCAAAACATTCGATGTGGATATCTGATGCTTTTTCTTTAACGGCGCGGAATAGTAACGAGTTAACCAGTTTGATAACCGGCGCATCGTCCTCGTCGGCCTCAAGAAGATCAACGATAGGGTCGTCCAAATCATAATCTTCGTCGTCGATTTCATCCAATCCAGAAAGGTTCGATGTTGATTTTTCATAGACCCGATTGATGGCATCTTGAATTTTTGCGGAAGTGGTGACCAGCGGACGAATTTTTTTACCAAAAAGCACCTTCATGTCGTCCAGGGCTTTTAGATTTAGGGGATTTGAAGTCAAAACCGTCAAAGCATCTGGTTCGTCCTTGTAGGGGAGAACTGCATTTTGTTTTGCATAGTTGATCGGCAAATCGCGAACAAGGTCTGCTGATATATCAGCAACAGGGATGTCGCGAATGAATTCAAGTCCAAGCTCTTTACAAAGGTCGCCAACAAGTTCTTCGGCCGACGAGTAGTCTTTTGCTGAAAGGGCTTCAGCAACTGAAACAGGGCGGACCATAGAGGTGTTGTTCAAAATTGAGCGAAGTTGATCTTCGCTCAAAGAAGTTGCTTTTGAAAGGACGGTTTGAATATCTAAATTTGCCACTCGTTTATTCCCTTAAACCTTCGGTTTTAGAGTTACTCGTTTTTATTGTCGTCGTTTGGAAGAAGGCCCGCTTTTTTCGAGATAGCTTCCATGCGCTTTCCATAAGGATCGCGTCCGCCGTTGGACTTAATAAAGTCTAAACGCTCGTCCAGTTTTTTTCCAATGATTCCATTTGAATCTGCAGGATTACGGATGATTCTTGGGGTCAAGAATACGAGCATATTTACTTTCTCTTTGATGGTTCCCTTTGATTTGAATAGCCATCCGATGACGGGGATGTCGCCCAATAAAGGAACTTTCGAGACACTTTCGGTTTCTTGTTCTTTAATTAGACCACCCAGAACCGCCGTGTCGCCATTTCTTACGACAATATTAGTTTTAATAGAGCGGGTTGCCAGAGGTTGAGTTGTGTCTTTAAGAGCCTTAGGAACTGGCACGTTTGAAAGTTGTTTTACGCTTTGTTTGATTTCCATCCGAACAGCATCAGACTCTTTGCTAATAAAAGGTTTGATTGTCATTTTGATGGTTGCGTCTTCAAAAGTTGGGGTAAACGTGGTTTGACCGGTAGCTGCTTGGCTCGCAGTTGTACCTGTTGCCACCTTATCACCCACTTCAATTTCCGCTTCTTCGTTATCCAATGCTGTCACTTGTGGGGTAGATAAGATATTGGCTTTTTTCACGGTTTTTACAAAATTGATGAAGCCAATCAGGTTTGGAATTTTAACTGCTTTTCCAGATGTTGGATCGGTAACTTCTACCACTTTATTATCAGCAAATCCAAGAATCGCACCAGCTCCAGCTGTTGGCGAAAGCATGTCGTTAAGGTTGACGCCCCCGTTGAAGCCGACCTTACCGTAGCCGGATTCTCCGTACTTATAGTATCCAGCAGAGTAGTCATTGGCGTCGTTGGCTGACATTTCCATTAGAATTGCCTCAACAAATACCTGATCACGAGGAATATCGATTCTAGAAAGTAGATTTAGAACAACATCATAATCTTGTTTGCTCGCCGTGATGACTAAGCTGTTTGTATTTTTGTCGGCAACAATTTTAACGTCCCCGCCAAATACAGCCTGAGAAGCCTGCATTTGCCCAGAGGGGCCAAATGGCGACAGAAGGCTGCCAGTTCCCGAGCTTGAAGGTTTTGGCGCAGCGTCTTTTGCGACACCGCTTAAAGTTTGGGAAATTTTTTCGGCTTCACCGTGTTTAACGTAATACACGAAGACGCCACCGGATTCTTCAAGAGGGATTCTGAAATCCAGTTGGGCAATCAATTTTTTGATTCGAGCTATTCCAGGTTTATTGCCAATAGCGATAATTGAATTGGTGCGATCGTCGGGAATTGCCATAAAGTAAGAGCTTCCCTGTTGTCCCGAAGCAGAAGTGCTACGGGAAAAACGGGGAACGCCAGCAGAGAATGTCCCAGCGCCGCTTCGATTGCCAGAGCTGTTGTCGCCTTTGTTTACGATTTTACTAACAAGCTCGGAAAGATCTTTTGCTTTAGCGTACTTAATAGGGATGACTTCAAGTTGTTCTTCAAATCCTGGAACATCTAATTGATTGATAATTTTCATCACGCGATCAATGTTCGAACCGTAGTCCGATAGGATGATCGAATTTGTTGGTGAATAAACGCTCATCTCGCCATCTTTAGATGGTAGAATTCGCAGGTCTCGGTTTACTTGCTCTGCGGAAATATGTTTTAAGTGAATGATCCGTGTGATCATTTGATCCGAGTTTGGATAATAGGCGCCTGAATAAGTTTCAATACTATCCCGTTGAGCATTTCGAGCTGATTTGATTTTCCAGAATGCTCCAGAGGGCACAACGGTAAAACCATTAATAGCAAGGGCCGATAAAAAGGCATTGTAGGCTTCGGCTACCGTGATTTTAGAGGGTGCAATGATTGAAATCTTGCCGCGAACACCAGGATCGACGATAAAGTTTTTTCCTGTCAGTTCGCCAATGGCTTTTGCAAGTTCGGTGATTTCCACATTTGGAAAATCGAAGGACTCGATAGTCTCGGGGAAGTTTTGTGAGTTGATATCTTCGGGTCCCGATTTAGCAAATTTTTGTTGTTGAGCTTTACTAAGAACCGAAGAAGATGTGCCGCTTTTTGCGCCAAAACCTGTCCCGCCACCACTTGGTGAAGTATTGCTAAAACCCGATGAGCTAGAGCCAAAATCTGGTGGAGGAGGCGGAGGAGGCGCATTGAAACCATCACCTTCTTCCATTCCAAAATCTGGCATTGGGGGAGGCGGTGGTGGAAAATCATCCGTTTGGGCAACGGCAATTTGCGCGGTCATGAGAGAAGCCAATCCTAGGCTTAGGCTCTTTTTTTTGCGGGATTTCATTTCAATTCCTCCTGAATAATCAAGAAACTACTGAATGTTGTAATTCAGAGTTTCCTTCTTGCCGTTGCGTTCAATTTGAATAGTTATTTTTGTTTCTTGCTTAAGGGCATTGTAGAGTTCCATCGCCTTAGCTGGAGAGTCTACGGAAGTGCCATTGACGTTTTGAATGACGTCCATTCTTTGAAGGCCAAGTTGTTCGTAAATTGAACCCGGCTGCATATCCAAAAGACGGAAGCCGTTGATTTCTCCGGTTCCAGGAACGCGGTTGGGGACTGCTCGGGCTTGCATTAAAACAGACGGTAAATCGTTCGTGTATTTGAGGACGTCAGCTCTTTTAAGGGTGAAATTGTTATCGCCCATTTTAAGAACTTCTTTTCCGGCGGTAGCAGCTCCTGAAAGTCCGAAAGCCACTTTTCCGTCGCGTTTCATTTCGATATATTCGAGGTTGCCGCTATTGAGATTGCGGAAGATTACTTTGTGACGTTCGATGGACTCTATGGTGGCCATGTTTTCGATTTCACGTCCAACAACAACTGAGATGACCATGTTTTTACTTTTAAGCTCTATGGCAGCAATAGATTTTGTCGGGTTCGAGTGCACCATCGTGCCCACCAAGTTTAGCGGAAGTGATGAAGGAACCGGTGGTAAATCCTTTTTCTCACTTCCTTGTCCTTCTGCGCGGAGTTGTTCTGGAATGACGCCGTCGAGGGCAAAAAGATTGCGGTTGGTGATCGTATTATAATTTCCTCGCGGAGCTGAGGTTAGATTTAGATTTTTTGGCGGACGGGCCGGAGGTGCGCCGGCTGGCAGTAGAAGATCCCGATAGGAAAGGATTGCGATGTCTGCCACGCAGTAACCAATGAAGACAAATAAGACGTAGGGATACCATTTTTCTAATGGTGGTCTTTTGACTTTACTATCTTTTGTATTGCTCACTGTTGTGTATCCTCGGTTGCTGCCTATTTATGTTCACTTTAGTATGGCATAGGCCTTTTCCGAAGTGGACTAGACCATGGGCTGGAATTTTTAAAAAAAGATCACAAATCTAATAACTTGGTTATGATAAGAATATGCGAATTCTCTACTTCACGGACGGAGCAGGAATCGATCTCTTAAGTATTCGTAACTCTTTGTTGCGGGTGCCTGAAGTTCTTACTTCTCTGCGCGAAACACAAAAGAATGTTCGATATGTCGACTTGATGACTGTGATGAGTCTAGAGGAGGTCGAATTTAAGAGCATACCACAGGCGCTAAGAAGCTTGTTGATCAATGCCTGTCAAAAAGGCTTGCATCAGCGTTGGGTTAATCGGGGGCATGTTTCTGATATGATTCTTCGGCGAATCAATTACCGTGATTTTAATGATTTGAAGGCGGACATTCTTGGATGTCTTGCTCAGAAATTGAATAACCCCTCTTTGGATATGTCGCGAGTTCAGCTTATCCATTTTTTAAAATCGGTTGAAATTACCATTATTGGTCCTGGTTACGACGAAATTGAAATTTGGCTGCGCCGAGAAGTTGCATCCACGGCGGATCTTAAGCTTTTAGTCAAAGATGTTATTGATTCCGATCCTGCCTTGGATTGGTTTTGGCCTCAGGTTCGGGAAACCGTTCAAAATCAAATATTTGCTTAGCTGTTTGCCTTGAAATGAGACAGCTTTTCTCTGGTCCTGATTCTTTTGTAAAAAACCTGTTTAAATCCCTTGAGAATATCTCATAAATATCCGATTAGAAGCTCACATCGGTTCTTTTCGGAGGGGTTCAATGTCGTTTTTTTATCAAAAGACAGCGTTGGCGCTGATCTGCTTGGGTTTGTTTTGCGGACAGCTTTCAGCGTGGGCCTCGCCGAATTCGTTAACTTATCAAGGTAGAATTTTAAAAGCAGATGGGCAGGGGCTCGAGTACAGTAGCGTAAGCTTTTTATTCGAAATTACTTCTGAAGATGGTGCCTGTGTTCTTTATCGAGAACAAAAAGATGGTGTTAATTTAGCAAATTCTAAAGGGGTGTTTGACGTTTCTATTGGCACCGGAACGCGTCTTTTTCCCGATGCCGGTGCCAATCCTACCTATAAGCTTGCCGATTCCTTTGTAAACGGAGTTGTACATAACTGTTCTGGCTCTGGCATCTGGAGTTCTAGCATAGATTCCTTTAGAAAATTAAAAGTGCAGTTTAACGACGGAGTTGGAATTATTCAGCAATTTCGGTAGATAAAATTAAAGGAGTCGCAGTTGCGGGGCCAGGGCCAACAACAGGGCAAGTGCTAAAATTTGATGGCTCAAATTGGGTGGCTGCGAATCCCACGGCCGGCACTGTGACATCTGTGGGTATGACGGTTCCCTCGATATTGTCGGTAAGCGGGGCCCGGTGACGGGAAGTGGGACTTTAAGTGTGTCGTTAAGTTCTCAGGTTGCAAATACGGTTTTTGCTGCGCCTCATGGAGCCGCAGGCACCCCAAGTTTCGGAACTTTAAAAATTAATGATATCTTTTCAACAATTGGTGGTCAGAGTTTTTTGAACACGGTGCCATCTTGTAGTGCTGGCACAGCATTAATTTATGTCAGCGCGACGGATAGAATTGAGTGCTCGGCGGTGACTGCGGCATGGGCGAATATCACAGGGAAGCCCACGACTCTGGCTGGGTATGGAATTACGGATGGGGTCACGAGTGTCAGCAGTGCAAACTCTTATATAACGGTGACGAACGGAGCATCGACGCCGATAATAACGGCCAATATTGGAACCGTCGCAAACACTTTAGCTGCTGGAAACGATGCGCGCTTTACCGACTCAAGAACGCCGGCTGGATCTGCGGGAGGAGACTTAGGGGGGGAGTTACCCTATTCCTTCGGTTAATAAAATTAGAGGTTTTAATGTAGCGTCAACGACACCTTTAGATGGGCAGGTTTATCGATTTAATAATAGCACGACGCAGTTTGAACCCGTTTATTTTGGTATCGATGATTTACGGACTGCTGCGGGAGCAAGTCAGTTCTCTGCAAGTTGTGCGTCTTCTCAGACTTTAACTTGGTCTGCAGTCAAGGATGCTAATACTTGTGCAAATATCGCCAACTTAGACGCATCGGTCATCGCTACAGGAACCATTGCCTCTGCAAGGCTTCCGGCTTCGGCGACCTATTGGTCTGCCGCAACCGGTGGTACTAATTTTTCTGGTGGGAATGTCGGCGTTGGTACTGCGACTCCTGGACAAAAGTTGTCGGTGAATGGCGTGATAGAGTCCACAAGTGGTGGATTTAAGTTTCCAGATGGATCAACTCAGACGACAGCGGCTGTGGCTGGGGCGGGCTATACTCAGTTGACTCCTCAGACTGTAGAGCCCTTTACGTGTGATGCGAGTAATGACGGCACATTGGCTTTGACTAATACTCTTGCTATTGGGGGAAATACTTCCCTGGGACCCGCTAATTCTTATTGGGATGGAACTGCATCAAGCAGTACTTTAATGACGGCTTATTCGGTGCCAGGCTTTTCATTCACAATTGCTCAGAGCGCGGCCATAATAAAACATTTAAAGTTTGCGAGAATTATGTTTGAGAGTTCGGTCAAAGGCAAAAACGTTTACTTATCAGCCAGCACAAATTCTTCGTTTGCTGCTAAGAAAGCAGCGCTCACTCCTTGGACTAAGGAGAGTGGCTTATTAAACAACTTAGAGTGGAATGGAAGTGATCGAGACGGATACACCTACTCGGACTATCTTTTGGGTGTAAAGGATCCAACTTGGACATCAGCCTACGGTGATACATTCGGAACTTGGAGCATCGGAGCAAATGTGTGGGCTATGTCAGGTACTTATCCGATAAACATTGCCTATCAAAATGGGACATCAACAGGAATGTCTGTTGTATCGCCAACAGCTGTGACAATAGCAGCTACGGGGCATCGAGATTCAACCGACTCTACGTTGGCGATTTGGTTTAAATGATGCTGATTGTGAATATTGATTACATTCATTGTAGATCATTCTTTTTTTTGTATAGTATTTGCTCAAAAAGGCCGAT
This sequence comes from Bdellovibrio sp. ZFWA1, assembly GCF_056175665.1. Taxonomy (NCBI): domain Bacteria; kingdom Pseudomonadati; phylum Bdellovibrionota; class Bdellovibrionia; order Bdellovibrionales; family Pseudobdellovibrionaceae; genus Bdellovibrio; species Bdellovibrio sp. ZFWA1. Next base: position 526,542 of record NZ_JBJKJH010000002.1, read on the forward strand.
TAGTTAAAGGAAGATTGTTTGGTTTTGGGAGGGCGCATGCTTCAGAAAAATAACTGGATAAATAGTCTATTTATCCTTGTCTTTCTGACTGTATTTTCGCCGTCGTTTATTTGGGCTTCTCCTGCCAGTTTAACCTATCAAGGCAGAATATTAAAATCAGATGGTCAGGGACTGGAATATAATAACGTCAGCTTCATTTTTGAAATTACTTCTGAAGATGGTTCTTGCGTTATCTATCGTGAGCAAAAAGACGGTGTTAATTTAAGTAATTCTAAGGGTGTTTTTGATGTTCCGATTGGTCTGGGGACGCGCCTTTTTCCGGGAGTTGCCGGGAATCCTAGCTATAAACTTTCAGATTCATTCGTCAACGGCATTTCCCATCCCTGCGCTGGCTCCGGGAGTTGGAACTCCTCTGTGGATTCCTATCGCAAACTTAAAGTGCAGTTCCATGATGGTGTCGGTTGGCGTTTGATATCTCCGGATAATATCATTCGTTCTGTCCCTTTCGCGCTGACCTCGTTGTCTACTACTCGCTTAGGAGATAAAACAATTAATGATTTTGTATTAAAGTCGAATGTGCCAGTTAGTTCATGCAGCGCTGGGCAGGTTGTGTTTTGGGATGGTATGAATTTTTCGTGTGTCACTGACGCCGGGGGGTCTGGAGTGATCTCTGATGTTCTTGCTGGATCAGGCATTGGTGTATCAGGAACATCTTCAAAAACTGTGTCGGTATTGTTTGGAACCACGGCGGGGACGGTGGCAGCGGGTAACGACTCTCGTTTATCAGATGGGCGATCTCCGGTGGGTTCCGCGGCTGGTGATCTTGGTGGTTCTTATCCAAATCCTTCGGTGAATAAAATTCGTGGCTTTACAGTGGCCTCAACAACTCCTTCAGAGGGGCAGGTTTATCGCTATAACAGCAGTAATACGCAGTTCGAGCCTGTGTACTTTGGCGTGGACGATTTGCGAACCTCACTAGGGGCAAGTCAATTTTCGTCGAATTGCTCTTCGTCTCAGACTTTAACTTGGTCTGCAGTTACGGATGCCTTTTCCTGTGTGAATATTAGTTTGCCCGTTAGTCAATTGACCGGAGTTCTGGGGATAGCAAGCGGGGGAACAAATAATTCCTCTTTAGATGTTTCAGCTGGCGGTGTGATTTATACTGATGGTTCGAAGCTGGTGAATGTCGGTGCCGGAAGTGCTGGCCAGGTATTGACCAGCAACGGGGCTGGTGCACCTACGTGGAGTGTGCCTTCGGCATCGGATTCGACGAAGTTACCATTACTTGGTGGAACGATGACAGGAACCATGATCGCTGCAGTTGGAAATGCAGCTGTCCCTGGTGTGGGAATTGGCGCCAATTCCTTAGGCTTATTTAGTCCGGGTACAAACATATTAGGTTTTTCAACTTCTGGTACAGAGCGAATGCGTATCGATGCGTTGGGAAATGTTGGAATTGGAGCAACCAGTCCTTCTGCGGTTTTGGATATTTCAAGGACGGGAGTTAAGTCATCGTTGAAAGTGAGTTCAGGTGCTAACTCGCTAGAGTTAGGAGTCGCTAGCGCGGCCAATGAATTTTATCTCAATTCTGTGGCTGGCGAATCAGTTCTTAAATACAATTCAAAATTCAATCTTTCAAATGGATCCAATTCTATTTTAAGCGCGACAACCGGCGGAGAGGTGATGGTTGGAAACTCGTTTGGAACCTCTTCGGCTGCTTCTACCTTCCAGGTGAATAAATACTATAACGGATCTAGTGGAAGTATATCGATGTCTGCGGCGGATATTAGTTTAATAACTAGCCCTAGCGCCTCTACGACATTGCAGTCTTCAGCGCTGAAGTCGTCCTTCACTTTGCTTGGTGCAAACAATTTAATTTCTAGCTCTAGTGCCATACGCGGACAGTTTAGTAATCAAGGATCCGGGGTTGTCTCTGGAATAGCGATGGGCGTCCAGGGGGTTACCTCTGGAAATGCAAATTCTGGGAACTACACGGGTACCGCCGCTGGTGTGGTGGGATCAGTCACTGGATCTTTTGGTGCAAACCTTCCAGCGATAAATAATGCGGTTGGATTGCGAGGAGAATTAAATCTATCTGGAAATGGTACTGGGGGGACGACGGTCACTAATTTTTTTGGAGTTGATATAAGGTCCTCGATGGGAACATCCGATTTAGTAACTAATTGGCATGGAATAAAGGTTTTTGCGCCTTCCGGGGGGACAATTACAAACAAGTACGCAATTGTGACCGAGCCGTCAGCTGGGAACGTGGGGATTGGAACTGCAGCCCCGACAGCAAGGCTTGATGTTGCTGGTGAAGTGAAATTTGGTAATACATCCTCGGTTTGTGATGCGACAAGCGAGGGTCAGCAACGTTACAATAGTTCGACTAAAAAAATGGAGTTTTGTAATGGTACTTCGTGGGCGGCCATAGGATCGACTGGAATTGGCAGCCCTTCGTTTGATACCGGATGGATCGCCGTTGCTCAGAACTGTCAAACGTACACTTATTCTTCTACGGGTCTATCTGGTTTACCGAAGTTAATGTCGGGCTATTTTAAAAAATCCACTGGAGAAATTTTTCCATGGGGAATAAATCAGTATGGAGATTCGGCTCAAGCGAATGGTCCATTAATTGATTATGACGAATCTAATGGGAATATTTATATTCGGCTTCCGTGCGGAAACGCCAATGGTAATAATGTTCTTCATGTGGGATCTTATCGAGATAGAACGAACACGACGAATGAAACTATATTCAACCAAACATCCGTTCAGTTTCGGGTGATGGTATGGCAGTAGAGATTTTCCCTTCAAACTGATCCTTATAAAAAGAATGGCTCTACTTCACAGGTGCGTTCGTTGCGTGGGTGAAGGAAGGCTGGTGGTTCTTGATCCGGCGGAAGTACTAAGTATATTCCATATGGAATTTGAGTGTGAATCCAATGCGCCGGAGGTCGAAGATAGTGATCAGCCCGCATTTGGTTGTAAACTAAAAATTCGTTGGGTTGACTATTATTCCAGGCTGAAAAAATAAGGCTTTCAAAAATATCTGCATTGTCTGCATGAAGAAAGTTTAAATATCTAAATTTAAAGCTGTCTTCCATTGGAAGGCGATGCGCTGGCTTGGTAATAGATCGAGTCCAGCCCAATAGCTCCCCAAATTTTAGAAATTGCCGAAAATTGTGGCCGCGCATATTGTACTCGACCGGGATTAATTCTTGAACCCCTTGACTGCTCCAAGGCGCCACACAGCCAACGATGTTGTCCTCTTTGTCCATTGCAATCAAAAAATCGCTTAAGTTTAAGTTCTCCCAGCGCTCTAGTTTGTCTTCGAAGCTCGAGGCGTCCCAAACTGTCGCCAATTCTTTTTGTCTCGATTTTTGAGAGATATAATAAATCAACGCATCTTTGTGATGGTCTTGTGCATGTTTGATTCTAAGATGAGGCAAGGGATTTTCTGCCCATGGAAATTTACCATGAATACTTACCATATTGAAGCGACGAAATAGATAATATCGGGGCAGAAGTCGTCGACTGGGACGAGGTCGAATAAATGCGTTGAGTGCCTGCAGATCATTTTGACTAATCATCGAAAACATATATTTGCAGTTAAACTGTTTGAAGATCTCTTCTAAAACTGGCAGGTAGTGCTTGTGCCACTCGAGGACCGTTTGGCGGTTATTGGAAATCCTAAGGTCCCGGCCGAAGCAAACGGTTTTAACTTTTCCATCAAGAATGACGTCACGAACGACAAACGAGGCTGTTCCTTCGATTTTACGTTCTTGTTCGAAAATGTAGGTGAGATGTTGTTCACCATGGATTTCGTAAGGAAGGAAATAGTTCTGACAGCGGTCCACTTTGAGGTCGACCTGTCCTGGGCGCAGAAATTCTTTGTGAAATTGAACCAGCTGAGCCGAATCTTCGGGGGTGGCAATACGTAGGCTCATTCGCCCTTCTTCCATGTGGTTTCGGGCTGTTGCATTTTGAAGTTTACCCACCGAGAGACGACAAAAAGATAATCGCTAAGTCTATTTAAAAACTGAAGCGGAAGTTCGTACCGGGAGTCTTTGACCATGATTTCCGCAGATCTGCGCTCTGCTCGTCGGCAAGCAGTACGGGCCATATGAAGAGCCGCTGCCACTTTGTGGCCTCCGGGTAAGATAAACTGGCGAAGTTCAGGAAGTTCTACCGACCAAACATCAATCATTTTTTCGATGCGCTCGACATTGTTGGGCGTGATTTGTGGAAGCATTTTTAGAACTTCTTCTTTGTCGCAGGCCAATAGACTGCCAACGTCAAAAAGCTTATTTTGAATCCACTCGAGCTCGTCATTAAGGTTTTGCAAATCCTTAAACGGGGCGGCTTCGGACCGACACCAGCCTATCACTGAATTAAGTTCGTCGACGCAGCCATAAGCTTCGACGCGGGGGTTGAATTTTTCTACACACGAGCCGTCGACAAGACGAGTTGTACCTTTATCGCCTGTGCGAGTATAGATTTTGGCTTTCGGTGCCGAGCTTGAGTCGTGGCTGTTATTCGATGTTGTCATTTTCAACCCTTTGCTTTTATAGTTTCGAGTAAGAAGCTTTGTTATGTCAATATGATCGGAGTTCTCATGGCAGATAATTTTCTAATTACTATTCCTCATTCGGGTGAAAAGGTCCCACCGCAGACTCCGTGGCTTCAAAACTTACCGGAAGAGATCCTGATGTGTGACGTGGATCGGTTTGTGGATAGACTTTATCAACCCACTATCGACAAATTAAAAATTCGTTCGGTAAAAACCCAATGGCATCGCTACGCCGCCGATTTGAACAGAGTACCAGCTGATATTGACAGCACTTCGGTGATCGGGAATACAAATCCTGCAGGGATGCACAATCGAGGGTTTCATTGGGTAGTAACTACCTACAATCATCCCTTGATGCCAGAGCCGATGTCGCTGGCCAATCATGAAGAGTTGGTTGGAATGATTTATGATCCTTTCCATCAGGAAATCCGAGAAAATTACGAGTCTATGAAAAGAAATGGTGCGAAAAAGATTTTTCATTTAGATGCCCACTCTATGCCTAGCTTGGGAACCAAAATGCATCGTGACCCAGGCGAGTTGCGGGCAGACATCGTTGTGAGTGATTGCAAGGGGACAAGTTGTGACCCGCGATTTAAAGATTTAGTGATTGCGGCCTACTGTACCGCTGGATTTAAAGTAGGTTATAACTGGCCTTATTTTGGCGGAAGAGTGACGGAACAATATGGGGCGCCGAATTCAGGGCATCATGCGCTTCAGGTAGAGATGAATCGGGCTCTTTATATGGATGAAAAAACCAAGCAGCTTAATTTAGAGGCATCTTCTGCTGTTCAACAAAAAATCGAAAAGGCTGTTGAATATATTGTCTCTAATCTGCATCACCTTTCCTGACGCGCATAATTAATTGAGAGGGGAGTCCCCGGCTTTATCTAGCCAAAAGCAAAGAGCTTGGATAAAACTTGGGGTCGATGAAAAAAATCATAAAACCCCTGGCCTCGTTGAAGTTAGCTGTCTTTATTATAATTGCCATTGCCACATTGACTGCAGTGGGAACTTTCGTTGAATCAAAGTATGATGCTTTCGCTGCAAAAAAATTAGTTTACGACACCCCCTGGATGTTTGGGGTGATGTGTTTGCTTGCCATCAACTTGATCGCAGTGATGGTGGATCGTTGGCCTTGGAAAAGACGACATGCAGCCTTTGTACTAGCTCACGTTGGAATTATAATTTTGATGTGCGGACAGTGGGTGACATCGAATTTTGGTCTTGATGGCAGCCTTCGCATTGGCATTGGTGAAAAAGGCAGATACGTCCAAGTTCCTCAGACAGATTTGACGGTTTATTCCTCTTTTGATGGTGATCGTTACAGCAAAACTTTAGAACAGGAAGTTGATTTCTTTATGAAACCGCCTTCTGTTGAAAAACCATTTTCAGTAATGACGATGGATGGAAGTATCGACATTATTGGCTACGAAAAATATGTCATCCCGTCGCGCCAGGTGGTTGCGGTAGATAAAGGGAATTATGGTCCGGCGATTCGCTTTCAAATAGAAAGTGCGATGTTTAACGTTATCGAGTGGTTGGTGCAGAGAAAACCCGGCACGCCAGCCGTTCAAAACTTTGGACCTGCGACATTGCATTTAGGAACGGAAGTCCCTGCAGAGGGGCGAGGTGTGAACGAGATTTTTCTGAATGTCACCGATGATGGTAAGGTTCGATACGCCGTTTTTCACAAAGATCAAAAGAAAGTTTTTTTAACTGGAGTTGTGCCTGAAGGGGGCGTGTTTGAGCCAGGATGGATGGGTTCCAAAGTGCGTGTTTTACGCTACCTTCCTAAGGCTAAAGATGATTGGGAAATCAAGCCTGTTCCGCGGCCAAGTCCGTTAACGACAGCCGCAATTAAAGTGAAATTCAAAGGTTCAGAACAGTGGGTTTTGCAAAATGATATGGTGAAATTTTTCACGGATCAAGGTGCCTATCTTTTGACGTGGGCGAATCGCAGAATCGATCTTGGTTTTGACTTGAAATTAGATCATTTCGATGTGACTCGATATCAAGGTACGATGCGAGCCATGGCCTATAAGAGTATCGTCGAGACACCCGAAGGGGCGACTCAAGAAATCTCGATGAACGAACCGCTCAAGTACAAAGGGTTGACCATTTATCAATCCAGCTTTCAAGAGGAAAACGGCAAGCCCGTTGCTTCTATTTTTTCAGTCAATCATGATCCCGGCCGTTTTTGGAAGTACCTAGGCTCACTCGTGATGACCGTGGGAATCATATTGTTGTTTTATTTTAAAACTTTGGATTTTAAAGCGCTCAAAAAGAAAGATAAGGGGCACTAATGTTTACGAAAATTCTTTCAATTTTAATGGTGGTTTTCGCCTCGGTTGCTGTTCATGCCGAACCGGGTGATGGATTAAAATATCTTCCGGTGCAGGATGCTGGGCGAATCAAGCCTTTTGATACATTTGGGAAAGAAGTTTTAGAGATCGTCTATGGAAAGACCCAATACGAGGGACGGGCTGGTTATGAGATAGTTATGACTTGGATGCTGTCTCCGCAATCTTGGTCTGAGAAGGCGATTTTTGAAGTGCGCAATCACCAAGTATTAGAGGCGTTGAAGTTGCCTAAAGAGCGTCGCCATTTCACGGGTGCAGAGGTTTTTGGATCTGATCGGTTTACTCTTTTAAGGCAAGAGCTAGCGGCAAAACGTGAAAGCAAAGAAAAGCTTGATCCCTACTTCCAGGCTCTGCAGCGTTTAGAAAATCAGTATTTAATCTTTAATGAGGTGGCTTCTGGAAATATGATGAAAGTCATCCCCCCTGGTGCGGAACAGGGCTCTGCTTGGTTGGCGGTTGCGGATTTAAAGGATGGAGCTCAAGCTTCGTTTTTAGAGCTAACAAAAGCTTTCGTGACTCATATTGGCGCTGTTGGCGAAGGAAAATCAAAAGAAGATTTGAAAACGACCGGAGAGGCTCTTGATGCCAAGGTAAAAGCATTTGAAGATGTGGCGAAGTCTGCGAATCCTGAGGTCTATCCTTCGGGACAGAAGATTTCATTAGAAGTTCATTACAACGATCTTCATCCTTTTCGGTTGTCGTATATTTTGTATTGTATCGCCGCTTTGATTTTGTTGTTCGTGTGGACCACCGACAAAGGTTCGTTGATGAAGTTTGCCTGGATATTTATGGTCCTTGGTTTTTTGGTTCACACATATGGATTTGCGTTGCGAGTCTATTTGATGGATCGCGCTCCGGTTACAAATATGTATGAAACGGTGGTTTGGGTTTCATGGGGTGTTGTCGTTTTCGCGGCGATCCTCGAGATAATATATAAATTCCGCTTTACTTTGATGGCAGGCTCATTGGTTGGACTTTTCTCGATGATCGTTGCGGATTATGCTCCGGCGGTTCTCGATCCAAGTCTTCAGCCGTTAGAGCCCGTGCTTCGCTCGAACTATTGGTTGGTTGTACACGTGATGACGATCACTATTAGTTATGCCGCTTTCTTTTTGGCGTTTGGGTTAAGCGATTTGGGTCTTATTTACTTCTTGCGTGGTGAAGAGAAGCATAAAGAAAAAATCAAAGCCATTGTGACTGCTGTGTATCGCTCCATGCAAATTGGTGTGGTCTTTTTAGCGCCGGGAATTATCCTTGGTGGTATTTGGGCGGACTACTCTTGGGGGCGCTTTTGGGGATGGGATCCAAAAGAGACTTGGGCTTTGATCGCGCTTTTGGGGTATCTAGCAGTCCTGCATGCCCGATTAGCAGGTCTTCTTAAAAACTTTGGTATGGTTGCAACCGGGGTCATTACGTTTAGTTTGGTCATCATGGCTTGGTATGGTGTAAACTTTGTGCTCGGCGCAGGCTTGCATTCGTACGGTTTCGGCGCAGGCGGTGTCGAGTATGTTTCTGCTTTCGTCGTTTTGCATATTCTATTTGTGATATACGTGGCCGTGGTTCGAAAGAGTCGTTTAGGTCATGAAGGTTGATTCGCGGCTTTAGGCGGCGCATCAATTAGTGATGTGACAAAGTTGGAGTTGTGAGGGTGAAAATGAATCTCAACAACTCCATTTTTGTTTAAAAAACTAGCAGACGAAAAATGAAATTCGTCAGCATTATCAAAATGTTTGCAAAAAGATAGTGGACAACAGGACTAAGGCCTATTTAAAGTAGAAGGCATCTTAAAAGAAGTATTGGCAGCATTGCGTCTTCAGCAGACGTGGAACTTATTTCGTTTAAAGGAAAGGTATGCACCGCAGATTATTCAAAACTATAGCAGCAAAAGGAAGCGCAATCCTGATCGCTCTTTTCACAGTGACCACTTTGACGGGTTGCTGGTGGGATTTCGGTCTTGGTTACAACAAGGGGTATTCTCCTGAACAACCAATTCCGTTCGATCACTCATTGCACGTGGGAACTCACAATATTCAGTGTCAGTACTGCCACAACCAAGTGGAAAGAACAAAGCACGCGAATATTCCATCTCTACAAACATGTATGAATTGTCACATGCAAGTAGCCACAGATAAGCCAAACATTCAAAAAATGCGTGAGCTTTACGATGCTGGCAAATCAGTTGAGTGGGTGCGTGTGCATATGTTGCCTGACTTCGTACACTTTAATCACAATGCGCATATCGCGAAGGGTGTGAATTGCCAAACTTGCCACGGTCAAATCGAGACTATGAAGCAAGTAAAACAACACTCGACATTGTCAATGGGCTGGTGTGTGAACTGTCACCGCGAAAGCCAAAACAATGCCCCTTTAAACTGCTCAACTTGTCACTACTAATAAAGGATTTTGTAAATGTCTGAAATCCATAATGATCATGATCAAAATGAATTAGAAGCAAAGAAAGCGCTTCGACCTCAAATCGAGCGCGATAACAAGTACTGGTTAAGTCTTGAGCAATGGAAAAATGATCCAGAGTTCATGAAACTTGCGGAAACTGAGTTTCAAAGTTCTCCTCTTCGCGAAGGAAGCGATAAGGAAGAAGGCTGGGCTCGTCGTGAGTTCTTAAAATTGATGGGAGCTTCTGTAGCATTGTCTGCAGCAGGTTGTATCCGTCGTCCAGTTCAAAAAATCGTTCCTTATAACCAACAACCAGAAGAAGTGACTTTAGGTATTCCTAACTATTACTCTTCGGCTTATTTCGATGGTTCTGAAGGTTACGGAGTTCTTGTTAAGACTCGCGAAGGACGTCCAATTAAGATCGAAGCAAACCCTTCTCACCCAGTAAACCAAGGTGGATTGAGTGCGCGTGGACAAGCATCTTTGCTTTCTCTATACGATCCAGAAAGACTTCAAGGTCCTAAGCGCAATCTTTTCAATGAAAAGAAATCCAACAAAGAAACTGTTGGTGTAAAATGGGAAGACCTTGATAATAAAGTTTTTGAACAATTGAACAAAGGTGGAGTCGTTGTTCTTACGGGAGCAGTGAGCTCTCCTTCGACTCGTGCTGTGATCGGTGATTTCTCTCAAGCATTTGGCGCTAAGCACGTTGTTTGGGAAGCTTTCGCTCACGAAGATGTTCAGGCTGGTCAAAAAGCTGCTTACGGTGACTCTTTAGTTCCTCAGTATCGCTTTGATAAGGCAAAAATGATTGTCTCTGTTGATGCGGACTTCTTGGGAACATGGATCTCTCCAACGACATTCACTAAGCAATTTGCTTTGGGTCGTAAAGATATCAAAAACATGTCTCGTCTGGTTTCTTTTGATTCTACTTACTCTTTAACGGGTGCAAACGCTGATATCCGCATGAGAATCAAACCTTCATTGCAGCTTGATGTTGTAATGGGTCTTCTTCATGAAATCATCGTGACGAAAGGTCTGTCTTCATACGCTGGAAATGCGTCTGTTAAGGCGACGTTAGAGCCATTTGCAGGCGTTGCTAAGAAATTGGGTATTGAAACTGCTTTGTTTGCGAAAGTGGCTGAAGATCTTTGGGCAAACAAAGGTGCATCACTAGTAGTAGCTGGTGGTTTGGCCACTCAAACTGAAAAATCTTTGGAATTGCAAGTTGCTGTTAACTTCTTGAACTCGGTTCTAGAAAACGACGGCGCGACTGTAGAGCATAAAGCGGCAGTTCCTGGTTTGACAGCATCTAACTCTGCAATGATGTCTTTGGTTCAAGATATGAAGGATGGCAAAGTTCAATCTTTGATCATTCATAGAGTAAATCCTGGATATGTATTGCCTGAGTCTGTTGGCTTTGTTGAAGCTTTGAAAAAAGTGAAAATGGTCATCTACACTGGCGATCGTATCGATGAGACAGGCCTTCATGCAGATTATATCACTCCTGATAACCATGCTCTTGAGACATGGAACGATGCTGAGATTGCGAAAGGTGTTTACACTATCGCTCAGCCGGCAATTCGTCCAATGTACGATACTCGTAGCTTCCAATTGTCATTGATGACTTGGGCTTACCTTGCAAATAAAGGTCCTAAGCGTCTTTTGGATTATGAATCCTTCTATGACTATATGAGAAACTACTGGAAGACGGAACTTCACTCTTCATTGGGTAAAGGCCAAGGCTTCGAAGATTTCTGGCAAGCGACTCTTCAGTCGGGTGCGGCAGGAAACTTCGGTGCAAGCTCATCGGCTCGCTCATTCAAGATCGATGCATTCACTTCTATCAAGCCAGCTAAGGCCTCTAGCGGTTTTGAGATTGCACTTTATAGCAAAATCGGAATCGGTGATGGTACTTTGGCGAACGTAGCTTGGTTGCAAGAACTTCCAGATCCTGTAACTAAAATTGTTTGGGATAACTATGTCATGGTTTCTTTGGCGACGGCTGAAAAGCACGGTCTTAAAGAAGCGACAGTTGTCGAATTGAAAGTTGGAGATAAAACTCTTGAACTTCCAGTTCATATCCAACCAGGTCTTCATGACGATGTTCTAGCGGTTGCTGTTGGTTATGGTCGTACTCGCGCAGGTAAAGTTGCTGATGGTATCGGTAAAAATGCTTTCGCATTGATGACTGTTAAGTCTGGCGCGTTGTTAGCAGCAGGAATGACAGCTTCATTCACGAAGACTTCTAAAAAATATCAACTTGCATGTACTCAAGGTCATCATTCGATGGAAGGTCGTAAGATCGTCATCGAATCGACGTTGAAGGATTACATGAAAGACCAAACGGCTGGAAAGCCTCATGCTCACATTTGGAATATTTGGTCTGGTCATCAGTACAATGGTCACAAATGGGGTATGGCAGTCGACTTGAACAGCTGTACAGGTTGTTCAGCTTGCGTAACTGCATGTCAGTCTGAAAACAACATCCATGTTGTAGGTAAGCAGTATGTGATCGAAGGCCGTGAAATGCACTGGATCCGTATTGACCGCTATTACAATGGAACTCCAGAAAATCCAGAAACGGTTTTCCAACCTGTTATGTGTCAACATTGTGACAATGCTCCTTGTGAAACTGTGTGTCCAGTAATGGCAACGGTTCACTCTTCAGAGGGCTTGAACGACATGGTTTACAACCGTTGTGTTGGTACTCGTTACTGTGCGAACAACTGTCCATACAAAGTACGTCGCTTTAACTGGTTTAACTTCGCGAAGAAGATCGAAAAGCCACTTCATATGGCATTGAACCCATCAGTGGGTGTTCGTACTCGCGGTGTGATGGAAAAGTGTACGTTCTGTGTTCAGCGTATCCAAGATGCGAAAACGAAAGTTCGTAATGAAAATCGTCGTTTGCAAGATGGCGATGTGAAGACAGCATGTCAAACAAGCTGCCCAACTGACGCAATCGTATTTGGTGACTTGAATGATAAATCTAGCAAAGTAGCGAAGTTGTTCTCTGAAGAACCTCGTTCATACGCTCTTCTTGAAGAGTGGCATGCGGCTCCTTCAGTTCGATACCAAGCTAAGATTCGCAACAATGATAAAACGGCTGCTTCTGATAAAAAAGAAGCTAACAAAGGTGAGCACGCATGATGAAGCGCAATAAACTCGTTCTTGGTAACAAGACGTTAAAAGATATCACTGATGATATTTGTGCTCCTACAGAACGTATGCCTTCCAAGGGTTGGGTGGCAATGTTCCTTGGAGCGAAGACTCTTCTATTGGCCTATCTTGGTGTCCTTGCGACAGTAGTAGGTGTGGGGATTGGTCTTCTTGGGGTCAACAGTCCAGTTGCTTGGGGTACGATGATCGTGACCTTCGTTTTCTGGGTTGGTATCGGTCACGCGGGAACTTTGATTTCTGCGATCCTTTTCTTATTCCGTCAAAAATGGAGAACTTCGGTGGCTCGTACTGCCGAAGCAATGACAGTCTTCGCGGTTATGACTGCGGGTCTGTTTCCGTTGCTTCACACGGGCCGTCCTTGGTTGGATTTCTGGTTGTTCCCATATCCGAACCAACGTGGTCCATTATGGGTTAACTTCCGTTCACCACTTCTTTGGGACGTTTTCGCGGTTTCTACATACGCGACTGTTTCAATGGTGTTCTGGTACATCGGCTTGATCCCTGACTTTGCAACTATGAAAGACCGTGCGAAGAATAAAATTCGCCGTGCAGTTTATGGAGCCTTGTCATTGGGTTGGAGAGGGACTGCGAAAAACTGGTCACACTATGAAATGTTGTACTTGATCCTTGCAGGTCTTTCGACTCCGCTAGTTCTTTCGGTTCACACGATCGTCTCTTTTGACTTCGCGGTTTCTGGTCTTCCAGGATGGCACACGACGATCTTCCCTCCATACTTCATCGCAGGTGCGATCTTCTCGGGTTTTGCGATGGTTGTAACTTTGATGACTTTGATTCGTATCGGCTGGCCGGTATACAAAGACTATATCACTGACGATCATATGGAAGTGATGAACAAAATCATCATGTGTACTGGTATGATGGTTGGTTACGCTTACGCTTCTGAGTTCTTTATTGCTTGGTACTCGGGCAACCCATACGAAAGATTCGTTTTCGTTAACCGCGCTTTCGGTCCTTACGGATGGTCATACTGGATCATGGTTACTTGTAACGTTATTATTCCACAAGTGTTCTGGTTCAAGAGCATGCGTCGTAATACGGCAGTTATGTTCATCGTTTCGATCTTCGTTAACATTGGTATGTGGTTCGAGCGTTTCGTTATCACAGTGACTTCTTTGCACAGAGACTTCTTGCCTTCAAGCTGGGGTATGTATGCGTGGTCATGGTTTGATACCGGTGTTCTTGTTGGATCTTTCGGTATGTTCTTAACTCTATTCCTTCTTTACCTTCGTCTTTTCCCTGCGATCTCTATCGCTGAAGTGAAGCCTGTAATGAATGTGGGTTATGATGATAAAGGAGGGCACCACTAATGTCTCAACGTAAAATTGGCGGTATCGCCGGAATTTTCACTGAAGAGCATCAAGTTTTAGCGGCAGCTCGCAAAGTGAATGAAATGGGTTTTTCTAAGTTTGAAGCGATCTCTCCATACCCAATTCACGGTATGGAAGAGGCTTGTGGAATTAAGCGCTCTTGGTTGCCATACGTTACTTTTGTGGCGGGTGCGACAGGGTTAACAGCGGGCTTGCTACTTACCTGGTATACGTCTGCAGTTAACTGGGCGGTGAATGTCGGTGGTAAACCGTTTTTCTCGTTGCCTGCGTTCATTCCAATATTGTTTGAATTGACTGTCTTGTTTGCAGCTTTGGCTTCAGTGGGAGCACTTTTCTACGCATGTAAAATGCCAAAAATTGATCCTCCAGTGATTGATGCCGATTTAAGCTCGCACAAATTTGCGGTCTATGTACCAAGTAACGACAACGGCTACGATGAAGCTAAACTCGAGAAGATTTTCCGTGATAACGGAGCTTCAGAAGTGAAGAAAGTGGCGGAGTACTAAGATGAAATCAGCAGTATATATTGTCATTGCAATGTTGGCTTCTTCGTTGGTGGCTTGTGGTCCTTCAGGCAACAAGCCAAACGTAGAGATCATTCAAGATATGATGGAGAGCCCGGCGATCAAGGCTCAAGAGTATGAAGAAGAAGCACCAGATCACCGTGGAATGAGAGTTCCACCAGAGGGTACTGTGCCTGTTGGATTCACTCCATATCGTTTTAAAACAGATGTTGAGGCGGCTAAGGCCAATCCAAACCCACTTGCGGGTCAAATGGATCCAGAGACTCTGTTTGTTGGTCAAAAATTTTACACAACAAACTGTGCAGTTTGCCACGGCCAAAAAGGTCTTGGTGGTGTTGAGGAGAAAATCACTGTTGCTGACAAAATGGCTTTGAAACCACCTTCATTGGTGTCTGAAAAAGTGCGTGGTCTTACAGATGGTCACATCTATCATATTATTACAGCGGGACAGGGTGTGATGGGTCCATACAATCACCACATTCCACAGAAGTACCGTTGGCAGGTTGTTAATTATATCCGCTTCTTACAAAAAGAAGCTGGAAAGTAAGGTGAGTTATGGCAGGTCATCAACCTAAAGATTTACATTTGGGAAAATTCGAAGCCCCTCAGAAGTTGAAAACTTTGAGTTACGCTTTGATTGGTTTGGGTGTCCTTACATTCGTAATTGGTTTGATTAAGAACCAAGAGCGTATGTGGGCTGCATATTTAGTCGCTTTCTTCTTTTTCCTATGTTTGGGTGTTGGCGGATTGGTTTTCGCTTCTCTTCAACATATCGCAAAAGCAGGGTGGTCAACGTCGATCCGTCGTTTGGCAGAGTCTACAACCTCATTCATTCCAGTGATTGGTGTTGGAGCATTGGTATTGCTTGGCGGTTTGAAGACTCTTTATCCTTGGGCTCGTCCCGAGGTTGTAGAGGCAAGCTCTTTGATCGCATCAAAGACGGCTTATTTAAATATGCCGTTTATGGTAGGACGCTTGGTTTTCTTCGCAGTTCTTTGCTTTATTTTTGCAAAGCTCATTGTTGGGAACAGCTTGAAGCAAGATCAAAATGGCGATGAGTCTTTTACTCACAAAAACGTTGGTCTTTCGGTGGGCTTTATCGTGGTGTTTGCTTTGTCTTTCACTTTGGTTTCAATGGATCTTTTGATGTCATTGCTTCCGACGTGGTATTCGACAATCTTTGGTATTTATACTTTCTCGGGTATGATTCAGTCGTTCTTTGCCTTCTTGGCAATTTTCGTGATTCTTATCAAAAGATCAGGCTTAGCCAAAGGTTACATCACAGTTGAACATCAACATGACGTTGTGAAATTTGAAAAAGGTTTCACTGTATTCTGGGCATATATTGCGTTCTCTCAATTTATGTTGATTTGGTACGCAAACATCCCTGAAGAGACAGAGTACTATATCATGCGTTCACAAAACGGATGGTTGGGAATTTCTTTGGCGTTGTTGATCTTCCGCTTTATCGTTCCATTCTTGGCACTTTTGCCTCGTGGTCTAAAGCGTAACGACAACCATGTGATTCTTGTTTCTGTGTTGATCTTAGTTATGCAGTATGTAGACATTTATTGGATGGTTTATCCAAACTTCAATCACGGTCACTTCGTGTTTGGTTTTTGGGAAATCGGAATGTTTGCGGGCTTTGCGGGAATCTTCATGGCATGTGTTATGAACTTCTTAACTAAGCACAGTATTGTGGCACACAAAGATCCTCGTATTCATGAGGCGCTTTCTCACCACGTGACTTACTAGTCAAAACAATAAGTTTTATAAAAAAACCCAGCGAAAGCTGGGTTTTTTTATTTCAACATTGAAAGTTCCAGGTCATGTGCTTGCGAGGTATTTTACATTAATGGCTTTTCGATAATTTTACATTCTCCCTTAATCCAGGCGCCATCTTTATGGATCCATTGAAAGAAAAATGACTCGTTGATACTGCCTGAAATACTGAAGTTTCCACCATTGCGTTTGTCATTCAATGAGACTAGAACTCGTCCCCCATTAAGATTCACGAAACCATCGATAAGCTGTGATTTTTGTCCATCGATCATGACGAAGGCTGTTGGAACCGGGGCATTGACTCTATCATAAGCAGGCAAATCTTGGGCAAAATGGAATTCGGTTTCTATAGAAACTTTTTCGGTGAAACTGCAGAACAACTGCGAGGCGAATCCTGTCGTAGGAGCCAATAGGAAAAGACTGATTAAAAGGGACGAGGTTTTCATTACGTGTCCTTTGATTTAATTAAGGAGTGTCATACTCTTAGGCAATGTCGATGAGCTTTTAGACAATGTCAGCTAACGAGGCAGTGCAGCTATTTTCTATTTCCTTATAAATGATTTGGGCGGATTTTAAGATATGGTCTGGTCTTTGCTGCTACCTATTAAATCGCAGGGGGTTGGGTGAGAATTTTTCTTTGTGGATTTAAAAGGCTGCCTTTTTCAGTACCGGCGGGTGAGGCCGATAAAGTGTCTCAAATAAAAACGCTAGAAGCTCTGCGTCGAATTCTAGAGCTAGGAGTGAAGGATGTTCTTTTGGTTGTTCGTGTGGACGAACTCGATGCTCGGCATGTGACCGGTATTCACGCCTTAATGATGAAATACTCTTTTAAGGTTTTGTTTTATGCTCATCGAGTTTCGGGTTCGTTTCTTGAGAAATACCGTGGTGTGGGTGGGGGTATCCAAGTTCTGTTAAGTTCGGAACCATTTCCATCTTTTGAGGCCTTGAAAAGAATGGTGCTTCAAGGGACAAAAATGCGTAAAGAGCAAAGGACGCCCTTAAAAGCGAAGGTCATTATTAAGAACAGCACTTATTCGGCTTGTGGTTCGGCCTTAGTTCGCAGTGTTAAAGTTATACTTGAAGGATATTTCGAAGATTTTTCTCGGAATGGGGCCCGTATTCGTTTGGAAAAGGCACCATTTAGGGTCAAAGATCTACTCTGTTTGATGTATCAAGATGTCAGCGGCTCTTGGATTGAGGTGGAAAGCCAGGTTCGATGGGTGTCAGCTGAAGCCGATTCTGAAACCCTTGGGCTTCAGTTTTTGGGGCGAACTGCCTGATTTTTCTTCTAAATTTAGCTTTAATTTTAGTTTGACCCGTGAGCCCTTCGTGCTAAAAGTGAAGGTCCATGTCAAACTATAATATCATTTTACCAGACAACAGCTCGAAGACTTTTGATCAACAACCCTCTGCTCTTGATGTGGCACTTTCTATCGGTGCTCGCTTAGCGAAAGACACCCTTGGGGTTAAAATAAACGGATCGACCGATATTTCAGATTTGCGAACCAAATTAAATAACGGCGATCGTATTTCATTGATCACCACCAAGTCTCCGGAGGCTGTTGAGGTGATTCGCCACTCTTGTGCGCATATCATGGCTCAGGCTGTGCAAAAAATTTGGCCTGAAGTTAAAGTCACAATTGGGCCAGTGATTGAAAATGGTTTCTATTACGACTTCGATTCTCCGTTTAACTTCACCGACGAACACTTTGAAAAGATTGAAAAATCGATGACAGAGATCGTCTCTAAAGATCTTGCGATCACTCGTGAAGATTGGCCGATTGCAAAGGCCATTGAAACTTTCAAAGGTTTAGGAGAGCGTTTTAAAGTTGAGTTGATTGAAGACTTGGCTTCAAAAGGTGAAACTGTTGTTGGGATCTACCACAACGGTGCGGAATGGTTCGATCTTTGCCGTGGACCTCACGTGCAATCAACTGGTCAGATCAAAGCCTTTAAACTTTTATCTGTGGCTGGGGCTTACTGGCGCGGTGATGAAAAGAACCCAATGCTTCAGCGTGTGTACGCGACGGCTTTTGGCGATAAAAAAGAACTTGAAGTTTATCTTCATAATTTGGAAGAGGCTAAAAAGCGCGATCACCGTAAACTGGGAAAAGAGTTGGGTCTTTTCATGTTCCATGAATGGGCACCGGCGTCTCCATTTTTTACTGGCAAAGGGACCATAGTTTACAATGAGTTAGTGAATTATGTGAAAGAGCTTTATCGCGCTTATGAATACCAAGAGGTGATCACGCCACAGGTCTTCGATGTTGAGCTTTTTAAAACATCGGGTCACTACAAGAACTATAAAGACAATATGTACTTTGTGAAGTTGGACGAGCGCGAGAATGCACTCAAGCCAATGAACTGTCCTTGCCACTGTCTGTTGTATGCCAATGAAAAGCACTCTTACCGTGAATTGCCATTGCGTATCGCTGATTTTGGCCGTTTGCACCGCTATGAAAAATCAGGGGCTTTGCATGGCCTTTCGCGCGTTCGCACTTTCTGTCAGGATGATGCACATATCTTCTGTACAATGGATCAATTGAAGGGTGAAATATCTCGCTTTATCGAGATGTTGAACAAACTTTATCAAGTATTAGGTATGCCTAATTACAAGATCCTTCTTGCGACTCGTCCTGAAAACAGAATGGGTTCTGATGAGGTTTGGGATAAGTCCGAGGGTGCCTTGGCGGATGCTTTGAATGAAATGGGAATCCCGTTTACATACTCACCGGGCGAAGGGGCGTTCTATGGTCCTAAGCTTGAAATGCACTTTGTTGATGCTCTAGGTAGAAGCTGGCAAACCGGCACTATCCAAGTGGACTATAACTTGCCAGAGGCTTTTGATTTGAAATACACGGGCGAAGACAATAAAGACCATCGTCCAGTGATGTTACACCGTGCGATTTTGGGCTCTCTCGAGCGCTTTATCTCGGTTTACCTTGAACACACCGCAGGCCATTTGCCAGCGTGGTTGTCACCGACTCAGGTGGTGGTGTTGAATATCACAGACCGCGTGAATGAGTTCTGCGAAGGATTAGTAAGTGACTTAAAAGCGCAAGGCGTGAGAGTTAGCTTCGATAGCCGCAACGAGCAACTGAAGTTTAAGATCCGTGAGGCTCAATTGGCGAAGACTCCTTATATGATTATCGTGGGTGATCGTGAGGCGGAAGCTAAAACGGTTTCATTACGACTTCGTGATGGTTCGGAGCATAAAGGGATCCCTGTCGATCAGGTGATGTCTTTGATTTTGACTGATATTAAAAATAGAAACTATAATGTAACAGCGCCTAAGGCTCCGTAACTGATTCCCCTAGACTAGGTCGAAGGGGCGTTCGGTGTGCTGTCAAAATAGTTGAGACAGTATTTAGGTGATGAATTTAAGGCTAATAATTAGGAGGTTTCCCATTAGCAAGTTCGAAGGTAGAAACGACTCAAGAGGTGGTTTCAACAAAAAGAAGGGCAAAGATGAACTACGTATGAATCGTGAGATTCGTGCCCCTCAAATCCGCGTTATTGATGATGAAGGCCAAATGTTAGGCGTAATGACGGTTCCAGAAGGAATTCGTTTAGCTGAAGAACGTGGATTGGACTTGATCGAGATTGCTCCAACGGCAACTCCCCCAACTTGTAAAATCATGGATTATGGTAAATACAAGTATGAGGCTAAGAAAAAAGCAACAGCGGCTCGTAAGAAGCAAGCGGTTGTTACTGTAAAAGAACTTCAAATGCGTCCGCGCACAGATCAGCATGATTTCGAGACAAAGATGAAACATGCTCGTCGTTTCTTGCTCGCTGGTGATAAAGTTAAGATTTCTGTTCGCTTCATGGGTCGTGAAATGGCTCACCAAGAAGTGGGTGTGATCCTTCTTGAGAAGTGCATTGATTTTGTAAAAGATCTTGCTTTGGTTGAGGCTGCGCCAAAAATGGAAGGAAAACAGTTATTCCTTCTTCTTGGTCCAGATCCATTGAAGATTAAAGATTATTTGAAAGCCAACCCGCCAAAAGCTGGTCAGAAGGAAGAAGTTCTTCCTGAGCTTGAAGATGAAGATTTTGACGACGAAGACGATAATTAATAAAAAAAGGACCTTTACGGGTCCTTTTTTATTTCAAGGTGTTAGTTTCTAAGGCCATATTTTAGAGTTGCTTAAAAATTAATCAATATTTATATAGTTTTAGCCTTTTGGACATGGCCATTCAATTGAAGTAGTTTTCAATTAAAGGAGATAAATATGAAAAATTTAGTTTTTGTTGGTTTGTTGATGATGAGTGCTGTTGCGAATGCCTTTGATGTGAAGATCGAGAATAAAACGGAGTCTGCAATGGTTGCGAATCTAGTTGTTTTTGATACAAACCAAAATCCTTTGAGTGTTTGGGGAGATATCGCAGTTCCTTCGACAAAAGTTTATAATGCCTCTTTTGGAGAAGCTCCGGCTTCAGATCGTTTCTTGGTGCGTTGGTCTGTAACAGGTGAAAATGGGCAGCCTCTTTGTTTAGAAGGTCAATTTCCGGTCATGGGTAACGAGACTCTAGTGATCGTTGTTGACGGGCATCAAGGTCATGGCATGGTCGGTTGCTCGATTGGGCGCCACTAGTTTGTTGGTTTGATCTTTAGGAGTAGTCATTTTAATTAGCGGGTCAAAAACCCGCTAATTCTTTTTCTGCTTCATCTAGTTCTGTTTTCAATCTATTTACTTTAGATCTTAAGCTTTGAACGGTGTTTCTGCTGCGAAAGACTTCTGATTGTGCAGCATCGTATTGTGCTTGAGCGCTGGACTTTTCATTTGGGGATGCGTTCAGGGAAAGGCCATGGAGGCGACCCTCGGCATATTTTAAATTACTTTCTGCGCCTTGAAGTTTGCCCTCGCTGAAGCGCAGTTCTCCTTGGTTGTTCTGAATTTCAGACTTTAGATTTTCTACTTTTTTACTTAAAAAAGATTTTCGCCCCTTATTATACGAAGCCATGAAAGATTTAAGTAAGTCCTCTGGGCAAACCTTGTTGTAGGTCAGTCCTTTGCGTCCCAGTTCCTCAGCGTTTTCTGGCGAGCAGTAGTTGCGAATGCCTTTTAAATTTTCAGCACTCAATTTGGCAATATCACTCGGGTTGCATATTTCTCCTAAAAATTGAAGTCCCTTATTGCCAGCGGCAAAGGCTCCGGCCAAAGAGCAGTATTCGCTTTGACCCGCTTTCCATCCAAGATCTAATTGAGAGTCGCTGATTTGAGCCTCAACTTTACGGCATTGTTCGATGGTGTCGTCACCGGAAAGGCGGAGGCCTCGGAGGGCGATGGATTTACCGTGTTCGAACCAATTCATAGATTCGCAAGATTTGCGTTGAAAGTACGAGCATCCCCCAAGAAGGCTGCTTGAAACTAATAGGCTTAAAAAAATCAAAGATGTTTTCATACAGAAATTAAATAGTTTAAACGGTATTAAAGCAAGCAGGGAGTCTATCTTGAGGGTCTCGGGATTGAGCTGTGGGTACTTAAGAAAAAAGACATCCTGTCATGGGAGCTTCCCGCTCCCATACCCTGGGGTAAAGCCGGTCATCGTGACCGGCTTTTTGCGTTGTGTCTCTTGAAATAAAAAGGCCCATCTTGGCGAACCTTGTGATTTGATTTTTTTACTACGAAAAAAAAATTACAAAGGCCAAGAATGGACCTTCATCATTTGATCAACAGCTTATTAGGTCTGCAAGATTTAAATATTACCAACGCGGAGCTTTCAGAGGACTTTGTGTCTTGTCGGCTTTCGGCAGAGTTACCGTGGTCCCGCGCCTGCTGCGCGGACTGCGAGCATCCCTTATTGGAATTCCATCAATGGAGCTATCGAGACCTTAAAGTACCCCCTCTGGGGCTCTTTAAGGACGTCGTTATTCATTTACGATATCCACGAGGACTTTGTCCCGTATGCAATAAAATCCAACGCTCTAAGGTTTCAGGGATCCATTCAAAATTCAAAGGCCATAGCTGCAGCTTTGTCGAAACCGCGGGTCGACTCATGGAAGAAACCACCTGTGCTGCTGCGGCCCGGACCTTGAGTTCAGATCCAAAGACTTTATGGCAAATGGATCAGTGGCGTATGCGAGAAATGCAAAAGAATTTAGATGTAAACAGGTTTACAAAAGATCTTGATGTTTCTCGTATGAGTGCTGACGAGGTGCACTTTAAGACTGAAACTGAAACCAAAAGAGAGCACCCTTTTGCACCACGATGGACCGTAAAGTTCGTAACAAACTTAGTGTGTACGAAGGCTGCAAAGGTGATTGCTAACGCTGCTGGTAGGGATGCTATGGCCTTAGCAACGTGTTTAAAAACTCTATCAAGACCCCAGCGATTATCAGTGGAGTTTTTTTCAATAGACATGAACCCTGGCTACTTCCAAGCCGTGAGTAAACTCTGTCCCAATGCAGAGATTGCGATTGATCGATTCCACTTGGTTCAGAGCATGAACGAATACTTTGAAAAAGTCAGAAAAGAAGAGTTTCAAAAGGCAAAAAAGAACAAAAAAGAGTTCGAAGAAATCATGTTGTCACCATCGAGAAGGTTCATGTTTTTAGAGCGAGATGCTGTTTTATCTATCGAGGAGAATAATATGCTAGGAAAGTTAAAAGTGTTAAATACGAATATTTCAAACGCAATGATTATCGTTGAGTATTTCCATAAGGTTTTAGAAGAAAAAGGTGTCCACGGGTTTAGATCACGCTTGGCAAAATGGTATGGGTTGGTTCGAGATTCGAAGTTGCTGCCACTTCGGAAGTTTGCACTGCAAGTTCGCAAGTACCGGATCAATATCGAAGCCTATATACGATCAAATTTAACGACTGCAATCAGTGAAGGACTTAACAATAAAATCAGAGTTCTAAAGGCCATGGCCTACAGCTATCAGAATGAGGAATCGTTTATGCTAAAGATCCTTCAGAGGTGTGGATTTCTCAATTCGAGACACATGGATACCCGGCGTCTATTCAAATATAGCAGCCTGGCATGAAACCTACCCACAGAAGAAACCCGAGAGGCCTATCTTGAGCGTGTGCAAAATTGGCAGTTGTTTAAAACTTCGACAGCTCTAATGGAAGTGAGAAGCTTTCTGTTTTGGAGGGCCTTTTGCAGAACTCCGCTTGGGTTGAAAAAATATCGATTTTAAATCGAGGAGTTTGTATGAAAAAGTCTTTAAAGGTTTTGAGCACTCGAAAAGTTATAAATAGAGTGGTGCCATGGGTTGTGGCCTCTACTATAGGGTGGTCAGGATTGGCTCAAGCCTCTTCTGGGGATCTATTAGACCCCGAAATTCAGACTTTGAAATCTATTATCGACGCTGGTTTGAATGTGGGAAACTGCGATGCTGAGCTTGCTAGAGTGGCTTCAGTTGTTCAATCTATAAAGCCCGAAACTTTGCCAATTTCCAGAATGAAAGGGCAAGGCTTTGAGGTCGCCGTCGCATTAAGAACCGAGCGTTTGAAGCTACAAAATCAATTGGATCAGATGTCTGCTCAGTGCCGCAAGACTTCAAGAACTTCTATCTTAAAGCTTCGCGAGCTTGAAGATTACTTAGAAGATATCGCATTTGCAGGCCCTCGTATTAAGCCTGGAACAATAGACTTTCAAGCTCAACCAATTCCAATTAAAAATACGGAATTTTACAAGTCTCATTCGATAGGGCCGGCATTTAAAGATGCGCAAGTTGATTTTCAACCGGGCGACATTTTTTTAACTCGAGGTGTTTCTTTTTTAAGTGCAACGATCACTCAGGTGACCGATACCTCGTCGCCGTTTAGTCATGTGGTGTTCGTTGATAAAGATCCTGTAACGGGAAAGCTTGTGACGTATGAATCTTATTTTGCTGAAGGTGTCAGTTTGTACGAGGGGGATTTTGCATTGAAGAATGAAAATGCCCGTATTTTATGGCTTCGCCCCAAAGATCGTACGTTAGGGCAAAAGGCCGCCGAGTTTTTCAGAAAAGTCTATGCCGACAATCTTCGAAAGGGTCTTAAAATACAGTACGATTACAATATGCAGTTTGCTGATTTCCAGCGTTTATCTTGTATTGAAATTGCGTTGTTTTCATATCTTAAAGGGGCCGGGGTCCAAATTCCCGAAATTGCCAATTCTGTGACTATTCCCAATGCGGCCTTTTTGCAGGCATTGAATCTTAAAAACGGTCCGATCCCGACACCCGGGGACTTCGAGACGGATCCACGCTTTGATATTGTTGTGGATTGGAAGGACACTCGATTATTGAGAGACTCTCGGTATAAAGATGCGGCTTTGCTTGAACTTGTTCGCTGGGCAAAAGAGTTAAAGTACGAATTTAGAACTACTCCTAAGGCGTTTTTCATTAAGAATATCTTGGTGCCGTTGCGTTCGACCTCTTTGTGGCCATTTGTTCGTAAGATCACTGGAAGCCCGCAAATTGATCCGACCACGCCGCCGCAGATGTTGGCCTCAATGGCGGTTTTGATGAATGTCGGAGAAGTCCTACTTGAAAGAATTGAAAAAGACGATGCTGCCTTTATGAAGCAGATGGGGCGTCCGATGACGAACAAAGAGCTTCGGTCGGCCTTAGATAAATATCGTCAGCAGGACAAGCAGGACTACACCGAGGGCTATTCAGAGTTTCACTCAGCCTTCCGTCCTGACGGCCTCTACGTAAATCGCTCTAACGACAAATAAAGGGGTCAGGTGTTTTTTTCTAACCGGTATGCGTTAAGCCTTCGGATTGTTGAAGGTTTAAAGGAAATACGGTGGATTGAGGCGCCTGACGCAATATGGTTAGAAAAAAACACCTGACCCCCTTTAGGGGGTTGATTTTTTGGGGGAATCCCCCTAAAACTGTGGTTCGCTATTTAAGATATGGCTGATAAAGGCATAGTTAAGTGTTCTACAATCTTGTGGGGCCGCCCTGTCAGAGGAAGGTATTATCATGAAAATGCGTACACACAGCGGCGCTAAGAAGCGTATGAAGCTTCTTTCTAGCGGCAAAATCAAAAAGAAAAGCACAAAAATGCGTCACTTGAACTCACACATGAGCTCAAAGACAAAGAGACAACTTGGTAAAACATCATACGTAAACGATGCAAACTTGCTTCAAGCAAAACGTTGCTTGGTGTTCTAATCAATCCTTCACAATCTCTTTGAATTATTTGGAGTAAAAAATGGCTCGTGTAAAATCAGGTAAAACAAATCGTGCTCGTCACAAAAAAGTATTAAAAAGAGCAAAAGGTTACTACGCAGCGAATGGTCGTTGCTATATCCATGCTGTTGAGAAAAATGACCGTGCTTTAGCTTATGCTTACAAGCACAGAAAAATGAAGAAGAGAGCTTTCCGCACTCTTTGGACTCAACGTATCAATGCAGCAGCTCGTTTGAATGGAACAACATACTCTCGCTTGATCGGTGGCCTTATCAAGGCTGGTGTTCAAGTTGACCGTAAAGTGTTGGCTGACCTTGCGATCTTTGATGCAAGTGCATTCTCTGCTCTTTGCAAACACGCTTTGGCTAAGTAAGCTCAAAGCAAACGTGAATTATGAAGGAATCGCCTGAACAGTTTGAAAAAAGAAAGGGTGATCATATAAGGATCGCCCTCGACTCGAAGTCGCAAACGACCGGACAGTCTGGACTTGATCAGGTGAGCCTCCTTCATAACGCACTCCCAGAAATGGATTTGAAAGAGGTCACAACAGTGACCTCTTTTTTTTCGTCTTCAAAACAAATTCGCTTATCATCTCCTCTTTTTATTTCTTCGATGACCGCGGGTCATGAGGACGGCGTTCAAATTAATGAACGATTGGCGGGTTTGAGCTCTCGACACCAGGTCTTAATGGGTGTGGGATCTCAAAGGCGCGAGTTGTTCGACCCAAACGCAAGTCTCGAGTGGAAAAATATTCTTAAGAAGCATCCCCAAGCGCTTTTGCTTGGAAATCTTGGCCTGTCAC
This sequence comes from Bdellovibrio sp. ZFWA1, assembly GCF_056175665.1. Classification (NCBI taxonomy): domain Bacteria; kingdom Pseudomonadati; phylum Bdellovibrionota; class Bdellovibrionia; order Bdellovibrionales; family Pseudobdellovibrionaceae; genus Bdellovibrio; species Bdellovibrio sp. ZFWA1. The sequence continues at coordinate 552,641 of NZ_JBJKJH010000002.1, forward strand.
AGTTAATTCAGACTCCGGTCGATCAAGTAATGAAGCTTATCGATTCTTTGCAAGCTGTTGGCATATTCATTCATCTTAATTCTTTGCAAGAGGCCTTGCAGCCCGAAGGCACACCCTTTTTCAGACATGGTCTTCGAGCCATTGAAGAGTTGGTCAAGCATTGCTCGGTGCCGGTCATCGTTAAAGAGACCGGATCGGGCATGTCTGTTCAGACGGTTCGTCAGCTAACAGATGTGGGAGTTAAGATTGTCGACGTCAGCGGTAAAGGTGGTACACATTGGGGGCGAATAGAGGGCTTTAGGTCCGACGAGGAAAGTCTTATGCGTAAGATTGCAGAGACTTTTGCGAATTGGGGACATTCGACAGTAGAAAGTGTGCTAAATGCCAAAGAGGCGAATGCAATTTGTCAGGTTTGGGGGTCCGGGGGTATAAGATCCGGGTTGGATGCTGCTAAAATGTTAGCGATAGGTGCAGATATGGCTGGGATCGCTCAGCCGTTATTGAAGCCGGCCCTAACCAGTGAAGAGTCGTTAGATATCGAATGGCAACGTCTGCAGAAAGAGCTCGAGATCGCGATGTTTTGCACCGGGATTAAAGAGCTTAAAGAGTTTAAAACGAAGAAGGTGTGGAAATGGCAAAAGAGTTAAGCGAAATATTTAAAGGCTTTTCGAAATTGACACGCGAACAACGCCTTGATGCTTTACTGGAAGCTGGAGTTCTGCAGCCTAGTGATGCTGAGTACCTTTCTAAAGGTGGCTTAAAAGACACCTCTTTGGGCGAAAAATTTATCGAGAATGTCGTAGGTTGGTTTCAAATCCCTATGGGAGTTGCGACAAACTTTAAGATCGACGGAAAAGACTATGCGATTCCGATGGCCGTTGAAGAGACTTCGATCGTAGCGGCCGCGAGTAAAACTGCAAAATGGATTCGCGAAAATGGTGAGATCACAACAGAAGTTGTTGGCGAAGACATTATTGGTCAAATTCAATTTGCAAAAGTAAAAGATTTTTCCGCAGTCGAAAAAGCTATCCTTTCACAAAAAAATTACCTTATCGAAATATCAAACAAAGAAGTCGCGTTTGGCCTTGTTCGTCGAGGTGGTGGCGTTCGTGATATCACTGTTCGACGGGTTCCTCGGGGTGATGGTTCTGATATGGCTGTCGTTCACATTCTAATGAATCCTTGCGACGCTATGGGTGCGAATATTATCAATCAGGTTTGTGAGTTTTTAAAAGAACCCCTTGAGAACTTCACAGGCGAAAAAGTCACCATGTGTATTCTTTCTAATCTTGTTGATACGAAGCTGACTCGAGCAAAAGTCGTTCTTAAAGAAATTGATGCTGATCTTGGAAATAAGATTCAAGAGGCCGCTCTATTTGCTTGGGCGGATCCTTATCGTGCAGCGACCAACAATAAAGGTGTGCTCAATGGTATTGATCCTATTCTGATTGCAACGGGAAATGATTGGCGCGCTGTCGAAGCGGGAATTCATGCTTACGCGTCTAGGGACGGGCAGTATCGTTCGATCACGCGATGGAATTATAATTCAGAACAGAAAACATTGACCGGTATTTTTGAAGCACCACTCATTGTAGGAACAGTTGGTGGGGTGACAACATTACATCCCACGGCTCAGGTCTCGATGAAGATGTTAGGCGTTCAGTCAGCTGGAGAGTTGTCTCGAGTTATCGCAGCAGTGGGTCTGGCTCAGAATCTTGGAGCTTTGAAAGCGCTGACGACAGTTGGAATCATTGAAGGACACATGAAACTTCATATCAAGAATTTGACTATCGGTGCCGGGGCCACTGAAAAAGAGCAGCCTTATGTGGTGAAGAAGTTGGAAGAAATTTTAGCAATTCGGAAACGCATTTCGTTAAGCAATGCAATCGAAGTGCTAAAGGAACTTCGTCAGGAACAAAAGACAGTGGGAACTATTCCTAACAAGCACTAGATTGGAACTGATTTGAAGTTTTTTATTCCGGGCAAAACCTTTTTAGTTGGTGAGTATTTGGTTCTTCATCAAGGCCCGGCCCTAGTTGCATTAACGGGTCCCGCCTTTTTTATTCAGTTCTTTAAAAAAAATGGAACCCTGCCCGGAGAGTGCTCCCGGTTTCATCCAGATTCTCCGGCTGGGAAATTCATAAAAAAGAACTCCAATTACTTTGAAAATATAGTTATCGAATTTGAAGACCGCGTACTTCTAGGGGGACTGGGAGCCTCAACGGCCCAGTTCTTGGCGGTGTATGCATGGAAGCAGTTAGTGTTAGGGAATCGTATAGAGGAAATCTCGCAGGTAGACCTTTTAGATTCGTATTTGGAGTGTGCCTATGACGGGCAGGGAACACCGCCAAGCGGAGCTGATTTGATTGGTCAGCTAAAGGGCTTGCTGTGTTATTTTGATAAATCGGTTTTGCCGAATGAAGCATTAGCTTGCCGGAAATTTCAGTGGCCTTTTGATGCTCGACTTTATTTGTTCCATACAGGTCATAAGTTGGCGACTCATGAGCATCTCCGCCAAGGTATAGAGTTTGATTCTTCCGGATTGCGAAAGTCCTTTGATAAAGCTTTCGAAGGCATTATCGAAAAGGATTTAGCTCTTTTTTGTGATGGAATGAACGACTACGCTGGGGAACTAGAAAAGTTAGAATTAACCTGCGATAATAGTTTAAGATTAATAAATTCGATACGCACAATCCCAGGTGTTTTAGCGGCTAAAGCTTGCGGAGCGCTGGGAGTGGATGTGGTTGCCGTTGTTTGTGAACAGAAAAACAAGTTGATGGAATGGGCTCCAAAAAACGGCTTAAAGCTTTTGGCGACGGATTTGGATATTTGTGAAGGATTAAGTTATGAACAGCATTGAGGCCAGCGCGCCTTCCAATATTGCATTGATTAAGTACATGGGAAAAATCGAAGGTAGTGGAAATAAGCCAGCTAATGCCTCGCTTTCTTATACTCTGGAAAGTTTGCGTACATTTGTTCGGCTAACACCCATCGATGGAACTCAAGATCTTTGGAAGCCTTTGCAGGGGCCTGGTTTGATTCCTTTACAGCTTTCGCAAAAAGGGCAAGAAAGATTTTTAAAGCATTTTTCCTTTTTAAAATCTGAATGGGGTATTGAAGATCAATACTGGTTGGTCGAAAGCGCGAATAACTTTCCATCAGACTGTGGGCTGGCAAGCAGTGCTTCAAGTTTTGCGGCTCTTACGTTGGCCGCGGCCAAAGCGTTTCAATCAATTAATACAAAGACTTGGGGGGATGATTTAAAGCATCTTTCGTCGCTGTCTCGTCAAGGCAGTGGTTCATCTTGTCGTTCGTTATTCACTCCCTGGTCGCTGTGGAAAGAAGAGTACGCTGAACCCGCAATGTTAGAGTACACAAAGCTGCATCATTTAGTGGTGTTAGTCGAGGACGATAAGAAGGATGTGAGCTCCAGCGAGGCCCACCGGCGAGTCGTTAGTAGTCCACGTTTTGATGGTCGAATCGAGCGGGCACATATGCGGCTTAATGATTTAATTCACGCCCTTAGATTTGGTGATTGGCCAATGGCTATTCAAATTTGTTGGGACGAGTTCATCGATATGCATAGACTTTTCGAGACCAGTGTGCCGGCATTTTCTTATATGACCCAGGGAAGCAAGGATGTTTTAGAGTACTGCGAAAAAGAGTTTAAAAAATGGAATGATGGTCCTTTGGTAACAATGGATGCCGGAGCCAATGTTCATCTTCTTTTTCGAAATGACGACTTTCAAAGATTTGAAAGATATAAAAAATATTTTGAAGAAAAATATCCTGTTACGGCAACTCCCTATCGCGAAGAAGGGTTGAATTAATGAAGTTTTCGACTCGCGCTTACGGGAAATGGATCCTTGCAGGGGAGCACTCAGTATTAAGAGGAGTGCCAGCATTGGTCTTTCCTTTAAAGTCTCGATTTTTACAGTTGGATTTTATTCCCTCTGAACAGCGATTGACCGTCGAGTTGTCAGGACAAAATGGTTCTGAACTCGAACTACTACTTTGGGGAGTTATCGAGCGCGCCTGTCAAACTTTAAAGATATCAAGAGATCAGTTGAAAGGTCAGTTACTGATTCAATCATCGGTGCCAGTTGGGGCGGGGATGGGAGCTTCGGCTACAATCTGTGTTGCGTTGACTCGCTGGCTTGGCCATCTGGGCTTTGTCTCTGAAAATGATTTCTATGAGTTTGCACGAAATTTAGAAAATCTATTTCATGGGGAATCTTCGGGAGTTGATGTTGCAGTCGCGTTGTCTGGAGAGGCTCTCTTGTTTTCGCGTTCAGGGGAACGTGTTCAGTTTAAACCAGCATGGATGCCGCACTGGTATGTCAGTTATTCGGGCCAAAGAGGCGTGACAGCTGACTGTGTGACTAAGGTAAAAAAATTTCTAGTTGAACAACCTGATCGTGGGGCAAAATTAGATAGTCAAATGCACGAATCCGTAAAGTTAGCCCACGCCGCTTTAACCAGTCCCCAGTCGGCTGAAAGTTATGCTCAATTACTTGAGGCTATCAAACTAGCAAGACAATGTTTCGAAGAGTGGGGGCTTACAGATGGCGAGCTGTCTCGACATATGAGGCTGCTAGAAGATTCCGGGGCAACTGTTGTTAAGCCGACCGGAAGCGGTGGCGGGGGATTTGTATTAAGTCTTTGGCAGCAAGAAATCCCCGAAAACATCAAGGGTCAGCTCATCAGTTGTAGCTAGTCGTAGGTTATTCAACCCACTTAGGTGTTGTTGAAGTGGGTTTATTCAACCCACTTAGTTGCCGTTGAAGTGGGTTTATTCAACCCACTTGTCGTCTACAATCAGTGCTCGGAATTCGGGTTCTGGGTCCATTTGTGGGGCTGGATCTAAAATAAAGACTTTGTAGAAGTGCCCATATTCTTTTCGATAGCTATCAACAAATTGGTTTTCGCATGAATAAGTTACTAAATCAGACAGCTTTATCGTGGCATTGTCTCGGCTAAGAAGATTGAAAAAAGATTGAATTTTTTCAGATGCCGCCACCAATTTGGTATGGGGTCTGTTTAACAGCTCGAGTGGGGCAATGTAGTCTCGCTCCCATTTTGTACAATTTAATTCAGTACCCAGCTTATCAAGGAAGGCCTTGCTTAAAGCAGTCGCAGAAGATGAGTTCGGACTTAACCAAAAACGGTAGCCTGCAGGTCCAGTAATTTGAACGAGTTGGGTTTTTTTATATTTAAAAAATAAAGGATCTAACTCTTCGTGCAGAACTTTGTTGAGCTCACTGGTTTGATCTTCTTGAATCTTTAGAACAACGCTTTGATTTTTAAAATCTTGCACGGTGAATTCCGACGCGCCAATGATTTCAGCGGCCTGAGAGGCCATAACCATAAAAAATAAAACAACCAGCAATAAAATTTGATAAATGTGATTCATAAGAATTATTTCCTAACTCGGCTTAGGGTGTTGTATTGATTCCAACTGTAAAATGCTAGACTGGCAGCAACAGTGGCATTGAGGCTTTCGACGGGGCCTGTAGGGATCGATAGACGACTCATTTTGACCTGGGGAAGTCCTCGGCCTTCTTCGCCAATAAGCAAACGCATGTCTGACGGCCATTCGAATTCGTGAATGCTTTCACCCTTCATATCAAGTGCCCATAAGTAACTGCATTTTTCCGCAAGTTCTGAAATCTCTAGCGGGCTCTTGAAGAGCTGAGCACTAAAGATAGCGCCTGCAGAGGCCTTTATAGCCTTAGGTAAAAAAGGGTTTGCAGCTTCGCTCGATAAGATAATTTTAGAACAATTGAAGGCCACCGCCGAGCGAATTAAGGCTCCTAGATTGGCCGGATCGCCAAGAGGAGTTAAAACCTCTAATCCCGAAGGTTTACTGTGAATGTTCACGCTGTACTCTGGTATTTCTGGCATTTCGATTACCAAAAGATTGAAGTGAGTACCCATAACATCAACATCGTTAAAAAGAGCTTTTGGTAATTTAAAAAGTGATATCTTGTTCGCAGTTCGGGCGCCCGGCGAGCTGACAGTTAAAGGGCGGAGGTCTTCATGAATGATTTCAGCTTTTATCGGGTAGACTGGATTTTTTAAATATTCATGAATAAGCTTTTCGCCCATCAGAATGAACTCTCGATGTTTCTTTAGACCCCGAGAGCTGTCGAGGTCTAACCATCTTTTATAATGAGAGTTTTCCTTTGAAGTAATTTCGATCACTGCATTCTCGTGCGCTGAAGATTGTACTCTTGGGAGTGGGTGCCATTGATGATCTTCATTTTAAATCCAGTTTTGGTGCGGAACATGTAAATTGAGTAAAACTCTAGTGAATTCATCACTCCGACACCTTCAACCCAAAGTGGTTCTAGTCGCAAAGGGCCATTGAAGATAGATTCTGCAGATTCATCATCCCATAGTTGAGCCATCAAAATTTTATTTTGGTTTTTTACATTTTTTATAGATAGGTACCAATTTGTTTTTTCAACTTTCCAAATACCAATCAGTTCTGATTTTTTAAACTGGTTTAAGCTTCCAAAAGCCAAAGGCCAAGGTTCTTGCCCATCGCCATGACCGCCACCGGGGCCAGCTAAAGCTATCGTACTGATAAAACAAAGCGAAAGTATCCAGATTCCGACTGCCATTAAGAAAGTTTTTAGAAATTGAAGTTTAGACATTATTGAATCTCCCGCAAGTGGTCCGTTTCGGCAAATGAGAAGTGAGGATTGAAGTAGTAACCATCTCGACTTCGTAAAATGTATTTTGGCGACTGAACATTTTCTTCTAACAGATTGCGAAGTCTCTTGATGCTGACATAAAGTAAGTTATCGTGCTTTAAAGATTTATATTCCTCTTTCCATACATTTTGAACTAGGTCCTGCTTGGTGAAGGTTTTGCCGGGATTTCTTAACAGAATCAAAGCAAGGTCCGTTAAGACATGCTGGCTTTTCATTTCAATTGCGCCCTTTTCTTTTTCGATAAAAGAATTGCTTTCGCGGACATAGATTAGATCTGCCAAAGCTTTTTTCGCGCCTAAAGACTGCTCGATTTCACCTTTTAAAACAGACTCCCAACGCGGAGACTTTTGCAGGTCAATGCTGTGACCTAAAATTCGATAATAAGATCTAGAGCTTTCCCAATCCCCAAGATCACGAGCCAAACGTGCCATTAACAAAAGAAGGGAAGGCTTTGCGGCTTCGAGGTTGTTCTCTTTAGCAAGTTCCCAGGCTTTCCAGGTAAATTGATCTGCCTGGTAAAAATCTTTGAGCACAAAAAGGATGTGAGCTTTTCTAGCCAGCAACGAGCAAAGTGTTTCGGCTTCTAGAACTTGCTCTAGGACTAGAGCTTTATTGATAGTCTCTAGAGCTTTGTTGTCATCGTTAATTGCGGGATGCGAGTAGTACCGGGAACGTGCATACAATGCTTTTCCAAGATATGTTTTGTCAGCAAGGCCCATCGCGAACTCGACAAGTACCGATGTTTTTTCGTTAGCAGCTTCAAGTTCGCCGATCCGTAAAAGATACTGAGAGTGGCCATAGAGACATTGGAATTGCACTTCGGGATCATCCGATTTTTTCGCAAGCTCTAGAAGAGTCGCATTGGCTTGTTCTGCAAGATCCATTTTGACCAGTTCAAAAGAGGCCCGAAGGATGTAGTCCCATATCTTTGCAAGTTCTGCAGGTGTCCAGTTGAGTGGTAGTGATTCCGTTGCAAACGCCAAAAGCTGAGGATGGTTTCCTAGCAGAGCGTGCATCTTCATATGTTCGAGGGCTAATTTTTTTATGTCCATGGGGGGCCGGTTGTAAGTAATTTTCAGGGACGGGTCAACCTCTAATAAATAAATAAGTACCTGCATTTATTAGGTTTAAAAGAAGACACCTTTTGTAAGATTCTTCGTCTAAGAGTGGGCAAATTTTACAAAAAAAGCGGGCCAAGACGGCCCGCTTTTTGATGAAGAGTCATATATGTTTAGGTTTTAATGATTGTACATCTTGTCTTCGAAAGCGGCCAAAGCAACTTTTGCTCCTTCGCCCATGGCGATGACGATCTGTTTGTAGGGGGCGGTTGTCACATCGCCCGCTGCGTAGATGCCTTGGATGTTCGTACGGCCTTTTCCATCCACGACGATTTCTCCGTATTTTGTGGTCTCAACAGTTTCGCGTATAAACTGACTGTTCGGTAGTAGACCAATTTGCACAAAGATTCCATCCAGTTCTAACTTCTTTAATTCACCCTGAGTGCGATCTTCGTACTCAAGACCGGTGACTTTGGTGCCATCGCCAAGAACTTGAGTTGTTTTTGCCGAAGTAATAATCGAAGAATTCGATAGCGATTTCAATTTGTCGACCAATACTTTATCGGCCTTTAACTGATCTCCGAATTCGATAAGAACCACTTCGCTGACAATTCCTGCTAAATCTATGGCAGCCTCGACACCAGAGTTTCCACCACCGATGACAGCGACTTTTTTGCCTTTATAAAAAGGACCATCGCAGTGAGGGCAATAAGCGACGCCTCGTCCAAGATAGTCTTTTTCTCCAGTCACATTCAGCTCTCTCCATTTTGCGCCAGTTGCGACAATAATTGAATCTGCAGTCAGCTGTTCGCCACCTTCGATAAAGATACGGCGATCTTTAGATATAGTTTTTACTCGGCGCTGAGTAAGTACCTGTATTGGATAAGAAGCAATATGTTCTTGGAGTTGAGCGACCAATTGAGGACCCTCGGTGTAGATCACTGAAATCATGTTTTCGATACCTTTGGTATCAGCAACTTGGCCTCCCATGCGCTCGGCAAGGATTGCCGTTTTTAAGCCTTTTCGCGCGCTATAAATAGCCGCCGAGGCGCCGGCAGGACCACCACCGATGACGACCACATCGTAATGGCCTAACTGTGTTTCTTGCTCGACAAGTTCGCCTTTTGTTCCAAATTGATTTTCAACTTTAGCTAACAAGTCTAAAAATTCGACTTTGCCCGAGTGAAGAAGTTTGTCGTTCACAATAACTGACGGCACCCCTTGGATATTGAGACGTTCAATGTCCTGTTGGGCGTAAGCCCCATCGATCATTTCATGTTCAAAATTTTCGTGAATAAGCGCCATCTGGTTCAACGCCTGGACGACGTCTGGGCAGTTTTCGCAAGATAGTGAAATGTAAGTTTTAAGGCGAATAGGACCTTTTAAATTTTTGATCCTAGCTGCAGTTCCGCCTTCGGGCATCTTGCCTTTACCGTCAGTATTTAATATAGCGATTATAAGGGAAGTGAATTCGTGTCCTCCTGGAATGCCCGTAAAGCGAATATTAGCTTTACCATCGGAACGTTGGATGACGAAACGGGGCGCTGGTGACGGGGTCCCAGAGGATTGTAATTTAATTTTTTCGCTGGCCGAGGCGACTCCACGAAGCATTTCCAATAATTCGGTTTGATTTTCGTGAGTGCTTTCATCGTAGATCAATGAAAGAGGATTTTCGATTTTTTCAAATACAGTCTTAAGCTGGTTGATTAAGTCTTGATCTAACATTTTTTACCTCGCCAATTTTAGGGTGTTCACTTTAAGCAAAAGGGGGCCTTGGCCCCCTTTTACGTGCCGATATCGGCTATTTAGATAACGGTTGTTTAACTAATTAGATTTTACCAACTAGGTCCAAACCTGGCTTTAAAGTTTTCTCGCCTGGTTGCCATTTAGCTGGGCAAACTTCGTTAGGGTTGGCAGCGATAAATTGAGCTGCTTTAACTTTACGAAGAAGTTCGTCAGCGTTACGGCCAATACCGTTGTCATTGATTTCTGCAAGCTTGATTTGGCCTTCAGGGTTCACCAAGAAAGTACCGCGGTATGCAAGACCGGCTTCTTCAATGTGAACGCCAAAAGCGCGTGACAAATGACCAGTTGGGTCTGCCAACATTGGGAATTTGATTTTTTTGATAGTGTCTGAAGTGTCGTGCCAAGCTTTGTGAGTGAAGTGAGTATCTGTAGAAACAGAATAAACTTCTACTCCCATTTTTTGGAATTCAGCGTACTTATCAGCCATGTCGCCAAGTTCTGTTGGGCAAACAAATGTGAAGTCCGCAGGATAGAAGAAGAAAATAGACCATTTTCCGTTAAGGTCTTTTTGGCTTACTTCTTTGAATGCGTTGTTGTGGTAAGCTTGTACTTTGAAATCGACAACTTTCGTGTTGATGATTGTTCCCATGAATATCTCCTTTTATGAGTTTCTAAGTCTGTTGTGCAAAAATTCATTGCGACGACTTTCAAAGAATAGGAGTAATTTGGGCTAAGGTAAAATTGATTCTGTCTTTGCTAATATAGGCAGAGCCTATAAAGGGGGGTAGAAGCTATATTTTGCCTCAATTATAGGCAAAACCAAGGAAATGCGCGAGGCGGCAAGATGACCTGGGGCATTTACTTATACTTTTCCGCCCAGCGCTTTCGTTCTGACGAACTGAGTTCATCCAGAAGGAGTTCCTCTTCAGGATCAAAATCGGGCAGGTCTGCATGTTTTATTTTTTCGTAAACAACAAGTCTTCGGTCGTGAGTCGTATGGGGAAGGCTGTAGGCGATGTCCTCGACTAGCTTGTAGTGCTTCATGATCGGCGATTCTTTGGCTAATTTTATTTCAGGATCAACTCCTGGGCCTTTCATGAAATACACGCGTCCTCCCAACTGAAGGGCGCTAATCACATTATTAAGAGTGTTAGGGATGTCTTCTACGGCTCGAGTGATGGCGCCGTTGATTGGATAAAAGCAATGGGGGTTGATATTGCGACCCAGGATATCTAGCTTTTTAAGGCCAATTTCACTACGAACAGTTTTCAAAAATTCAACACGCTTCTGAACGCCTTCACCAAGTAAGATAGGTTCTTCAGGCAGAGCAATTTTCAAAGGGATTCCGGGAAAGCCCGGTCCAGTACCAATATCTAACAGCGGAAACTGAAGCTTTGTGTGTTTCAAAATGATAAGTGAATCAATAAAATGTTTGATAGCGACATCGCGTAGTTTGAGTAAGCGCGTGAAGTTTTGGTGCTCTTGGTTGAGCATTAATAAACGATAAAAATGTGCCAACTGGCGACGCTGATTGTGGGAAACCAGATCGAAGTCATGGTTTCTGAATATATCTTCTAAGCGATCACTGGCCTCTTCAATATCAAAGATGGTCTCGGGCTTTTTGTGCTTCCCTTGAAGGGGAGTATTGATCTTTTCGGCCGAGCCTTTCTGGCGGGCTTTATATGCGCTATAATTCGATTTATTCTTATGTGCCATAGGGGATTGTTTTTACATAAATTCTGCAATTTTGGGAGTTTTAAATATATTTTTACTGAATCTTTTTACAGGTTTACCGAAAAGATAAGTATGGTATGTAAAAAGGTATATTCGGTCTGTTTCGGGTTATTATTTGTCTTTCAGCTTGGCTGTAGCTTAACGGCCAGTCTGGATTCGCTTCGTGAATCCGAAAATTCTTCTGTCGGAGGAACTCCCACTTTTTCCGGTTCTGATTACTTTGCGGGCAAAGGTTTTATAAAAAATAAACTTGGTGATTTTGACTACGGTAGGTTTCACCGGGTGAGAGCCTTGGCCGGGAATCAATTTCTGGCTGGCGGTACTTGTGGAGACTCTTCAGATCCTGAATCCTTTTGCATTGTAAAATTCAATTTAGACGGAAGCTTGGTGACAAGCTTTGGCTTTGATGGTCAAGCCAGCGTTGGTGGCTACTCTGGTGATTACTTTGATTTTGACGTGGATAGTGCGGGACGCATTGTGGTTTTTGGAAGCTCCTTTCAAGATATGCGAGGACGCAGCGGTCATGCATTTCGAATTACGGCAAATGGGGAAATTGATCGTAGCTTTGGGGTTAATGGATTTATTTCGTTTTCATTTGAAGCAGCAAATAACTCTGATGAATTCTTCGCTGGTGTTGTTTCCCCCAGTGGAGACATTTTTGTTGGAGGCTATGGATATCAGGCAAGTACCGGGCGAGGAATCATTGTGAAATACGATTCTTCAGGGCAGTTGGCCTCGAGTTTTGGAGTCGGCGGTGTCTTAGAGTTGGATTTTGCCTCGACGATGGGAGAAGTCAAAGTGATGAAGTTTACCTCAAGCGGTAAGTTGCTTGTAGCTAGTGACAACTATACCTACAGCGCGTCTTTGGCACTTATCGATCCTTTGACAGGAGCTCTTGATACTTCTTTTAGTGGAGATGGAAAGTTAAATTTTAAACCGGGCGCTTCGATAGTTTCTGTCGGAGATGTGTATATTGATTCAGATGGGTCCATTTTTTTGTACGGTTCTGCTGGGGTGGGTCCCATAATCGCAAAATTTTCTAGCGCTGGTGTGTTGGATACGGGCTTTGATTCCGATGGCTATGTTGATCTCTCGTCCGCGGACTTTAATTTGTCGGATAAGCCAAGACTTGCAAAAACTGCGGACTCGAAATTAATGGTTAATGGAATGGATAGTGTGGAAAATGCTAAAGCCGTTCTTTATTCGCTTAATCTTGATGGTAGCGTGAATAGTGTTTTTGGAGCTGGGGGGAAAGTGACTTTTGAAGAGGCCCCTTTAAGTGTAAGTCTGAATGACTGGATTTATTCTGCTGGTTGCAGTTGTTTTGTTGTAGTTGGGACGACTCAAAATGCTTCTTCGAATGATGCTGGATTTGTTCAGAAGTTGTCGCTGGTGGGGGTTGTTGATTCGTCATTTAACGGTGGAACTGGGAAAAAAGTTTTTTCTATGGGGAATGAATATGATTGGTCAAAGGGATTGCTAAAATTAAGTAGTGGTCTTTTGCTTCAGATTGGTCGTGATTCGACTGATCTTATTTTAATTCGCAGGAGCGAGCTTGGTGAGATGGATTCGAGCTTTGGTGTTGGCGGCGTTTTGCGGACCAATGTTAAGGCGGCGGATGATCATCGCTTGGTTGAGCTTCCTGGTTCGGGCGCTTTGTATCTTTTGGCAAAAGATACGAATTCTTTACCTTGTATTTTACGTTTGAACGCGGACGGGACAATCGACTCGACTTTTGGTGTTGGGGGAATGACTGTTGGCTCCAATTTTGGATTTACATCAGCACGTTTTTATGACTTGGCAGTGATGGCCGATGGAAGCGTGTTTGCTGTTGGTGAGGCAACGAATTCGAATCAGCGTTTTTTGGTGGTTAAGTACACTGCAGCGGGGGTTTTGGATTTAAGTTTTAATTCGACGGGGTTTGTGACGCAAGATTTTGGCTCAAGCACGGATATTGCGACATCGGTCCTTATCGACGAAGAGAATGGCAGTCTTTTTGTTGGCGGATATGCGAGGCCATCAACTAACACCCAATTTACGGTTCTTAATTACTCATTCAGCGGTGTTTTAAATAATACTTTCGCAAGCTCTGGTATTTTATCCGTGGGGGTTGGCTCGTCGGGGTCTGGAATCAATCGAATGGTTTTTGATAATTCGGGGCGAGTAGTCGCTGCGGGGTGGGCCTTTGGGGTTTCTCGAGACTTCGCGGTCGTTCGATTTAGTAAGACTGGGGTTTTGGATACAAACTTTTCTGGAGATGGCATGCTGACGGTTGATATCCGGAATGGTTTTGATGATTTAAAGACGGTCTTTGTCGATTCGCAGGATCGAATTCTTTTAGGTGGGAGTAGTGAACATGCAACTGCCAGCGATGTTGAAATGGCAGCGGCTCGAGTTACAGTAACAGGAACTCTGGATTCTAGTTTTGGTACTTCCGGAGTTTGGTTTTCAAATTGGGTTGAAGGTCTTTTTTATGAAACCTATTTAACCGATTTTGCAGAGACTTCCGATGGGCGTTTGCTGTTTGTGGGGTCTTTAGATAACGAAACTGGCTCCGACTTTTTTATTGGTCGGCTGACAAATTCAGGAGCCTTGGGTCTTTAACATGGTATTGGCTTTAAATAGCTTAATAACTAGGCGCATTGAGTGAGCAATTGCTTGTGTGGCTGCGCTTAAAACCTTGAAAGTACTTTAAAAATGAAGAAAAATACCCACTTTAGGGTTCCCTCATACTGAGAGAATCTTTTTTAAGTTAGGGTTGCCAATGGCGAGCGAAAAATTAGTTAAAATTCATGAAGAGGCTTTGCACGCGTTTCGATCCGCAAAGTCGACGAAGGATCTTTATGATCTGAAGGTTCAGTTTCTTGGAAAAAATGGAAGTTTGACCGAGATTATGAAAGAAATGGGGAAACTTCCTCCGGAAGAAAAACCTTTGTTTGGAAAAAAAGTCAATGAAGTCAAACAAGCTCTTGAAACAGCCTACTCAGAGGTTGAGACTTCCCTAAAATCAGCAGAGATCCATCAGCGTCTCGAATCAGAAGCGATTGATTTGACTCTGCCTTCAATGGGAAGACCCCAGGGGACTCAACACCCGGTGCATATGGTGACAGAAGAAATCTTCCATATCATGTCGCGTTTGGGTTATTCGATTCGTACGGGTCCATTGATAGAAAAAGATTATTATAACTTTGAAGCCTTGAACATCCCTGCGGATCACCCGGCTCGGGATATGCAAGACACTTTCTTTATCGATAAGTCTCATGTTTTACGTACGCACACTTCGCCAATTCAGATTCATGCATTGGAAAACGAAAAGCCACCTTTGCGTGTGATTGGAACGGGGCCTGTGTTCCGTTGCGATAGCGATATTTCTCACTTGCCAAACTTCCATCAGATCGAAGCGCTTTGCGTGGATCACAAAATTTCGATGGCAGATTTAAAAGGCACAATCAGCTTTTTCGTGCGTGAGTTTTTTGGACCTGGTTTGAAAACACGTTTCCGTCCCAGCTTCTTTCCGTTCACTGAGCCTTCGGCTGAGGTGGATTGCTCTTGTCCGATCTGTAAAGGCAAAGGTTGTTCTTTGTGTAAGCAGTCAGGTTGGATCGAGATTGGTGGTTGTGGACTTGTGAATCCACGAGTTTTCCAAGCGGCCAAGGTGCCTTATCCAGAATGGCAAGGTTTTGCTTTCGGCTTTGGTATCGAACGCATGGCGATCATCAAGTATGGAATTGAAGATATTCGTTTATTCCCTGAAAATGACACTCGTTTCTTAAGGCAGTTTTTGTCATGAAAATTTCATTAAAATGGCTCAATGATTATGTAGATATTAAAGATTTCTTTTCTAAACCAGAAGAGCTCGGAGAGTTACTCACGCGCGCCGGTCTTGAAGTGGAAGAAATCACCAACCGTGCTAAAGATTTTCAGAATGTGGTGATTGGCCATATCCTTGAAAAAGACAAGCATCCTAACGCCGACAAACTTTCGTTGTGCCGTGTTTCTACAGGCGATGTTGTTCATCAAATCGTGTGTGGTGCGCAAAATCACAAAGCGGGCGATAAAGTGATTGTGGCGCTTCCAGGTGCGGTATTGCCAGGGAACTTTGCGATTAAAAAGTCAGCAGTGCGCGGGGTGGACTCTGCGGGTATGCTTTGTTCATTGAAAGAACTAGGTCTGGCGAAAGAATCTGAAGGCATCGCGATTTTGCCAGCGGATGCTCCGATTGGTAAGCCTTATGCTGAATTTGGTGGTTATGACGATGTCGCTTTTGAATTAAAAGTGACTCCTAACCGAGCGGACTGTCTGAGTCATTTTGGTTTGGCTCGTGAAGTGGCTTGCTTACTTGGGCGTGAACTGAAAGCTCCAAAGTTTGAAGTGGCCGCCACGGGCGATAGCACGAAAAAGGCTGTGAGCCTTGAGGTGAAGGCTTCAGATCTATGTCCTCGCTACACAGGACGCTTTATCAAAGGCGTTAAAGTGGGTGAGTCTCCTGCATGGCTTAAGCAAAAGCTAGATTCTGTGGGATTGAATTCAATCAATAATATCGTCGATATTACAAACTTTGTGATGATGGAGCTTGGTCAGCCTTTGCACGCTTTTGACGCTTCTATGATCAAGGGTTCAAAAATCATCGTTGATAAATCTGTTGCCGGCGAAAAGTTCATCACCTTGGATGGTACTGAAAAAGTACTTAAGGGTGAAGAGCTCACTATTCGTGATGGCGAGCGAGCGGTTTGCTTAGCCGGAGTAGTCGGTGGGCAAAATTCGGGTGTCTCTGACTCGACAAAAGATATTTTCTTAGAGGCTGCGTATTTCGCACCCATGAGCGTGCGTAAAGCGTCTCGTGGTTTAGGTGTTGATACGGATTCTTCTTACCGCTTTTCGCGGGGGGTGGATCCGGATGGAGCCTTGCGAGCGTCAAATCGCGCCGCGAATCTGATTGTTGAAGTCGCTGGCGGGATTATCTTCGGTGATAATCATGATTTCTATCCACAACCTGTGAAGAAGGCTGCGATCAAAATTTCAGTGCAAACGGTTTCCGATCGGTTGGGATATGTCGCGGAAGAAGCGAAGTTCGTGGATTTCATGAAGCGCTTAGGCTGTGTGGTTGAAAAGGTGGGCTCTGAGTATAGTGTCCTTCCTCCGACTTATCGATTTGATATCGAGCAAGATATGGATCTGGTGGAAGAGTATGCGCGTTTGAACGGTTACGAACATATTCCAGATGCTTTGCCGCTGATGAATCAAGAACCTTCTATGCACGACAAAGAGTATATGTTGGATATGAAACTTTCGCGCTTTATTCGCGGCGAAGGCTTCTCTCAAGCTTTCAATTTTGCTTTTGTTGGTAGTGCTAAAGAAGTTCAGTTCCTAGGTGATGTCAAAGCCTTGAATGCGGTGGGGCTGAAAACGTCAGCTGAAAAAATCAAAATCATGAATCCACTCAATGAAGAGATGGACGTGATGAGAAGTTCGGTGAGTTTTGGATTGTTCCGTAACATGGTGAACAACTTCCACTCGGGGAATCACTTTGGAAAACTTTTTGAAACTGGAAAGACTTTTTATCAAGACAATGGTTACCTAGAAAGCCGCCGCTTAGGTTTGATTCAGTGGGGGCGACCGCAAAACCTTTGGAACAAGTCTTTAGATTATCCGGTGGTTTTTGAGATCAAGGCTGCGGTTGAGTTGCTTTTAGCAAAGCTTAACATTGGCTCGTATACGTGGGTGAAAGTCGATAAAGCAGAGGTGCCAGGTTTTATGCATCTGGGGCAATTTGCCGCCTTGCTTGTTGAAGGTAAAAAAGTTGGCTTTATCGGAAGTGCGCATCCTTCTTTGTTAGATGCCGAGAAGATTCGTGTGCCGGTAGCGATGGCTGAGCTTGATTTGGATGCTTTGTACAAGGGGCAGCCACGCTCATACCGCATCCAGAGCATTTCGAAATTCCAAGCCGTCGAGCGAGACTTAGCTTTGAAGATGAAAAAAGAAATCGCTGTCGGGGATGTCGTGAAAGACATTCGTAAAGCGGGAGCGGGACTTTTGACGAACGTGGAAATATTTGACGTCTATGAAGGCGAAAAGATCGATGCGGGCTTTAAGTCTGTTGCCATTCGTTTAGTGCTGCAAGATAAGGCAGCAACTCTTCAAGAAGCACAGATTAACGAGGTGCAGAATAAGGTTCTTGAGTCTTTGAAGAAGAATTTTGATATTTCTATCAGATAAAGACTTGCTAGAGCTTTGTGAATATTGTTACGCTTTTTATGTAAGTATTTGATTTTGGGAGAAAAATCATGGCAGGCCAAAACCTAGGTAAATCAACAGTGACGAAGGCCGATATCGTTGAAAAAGTTTATCAAAAGATAGGCTTTTCAAAGAAAGAAGCTTCAGAGCTTGTAGAGCTTGTTTTCGATACATTGAAGACAGTTTTGCAAAACGGAGAGAAAGTGAAAATCTCTGGCTTCGGAAATTTCGTCGTGCGCGGAAAAAATGAGCGTATTGGTCGTAACCCACAGACGGGCGAGCAGATCAAGATTTCGGCTCGTCGAGTTTTAACATTTCGTCCTTCGCAAGTATTGAAAGCAATGCTGAATGGTGAAGAGTATGCTCACTTAACAGATGACGACGACGATGATGACGAGGACTACGGTGATGATGAATAATTCTGGAGAAACTCAGACATTTGAATTGGATCGTTTGGCAGAACTTCGTGGAGAAGTAAATCCGTCTCAAGCGAATGAGACGGTGGCGGGACGTGAAGAAGTCCAATTGTCTTTTGAGGAGACAGAGTTAAGCTTCACCGAGAATGAAGATAATCCAACGATCCCTTTGACGGCCCGAGAGCCGGTCAGCCTTCCTGCAGCTTTGGTTGATGAAAAGCTGTTAGAGGAAATTCAATCGATCCCTGATAAAATGGGATTTAAGATTGGTGATGTCGCGGATATTTTGGGAATTAAGCAGTATGTTCTTCGTTATTGGGAGACCGAGTTTGATGTTCTAAAGCCGAAAAAGGCTGCGAATAATCAACGGATGTACACTCGCAAAGATGTTGAGAATGCACTTTTGATTCGTAAACTTTTACATCGTGATCGCTTCTCTATCGAGGGCGCACGTAATGCGATGAAAGAGCTTAAGTCCGCTGTTAAAAAAGAAAAAGAAATGACTCAAGTCATGTATAAAATCGGTAACATGAACGAGTCCATCGAGGACTTAGTGAATGATATCCGCCGAGTTCGAATGATGTTCCTGTAGTATAGATCTGCGCGTGGCTCAGCTTGGTAGAGCACTTGCTTGGGGTGCAAGAGGTCGCTGGTTCAAATCCAGTCGCGCAGACCATCTAAACTTCCACAATATTGCATATTACATTTGGGTGAATAAAGGATTTTCTTCACCAGCCATCAAAGCATCTAACTGTGGGGTTGCCAACCCAATATGTCTTTCCAGTGAATCTGTCGCGCTTTAAAAACATTTTTGCAGCATTAATGTTTACTAGGTTTTGATTTTCAAAACGCAGGCTCAGTGTATCTTTTGCATTTCTATCAGTCTCAAATCGTTCGGCGTAATATATGATAGTTTGTGTGCTGAGCTTAGACTCGGTGTAGTCGACGGAACGCTCAAATCTTAGGTTGATTTCGGTGTTAGTTGTATTTTCTTTTATAGAAATTTTTAATTGGGTCGGCTCGTGCATTTCGAAGGCGGGTCGTATGGAGCACCGGCCGGTGTCTTTTAGGCTAGATAATATCTCTTTAAACTCTGGAAGGCTGACGGTATCTTGTGCTTCAGATAAACTTTGATAAATAGTTACGAAAATCATCAAAATAAGTTTTTTCATGGATGTGCCCCCTCGACGTTATTAATGTTATTTTTATTGGGATGAGCGCGTCCATAAAGATTTAGTTTTGACGCTTGTGGCGGCCGATTAAATATACTTAAGATTAGTTGAGGGCATTAAGATTTTTCATCTATTGTTTTTTGTGATGGTGTTTTTTAATGACTTCCCCTAAAACGAAGAGAATTTGGAAAATCGGCGGGTCTTAAATTGTTAACCAAAGTGTTTTATATATTTTTTACATTAAACTTACTTCCAAGCATTGGTTTTGCTGGGATATCCCAGGATATTTTGGATGAGGTCCATCGATCCTATGGAGCGCGTTTTAACTCCCAAGGGATTCATATTGCATCCGATCAGCAAGTCGAGCTATTTTCTGCCTTCCAAGAAGAATGTATTGCAAGATTGAAGAAAATGGGAGCAGTCGGGACTTCGTTTGTAGTCAGTAATGATGCTATAGAGGATGTGGTTGTCAGAGTCTCTGTTGTTCAAGAGCCTGATGGGCAATTCGCGGGTGTTCTAATTGAAAGAAATAAGTACGACCATCCATCAGCCCGCAGTCTGCTGAGGCTTTTTAATTTTCCGATCTTAAAAACAGGTATGGTGGTATTTAGTTACGGATCTCGTCCCATTGCCTTGATAAAGGCTAAGGACAATTTAAGCGCCGATCGTGGCGGAGACTTTCAGATTTCATTTCCTTTGGATTTTAATCAAAACAAGTTCGGTTCTGCTGAACTTAAACTTCTGAAGAATATCCACGGACAATATCAATTTTATAAAACAGATCTGTCCGCGTTTACTAAGCTTCACTTTTCCGTGTGGTATAGCTTGTTAAGCCAAAATTTTGGCGTAAAAGAAGTCTTTTTTAAATAGGCTACTTTTTTAGCTTCTTTTTTTCTGCTTCAATGATGGCCTCAATATCCGCAGAATTCGGTTTGTCTACTTCTTTAAGTATAGTGGAAATCCGTACGATGTTTGAGGACCAATCGGTAAAAATAATCTGATTTGTGTTTTCATTAACATTCATTTCGCCATCTTTAGACGGGAGAATTCTTAAGTTTCTCATCAGCTGTGAAGCTGGCATATTGCGAACAGTGTATATCCAAGTATACATTCGCTCTGGAGCCGGATTTGGAGTCTCCGTTCCTACTTCAATAAGGTCACGTTGCAGTTTTTTAGCATTACGTACAATATAAGTGTCATTTTGTTTAATCATGCCAATTCCGTGAATGGCCAATGCTGATGATAGGTGATTGAATGCTTCGGTGATTTCGACCGGCTCCTGTATGAAAATAGAAACTTTTCCTTTTACTGCAGGGTCGATGATGAATTTTTGTCCTGAAGCTCGAGAATAAACCTCGATCATTTTAGAAACTTCTTCGTTATTAAAATAAATTTTTATTTTATCCGCAGCTATGCTTTGGTTAGCTAAAATTAATAAAATGAAGCTAGATATTATACTTAAGCGAATTGTCGACATTAAACATTCTCCGATATACTATTTAATCGAGTTTTTGGGCTTAGTTCAAGTTTGGGAGATGTCATGATGAGTTATGATTTTGATTTTATTCCGCCTCTGAAAGTTTTGATTGCGCTCTTTACCTTTTTTCTGGCTTGGAAATTTTTAAATTTTCTTTATACGAAGTTTAAATCTATCGGTATTCAATTTTTAGATGGTTCTTTGCCTCAATATTTATCCCAAAAAAAGTGGCGTATTGAGACCCAGATATTCAGAGAAGCCTTTCTTTTTATTTTAGATTCTGCACGTTGGGGTCTTCGCCTATTCTTCTTTTACCTGCTATGTACTGCGATTTTGGTGTCTATTCCGTCAACTGCGGCAAGTGTAGGTTTTTTAGTTGAAAGCTTGGTTTCTCCTTTAGAGTGGCTTGGACATAAATTTGTCGAGATTCTTCCAAACTTGTTTTTTATTTTAGTCATATCGATTCTGGTCGTTTACCTTTTAAAAGTCGTTCGTTTTGTATTCCAGAACTTAAAAGCCGAGAGAATCGTTATTGAAGGCTTCCATGCCGAATGGGCCGAAACGACCTATAAGCTTGTCAGAGGTCTGCTTTTGTTAATTGCGCTTGTGGTGTGCTTTCCCTATATCCCAGGTTCGGAAAGCCCTGCTTTTAAAGCCCTTTCTGTGTTCTTTGGTGTTTTAATTTCCATCGGATCTTCAAGTTCCATTGGTAATATGATGGCAGGACTTTTAATCACCTATATGCGTCCTTTTAAGGCGGGCGATCGAGTAAAGATTGCCGATACTGTTGGTGACATTGTTTCTAAAGATTTACTTGTGACTCGAGTTAGAACTATAAAAAACGTAGAAATAACTATTCCGAATTCGATGATATTGTCTCATCATATTGTGAACTATAGCACCTTGGCGCAAAACGAGGGCGTGTTACTGAATTCGACGATCACTATCGGTTACGACGCCCTATGGAGCGAGGTGGAGTCGGCGTTGATTGAAGCTGCCCGTCGTACTAAACACATCGACCTAGAAAAGCCGCCATTTGTTCTTCAAACGGCGTTAAATGACTTTCATATAAGCTACGAGATCAATGTTTGGACACGAAAACCCGAGAATATGGCAGTCATTTATTCTGATCTGCATAGAAATATTCAAATTGTTTTTGCGGAACGAAAGATAGAAATCATGTCGCCAAACTATCATGCGGTTCGAGATGGGAATAGATCTACAATTCCGTCGCTTTAAGGGGTTGGCTGATATGACTCCCTTTTAGGTTATTCACAAATTATTTGTTTTGTACCAATATAAAGTAGTCACGATCTAGATACTTCCGTAATAGGAAGTATCTTTTATTTTCATCTTTCATTTTTTTTTCAAGTTCATGTACGGATATTATGGGAAGACAGTCGATTGTAAGGCGTTGTTCTTCAACACATTTTTGAGACGGCACTTGGTGTCGGTTGAAATATATCCAGGTCAGACTGCGATAGTCTTTACCAAGGCCTTCGATAATGGCAGCGGCATGAGGCTTTTGTTGTAGGCTATGAGCTTTATTTTTACCAGTTATAATCCAGCACGGGCTTGGGCAGGCCTTGACGGTTTCGCTAGTCAATGAGTCACTGTCGACAAGGCTGGTGATATTACGTTTAAATTGTTTTTCGTAATGGCCTTGAAGTTTTTGAATATTTTCAATCCACTCTTTGTTTTCGGGATCGGCTTCAAGAATCCAGTAGTCGATACTTTGAAAGTCAGGAAACAACCTTAGCGAAATATGTTCCGCAATAATTCCAATGTCATCCTGGATGACTGTGGGTTTAATATAAGGAGCTGATCGTAAGCTCACGCCAGTTTTTACCAGATAGATAACGCAAGCTGAAATTAACACAAATCCCGCTGCTAAAATTGCGATCAGCCATTTCATCAGATAGCTCCTATAGAAGGGCTATCCTAATTCTCTTGCTGCAGTTTTTCTAGCTTTCTTGCAGGCAGTCTTAAGCAGATTTTTTGACTGGATAGGCAAAGACGTCGATCGTGAACTTTCCTTTTGGTGTAGCAAATGGAATTACCATGGCACGGGCGCCTACGGGGTGTTTAAGTTCTGAGTTTGCTTTTAGAACTTTTGGGATTGTCATTTTGACGCCGTATTGAGTTAAGTCAGGTTTGGCATTCCCGTAGATGATGTTATTGATTTCACCGACAGCTTGGCGATCTTCATCGCTGAGATCATCGAGTTCGGCGCCCATCATTCCAGAAAGAATTTGCAGAAAACTGCCTTTGTCGAAACTGATCGCAAAGCGGCCTTGAAATATTTTAGAGTCGATATCAATTACGGACCAAATTTCTCCAGCTAATGGAGAGTTGATCTCTTTGCTATAGGGCTTGTCCATCTTCAGCTCTGAAATGCCTAATTGGGATACGACCTTCGAGGTCGACGAGATGATGGCGTTAATCACTCTGGCGTCTACGGCAAAACCCTGAGCACAGGCAGCGGCGGTACCGACTCCACGTAAACTGTCTTTAAGTTGAGTAATCAGAGTTTCAGAAGTTGTGGGTTTTGGTACCAGTGGATAGGACGGTAAGGGGAGTGGCAGGTCCTTTTGCTCGTTGGCAGAGGCAACGAAGACCGATGCAGAGGCCGTATTTTTGTGGGACTTTAACATTCGCAAAAGGTCCCCTTCCTTCATCCTTGGGGCTTCGGCATCGACGAATATAAAGTCTAACTTTTGCTTATCAACTGTATTTGCCGCTAGGGCCGCATCTTTGCAACAGACAAAATGCAGTTGAATGTCCTCGGATTCTAAAAAAGAAGCCAGCTCGGCCTGCGCTTTTTCCGAGTGTGTGATCCATTCTCCTATTAAAAGGGCGTATTTTCTAAGTGCCATGCAGCAAAAACCATCCTTAACTTTTTGATCGAGGGAATGCTGGGATCCCTCTATTTTTCGGCATTTTTTAGGATAGTCTGCAGTGGGAGGAATTAAATTTTCATAAAAAAAGGGGGGGGTAATACGAAGGTTTATTCAGAGACGCTTTCAAAATGGCTAAAAATAGCTTATAAAGTGGGTATGTCAAAAAGCTGTGTACAGGAAAGAAAAAATCTCACTTTAGATTCGTTGGGTGACCGTCTCAGATTTAAAGGTCTCAAAGTGACTCAACCGCGAATGGCTATTTTGCAGTCTCTTTTGGATTCTTCTAAACCGATGTCTGCGGATGAAATCTTAGCGAAGCAATCTCCTTCCGACGAGATGGATTTAGTGACGATCTATCGCTGTTTAAAGAAATTTGAAGACACCGAAATTGTAACTCGGCTTGAGTTTGGTGATGGTGTGGCTCGATTCGAACTGACATTTGAATCTGGTCATCACCATCATCATGTTATTTGTCGCAAATGTCACAAAGTTGAGGTTCTTCATCTTTGCAATTTGGATGTTCATATTCAGGCCGTAAAAAAGATGGGCTATCAATCGGTCCAGCATCGACTTGATTTTTTTGGAGTATGCCCAGATTGTATTGAATAAAAAAAAGCCCCGATCGGGGCTTTTTTCGTATTTAGGAGTTCATAGGGCAGGATTAGCGTGGACCCGGGCGGATGGGACCTGGTGGGCGAGGGCCTGGGGCACCGTTGCCAGGATTCGGGTTCGAGTTTGGACTGCACTTTCTCCATTTGACTCCAAAGCTCTGGCGAGTTGAAAAGTCTGTTGTATCCAAAGCGATTTGAGCAATTTGATTGTTGGCGATATTTGGATAAAAATTCACAGCTAATTGAGACAGAAGCTCGATGCGCTGAACGTTCGAGTTGCAAGGAGTCCAGACCACGCGTTCAGGACGCTGAGTGGATCTCATAGTGTAAACGTCGTTAAACGGCCCCTGAAGGGTGACTTCTTTGGCAGAAGAAACCTGGCGTAGGCTTGTTGAATAGCTCATTCTGTGAAAACCCCAAGTGCCTTTCGGGAGCGCCGCGAATCCCCGATAGTCGACATAATCAAAAGCGAAACTCCATCCAGAAGGAATCGCAATGTCGACCAGAATTCGACAGTCCTTTTGCAAGGTTCGCATGCCGGGATTTGTAGATCCTGCTCCAATTTCGACTCCGTAGTTATCAAACAATAAGGAAAGGTCCGCAAGATCCGGAGAAATAACGACACTTGTCGCATTGGCATCACATCCCGAGCCCGAGACGCTCACGTTGACGATCCTTGCATCAGCGGGCTTTTCTTGGGCTCCGGAATGAAGGCTTAAAAATAGACTAGCGATAAATAGTAAACTCTTTGGTGTCATTTTTCCCCCTGTAAGACCATTTGTTGGCCCCTCAGGGATTATTGCAAGAGCTCTGCCAATTTTTTTGTATCTATCTTGGGGTCAATTTGGCTTCGGTATTTGACTTTGAAAGGCTTGGTTTTTTGGAAGGCGGATCACAAAACGAGTGTGTGACGAACTTGGATCATAAAACAGTTCGCCGCCATGGCTGCGAATAATTCCTTGTGAAATGCTAAGGCCCAGCCCCGTACCCTTATTGACTTCTTTAGTTGTAAAAAAAGGCATCATTATTTTTTCAGCGATTTCTGCCGGGATGCCAGTTCCAGAATCCGTGACTGAAATTTCCACCCACGCATCTGTCTCGACGCCGTCAATCCGAACCCATTTTTTTTCAAGTTTTAAAATAGCATCGAAAGCATTGTTTAGCAGGTTCAATAGAACTTGCTCAAGCTGAACAATGCGGCATTCAACTTCAATTTCTTCGGGGAGTCCGTCAATTATAATGTCGATACCCTGTCCGTTAAAGCGGGATCGACAGAACTCAAGGGTTTCTTCAACGACCGAGCGGGCGGACAATAAATCCATAGGATCGTTCGAGCCGTCTCGAGCGAAGCTTCTGAGGCTTTTGATAATTCTGGCAATCTTATCTGCTGTCTTTGAAATGCTTTCAGAAATTTGATTTACTTTGTCTTTATCTAATTTATTTATTTCTGAAAGCTGTTGAAGTTGAAAGGCCCGAGCTTGAATAACGGTCAGTGGATTGTTTATTTCATGAGCTATACCTGCGGACATTTCCCCGAGTGCGGCCATTTTTGCTGAAGTGGTCATTTGGCCCTGAGAAAGACTTAAGTCTTCGAGGGCGCCTTCCAGCTTAAGTTGAGTTCTTTTGTACTCGTCAATAACAGTTCCAAAACCTAAAACTCGCGACGGGCACTGCGAGTCTGCTTTAAACACAATGGACTCTTCGCGGATCCACAGCCACTCGCTTTTATGGTTTTTGATTCTGTATTCTTGGGGGGCCTTTTTGAGGCTGCGAATTTTATTAATCTCTTCGTAATCTCGGCGAAGACGCTCAAGATCTTCGGGGTGAATCATTTGTTCAAAAAGTTCTTTTCGGGATAGCGTTGACTTTGAAGGGTCGTAACCCAAAAGTTCGATCATTGTCTGGTTGGTGTAGGTAAATCGTCCCGCTTCAAGGTCGAAGATATAAATAAAGGCTGGCGACTGATTTAAAATTGAAAGGACCTGATCGAAGTTCAAGGAGTGTTCCATGATAAGATTATTTCGAATATATGCTCTAGACGCAAGAAGGGGTCTTTAACGCGGTTCAGGATAACCTTAAAGAAACCCTGACATGACTTCAAAATGAATATTGCTAGACTTAGATCTGTAACAAGGAGTTGTTTCATGAAAGTTCAATGGACTACATTTGCAGGTTTGATGTTGGTATCGTCTTTGGCATTGGCCCAAAAAGCCACGATCAAAATCGATGGTTCTTCGACAGTTTTCCCTATTACAGAAGCGATGGCTGAAGAGTTTCAGGCTGCCAAAAAAGGCGCGATTCAAGTTACGGTGGGAATTTCTGGAACGGGTGGCGGATTTAAAAAGTTTTGCCGTGGTGAAACTGATGTTCAAAATGCGTCCCGTCCGATCACGGCTTCTGAAATGGAAGTTTGTAAAGCTGCTGGAATTAAATTTATCGAAGTTCCGATTGCTTACGATGCTACAGTGGTTGTTGTTAACCCTAAGAATACTTTCCTGAAAGAAATCTCGGTTGAACAATTGAAGACGATCTGGGCACCAGAGGCTCAAGCAAAAGTCATGAAATGGAATGAAGTGAATCCAAAGTGGCCAGCCGAAGCGATCAAACTTTACGGAGCTGGATCTGATTCCGGAACTTTTGATTACTTTACGGAAGCTATTGTTGGTAAAGCGAAGTCATCTCGCGGTGATTATACGGCTTCTGAGGACGACAATACCCTTGTAACGGGCGTAGCGAACGATAAGTTTGCATTAGGCTATATTCCTTTGGCTTACTATGCAGAAAATAAAACTAAACTTAAAGCTCTAGCAATTGTGGCAACTGGGGCTAAAGCGGGTGTTTTGCCAAGCAAAGAAACTGTTGAAAATGGATCTTACCAACCACTTTCAAGACCTATCTTCATTTACCTTAGCGAAAAAGCCATGACTCGCCCAGAAGTGAAAGAGTTTGCTCAATTTTATTTGAAAAATGCAGAGACAATCGTTCCTTCAGTTAAGTATGTTGCTTTGCCTAAAAAGGCCTATGAATTGGGTCAAAATGCTTTGCAGAAAAATAAATTGGGTACGGTTTTTGGTGGACATTCTGAAGTTGGAATGAGAATCGAAGATCTACTTAAGCGCGAAGGAAAAATGTAATTGTCTGGATCTACAAATTTGCGAAATTCGCAAAAAAGATTGCTTGAATTTACATCCGCCAACCACCCGGTTCGGCGGATGCGCCGTTTTAAGGAACGTGTCATCGAAAGCGTGCTTTTTTTAGCAGCGGCGTCTTCTGTTGCTGTAACGGCAGGTATTGTGTTTATTTTGGTAAAGGAGTCCTTGCCATTCTTTCAGCATGTAACGTTGAAAGAGTTCGTCACGGGCACTGAGTGGACTCCTTTGTTTGAAAATGCGAAGTACGGTATTTTGCCCTTAGTAAGCGGAACTTTTTTAACTACATTTGTTGCTTTAAGTTTGGCAATTCCAATGGGTACAATTGCTGCGACCTTTTTATCAGAATACACCAATCCTAAAGTACGTGAAGTATTGAAGCCTGTTTTAGAGCTTCTGGCGGCAGTGCCAACTGTTGTCTATGGATATTTTGCATTGTTGTTCGTAACACCATTTTTGCAGAAGTTGATGCCAGATCTTTCTGGATTTAACGTTTTGTCTGCGGGTTTGGTTATTGGGTTTATGATAGTTCCTTATGTGTCATCACTTAGTGAAGATGCGATGAGGGCGGTCCCAAGCCATCTGCGTGAGGCGTCTTTCGCAATGGGGGCGAGTCGTTTGCAAACAGCCTTTAAGGTCGTTATACCTTCGGCCTTTTCAGGAATCACTTCGGCTTATATTTTAGGAATTTCTCGGGCGCTTGGGGAAACCATGGTGGTTGCTATTGCGGCAGGTATGCAGCCGAATTTAAGTCTGGACCCAACTCAACCCTCTGAGACTATCACGGCTTTTATTGTTCAGGTGAGCTTAGGTGATCTTCCGCATGGATCGATTGGCTATCAATCTATCTATGTGGCGGGACTAACGCTGTTGGTTTTCACGATGGTCTTTAATATTTTGGGTCTTTGGATTCGCCGTCGATTTCAGGAGAAAGAGTCATGAGTTCTTTTGATCTTAAAAAGAACATTCGCCAAAGAAAGTTTAAAGATTTTGCTTTTGCCTTTGTGGGATTGCTTTCATTGCTGTTCGCTTTAACTGTGTTATTGGCTTTAATTTTAGATTTAGCTATGACTGGTGTGCCAAGACTGAGTTACGAATTTTTTACGAATTTTCCAAGTCGTTTTCCAGAGCGAGCAGGGATTTTGTCCGCATGGGTAGGTACGTTTTGCGTGATGCTAGTGACGGCCCTTTGCGCGATTCCATTAGGTGTGGCTGCGGGTGTTTACCTGGAAGAGTATGCTCCAAAGAATTGGCTGACCTTGATTATCGAGTTAAACATCATAAATCTTGCAGGAATCCCTTCGATCACGTTTGGTTTGATGGCATTAGGTCTTTTTGTTTATCGTTTGCAGTTGGGGCAGTCGATCTTGGCGGCGGGTTTAACTTTAGGTTTATTGGTTTTGCCAATTGTTATTGTGACAACCCGAGAAGCGATCCGAACAATTCCTCAACCGATTCGCGAAGCCTCTTACGCTCTTGGGGCTAGTAAATGGCAAACCATCCGCCATCATATTTTGCCTTACAGCTCTGGTGGGATCTTGACTGGTGTCATTATCTCGCTGTCTCGGGCTATCGGTGAAACAGCGCCATTGATTACAATTGGTGCTTTGACTTTTATCGCGTTTCTACCTTCTGCTCCGGTGCAGGGGCATTTTCCTTATCTGTCGTTTCAGTGGTTGAAAGATCCCTTCACGGTGATGCCGATCCAGATGTTTAATTGGGTCTCTCGGCCTCAAGCCGAGTTTCATGTGAATGCGGCAGCCACCGGTGTGGTATTGCTGGGAATGACTCTTTTTATGAATGGTATTGCCATTTATATCCGTTACAAATTCAGAAAAAAAATGAAGTGGTAGTTATATGAATTTAGACAATCAAACTTCTTCGGTGCCTCAGTTGCGGGCCGAAGTTAAAGATCTGCATTTTAGCTATGGTGATAAAAAAGTTATCAAGGGTGTTTCATTGCCCATTTTTGAAAATAGAATCACGGCCTTGATTGGACCGTCTGGTTGTGGGAAAACCACTCTTTTACGATGTTTCAATCGTATGCACGATCTTTATAATACGACGGACTACGAGGGTGAAATTTTATTGCATCCAGGTGGTCGTAATATTCTTTCGAAAGAAATAGACCCCATGGAAGTGCGAATGCGCATCGGGATGGTTTTTCAAAAGCCGAATCCTTTTCCTAAAACTATTTTCGAAAACGTTGCTTATGGTTTGCGGGTCCGCGGTATTAAAAATCGCTCTTTCGTCGAAGAGACGGTCGTAAAGTCGTTGCAGCAGGCGGGGCTGTGGGATGAAGTTAAAGATCGTTTGCATCAATCGGCCACCGCAATGTCCGGTGGTCAGCAGCAGCGTCTTTGTATAGCCCGTGCGCTTGCAACGGAGCCGGAAATTTTACTTTTGGATGAGCCCACCAGTGCCTTAGATCCAATCTCTACGGCTCATATTGAAGAGCTCGTTGGTGAACTAAAAAAAGACGTTACGATCGTAATGGTGACTCACAATCTACATCAAGCTGCTCGAGTCTCAGACTATACTGCATTCATGTATTTAGGGGATTTGATCGAGTTTGGTGCCTCTGAAAAAATCTTTACGACGCCAACGGACTCAAGGACTGAAAACTACATCACGGGACGCTTTGGTTAGGCTAAGACCCAGTCATTGGACTGGGTTCCTGATTCATTTCAGTTCACGACTGTGCGGAAATCTAATTTTTTGGTAGCTTGGCTCTATGGAATATTACTACCGAGAATCACTTTATAATTTAGTAGAGCTTGCGTTACTAGCGCGAGCTTATGAGGAATCACTCGTAGGGGCTTTGCCGAAGGAAGCTTCTTTAAGGGCTGACTTTCACCTAGAGGGGACAGCAGCGTCTCGAAATATTTCATTTCAACAGACTTTACTTAAGATGAAAGCCACTGAAGGTCATGGACGATTGGTTGTTGCTATTCATGGCTCTGATCCAGTGGGTTTTTACTGGACTCCTCAGGGGGCTCAGATGGTGATGTGGGTGCGAGCAGATCATCGTGGGCAAGGGGTTGAAGCTGGCTTATTGAAGTGGGCTCAACAGGATGAAAACGCCTCAGTTTGATGCTTTGAAGAAAAAACTAGATCGTTAACTCTAAGAAATAAAAGGGTCTCTGCTTGGGACCCTTTTTTATTGATGTGGTGTATTTCATCTGAAGGAGCAAATTCTAGTTGCGTGAAGGGCCTAACATCTCTACACAATAGAGAATGACCGTCATCGAACATATCAGAAATGCTAAATCCCCGTTGTTTTCTTTTGAAATTGTACCTCCGCCTCGTGGGCGATGTGCAAAGGATATTATAAATGTGGTTGAGGCTTTGGCGCCGTTGCAGCCGGCCTGGATTGATGTGACGTCTCATTCGTCGGTATCTTCCTTTCTCGAAAAGGACGACGGTTCCATTCAGAAGAGAATTTTAAAAAAGCGACCTGGCACCTTAGGTATCTGTGGGATTATTCAGAATAGATTTAAAATCGACACTGTGGCTCACATTCTTTGCCTCGGTTTCACCCGCGAGGAAACTGAAGATGCATTGATCGAGCTTAGCTTTTTGGGCATTGAAAATGTTTTGGCTCTTCGAGGCGATGCTTTAAATTATAAAAAGCCAGTTCGACCTGATCGCTCGACAAATGATTTTGCAGTGGACTTGGTTCGGCAGATTCATGGCCTCCGCGAAGGGCATTTCCTTGACGAGTTGGACAATGCTTCGGCTTTGAATTTTTGTGTAGGGGTCGCGGGTTATCCTGAAAAACATTTTGAAGCGCCAAGCCTTAAACAGGATATTCAGTTTTTGAAAGAAAAAGTCGAGGCTGGGGCCGAGTATATTGTGACCCAGATGTTTTTTGATAATCAAAAGTATTTTGATTTTGTAGCTCAGTGCAGAGGAGCTGGCATCGAAGTACCAATTATTCCTGGGTTAAAAGTTCTTAGATCGGCGTCGCAGTTAAAGTCCCTACCTAAAAGTTTCTATATCGATCTTCCGGATGTATTAGTAGATGAGGTTCAAAAGAATCCCTCTCACGCTGCCGAGATTGGTCAGCGTTGGGCTGAAAAGCAAGTAGAAGGCTTGGTAGCCGCCGGGGTGCCAAGTGCTCATTTCTATGTTCTTAATGACGTTGAAACGGTCGTTAATATTGTTAAAAAATTTAAGTGATTGAAAGGTTCCTAGGGAATTTAAATGAACATCCATGCTCAATGCTGGCAGGAGCTTTCTGCATTATTGAATTCACGTTTGCTGTTTCTTGATGGTGCCATGGGCACGATGGTGCAGCTTTATAAGTTGCAAGAGTCCGACTATCGAGGAACCCGTTTTGCTAGACACGAAAAAGATCTTAAAGGCAACAATGACCTATTGGTTTTAACTAAGCCCGAGGTTATTTACGAAATACATCGCCAATATCTAGAGGCCGGCGTTGATATCATTGAAACCAACACTTTTAACGGGACGACGATTGCCCAAGAAGATTATGGCCTGGCTTCAATCGTCAAAGAATTAAATATCGAGGCCGCTCGTCTGGCGAAAAAGGCCTGTGCGGATTACCAGCAAAAAACGGGACGTCGCACTTTCGTAGCCGGGGCCGTCGGTCCAACTAATCGAACGGCATCATTGAGCCCGGATGTAAACAATCCTGGTTATCGAGCTGTTACATTTGATCAGTTGGTTGTGGCCTACCAAGAGCAGATCGAAGCCTTGCTTGAGGGCGGAGCCGATATTATCTTAGTGGAAACTATTTTTGATACATTGAATGCGAAGGCGGCCTTATTTGCTCATGCCACTGTCGAGGCAAAATTAAACACCCGCATTCCTTTGATGATTTCGGTTACGATCACGGACCTTTCGGGGCGTACTTTGTCGGGGCAAACTGTCGAGGCCTTTTGGAATTCAATCCGTCATTCACGGCCGTTGAGTGTTGGAATTAACTGTGCTTTGGGGGCCCACGAAATGCGGCCTTATATCGAAGAGCTTTCGCGGGTGGCAAACTGCTATATTAGTTGTTACCCGAATGCGGGGCTTCCAAATCCCCTCAGCCCGACCGGTTATGACGAAACACCAGAGTCCTTGGCTTACGAGCTTGGCCTGATGGTCGAGCAAGGCATTGTTAATATTTTGGGCGGATGTTGTGGGACGACGCCGAAGCATATCTCGGTGGTCGTGCAGACATTAAAAGATAAAGAGACTCGGAAAAACTTTATTCAAAAAATCCAAGGGCTTCGTTTATCAGGGCTGGAACCATTTAATTTGGTTTGGCAAGACGTTAAAAGTTTTGTCATGGTCGGTGAAAGAACGAATATCACAGGGTCGCCCAAATTTGCAAAACTCATTAAAGAGAATGATTATGATGGGGCTTTACAGGTTGCACGGCAGCAGGTTGATAATGGAGCAAATATCATTGATGTGAACTTTGACGAGGGAATGATCGATGGTCCTCGGGCGATGACTCATTTTCTAAATCTTATGGCTGCCGAGCCAGATATTTCTCGGGTCCCGGTGATGGTGGATTCTTCAAAGTGGGAGGTCATCGAGGCAGGTTTGAAATGCCTTCAGGGAAAAGCGATTGTAAATTCAATCTCTTTAAAAGAGGGTGAAACAGAGTTTTTAAAACAAGCCCGCTTGATCAAAAAATATGGTGCGGCAGTTGTGGTGATGGCTTTTGATGAACAAGGACAGGCCGTTACCAAGCAAGATAAGATTCGAATCTGTCGCCGAGCTTATGACTTATTAACAACCCAAGCGGATTTTGATGCGGCAGATATTATATTTGATGTGAATATTCTGACAGTTGCTACGGGAATGGAAGAGCACGATAATTACGCGGTCGAATTTATCGAAGCGGTTCGTGAGCTCAAGCAAAAGATGCCCGAGGTATATACCTCGGGGGGTGTTAGTAATCTTAGTTTTAGTTTCCGAGGAAATAACAAAGTGCGCGAAGCCATGCATTCCGTCTTTTTGTTCCATGCAATTCAAGCGGGACTTGATATGGGGATCGTTAATGCGGGTATGCTAGAGGTCTATGAAGAGATAGATCCTGACTTAAAGAAATGTGTCGAAGATGTCGTTCTTAACCGCCATCCTCATGCTGCCGAGGAGCTTTTAAAGATTGCAGATCAGTTCAAAGCCGATAAGACACAAAACTCGGCCTCTCATGAAGAACTTGCATGGAGAAACGGCTCGTTAGAGTCTCGGATCAGTCACGCTCTTGTCAAAGGCATTGATCAATTTATTGTCGAGGACACCGAAGAAGCACGACTTAAATATGGTAGGCCTTTGAATGTCATCGAAGGTCCATTGATGGACGGTATGAAAGTCGTTGGTGAATTGTTTGGGCAAGGGAAGATGTTTTTGCCTCAGGTTGTGAAAAGTGCTCGGGTGATGAAAAAGGCCGTCGCGCACTTAGAACCTTTTATGGAAAAAGAAAAAGCCGAGGCCGCATCAATGCAAAGCCAGGGTACGGTTGTAATGGCGACGGTCAAGGGCGACGTGCATGACATTGGAAAGAACATTGTCTCGGTTGTATTGGCTTGTAACGGATATAAAGTCGTGGATCTGGGAGTGATGACTCCAATGTCTAAGATTTTAGAAAGCGTTAAAGAGCATAAAGCCGATATGTTGGGGTTGAGTGGTCTTATCACTCCATCCTTGGATGAAATGATTTTTAACCTCCAAGAGCTATCAAGACAAAAAATGGATTTGCCAGTTCTCATCGGTGGTGCAACCACCAGTCGGGTGCATACAGCTGTAAAATTGGACCCTCATTATGAAGGGCCTGTCGTTCACGTGGCGGATGCTTCGTTGGTTGTCGAGGTTTGTAATAAGTTAATGAGTCCGACGACGCAAACGGAGTATCGTAAAGAAGTAAAAAATAAAAACAAAGAGACTCGCGAGTACTATCAAAATTCCCAGAATGCGTCGGAAGAGATCTCTTTGGAAGAGGCTCGGGCAGCAAAGTTTAAGTGCGATTGGAAAAAAGAAGCTTTACCCGTTCCTCAGCGCACGGGTGTTTGGGATATTCCAGTTTCATTAGAGCAAGTTGAACCCTTTATTGATTGGGGCCCCTTCTTTTGGGCGTGGGAGCTAAAGGGTAGCTTTCCGCAGATTTTAAAAAGCGAAAAATACGGTGTAGAGGCAACAAAGTTATTTAACGAAGCTCAGATTTTGTTAAAAAGAATCGTTCAAGAAAAGCGATTTAATCCACGAATACGGGTTGGTGTTTTTGCTGCTGCAGCTCAGGACGAGACCGTTCATGTTTACGATTCTCAAAAGAAGCTGTTGGTAGATCTTAATTTCGAGCGGCAGCAACGAAAAAAAGTTGTAAATAATCAAGTGCACTACTCTTTAGCTGATTTTATCCGTCCGGTCGACGAGGGCGGGGATGATCATATTGGCTTTTTTGTGGTGACTTCGGGTTTTGAAGTCGAGAAGTTCGCGAAAGAGTTTGAAGCACAGCACGATGATTATTCGTCTATTTTGGTCAAAGCCTTGGGCGATCGGATTGCGGAAGCTTTAGCCGAATACGCTCATAAACAGATGCGTGATAATTTTGGTTTTGGCCAAACTGAAAACTTGAGCACTGAAGAAGTTATCGCTGAAAAGTATCGCTCGATACGCCCAGCGCCAGGCTATCCAGCTTGTCCTAACCATAGTCAAAAATTAAAAATTTGGCAGTTATTGGATGTCGAAAAGCAGGTTGGTGTGCAGTTGACCGAGACCTATGCGATGAATCCACCATCAAGTGTTTGTGGCTATTATTTCATGCATAGCCAAGCCCGATATTTTGCGATATGAAATCTTTATGAAGGTTTTTATCACCAATATTCGTAGTTGTTTGGGAACTCATCTTAGCCAAAGGTTTTTAGAAGCTGGATGGCAGGTGGCGGGCAGTTCTTGGCCGGATCAGCGTGGATCATTGTTTGATGAAAAGAACCTAGGGAGTCAGATTTCGCTATTGATTCATGAATCTGACGAAGGCCCAATTCTTATTCAGGCCATAGAGTACTTTCAGCCGGACCTGGTGATTCAGTTAGATCGGCAGGAATTGAAAAACCAAATTTCGACTTCTTTGATCTTTGAAAGAAACTTGGGTTCATCACTGCAGATTCTAGAGGGAATTAAGCGGGTTGAATCAGTTAGATCTTTTATCACGTTAAGCACAGACCATGTTTTGTCCTACAAAAAAAGTGATCAGGAGCTTTCAGAAGAGCTTCCTCCTTTTGGTGAAGACTTTTTTTCGGCCTCTTTGGCTGCTCGCGAAAACTTGATCAATAGTTTTTCTAAACATTTTTTTTCAATAGCAAAATACAAACAACATCGCAAAAGCTTTTCTGTAGTTCGAATGCCTTCGACTCAATGTTTAGAGTGTCATGATGACAGCAGTCCGTTGTGGAGTGAAATTCAAAGGGCGGTGCGGAATCAAACGTTACCCCAAATTGAAAACCCGGGCGCTTTTAGGCAATGGTATCCTGTGATGGAAGCCGTCGAACACTTGTATATGCTCGGGGAATTAAGCGTTAAAAGTCCTGAAGGTGCTGGTGTTTGGCATTTTGCAAGCACGACAGTTCCAGCAATGACGGTTGGACGTTATTTGCAGACTTTAAATCCCGATTGGGTATTACCAGACTCCGAGAACGTAAGAAGTCGCCATCCGTTATTGGCATTAGTTCGATTAAATAAATTAGTTTTGGGCAATTATTAGATTTGCCGAACAATCTAGTTTTCGATGTCCGATTATTGGTCCGCCTGTGATATCCGGAAGGCGGACGGTCTTTTTTAAAAACAATTTTGATTGAAAATTAGGCCGTGGCGCTTTTTGAAGAACTGTCCTGCACTTAATTAATTCAGGAGAGTTATGAATAAGAATTGCGTGTTAAAGGCGGTATTAATTTTGAGTTTGTATACGCTGCAGTTGGGTTGCCAAGTGGATATAAAAGACAAAAACGTAGGGACATCCGCAGTTCCCGATGGTGGCCTTCAGGCCTCTTCAAAAGATGGAGTTTGGCAGTTAGATAAAACCCTTGAGCTTGAGCGAGACACTGAAATCGAGGCTTACAGCTTTGAACTTAAATCCACGGCCCGCATCATCACTCACGGATATGCGTTAAGAATCAAGTCTATCATTTTTAAAAGTCAGGGTGCCATCATTGAAACTTATACTCAGGACGAGGTCCTACAGCGAGTTCGGCAAAATGATGAGACGCCCTCTATCATTAGCATCGAAGCGCAAGAAGCTCATGGTCTGCTGACGGTTTACAATCGAGGGCTTCCAGGTGCTAACGGTAAAGACTTTGCATCTTGGGAGTGGCCCGATCTTGGCCAGGCTGGCCGAGGCCCCGCAGCCGTTGTGGACATAAAGAGTTTGGGCGTTGTTCGTAAAAACGGAGAGAGTCAAATCAAAGAGGTGACATACTGTCGAAGCCGAAACGATGGCCTTCCCGGGGAAATCACGGGCGCGGACGCGATTCCGGGAGAAAATGGACAGCCGGGGGCCGATACGGCGAATCTCATTTTTAAACAGAGCTCTAAGGGATCCCTGGTTGTGCGATTGTATCAACAGCCTGGAGCGGGAGGTTTAGGGGGACGAGCCTCTCAGCCTCAACGTGGGCAGCGTGGAGGGCCCCCTGGTGCAGACGTTGACAATATCTGCAAAGGTCAAAGGGGGCCTGATGCTTCTTCGGGAAAACCTGCAGTAGATGGGCAGCCGGGGGCCATGGGGAATGTCTCGGAAGTGCAGCTCTATCAGGTGCAATTAATTTAAAAAAAGGAGTCTCGAGGTTTCACATCGAGACTCTTTTTTTTATTTACAATTTTCAACATCTGAAATTTTTTTGCATCCCAGAGCTTTTTGAAATTCAGGATCTGATAAAAATAGCCGGGTCGAGCGCTTTTCATTCGAAGGATGTGTTTCGACGGGCTTCATTTTCATCCTAGATTCTTGTTCTTTTGCGCTGTCGATGGCAGCTTTCGAGCAGCTCATAAGATTGGGGTAGTTTTTCAAGGCATCGCCTTGATAGGATTTTGAGTTTCCGATCACAGCGTTGCAGCCAGTGGCCAAAAATAATCCCATAGATTCAAAAGCAATCTGTTTACGGCGATTGATATCAGGGGTGTTCTTGATTTTTTCACTCAGTACTTTTGACGACACCCAGTCTGAAAAAGCCTCGCGTGTCTGTGCTGAACCTGCGGAGTCAAAGCATCGACCAATTTCATCTTCAGAGTCGCCGATTTTAAAGAGTTGTTCTTCGATAAAAGAAGCCTTGCCAGTGTCTGAAACATTTCCGGCACTGTCTTCATTAGCATACTCATCGGCGAATTCACTCATAGTTTCATCGTAAAGTGCTTCAAGTTCTTTACGGACTTGATCCGCCGTACTTGAACGAACATTCATGCTGGTGGGCTTGGCCAAGCATTTAAGAGTTCCTGCAAAGATTCCCTCGTCCGGCTTCAGAGCTTTAAAACCTTCGCCTTTATTCGCGTTTTCCACGCCCATATAGTTTCTTGTGAGTGCGCAAGGATCTATCCCGTGGCTAAGTTCGTGGGCTAGAACTTGCTCTAAAGCCGCTTCTGGTATGTTAAAAAGGCTAGGGCAAATCAGAATAGAGTGTTCATCTGGACTGTAGAAGGCATTCGGCATAGCGCAAGAGGCCGCCTGTATGTCGTCCTTGAAGTTAATATCGACCATTTTAATTTTTTTAACTCGGTCAATAATATTGTCTACCTCTTTCGAGTTTTTAGAATTGCGTTTGCTTTCGATAAAACGAATCACACCTTGCCGGGTCGTCTCGAGGCTTTTCTTTATGCGTGGTACGTCTTTGCTCAGTTGAGCATTTAGATTTTTAACATAGGTTTTGTATTCTGGGGTTTCATCTCTGGGCGGGTAGTAGGCATATCTTGATTGAGAGTAGGGTTCAGTTTGTCCCACCGTCGTGATGAAGTCATTGGCTCCACAAGAATTCAAAAAGTTTAAGTTTTCAATGACCACGAAATTAGGTAGTGATCGGCCTTCTTCATTCTTATAAAGCTGCAACTGTTCTTTGTTCGGGGCAATTTGTTCGCAGTAGTCCTCCATTTGGCAGCTCTTTGAGTCTCCGATTTTGCATGGATTTGCGGTTGCCGTGCCTTGAATTTTTTGAATGTTCTGAAGCAGCTGACTGAAGTCGGCTCGGGCCCCATCCAGCGAGTAGGATTCATTTGCTAACGAGGTACTCGCTGTGATTAAGTTTGGCAGGATTAAGAACGGAATTGTGAATGTTGAGTTGAGAATTTTTCTTAGCATAAACATTATTTCTTCACTAATTCTTTAAGTCTAGATAACGATTTTGAAAGTTCGGCAAAATGAGATGAATTGAGGCAGTTCGTGACAAATTTCTTTTGTTTATCTTGGATAACTGTGTGGACGTATATACCTGCGTCGCATTGAATCTTACTGGTTTCTTCAAGACGCTCAAGCTTTTGGAAAATTTCGAAGGCTTTTTCATAAGAGGACGCAGGAATACTGAGGCCATTGACAGAGATTGAATTTTGTAATTTTTCGATTTTATCCGAGCTTTTAAAGCCTAAATGATTTTTTTGATAGATGAGAATACTGATTTTAGATGGGCTGCTTTTTGCGTCTGCCGGTAGATTCTGAGCAATTCCGTTGGCATTCCAAGCAATAATGCCCCCAAAGGCGATCGCTTTTAAAAAGAAAATGGTCTTCATAGATAAAGGCTATCAAAAGACCAAATCCATGTCGAATTTAGGAAGACTTTTTAAAATCTTGATGGACGATAGTCGCGGCATTATCAACGGGATCGTCTGGAATTTCCCAGGGAGCAACGATTCTAGGCTGGCAAGGATCAAAACTGTCATGAATGCAAACATGGTAGTCTCCGTCAACATGGCAATGCTTATGGTTGATCATATGCCTGCTAAAAAGTTTGTACAGTTTGGGGTCTAGCTTTTTACCAACCGAGTTTTTCATTAAATTAAGGGCTTCTTCAGCGCTAAGAACTTCGTGGTAACTACGGCGAGTGGTGATCGCATCAAAAAAGTCGGACATTGCGGTTAGCCGGGCAAGTACGTGAATGCTTTCACCTTGAAGGTTGTTTGGATAGCCAGAACCATCGTAATTTTCATGATGTTGATAGATCACTTGTTGAATAATATTTTTTGGAGTGCCGTGGGTTGAAACATCAGGCTGAGCGATAAGGTCATTGCCCCAACCTGGGTGTTGGCGAATCATGTGATATTCGTCATCCTTTAGTTTAAAGGGACTATTGATGATATTTGTTGGAATGCGTATTTTGCCGATATCATGCAAAAGGCCCCCAAGGCCAGCGAC
The DNA here is from genome assembly GCF_056175665.1 of Bdellovibrio sp. ZFWA1. Taxonomy (NCBI): domain Bacteria; kingdom Pseudomonadati; phylum Bdellovibrionota; class Bdellovibrionia; order Bdellovibrionales; family Pseudobdellovibrionaceae; genus Bdellovibrio; species Bdellovibrio sp. ZFWA1. The sequence continues at coordinate 592,200 of NZ_JBJKJH010000002.1, forward strand.
GATCAACTCTTGATCGGAGGCATCGGGTTTGATCATTTTGTAAATAGAGATGCAGTACATGGCGACATTAATTGAATGATCAAAAGTATAGAAGTCATGAAACGATAGCTTGCCAATCAATTCTTGAATTTTATCTACATCGTCAGCTTTGATCAGTTGGACCATGCTTTCAACCGAGTCTTTACAGCCTCCCAGGGACTCGTTAAGGACTTCGGAGGTGAGCTCTTTGTCTTTTGAAAAAATATTTCCAAGATGCTTGATGGCAGAGTCTTTAACGACCAAGGCTCGTTTTTCTTGAGGCACTCCCGTAAGGTCGGTGAAAGCTTTTAAGAAAGGGCCTCGTTCGGTTTCGCGAACATACAGGTGTTGAAATCGCTGTTTTATTTCGTGCAGTTCGTGATCCGAAAGGACACGTCCTCGGCGGAAAATACAGACGAAGCGTTCGAAGCCTTCGCGGCCCGAAGAGTTTATATAAAGGTCATAGGGGATGACTTTGTCGACGGGAATCATTTCTGTAGAGACGGTAAATACACTGTCTTTTTGAGTGATAGTCATAAGTTTATCCTAAAAGTCTTCCTGCTAAATTGGGGTGAAATGCTGGTAAGATTCGTGTTTGTTTCTAAGAATGCGGCCCCTTGAGAAAGCAGTGCTTGTTCTAGCGACAAAAGTCTGTGTTTTGCGGCAATAAACATTAGGTTTTTATTGGCGGTCTGTTGCAAAACTGGACATCTTCAAAACCTGACTTTTCGCTCTGAAGAACTAGTGATAGTTTTAAAGGGCTTATCATCTCAGAAAGGGAATCTATGCGTACTTTTGCGGATATCACAAAGACTATCGGAAAAACACCGTTGGTGGAAATGCAAAGACTCAATAAAGGTTTAGGGGCACGCATTTTTCTAAAGCTGGAATTCTTTAATCCCTTAAGTTCGGTTAAGGACCGTATTGGGCTGAATATGATAGAACGGGCCGAGATTGAAGGGCGATTGAAGCCGGGTATGGAAGTCATCGAACCTACCTCTGGAAATACGGGCATTGCGTTGGCTTTTGTTTGCGCGGCGAAGGGGTATAAATTGACTCTGACTATGCCGGAGACGATGTCTCAAGAGCGTCGAACTTTGTTGTTAATGTTAGGGGCTGAGTTAGTTTTGACTCCAGGTCCGTTGGGTATGCGTGGGGCTGTCGCAAAAGCTTTAGAGCTTTCAACAGAGAGAAATAATTCATTCATGCCTTCCCAGTTTGAAAATTTAGACAATCCGGCTATTCATCGCGAAACAACCGCTCTGGAAATTTGGAATGATACGGACGGGCAAGTTGACATTGTTGTCAGTGGCGTTGGAACAGGTGGAACAATAACGGGAGTTGGACAAGTTTTGAAATCGAAGAAGCCCGCGGTTCAAATGGTTGCTGTCGAACCTGTAGAGAGCCCAGTTTTGTCTGGAGGAAAGCCAGGTCCGCATAAAATTCAAGGAATCGGTGCGGGATTTATTCCGGGCTTACTTGATCGGTCGGTCATTGACAGTATTGAACAGGTTTCAAGTGAAGAGTCCTTCGAAATGGCTAGGCAGGTGATTCGCAAAGAAGGAATTCCTGTTGGAATCTCTTCGGGCGCGGCAATAAAGGTGGCTTTGAAGCTTGCAAGTTTACCTGAAAACAAAGGTAAGAACATCGTAGTTATTATCGCCTCAAATACTGAACGCTATTTGTCGACTTTACTGGCTCAAGCGGAAAAAGAGCAGGCTTTGGCTTTGCCGGTTAGTTCTGTTGGCGACGAATGGCTAGCAAAAGTGAAGTAAGTATTTAGAAACGAGCTGACTTTGATTTGGAAGTATCCGCAGCAAACATTGTCCCAGTGGGGTGAAACTCAAAGTGCGCTACAGCTTAATGAAGCGCATTCCATTTTAATTTGGAATGTCTTCAAAGGTCAGCGTGGAGATAATTTTGCTCGAGATCTTCGAAGTCTATCGGAAGAAAAAAGTTTTTTACTTTTACAAGAGACCATGTTGTTTCAGCAAACTCCCCCGGAGTGGAAAGTTCAGTTGGGGGAGTTGTGTTGGAATGTGGCTCAGAGTTTTGAATACAGTTTAAATAAATCTTCCACAGGAGTCGCAATCGGATCAAAACAAAATGCCAGTCAGGTGGATTTTTTAAGGCCGCGCTCTCGCGAGTTGTTTTGGTTGACTCCTAAGATTAGTTTGTTTGCAGAGTATGACTTTCAAGGGACCAAGGCCTTGATTGTCTCTTCGCATGTTTTGAATTTTGTGACGACCGGTGTGTTTATACAGTCGCTTGAAGAAATTGCTCAGAAGGTTTCCCAGTTTTCAGGGCCTGTGTTGCTTGCCGGTGACTTTAATACCTGGAATTTAAAAAGATTTTTGGCAATGAAAGCTATTTTTAGAGACTTGCAACTTCACCATGTTGAGTTTCCTTTGGACCGTCGATTTTTGAAGTTGGATCATCTTTTTGTGCGGGGATTTGATGTTTTAGATACAAAAATACTGCACTCCGTCGTAACTTCGGATCACTTTCCTCTGGAAGCTAAAATTATTCTAAAAAAATAAATCATATTCTTGTAAGCGAAGTTTAAAAAAGCGGCAGCTTACTATCGATAGAGTGAGTTATCACTCTAATACCAGTAAATTTAAGATCTTAAACAATAGCTTAAAAAATAAGCATCAAGCTGTTTTTGGCTTAGTTTCTTTACCTGCTAAATAGCTGTTATATCAGAGCTAAACTCCAACATTCTGCGAAATATAGAAAGAAAATGTCAGAACTATGTCAATTTGCTGATGACAGTTTCTTAACGAGGTGGTCTGCTAAAAGCGTACTAGACCTTGGTAGGTAAAGGTCGGGCAGATTTAAAAAGAAAAAAAACTGTTTAAAAAAACATGGTTAAAAAAGCGGTTTATAAAAACTGTTAAATACACGGAGGGGTTATGGAAATTCTAACAAAAATGGCACTTGCATTTGAGCACGGCGGTTTCTGGATGTGGCCAATTTTGCTACTTCAGTTGGCGTCTTTTGCGATTATCGTTGAAAGAGTGAATGTCTTGTTCTTCAAGAAAAAGATCACTCAGACTGCAATTGCTGCTGGGTTTGAAGATCACATTCGTCGTGGCGAAATCGATCAAGTGATCGACAAAGCTAAAAACATGGCTGCTAACGAGCCTGTTGCTCGCGCTATTGAAGCGGGTGCAAAATCAGCAAAATTCCTTGGTGGTAAAGAAGAGATCCAAGCAAAAATGGATGAAGTTCTTATTCACGAAAACTCGATGTTAGATCGTCGTACTGGTTTCTTGTCAATGTTGGGTAACGTGGCAACACTAGTTGGTCTACTTGGAACTATCACTGGTATGATCAAGTCTTTCGCGGCGGTTTCTTATGCAGCTCCTGCTGAAAAAGCAGCTTTGCTTGCGGCAGGTATCTCTGAGGCGATGAACGCGACTGCTTACGGTCTTATCACTGCGATTCCAGCGCTTGTTGCTTACGCAATTTTGATGAACCGTGCGAACCACCTTTCAGAAGATTTGAATCAAGGTGCATTGAAAGTTTTCAATTGGCTTTCGTACACATATGAGCCAGTAGGATTCAAGTCGTTCAAAGGTCAAAATAAAGATAAAGAAATTAACGCTTAATCAAGTCTTAAAGCTTGAATAAAAATTGGAGTGCGTATGCGCCACAATAAAAAGCATTTAGACTTTGAATTGAACTTGATTCCGTTCATCGATTTACTTTCAACTTGCATCTGCTTCCTGTTGATCACAGCGGTGTGGATGCAGATTGGATCGATGAATGTTAAGCAAGCTGTTGGCGGTCAATCGGCTGCTGAAACAGAAAAAAAGCCGATCGCTTGGATTTTCATGGAGCTTGATGGTTCTGTAACTATTGATGTTCGGGATTCTGCAGCAGTGCCTGCGAATTTGCGAAAAGCAAAGGTTCAAGGGGTGCAAGGCAAGCCGGATTTAGATGCAGTCAATAAGCTTGCAACGGAAATCCGTCATGTTGAGCCGGGCTTGAGAACAGCATTGATTCAACCAAAGTCACAAACTAATTACGAAGACATCATTGATCTCATGGACTCCTTTAAGAAGGCGGGCATGGGAGACCTGGGTGTTGTTCCACTCTAAGGGAGTATGCAAATGATCAGTCGTAGTGTTTTAGCTGAAACAACATTAGGATCTGAACTGGCGTCACACTCGGTTCTGAATCCAAAGTCTAACAAAGGAAAAAGAAGTCTGTTTGCAGATCTTCTTTTGACTGCATTGATTGATGCCTTTTCGATTCTGGTAATCTTCCTATTGATGAATTTCTCTAGTACAGGAGACATCCTTTTCCTTAGCAAGAATACCGAGCTTCCGAAAGCGGCGGCTGCAGATTTGTTAGAACGTAATACTGTCGTAAAATTTGAAGATGGAAAATACTTCCTTGAAGATAAAGAAGTAACCCAAGACAGCTTGGTTGCGGAATTATTAACGGCAAGACAAGAATGGCAAAAGACTCATCCTGGAGAGGAATTTAAGGGTATTTTGACTATTCAAGCGGACCGTCGGACGAAGTATGAAACTTTGAACTCTGTCGTTTTGGCAATGGCTCACACTGGATACAGTGAGATTCGTTTTGCCGTATTGACGAAGTAGAGCAAGGTAAACCTCAAAAAGTGGGGATGAGGGGTATGAACTTAAACGGGAAAAGTCTAATCGTTGCTTTGTCGATCTTGGCTTCAATGCAAGCTCAAGCTGATGACGGTGCAAAAAATAGAGACTACTTAATTGAAAAGTTAAACAAAGTTTATCTGACTTTGGCGCCTATGGATAACTCTCGAGTCGCGGTGACTCTGCGTTTAGCAGACTTGCTGGCTGAAAGAGCTCGGGTAGCCTCTATGGAAGAGCTTGATTCTGGTTGTGTCACCTGCGTTGCCGGTGCCGCGGACCGAAAGAAAGCACTTTCACTTTACAATGAAGTCCTAGAGAAAGTTCCTGCCGCCTCAAAAGGAAAGGTGATGGTGCAAATGGGTCACCTTCACCAACTTTTGGGTAATGATGCAGTTGCAATCACGACCTATAATAAAATTGCGGCCGACGCTATTGATCCAGTGGCGAAAGCCGAGGCGTATTTGTCGATCGCTGAAATTAACTATAAGAAAAACAATTGGGCAGAGGCGCAAAAAAACTATGAATTGGTTTTGGCGACTCCCAATGCCTCTTCGCGAGGTTTTGCAGCTTATCGCCGAGCTTGGTCTTTGTTTAACCAAGGCCAAATAGCGAAGGCTAAGACTGCGTTAAATGAAATTTTGAAAAACCCTGCTCTTTTATCAAAGACAGGTTCTGCTACCAATCAGATCGATCCTGGGTTCCATGAAGAAGTGGCGGCAGACTATGCAACTTTTGCGGGACGCGAATTTGCATCTGGGGACTTGGAGGCTGTTTTTACGCTGTCTCCAGAAAAAACTAAAATTAACAATATCACGACCGTTGCTGCTGAACTTGAGCGCACGGGTAAAAAAGCCGATGCTTTAAAAGCCTGGGAACATGTTTATCAGTATCAAAGCCTTCCGCAGGAAAGAATTCAAACCCAAGCCCACTTGGCAGCTCTGTATTTGGATAATGGTCAAAAAGAAAAAGCATACGATACTTTTGCAGCAGTTTTTTCTTTAGCTGCGCAATTGAAGGCGCAGTTTCCAAAAGAGGTCGAAGAGGCTCGTAAAGTTATTAAGGTCTCTATCGTAACATGGAACCAAGCGGACAAAAAAGCTCCAACTGTTGAGTTACTTTCTGCTTATGAAGGCTATTTGGGTTCCTTTGGATTTGAAAAAGAGATGAATCAATGGGCTGTTCAATTGGCTGGTGATTTAAATCAATGGGAGCGTGCTTGGAAACTTCACCAAGTTGCCTCTGGCACTTTGGTTGATAAAGAACTTGAAAATCATCTTCTATTAGGCATTGAACTTGGTGAAAAATCTAAGGACAACGTCATTTTATCAATGGCCCAAAACGAATACCTAACGAAGTCTCCTTTAAAAACAAAACAGTGGGAAGTTCGTTATCAACAGGCTTATCGCTTTTACGAAGCTGATCAGATGAAGGATGCCTTGCCTCTTTTAAAAGCCTTGGCTTTAAATGAAGCGGCCCCAATGGATTTGCGTACAAAAGCTTCAGACTTATCCTTGGATATTTTGGCCTCTATGAAAGACGATGCGGCGATTGAAGTGGCCGCTGTCGAATTTCACAATTCGTTTGTGAAGTCTAAACAGTACAATTCAGCGGGGTCGAACCTTCAGGCTCTTTCCCAGAAGTCCATTCTGAATCAAGTTGCTTCTTTGGCGGCAGTCAGTGCGGACCAGGCTTGGACGGCTCTTCAAAGATTTAAGATGTCCGCTGCTGATGAAAAAGATAAAGCGGTTTATTTGAAAAACAAAATGGCATTGGCTGAAAAGCGTGGCGATCTTGCTGCCGCATTATCTGCGGCTCAGGACTTGACGTTATTATCGTCCGCGTCGGCGGAAGATAAGGCGATGGCCACTGCGAAAACCGCGCACTACATGGATTTGCGCATGGATTTCAAGGGCGCGATGGCAGCCACTCAAGTCTTGCCGGAAAATATTCTAGCTGCAGATAAAAAAGCTCTTAAATTGGCTTTATATGCAGAGCTGACCGGCGCGAGTTCTGCTCCTTATTTGAAAAAGTTCATTGAGGTTTCGAAAAGTGAAGACGAAAAAGCGGTGGCAGCAGCCGAGCTTGTGAAGAATTCACCTCAGTTCGAAGTTGAGCTGAAAAAACAATGGAATTCTTTGCTAAGAAATCCAGAGGTTCTGGCTTCAATGATGCTTGATAAGTATGTTGAAACGCCTTCAGCGAGTCTTGTTCAGATGGTTGAAAAAGAAGAGAAGTTGAAGAAAACGGTGGCAGGAAAGTTGATTCTTAAGGATGACCTTATTAAGCAAATGCTGGCATCTTCAGTGAAAATTGAAAGTCATAAAATGGATGCTGCCAATCAGAAGCTGATGGTTAAGTCGATCAAAGATCGTGCTAAACTTTTAGAGGATTTTGAGAAGTTGGCGGCAAAAGCTATTTCCTCTGGAGACTGGACTTCGCAGGTCGTTGGATTGACAGTTGTCGCTAAAGAAGCAGATCGTTTTTATAATGAAATCTTGAGTTTGCCTTTGCCTGAAGGTCTTTCTGATGCCGAGCAATCAGAGTACATGAGTCTTTTAGGTCAACAGTCAGCGCCTTATCGTAACAAATCGGATATGGCAGCTGCGAAGGTAAAAGAGTTCTGGTCAAGTTCTTGGAAAGAGTCTTTGCAAGCAGCCTCTGTGGTCGAGTTCCGTTTGAAGTCGTTATTCGAGGCAGAAGTGCAAGCGTTGACTGCGGTAGCTCCTGCTGATGATAAAGCATTTTTAACAGCTTTAAAGCCTAGTACCGTTCAACAGGCGAAACCTTCATTGGTAGAGCTTGAAGCTGCTCGAAATGCGCTGCGGGCTCAACCGATGGATAAAGTGGCGGCGGAAAAATTGAAGGATCTTGAGATGAAAGCCGGTAATAAGGCAATGGTTCAATATCTTGAGGGGCGTATGGCGAATATGTCGGCTGAAACAAGCCAAAAAGGAGTTCAATAATGAAACAACATTTTGCGATGCTTTTGACTTCTTTGATGATGCTTTTGACTTCGAATGTGGTGATGGCCGCCGAGGCGAAGGAAGCCGCAGCAAAGGCGGGAGCTTCGACAACTAACCACAATTTCGAAGATTTATTGGTTCAAGGTAAATATCATTTTTCTGATGAAGCAGTGACTACTGTCGAAGCAGACAAAGTATTTGATTCTTTAATTGGTGTGCGAACTGACTTCAAAGATCGCTTGGAAGAGTCTGCAACGAAGCAGTAGGTGATTCATGGAAAGAAATTTAGTTTTAGAAGATAAAGAAGGAAAAGTAGTTCGTGTGTTCGCTTGGGATGGCGGCGCAGCTAAAGTTATTCGTCGCGCAGATACAAGCCGTTTAGAGCTTGTCAAAGATACGACTCTACTTGAGCAGAAGAAAATCAACTTTCAAGAGTTAGGTCAGATTGACTCTTCATTGACCACTCAAAAGCCTTATTTAGTAGGTTCGTTGGGGCATTTGAAAATTGTTGAAGCTGTAGAGGCAACTCATAAAGATAACGAGAATCCAGAAGAAACTGAAAAGTTATGGTGGATGTCGGTTCTTGCGATGATTTTTCTTTTTTCGGCGGGACTTGGGGTGCTTAAGTTTGCTCCCGAGACAACTCCTAAGTTAGAGGAAGAGTTGAAGCAGCAGGTTGTAAAGATTGTCAAAAATATTCCAAAACCTGAAACTGTAAAAATGAAGCAGCAGGCAAATGTACAAACTCAAACGACAAACAAAGTTGCTCCATCAAAAGTGGCTGGTTTGAAAAGGATGGGTGCACTTTCTGCGCTTGGAAGTCTAAGTTCTGGAAAGAATAAAGGTGGCTTGGATATTGGAGCTGCACAAAGTTCTGCAGGGCCAGGTTTGGGCGGCGGAACACAAGGTTCGGGTGGAGTTCAAACGTCTCTTTATGCAAAAGGTGTTGTTGGTGCGGCCTTAGGCGCAGGTAACAATGTGAATGGAGCTGGCGGATACGGCACTAAAGGTAAAGGTGGCGGACAAGCCGGCTACGGTAAACTAGCGTTAACGGGTTCAACGGGGGCGACTCCGATTCCTTTGGGTGCGGAAGCATCTGTTGCAAAGGGTTTGGATCGTGACCAAATTGCAGCTGTTATCAATCGTAATTTAGGTCAAGTGCGCTTTTGCTATGAACAAGGTCTACAAGGCAATGCAGGTCTTAATGGTCGTGTTGCGGTTGCCTTTGTGATTGGCGGTTCTGGATTAGTAAAATCAGCTAATGTTGATTCATCAAATTTGAATTCAAAAGCGGTTGAAGATTGTATCGTGATGCGCTTAAAGACATGGAAATTCCCAGTCCCAGAGGGCGGCGTCGATGTTGAAGTCACTTATCCGTTTGTTTTAAGAAGATCAGGTCAGGGGTAGTAATATGAAAAATACGAATTCATTATTCCAAATTGCAAGTCTTCCTTTGGCGTTGTCATTGGTTTTGACTTTGGGTTGTTCGGATTTAAAACAAAATCCGTTGGCAGGTAAAGGCGAAGCTGTTGAAAATGCTCAGCCGCCTCAGACAAAGCCTGAGATTCCAAAACCAATCGAGTCCGATGCCTTACGCATTGATGGACCCGAAGTGGTTTCTTTTCGTGAGGGCGAGAGCGGAAAGGTCACATTCGTATTAAGATCCTTACTTCCCGACTATGTTGGTGAAGTTTCAATCTCGAATTTGGCGGCTTTCCCTGGTGCAAGTTTTAATGCTGCGACAGGTGAGTTTATCTGGACCCCAGCTAACGGCACTGTTTTCAATGGTTATTATCAAGAGATGGTTCTTCACCTTGAAGGCGTGGCTCAATCAACTAAAGCCAATGATCCAATTTTGATTACTCATAAAGAAGTGCGCTTTGTTGTTCAAAAGGTGGCCCGCAATCCGATCATCAAATCTATCGAAGTTAAAGATAATTTGATGAGAGAAAACTCTACTTATTACGTTAAAGTTGTTGTCCAGGATCCAGAGGGTACTGGTGTTGACAGCGAAAAGCCACGTTTGGTTCTTTCTTCTGGTAACTACAAGTTTTCGTTGGCGCCTTATATTACAGAGTACGGAAACCGTGGTGATTTGACTACGAAGGAATGGACGATTGATTTGAAAGTAAACCTAAGTGGCGTTGAATTGACGGATTCGGTATTAGCTTCTGGTTTTGAGCTGGTGGCTTTGAACAGATACGGTTTGTTCTCGGCTCCCTCAAAAGTCAATGTGAACGTGGCTACAGATTTCGGAGCTGTGGATACCACCATTGAAGCGACAAATGAAGTTCTGGTTGGTGAAAAGAACGTGATCCCGTTCATGATTTTTGATCAAAAAGCTGAAGCCGTGATTGGAATTAAAAATATCCGTGGTCTACCAGCTATGGCGGAATTGAAGTGTAATTTTGCAAAGAACTCTTTGCACAAATGCCGATTCACTTGGACGCCTGATCAAAAAGAGCTTATGAAAGTTTATACTATCAATATGGATGTTGAGCTTTCAAATAGAAGCTCTTTGGACTCTAAAAAGATTCAAAAAACGATCAGCTTTAATGTAACAACAGTTGCGTCGACAGCTGCTCCACTTCCAAATCCTGGTTTGCCTGATGAAGGGACTAACAAATGAAAAAATTAGTTTTATCTTTGTTGACGGTAGCGGTTGCTACTTCTGCTAACGCAGCTGAAAATATTGAAAAAGATTTTGATAGCTTAGGTGGAAACACAGTTTTGCTTGAAAAGGCTCGTGCTTTAAACCCAGAAGTGAATACTTCAATTGTGCAAAATCGTACAGTTAATCGTGAAAATCGGTTTGAATTTGCTCCTGAAATGTCGGGGACTTTTGGTGGCGATACTTATAGCCGGGCGACTGGCTTAGGTTTCAATACTCAATACCACATCAACCACAAGTGGTCTGTGGGTGCTAAATATAGCTACTACTTCAATCGTTTGACAGCTGAAGGTAATGCGATGGTCGAGAAGGCGATTGCAGATCACAATGCGAATCCTCAGACTTCTCAAGCTGCAATTCCTGATATGGATTACCCTTTGAATGAAATGGGTGCTTACGTAAACTTTTATCCAATCTATGGTAAAATGAAATGGTTGGATCAAGGTGTTGCTCACTTTGATGTATACACTCAAGTAGGGGCTGGTCAGGTGAAGCTGAAGTCCGGAGCAACTTCAACTTATTCTGCGGGTCTAGGTGTTGGTATTTGGGCAAATCAAAATGTTTCTACGCGCTTTGAATTGCGCTATCAAAACTACACAGCGAAGTACTTAACGGGTCCTCTTAAGTTGGATTTAGCAGTGGCATCAGTCCAAGTTGGATGGTTGTTATGATGAAGAATTTGTTTGTTCGTGGTTCTGTGATTTTAGCTCTTGTTTCGCCAGCAATGGCGCAGGATCTAGAGTCACTACTTGAAGGCAAGGCGCCAGAGCAGGCACCGGTGGCTTCGCAACAGACTCGACTGTCTTTTGCCGTTTCTACGATGGTCGATAAATTGACTGCAGAGCAAAGAGTTTTCCTTAGACATTTGGAAAATCAAGCTTGGTCAAAGGCGCTTATTCAATTTACTCCGGCGTTTGGTGCAACGGCATTTGAAAAGTCTGAAAATGCGATGGCATTAAAAGGTCTTTTGCAATTCAAGGCAGGACTTCAAGTTACAGGTATCGAAACTTTATTTAAAGTGAAAGAGCCTAAGAAGATCCACACTGAGATTTTGCAGACTTGGCGCGAAAGTGTTGATGAAAAGAATGCAGTTTGGGAGATGGCTCAGGTTACTTGGGGCGATGCTTGGACTGAAATTTTTGGACGTGGTGCTGAAGTTCGTCAGATGATTCGTAATCTTTCGTTAAAACAGGATATTGAAAAACTGAAAGATTTGGCTTCTAAAACGCCAGTCAATACGCGTGAAAGAGCTTTGGTAGATTGGCAATTGGCATTAAGTCATGCTTTAAATGATCAAGCGGATCAAGCTGCAAAAGTTTTGGCTCAGCTTCTTAAGAATCCTCAGTCTCCGATTAGCGCTGATTTGGTGAATATCACGGCTGGCCGTTTGTTGTTTCAAAATGGATATTTTGACGCTGCCATTAAATATTACGAAAAAATCGGTAAGAAATCAGACTATTGGTTGGAGTCTCAAGAAGAGCTTGCTTGGTCATATATGCGTAAGGGTGAGCCTCAGAATGCCTTGGCCGTATCGAAGACTTTGGTGAACCCATCCTTTATTGGGCAGGTAGGGGCTGAATCTTATTTTGTGGCAAGCTTAGGTTATCTAAAAGTTTGCGACTATCCGCAGGTTATGGATAGTTTGTTGGCTTTTCCGAAGATTTTCAGACAAAGAACTGTCGAGTTGAACAAAGTAGCACAAGGTGAAAAGCCAGAGCTTATCACTGCAACTTTAAATAAGTTGAAGGTGCAAAATCTGACTTGGCAAGCTTTGGGTAAAGATGCTCATTCTTTACCGATGAATGTAAATCGGGACCACAAGCTTCAACAGCTTCTAAAAACACAGCTTGCTTTCGAAAAAGAAGCTAAGTCCGCAGAAGCGGTTTATGCCGAGTCGTTAGCGATGACGGGTTTACAGGGGCAGTTTGATGAACTGAAGAACTCTATTAAAACCCGTGAGGCCAATGCAATGGCGGCCAGTGTTTCAAGAGTTCAGGATTTAGCAAAAGCCGAGACTCAAGAAATTAAAAAGATTTTGGACAAAATGCACATCGTAGAGGCGGAACTTGTTCAGCAAGTTGATATGGCTTCTAGATTGACCGAGTTCAAGACAGATAAAGTGGACGAGAAAAAAGGTATCACTGGATCTAAAAAAGCAGACGCGCTTATTTTCCCTGCCGAAAAAGAAGTTTGGTTCGACGAACTTTCCAATTATCGTGTGGATGTGAAAAAGGGCTGCCAAAGCATCAAGAGGTAGTACATGGTTCAAAGTATTTTTAAAACATGTTTACTAGCGGTTTTTGCATCATCAATGATGGCGTGCTCTCCAGAGACTCCAAAGTTGATACCGAAGCCGGAGGTACGCAATGACAAAGTAAGCACAGATTCTGATGCTTTCACCTTTACTCCTAAGGTTGATATTTTATTTGTCATCGATAACTCGGGCTCGATGGGGTCGCACCAAAACAATCTAGCCGCAAACATTAATCAATTCGTTCAGTCATTTTCTGCAACGATGCAAATTGATTACAACGTTGGCGTAGTGTCGACGGATATGTCGGATAACTACCACTCAGGACGCTTGCAAGGGCAGGTTCGTTTTGTAAATCGATTGACTCCCAATGGTCTTCAGACCATTGCGTCCAATATCTTAGGACTTGGTACAAGTGGAGATTGGCAAGAAAAAAGCTTTGACCCTGTTGTTGCCGCTCTTTCTGCGCCGTTGATTACAGGATTCAATGCTGGGTTCTATAGGCAAGATGCGCACTTGGCTGTGATTTTCATCACAGATGCTGAAGATCAAAGTGAAGACTACGATGCGACGTCTACTTTTAATTTCTTAACGAATTTAAAGGCCAACAAGGATAAGGTCCTAGCTTATGGTGTTATTGTTCCCTCTGCAGTATCAAATTGTTCCCGCGATGACATGAATTTTCCAAGTCGTATCGAGAATTTTTTAGCGATGCCAATCAATGCTGGTAAAAACGTTATGAATCTTTGTGATTCTGCGTTTGGTACAAAGCTTGCGGATTTGTCTAAAGATATTGCGAAGTATGTTGGGGGAGTTATTTATTTGAATCGGGCTCCTGTTGTTTCGACAATTAAAGTCACTTACGGAAGTCAGATTATTCCCCCGGGCTATAAGAATGGCTGGTCTTTTGACCCTTCTAAAAATGCGATAGTCCTTGGTGATGATATTCAGTGGTCTCAGCAACCGGCTGGAACTAAAGTTCAGGTTTATTTTGAAGCCGCTCAATATGAATCAGAAAAATAAGATCTTTTCGAATTGAAATTATCTTTTAAATAAAAAAAGCTGTCATATGGCAGCTTTTTTATTTAGGTCTCCATATTGGAATTTGGAATATATGAATAGGCTTTATCTATTACACAATTTAAATTGTGATGCCGATCTCTATACCCATCTGCGAGGTGTTGTATGTCTAAGAGTTACGGTGTTCAAGCTCGTTTAGTGCTGGGGTTTTCGATTGCTCCTGTAATTATGGCAGTCTTAATTGTCGTTGGGGTGCAAAGGGTCAATTCGGTCGATCACAGTTTAGCAGTTATTAACGATGTGAATTCAGTAAAGCAGCGTTATGCTATTAACTTCAGAGGCAGTGTTCATGATCGAGCAATCAGTCTTCGTGATGTGGTCTTAGGGGCCTCTAAGGAAGAGTCCGAAAAAGCTATAGCTGAAATTAAGACGCTCGAAGATTTTTACAAAGAGTCCGCGGGGCCATTAGATAAGATCTTTTTAGGCGCCGAAGTTACGGATACCGAGAAGAAACTTTTGGCCGATATCAAGGCCATAGAAGCCGAAACACTTCCCGTGATTCAAAATGTAGTAAAATTATATCGTGATGGGCAAGGTAAAGAGGCTCATGATCTATTGATGGGAACGGCAAAGCCCTTGTTTAAAACATGGCTTGGGCGCATTAATAAGTTTATTGATTATCAGGAAGCCGCTAATGTTCAAGAATCCAAAACGGCACGTGATATTGCTCACGGCTTCGAGCGTTTGATGTACATTCTTGCGGGGGTGGGGATTAGTTTGGCGGCCTTCATGGCTTATTTGATTGTTCGTTCGATTGTGCCACCTTTAAGATTAGTCACAAGTCAGCTGGACGTCTCTTCAGAGCAGATTGCTGATGTCTCTCAGGTAATTTCCAGATCTAGTTTGTCCCTTTCAGAAGGTGCAGCGAAGCAGGCAGCCTCGATCGAAGAAATCGGTGCCTCCATTGAAGAGTTAACCAGTATGACAAAAATGAATGCCCAAAATGCAGATGCTGGAAAACAAGCCTCGAACGAGGCGCGTTTGGTGGCCGAAGCCGGAGCCCGGGAAATGGAACAAATGAAGCGGGCAATGGATGCAATTCAGCAATCATCCAATGAGATCTCGGTTATTATGAATACGATTGACGATATCGCATTCCAAACGAATTTGTTGGCACTCAATGCAGCAGTCGAGGCGGCAAGGGCAGGAGAGCAGGGAAAAGGCTTTGCGGTCGTTGCTAATGAAGTGCGCAATCTGGCTCAGCGTTCGGCAGATGCTGCAAAAGAAACAGCTCAAAAAATTCAAAGTGCCTTAGAGCGGAGTTCTCAAGGTGTTGAGCTTTCACAAAAAGTGATGAAGGGCTTTGAGCAAATATTAGAGAAAAATCGTCAAGTAGATAACATAGTCACAGAAGTGGCCCAGGCTTCTAAAGAGCAAAGTGATGGGTTCGCGCAGATTACCACCGCGATAATGGAAATGGATCGAGTGACTCAGACTAATGCGAAGTTGGCAGCTGAAAATTCACAGACGTTGGGGGCATTAAATATTCAGTCCCAGGAAATTCGAGAAGCCTCAGAGAGTCTCTTGCAACTTGTCGGAAGTTCTGGAGGAGAATTAAAGAAGGCGGCCTAGGCCGCCTTCTTTAATTCTTGCAGTCGAAAGATGTCTTCATTACAGAAAACAATTTGTCGAATAAGAGACTCATCTCTTCAGCGTCTTTATTATCCAGTTCTTGGGTAAAGTTTTTCCAGCAACCAAAATGTTCTGGAATAATGGTGTTTAAAAATTGATGTCCTTTATCCGTCAGTTCAAGGTACTGGACGCGTCGGTCCTCTTTGCAGTGGACCTTTTGGATGTAAGAGTCTTTTTCGAGTCCATCTACCAATCCAGTCATCGTTGCTCGGGTGACTCCAATATGCTGGGCCACTTCACTTGAGTTCATTTTATGTTGGTGAAACCATAGGGTTATAAGGACCATCATGCGACCTTCTGAAAAGCCGTGTTTTTGAAGGTCGGCTTTGCGAAGGGTCTCAATTTGATCAATGAAGATGAACATCGATTTCAGTAGCTTTAAATGGGGGCCATTTAAATTAAGGAAGTTCTGGTTTATTTTATCAATAAATCCATCTAAGTTACTGTTTTTACATGGTTTGTTTTCCATTTAGGGCCTCCATGTCTTAAGAATAGCTCATTTTCATCTATTTGTCATTTGCCTTATTATATGTTGGCATATTGTAAGGAACCTAGCTATATGTTAGATTATTGTTAGGAGCCTTACAATGAAGCAGCTAACAATAATGCTAATTTCCTTGATCGCAATTCTTATCACCCAGGTTTTACTCGGATGTGGGCCGGTCAGAAACACAGCCTTTGGTGAACAAACCCATGCCGAGATACCTGCAAATATTATTTCTCCGATAATATCTAATGAAGCGACCTTTATACAGGCAAAACAAAATGAACCCGTCGCCGTTTCTTTGTTTACAGACTCTCATGCGAATTATTCAGATCTAAAAAAGGTGGCGCAAAGAATTCAGGGGGATCCTTCGAAGTTCGTTATCAACCTAGGTGACATGACAGACTTGGGCTTAGCTGTCGAGTACGATGCCTTTTTATATTCTATCAGTCCTTTAAAAAAGCCACTTTTTTCAGTGATTGGGAATCACGACAGTGTTGGAAGTGGTAAATCAATTTATCGTCGGATATTTGGTTCGTCGAATTATGCATTTGATTATTCGGGTGTACGGTGGATTTTCTTCAACAACAATCGTTTGGATTTTATAAAAGAAGGCATTGATTTGAATTGGCTTGAGTTGCAAGTTCAACAAAGCCCTTATCCTGTCCTGATATTTCAACACGTCAATCCATTTAATATCGAGTATTTTGACCAGGCATATCTTGAAAGATTTAAATCCATTCTAGATACCGGCAAAGTGAATGCGGTTTTCTTCGGGCACATCCATGTGAATACGACAACTTTTTATAAAAAGACCCTGTTGCAGTCTTTTGCTCGAGTGCAAGGAGAACAGTACCACCATTTGATCGTTGAACCTGAAAAAATCAAAGTTGAAAACTGTCAAGGAGGCCGTTGTGAATCCCAAAGTTATTATTTTGGTGCTGATCAGTCTGTGGTTCTTCAGTAGCGATGTCTTTGCACAAAGTCATTACGCGGACTCTGGTCGCTGGCAAATGCAGCTGGGGAGTGGTTCCTATGGGGGTGAGAAACAAGTTGGAGTGGGGTATCTATCTTCTAATGGGCGTCATCAATCCGAGCTGGGATACGGCTGGACGTTAGGAGTCTCCGAGAAAAATGTAGAACAGATAAATTTTAAATACGTATATTCGCCATTCATACTTAGTAGTCGTATATTGGACAAAAGATTTACAACCAACATTGTAGGGATTGGGGTGCAGGTGTCCCGATGGCTTGATGAGCGAGGTTATGTTTCTTCGCCTTCTCAGTATCCCGAACGCTATTATTATGCACAGACTCGCTATCGCTCGGTATTCATGCTAGAGAGTCATTTTCACTTTAAGAGTATTCAAGTTTATATTCATAGTGGGCTTTTAGATCAGTGGGCGATTGCAGCTTTTAATAATGAAGAACTTCAAAAAGAAAAATATATCTGGGCATCGGGCTTTGGGCTGCGTTGGTTTATTTAAAACAACTTCCATTCGCCTTTTTGTGTGAAGGGAAGGGTAAAGATGCCGACATCGGCTTTTCCGATGACCTCGTATTTAATGAGGCGACCTTGAGAAAGAATTTCGATTCCATCTTTTATTTGGTTCATCGAAAACCGAAGGGGAATGCTTACTATTGTTTTGGCGTTGGGCTTAAGTACGTATTCTTTTGTAATACGGTCCTTGAACAGACTTTTTTCATTAAGAGCTAATTGATAGTCGATATTTTTAATGCGAAGTTCTTTAGAATTTGGGTTGTCAACTTCACAGGTGATTTCAATTTCGCCTCCAGAGAGTTGAATCTGAGAAAGCTGCACAGACTTAATTTCCAGCCGAGGCTCTTTCAGGGCCGAAAATGAAGCACAAGAACTGAGACTCATCATTAAAGCAAGTAGGCAAACTCGAAGCATTTAGGTATTCCGTAGTGATCTAAGGTTTTGCAATTTAAATGGCAACCAGGCTCCAAGATAGGCCCCAAAAAACCAAATTAATGAAAGCTCGAAGCTCAGGGCGTGGCCGATCATGCTTAACGTCCCCATTGAAAGGAGTCCTAAAGCTGTGACCGAGATGAACCGAGACTTCTTTAACACGATCCAAGCATCAGTTGGGAAGACGAGCTTGGCAAAAATAAAAGAGCTCCCTAAGTAAAAAAAGCCGCATAGGAAAAAACACGCCTCGTGTCCAAGGGGCATGAAAAAGTGATCTAGTGCCGGTCCTTCGAAAAACAAGCGAATCCCAAACTGAGGACAAGCCGCCAAAGAGACAACAGAGGCCAGTAGATGAACGAGTCCAAGCAAGGTGAAAACTTCAAATAAAGAAGGAAGCTCTGCCGAGATTTTGTCTTGAACTTTAATAATTAAATGGCGGGGCGAGTGGCTTGCAGAGCCTTTTTCTGAAGACGCTAGAAATTCGTTAAAATCATTTTTATTTTCAGACATTTCTATGACTCCTTTCCGAAAAAATTCCTCAGGGCCTTCATACCCCGAGAGGCAATTTGCCGAATATTGCTTTCGCTTTCCTGCAGTCTTTCGGCGATTTCTGGATAGTCCATCTCTTCCATCCACTTCATCTGAAGCACCAGTTGTTCTTTGGACTTTAAATGGCCCATAGCTGTCTGGATTTCTTGGTGGACGGCCAGGGTCTCATCAATATTAGGTGTCAAGTTTACGGTTTGTGACAAATCATCGACATCTTTTCCGATTTGATGGCGTTTTTCTTTAAACCACAGGTCGCGCATTTCGCTTTTGGTGATAACGTAAATCCAGGCAAGGCCCTTAAATTCCGGTTTATACAGGTGTTTTTTTCGCCAAAGTTGCAAAAAGACGATTTGAACAACATCCTCACTCAGGTCCCGCGAAAAGCCTCTTTTTTGTGCAAAAGAAAGCACCTTGCCTCCATGTCTCAAAAAGAGCTCATCCAAGGCCGGGCGGTCGCCATCTATAAGAGCGAGAAGGAGATCTTCATCTGAAAAGTCGGACCAAGATTTTTGCATCGAATTGAAGTTATAGATTTTTAGAGCTTTGGGGTAGTTTTTCCTTATTTATACGAATGTAATAAATGGCGCTGCGTTATTGCTGACCTTTATTGACTAATTGCATGGTTTTTTTTAACCCTAAGTCTTCGTAAATTAACGATATTAACAACAATGGAGTACACGAATGTTTAGCGAATCATTGCTAATCTCTCCGGTGATCGCCGGTGTAGTTGGACTTGTTGTGGCTGTGGCATTGTACCTTCGCGTGAAGGCACAACCTGCGGGCAACGAGACCATGAATCGTATCGCTCAGTACGTTCGCGAAGGATCAATGGCCTTCCTCGTACGTGAGTATAAAGTATTGTTCGTCTACGCAATCATCGTCGGAGCCGCTTTGGCTTACGCTTTGGGTGCTGTAGCGGCGGGAAGCTTTGTTCTTGGAGCTTTCTTATCTTTGCTAGCTGGATTCTTCGGAATGAAAGCTGCGACATATGCAAACGTCCGCACGACTCAGGCGGCATCGACAGGTTCTAAAGCAGCAGCATTGTTGACTGCATTGGACGGTGGTGCGGTGATGGGTCTGTCTGTGGCAGGTCTTGCATTGATCGGTATGGGTGCTCTTTACCTTGCGTTCAAAGACACTGGAATTGTTGGAACAGTTCTTCACTCGTTTGCAGTGGGTGCATCTTCGATCGCTCTTTTTGCGCGTATCGGTGGTGGTATCTATACAAAAGCAGCTGACGTTGGTGCTGACATCGCTGGTAAAGTGATTGAAGGTATTCCTGAAGACGATCCACGCAACCCTGGTGTTGTTGCCGATAACGTTGGTGATAACGTGGGTGACGTTGCTGGTATGGGTGCAGACATCTATGAATCTATGGTGGCTGCGATTGTTTCTGCGATGGCGATTGCTTTGACAATTCCTGCGGAACAAATCCTTTCATTGGTTTCTTCTGGTGATGCGGCTCAAGCTCGTACGGCTGCGGTTGTAGCTCCATTGTTGCTTTCAACTTTGGGTCTTGTGATTTCTATCGTCGTGATCTTCGGAGCTCGTGCGATGAAAAATGGTCAACCTGCTTCTGTACTTAGAAATGCATTGATCATCCCTCCAGTTCTTTTGACTGTTGCTTCTTATATCTTGATGCCAATGTTTGGTATGTCTCAAGGTGTGACTGTGGCTTTGGCTGCGGGTGCTTTCGGTGGTGCTTTGATCGGTTTGATCACTGAGTACTACACAGCGGCAAAACCAATCCGTTTGGTGGCTGAGTCTTCATTGACAGGTGCTGGAACAAACGTGATCCGTGGTTTGGCTGTCGGTATGGAATCTGTAGCCATCCCAACTTTGGTTGTTGTGATCGCAGCTTTCGTTGCTGACAGAGCATTGGGTCTTTACGGTATTGCTTTGGCAGCTGTAGGTATGTTGGCTGGTACTGCAGTTGTTATGACTGTAGATGCTTACGGTCCTATCGCTGACAACGCTGGTGGTATCTCTGAAATGTCAGGTCTTGGACCCGATGTTCGTGCGATCACTGATGAACTAGATGCTGTTGGTAATACAACTGCAGCTATTGGTAAAGGTTTCGCGATCGGTTCTGCAATCCTCACTGTTGTGGCGCTTTTCTCTGCGTTCAACATGGAAGTAAACCACGTTCGTGAAAAAGCAGGTCTTGCTAAAATGTCATTGGATCTTGCATCTTCTGGCGTATTGATTGGTATCTTATTGGGTGCGATTCTTCCATTCCTTGTTGGTTCAACAACAATGACTTCTGTGGGCCGTGCCGCTCAAGAAATCGTGAAAGAGATCGCTCGTCAGTTCAAAGAGATTCCAGGTCTTCTTCAAGGTAAAGCTGATCCAGAACCAGCAAAAATCGTTGATATCGCAACGAAGGCAGCTCTTCGTGAGATGATCTTGCCAGGTGTGATTGCGGTTCTTGCTCCTGTGGTTGTTGGATTCGTGATGGGTCCTCAAGCATTGGCAGGTCTTCTTGCTGGTTCATTAGCAGTTGGTGCAACAATGTCATTGTTCATGGCTAACGCTGGTGGCGCTTGGGATAACGCTAAGAAATACATCGAAAAAGGAAATCTTCCAGGTCACAAAAAAGGTTCAGACGCTCACAAAGCGGCTGTTGTCGGTGACACTGTTGGTGACCCATTCAAAGACACTTCTGGTCCAGGTGTAGCCATCTTGATCAAAGTAATGTCCGTTGTTGCCTTGTTGATCGCTCAACTTATCGCAACTATCGGCGGTTAACGCGCGTGCCGCGCGAAAAGCGCATGGCCCCACGGGCCATCGCTAGACAGTAGCCGTCAGGCGAAAAGCACGCAAGTGCAAATAAAAAAGGAACCCTCTCGGGTTCCTTTTTTATTTGTGAATCAGATCATTTTCAAAAATCAAAAATTGAGGCCGTTCTTGTTGTCCCTGCTTTTGGAGACTTAAACTTTTTTGAATCATAAAGCGAGCCACTTGGTGATCGTGGATCGGCTTAATTTTTTGAAGCCCGCCAATAAGTAGCGGGGAAATAAATGGACTGAGTAAAGTTGCAAATTTTTCTCCAGTGCGAAACTCTTTGCGATCTCCCAGTAAAAGACTGGGGCGAATTATTCCTGCAATGGGAAATTTCAAATCTTGAATGTCAGATTCGGTTTCGCCTTTAACATGATTATAAAAAATCGATGAGTTGACGTTGGCGCCCATTGCGGAAATAAGCCAGAAACTAGGAAATTCTAATTTTTTGAAAAGATTGGCATAGGCCATGACAAGATCGTGGTCGATTTCATAAAATTTAGAGCGACTGCCGGCTACTTTTAAAGTCGTTCCTAGTGCGCAAAAAATGACGGTCTTGTTACGTTCAAAGGATTGAAGTTTTTCAATTAAATCGATCCGGTGTTTTAATAAAATATTTTTTTCGCCATCCATTAAAGGATCTTGAAGAACTAAGTTGCTGTGTTTTGTTGACGACGACAGAGGTTGTCGAGTGATCGTCAAGATGTGCGAGCACTCTGGTAGGGCTTCAAGCTGTTTCAGAATTTGTCGTCCAACAAGACCTGTGGCTCCCAGAATGATCGCTTTCATGGATTCTCCTTGAACACTTGATTTGGATCTATGATTATTGTTGTGTGAACATATCCGATAGACAAGGTCATTTTCATTCTGCTCTTTTAAAAATTGGTGAGGCTTCCAAACAAGGTCCTGTCAGTTTTAAACAGATCTTTGCTTTACTAGATCAAGATGGTCACAGCCTTCTTTTGATCTTTCTGTGTTTACCATATCTTCAACCTCTACCTTTGCCTGGTTTGTCGCTACCGTTAAGCGTTATCAAAATGGTGGTTGCGTGGCAATTGTATAAACGCCGTCCTCCGGTATTACCTAAAAAATTTGAAGAGCTTAAGTTGACCACTCAGCAAGTAGAAAAAATTATTGAAGTAGCCTACAAGATTCAGAATTTTTTAAGTCGTTTTCTACGCAAAAGGGCTCAGCACTTATTTCAGTCCCAGACGATTCGGAATTTGAATGTTGTGGTTTTTATTGGCTGTGCCTTTTTATTGGCGTTGCCGATGCCAATACCTTTGTCTAATACTATTCCAGCAATACCGATTTTAATTATGGCCTTTGCCTATTTAGAAGAAGACGGTTGGGCGATGGTAGTGTCTTGGATTTGCTCTGTTTTAGCCCTTTCATTTTTTGTGGGTCTTTTCTTTTTTGCTCAGGAAATCTTCATTCGCACTTGGGGTTCTTAAAAAAAATTGAGTTCTAAAAACTTCAACTAGTTTTAGTCTGGGTCTAGGCTAACCGGCCCTGCACAAATCAATTGAATAAAGGCATGCTATTTAACAGAGATTTCTAAGGAGGATCTATGAAAAAAATATTTCTACTAGGAGCTATGTTAGTTGCGACATCACTTGCAGTGACATCCCATGCAAAAGAAGATGGACCTTGTAAAACCGATCGCGAAACATTGTGTAAGGATGTTGAGCACGGGGATGGACGCATGATGAAGTGCTTTAAAGATAATGAAGACAAATTATCTGCTGGATGCAAAGCACATATGGCCGAAAAGAAAGAAAAGATGAAAGAGATGATGAAAGAAATTTCTGAATCTTGCAAAGGCGACGTTGAAACGCACTGTGCTCATATTGAGAAGGGTAAAGGGCGTATTATGAAGTGCATGAAAGAAAATAAAGAAAAGCTTTCAGACGCCTGCAAAGCTGAAATCAAGGAGCAGCGTGGAAAAAGAAAATAGTCTCCGACTTTCTTTGTTGGACGCCTTTCTTTATTCGTTAATGATTGGGGTCGGCGAAACTTATTTGCCGGCCTACTCTTTATCAGTGGGGATGGGAGAGACTTTTGCTGGCCTGCTTGCGACTTTGCCGTTGGTTAGTGGTGCTGTATTGCAATTATTTACGCCGCATGGATTACAAAAATTAAAGACGCATAAAAATTGGGTGGTGGCTTCAGCGACGATGCAAGCGTTGACATTTGTTCCGCTTGTTTACTTTACTCTGACATCAGCGCCGAATTTTTGGATGTTATTTCTAGTTCTGACTTTGTATTGGGCCTCGGGCTTTGCGGCGGGACCGGCTTGGAATTATTGGATGGGGCGTTTGGTTCAGGTCGAGCAGGGAAGTGTTTACCTGGCCAAGCGGGCACAGATTTCACAATTTGGAATTTTATTTGGACTGATGCTTGGGGGAGTGGCTCTTCATAATAAAGTGGGATTTGGTCCCTTTACGTCGGTTTTTTCTATCTTGTTTGTCTTGGCCTTTATCAGCCGATTGGCCTCATCCTTGTTGTTGTCTAAACAGCACTATCAAAAAGAGTGGAGTGAGTCGGCGCCCAAAATTGGAATTCGGCAGTCATGGAAAATTTTTTGGCGAAATCCTATTAAGCGAAAGTTCTTTTTATTATTAATTCCTTTTCAAGCTTCTGTATTTATCACGGCGCCGTTTGTGCCACCATATATGTTGGCTAAAGCCAAAATGGACTATGGAACATTTATGGTTGCGGTGGCGGCGCTATTTATTGGAAAAGTTTTAAGTCTGGAAGTTGTGAACCGACTAAAAGGAAAAATCTCGGGGCAGCGTTTATTTTTAGTTGGGGCGATGACAATTGCTCCGCTTCCGATGGCTTGGGCTTTTTCTATTGATCACTATTATATTTTCTTTTTGCAGTTTATTAGTGGGATGGCCTGGGCCTGCGTTGAAGTTGGGCTTTCGATGATCTTCTTTAATGAATTGGCGGAAGATGAAAAGGTTCCGGTCGTGACATTCTACAATTTTATAAATTCAATGGCGATCATTATTGGCACCTTTGTTGGGGGACGGATTCTGTGGAGTCTTGGCGAAAGTATGAAGGCCTATTATGTCTTATTTTTTCTGGGGGGCTTTTTCCGCTTACTATTTGCAGGTCCATTGGCTTCAATGGAGGCTTTAAAGAAAAAGAAGGTCACTTTTTAACCCGGCACCCGGGTCGGTGCATCCAATAGATAGACGTCCTATTGAAGGGACGAGCCAGGAGGCCAGGATGCGCTTCGTGATTCAAACAGTTTTAGCAGTCATTTTAACTAGTTCAATAGGTCATCAGGCCTTCGCAGGTCACGCAGACGGCGAACAAGTTCAAGCTTCAAATACGGACTCCGAAAAAGACGCTTTTGCTGCATTGGTCACGGAAGGCTACGCTGCAGAGAAAAGACTGCACAGGAAGCTATTGCGCGCCCTAGGGTCGCAAAACTTACCGAAGCAAGCTTCCATAGAGACAACCCCCAGTGAGTCCGTCGAATTTGAAGTTCGACTAGTTCCGAACAGGTAAGAAATTATTTAAACTCTTCACAGAAAGACCTGTGCAGGTCTTTGTCTTGATAAGGGTCTTCGGAAGAACCTAACTCTTCGGGGCTATAGCCCGAGTATAACGATAAAATTGATACCTGATGCTCGTCACAGATAAAGCTTATGCGCCAGGTGCGGTAGGCAAGCTCCCAAAGGCCTGCGTTGAGTTCTTTGACTCTTTTGCGACGGGAGTCGGTGGGTTCGTGCTCTAGTTGATGTTGGATAAAGGGGCGAACTTGAACCAGGCCATTTTTCTCTAGGAACTCGAGCATTTCTTCTGCAGCGGGAGAGTAACGAAGTCCGTATTTTTTTGACTGAATCCATCCTTCGTTGGCCTCGGTGATAGCATCGCAATAGGCGAGGTATGGTTTTATGTCAAAAATCGGAGTTCCGTCTAATAAGTCCGAGGGGCCCACGTGAATTTTAAGTCCATCAATGCGAACCAATTTGACCGCACTCATACCGATGGAATTCGGCCGATAAGGGGAGCGTGTCGCAAACACACCAACTTTTTGGCTGCTGCCTCGTGGTGGAAGCACCATGGGTTTCCAGCTGTCATTGTGATGGAACTGAAACAATATCCAAATATGTGAAAAATCGCTAAGACCAGTTAAGGCCTGCTCGAAATTATGTCCCTTGTCTAACTCAATATATCCTGGAAAAGAATTTTCATCGGGTTGGCGTCCAGCATCGTATGTGTGAGTTTGTAAAGAGTGAAAGTAGCCAATGGGTGTTAGTTCTAATTTATCGCTCATACTGTCTTTTCCATTCACTCAGCGCGATGGCTGCGCTCACACCTACGTTAAGACTATTTTTCACTCCGACTAAGGGAATCTTTCGAACTTCATCGCAGATCTGCAAAATTTCTGGTCCTAAGCCAAAACGCTCGTTACCCAAAACAAATGCGCAAGGGTTTTTAGAGAACTCTGTATAAAGCTCTGTTGCTTCTGTTGTTGTTTCAAGAGCGATAATTCTGTAGCCTCGCACTTTTAGATCTTGCAAGGTCTGCATTGCATTTGGACTGCTTTGCCAGGGAATATAAGATTCAACCCCCATGGCAGCTTTTGATGTTTTGCTGTTTTCCGGAGAAGGCGTGTAGCCACATAAGTAGACGTTTTCGGCTCCCAAACATTCTGCGGATCTTAAGATCGATCCCACGTTAAACGAAGATCTAATATTATCAAGGACAAGAGTTACAGGGTAGGTTTTGCGCTGAGTTTGTATTTTATCTTCACTTTGAATTAAAAAATCTTGATCAATCAGATTTTTATTCAGCAAACGCTCGATAGGTAAAAGAAAGGGTGTGAACTGGCTCAGTGATAATTCTGGCTTTAAATGTCTGTGAATTTCAGAGATCTTCTTAAGTTCAAATAGTTCGGAAGCTTCAAACTGCAAAAATTCCTTTTTTAAATTATCAATCTTTGCAGTAGTTAAAAAGGGTGTCTCTGTCCCCGAATGGCCCCAGTCCTTCTCGAGCTGTCGTAGGTGTGTCCACAACAGCTCAAGTTTTTTTAAATCATCCGGGGCTAATTTTTGAGACATTATTTAACTCGCTGACCGACTTGTGCGCCAGCATCTGGCGAAAGCACAAAAAGATCGCTGCCGCCATTGCCAGCAGCTAAGACCATGCCTTCACTCATTCCAAATTTCATTTTGCGAGGCTTTAAATTCACGCAAACTAAAACTTGGCGGCCTAAAAGTTTTTCCGGTGAATATGCGGCCTTGATGCCTGCGATAATCTGTTTGATCTCGCCATTACCGATATCGACTTTAAGACGTAATAATTTATCTGCCTCTTTGATTTCTTCAGCTTCGATCACTTTACCTACTCGCAGATCAACCTTCATGAAATCGTCAAACTCAATTTCCGGTGTTTTTTCATTGCTGGCTGTTTCTGGCTTTGCTGTGTTGGTCGCTGCCGCCGGGGCTGCGGCTTTTTGGGCCGCCTTCTTTTGGGCTGCGATCTCTTCGTTTATCTTGCGACTTTCTTCTACCATGGCTTTGACGTTATCTGCTTCAATTCGCACCATCAGGTGTTGGTACTCGTCAATTTTGATATTTTCCAACACATGTTGCGCATCACTCCAGGTATAGGTGAAGCCTAATTTACGGTTGGTGTTTGAAAGCTTGCTAAACTCGGGGCCAAATAAACGGCCAACTTTGGCAGTGTATTCTGGCAAGATCGGCTCTAGGAAAATGGCGATAATGCGGAATAAATTCAGTGTCGTTGTCAGAACCTGTTTTGTTCCAACAGGATCTGTATCGACCGTTTTCCACGGTGCCTTTTCGTCAAAATATTTGTTCGCAGCATCCGCGATTTCGCGAATTTCATTCATGGCTTTACCGAAGTCGCGGGCTTCGTAGTGAGCCGCGATGGATTCGGCCTTCGCTTGTGCCCATTTTATTAGGTCCAAACCATTAGCGTCGGGCGAACTCATAACGCCATCTAATTTTTTATTCAGCATTTGAGCGCCACGCGAAGCAAGATTTGTGATCTTACCTACTAGATCGCTATTCACTCGCAATACAAAGTCCTCTAGATTCAAATCAATATCGTCAACCGAACTCGATAGCTTAGAGGCATAGTAGTAGCGTAAGTATTCTGGGTTGAGGTGATTTAAATATGTGCGTGCGGCAATAAACGTCCCTTTAGATTTGGACATTTTTTCACCATTCACCATTAAGTGACCGTGCACAAAAACTTGGTTCGGTGATCTAAAGTCAGCGCTTTTTAATAGAGCCGGCCAGAAAAGAGTGTGGAAATAGACGATATCTTTTCCGATAAAGTGATAGATCTCGGTATTTGGGTTCTTCCAGTAGTCTTCAAGCTTCAAGCCATTTTTTTTGCACCATTGGTAGGTTGATGAAATATAGCCCATTGGTGCATCAACCCAAACATAGAAAAACTTTTTACCCTCAGTGCCTGGAATTGCAAATCCAAAGTAAGGTTCATCCCGCGAAATATCCCAATCGCGAAGATCTTCGTTAAACCATTCCATCATTTTTTTAGAAATTTCAGGTGCTGTATGTTGAGGAAGCCACTCGGTTAGGTATTGTTTAAAGTCATTCAATTTAAAAAAGATATGCTCTGACGGCTTCATCACCGGATGCGATCCGCAAATAGCACAGGCCGTATCTTTAAGATCCGCTGGAGAATACGTCGCACTACACACATCACACGAGTCACCATACTGATCTTTTGCTCCACATTTAGGGCAGGTGCCCTTTACAAAGCGATCGGGTAAAAACATTTTGTCGTGTTCGCAGTAAAGCTGCTGAATTTCTTTAACTGCAATATGTCCTTTGGCTTTCATCGCGTGGTAAAACTGTTCACATAACTCTTTATTTTCTGCAGAGTTGGTTGATCCATAGTGTGAAAACTTCACTTGGAATCCAGCAAAGTCATTAGTGTGCTCGTCCCAGCTTTTCGCAATTAAGGATTCGGGAGTAATGCCCAGTTCGCGGGCTTTCACCATGATCGGAGTTCCGTGAGTATCGTCAGCACAAATGTAAGTGCAATCGTTGCCGCGCATGTTTTGAAAGCGAGACCAAAAATCCGCTTGAAGATATTCAACCAAGTGTCCAAGGTGAATGTAGCCATTCGCATAAGGAAGGGCGGCGGTGATAACTATCTTGCGACCAGATGCAGGTGAAGATGTGTTCAAAGATGTAGACAAAAGATACCTCCGATGAATTCTGCAAACAAAGGACCTGCTAATGAAAAAGGGCTCGTTTCAGAGCCCTTGATCTTATCTAAAATTGTGTTTTTTGGGTAACTTTTTATTCGCGCAATTAAGTCTTTATTGAGCCCACTCTACGTGGCCGTCACTGAGGTGATAGACTGCCTGCTCTATGCGCACTTCGCCTGTGGCAACCGCTTGGCGAATGATCTCGGAGCGCTCTAAAAGGTCCTTGGCAACGCCTTTAACGTTGGCCCACCCCTCTAAAAGAGCACCTTTTGATAAAGTCTGTCCTTCGAATTCTTTGATGCGCGGCTGAATGTCGGCCACCAATTTATTCAGTGCTTCAGAGCCCGCGTCTTTACCACCAAAAGTACCGTGGGCAGCCTTCACAGCGCCGCAGGATTCATGACCCATCACCACGATCAAGTTTGAACCTAAATGGCTGACAGCATATTCGATAGAGGCAATTGCCATGGCATCTAAACTTTCACCGGCGGTGCGAACGACGAAAATCTCTCCAAGTTTTTGGTCAAATAGAACTTCAGGTGGAACCCGAGAGTCCGAGCAAGACAAAACAATTGAATGAGGCTGCTGTCCGCTTGCAAGACGGCGAATATCGTTAGGCCCTTGCCCATCTTTGCGTAAAGTTTGACGTAAATAACGAGTATTTCCATTTTTCAACCAACCCAAGGCTTTTTCCGCAGGGATTGGGCCGGCATGGCGACCACTGTGGGCATGGGGATCAGTGTGAGCGTCAACATGGGTGGGTGTGTGATCGTGAGCCTCGTTAGTCGGAACTTCTACTTTTGTCATCGGTTTGATGTCGTTGGAAGTGGCTTCGGCTGGAGCGTTGGATTTTTTTCCTTGAGCATCGACCAATTGAACATCAACAGCACTTGCTGGTGCAGGAGTCTCTGTTTTCGATTCTGCCTTGGTTGAATCTGATGTTTCTGTTTTGCCTAAGGCCTGAGGCTCGACAGAAGTCTGTGTTAGGGGTTTTGAGTCAGTGGTGACTCCGCTCGTGTTGCTGGTTGTTTGAGTGTAGGTGCTGCGTTGAGGGCGTAGACCAGCACAAGCACCTAAAGAGATGGCCAAGAGGATGACTAAGCTTTTTGGATAGATTGATTTCATAGTGACTCCTGAATGTTAGAACAAAATTAGTTTGAAGTTCTGACTGGCCTTGGTCAATGCCTAACAAGTGTGGCAGACTTAAGACATGATAAAGATTTTAAGCTCTCAGGATATTCTTCAAAAGCTTGCAGAAAAGTCATACAAACAACAAAACACATATTTGTTAATGTATTCAAGTTGGTACGGAGGTTTTGTTCGCGAGCCTCACTTGATGTTAGTACCGGTTGATGATCATCAAGTCCATCGCGGGGATGCGATATTTGAAGCCATCAAAGTGATCGGCGGTAAAATATTTTTATTAGAACCTCATTTGCAAAGACTCGAGGCCTCGGCTCGGGCTCTAGGTCTGGATTTGACGGTTTTGGGGGGCTTGGCGGGGATTCGCGAGAAGATTCATCAGAGTTTGCGTCTAGCAAACTCGAGTGATGCGCTTGTGCGTTTGTTTGTTTCGCGAGGCCCTGGCGGGTTTACCACAAATCCTTATGATTCTGTTGCGCCCCAATTATACATTATCATCACAAAATGGGTTCCAGTCGCTGATGAAAAATATCAGCAGGGTGTGTTGGTTGGAAAAAGTCAGGTTCCACCTAAAGAGTCATGGATGGCGACGGTGAAATCCTGCAATTATCTTCCGAATGTGATGATGAAAAAAGAATCTGTAGACCGATCATTGGATTTTACAGTCTCTTTTGATAGCCAAGGGGCTTTAACAGAGTCTTCAACTGAGAATATGGTGGTCTTAACCAAAGATGGAATTTTGATGCGTCCCCAGCCGCAACAAATTTTAAAGGGCACAACGATGACCTTGGCCTTAGATTTGGCCAAATCACTTCAGCAGCAGGGGAAAATCAAAGGCATTTCCCAGGGGGATATTACCGAGCAAATGATTTTGGATGCGCAAGAATTGATGATGATTGGAACAACTTTGGATGTTTTGCCAGTGCAGCAGTACGAGGGGCGTAGATACGAAAAGACCACAGGGGGTGGTTTTAAAGAAAAATTCCCTGTGGCCTTCGAGCTTTGTCAGTTGCTTCGTCAAGAATTTCAGAACGGAGCATCTGTGGTTTAAATCAGAAGAGGAGCTGCCTCATCTGATTAAACTTCCAATTGGATTTTATCTAATAAATCGGGATCGCGCAGGACGATTTCTCCGCCGCGGGCTAAAGCTAATAAAGGATCTTTGGCAACGCGAACGGGAAGGCGCACTTCGTTTTGAATACGAATATCGAGGTCGCGAATCAAGGCGCCTCCGCCAGCAAGCACGATACCACTTTCAATAATATCGGAAACAAGCTCTGGTGGAGTGTGTTCAAGAGCGCGATGGATGGCATTGATGATCTCTTGGATGCAGTTATTCATTGCAAGGCCAATATCTTCCGAACTGATCTCGATTGTTTTTGTTAAGCCTGTATCGTAATCGCGACCGGTGACATCTTTGAAGCGAATATCTTTTTTAGGAACCGCAGTGCCTAGTTCGTGTTTTAGTTGCTCGGCGACCAAGTCTGGGACTACCAATTTTTTAACACGCTTTAGGTAGCTGATAATGTCATCATCAATTTTATGACCACCAACACGCACAGCCTCGCAGTAAACGATGTCTGCTAAGGCGATCACGGCAACTTCAGATGTGCCTCCGCCGATGTCGATCACCATGCTGCCGGCGGCCGCTTTTACAGGAAGGCCCGAGCCAATGGCCGCGGCCATGGGTTCATCGATCAAAAAGACCGATTTTGCTCCGGCAGATTTGCAAGATTTGATAACGGCTTTCTTTTCAACTTCAGTGACTCCGTAGGGAAGTGAAACAACCACGCGTGGTTTGCGGAAGGCGGACTTGACGCCGGGTTTAGATAGAAACTGGCGAAGCATCACTTCGGTGGTTTCAAAGTCGGCAATAACTCCATCGCGGATGGGTTTTTGCGGAAAGATATTTCCTGGATTTTTGGAAAGGCGGTCGATGGCCTCGAAGCCCACTGCGACCACGCGCTTTTTACCGGGACCATTTTTTTGATAGGCAATCAAAGAAGGCTCATTCAAGATAATGCCCTTATCGCGCCCCGAGATCACCGTGTTTGCGGTGCCTAGATCCACGTAAAGGTCTGCTCCAGTTGAAACATCATCGGTATTAAATAACCAGCTAAACATCGATTAAACCCTATCTACCTTTGGCTTCAAATGGGTAAGTCAGAAATAAAGAAATATAGGAGTACGAGCGATTCATATCGAATCCAAGTTCGCCACCAAATTTAAGTTCTGGGATTTCCGAAGCGTTGACTTCGGATCCGATGACAAAATTGCTAGCTGTGTAGTTTTCGTGTTTTGCAATCACGTAGGTAATAGGGATTGCTAAGTAAGGTGTGAAAACGCCAAACATATCGGCTTCGATCTTTTTAGAAAGAAGTGGAGCTATTTGTGTATTGAGCATGTTTTCGCTGCCTTCTTTAGTGAAGCCAGCTCCCAGGCGAATGCCGATAGCAGGTTGATTGTCGACATCAGGAAAGGGCACATATTTTACAGAGCCGAAAGCGTTGAAGTCGATGGCTCCGACGCCAAGGCTTAATCGGGCGCTGGTGGACTCGTTGATTCCCGCATCAAAAAGAAGATTTAAATTCGTGCCGCCACCGTTATTTGTGAAGATTTGAGGCTCGATACCGACTTGGTAAAGTCCCTCTTCCACAAGTTCGCCAGATTCAGCCATGCTGAGGTAGGCCCAAGATTGAAGACTAAAAAAAGTAACCAATAATGAAATTAAAAGCGTTGAACGCATCGACAGATTCCTTCCGTGTTATTGATATGCTAGCGACAAGACTTAGGTTTGACAAGACACTCGTTTAACCAGAAAATCTAATTCTATGAAAAAGCTTCCCCTGAGTTTAGTTGTGATCACTTTGAACGAGGAAAAGAACATCGAGCGCTGCCTGCGATCGGTGCCCTTTGCTGATGATATTGTCGTTGTGGATTCCTTTTCGACGGACCGCACTGTCGAGCTGGCTCGGTCGTTAGGGGCTAATGTCGTCCAAGAAAAGTGGCGGGGGTTCGGTCCGCAAAAAGCTTTTGCAACAAGTTTAGCTAAAAACGACTGGGTCTTAAATTTAGATGCAGACGAGGCGCTTTCGCCAGAACTTCAATCAGAAATCTACGCGCGTTTTTCAGAATTGGACGCAGAAACGGGTTATCGATTTCCGCGTCTTAGTTATCATTTGGGGCGTTGGATTCGTTTTGGTGGATGGTATCCTGATTGCCAACTAAGACTTTATAATAAATCAAAATCCAATTGGAATTCCGAAGAGTTGCATGAAAAAGTAGAAGTAAAACATTTGGCAAAATTCAAGAAGCCGATTTTGCATTGGGTGTTTACGGGAATCAGTCATCAGGTGGTGACGAATGATCGGTATTCAAGTATCGGGGCCGAGCAATTACATAAAAAAGGTCAGCGCTTTTTATTAATAAAGTTATTGGTAAAGCCTCACTTTAAGTTTTTAGAGACCTATGTTTTTAAGTTGGGATTCTTAGATGGTTTGCCGGGCTTTATCATCAGTGTGGGGGCGGCGTATTCCATGTTTTTGAAAATGGCCAAGCTATGGGAGATGCAAAAGCTGCAGGGTAAAGCAGGGGATGCCTTGAAAGGAAAGCAGGGATAGTCATGGTAAAAAGAGTTTTTTTATTTTCATGCGCTTTGTTTTTTGTAATTTCATCTTTTGCGGTTGAAACAAAAACCTCAAGTAAGGCTTTACGTTATCCTTTTATTAAAGAGGTTTCGGGCGATGTGATGTTGACCTTGGTGAATGGGGAAAAAAGGCGTGCAATAGCGAAAGAGCCTCTTATTGAAAAGGCAACTTTGCAGACGGCAAAGGATGCTGATGTCACCGTTCAGTTGGACGAGGATCGCCAGTTCAGGGTGATGCCGGGTTCGGAGTTGTTAATTCCTTCGATCAGTTACGAGTCTCAGCAGGCACCCTTATTGATTTTAAAATTTGGTTCGATTCGTTGGTGGACTCCTTATCCTTATCGAGCGGCCTACAATGTGGCGATCAGTTCGGACTTATTTCAGTTTATTTTGCCTGCTGGGGAATACTCTTTAGCCATGGATCCTAATATGGGTGTGGCGACGGTGAAGGTCTTTGAAGGTAAGTTAGAGTTTTCGGCTTTGAATGCCGAGCAGTCCGTGGTGGTGAATAAGGGGCAAAAAAGCGGCTTTCAGGGAGTTCTGGAGGAGGGGGCGATTGCCTACGATGTTTTGTTAAAGGGAAAAAAGATTCCGCGTGGAAAACTGTTGCCGTTAGAGAGTATTGACCCCAACGAGGTTCGCGAATTCGAGCGCATTCAAAAAGAAAAGGAAGCGGCCGTAAAAAAGGCGGCGGCCAAAGTTGCTGCCGAAAAGGCCCGTTTGTTGGCCGAGGGCTATATCTGTAAAAGTCCGATGGGAAAGTTCAATCAGTGCGCATGGCTTTCGGGGGCAAAATCCGCTGCTAAAAAAGGAGCGGTTGCCGGGGCTCCCTGCGTACGAGTCCGCTGCAACGCCAACGGGGAGTGGGCCGAAAAAACCGAGGTCCCTGCTGAAAAAGCACGCATTTTATGTAAGTCCCCCTCGGCCGTAGGCCCCTGTGATTACTAAGAATTTGCAATTTCCGGGGGATTTTTAAAAAATCCCCCTTGCTTTTTCCGGGGAGTGGTCTTACAACAATGTCTCCTTGAACGTTACAGTTCCTAGTGGTGGCCGTAGCTCAGTTGGTAGAGCATCGGATTGTGATTCCGAGTGTCGCGGGTTCAAGCCCCGTCGGTCACCCCATTTTTCCCTTCTCAAAAAATGGCTCTTCTCATTTAACTGTTTATCACTCAGCGCGGCTCTTCTCATTTAACTGTTTATCACTCAGCGCGGCTCTTCTCATTTAACTGTTTATCACTCAGCGCAATTCAATAAAAACAAGCATTTAAGGTTTTCAGTCGATAGTTTACAAAGTTTTTAAACCCTCTGGCCCGCTTCTGGAGGGCCTTTGCGTTCCCGTTAGTAGCCTCCGTAAATCCATTTGTCCAACGATTTTCAAAGTATCCAATTAAAGGTTCCAGCCACTTTCTGAGGGTTCTTCCGAGAGTATTGGCAGCTGACTGGCTTGAGTTTTTTAAGTCATTAATAAAGCACTCAAGATTTCTTCTCCCTTGGCGTCGGTTCCGACAATTATAAAACTGCCGCAGGCGTTCTTTGTACCAATACAACTCCTCAAGATCGGGGTGCTTGTGGAGGAACTTATCGAGATCTCTTTTTTCTGTATAATTTAAGTCTTCGCGATTTCTCAGGATTAGGCGACGTTGTTTTAGCTCCAACTTATTGCCGTTAATTTGTTTTCTCAACTTCATCATTGCAGGATTTAGAAGCCGGAGAGCATGAAATTTATCGGCTACAATTTTAGCGTTTGGGAAGAGTCTTCGCACAATGCTTAAATATCCGTTCGACAAATCTATCACTACCACTTTGACATTGTCTCG
Organism: Bdellovibrio sp. ZFWA1; assembly: GCF_056175665.1. Classification (NCBI taxonomy): domain Bacteria; kingdom Pseudomonadati; phylum Bdellovibrionota; class Bdellovibrionia; order Bdellovibrionales; family Pseudobdellovibrionaceae; genus Bdellovibrio; species Bdellovibrio sp. ZFWA1. The sequence goes on from NZ_JBJKJH010000002.1 coordinate 627,027, forward strand.
GCCTGGATAGTGTTCAACAGCTTCGAAAATTGATTTCGCATCTTTACCTTTGCACATCTCAAACAACCGACGCTTCTTTAGATCACAGAACACCGTTGCAAACTCTGCATAACCATTTCTACGAGTGAAAAAGTGTTCGTCGATGCCCAATATTTCCGGCCACTTCATTCCGTCGCGATCTTTGAGTTTCGCAGCCAGAGCCTCATAATGGACCTTATAGATAAATCCACTGGAGCAAGAGTGATGCGTTCGCACTAATTCTAGATTCACGTAGTTTTTGCAGTCTTTGGCTACGGCATTGCGAAAATGTCCCGTACTTCTTCGGCGTGGCCAAATACCTTTTACTGCCTCTGTAAAGGGCTTGCGGCAGTTCTTGCAATAGTACCGATGCTTTTCAATACGCAGCCATAATGGCCTTTCTCTAATTGGCGCATCGCGGACGACGCTGAATGCTTTTCCAGCTAAAGTATTCGATGGTGTAGCGCATTTGGGACAAACTTCGCAGGAAGCTCTTATTTTTTTAACCTCCCAAAGATATCCGTTGCGAAAACCTCTTGAAGACAAAAATTTTAGTTCCTCAGATAGCATTTGATCGGCTAAGTTGAAGTCCGTGGGCATGGTCTAGGCTCCTGAAAAAGATGTGTTGTGGTAAACAAATCTTATGAAGAATCCTGTTCCATGCCTATTCTTTTTGACTCAATGCTTTATACAGTGAAGTGTGAAGACCCAAAAATCATAAATAGCTGAAAATTCAAAACAAGTGGTTTCAATAACTTACGGGTCTCTTCGCGCGTGTACCGTTACAGCGAATTACGGGGAATTACCCTGTTTGGCTATATCTGGCTATACGTTGGCTATACGATTTTTTTGATACAAACCACTCATCCCTAAGCACATCCCAAGACCAAGTTGCCCGCGTTACAAGGCCCGCCCTGTAAGTCAGCGAGGTGACTTGGTTTAGCTTGCCTTGCTCGCTCCTTATTCCTGCTGACCACCCGCTCTCTACGAGATCAGGTGGTCAGCAGCGGAGCTCACAAGGCAGGCAAAACCAATAGCCAAAGATTGGCTACCAACAGGGCGGGCAGATTTAAACTTTTTAGGGAGGAATGAGTGCAATTAGCATTGAGTGGGATATTCCCAGAGATTACAGAAAAACGAACCTCGGCAAAGAATATTGTATTAACCGAGAGGGATTTTGAAATTTTAGAATTCATCATGGATATGAAATTCGCAGGCGTGGAAGAGGTGTTCGAGAGGTTTTTCAAGATAACCTTGTCCAATGAATCGGCAAAGAGTTCGGAGTGGGCGAGGAAGCGACTTTGCCAACTTGAAAAGGCAAACTTTTTGAAGTCGATGCGATCCTTTTCTGAAAGCACGAGATACTACGTTACCACCTTCAAAGCATACTATGCGTTGTCGCAATTTAACCCAGAGAAATTTGTGAGTAAACCCAGTGGGGGATTTGATCAGCGGACCTTCTTGCATGACCGTGGCGTTTTGCGGGCGCGCTTGCATCTCGAGTCTTTGGGAAAAGTAAACTCTTGGATTTCAGATCGTAAACTAAAGTCTTCGACAGAATTAGCTGGTGGTCTGGCCGTTCAATATATTCCCGACGCCATTTATGTAACTCCGGCTGGTGTACGAGTTGCCTTTGAACTTGAAATTGCTGTGAAGGCGAAAAGTCGTTATCAAGACAAAATCAAAAAATATGTTCAACTTATGCGTTCAATCAATATGCAACATAAGGTTTTTGATCGGGTTCAGTTTGTTTGCGCGAAAGATACTGTCGTAAAGTTTTTGCTTAAAGAGACCCGGATCTATGGGGAGCTTTTTGAAGTCGTGACCGTTGAAGATTTCTTCTTTAGAAATGATGAGGTTCAGCATGAAGAAGCTTAATGCCGTTCAAGATTTGGTTTCCGGTGGCGGTGGCAATCTTAAACCTTCTTCTGCTGATCGCGTTGTCCTTGGCAAGGTCAGTGGTTCCTTGTGGCGCAAGGAGGAACTGACAGAAGGTCAGCTTAATCACCACGTTCATATTGTTGGGGCATCAGGATATGGGAAGACAGTTTTGCTTTCTCATATAATCAAGCAACGAATTCAGCAGGGGAATGGTTTGCTCTTTATTGATCTGAAAGGTGACATAGAGACGATCATGAAGTTTTCAAAGTTTGTTGCCGACAACGACCGAATTGAGGATCTGCAGATATTCTCACTGTCGGACCAGAAGTTATCTATTCCTTATAATTTGATTGAAGACGGAACGCCGACGCAGTTGCGCGACAAAATCATGTTGGCATTAAATTGGTCGGAAGAGTTTTATAAAAATCAGTCTGCCAGTTTCCTTTTAAAAATGCTGATTGGTCTTTGTTATCTCCGCGACAAGCAGTCATTCAGATTTCACTTGGGAACTGTGCTTGAAGCTTCAAGCAACCCTGAATTTGTCGAAGGTCTGTCGCTGAAGGTGCCGGAAAGTGAGCGAAGGGTGAAATCCGCGTTGGAAGAGTGTTATAACTTTCTGAACTCCCAGGATAACTATAAATCACTTCAGGGGTTACGAACTCAGATCGAGTCGCTAGTTCTTTCAGATTTCGGAGATATGATCACTTCGGAAGATCCAGGTATTAATTTGTACGATACTGTATCCAATGGAAAGATCGCTTTTGTGTTTTTGGATTCCCGCAGGTATGGAGAGACGGCGAAGTCGGTTGGTCGATTTATCCTGCAAGATTTAAAAATGGTTTCGGCAAAGGTTGATGCCGAAGTTCCGAAAGAGCAACGTCGTCCGTTCACGGTGATAATTGATGAGTTCGCAGACTTAGCCCAGGAAGACTTCATTGGTTTCCTGGATCGTGCGAGAAGTTCGAAAATGTCGGTTATTGTTGCGCACCAAGAGATATGTGATTTGATGCGAATCAGCCCTGAGTTTGCAGGCCGCCTGATGGGGAATACATCAACCTTGTATGCCTTTCTTCAGAAGCGTCCGGAGAGTGCGGAGATGATCTCTGCGATGGCAGGAACCCGCAAAGCTTGGAAGGAGACGGTGCAGTCTTCAAAGATGCTTTGGCTGGATGTTCCGACGGGGAATAAGTCGCTTAGGGAAGTGGAGGAGTTTGTGATTCACCCCAATACAATTAAATCCCTAAAAGTTGGGAAGTGTATATCAGTGAAAAAGTATCCAGAATCTAGAGCGTACCTAGTGGCGGTGAATCATGAAAATTAATATTTTCAACCGTTTATATGGTGGTTTTTCAGTAATTAGGTGAAGTCGTTGAATACTTAACCGTGTACTTTTTGTGTCGGCAATAAATTTGCTTTGAATTTCGCCCATGGTGGCGGCTCTCAATAGTTTAAAAATCAAATCCTATCGGCGCCACAGGCCGGAGCAAAATCTATTGTGTCGGACCATCGAAACCTATTGGCCGATTTTCGTAAACGAACAAAGAAAAGTCGGCAAAACCTTACCTCATTTTATAAGTGATGAGTTCGATGACTTTCTGGAGTGTGGAATTCCAGAAAACGGATTCGTTAGAACTTATTGTTATGCATGCCGGTACTCCGGCATTGTTCCTTTTTCTTGTAAGCGCAGGGGTTTTTGCCCCAGTTGCTGTGCGCGGCGGATGAATGATGAGGCGGCTCATCTAGTTGATGCCGTGATCCCGGAAGTTCCCACCAGGCAGTGGGTTTTGTCTTTTCCATTTAAAATGCGATTACTGATAGCTCGAAATCAAAGTCTGATGAATAAGGCCTTGAAAATTTATATTAATGAAATTCAATCGTTTCAAAGGAAAAGCGCCAAAGCTGCAGGTTTTAAAGAGCCCCGGAGTGGGGCTGTGACTTTTATTCAAAGATTTGGTTCAGCGCTAAATTTAAACATTCACTTTCACACAGTGATCCCTGACGGAGTGTTTTATAAAACGTCAGACGGATATCGGTTCCATCGGTTGGCAGAGCCGAGTTTTGTGGAACTTTGTTCCGTCGCCATAAAAATCCGCAAGAAGGTTTTAAACGCCATCGAGAAAATGGGGCTGGTAGAAGATTTTCAAACTTTTTTTGACGAGGAATCGTTGGGCGAGATGCAGTCGATTTCCATCACACAAAAAGCTGCGTTCGGTGATCGAGCAGGGACGGGGCTCAAAAGATTTGGAGTTAAAAAAATAGAAGTGGATCCCGAAGGTCAGGATCCTTATTCCGCGAAGATCGACGGATTTAGCTTAAATGCCAGTGTGAGTGTTCCAGCGCAAGATCGCAAAAGGCTTGAACAGCTGATTCGATATATGGCTCGTGGGCCTATTGCAACAGAAAGGCTGTCGGAAGGATTTCCTAATCAGCTGGTTTACAAAATGAAATCCCCTTGGCGTGATGGCACAACACACGTTAGTTTTTCGCATTTAGATTTTATTGCAAGATTGGTGGCGTTGATTCCCCCGCCACGCATGAATATGGTGAGGTATCATGGTTGTTTTGCTCCGAACTTTAAAGATCGGGATTTGATCGTCAAACGACCATCGCAGAAAAAGGGAACAAACGAATCTTATCTTGTGAATAATTTTGCGAAGGTTGAAAAAGTAAAAAAAGAGCGTCTTCGTTGGGCAGAGATGTTGAAGCGTACTTTCAAAATTGACGTGACAGTCTGCCCAAGGTGTTCCGGCAGGTTAGAGCAGATTGCTGTTATTAAGGATAAAGCCGCTGCAAAAAAGATCTTAGAAAGTCTTGGGGAATTAAGTTCGTTTCGACCGTTAGAGGTCATAGAATCTCGTGGTCCGCCTTGTTCTGATGACTTTTTCATCGATGAAATAGATCAACGCGATCCAACTTGGTGAATTAATCTGACCAGGAGTGGGGTGCTATTGCCTAATTACCGAAAGCGACGAAAAACCCTGTTTATTTTACCAGTTACCAGCTCTCGGTTAGCCCCTATCGGGGCGAGGAGTGCAACATAAGGACTCATTATCGGGGAGTTTGAGCGTAGTTCCCTTGGGAGCATAGACATTGGGTTTCAGGAAACCCTCTTTTATATGTCTTAGACTTTGATCCATGGATCTAACGATAACAAACTTTGAAGTTTTTCAGAGCAATTCACCAGCTGAGTCGAATTTATTTTCAGGAGCGCGGGGGGAGTTTCTAGAGACTGACCGGCAACCGCTGGAGTCTGAGTCCATGCGCTCTTTCCAATCTCTAATGTCTTATCAAATAAAAAAACACCTGCTTTAAAAATCATAACAAGGACAAAGGCCCCAAAGGCCACAGTCAATACCGTGAAGAGTCCCGCAAAGATCAGAAGCTTTTTTTTAGTCTTTGCCTCTAAACTTTTCCACTTAGTAAGAGCTATTAAAAGGATCTGTTGCTTCATAGGCCTGTTCTCCAAAAAGTAGGGGGCTATAAGAAGAAAATTACCTGAAGATAGATTATAGATAAAATAGATAATTGCGATGACAATTATTGTTTAAACAGATTCATTCTGCTGGAGTCCAGTGGAGTTTATTTCTTGAGTAGCCGTTCGACGACGATCCGTATAGTAAGCGCGCCAAAACAATTGATTACCATCGATATGCCTGACACCTATAGGAGCGTGGTTTGCAGAATTTCAGCCGAATACATTTGCGTGGCAGGTTTGGCGTGCCAGGAACCACGTTTAATTGACTAATATTGATTTTGGATTTAAGAGTCGACCGTTAAGAAACTTGGAGAAAAAATGAAAATAATTGTTTTAGCTATCGCACTTTTAACGTCTGTAAGTTCATTTGCTGAAAATATTCACTTACAAGTTAAATGTAATATTGCAACTCCGTTTTCGGCTGAGTGCACAGTTCAGAATCACATTCCAAAACAAGTAAATTGCTTGGTGGTCGGACGCGGAATTGCTAAATATGGCCAATTCGTAGATTTATCTGGTGAAGGATCGGTCGCGCCTTATGGTTCGACTATTATTGATATTACTGCAGGAGATAATTTCGATATCGACTTGATTGATGTCTTTGATGTCCAAGCCAAGTGTGATTTTTAAGAAAATCCCCTCCAGAGTGAGGGGATTTTTTTATAGGATTCGAGCTTCGAGTTGAATTACGAATCTATTCAGCGATTAATCGCAGTCATCCTGCCAAGCGGCTCCTTGGGCTAATAGGTATTCGTTGGTTTGGATGTCGTGGAAAGCTAAGTAACTTGGGTCGTGGGCGTGGTTGGTGATGACCCCGTCAGAATCAATGGTGTAGGTGCTCATGAAGCCCATTGAAAGGTTCGGGAAGTCGTAGTTGGTCGCACTCATGATCTCTTCTTTCAGAGCTGATAATTGATCGTCGTTAAGTTCTAATGCCGCAAAGGCCACCTCATCAAGGTTTGCTAAATAGGCATTGTAGATGTATTTGCCGGCAATTTCTTGAGCCGTGGCTTTTTTAAGCGAAAATTCAGCACCGGATTGACCACAATAGGTGTATCCGACTTCGCCATTTTTTACTAAATCCGGAGAATACTTTCCGAATATAGCGACAACACGATTCAGATTTTTTGATTTGAATGTCAGGTTGGGATTTGCAAAGGCCTGAGTACAAATAAACATCGAAAGGGCGATCATTAAGCTCTTCATTTTAGTCTCCTTTGAATGGCTTTAACGTAGGGACCAGATACCTTGGCGGCGGCGACTAAGTCATGTTTGGTTTTTGTTAAAGCTCAAAAGCCCATTTATTGCGTGCCTGCTCTGTAAATTGTATAATTTCCCGATAGAGGTCTGATATGAAGGTGTGCGTAGTCTGCGGCAGAGTCATCTGTCCCTCGGAGGTTTTGCTGGCGGAGCTTAAGCAAGACAAACAAGAAATGGAATTGGTACGCGCCTCGGCTCGCTTACTTGTTGCTAAAGGCCTGGTTCTGATCACGCAAAAAGGCCAGGTGGTGGATCCATCAACGGCCAAAGGGGCGATTCGACTGAGGCTTGCTAAGAAGCTCTAATACCTCAAGATCCATTATAATTTCGATTTATTTTTAAAAAGCTCACCAAAAATATGGCGGACCTCGTTAGCAGACTGCTTCCCCCATAAATCCGAACCGTATTGATTCAGGTGGGCGGCGTCTTTGTAGATCAAAATATTTTCAGAGGACAAGGGCGCCGTCTTCCAAAAGTTTCTGTTGATATCTAAGGGGTCCACAAACTTTACGTTCTTAAATTCTAAAGTGATATTTTTAATTTTAGCATTCGCAACAGTATTCGGAGTCAGCGAGCTATGAAGTTCGAATTTATCAACATGGCTTTTTAAGTCCAAGCGCTGATACAACGGACTGTAGGTTTCCCGAAGATACTGATTGTAGTGCGAACTATCAACGCCCGGAATACGCCCCAGGACGACCACTTTGTGCCCTTGAAGTAACTTCAGGGTGGCTCGAAAGTCCGCCTCGAAATTTTTGAAACTTTGAATATAAGCTCCCCAATTTGCTGCTAATACGATCACGTCCTGCTCGGGAAGATCTTGCTTAAACTGATTTAAAAGTTCGAAGCAATTTTCGTTCGAGGCAGTTTCAATATCTATTTTGGATTCCTTTGAAATACTCAATAGGGGTGGGCATGTATCAACCGTTTTGGCTTCGATCAGGTAATCCTTGCCTAAAGCTGAAACTAAAAACGGCGTATAGTGACCGGCATTGGAGTCGCCGACCAGATACACCTTTCGAGGGGACTTTAAGCTGCCAAATTCGCAGTCTTCGTTTTCAAGATTGTGACAGTATTTATCATCAATAAACGAGGTCTCGGTCTCGAACCTTTCGATTTTAGAGATTCGCTGCGGAGCCCCTTCGCTATTTTCAATAGCTGTTGTCGCCCACCAAAAACCGGCAAAGGGCACAACCAAAAGGGCAGCAAACACCTTAGGTAAACCCCATTTTAAAGCAATAAATTTGTTTTCGAAGTAGTATCGGGTCACAAAAGAAAGTGCGAAGATCAAAGCGAGGTCTAAAATTAGCAGATCCAACGGAATTTCATAGGCTCCGGTCAGGTACCTAGTGATTGCTAGAACTGGCCAGTGCCAAAGATAAAGCGAAAATGATATGTCGCCCACTTTTCTAAGTGGTCCGCTATTGAGCAGGCGCGAGCCCCCGTGGGCACCGGCCGAGCGGCTCGACCAAATTAGTAAAGCCGCGCCCCCGCAAGGAACCAGGCACAGCAAGCCAGGGAACCAAAAATCATCTTGAATGAACAGCACTGAAACCGCAATCAGTAGCAGTCCCAAGTAGCTAGCGAAGCGGTGATACTGCTTATTCCAATCTGAGGAAGTTATATTGAAGACGAAGGCTAAGCAGGCCCCCATCGCGATTTCCCCGAAGCGAGGAATGGAGTTGAAGTAAGTTCCTGACGAGGACGCATCTGTCAGTCGCAAAGCATCGGCATAAATAAGACTTCCAAGCACCGCCACAGCTAAGCCCTTCAGAATATTTCGCAACGAGAACAGGCGCAAAGAAACAATCAAAATCAAAGGCCAAATAAAATAGAACTGCTCTTCAATGGATAAGGACCAGGTATGAAGCAGGGGGTACTCGTTCGAGTTGTTGGCAAAGTAATCCAAACTTTGGCTAAAAAAGAAATTCGAGGTAAAAGTCAGGGAGGCGGCAACACTGCGACCAAGCAGTAGAAAATAATCGGGCAAAAATAGTAAATACCCGGCAAGCAAAGTCGCTAACACTACTAAGCTAAATAGCGGAATAATGCGCTTAATTCGTTTGCGATAGAACTCGGCAATAGAGATCGATCCGGTGGCTGCGAATTCAGAAAGGCAGATACTGGTGATTAAAAATCCTGAAATTACAAAGAAGATGTCCACACCGAGGTAGCCCCCGGGGAGAAAATTTTTGTTTAAGTGAAATATCAAGACCGAAAGCACCGCAATGCCTCGAAGTCCCTCTACCTCTGGAATAAATCGCACTTTACTCATTAAAGACCTTAGTGATGGAATGTCTTACTTATAGACCAAAAACAGCAAAGTAAGAACTGATTTTTGCGTCCTTCTTGACCAAAATGAACCACTCATTTATGAAGGAGTGGCATCGAAAAATGTTTCATGATTGTGGGGGCCTATGAATTTATTCCGTGCTCGGATATTTTTAAAAATGCTGGTGGCCGTGATTGCTTTTGGGGCTGGTTTTTGGCCTTTAAACGTAATGGCAAGCCCTAATGATTTTACGGTTTTATGCTATCACGATGTCAGCAAATCGAACCCCGAAGATGCCTATGGTGTGACACTAGCACAGCTTCGCGAGCAATTCGATTTTTTACAAAAAAACTATCATGTTGTGAGTATTGACGATGTTATCGCAGCTTCCAAGGGGCAGCAGACCTTGCCTGAGAAGGCTGTTGTGATCACCTTTGATGATGGTTTGGAATCCTTCTACGAATTAGTTTATCCTTTGTTGAAAGAATATAAGTTCCCTGCCGTTTTTGCGGTGGTGGGGAAGTGGGTCGAAGATGGTAAGTCCCCGGATTATGGTTATGTCGGGTCCAATCCTTCGATGGTGACTTGGAAGCAACTGAAAGAAATGTCGGATTCGGGCTTGGTCGCTGTGGTTTCGCACTCGTACAACTCCCATTATGGGCATGTATTTAATCCCCAGGGGAATGAGCAGGCAGCCTTGGGTTATTTAAAATACAATACCGTGACGAAGTCCTACGAGACTGAAACTGATTTTTATAATCGTGTGAAGGCGGATCTTGATAAAAACGATAAGTTGATTCGTCAGCATATTGGAAAAAGCTATCCAATCATGGTTTGGCCCTACGGGACTTTTAACGGCCTTTCGCAAAAAGCGGCGACAGAGCTTGGTCTATCTATGCAGTTTTCAATCGAGCACGGTCTTAACAACGCGAGCAACCTGAATTTCATTCGGCGTGGTATGGTCTTGGCTTCTTTTTCCATGCCGGTCTTTGCTGAGGCTCTTCAGAGCTCATTCCATAATTCGGCTGCGATCAAAGCCGTCAGAATTGATGTGGATTCGGTTTGGGCAGGCAACGAGGAAGATTCCAACATCAGACTGGGAAAATTGAACGATAAAGCAGCAGAGGTTCGACCGAATGTAGCCTTGATTCAAACTTTTACCGCGCAAGGAGAAGCCTTCTTTCCGAACTCTGTTTTGCCGGTAAAGGCCAATTATTTTTCTCGGGTCGCCCATGTGTTGCAGAATAGAGCCCGAGTTGAAAAAGTGTATGCAACACTGCCGTTGAAGCTTTTAAAGGATGTCGAAACAACTCGCCGATTGGTTCGTGATTTGGCTCTTTACGCTGATATTGATGGAGTGTTCTTTGATGCCAAGGATTTCAAAGGCAAAGAGGGTGATGAGTTGATGGCTCAGGCGATGTCGACGGGAACCGAGCTAAGACCTGCCTGGAGTTATGGATTGGTCGGGGCTTTTTCATCGAAGCATCAAGTAAAATTCAAATATATCATTAAAGATTTTTCGTTGGTCTTGGCCAAGAAGAAAACTTCCAAAGTTGTGAAAGAGTTTTTAGATCCTAAAATGATTGTCGCACTTGATGGGAAAGGCACCAAAAGCATTACCAAAAGCCAACAACAATTGCAGAAGCTTGGGATAAAAAATTATTTTTTACCGGTCAGTTTTAATTCGTTCGATGATCTGTCGTTTTTAAGGACATATTTGGGGGCAGAGCAAAACCCCTATTTGGTTCACTAGAAAGCTTCTTGAAGTAAACCTACAGAAGAATCGTCTATTTTTTTGTTTGAGTTGGAGTCCGTTGCTTCCGCTGCAGTCTCTGGTTCTGACTGCTGTTCATTGTGTAACACTTCGGCGATCTCTTCGCGATTTTTCACTTCACAATCAAGGCAAGAGCCCGAAAAGTGCAGGTCGATGATTTTACCATTTTGAGCATTGTTTAAATCGTCTTTTGACCACTTAATAATGTGCTCGCTAGGAATTGTTTTTTTATCTCGGGGATCTTTAGACAGCCAAACTGCCAGCATCATAAAAGCGAACACCGAAATAGAAATCACAGGAGACCATGCAATAATCCCCAGATGTTGCATGACTTTTTTGTGAGCTACGTGGCTTGAAAGAAACTCTGAAATAGCCAATTCGCTGCCAACAAACCAAATGACCCAAAGGGCAAGGGTGCTAATTGTTTCTATTGTTTTTCGCATATGTCACTCCGCCGCGGTCCGGGCTTACCCAACTGCTAAATTGGCGTTTTGGTCCAAAGAGTACTTTAGGAATCGCCACGAATAAAGCAAAACTATTTATCATCCAATAAGCAAATGGATACCAGATGGCGATAAAGCCAAGACCGGTTGATTTTTCATATCGACCGTGCAGGAAAAGGCCGACCATGAATTGGACAAAGCTAATAATCCCCGTCAGTAAAATCGCGTAATGAAGGTTGATCGGGTGGATGTTGCGATTGTACAGCGTGTAGGCAATTGTCACCGGAAGCAAAAAGGCCCAAGTCACCGAGAACATATATTCCAAGAGTATCAGACGAAGTCCCGTATCATGACCCTTTAATACCGAGCGGCCATGTTTTAAAATCACTTCAAAGCCACCTTGAGCCCAGCGAAGTCGCTGCTTCCAAAGTCCTTTAATGGTGTCGGGCATGAGAACATCACAGGTCGCTTTTGGTTCGTATTTCAGGGCCCAGCCCGAGGTTTGCAGTTTCCAGCTAATACCGACGTCTTCGGTGACTGTGTCAGTATCCCAATAGCCAATGCTTTCGACAGCAGATTTGCGGAACATCACTAGGACTCCGGACAGGGCAAAAAGGCGTCCCAAGGTTTGGTGATAGCGTTTGATCATGCCGACTAAGGCGGAAAACTCGCCCACTTGAAGGCGCCCCACCAAGGTGCCACGATTTTTGACGCGAGGATTGCCAGTGACTCCGGCAACATCGGGATCTTTAAAGTGCTCCATCATATGTCTGGGCGCATTGATATCAAGTTCAGAGTCGGCATCAATGCAAAGAATAAAGTCATGACGGCTGGCCATGGCTCCAAGGGTCAGGGCTGCGGCTTTGCCTCGGTTTTGGACTAAATTAATGACCCGCATATTTGGCCGACTCATTGCTAGTTTTTCCAAAACCATTTGTGTTTTATCTCGGCTGCCGTCGTTGATTGCGATGATTTCGCATTGATCTGCAGGTAAAGCGTCTAAAGAGCGAATCGTTGATTCGGCTGTTTCTTCTTCATTGTAGCAGGGGATCAGAATTGTATAGGGCTGATTGGAAAAGTCCGTGAAGGGCTGGTGTTTTCGCTCGCGCTTAAAATAAAAAAGCAAAGAGCCAAAAATCCAAATCATAGGAAGAACGAAGGGGATATTTAAAAACAAGAATTTCAAAGTCTTGATTAAATAAACCATGAACATGTTGTGCCTTCTTCTTTGTCCAAACGCCATCGTTCGGAGCCGCCCGTATTTTTACTTACCAGTGTTTAATGCAAATTGCCGATGGCGTCAATTGGAGGATTCAATTGGGGGGAGGGGTAAAATAAGAGGCTTATTAGTTACTCTATTTGGATTCAGGTGCCCTAGGCTGTCTAAGCCTTAAGCAGCACCTGAAAATATTGCTAGCTGGTTGGGGGGGGGGCGGGATTAGTTCCCGCGGCAGACCATGCTGGCCATCGGACGGCCGTTTTCGAAGACATCGAGACGTAGGGGGCGGTAGGGTTCCGTTTTTTCGGTAGCCGAATAGGTTCTGTTTGAAAATAGGCTCTGAATTTGAATTGTGCTTTGCTGAGTGGCTTCATCCTGAAAAAAGAAATAGCGGTAATGGTTGATCTCGAAGGCGAATCCGTCCGTTACGTCTGTGAAGTCTTTAAGAAAGAACTGAGATTCATTTAAAACCGCCTGAATGGTGCAGTTGGTTTTAGCTAAAGATAGTGTCGGGCTTGCCATTAGGATAAGTGAAAGTAAGATGTTTTTCATTGAGAGCTCCCTGAGTTTGTTATGTTCACCTTATCGGTGGAACCTCCCACAGGAATAGACCGTTCTGGTCGTTAAGGCAATCATCAAGTGTCAATATCGATATAGATAAAACCAATGATGAATTCGGTACACAATCATTAAAATCTATCCGATAGTGATTCCAGAAACAACGAAAGGACGACGAAATGAGAAAACTTTTAATGGCTGCCACGATGATGCTGACAATGCTGACTTCAAATGTAGTGATGGCCAACGAGGATAGCTGCGCTGGGCTTACAGGGATGGATTTAATTACATGTGCTGTGACTCGTGGGAATGTAAAATCAGTTAGCGCTCCGTTAAGTGTAGAGCAATGTTCGGGGCCGACAGAGCCTTGCCCTTATGCCGAGTTGGTTTCTTGTCACATGGACCCAGAGTGCTGGGCTGATGGTCAGAACCGCGCGAAGGTAGCGATGTTGGCGGCTTGCATGCAAATTCGCGAGGCGATTGGAAATGCTTGCCAATCAATACCAAGCTTTTAGATTCATTGCCGTGTATAGGATTTTTTTTGCGGGGGGAGAACCCCCTTTATTTTTTGGGTTTTAGGGATTGGATAAATTCTTTGGCTTCGATTTTATGTTCCTCAGGCAGGGCGTTCCACTCTTTGTTGGTCAAAGCCCCAATCAGGGCATAAGCGTACAGCGTGTGGCGATTTTTGGGGTCTAGGGCGATCAATTTTACTAAGGCTTTTTTCCAGCCTAATTTTTTAAATTGGTCCACGCTTTGTATACCAGCTCTGTGAAAGCTTTCTGCGGCTTTGGGACCCAGGTTTTTTAAGTCAGAAATTTTCGTGGCACGCTGAATGGCTAGCTCTGCAGGTTCGTCTGAAAACATGCGCGGGGTCCTAGTGTCGATAGGGGGTTCTTTTTTTGCCACGACGGCTTTTTTCTTTGTTGTCGGTTTCTTTTTGCCCATGCCTATCCCGTATTGGTACGTGTTTACCATGTACTTTGGCAGTAGATATACAAAATAAACCGGCGGCATGTCATCATGTCATTCATAGAAGGAAAATCTTGTATGGCTGATTCCGCCCAATCCACTAAAATTCAGGTTTTTTATGATGGTCTTTGCCGGGTTTGCTCGGCGGAAATAGAAACCTATCGCCGAATGAAGGGGGCCGACGGCATTGACTTTGTGGACATCACCTCGCCGAAGTTTTCTGCGGAAAAAGAAGGCCTTGATCCGTTTCTTGTGCATAAAGAGCTTCATGCCCGCACTAGTGATGGACAGATTGTCAAAGGTGTTGAAACTTTTATTTTAATTTGGAAAACACTTCCGAGTTTGAATTGGCTTGCAGGATTGGCCACAAAGTCACCGGTGAGGTCTTTTTTAAACATAAATTATCGTCTGTTTGTCAAAGTGCGGCCTTATTTACCCAGAAAAAGTTGCGAGCAAAGCCCTTATTGCGAGATCAAACGGTCGTAGATTGAAATATTTTGTGAAATCAAACCACTTATTGGCAATCGGCCCACTTCTTAGAATCGGTGCGCACTGCTTTGTCGACCTCAATTCCCTTCGGAAAAGTTCCAATGCTTCCCTGGCGTGCGACCAGGCCAACAAAAGATTTTTCTCGATCCCAGAAAGGATAGGCGCCATAGGCTCCTGGGCTTGAAATTCTCAGGTCTCCACTACAATTGTAAGTGCTGGCATAACACTCATGCCACGATCCAGCTCCGTAGCGCCAGTCTTCGTTGATGACCGAGGTTGGAGAGTAGGCAATAGTACTGCTCAGATTCTGAGGGCTTTCTAAAAAGTTTTGGCTCGACGTCGAGAGCAATGTTTTCGTTTTTAATTTTTTTAAGAAGTTAAAGTAATCTCGGGGAGTCCAGCGCATGCCACCAGCAAGCCGAGGATTGGTTGTTGAGGGAAGGTTGTAGTTTGAGTTTGCAAATAATCCTGTCTGAGTTTTGAACGCTTGAAAGACATCTTGCCAGCTTGAAACCCCCAGAGCTTTGACGGTCATTAACCCAGCTACCTGCAGATGGGTCGAGGCATAGTAAAACTCCGATCCCGGAGTTGTGGTGTAGGAAGAGTTCGTCGTTGCAATCGTATTGACACAAGTTTCGAAGTTTCCCGCCGAGAGATTAATACAGGTCGGTTCATCCTTGAGTCCCGAAGTGAAAGATAGCAGATGCTTTAATTTGATATTGTAAAGAGGACTTCCAGAGCTGATCGGCCAAGAGCTGATATAGTCTTGAGGTTTTGATTCTAAGCTTAAGTACCCGGCATCAACGGCTCTTAGGATGATTACTGCGGTGACAAGTTTTGAGGTCGAAGCGGATTCTAGTAAAGTGTTTTCTGCAATTGAGCCTTTAGAGAACGAAAATTCTTTGTTATCGTTTTTTGAAATCAGATACAAGAAATCGGCGTCAGTATTAAGATTCGACAGGGAGCTGCTCATCGAGCTTTCCAATTGAGTTAGATTGCAATTGTTCGAGGTGGTGCCGCTGCTGGTTTTGCCCGAGCAGCCAATGATCAAATTGGTGGCAATGCATAATCCAATAACAGAATAAAGGGACGCTTTAAGCATTTTTGATTCCTATCGTTACAAATTCTATTTCAGTTCTTGGAAAGCTCATCTGTCAAGACGGGGAAAGCTCTTCTGGTCTAAAAAGCGTGTCTTCTAACAATAGATGCAGGTGACGATATTAAGCCGAGTAAAGTTTTATTATAATGAGGCGATTCCAACTCGTCCTAAAAATTTGAGGCATATAAAAATGAATGTTTATTGGCTGCGAAATGATCTGCGGCTTTCCGATAATAGAGTATTAGCTGCAGCGGTCGAAGACTCGAACCTGCGGCAGTTGCCTTTATTGATTGTCTATTCTTTGGGCTCGAACCTGCAAGGCGCAAGTGGCTTTAGGAAGAGGTTCTTAACAGAATGCTTAATAGACTTAGAGAGGTCATTGTCCTTAAGGAATCAAAAAGTTTTAATCACGGGCTTAAAATTTTTTGATTTTTTTAGCCACCTGACTTCAGTGTTTTCGGTGAATAAAGTTTTTTATAGCGAAGAAGCTGCGTTTTATGAAAGACAGGAAGAAGCCAGTATCAGGCAGTTTTGTCAGGATCGGCAGATTGGGACATTTTCACTTTGGCAAAGCACGCTGATCGATATTCATAAGTTGCCATTTAAGATTGAAGCCATGCCTTTTGTATTTACGGACTTTAGAAAAAGTTTAGAAAAGCACTGGGATAAAAATTTAGGTCAAAATTTGAAGGCAGGGCCAGAGCTTCCGACGATGATGGAAGCGCCGCAGGGCCCGTGGCCCTCTTCCATTGAAGGGTGTTTGAACGATAGCTTTAGGGACCAGTTATATCTAAAAAATCTTTCAGATCTTTCAAAGTTAGGCGACGACTTTCGATCGGATCCGCGAGGCTTTCATTTTATTGGTGGAGAGACTGAAGCTCATTGCCATATTACGAAGTATCTATCTGATCCGAAGCGGGTTCACAGTTATAAAGAAACCAGAAATGGTCTTTTAAATTTTGAGGAGTCATTAAAGACTTCGCCTTGGCTGAATTCAGGATGTATTTCGGCTTTAAAGGTTTTTAGTTTGGTAAAGGAATTCGAGAAAAATTTTGGAGGTTCCGAGTCCTCGTATTGGATCTTTTTTGAGCTTCTTTGGCGGGATTATTTTAAATTTTTTTCTTTGAAGTATCAGCAGCAAATCTTTCTTTTGGGGGGAGTTAAGGGAAGTTTGCAGAGGCCCATTTTTGATGAATCTTTATATAAGAAATGGTGTCTGGGACAAACTGGGGAAGATTTTATAGACGCGAACATGCGGGAATTAAATTTGACCGGTTGGATGTCGAATCGAGGACGCCAGAACGTCGCTAGTTACTTGATTCACGATTTAAATATACCCTGGACATATGGAGCCGCCTATTTTGAATCCCAACTTTTAGATTATGATCCGGATCTAAATTGGGGGAACTGGTTGTATCTTTCGGGGCGAGGCTCTGATCCTAGATCTAGAAAGTTTAATATTGAAAAGCAAGCAGGGGACTATGATCCTTTGGGAATTTATCGAAGGCGTTGGTTGTCAGATGGAGATTTAAAATGAGTATTTCAAAAAAATTAAAGGAAAAAATAGAGTCATTTTCAGATGAAGACAAAGACCGCTTGGTGCGTATGGGGTGGGAGGATCGGACCAGCTTCGATGCTATCGAGGTTCAATTTGGCTTAAATCCCAATGAATTTGTGCGTTTTATGCGGACGCAGCTGCCGCGAAAAGATTTTGAACGATGGCGCCGCCGAGCCAATACCCAAGGTCATTTAAAGCACGCGGAAACTCGTGGGGTCAAAGTGGATCGATTTAAATGTCGAAGGCAAAGTGTGGATGGCATTACCAAGGGGTGGAAATAATCTTAAAAAAGATCTTTTGCAGTATCGCTAAGAAGGTTTAATTGAAGACTGGATTGCAGGGGCTTTACTTGCTTCAACTTCTTTATTTTTTCAGAAGCTAGAGGCGCAAACGAAAAGGCAGCTTGTAGGTCCGAAATAAGATGATTTTGTCCATTGGGGCTTTGCCAACCAGTCGCTTCAACTTCTTTATTTGCCTCAAGGACCAAAAAACGAAACTGATATTTTTGTTCAGATTCTGTCCAAAATTCTGCAGTGTGAAATGTTCTTTTTTTAGTTTGTTTTCTAATGAGTTCAAAACGAGCAGTTTTCTTTTGCCCCTGATTTTTTATTTCAATAAAAAGACTTTGACTGGGGAATAGTGATTTTTGATACAACTCGACGTTGGTGATAAATTTATCACCAACGGCCTGAGTTGAATCTACGAATAAAGGGTTTATTGATTTCAATTCCACATTTCCATTGCCAAATTAGCCAATGCAATGCCTGCAGGATTTTTTGGTGAGTAAGCAACCATCGGAAGGTGACGGTGGTGAGCCTCTTCGACAACGATAGATTCTGGAATAAAGTTATTGAAGACAGGAATTGGATACTTGTCCCGAAGGTCGCGAATGATCTGGTCTACGATACGGCGATTTTTAAATTTGGAAATAATAATGCCGCGAACATTCACTTTGTGGCCAAGGCCGGATTTGATATGCTTTAAAGTTTCTAGAATTAAATCGATTCCCATAACCGAGAAGTATTCTGGGCAAATAGGAATGACGATATCTTTGCTGGCCATAAGAGCGTTGACGGTAAGTAGGCCTAGTGATGGTGAGCAATCGATAAGAATAGCATCATATTTTACTTTCACTTCGGCCAAGGCTCTTTTAAGAATGCTCTCGCGACCAAACTTCGTAGAAAGTAAAACCTCAATACCACTGAGCATGATTTCTGAGGGGATCACGTCGATGCCGAACGCTTCCGAGCGAACGATGGCGTCTTCGGCCATAATTTCATTCGTAAGGACATCAAAAATGGTGTCTTCAAATTCCTGAGGACCGAAGATAGCCTTTGTTGCAGAAGCCTGTGGATCTAAATCCACAAGCAGTACTTTTTTACCTTGTTTTGCCCATTGAGCGGCAACGTTAATGGCTGTTGTTGTTTTGGCAACTCCGCCTTTTTGATTAATAAAAGATATAACTGTACTCATGATGTCCTACCTTGTTGCTCATCGTGACCTAGGATCTCGACTTTTGTCTGTCTTTAAGCTTGATATTGGTAGAACAGAAATTCAAGCTTAAATTTTTTCACGTTTTTATTTTTTAATGTGACATAAGTATGGACTGTATTCGTGTGACATCTTCGGTTTGGCAAGAGTCTGTTCCAATTTCGCAACTGTACCAGCGTTTGCATAGATCATCGGTATCCAAATCAGAAACTTCATCTGTGCCACCGCGAACAAAAATACCTTCTAGTTCCATGGTCTCGGCGTTGAATACGGGTGATCCTGAATTGCCAGCAAATGCATCAAGTTCGGTTTCGAAATAATGGTCAAGATTGTTGTTCAAAATCGCACTGGGGCCGGTCGTCATTAAAGGCAATCCATAGGGGTGCCCCAACATAAAAACTTTAGCCTCGTTGGCAAGCTTTTGTTGCTTTGCAATTTTCACGGGTTCCGCGTTTATGACAGGCCGATCTAGCTCGATTATTGAAAAATCTTTTAAGGTCATAAGATTTCTTTCTGCCGAAATAAGTCGTTTACAAGAATATCGATTGAGTTGTTGTTTTTGGTTGAGCGCTTGATCAAGATCGTCTTTTTGAAAGTTGAAACTCCAAGAATTGGCGGCACAGTCCTCGGGCGTTGGTACACAGTGGTATGTTGTTAAAAGAATTTGAGGAGCGATTAAGACCCCAGTGCAGCGGGCAACAGATGGGATTTGGGAATATCTTTCGTCGGGGCAAAAGTTTCTTTTTTGAATTAAATTCTGAACGTTTTTTAGATTGGCCCAAATATTATTTGGAATCATGGCGGCTGTGGCTCGCGCTAAATTTTGAATCTGAATATTCGATGAAGCCGATACAAATTGACGTTCATCCTCGCCATGGTTTCCGGCTACGGCGAATGAACTGAATGCCATTATCAGAGCTTGTATCAAAATGAGACGGCTGTTCAAGACCACATCCTTTGCTGAAGAGTCTTTATCTAAAGACAGCAAAGAGAGTTCCAATGCTAACAGGAACTAAGTGGCTGTGGCCTGTCGAAGTCTTGATCAAGAGACTTTTGGTGTCAGCCAGGTCTGCTGCCTCTCGGGTTTCTTCTGTGGGTAGGTTTCATGCCAGACTGCTATATTTGAATAGACGCCGGGTATCCATGTGTCTCGAATTGAGAAATCCACACCTCTGAAGGATCTTTAGCATAAACGATTCCTCATTCTGATAGCTGTAGGCCATGGCCTTTAGAACTCTGATTTTATTGTTAAGTCCTTCACTGATTGCAGTCGTTAAATTTGATCGTATATAGGCTTCGATATTGATCCGGTACTTGCGAACTTGCAGTGCAAACTTCCGAAGTGGCAGCAACTTCGAATCTCGAACCAACCCATACCATTTTGCCAAGCGTGATCTAAACCCGTGGACACCTTTTTCTTCTAAAACCTTATGGAAATACTCAACGATAATCATTGCGTTTGAAATATTCGTATTTAACACTTTTAACTTTCCTAGCATATTATTCTCCTCGATAGATAAAACAGCATCTCGCTCTAAAAACATGAACCTTCTCGATGGTGACAACATGATTTCTTCGAACTCTTTTTTGTTCTTTTTTGCCTTTTGAAACTCTTCTTTTCTGACTTTTTCAAAGTATTCGTTCATGCTCTGAACCAAGTGGAATCGATCAATCGCAATCTCTGCATTGGGACAGAGTTTACTCACGGCTTGGAAGTAGCCAGGGTTCATGTCTATTGAAAAAAACTCCACTGATAATCGCTGGGGTCTTGATAGAGTTTTTAAACACGTTGCTAAGGCCATAGCATCCCTACCAGCAGCGTTAGCAATCACCTTTGCAGCCTTCGTACACACTAAGTTTGTTACGAACTTTACGGTCCATCGTGGTGCAAAAGGGTGCTCTCTTTTGGTTTCAGTTTCAGTCTTAAAGTGCACCTCGTCAGCACTCATACGAGAAACATCAAGATCTTTTGTAAACCTGTTTACATCTAAATTCTTTTGCATTTCTCGCATACGCCACTGATCCATTTGCCATAAAGTCTTTGGATCTGAACTCAAGGTCCGGGCCGCAGCAGCACAGGTGGTTTCTTCCATGAGTCGACCCGCGGTTTCGACAAAGCTGCAGCTATGGCCTTTGAATTTTGAATGGATCCCTGAAACCTTAGAGCGTTGGATTTTATTGCATACGGGACAAAGTCCTCGTGGATATCGTAAATGAATAACGACGTCCTTAAAGAGCCCCAGAGGGGGTACTTTAAGGTCTCGATAGCTCCATTGATGGAATTCCAATAAGGGATGCTCGCAGTCCGCGCAGCAGGCGCGGGACCACGGTAACTCTGCCGAAAGCCGACAAGACACAAAGTCCTCTGAAAGCTCCGCGTTGGTAATATTTAAATCTTGCAGACCTAATAAGCTGTTGATCAAATGATGAAGGTCCATTCTTGGCCTTTGTAATTTTTTTTTCGTAGTAAAAAAATCAAATCACAAGGTTCGCCAAGATGGGCCTTTTTATTTCAAGAGACACAACGCAAAAAGCCGGTCACGATGACCGGCTTTACCCCAGGGTATGGGAGCGGGAAGCTCCCATGACAGGATGTCTTTTTTCTTAAGTACCCACAGCTCAATCCCGAGACCCAGGTCTGCTTGGAGCTGACTAAGTCATGGCTTCCGGAGTGGGGCGAGGCCGAGACGTCCAGGTGCTTCCAGCTGAAGCCACGATCACGCAGGTGATGGCAAAAAGCTGCTGAAGGGTTAGTACCTCACTTAGGAAGAAAAATCCAGCAAGGGCACCTATGGCGGGCTCTAAACTTAAGAGCAAGCTAAACTGTTGAGTCGGAAGCTTGCGAAGAGCAACCATTTCTAATGAGTAAGGCAAAGCGCTGGAAAGGATGCCCACGCAGGCCGACAGAGCTATTAGATCAAAGCTGCCAAAAAGTTGCGGAATATTCGTAGCTCCAAAAGGCAGCACTAAAATAAATCCAAATAGCATCCCGTAAGGTGCGGCAAGGGCGGTGGGGGCGACTTGTGATGTTCGCTTACCCAAGACAATGTAAAGGGCCCAACAGGTTGCTGCTATAAGGGCAAAGACAACGCCTAAAAGGTCGATGGGTTTTCCCTGGCTGAGTTGTCCAAAATCGCTGCCCGGAAGTATTAACACGATACCAAGGCTGGCCAGGGCGATCCATGCAAAGTCCATTTTTTTTCGAGAGCTAAGAATAGCAATACTTAAAGGGCCTAAAAACTCTAATGCTATCGCAAGGCCGATTGGAAGACGCGAAATCGCTAGATAAAAAGTGAAGTTCATGACTCCCAAGCAAGACCCATAAAGCATGATGGCTTTTAACTGCGCCTTGCTTAGCTTGAAGCGCCAGGGGCGCCAAAATAAAAACATAAAAATTGTGGCCATAGCTAAACGAGCAACGGAGGTGCTTTCAGGACCCACTTGCTGAAATAAATTTTTCGCAATCGATGCTCCACTAACTAAAGAAATCATCGAAAGGATAACAAAAATAGAATACAAAATAAGCAATCCTTCTTAAAAAGTCGTGCCCGAAAAAAGAGTCAAAAATGAAATCGCAATAAGCGCCGGAACGCTTTGAATGAAAAATATTTTTTTGTTTACAGAATAAGCTCCATAAAGACCAGCAATGAATACGCAAATATTAAAAAATATTCCTAGTTGAAAAGCGATTTGAGGGGCCGGGTGTATACAGGCCCATATTAAACCTGCCGCCAGAAAGCCATTGTAAAGTCCTTGGTTGGCCGCAAGGGCCTTTGTGGCCCGAGCCTTTTCTAGAGTCATTCGAAAGGCCTTCATTCCTTTCGGGTGGGTCCAAAGAAACATCTCTAAAACTAAAATATAGACGTGCAGTAGGCCAACAAGCAAAGTAGGGACATAGGCTAAATTCATATTTACTCCCGAGGGCGGCTTTCAAGAAGCTCGATTGTGAAGGTTAAGTTTGAATGAGGAGGTATTTTACCTATGTTGCGCTCACCGTAGGCTAAAGCTGAGGGAATAAAAACTTTTCGAATTCCGCCCACCCTCATACCCAGAAGACCTTGGCTCATTCCAACAATGACTTTTTTTGAACCTACGACCATTTCAAAGGCTCGGCCGTGTCTTTGGGTCGAGTCGAACTCGGTTCCATCGTCTAAAGTGCCTGTATAGTTAATAAAAACCAAAGCCCCCTTTGAGGCTTCAAGTCCGGTGCCCAATTGAATATCTTGTATTTTGACCTGCAAAGTTGGTTCGCTCATGGATTTAATTATAGTACTGCCTGAAGGCTTTACGTAGTTAAATGTATAATTAACGGCTGCTGACTTGGTGCTTCCTTAGATTTCAAGACAAAAAAAGAGTTCTTATTTGCATTCAAATTTTCATCGTGTGAAGTTTTAATTATGAAAAAGTTATTCCTAATCTTGAGTCTTATTTTTATTTCCCTTTCATCTTTCGCATCTGGAAGATTTGATGAGCTTTCAAAGAAAGCGATATGGGAAGGTGAAGGTACGCAAACGATTGTAGGCCTGTATATGACCCTGAGCTTTAAATACGACATCGGTAACGAGGGCGATCGTTTTGCCGACTATTTCAGTGCGGTGGGCGTTTTTTCTCCTGAGGGCGATTTTTTGGTAAGCCGTCACGAGTTCGTTCAAGAGGTCTGGATGCCACAAGAAAATGGACATACCTTTATAGATCAATGGTTGTTTCGTACCGATGATCGGGGTGTGCTGATTGCATCTTCCCACTATTTTATGGAAAAGGATGCGTCAGGCAGTCAGTTGCAGAACCGTCGTCTTGATGAATCTGATGAGGTTTTAAATTCCAAATGGAAAGAAGTTCTGGAAGCTTGGTATCATCGTTATTCGCTTTAAAATGTTTAAATAAAAAAAGGCGGTGTAAACACCGCCTTTAGTTTTTTAGGGCGAAAGTCAAACGGCTATTGAGCCGCCACCTCCGCCTTGGTAAAGTCACATTCTAACATAACCAAGTACCACCCCCTTTCACGCCACAAGAGTAGCTGGGATTAGTTTTCAGTATCCCTTCAGAAATTTCCATCAAAAAAAAGTATTCATGTTAAGAATCAACTTTTTGAGACATCTTCACGGGGCGTCCAAATTTGGTATGTTAAATTTTGGCTTTTAAGCCATTCATCATTAAATATTTTGCTGGCGTATCTAGACCCCGAATCACATAACAGCGTGACGATGTTTTTTTTCTGGCCCAGGTGTGCCTTTGAATACTCGAAGGCAGCACGGACGTTAAGTGCCGCCGAGGTCCCAAGAAAAAGCCCTTCATTTTTAGACAAATAAAAAAGAGTCTCGAGCATTTGGGAGTCGTTAATTTGAACGGCATCATCGATTTTGGCTTTTGAAAAATTCTGAGTGATCCGCATTATCCCGATGCCTTCGGTGATGCTAGAACCTGTGCTTTTGATTTCATTAGTTTTAATATACGAATAGAGGCCGCTCCCCAAGGGGTCAGCAAGTAGACAAATAGTCGAACTATTTTTTTCTTTAAGGAAACTTGAAATGCCGGCAATCGAGCCGCCGGTGCCGGCGGAACAAATAAAAGCATCGACGGCTCCCTTTAGATCTTTCCATATTTCAGGACCGGTGCTTTCGTAATGAGCTAAGAAGTTGTCTGTGTTTTCAAATTGATTGGCCCAAAAAGAATTTGCATTCTGCTCGGACAATCTGCGCGCTGTATGATAAAAATGATTTTGGTTGGCAAACGGGCAGGGATCGACTTTGATCAGTTCCGCGCCTAAGGCTATTAAAGTGTCATATTTTTCTTTGGCTTGATTGTTCGGCATTACAATCACTGTTTTATATTTTCTCTGAGCCGCTAGCATTGATAACCCAATACCTGTATTACCAGCAGTGCCTTCGTAGATAGTGTATCCAGGTTTTAGATCGCCACGTTGTTCGGCTTTTTCAATGATATATTTTGCAGCCCTATCCTTAATCGATCCACCAGGATTCATAAACTCTGCTTTACCCCAAATATGGTTTCCGGTGATTTCACTAAGGCTGCGAATGTAGATAAGTGGCGTATTGCCAACCCGAGACGTCAAAAACTCTTTAGACATAAGAATCCTCATTGAATTAGATCTAGTGAATGCCTAGTCCAGTAAAAGGTATCGACATTGCTCCTTGATGGCAAGGCTTTGTAGATTTTGAATCATGTTGGGAAGTTTTTCGGTTTGCTCGATCAGTTCTAGGACGCGTTCAATTTTATTCTGTTCACGAATCCATTCCTTGTAGTTCGGTGGGTCGTAGCTCTTTTCATTGCTCGTATGGGGAGACCCAGATTTAGACCACGAATCATAGTCGGCAATAAAGTTATAGGTCTTATCTAAGTGAACTAGGTTCCGCTCTTGTCCAATCACGGCGAATTGGCGTATGTCATCTATCAGAATAATCTGCTCTAGATTTGGATTGATGTGCTTTAAGTCTTTGCCATAGCGCTGTGAAAATTTAAGTCCAGGATCTAGACTTCGCTCGGTCAAGGCTCGGAAACCTAGGATTTTATAAAATTTTAGTTCTTGGTTAAATTGTGTTTTGGCCTCTTTTTGAAGCCATTCTACAAGTTGCTGATTTCTTTGTTCGTCGCCTCCGGAAAAAATAGAGAGGCGATAGCCCTTTTCTTGCAGATTCAGAAGGACGGGGACGGCACTTTTGGAAACTTGATAAATGGAATTCTTGTGTTTTAGTAAAGGGTCGACTTCGGCGTTTTTATCGACAGATGTAGAGATGTCCCGCGAATAAAATAGGGTCCAATCTAAGTCGAAAACAATATCCTTGATCTGGGGCCCCATAGCCCCGGCCTGCCCCGAGGGGCTTCCCAAAAGTGCAGCAATGACCGTGACGAGTAACGCGAGATTCCGCATATAGGGTGCTCGATGCAAAAACGGGAGCCAGATTATTTATCAAAGTTAAAGCCTCTAATTGGATGTATTGATTTTAATACGAATTTTTAGGTATTCTTCTGTCGATATTTTTGACAGCCTTCCTATATTTGCTTTAACTAGATAAAAATAAAGAATTATAACGAGCTTTTTTATATACTTCACCGAATGTTGAGGATGGTTCGTTTAATATCGGTTTTGCTTCTAATTTGTTTTGCTCACTTGGTCAGGGCTGAGGATTGCGCTTGGGATTCGGCGATTATTTCTCAGGTTCATGTAGAGGAAGCCGCTGATATCGATTGCACGTTTGTTCGTGATTTGCAGGGAATATTTCGAAATCTTCAAAAAAGTTTACAGGTCTCGGTTTCTCCAATAAATTTGAATTTAAAAACTAAGTCAGATAACGCCAGTTTTGATGAAAAGAGGACTCTGACTGTTCCCTATCAAATGGTGTTTTATGGGGCTTACGGTGGGAGTATTTCGAAGTATCGTTGGGATTCTTATGTGGTTGCGTCTCATGAGTATGGGCACTATCTTTTGGCTCAGTTGATAAAACAGCAAAATCCTCAGTTTGATTTTTCTAAGTATCGAACAACTATGATTCCTTACAGTGAGTTTTTTGCGGACGTAATTTCGGTCCTCTATTTTAAAGATAAAGAAGCAGTTTTTAAGGCCTTATATTACGATCAAGTCTCGGATCAGCAGTTTGAAGAGCTTCAATATCGTAGTTTTGCGATGAAATACGCCGATGTCGACCGTTTAAACTTATGGTCTGTCCATTCTCGATTGGCTTTGGCCCGTTCTTGGGTTGGTGAACATTTATGGGAGACCCTTCAAAAAGAGCCTTCAAAGACGATTGAAACTTTGGTTCGTGTACTGATTCCTCAAATACAGGAAGAATTTAGGTCCCCTAAAGAGGATTTTCTTGAGCAGAATTCTTTACTGATTCTTAACCTTGAAGCTAGTTATAGATAGGCTGTCTCATAATATTTCGAGACGTTTACAGGTAAATTATAAACCAATTCGGGTCTGTGACAATTTGTCCCCGACGAAATTCTCAGTTGTCAAATTTTGGTAATTTTCTAAGTTATTTATTTTGTTTCCAAATTCTTCGCCGATACTAACTGAAGTAATAAAAGCGATGGAATTATTTTGTCGCGAGGGAAACTTATGAAATTTTCAACAAAGATCATTTTGGCTGTTGCAGTATCTGGGGTGCTGAGCACTTCGGTTGCCATCTTTCAGAGTGCTCGAAAGATCCATGAGTCCGGAGTTGAAAACTTAGTTGAGAAATCACAGGCAATTTTATCTCGTCTTGAATCTGTGAGGGGTTATGTGGCGGCCCAAGGGGGCCTTAAGCTTGTTGTTGATAACTTAAAACAAAAATATCCAGATGGAAATTTACCTAAAGAAGCTAAACTTGATGTTCTAAAGCAAGTGCCGGTGTTCGCCGCCATGAAGGTTGGCGAAGAGAACTCGGATAAAGAGCATTACACATTCCGAGTCTTTTCAGAAAATCCTCGGAATGAAAAGAACAAGGCAACAGAGACTGAAGCCGCTATTTTGGCGCGCTTTGGAAAAGAACCCAATTTAAGCGAGATCGTAGAAGAGACCGAAGACAAAGTTATTGTGTATCGTCCCGTTCGTTTGTCCGAGTCGCAAGGTTGTATGGTATGTCATGGT
The DNA here is from genome assembly GCF_056175665.1 of Bdellovibrio sp. ZFWA1. Classification (NCBI taxonomy): domain Bacteria; kingdom Pseudomonadati; phylum Bdellovibrionota; class Bdellovibrionia; order Bdellovibrionales; family Pseudobdellovibrionaceae; genus Bdellovibrio; species Bdellovibrio sp. ZFWA1. The sequence goes on from NZ_JBJKJH010000002.1 coordinate 654,126, forward strand.
GATCCTGCAACAAGCCCGTGGGGTAACGGAAAAGATATTTTAGGTATTTCAATGGAAAATTGGAAAGATGGATATCTTCATGGTGGTTTCGCAATAATCTCGTCCAAGGCCGAAGTGGATGCGGCGGCGGCGGCTAGCACGCGAAACATCGCTTTGTGGGGCTTGGGAGCTTCGCTTTTAGCTATGTGCGGAGCTTATCTTTTTGTTCGAGTTTCTTTGAAGTCGTTGATCATGGTTGTTGAATCTTTGCAAGGATCTGGAGAGCAGGTCGATGCCGCGTCTCACGAGATCTCAGAGTACTCGCAAAAACTCAGTACGAGTGCTTCAGACGCCGCTGCGCGGATCGAACAGACCTCGGCCTCGACCGAAGAAATGAACAGCATGATTGTTAAAAATAGCGAGTATACAGAGAAGGCTCGGGAACTTGCCGGGCTGGCGCAGAAAAAAGCCGAAGCTGGCCAAGAAGTCGTGACAGCGCTAGTCAGTTCTATGGAAGAGATCACTCAAAGTTCGAAAAAAATTTCCGAGATTATTACCGTCATTGACGATATTGCATTTCAGACTAACTTGTTAGCTTTGAATGCCTCGGTAGAGGCTGCCCGCGCCGGGGAGCAAGGAAAAGGTTTTGCCGTTGTTGCAGAAGCTGTTCGTTCGTTAGCGCACCGAAGTGCTTCTTCAGCCAAAGAGATCTCAGATTTGATCAAAGAGAGCGTACAAAACATTGAGAATGGCTCTGAGAAGGTTCACGAAAGTGGACGCTCGTTGAATGAGATCGTTAAAGCAGTCACTGATTTGGCGGTAGTAAATAACGAAATTGCCCAGGCCAGTGTTGAACAGGGGCAAGGTGTGAAATTGATTAGTTTAGCAATTCATGATCTTGATTCTTTGACCCAGTCTAATGCGGCTGGCGCTGAAGAGACCGCTGCTGCCGCAGAAGAGCTTTCTGCTCAAGCCGAGTTGATGAAAAAAGTCGTTTATGATCTAAAGACGGTCTTAGAGGGGGGATCCGGAAGCCCTCGAGTATCAGCTGCGGTCGAGCAGCGTAAAGCCAGCTAAGCTTTCAAATGGCTAACCCATAAGATCCGTGTCGAAGACCTTTTCACGGATCACCCAAAATTTTTCTTTTTTGCGAGCCACGATAAAAAGTGGCTTTTTTATTTTATCTTGATGCTTTAGCACTTCGTCAGGATTTTTGATGAAAAGGGCTTTTTCCGGGCACTTTAGATGCATTCTTAAAAAATTGTAGTAAAACGCCTTGTGCGAGTCCGGACGGTTAAAGTAAAAATATTCTTTTAGCGATTCACCGTTGGCATCGTAATATTGGATTTCCAAACGTTCTTGCTTTTTCTTATCAAGACCGGATTTAAGATACATTTCTTCAACGCGCATGACATGGGCATCTTTAAGTGTCATGGCCTCTTTTAGTTTTTTATCGATATCGACCAATTGGTGCGAACAGGATTTGCATTTTCGTGCGGATATATCATTTTCCTTTCCGCATTGATCACAAATTTTTGAACGAAAAAGATAATCACACTTTTCTATTGAGCCATCGAGGGGGTCTTCGAAGGCTCCCTGGCAGCGACGTCCATAGTGTTCCGCTATTTCGCCGTTTTTGTTTTTTAGTCCCCAAAAATGATTGATGGCCCCGCATTGAGGACAGGGCACATCGACAATTTCTGAATTCGAGTAGGGTTTGTCCTCTTCAATTTCCGGACTGTAAATGTCGTGATTTTGCCCCGTGTAGTCTAAAATCAGGCAATCTTTTTTGTCAGAACTTAAGCGCAGTCCGCGACCAATAATCTGCTGGTAAAGGCTGACAGATTCAGTAGGTCTTAGGATCGCAATCACGTCCACATGAGGTGCATCAAATCCTGTTGTCAGTACCGAGACATTTACCAAATACTTCAAACGGCGCGCTTTAAAATCATTAATGATTCCATCCCGTTCTTCAGATTCCGTATCGCCGATTACCAAAGCCGATTCGGTCTTAGGTAAATAGCCCATGATCTCTTCAGCGTGTTGGACCGTACTGGTAAAGATCATAACTCCTTGGCGGTCCTTAGATAGATCTAAAATATTTTGAATAATAACGGGAGTAATGCGTGATTGATCTTTCAAAATACTTTCGATCTGACTTTGGACATAGCGCATCCCCTGCGTAACCAAACTTGAAAAATCATAACAGGCCACCGGCGAGTCAATTTTGACCGGCGGGGTGAGGTAGTCGTTATTGATCATAAAGGCCAGAGGCAGTTCATAGATGCATTTCTTAAAAAAACGCTGTTCTTCGGTGCGCAAAATTTTTTTATTTTGGTGATATTGATAGATCCAACCCAAGCCTAGACGATAAGGTGTTGCAGTTAGACCTAAAATGCACAAGGCGGGATTGCGCTCTTTTATTTTACTAATAACCTGTAAATACTGAGTTTCAGATTCAATCGAAACTCGGTGGCATTCGTCTATCACCATCAATGAGAAATTATCAAAAAAATCGTCGGAAGCACGGGCAATGGATTGAATACTGCCAAAAATCACTTTCGAGTCTTTGTCTTTTCTGTCGAGTCCGGCCGAGAAAATTCCAGCCCCTAATCCAAAATCGGAACTAAGCTCGGTAAATTTTTTATAATTCTGTTCTACCAGTTCTTTAACATGGGCTAGCACAAGAACGCGGCCGCGAGCCAAGCGGGCAAGTTCTGCGATCACTAAGGACTTTCCAGCACCCGTGGGTAGGACGATGACCGCTGGCTCTTTGCTCGTTCTAAAATGCTTTAAAGTCGCCTCGACGGCTTCTTTTTGGTAGGTTCTAAGAACGAGCAAAAGGGCTCCTTTGAATATATCTATTCGACGGTTGGGAACGAAATAGGTATATCTAATAATTCGCTAGAATCAAGGTCCTGGTCGGCGCTCCAATAAACTTTTAAGAAACCAAAATGATTCGGGTTTGACCTCTCAAGTTCGCGAAATATGGTTTTGGATTCCTTTGCGGTCTGCAACCAGATCTTTTTTTGCTGCGGAATTTGCTTTTGAGTTCGTGCCAGCCAAAGTTTAGTCAGTCCAATCTCATAAGAGATCATCGGTATTGATCCTGTGCTATTAAGTTGAAGAATTTCTTCAAAAGCTTGGGCAGCTTGTTGGTAAGCTGTCATTGCGCTCACGACTTGGTTTTTTCGGTAGTAAAGAAGCCCCAGATTCAAAAGCGTCCGACCGCGAATGTAGAGGTAGGGAAGCTCTTCAACATGGTCTTTTCTGGCTAAAGCAATCGCTAGGTCTAACTCGGCAAGAACCTTTTGGGTTATTTCAATATTTTTAAAATTGTCTTCATTCAGTTTAAAAGCTTGAACATAGTGGGACTGGGATTCGTACCAATAGGGTAAATCGTATTCGCGATGAGCCCAGGTTTTTGCAAAGATATCAATTCCATTTTCGGTAAGTTTCATGCCGTAAAAAGCCCCTTGATTGGTGGGGTACTGTTCTCCTAAAGTCATCCACCATTCTTGACGCTGCGGTATCATGACGTGGGTTGAGGCGGTATACACTTTTGTAGTTGTTTTACCGAAAGATCGACGGCCTACTAAATCGTCCGTATGTGCTGAAAGGTGGTCGATAACCCATTGAGCGTCTATTCTTCCCTCATCCTTTGTTAATTCTTTTTGCACATAACTTAAACGAGCCCGAGATTCGTAAGACTTATTCAATGAAAACTCAAAGCCGGTTTTGGCCATCAGGGGATCTAGATAATGATTGGTTTGGGCTAAGCTTTCAGAGCGAACTCGTCTTGCAACGACTGTTTGCTTTCCTGAAAGTTCAATCGAGGCCAATTCATCAGTTTTAGAGTCACCAATAAATATTGTCCACGCTCCAAAACCTTTGGTCTTTTTGGCGATGCTAATGGCCTCATCAAGATTTTTGGCCGAGTTCAATATTTGCTGTACCAAGAAAGGTGCGCTTTCAGCTGAGCCGGTTGCGTGCTCGATACGAGTGTCATAAGTTTCAAGTTGGTGGAGCGAAGCCACAAGGCCTGAAGAATTCATGCCACTTATGCCACCAGCGTAGTGTAGACCCGCAGAGGCGATGCCGAGTGTGGTCATGCCTGAAGGCTGGTTTATTTTTACGATAGTTGGATATTTTTCGAAAAATCCAAGAAGTCCTGTATCAAAGTTTCTCCCTAAGACCAGTGATTGATCTATGGTATTTGCTGCTGGGGCCGCAATACCTGTACAGCCCATTTTTAAACGACGAAGGGTTTTTGCCATTTTTTGAAAGACATTACCGATGCTATGTCCAATCAGGCGGGGACACATTTTTATCAATTGCATCTTTGTTTGCCGTGGAGTGATTTCCAGCTCTTGTTCGAGCGTTTCGAAATAGATGGAGAGTTCTACCATTAAATTTGCCTTATAGATTTCTTCTAATGATACCCTGCTGCCAGCGTCTTTCATGCCTCGCTGAAGTTGTCGCAGAGATTGTTTGAAGTTTTCTGATGAGCTATCAAACATTCTATCAAGTACGCATTGCGAGATGATTTGAAATTGATCGCGGTCCTGGTTGGATAAAGCGGCAAGGGATCTGCCCAGCTCCGTGTTGATACCTTTGAGAAGGCCATCTTCAATTTGAGACCTTAAAAATAATCCATGGTAATAGGCAGTTTCGTTGAAGGTTCCATTTAAGAGCAACAAGTGAAAGTCTTTGCCGGTTTGTGCAGTCGTGCAGGTGAAGTGCTGCTGATTTGCGATTGCTTGCTGAAGGCGGCAGGAGCCTAATTCTGGTGCGATCTGAACCTGCTGGTCTGCAAAGGCCCAAATCGGCGCTGTCATTATCAAAGAGCAAATAGTGATTAAGATAAAGCGTAACATAAAATCTCCGAAAGGTTTATTGTATTTGAACTAGAAAGTGGCCGGCCAGTATCATAAATAGAACTGCTGCGGATTTATTCAGAACAAGAGGATTAAATTTAATTTTATTAGCAAGGGATTGAGTCGTTTTTAAAAAAAATAATAAGGATACTAGAAAGCTTAACAAAAAAGCCACGAAGTAAATAAACGTTATCTTCTGAGTTGCCAAAAGCGAGATGTAAAATAAAAGTATTCCTGGATTTAAAAGTGTTATTTTGAACAATGAAAATCCTGAATAGGAAAGGCCCGCTGTTGAGCCTTCGTTTTTTTGAATTAACGATCCTTTCAATTGCCATAATTTAACTGCGTTAAGAATAAAAAATACTGCAGCCATCAGAAGGAGACCTTTATTAATATAGGCGTTGGTTAAGTAGGGCTTCAGCGTCCATGCCAAAGCCAAATGAATTAAATCGGCCAGTACATAAATTGCGATAAAGTTCCAGCGCAGCTGCTTTTCCCGGTTGCTTATTTGAAAGAGAGCATACAACGAGGGTCCTAGTGGTAGCGATGAAAGTAATCCAATTAAAATAAAGAAAAGAAGAGTCATAAACCACTTTCCTTATTTAGTGCTGGGTGAAATGTAACTGCATGAAGCTATCGAACTCTTCTGGTGATTGAAAGGACGTTTTCATCTTGAATTGGCCTTTGGATCGGTTCTTTTCAAAGTAGGCTTGCAATCTTGAAGCACAAACATAGCGAATGACTGGATCGACAATCACATTAACGTCGCGGCAGTCTTTATAATCTAGGTTTAAATTTTGTAAGTGTGTATCTAAAATCTGACCAACAGTATTGTTATTCGGAAACTGCTGCACATCTACAAACAGAGTCCAGGCATAGGCTGGCTTTCCATCTACCTTTGTTGGAGAAACAAAATAATGCCGGATATCTTGATTCAGGGTCTCTTTTGTTTGAATAATGGCCGTGAGTAATTCGTCCTCTGAGACCTTTTCGGCTGCCAGATTCATTCCAGTGTTTTTTCTTCCAACAAATTCAAAAACGAGGTGGTTGCGTTCCTTAGAGAAAATGATTTTATCTTTCATCGCATAGTTTATGAAACCATTTGGTGTACAAATATTTACGTAATATTCAGTTTGCATTCTTATCTGATGCATTCCTACGGTTTTACCAGAGGACTCCTCGGTGAATGTGTAGATAAGATCAGGATTGAGAATGTATTTTTGGTCTCCATGGTTGGCCGCTTTAAATGGTAATCCAATCGGAGCTTCTGTTGAGGCATAAAGTCCATAAAAATTTAAGGTATGTCCGACTAGCTGATTGATGCGCTCTTCATACTGTTTAATTGGAGTGGCAGCATAAACCATAACCTTTAGATTGGGCCAGATCTGACTGATGTTTTTGACTCCAGTTTTTTTCAAGACAGCTTCAAAGATCGAAATAATGTAGGTAGGAATTCCCGACACAATTTGAATGTCTTGATTCGTTGATTCATCAATTAGGCGTGCTATTTTTTCATCCCAATCAGATAAAGAAAGCACCTCATCTGAAGGAAAGGTTTTCTTTTTTAAAAGCTTTGGCGTTTTGGTTGAAAGGATTCCGCTGATATAACCATAGGTGATGCCGTCGACTTCGTACACAGATGGCGCAGAACCAAAAGCCAATCGCGAAACATCTAGTACCGAAATCTCAGATTCGAACTGGGCAATTCGGGCTGCGACTCGGCGTTGAGATTTTATAAATAGATCCATCATTCGTTTATTGTAGGGTACTCTCTTCGAGTTTTGCCCAGAGGTGCCAGAGCTTAAGCCGAAGTATTCCGGGCGACCTTGGAATAAAATATTTTTTTGACCATCACAGATCTTGTCTACAAACGGAGAATAAAAATCAAAGTCATTAACTGGGACGTGGTTGCAATAGTCTTCGTAGCTTTCAATGAATTCTAATTTCAGTGTATCGTAAATTTCAGTCCCTTTAAGTTCGTTGCGAAGCTCTTTCCAAAGATTTTTTTGCTTTTTGATCAATTCATCATGATGCGTGCTCATCAATCGCGAGTAATAATTGAGGTAGATTTGTCCTCCGGTTTTAATTGCATACTGACTAAGATTCATAGAGCCCCCGTTTAGTTATTTAATTTAAGACTGTTTCAACGGGTTTGAATTTAGTTGAAAGTCTGGTCAAATCCTATCGAGGCCATTGACGAAAAGGACGGGGTTCTGTCAAACGGGGGGCTTTTTATTGACAAGAATTGCGTGTTTTTGTCAAATGTTACTAGGAGGCAATATGCAAGAAAAAGAGCGGGTCTACTTTGCTGTGTGTAGTGCCATTCTTAAACTTGAGGTCGAGAAGGGCCACATGGAATGGACCCTTAGTGATATTTCCCGTGAGTCCGAAATTACGAGGTCTTTGATTTACTATTATTTTGGTAAAGAGAAAGACACTATTTTGCATGAGGCTTATCGTTTTATCATCGATACATTTTTTGATTTAAGTCCTTCGAAAGCGACAACTTCGTCGGCTCCTCAGCGGATGAAGGAAGTTTTGGCTAAGATTGAGTTGATGCCTTATTTGTTTGTTTTATACTATTTGCAAAAAGGTCGGGATACTGAAATTGGTCAGATGTTAAAAAAAGCCGAGGAAGATACCATCAAGCATTTGCAGACAGGTTACCCTCAGTTGTCGGCCGATGAGTGTCGAGAGTTGTATATTTTAGAGCTTGGGGCCATCGCCGTGCGCTTACCGGTAGATCAAGTAGACAAGGTCTTTGCAAAATATATTAAGTAAATCGAATGTAAAAAAAGGCTCCCTAAGGAGCCTTTTTTTTGGAACTTAGAATCTAGAAACCATTGGAATTTCGATGCGGTCATATGACAGGAACGTCACAAGAGCATCTGCGTATCCGCCCATAGATTCGACGCGGATATCGATTGTGGTTATACGATCTCTGCTATTCAAGCGTTCAGAGTAAACTCGATCGCCGTTGTAAATTGTTCGTGTTCCATAGAACTCGCGCACATTAAGGCGTTGACCGTACTCTGTGTACATGACAGCTTCGTGGATTCGTAATCCAGCCATGCGAGCTTGAACTTCGATACTGTCAAGAGCAACTGGGCGACCGAATGACAAGCGGAACCATTCACCGCCACTTCGACGAGTCACAGATTGTAGGACACCTGTGGCTTCGTACAATCCACGGCTTGGCGGTGCTGGTGGATATGTTGGCGGATTTGGTTCACGAGGTGGATAGACCGGGCCAGGTCGAACGGGTTCACCTGGGTAGCGTGGTGGGTTGGGTTCATGGCCACCGCGGCCAGGTCTGCGGCCCGAAAAGTCGACGCTGGAAGATTGGTTTTCATACCAAGAGCCATCGGGTCGTGAGCAGGCAATACCGCGATTTTCTTCGCGTCCAGATCTGGTGTTAATAATGCTGACGTATTCACGGCAGTATTCGCCGTTCATATTGTAGCCTTCGCGAGTAGATGTGAAGCTGCCATAGGCTCCAGAGCCTGATCCATAATCACGACCACGCCATTCGCGGCTGCGGCCAAGTTCTTCACGAAGTGCATAGCGCTGAGCTTCTTCGCAGGCTCTGCGATCGCCTTCTTCGAGGTCTCGTCCAACTTTGCCGCCAATCATCGCGCCAGCGATGGCTCCGATGATAATAGCGGCTTTGTTGCCGTTTCCTTTACCGACATTAGATCCAATGACGCCACCAATGATGCCGCCGATAATATTGCCAACTTCTTCACGGCCTGCGAAGGCCGGAGCTGAATATTGCGTTAAGCTGGTAACAATTAAAGTACCAATTACAAGTCTTTTCATGTGGTTCCCCCAGTAGTTCGTTGCATATGAGCAAAATGCTTCCAGGGGCGTGTATTTCAATTCCTGTGCCGACTTCAAGGATCGTATTTGAGGTCACTTTGACTCCATTTCCGTACAAAGTTATTGAAATTGTAATGAGAATGGTGTTAGAACTTTGCTAGTTAGGGAGTAGTTTGCTGTTCTGGTGCCGAATCGGCCAAGAATAGGGCCTCATCGACATACTGAGTATAAACTCCGGTGTGGCCACAAAAAGACCTTTTGTTAACGAGACTGACATAGATGAACTTGCTTCATCGTGTCGTTTCGTGCCCTGATCCTGCCGATAGTGACTCGAGAAGCTTCAATTAAATAAATGAGGGATCTGATAGGAGCGACTTTGAGTTCAATTTTTAACTCATTCTTTTTAGTTTTTATTTCCGAGATGGGTGACAAGACCCAGTTATTATCTTTGGTGCTGATGGCGCGATTTAGAAGACCTTGGGTTATTTTAGCGGGTGTTTTTGTTGCGACTATTTTGAATCATGCTTTGGCGGCCTCGCTCGGTGGACTGGTAAGTCAGTGGGTGTCACCTCAATATCTGCAGTGGATTCTGGCTGCGACTTTTTTTGGATTTGGTTTGTGGCTGTTGGTTCCTGATGATGAAGGAGAAGTTCGTGAAAGCGGAGCCTTTGGAGCTTTTTTGACAACCTTGGTTTCGTTTTTTATTGCTGAAATGGGGGATAAAACCCAGCTTGCCACGGTGGCTTTAGGTGCTCAATATGCGAGTGTGTTTATGGTCACCTTGGGTTCGACGTTAGGAATGATGGCTTCGAATGCATTGGCAATTTTCTTTGGTGATAAACTTCTTAAAAGAATTCCTATGCAATGGGTGCGTCGTTTTGCTTGTGGATTGTTTATTTTGTTTGGGATTTTGATTTTGCTTCAGCCCATACACTAATAAGCCCAGATGCAATTATAAGTCCCTGCGCCATATAATCTGCCATCGTTAGAGGTTCCTTCGCTAAATAGTTGTTAAGCAAAGAACTAAAAACGATGGTGGAAAAACCAATGGACCCCATCGCCAGTACGTGACCGGTGCTGTAGGCCTTCGTGATCAACCACTGCGCTAAGCCTCCGGTCAGTCCGATGCCAATAAGGTATGGGGCGTAATCGGAGGTGATGGGTTTAAACCCAAAAAAGATCAAGGTGAAAAGGCCAGCGCCAAGACTAGAAATCAAAGAAAAATAAAAAACTATTCTTAGCGCGGGCTCTTTGTAAGCCCCTAATTGTTTTATATGAGAATAAGCCATAGCTGCCATGGCGCCTGACGAGAGTCCAATTAGTGATGCAAGCCAAGTGTCTTTTGAGAATTGAGGTTTCATTAACAGTAAGATGCCCACGAAACCCACAACTAGAGCCAGCCACGTCCATAGTTTTGGTTTATCTTTGAAAATGAAGAGTCCAAAAACTCCTAAAAATAAAGGTGAAGTGTAATTCAGAGTGATCGCTGTCGGAACGGGAAGATGAGTGAGCGCAAAAAAGTACGAGAGCATAGCAAACAGACCGAAAAGGCTGCGGTTTAGGTGAGACGGAAAATGCCGAGTCTTTGGACTGATTCGTCGCAAAGATAAAAGAAGGGTCATTAGAATTAACGAACCCAATGAACGATAAAACATCAATTCAAATGAGTGATGATAATCCGAAGCGATTTTTACAAAGTGCCCCATTAAGGCAAAAAGGATGCACGACAGTAGCATCCATAAGCTAGCTAACAGCATGGACTATTTTTTAAACTTTTCGGCGTATTGCTGCCGATACCTAGAGATGATTTTATGGGCTTCTTCGGGGCCTCCAAAAGAATCGATGCGCACCACTTTGTTTTCTAAGATTTTATAATCCTCAAAGAAGCGTTGAATCTCTCGGACCCGATGTGGGGATAAATCGCGAATATGGTTGTAGTGATTGAACTCAGGATCATCGGCATGAACAGCAATGATTTTTTCATCGCCTTCGCCTTGGTCAGTCATCATCATCACGCCAATTGGCTTTGCGCGCATCAAAGCCAAGGGAACAACACTTTCTTGGCAAAGAACCAAAATATCTAAAGGGTCCTTGTCGTCACCCAAAGTTTGGGGGATGAAACCGTAGTTAGCAGGGTAGTGGACCGAGCTATAAAGAATTCGGTCCACCATGATGAAGCCTGTAGATTTATCGATTTCGTACTTGATCTTAGAGTTCATCGGAACTTCGATCATTGCGTTTACGATTAGCGGAGCATTGTCACCACAGGGAACATCATGCCATGGATGCATTTGACTACCTCAATTGCGGGATTGTTTTTTCAATCCAAGGGGTGAAAATCGCGACACTTGTGTACACGCCTTGGTCATCGCAAGTAAGATTACCACGACTTGTCACACCAGCAAGAAGGAATTCTCCATTTTTGTCAGTCACGAATGCAGGGCCACCCGAATCCCCAGAGCAAGTTCCGGATTTGCGTTCATCAAGTCTAAATTCAGATTCTTGCACTCCTAGAACGGGCGCTTGTGTGTAACGTAACAATCCATCTCCTGATTGATTGATTTTGATACAGTTTTCATCATTATCATCACAAAGGATTTCTCCGTACTCGAGGCCTTCTTGGAATTCTTTGCTGCGGCTGTATTCCACATCTTCAACATCAACTTTTGAGACGCCGTAACCGACCAGAGTCATCATAACACCGCGACGAATATCTGCATCTGTTGTCAAAAGCTTAGCAGGTGCATAACCCTGTGGCAGGCTTCCGCTGAATTTAACGATGGCAATATCATGCCAATTCGTTTCTTTGTCTTCGTTCAGAGTTTCGTTGTAGTCGGGGTGAACTTTGTAACTTGTGATTGTTCTTTGAGTTAATTGAACGACGTCCTGCTCCCGAGCATGGGCTAGATCGTAAGCATCAAGGCCAAAAATGACTTTCATTTTATGAGCTGGATTCACCATGCAGTGAGCGGCTGTGACAATAATGTTTCCAGGAATTAAAGTGCCTGTGCAGATGGCTTCATCTTGGTAGTCGTAAATGGCAACCACATGTTTTTGATATTTAGAGCCTTGAGTAACATCATGGCCATTCACTATTGTATCAGACTGTGCAGTGCTAAGCGCTGAAGCTGGGATGGATTTGTGGCAAGCAGTTAAAAAAGAAGTCGCGAAAAGCAATGCAAAAACAGCTAATAGTTTCATGTCGTTCGAAGTCCCCTCGTAGTTTTTTTAAGAGAGGGTCTTATAAAAACTTCATAGCGGTGACGCAATTTAAAATGACCCCATTGAAATTTTTATTAGCGCACTGCGACTAGAATTTTACTTCGTCTTTTCAGGTAGGTGAAACTCGTACAGAAGATTTTGATGATATAGTTGTTCGTCGATCCACTTCCAGTCATCTGTTTGAAAAACTAATACTTGTGTTCCCGAAGGCAATTGTAGTTCTTGATTCTTTCCCAGCACTGTAGGCGCCGAATAAGTAAAGACGGTTTTAAACTTTTTGGCCGGAGGACTATGAGACAGTCTCTGTTTTAATATGAGGTTTTGTTTTTCCTGTTCCAGACGAACACTTTGATCCGAAAACAGAAGTTCGCCAAGAATAAATCCAAAGCTTGCCAGGGCGGCACCCGAAAGAGCTGCGTGGCTTTCCCGAGTCTGATCCACTGGGGCCGTTTGCGAGCCGTAAAAGGCTCCAATAGCGCCGGCGCCCGCGGCGAGACTGAGGCGCGAGTCTTTAAGAGAAGCGCAAGCACTCAGTGTGCTTGCGCAAATAACAAGAAGGCCAAGTTTAGGGAATGGCATTGCTATTTTTGAAATGACTTCTGGAGGTCAGCAAGGCCGTCGTCTGCTGGCTTTCCTAACCAAATCGAGAAGATTTTTTGGCCAAAACCCGAGGCCACTTTCAAGGTTGTGGTTTTTCCGGAAGGGCTTTCGTAAGAAAGAGTTTCCCCGGCTGAAGATCCCACGCTTAAGATGGTCATTGAGGTCTTTTCTTTAGCTTCGCCCCCTTGTTGAACGGCATTTAAGAAAGCTTGCACATCTTGGTTTTTTAAATCAACCGAGTTGGCTTCGAGGGCTTCTTTAAAAGAGTTCATGACTTTTTCGGCATCGACATCGCGTAAAAATTGAAGGCGCATGGCTTGCGCGCCTGAAGCTTGAAAGTACTCAGCGACATAAACTTTAATCTTAACAAAAGCGATTTTTTTATTTCTAAGGCCTGCCCCTTTGGAAGCCATGCTGATTTTACTACCAGAGAGTGTTTCGATGGCTGCTGAGTGTGTAGGCACTGATTCGACATTTTTCCCATTGGCAGTGAGTTCCAATAGTGCGCCTTGCGCAGAGCAACTAAAAACGAGCAAAAGATTTAAAATCCATGTTTTCATTCGGACTCCTTGTTGTTAAGCTTTCAAGTGCTATTAGGATCTAGGTCCTGCTAAGCCCTGTCAAGAGACAGGCGTAAAAGAAGATCTCTTTTTCGATTAAACAAGGAGTCGTTCATGAAGAAGATTGCAGCTTTGATAGTTATGGCCTCACTTTGCGCAGTTAGTGTTCAAGGCAAAGAACTTACAAATCGTTTAGGTGTGGGCATCAAGACAAACACAGCCGTTGATAATTTGCCTGCGTTAGCTGCAGTTTATTACCCAAATCCCGATTTTGGACTTACAAGCTCGTTGGGTATTGATACGAAAAAAGATAATTCTCGATTTGCATTTACCGGAGGTGTTAGGCGCATAGTATTTCGTGAAGCTAATATGAATTTCTACATGGGTGGAAATGTTGGGCTGATCAATCACGAAAATGCAGGGGATAAAGACTCGGGTTTTGAATTGAGTGCAGTTTTTGGTTCCGAATTTTTCTTGCCGGGGCTCGAGTCTTTAGGGTTTAGCTTTGAAGGTGGTTTAGGGGTTGTTTCGACAGGGTCGACTCGCTTCCGCACGATCGCTGAAAGCCCGGTTCAAGCGGGTTTGGTTTTCTACTTCTAATTAATAGAGAGGCATTTATGAAAAAAATTATTTATACAAAAAAAGCTCCTCATCCAGTAGGGCCTTATTCTCAGGCTGTGCAAATGGGGCCGGTACTATATTGCAGTGGTCAGATTTCAATTAATCCCGAGACGAATGAAGTTTTCACGGGTGATATTAAGACCCAAACCGAGATGGTCATGAAAAATATCGAAGCCGTTTTGACTGAAGCTGGAATGAAGTTTTCAGATATTTTCAAAACGACTATTTTCTTAACTAATATGGGCGATTTTGCTCAGGTGAATGAAGTTTATTCGAAATTCTTCTCTGAAAATTTCCCAGCACGTTCGACAATTGCAGTGGCGGCTCTTCCGAAGGGTGTCAATGTGGAAATCGAAGTGATGGCATCTAAAGTTTAGTGATTGAATTCCGTGATGAAAAAGTATTTGCGATCAAAACTTTTTTGGGCCCTGCTGGTATTTGCCGGCGGGCTTTGTTTTAAGTTTTGGCAAGAATACCAATTAGTGAAAGCCGAGCCGATCAGTGCTTGGCAGCAAGATATTCAGGCAGACTGCGCTGTGGTTTTAACAGGAGGCGCAGGGCGAGTGCGTGAAGGCTTTGATCTTCTGGCAACGGGGCGAGTGCGCAAGCTCATCATCAGCGGGGTTCATGCAAACTCTCGATTGCGGGAAATTCTTCCAATGTGGCCTTTTTATGGAAACCTAAAGGAAGAAGATGTTATTTTGGAGCGCCGGAGCGAAACCACTTTTGGAAATGCTCAGCAGAGCCTACCAATTGTGGAAGCCCTTGGGTGTCGAGACATCGTTCTGATCACCTCCCGGGCGCATATGCGGCGATCTTATCTTAGTTTTCGTTCTGCCTTTCCAGAGCAGATTTTCATTTACCGTCGTGCGGTTGTTTCGGGCGGAGTCCAGTCTAGTCGCTTTGAGAACTTAGTCGAAGCTGCGAAAATTATTTTTTACTCGTTCTGGGCTTTCTAATTCTGAACAGCCTTTTCATTTATATCCGAACCTTGGTCTTGTCCATTTTTAACAAAATATAGCCGAAGAGAAGACTCGAAGAAGGAGTCATCTTTGCAGTCCATTCTAAATAGAATCGACAATCTAGGCCGTCTTGTGACGAAGAATTTGGAGTATACATTCCGAATTCTTTTGATGGTCTATCTTTCTTTACGGGCCACGATCTTAGATCAAGCGCAAGGTTTTCGCCAAATTGTCTCGGTGATTTCAGCACAAATTTACTTTACTGGATTTCAGGCTCTTCCATTGATCACCGTGCTTTCTTTAGGCGTTGGGGCGATTTTAATTTTGCAAGCTCTGTCGAATTTAGCTTTGCTGGGTGGAATGCAGATGATCGGTAGCTTCATGGTTGTGATGGTCATTCGCGAGGCGGGGCCATTGTTGGTCGCCCTCGTGGTGATAGCCCGCTCGGGGACAGCGGTTGCCAGTGAAGTCGGAAATATGCGGGCGAACCGCGAGATCGAGGCGCTTGAAAGTATTGGTATCAATCCACTTAGCTTTATCGTTTTTCCCCGAGTCATAGGTGGCTTGATTTCAGTTCTTTGTTTGGCTTTTTATTTTGATGCTATCGCGATTTTAGGCGGCTATGCCGTCACGCGATTTTTTCAGGATATGCCCTTTGCCTTTTATATGGACTCGATTGCAAGGGCTTTAGATAAAGAAGACTTCTTGATGTTTTTTCTGAAGAACGCCTTTAGCGGGATGATCATTGTCGTGGTCTGTTGTTATCAGGGTCTTCAAGTCAAAAAGAGTCCTCACGAAGTGCCTCAGGTGACTACTCAGGCCGTCGTGGACTCGATTATTTATGTTGTTGTTTTTAATATGATTGTGACCGGTTTGTTTTATTTGAACAAACTTAAATCCTTGGGGGTATTATGAAGTTTGAAACGATCAAATTTGAAGGAGTGAGTTTTGCCTTTGAGGGCGGAGAACAGGTCTTTAAAAATCTTGATTTTGACTTTCCAACGAACCAAGTGACTTGGATTAAAGGCGAAGAGGGAACTGGTAAGAGCTCTCTGTTACAAATTTTGGCTGGTTTACAGATTCCACAATCTGGAAAATATCTGATCAATGGCGAAGATGTAGTGAATATGTCGTTTGAAGAGTTCTTACCTTATCGGTTGCAAATCGGATATTCGTTCGATTACGGTGGATTGATTAGCAACCGATCTTTGATCGACAATCTGACTTTGCCTCTTTTATACCATAAACTCGCAGATCCCGAAGAAGCAAAGGCTCGCGCAGAAGAACTTTTATCTACCTTTGATATTTTGAAATATGCCAAAGAGCGACCAGCGCATGTGCCGGGGCGAGTGCGAAAGATTGCCGTGATAGCTCGTTCGTTAATTACCAGACCCCAGATGTTGTTACTAGACGATCCTAGCGTTGGCTTGGGAATCGACAGTATGTATTCATTTGTAGACTATATTCACAAGCATCGTAAAGAAGGTGTTTTTCAGCATATTTTTGTTTCATCTTTTGATGAAAAATTTATGAGCCTTTTTGACTACAACATTATTCATGTTGACGAAGGCAATCTTTATTTACAAGCGGTAGATCACGAAAAGAAAGTGGTTCATCTATGATAACAAAGTTCAATAAGTTTGAACGAGTCGCTGGGCTTTTTGTACTGACGGCTATTGTGGGTGCAGCGGCAGCAGCAATTGGAGTTGCTATCAAACAAGGTTGGTTCGAAACCAAAACCTATTATTCGACGACCTTCGAGAATGCAGATGGTGTCCATCAGGGGACTGTTGTGCAGATGGCTGGTTTGCGGGCAGGTGCAGTTGAAGATGTCGAGCTTTTGGCTGACAACAGAATCCAAGTAAAATTTTATGTGATTGGCAAGTTTCAAAATCGGGTGCGCGAAGATTCGACGGCTCAGCTGATTCGGCCATTCATCATCGGCGAACGGATTTTGGATTTAAGTGTGGGCAGCGAGACAATGCCGCCTCTAGCTCAGCATGCCAGTGTTCGTTCGAATGAAGCCTTGGATTTGATGAGTATTATTTCTGGTAAAAAGATGAACCAGTATTTTTCTAAAGTTGGTGGGCTTTTAGAGAATATCGAAGTTCTTTTGACGGCCTTTAAAGACAAAGGAAGGGCTGAATCTATTGTTCGGATTTTTGACCGACTGGATCCTTTACTTAAAAACTTAAATACCATGAGTTTTGAAGTGACGAAGCTTTCAAAGCAGGTGAATAAAGACGACAGTTTGCCAATTGTTTTACAGAATCTGGCAGTGACGACGGCTGAAATTAATCGAATTTTGCCAGAGCTCAATGCTGCCAATCCCGAGATGGCTAAAGATTTGGCTGTTATGACGCAGAATTTAGCGACAATGACGAAGGCACTTGGTCCGGCAATGAAATCCATCGAGCCTGACCTTCCGAAAACATCTCATCGTTTGGTTGAGGCTTTAGACGAGACGGTGGTGGTTCTAAAGGCCATGCAAAAGTCCTTCTTAATGAAGTCCAATGCGCAAGAGGTACGGGAAGAAGAGGCACGCCGCCTCCCAGCAAGCCAAGAGCTTGGCAAGTAAGTCTATTCCAAGGCATGATTAGGTCATGCTTTGGCAGTTTTTCTTTAAGCTTATATTTTCAAATAGAGCGGGCTCCTTGGTCCGCCGTATTGCTTTTCTGTCCGTGATTTCCATTTTCTTAAGTGTGACCTCTTTCTTAGTTGTTTTATTTGTGATGAATGGAATGAGTGGCTCGATTGCAAAACGAATTATGTTATTAGAGCCTCACTTGAATATCGAGATCGCAGGCGTGCAAGAGTCTCGATTGATTATGAGCCAGCCCGTGGTTCAGCGTCTGCAAGAGGACTCGCACAATCGACTGCATTTATTTGAAAATCAGGATTTGATCGTTCGCTCTTATGATGGACAGTTTCGCGGGGCCATGGCGCGGGGTGTGACTACTGAGAGCTTTCGCTATTTTTTGTCCGAGCTTAAACAGATGAATTCAAAAAATAAAAACAGTGAATTTGTTGATAATATCGAGCTTCCCGAGGCCAATGAAGTTTTGCTCGGAGTCGACTTAGCAAGATCTTTAGGTGTCTTCGAGGGAGACTCGCTGACTCTTGTTTCACCTGAAGCGCTGCTGTTGCCTGCAGGCGAATCACCTCGTATGGAAAAGGTCACGGTGAAAGCCATTATCTCGACGAATATTCCTGATTTAGATGCTCAGGCTTTGTATTATCGTTTAGATTCTCCCATTTCTCGTCTGTCAGAGACGGTGCGCCGAGGGGTGGAAGTTTGGCTTCCTAAGGCTCAAGATGCGGATCAAAAAAAGTTAGAGCTTGCAAGCTTTGATGGTGTCAAAATCGAAACGTGGGGCGAGCGCAATAAAAGTATTTTCTTTGCCTTAAAGATGGAGCGTTTCACGATTGGTTTGTTTCTATCCTTGGCCGGCTTGATTGCTGGAAGTGGGGTTTTAACGGTGCTGTTTTTGTTGATCTCGCAAAAAAAGCGAGATATCGCAATTTTAAAGACGGTAGGAATGTCTGGGCGTGCGGCGGTCCGACTTTTTGCGGGCATTGGATTTACATTGTCGATGTTAGGTGTTGTTCTGGGAGTTTTAGTTGGGACGGGGCTTAGTTTATACATTCAAGCCAATCCTTTAAAGATACTTCCAGATATCTACTACGATAACGAAATTCCAGCAAAAGTGGATTTTTGGTTAGTACTCTTGGTCTTGTTCGTAGGGGCCTTAATGAGTTGGGCGGGTTCTTGGATTCCCGCCCTCATCGCCCGAGCCATCCGCCCAGCGGAGGCTCTTCGTATTAAAAACTAAACTGAAACTCCGAAATCACGAAGTGCATCAGTTAAGGATGTTTTTAAGTCAGTGCTTGCTTTACGCTGTCCGATGATCAATGCGCAAGGAACTCCATAGTCTCCGGCTGGATATTTTTTGTTTAAGGTTCCAGGGATAACGACAGAGTTTTTCGGAACACGTCCTTTGTATTCAACCGGAGTCGGGCCCGTTACATCGATGATCTTTGTTGACGATGTTATTGTCACACCCGCGCCAAGCACAGCTCCTTCTTCAATATGCGCGCCTTCAACCACAATACAGCGACTGCCAACAAAGCAATTGTCTTCGATAATCACTGGGCTGGCTTGGACAGGCTCTAGTACGCCACCGATACCGACTCCACCAGATAGATGAACGTTCTTGCCAATTTGGGCGCATGAACCAACGGTTGCCCAGGTGTCGACCATGGTGCCTGAATCAACATAAGCACCAATATTCACGTAGCTTGGCATTAAGATCGCGCCTTTGTTAACAAAGGCCCCTTTGCGAACGACAGCCAAGGGAACAGCGCGAACGCCGTGCTCTTCTTCCCATTTTTTTACAGGGATTTTATCATAAAATTGGAAATCACCGGCTTGCATGACCTCCATTTTCATAATTCTAAAGTAAAGAAGGATCGCTTTTTTAATCCACTCATTTACAACCCATTGACCATCAATTTTTTCGGCAACTCTGAGTTCGCCCTGATCAAGTTTGCTTATTGTTTCATGAATTTGTCGAAGCTCGTGATTATTAAGCTCGTCAATTTTTTTTCCAGATGAAATATCATCCCAAACCTTTAATAAATCTTCTTTCATTTTTATCCTCGTATTTATTTTTCTAAAACTTTAAGTGCTTCAAGAACAGCCGGGACGTGAATTTTGATGATACTTGCAATGTCCTGACCTCGTTCAATTTCATATGTAAGCGTAGGGCTCTGGCGCTCGAGTCCCGCCCATGTTCCAAGGCAGCCAGGAGTTGGGTAGCCGATGTCATCATCAATTTTGTAGCCAGTCCACTTCGATAACACTTCGGCGACTTTGCGGCAGTCTCCGTTCACGTTCAAAACGGGGTGCCAGCTATGAAGTGAGATTATGCAGACGGGCTTTTTGCTGTCGATAAATTTCATCAGTGCTTGGTTCTCGGGTTCACTTCCTGCTGAAGGCCCTGGATGATAGCGAGGCGTTTTAACTTCCGGGCTCCAATCTTTTGTTGGCATATTTCTGTTAAGGTCAACGCCGTGGCCATTGCCCCTTGTTTTTAAAAGTACACCGTCGGGGTTGGCTTCTGTCACGATAGTTAAATTCAGTTTGTAAGGGCAGGATTCTAATAGGCTTGCAAGGATCGCACGGGCCGCAGTGACACCTTCGATTTCGTCTCCGTGGATGCCTCCCAAAATAAGGACTTCGGGGCCATTGTTGTTGAAATGATGTGCGAAGATGGGTTGGCCTAAAGCGCTATATCCAAAAATACTTGTTTTCATGCTTCCTCGTTGACCCTGGCAGTGAAGGTTGCCAGACTTTAAAAATGCAAAAGGACAACTCTATTTCTCGCTTTCTATTCTACGAAAATCAAGAACTGGTGCTAGGGCCCAAAAAAAAGAAGCTTTCAGAGCTGGTGCGCCAATGGCAAGGGCCTTTATATGTTTATGATTTGGATTTCATTAAAAGCAGATTTGAGCAAATGCAGAAGGCCTTATCGGGCGTGCGCATATTTTATGCGATGAAGGCCAATCCTCACCTTGAAATTCTTAAGCTCTTGAAGGGATTAGGGGCGGGGGCTGATGTTGTAAGCTTGGGCGAGATTAAAAGGGCCTTGGCCGCGGGCTTTGAGGCCGGGGATATTGTCTACAGCGGAGTTGGTAAAACAAAATACGAGATCTCAGAGGCATTGCGGCTAGGAATTTATCAAATCAATGTGGAGTCCTATCCCGAGTTACAACGAATTTCCGAGTTGGCAGAATCATCAGGAGTGGTGGCTCAGGTTTCATTGCGCTTAAATCCCGATGTCGATATTAAAACCCATCCGTATATTGCAACTGGCTTGCGTGATAATAAGTTTGGTATCGAGATGTCACTTTTACCCGAGCTGATTCAGTTTTTTAAAAATCACCAAAAGCATGTTCGGTTAGTGGGGATTTCCTTACATCTTGGAAGTCAGATGCTCGAATTTGAAGGCTTGCGCGAGGCTTTAAGGAAATTAAAAATAGTCTATCTTCAGCTGCAGTCCCACTTTAATTCTGTATGTCGATTTGATTTTGGTGGCGGTCTTGGTATTCATTACCAGCAACAGGATTTGCAATCAGAGCAAGATCTACTGGATCAGTATTCGGCAGTTATTTTTGAAGAGTTGAGCGATGTTGTTGCGGATCTTCAAAGTGAGCCGGGGCGATGGTTGGTGGCCCATGCTGGGGTTTTAATTTCTCAGGTTCAGTATATTAAAAAAACCTCATATAAAAATTTTTTAGTCATTGATTCTGGTATGAATCATTTGATTCGACCGGCCTTGTATGAGTCTCATCATGAAGTTTTGGCTCTTCGGTCTTCCGATGAAAAAATGAAGGTTGATATAGTCGGGCCCATTTGTGAATCAGCCGACTTTATCGGTAAAGAGCGAAACATTGATAAAGTCGATCAAGATGATTTTGTTGTTATTCAAGATGCAGGTGCCTACGGCGCCTCGATGGCTAGCACTTACAATTTGCAAGATCTGCCTAGGGAAGTTGTGATTTAAAGATTCACCACTCTAAAGTGGTGAGCCTTTTCTGGCGCCATGATTTTCTGAGCCAGTTCCATAAACTGCTCGGAAAAATCTGTGGTGATAACTTCTATGCTGCGTTTTTCGGGGTCAATGCGGGCTTGAAGTCTTTGTTTCTCAAAATCTGTTTTCATTATTTTTGCTAAAGCCTGTCCCGAGTCGACCAATGAAATGGCCTGCCCTGTAGTTCGAGCGATAGAGTTTTTTAGAAGAGGATAATGAGTGCAACCTAAGATTAAAGTATCGATGTTGTAGGGCAGTAGTTGGCTTACATAACGATACACGATAAGGTTTGTGACTGGATCATTATCCCAGCCTTCTTCCGCTAAGGGCACGAAAAGTGGGCAGGCAATATCGTAAACTTTTGCATGGGGTTCTAAGCGTAATATCTCTTGTGTATAAGCTTTTGAATTGATCGTAGCACGGGTTCCTAAAACCCCAATTGTCTTTGATTCCGACGCCTCAAGGGCCGCACGAGCGCCAGGCTCGATCACATTATAAACAGGTATGCCATTCCATTCAGATTCACGAAATTGAGCCGAAGCGGTGTTGCAGGCTATGACCACCGCTTTCACGTCTTGTTTTAATAAAAAATCGATGTTTTGTTCCGAGTACTTACGAATCGTCTGCGGAGATTTGGAGCCATAAGGAAGGCGAGCCGTATCTCCAAGATAGACAAAGCTTTCGTTTGGAAAACTGTGAAGCAGTTCTGCGAGCACAGTCATTCCGCCGATACCAGAATCGAAAACACCGATCTTTCTATTATCCATTTAGATTTTTACTCCATGCGCACGCGACTCAGAAATTCCGTTTGGAGACATTTCCATAAAGCGCGCTTTCTCGCAAATTTCAGAAATGGTTTGGGCATTGACGTAAGTCATTCCTGAACGGATGCCTCCGCTGACTTCCATGATAACGTCTTTAACGTGCCCTTTGACGCTAACCTGTGTCGATTCACCTTCAGGGGCCATTCCAGTTGGTACGCCACCTCGCCAAGAATCCTGAGCCGCCCGAGAGGCCATTCCGCGATATTGTTTTTTACCGTTTTTGATTTCTCCGGGAGTCTCGATAGTGCCCGAGAGCATTGAGCCTAACATAATCGCCGAAGCGCCAGCTGCAAAAGCTTTTACCATGTCGCCTGATGTACGAATTCCACCATCTGCAATCAGAGGTACCCCACGAGCTTTTGCCACTTCAGCACAAAGTGCGATGGCTGTAAGCTGCGGCACTCCGCAACCTGTGATGATTCGGGTTGTGCACATTGAGCCCGGGCCAATTCCAACTTTGATAGCATCAGCGCCAGCCTCAATCAAATCTTCTGCGGCTTCTGGAGTCGCTAGATTACCAGCGATAATTTCCACTTCAGGATGATGGTCTTTTAGCCATTTCATGGTTTCCATCATTTGCACCGAATGTCCGTGAGCGATATCAATAGTGATGATATCAACGCCCGCTTTTATCAGTGCAGTTGCGCGGTCTTTGAACTCTTCACCGACGCCGACAGATGCTGAAATGTGTTTAAGACCAGCCTCTTTAAGTTTACGGGCTTGGGATGCTTGTTCTTCAATGCTAATAAAGCGATGAAGTATACCCAGGCCGCCTAGTTGATGCATGGCTAGTGCCATATCGTATTCGGTAATAGTGTCCATGTTGGCACTGACGATTGGGGTTTCGAGCTTCACTTTTTTTGTAATATGTGAAGTCAAAGAAGGATCGCGTCTTGATCTCATATCCGATCGAGACGGGATTATCAGAACGTCGTCAAAGGTAAGACCTTTGTGACGGTTTTTAATATCTTTCCATGAAAACATCAGGCTCATAGCGGAGTCTCCTTGTGCTGTGACGGGTGATTCACGAATACGTTATATAGAATTTGAATGGATAAAATAATCAAATAAGTTTCTAAAATATTTAAAAGAACCGCGGCAACGGGTGTTTTGGTCAGATCCGCGTACTGGTCAAAGAGGACAGTTGTGATTAGCGGTAGGAATAAATGAAAAATGAACAGGATTCCGAAAACGACCATGTAGCGATCTTTCAGAATTTTTTTCGACTCTTGAAGGGCGTCGATCTTCCCTACAGAATAGGGCTTGCTAAGTAGTACGACGAAGGGAACGAAAAGCAGTTGCAGATATCTGAAAAAGGCGGGAACTAAAAATAGAAGACCCCACGTCATGATGCTGCCCCAGCTTCGAAGAGTTTCAATCGTGAGTTGCTCAATGTGAAGGCAGGTTTGGGTTAATATTTTTAGTGAAGGTTTTTCGTTTTTTGAAGTTTCAGCATCCATGTTGCCGTTAATTTGAGCAACTCCGAGGACTGCAATACTTGTTGTGATTAAAGGAAAGAAAATGGAAATCAAGACTGACAATAAAATGAAGATATAAAGAATTGGGCGAATTCCATCGTGCGAGCTAAGTATTTGCTGAATTCGGGAGCTTGTGTACTGTTCTAGAAGGCTGCTGAGAGTGGTCAGAATCAGAAGCGGTAGGGCGGTGGCTTTGAAGATGGTCAAATTCTTTTTAAAAAAGTTCACCTGAAGATGATCGATAAAAGAGGCGGCTTGTTCAAGGTTTAATTTATTGCGCAACGTTCTAACATAGTGACAAGTCTGATAAAAAATGATTCTATAGTTTCCTGCGTGCCCCGGTGGCGAAATTGGTAGACGCACAGGACTTAAAATCCTGGGACTCTTCACCGGGTCGTGCCAGTTCGATTCTGGCCCGGGGCACCACTTCTTTTATTAAAAAAAGTATTCGAAGCTGACTGAAAAGGTCAGTTTTTTTATGTCCAAAATCTTTATTGAGAGCATAAAAGCTCTCAAATATTATCTTTACTCTGTATTTTGTTTGCGCGGTAATAATTCCGATGAGCACGAACATTTTAAAAAAACCGCAACTTAAAGACTATCTTGATGTATCTCACTATTTAAAAGATCTGTATGGTTATCGGAAAGCCACGGAAGAAGGATTTTCGTACGAGTCCTGGGCTTACGAGGTAGGTTTCCAGCATCGTTCATTTTTACGCCAAGTAGTTATTGGACGGCGTTCTTTGACTGAGGCGACAGCAAAGCAACTAGGTGAGCGACTTTTCTTTACGGCACCAGAGCAAGAACATTTTGCGGTTTTAGCCCGTTACTCTAAGTGTCGCACTAAAGAAGAACGCGATCTTTACGGGCAGCGCTTGTTGCAAATTTTAAAGGGGAATTACTATCAAACGGAAGTCGAAATCTCGGAAGAATTCTTGGGATCTCCATTAATTCCAAGATTGCAGGTTTTGCTTAGTCTGGGAGATAAAGCGCACTCTGTTGCAGAGCTTGCTAAAGCACTACAAGTAGACCCATTAGAGATCGAAAAAGGCTTGTTGGTGTTATTACGTCTGAATTTAGCCGAGCTTTATGGGGACAAATATAAAGCGACCGTGAATAGTTTTAAAGTGCCCTCGGAGTTGGGCAGTGAGGTGTTATTAGAGTACCATAAAAAGATTCTCCAGGATGCTATCGCTGCACGTAATCTGCCTCCCGATCAGCGCAGATACAAAAGTTTATTGATGGCCTTGTCTCCCGAAGAATTTGAGATTTTTTTGAGTAACCTGAATGCTTTCACCAAAGAGCAACTTCAGAAATTCGATAATTCTGGTACTGAAGGGCGCCGCCTCTTTCAGGTAAATTTGAACCTGTTTTCGGTTACGACAGAACTCACATAAATGCTCGCGTTCTTGAGAGCAGTTTTGCTCTCAAGATATTGAATAGTCTCTTTTTTTTCAATTATGCATATTTCTTAGTCAACTCTTGGGCCTGCTAAAATTTGTAAATAGCTGGAATCACTTAGTGACCGTAAATGGCATTGCCCTTGCTTTGTCATTTTCTCAAATTTAAAAAACTTACGGCCTCCGCTAAGGCGCGCCCCGCAAGTAAAATTTAAGAAGAGGTATTTATGAAAAAGTTTATTGTTGGATTCCTTGCTTTTGGCATGTTGTCGTCAGCCCACGCTGTAAAAACCTCGGGCACCGGCCAGATTGGTTCGGGCAGCATTAGTATTAGTAAAGAGGATTTTCTTGATAGCTACATTGTGGGAAAACTTGCTATCGAAGGTCCGTATTATGCTGTCGAGTTTAAAGTAAACGCGGCGGGAGATCGTATTGTATTTAGAAATGGCAATATGGATGAAGTGAATCCAAAAGATGACTGTGTTGGAAATGCTATAAATATCAATAAAAATATTTTGAACCTTTCGGTCGCATGTAAAAGCATGGGTGGTGCGGTCTTAAACTTCGAAATCAACGTCGAAGGTCTTACTAAAGACGATCTTAAAAAAGGAGCACAAGTGATGGTTCGTAGCGAAGCAACCCAAGGCGAGTGGATTCCCTTCAATATAATTCAAAGAAAGAAGTCTTTCTTTCAGTAGTTTGACAAGATCTTTCCATAAAAGCCCGATCTTCAAAGGTCGGGTTTTTCTTATAGGTTCGATGGTGAAGTATATATCTAAGGAAAATCAAAAGAGCGCGTACTGCTGGCTTTCGAGCTAGACGTGACACTATTTTGAGTGGAGCCTGTATAGCTTCCTTGACCTGCTTGCATTCGATATTTTACTTCTCCACCAGTGCTACCAACTTTACCGGCGTGACGGGCGGCCCGGCATATCGACGAGTCGTAAGAGTAAATAGTTGTGCCGTAAGCTGTTCCAGCAGAAACCGCACTGGCTGTGCATGTACAGCTAAAAGTTTCTCCGTCTGCTAGGTTGATGCTTTCAGAGCCCGTGGCATTATTCGCACAATTTGCAAGCGGGGAGACTCTTCCAGTTATGTTGATCCAGTTAGTTCCATCGCAGAAGCGATACTTGTTTAGAGTCGTATCGTATTTTAGAGATCCGTTAATCGCAGTGGGACTTGCACAACCAGCCCCACCACTTCCAGGGTAGTTAGCGACCGGTCTTTCGAAAGAGCCGTCACAGTATGAGTAAACATTTTGAACTGAGTTGTAGGATAAAGACCCTGGCTGAGAGCAGGCTCCTAGGTTTGTGATCGGAATATAGTTATAAACAGTAAAATTAGTATTCATGACAAAAACATTATTTCCGGAATTTGCAATTGTGTAGTTGGTGCTATTGGTTGTGATTGCGTCAATCACCGTTGGCGATGCTATGGTTGTATTATCTATGACCGATACAGCAGAAGACCCACCAATAAATGCCAAGTTGCCGCTGGTTTTAATTCCTGCGTTGGCAAATCCAAGTGCTTGATATTTTCTTAATCCACTGGTTTTAGTTGGCGATGTTGGAGTACTGATATCTATGACTAGATAGTCTCCGTCAGTTGAGGATGCTAAGGCGTAGTTTCCATTTACAGTCACTTGTTTGCAGTTGTTTAAGCCGGCGTCGCTGAGTTCTCCTGCTAAACTAATGGCAGAGGGGGTGCTGACATTGAGTGCTTGAAATTTTCCGCCGCCACAAAGATAAACGTAGCTGCCCACAACATCAAAGCCACCAACGGTCGTTGAGGTGTTGAAGCTTCCAAGGAGCGAGACCGAGTATTTATTTGCAGCATTGAATATTGAAACTCGGCCGGATGTGGCTACATACCAATTATTTCCAATAATTTTGGATTTCGTCGCATAATAAGCGTTCGTAAAATCACTTGAAGTGGAGGCGAGTTTTATATTGCTAGGATTTCTAACATCGACGATTCCTAAACAGTAACTGCAGCCTCCTTCGGCTGTGAAATACAGGTAGTTACCGTCTGTAGTAAGCGATTGTGGATTTTTTAAAGCTGTGTGAAAGAAGCTTCCAATTAATGACGGAGCTGTTGGTGTGCTGACATCGATGACTGATAGCACGCCACCGTAATTGATAGAATAGAGTTTATTGCCACTGATGTCCGAGACCCTTACCCCAGAATACTTATTTTGCATATTTGATCTAGCTTTAATGACGGCCAAGGTCTTCGGAGAGGTGTCCCAAAGTTCGATCGAACTGTAGGCGGTGCCTACAAATTTGCTGCCTGCGACGGTCATATTAGAGGGGTAACCCCCAGGCGAAGATGAGAAGGCTTTCGAAATTAATTCAAAGCCAAGCGGATCTACAGAAAGATCAATTTGTTGTAAGTATCTATTGATGGAATCTGACCAGTAGAGTGTACTTCCGTTTAAATATAAACCCTGGCTTTGAGCCGAGGATGAGTAGGGGTTGTAGCCCTTAACCCAAATCGGGTTGGTTTTAACTGTCACGTCAATTATGGCTCCGCCATAGGTGGCACTTGCGCTGTAGTAGGCATAATTTCCATAAACAGCAATTCCATTGCCACCGCTGTAATAGTTTGAATCTGTTAAGGAGCTTGCAAGGCTCGGTGATGAAGGATTCGATACATCGATAATTGCGAAAAAATTATTGCAGGCGAGGTAGACATAATTTGCTGAGTAGAAAATTCCTTTACATTGTGAAAGCGAGGCGTTGACTAAACCCGCGACGAATGTTGGTGCGGATTTATTAGAAATATTAACAACGCTAAATCGTCCACTCGCAGCGATATAGGCGTAGTTTCCATTGATTGCAATACTTACTGGTGATGCCAAATTAGTACTATCCTGCAAAAAGCCCTGGATCGTCGGGGACGTCGGCGTCGAGGCGTTTACAATTGTGAGTTGGTTTGTCGCCAGTACATACATATAACTTCCATCGAAAGCAAATCGGCCGGCGCTTGAAAGTCTTGTTGCATCTACTAGCGAGCCCACCAAGGTCGGATTTGAGATATTCGTAATGTCAAAGACCCTGACTGCTTTACTGCCCCCGGATGTAACGAATATATAATTGCCTGATGCTGCAACCCCTCCGATACTTTGCAACGTCCCTGACCAGGAAACGGTGTGTTTTAAAACAGGTGTTGCGGGAGTGGTGATATCGTAGGATACGACACCGGCTGAGCTTGCGTGAAACCAATAATTTCCAGATAGTTCAATTCCAGAGCTTGTCACCGTCATCCATTTAACAGCATTAGGTGTTGTCGGAGTGCTGATGTCTATAACTGCTGCTTTGTTGCCACTCCAAGTCGTGCTAACGTAAAGGTAGTTTCCTGAAATTTTCAATCGATTGCCAGCATAAGAGCCAATATTGGTCGAATTCAGATTGGCGGCGATGGTCGGAGCACTAGGAGTGCTAATATTGATTACTGTTACGTAGTTATCGGCGGCGACGTAGGCATAGTTGCCAGAAACTGCGATATCCCGAGCGTTCAGTAAGTAAGTCGCATCAACGACGCTGCCAACTAGAGAGGGTGTTGTCGGATTTGAAATATCGATGACGAGCACAGTTTTATTGCCTCCGCTAGATACGTAAGCATAGTTTCCAACAACGGCGAGACCCTTTGCCGAACTTAGTCCAGAGTTGAAGTTTGCTTTGAATACCGGAGCTGTTGGTGTCGTGATATCAATAATATTCAGGCCATTGCCGCCAATCGTGTACAGATAGTTTCCCGACTTTACCATTTTTTCGATGTTCCAATATTCAGTTCGGTAGAAGTCAGCAACAAACTGTGGACTAGAGGGCGTGCTGATATCGATCAGACGCAGTTTGCTGAAGTTGGTGAGTGACATAAAAGCATAAGAACCCGTGTTAACGACGGAGGATGAGCTTAAATTGTAGGATTCACGAGCGGAAAAATGGGCTAGCGGAACCATGCTTAATGGGTTTGAGACATCAATAGTTATGAGGTCATGATTTCCGGAAATGACGGCAGCGATATTACCCGATATTGAGATATCATTAAAGTAAGTGACATCTCCATCAGAAATTGTTTTGCTACTGTTCATTGAAAGTAAACTTTGCGCAGAAATGTCAAAGGTATAGATGACCCCATCGGCAGTGCCAAGCATTCTCGTTGACGAAGTTCCCGCAGACATTGCTGTCAGTCCATAGCACGGAACTTTGTCGTCGACTCTTAGGGTTACTGGTAGAGTCGGATTAGTTACATCCAGTGTATAAACGGCGCAGCCGTTTAAGTATTGGGACACATAGAGGTAGTTTCCTCTTTTTTCAATCAGGGATGCTTGGATGCTTCCGGTGAAGACCGAGACCTTCGACATGGCCGCTGGGTTTGAAATATCAACTATTGTAACGCCTCCGTTGGCGCTGCTCCCACTTCTGTAAGCTACATAGGCGTAATTTCCCGAAGTAACGATGCCGTTTGCATCAACAAAATCCACGGCGTCGGAAAGTGAGGATACAAAGGTTGGAGAGGCGGGATTTGAAATATTCAAAGCAGTAATTTTCGCTGCATTGACTGTGACAAAAGCGTAGTTGCCCGAGATCGCTACTTTTTTTAGACCGAACATGTTTGTGGCATCGGTGCGATAACCTGTCACCGTTGGCGTTGCCGGATTGCTAACGTCAACTATACCAAGAGTATTAGATCCAACGATGTAGGCGTAGTTTCCAACGACCTTAATATCAGAGGCGCCACTTGATATATAGGTTGAATTTGTTACCTGTCCAGAAATTGTCGGGGCCGCTGGCGAAGACACGTTGATGACAAACAAGGTGCTTGCTCCGGCGACGTAGACATTGTTTCCTGAAGCCGTAATTGCGGTTCCTGCGGCGGATAAAGCAAGGGATGCTATCTTAACTGGAGCACCTGGTGTTGTCAGATTTAGAACATGTAAGGTCGAAGAGTCTAGGATGTAACCATAATTTCCGATAACGGTAACGGCACCGGGAGTTTGAATATTGTCAGTATCAGTGAGAGAGGCAATCGGAGTGAGTCCGCCATACTGCATAGATACCCAAGAGTTGCCGTCACAATATTTACTTGTATTGCTTGCAGGGAAGTTTTCAATGACTCCGGCATTAGCCGTTGGGTTTGAGCAGGCTGCATGAATGTTGTAAGGAATAAATAAGAGGATAAGAGCCCCAAGCGCACTTGCTAAAACATTCATCTGCGATGTTGTTATGGAATTGTTGTGTTCCGGTTTAACTCGTTTTGAAACGTCACCCATATTTATCCCCGATGAAATCTTCTCGGATAATTTCGACTCAATATAAAGGGCATCTCATATTACCCAGCTGTAATTTTTTAGTCCAGGCTTTCTGGCTCTATTTGGGTTTTCGTTATTTTAGCTTCAAATAATTTATTTTCTCTGCTGAGATAGACCTATGAGTAAGTATAAGCGCATAATATTAATCAGTTTTTTTCTTTTTGCTGCGGGCCTAGGTATTTTGGAATATCGCAATTGGAGACATCGCAAAGAGATTCTTGAATTGATACAAACATCGGTTGCATCCAAGCAGCAAAGATATATTTCTGATCTGCTGAACCCTTACCTAGGCTTTCAGCCAGAGCTAAGGCAAAATGCAGCAGTAGCGATTATGGAAACGGTAAAAATTGAAAGTTATGAGCACACTCCAATTGTCGACAACCAGATGCGTGTTCGCTATCAAATGAGCATAGTGTCTGCAGATGGAGCGAGGGATCTATCTGATAAAATATTGAGAATGAATCAGGATAAAAAGTTTTTAAGTTTGAATGAGGTTAAAATTTTAATTACTGACCAAATTGATAAAGCGCTTCCGCGTCAGCTTGTAATTGGAGAGCTGCAGTTAACAAAAGTCAACGGGGTATGGAAGCTTTCCGAAGAATAGGAAATATATTTTTTTAGTATTCTGGTTGTCCTACTTTATTTTAAATACTCGAATCGGAGGGGCTTCATCTTTGTATTTGATAATTTCCATTTCTGGAATTTCTATATGTTCTTCAAGTTTGGTAATTTTCAAAGAACCAAATCGCCCTTCGACTTTGATGCCGGGAATTTCTTGTAGGAACTCGGTCAAGGTCACTGTCTTTTCAGTCATCTGAATATGAGTTACATAGTTTGTACTATGAATGTATAACTCCCCACCGACCTTCAATAAATCAAAAGTTTTTTGTAATGAGGTGGTCATATCCTGAGTGTATGAGATCACGCCGAAGAAATCAGAAATTAAATCTGCCTTTTTCCAATCATGAGTGTTTTGCTTTTCGAACATGCCTTCTTTGACTTCCAGTTTGCCTTGAAAGCGAGGAATTCCGAGCCAGCGATCTAATTTATAACAAACTGCTGTGGATTGGGCGGCAATCTTTGGGTTTTTAAAATTGATGTAGTAGTCAATCTGGGCCTGTGCTTTTCCGGCACCAAGATCAATCCAGTGTCCGTTTTCATCCAGGCTTTCAAGCTTTTCTTTGAAGCCTTTTTCTAGGTAAGTTTGGTATTCCCAAAGGTCACGACTTGTTACAAATTTATTCTTTTGAACTCGGGTGGAGGCTACATGGGCATCGTCGAAGACATTTTCGCAGGCAGGGCGAGCCGCGAGGGAGGTTGAGCCAAGAGAAAAGAAGACGGCAAAGGCAATAATCTGATTTTTCAAGGAATTTGTAATCATAGTGTAGACTTCTGCAAAGGGATGGCCATGATATTTAACATTAAGTCTTACCAAATGAGCTTTTATAGCTTTAGCCTGTTTACTAAATTCACAAGCGACGATTTTTGTAGTTGCTTAGGAGTGTCTCATTTTGGCATTCTTCCAAAGGAAGTGGGTTTTTATGACAGCATCAGACTCGAAAATTTTTGATTATGACTTTGTTATCGTTGGCTCTGGTTTTGGTGGCTCGGTCGCAGCTTATAGGCTTGTGCAAAAAGGATATAAGGTGCTGGTTATTGAAAAAGGTCGTCGTTGGAAAAATAGTGAATTTCCGACATCGAATCGTCAGGTTAGTAAATTCTTTTGGGCTCCTTTGGCGAAGTGTTTCGGTATTCAGCAAATCAGTCTTTTGAAAGGGGTGATGGTTCTGCACGGCGCGGGAGTCGGTGGTGGAAGTTTAGTTTATGCCAATACACTGATGCAGCCAGCGTCCGATGTTTTCGAAAATCCTTCATGGCCCTTGATCGCCAACAAAAGAATCGACTGGAAGTCAGAATTGGCTCCGTTTTATCAGGAAGCTAAACGGATGTTGGGTGTTGTTCAGAATCAACTTCCTGGAACCGCAGACCATCTAATGAAGCCTTTGGCCGAGTCATTAGGATGTGCTTCTACTTTTCACTACACCGATGTTGGAATTTGCTTTTCGAATTCAAAAGGCGAAAGGCTTAAGGATCCGTATTTCAATGGGGAAGGGCCTGATCGAGTTTCCTGTACGGGGTGTGGAGCTTGCATGGTTGGTTGCCGAGTCGGAGCAAAAAATACCTTAGACAAAAATTATCTTTATCTTGGTGAAAAGCTGGGATTGCAGATTTTGCCTGATACTTTAGTAGAAAAAATCGAGCCGACAGGTGGTGGATATTTACTTCACGCCCGCTCGACCCAAAGTTGGTTTGCATCGCCTAAGGTTTTTTCGGCAAAGAAAGTCATTCTTGCTGGCGGTGTGATGGGGACCTTAAAAATTCTTTTTCAGAATAAATTTGAACACAAAACTTTACCTAATTTGTCGTCGCAGTTAGGCTGCGCGGTGCGAACCAATGGTGAATCCCTATGCGGAGTAACAACCTTGGACGATAAAACAGATATGTCCGAGGGGATTGCTATTGGTTCAGCAATTCACCCAGACGCCATTACTAAAATTGAGCCTGTTCGTTATCCATCGGGATCAGACGTGATGAGATGGTTGGCCGTGCCGTTAACAGGACAGGGGAGTGTGTGGACTAGACCGTTAAAGTTGGTTGTAAACATGATTTTTTCTTTTCCGCAAATGTTGCGACTTTTATTTGTAAAGGATTGGGCAAAAAGTTCAGTGATTCTTCTTGTGATGCAATCTTCAGAGCAAAAAATGAAAATTCGCTGGGGGCGTAGCTATTTGACTTTGTTTAGAAGTTCGTTAGTCGGGGACGAGAAGAACGAGAAAATACCAAGCTTTCTTCCGGTGGCTCAGAGTGCGACCCAACATTTGGCTCAACAAGTAAAAGGAATTCCCCAAAATGTATTTTCAGAGGTCTTGTTGGGGATTCCAGCTACCGCGCATATCTTAGGCGGCTGCGTGATGGGGTCAAGTTCCCAGGATGGTGTCATTGATGGTCATCACGAGGTATTCGGTTACCCAGGTCTTTATGTTTGCGACGGTAGCGTGGTGCCCGTTAACCTGGGAGTTAATCCAAGTCTTACGATCACAGCATTAGCCGAGCGTTTTGTTTCGCAGTTTCCGTTGCGCAAAGATATCTTGTAAAACGATAGCAATAGCGATCCAGATTAAAATAAAAGCTATCAATCGTTGTTGGCTCAGTTGTTCTTTGAAGACAAAAATCCCCGTAAGGAATTGCAAAAACGGTGAAATAAATTGCAAGAACCCCATCGTAGAGTAGTCAAGATTTTGAGCTCCGATGGCGAAAATCCAAAGAATAAATCCAGTTAATATTCCCCCTAAGGCTAACAGTAGCGTTGGCGTTAACGGGGCCGTCAAAGGATTCATCGTGCAGATCCAAGGCGCTGCAATAATCGCAAAGGGAACTATTAAGCCAGATTCAAACGTCGAGTGTAGAATTGTTTCGCTTTTAGATACTTTTCTGATCACTCCATACAAGGAAAACGTAATTGCTAAGCTCAGTGCCACCCAAGGAAAGTATGGGCTTGAAAATATCAGCCATAAAACGGTCGAGACTGTGATAACCAAGGCGATCCATTTGTTTCTAGTCAGAGTTTCTTTAAAAAAGACGATCCCCATTAAGATGCTTAGAATTGGGCTAATAAAATAGCCAAGACTTGAGTCGACGGTATGGCCATTATTGATGGCCCATATAAATACAACCCAATTGATAGCTATGAGTAGCGACGATGCCAAAGTTAATAGAAGCAATCTTGGCGATTTTAAGAAATTTTTAAGTCCTGCGGTATTACCCTGAGTGAAGACTACAACATAGTAGAAAACAAAAGACCAAAGGATTCGGTGAATCAGAATCTCCCAGGGCGAGAAGGCCGCAAGGAGTCGCCAGAATAAGGGAAAAAAACCCCAAAAAATATAGGCTCCAGCGGCGCAAGTGAAGCCTTTAATATAAGCGGACTTCATTATTGCCGACGATTTTTCACACAATAGTCAAGATTCTCGTTCATAAAACGACGAGTCTCGTTTAATTCATCGACCGAAATTGTGAACGACTTAGTGCTACATCCGTTTTGTTTGATCAGATTCATGATCGCAGACATTTCCTCTGCAGGCAGAATCAAGCGCCATGCAATTTTGACTTTCATCCAAGTCTTTAGATAGTCGCAAGTGATGTTTTGATTAGGCGGAATGTATCTATCTGGACCCGAATCGCCTTTACTCATATTTTCGTGAGCATAGACAGGGATCAAGTGATGTTTGTTCCCCATAAAGTTGGCGTAAAGGCAGCGCGCTCTAAAATCCCAGTTCGATGCTCCGGTTACGTACGCGTGTTTTAACGGAACCAAGTGATCGACTTGAACTTGCCGAGCATTATTTAATGTTAGGCCTGTGTACTGATCTTCCCAAGCGCCGGTGTCGACGACGCATTTTTTATCATTTCTAAAGGTGACAGGCCCTGCAGAGTCACGAACTAAAACCTTCGCTCGAGTGTTCTGGCAGGTGTCATCATCTGGGTCATTGATCCAACGTCCAAAGTGAGTGCGGCGTTCATACTTTTCCGCTGGTGCGGGAAAAGCCTCTGTATAGTGAACTAAATTGAGTAGGCTTAGAGCTGCTGTCTTAGCGACTTTTAGAAAGTCTTTTTCTACTGAAAAAAGGCTGTCAGAAACGCTGGAGTCTTGAGCTGAGTCTTGAATCCGATAGTAATCGGTAGCGGCTCCTTGAGAGGCGTAATTATCCAATTGCGACGCGAAGCCAGCACTAGATGTAGTAAGGATGAAGAAGCTAACTCCTGCATTTAGGAGTTTAGAAGATATATTCACAGGTCCCCCTCTGGACTTAAGACCATTGAACATGAAATGTGGTGGGTCATTCAAGAGATTTAGTTTTAGTTTTCTGTCTGGACTGGATGCGTCCAAAAGGACTCGACGCGCAATCGTATTTTTTTATCTGTTTTTTTCTTGTCATTCTTTGCCTGATCTATTTTTGCCTAACGTCTGGGCATCTAATGGATGCTAGTTGTGTTCGGCGCGTTTTCGGCGCAGAATTATGATCGGAAAGAGGGAGGAATTATGTCTTTTAAACTTTTTGTAGCGGCAGTTCTTGGGGTTGCATTTTTGTCTGGTTGCGGTCATATGCATAAGGGCGGAAAATGTGGCGGGTGTTCAGATTGTGGCTCTAAGACAGAGTGTTCAATGGATAAAGATGGCAAGCCTTGTGAAGGTGATTGCCACAAGAAGCCAGAATCTAAGTAGTTAAAAACACAGGATTTTGTTTCTTTATAGGGGGGCGTGGCCTCCCTTTTTTTGTGTCAAAATTAATCGTTTGATTAAATCACTTGTTTTAATCAAACGATTGAATTAGATTATTGGCTATATGACAGTCCAAGAATTAGATGCCAGAAGAAAAATTATCTTAGCCGGATCGAAGCTTTTTGCAGAGCAAGGTTTCGATGGGACGAGTACCCGTGATATCTCGAAAGAGGCCGGGGTCAATCTTAGTCTGATCTCTTATTACTTTGGTGGAAAAGAGGGGCTTTATAAATCCGTGCTCTTTGAAACAATGAGCGCCTTTAAAGTCGGGATCGACCGTATTATTGAAGAGTTTGATACCGAAGAGCTGACCCGCCAAAGTTTCGAAACAGCAATTCACGCTTTTATTGATGCCTTTTTTGAAATGCGTTCCTCGAACCGTTATGTGTTTATTATTTTCGAACGGGAAATGATGGCTGGAATGCCGGTCATTAAGGAAACGAATCAAGAAATCTTCAAGAGCATCTCTGAAAAAATGCAGTTGTTTTTGAAGCGTGCCCAGAAGAAGGGAATTATCGACCCAGACCTAAAAGTGCAATACTTTTTGGGTCCTTTGGTTGATTCTATTATCGGTTATTTTATGAGCTATGACTGCTGCCAACATTTCGTCGAAGAGGTCAGCGGTTTGAAAGAAGATCGCTCTGAATTTAAAAAACAAATTTCAATTATCTTTTTAAAAGGAATATTCAAATGAAAAACATGAGTTTGATGTTAGGACTGGTGCTCGCAAGCTCTGTCGCAAATGCGCTGAGTTTAGACGAGTATCTACGCCAAGTAGAGCAGCAAAACCAATCGTTCAAAGCCTATGAATTTTCGAAAGAAGCTGCAGACTCGAAAAAGGTTTCTGGCGACCTCGAGTTAAATCCCATATTAACAATCGACGCGGGCAAGGTGATCGATAAAGCGGGTAACAACTCGTTTATTCAACAGATGGGTGCAGACAAGTCCGAGATCACATCGTTTTCAGTCGGATTGGCAAAAAGATTTTCTAGTGGTACCGCGGTGTCTTTAACAGCAAAAGGTACGGATTTTGACAACCCTGGGGTTAGTGCAAGCTTCCGTTCATTTGAAAAATATGCGACAGGATCCCTAGGGGTTGCGGTTCAACAGTCACTTATCAAAGACAGTTTCGGTAGCGGGACTCGCCTTCGTCAGGATCGTGAAGAAAAAGTTGCCGAAGCAAGTAAGGGTGGATACAGCCTCCAACAGCGTTTAATTCTGACTCAGGCTGAAGCTTTGTATTGGGATTATATGTATTCATTAGAAACAGTAAAAACATCAGAAGCGGCGTTGGCGCGTGCTAAGCGTATCGAAGGCTGGATTCGTAATCGAGTCTCTGATGGTATTAGCGATCGTGCAGATTTATTGAATATTCAAGCCCTGGTTGCGGCTCGTGAATTGGCTGTGATAAATGCCAAGGATGAAATCGTTGCCAAAGAAAAAGAACTTCGTAAAACCTTAGAATTGAAAGAATCAGATGCTTTGCCAGAGCTAACTGGGGATCTGAATAAAAAGCGTGCGTTGACCGACCTTGTGGGTGGCAAAGGAAAAGTAGTTTCATTAGAGGCGAAGTTCACTGCTTTAAGTGCGAAAGCCAGCAGAATTGGTGCTGAAGAAGTAGAAAATGCATATCGTCCGGATCTGACCTTAAAGGCAGCTTATAATACAAATTCCTATGAAGATAAATTAAATGAGGCGACAAAAAATTGGGGACAAACTAAAACTCCAACCACCTCGGTGGGAGTCAGTTTCGTTTATATGTTTGACACAGATGTAAAGAGCGCTCAAAAAAATGCTGCTCGTAAAGAGGCTCTAGCTGCGGAACTTCAGGCGAATCGAAAGCAAATCGAATCAGATACTCTTTGGAGTGAACTGAATCGCCGTTATATGGAGCTAACTCGTAAGATTGATGCTGCGACAAGAATTTCAGAAATTCAAACGGCACGTGCAAAAGCAGAGGCCGACAAGTTTAACAAAGGTCGCTCGGTGACGTCGAACGTGATCAACTCCGAGCAAGATGCGGCTGACGCAGAACATACATTAACTATGTTGAAAGTTGAGCAAAGAAAACTAGAAGCTCAAAGTCGACTCTTTATTGCAGAAGAAACTAAATAAGGAAATTATATGAACTTACCAAGTCTATCTATACGCAGACCGATATTTTTAACATGTATCGTTGCTTTCATGATGCTAATGGGGATGTTCTCGTTGAAAAAGATGCCTGTGGATCTTTTTCCAGATGTGACCTTTCCGGTTCTATTTGTTCAGGTCACTTATCCGGGGGCTTCACCAACGGACATCGAAAAACAAGTTTCTAAGCCTATCGAAGATGAGCTTGGAAGTCTTCAGGGTTTGAAGACAATCACATCAAACAATTTGGATTCCGTTGGTTTGATTGTCCTGGAGTTCCGATTGGGTTCTGACATCAAAGAGTTAGAGCAAGAGGTACGCAATCGTATCGGGAATATTCGCCGAGATCTTCCGGCTGACATTTATGAGCCAGTGATCAAACGATTTGACCCTGCCGATCAGCCAATTATCACTTTAGCTTTCGCGACGGATATTGAAGACGGTAAAGCCTTCGATATCGCTAACGAAACTTTGAAGCCTCAGTTCGAGCGAATTTCAGATGTTGGTCAGGTTGAAATTTTGGGTGGACGCAAACAAGAAGTCCACGTCTTGATCAATAAGCAAAGACTTCAAGATCGTCAGATTTCAATGTTGCAGGTTGCAAAGCGCATTGAAGAGACTTCAAAAGATATTCCGATTGGTAAAGTAGACACTTCTGTAAAAGAAACTATTTTGCGCGCAACTGGTGAGTTCAAGGGTATTGAACAAATCGAGCAAGTAAACGTTAATTTTATTGGTTCGGATAAAGCGGTTCAAATCAAAGACATCGGACGTGTTGTTCGCTCATTAGAAGATCAAAAAACCATTGGTCGTGTGAATGGTCAGAAGACTTTATTGCTTCAGATTTACAAACAGCGCGGTGCCAATACAATTGCTGTTGCGAATGCTGTTAAGAAGAATATTGAAAAAGTGAATGTCTACCTGAAAGAAAAAAACATTCAGGGCGAAATTAAGCTTGTTCGGGATACTTCAAAGCCAATCAATGCCAACGTTTATGACGTTAAAGAATCAATCATCATCGGTATCGTACTTTGTATGATCGTGGTGTTTTTCTTCCTTGGATCGGCACGCTCTACGTTCATTACGGGAATGGCGTTACCGAACTCTTTGTTGGGTGGATTTGTCTTGATGTACGCGATGGGATTTTCAATCAATTTGATGACACTTTTAGCGCTGTCGCTAGCTGTCGGATTGTTGATTGATGACGCGATTGTGGTGCGAGAAAATATTTTCCGTCACTTAGAAATGGGTAAAAAACCTAAAGATGCGGCATTGGATGGAACTAAAGAAGTTGCCATGGCCGTAGTTGCAACAACGGCGGTCGTCATGGCCGTGTTTGGTTCGATTTCATTCCTTCAAGGTACTGTTGGGCAGTTCTTTAAACAGTTCGGTTTAACGGTCGTCTTTACAATGATGATTTCTATTTTTGATGCTTTCACTGTTGCGCCAATGCTTTCGGCATACATGGCTTCAGCGGCAGAGCATAAACGTGGAACAGGGCCTATTGATAGACTTTTGAACGCGTTTGACCGTTTTCAAACGGGTCTTGAAAACCAGTACGAAAAGCTGATGCATTGGACTTTAAAGTTTAAGAAGACCGTATTAGTTGGTGCCGCAGTTCTTTTTGTGGCTTCGATGGGTTTGATTGCCTTTATTCCAAAGACCTTCTTGCCTGCCAACGACAACGGAGAATTCCAGGTTCGCGTGGAATTACCGGTGGGTTCGAGTTTGGCGGCAACGGATGCCTTTATTAAAGAACTTGAGGCGGTGCTATCGAAAGACAAAGTTTTTAACGTGGTGCTGGCGCAAGTTGGTACATCTAATAATGAATCATCAAAGGGATCAATTTACATACACTTAGTTGATCGTAAGGATCGTCCATTTGCTACAACTCATTATAAGGAAGAGGTACGTAAGGTATTAGCTCCTTATCGTGATCGCGCGATTATTCAAGTTGGTGATATTGATATCGCAAACTCTGGGCAAGCGCCGGTGAACTTAAATATCGTGGGCGATGACCTTGAAGCGGTGAACGAGTATGTATTAAAACTTGTAGAGCGCTTTAAGAAAATCAAAGGCCTAGTGGACGTTGATACGAACTTCCGCTCGGGTAAACCTGAATTCCAGGTCGTTTTTGATCGCGCAAAATCTGAAAAGCTAGGCGTATCTACGACGACCGCGGGGGCTGAATTGCGTAACCGTACCGAGGGCGCAGAGGCTGCGATCTATCGCGAAAACGGTATCGAGTATAAAGTTCGAGTTCGGTTTGAAGAACAAAATCGGGACTTAAGAAATGAGTTCGCAACAACATTTGTTCCAAATGCTAACTTTAACATGATTCCTCTTTCGAAAATTGCTGATGGCGTAGAGTCTAAGGGATATTCTCAGATCAATCGTCAAAACAAAGGACGTTTTATCAATATCTCTGGAAACTTAGATGCCGGTGGCAGCTTGGGTGATATCTCTCAAGAAATTGAAAAGGTGTTGAAGAATGAACTTCCTCCGCCTGCGGGAATCACTTATGCCTTCCAGGGTCAAGCAGAGGACTTTAAAGAGTTGATCGAGAACATGTTGTTGGCGATCACTTTAGGTGTGATCTTTATCTATCTGGTGTTGGCTTCACTGTACGAAAGCTTTATCACGCCATTAACGATTCTATTGGCTTTGCCATTGGCGATGACAGGGGCCTTCGTGGCGTTGCTCGTCTTCGGTAAGACGATCGATATCTTCTCGTTGATTGGTATTATTCTGCTCTTGGGTGTGGTTGCGAAGAACTCTATCCTATTGGTGGATTATACAAACCAATTGATTCACGAGGGAATGGAGCGAAATGCGGCTTTATTGAAAGCGGCTCGCACAAGATTGCGACCAATTTTGATGACTTCATTGGCTTTGATCGCGGGTATGATTCCAATCGCGATTGGTTTGAACGAAGCTTCAAAAATGAGAACCTCGATGGGGGTTGGTATTATCGGTGGTCTTGTTAGTTCGACATTGCTTACGTTAGTTGTTGTTCCTGCGGCCTTCGGTTATATCGATGACTTCAGACAATGGTTGCAAGCTAAAGTGGTCAAGTTGACGGGCTACGAAAAGCACTAAAACCGTTAAAAAAGTGAGAATAGGTTTAATTAAACCCCGTTAGTTTTAAGCTAGCGGGGTTTTGTATTTTTTACGTTTTCATTTTAGGTGTATTCCCTTGGGAGCTTGCTCGTGACGGTGTCTATTGGTAGATTACCGCCGAGTCATTTTCTTCAATAACAGAAAATGAAGTTCATCGAGGAAATTATGGAGTTTAATTTTTTTAAGAAAAATTCAGCGTTTTCAAAAAAATGGATTCAAATGCATTTGAATTCTGAAGACCCACTGTTGAAGCTGAATCCTGAGTGCGAAAAGATTTCCTGCGTGCAGGGAAAGTTGTGGGTGACGAGTCCGACCTCAGGAGTTGATATTGTTTTATCAGCGGGCGAGACGTTGGATGTTGACCAACTGGAAAGTGTTCTTATTGAAGCTATGGGAGACGCTGATATTGGTGTCTTCACTCATTGGCATCACTAGTAGACTCCACGGAAAGAGCGAATTTCTTCCAGTTTCTTTTCAAACAGACTCCAGTCATCCTGGCTGGCAATTGGAGCCCAGATGTTTTCTATTTCGTCGATCAAAAGGGTGCAGGGTTTTGAATTTTTAAAATAAGTGTGCTGAACCAGTTCTTCATCCTCTATTTTGAATTGCTTTAGCAATGACCAAAGCATTTGAAAATCATCTGATTTTTCATAGAGTTCTTTTTGCGGCGACGTTTGCCAGCGTTCTTGAGCTGAGTGAAGATCGAAAAAACACTGCTCGTAATTCGCTTTTGATTTTTCTAAAAACACAAAGAAATAATGTATTAATTTTTGAACTGATTCGAGTTCTTCAGCCGTTGGATTTTGGGGGCGTTGGATGTTTAGTCTTTTAAAAAAATGATTTTGAGTTGCTTCGTTAAACTCATCAGCAAAATCCTCTAATAGTTCTTTATAGGGCATGCCGGGATAGGCGTATTCGAAGCATTCTCCGAGTCGCTCTAGGTTCCATAACATGGTGATGGGTTGCCGGCCAAAGCTGTAAAGTCCTTGGTGGTCAAAGTAGGCGGCCGTAAAGCGCACATCGTAGCGAGGTAGAAATCGATAGGGCCCAAAGTCAAATGCTTCGCCATTGATGTTCATATTATCAGTGTTCATCACTCCATGAACAAAGCCTGCCATCATCCACTGGGCAACCAAATGGGCGCTTTTTTGAATGACGGATTTATAAAGTAAAGTCGCTGCGGTTGCTGGCGGTTGTAGTTCCGCAAGTTCGGCTTGGTAGTTCTCAATCGTGTATTGTATCAGGCGTTGAAGATTTTCTTTCTGTTGAAGATAGGCCAGCCTTTGAAAGCTTCCGAATCGAATATGTGAGTGGGTGAGCCGAACCAGAACTGCAGAGCGGGTCGGGCTTGGTTCGTCGTTGCGAACTAAGCTTTCCCCCGTTTCAAAGACGCTGAGTGTTTTACTAACACAAACACCGAGGCTTTCCAGTAACTCGGTGGCTAAGATTTCACGATAGGCACCTTTAAGGGTCAGGCGACCGTCTCCACTCCGAGAATAAGGAGTTGTGCCCGATCCTTTAGTTCCCAGATCAAGCCAACGTCCGGTGTGATCTTTTAGCTGAGCAAATAAAAATCCACGGCCGTCCCCGAGTTCGGGGTTGTAGTTTAAAAACTGATGGCCGTGATAACGCAGGGCTAGCGCCTCACTAAGATTACCTGGTAATGGTTTAAAGGCATGAAAGTGCTGTTGCCATTGTTCAGGGCTGAGATGATTTAATCCGATACTTTTGGCCGCGTCCTGGTTGCGGTAGCGCAGTTTAGCCTCTGGAAAGTGGGCGGCACGAACGGGGTCATAAAAATCGGGGCCAAGCGAAGTA
This sequence comes from Bdellovibrio sp. ZFWA1, assembly GCF_056175665.1. Lineage (NCBI taxonomy): Bacteria > Pseudomonadati > Bdellovibrionota > Bdellovibrionia > Bdellovibrionales > Pseudobdellovibrionaceae > Bdellovibrio > Bdellovibrio sp. ZFWA1. The sequence goes on from NZ_JBJKJH010000002.1 coordinate 696,784, forward strand.
ATAGGGGGCTTTATCATAATGAAAAGTTCATATGAAAGAGTGTTAAAAGCAAGGCCCTTATTGACAATAACTTGCATTTAACCGACAAAGGACCCATGAATGAGCCTATAAAATCGGTAGAGGAAGACAAAGCAGACGTGGTGGGGATGGTAATCAGTATCCTTTGTGCCATACATTGTGTTGCGACACCTTTTGTTGTCTACAGCTTGCCTTATCTTGCCTATAGTTTTCACCATCCGCTGTTCCACTTGGGCATTGCGGTTTTGGTGGTGCCCGTGGGGCTGTGGGCTTTTTATCGAGGCTACCGCCAGCATCATAATTGGCTTGTCATAGTGTTAGGCTTGGTCGGCTTGCTGACGGTCACCGCGGCAGCAATTCTTCCTCATCAGTACATTCATCTTTTAGGCCACACTCAGTGGACTCTTTTGGGGAGTGCGTTTTTGATTTCGGCCCATTGGTTGAATCGAAAAAAGATTCATCAAGCCTGCAGCTGCCATAAGCACTAACTGCTCTTGTTAAACATAACATTTTTTTGAGTGAATTTAGTTGTCGCAATTTGTTGCGCTTTGTCTGACATAAAGCATAGTTTTTGAGAATCAAATAAAAGTTTATTGAAAACCAAATGAAAGATTTTATAGTAGAGATCATCAAATGAGGAGGTCTCTATGACACAAATGAATCGTCGCGGTTTTTTCGCAACTGCGGGTAAAGTGATCGGTTTGGCAGTAATTTCTCCGGTAGCAATCAAGTCTTTGATGACTTCAGAAGCAAAAGCAGAACAAAAACGTCCAGCTCGTGGTGGCGGTGCAGCTGCTGGTGGTTCTGTGCCGTTGGTTGATCCAAATGACTCTGTAGCAAAAGCGGTTAAGTACGCTGCTGATCACACTAAAGTTGCTGAAGCCAAAGGCAACCTTTGCGGTAATTGCGGCTTTTATAAAAAAATAGGCGTAGAAGGCGGTAAAGAGGTTGGAACTTGCACGATCTTCGCTGGTAAGCATGTTCTTGCAAATGCTTGGTGTGCTTCTTGGAATAAAAAAGCATAGTTTTTTTAATCAAGATCTATAAAATAAAAAAAAGACCTACCGATGTAGGTCTTTTTTTTATGGTGAGTAAATGTGCTTAATTTAGACGGCTATTATTACAATCTTTCTTATTTATAAGAGATACCTTGTTCTTTAAATGAGTGTCTGTTGAGATCTTTAGTTATGGATTCGAAATTTCGCAATTTTAAACTTAATCGTCGTTTAGTTAGGGCAATAAAAATTGTGATTTCTGTCACCGCTATATTATCAGTTGGGATTTTTTTTATCGTCGTAATTGCGGTTTATTCGCTCCTAAGTTCCTCCGGGAAAAATAATCTTACAAATGACAGAGGTGTTTCTCAAAGTCCTAGATCCATAGGTGTAATGGAACACAAGATATACGAAACCATGGGCCCAAGTGACTCCAATGAAAAGCCAGAGTTAAATTTATCTAGGCAAAAACTAGATCGCGAACGAAGATTCAAGCAACAGTACAAATTTATGAAGGAAATTGCGGTTCTTCGCGAAGACTCTCGCTTCGAATCTGCTAGTCCATTGTGTGATATTTTGTGTTCAGAAAGTACGTGGCAAAACCGTGAAGAGAATGTTGAGCTTTGGGATCATTTTAATTCGTTTCTGGAGCGTGAGGGATCACGTGCATTCGAGGACCCTGAGTTTCGGTTGGCCTTTGAAACTGCAAACTCTTTTGCGGACATTATGATTGCTGTTGAAAAAGTGATGGAGCAATTTGAGCCAGTTATTGATAAAAAAAGTGAATTGTCGGAATCTGAAAAAATTTATTTATCGGCGAAGGCCCCGTTTTTGATTGCAAATTTGGCTAGTGAATTTAGCAATCTGATTCCTCAAAGTAAAAAACAAAGTAAAGTCGTTGCGAAACTGATTAAATTACGAAAACAGTGCGGAAGCTTGTCCTCTGTTGAAATCGAAAAATCATGTAGAGTAATCAGTGAAGGCGTTAGGTAATACGCACAAAGGCGATATCTAGATCGTGGACATGAGCAACACGCCGTTTTGGGTGTTGCTCATGTCCAAGAAAATTCCTATTTTTGCTAGTCTCGAAGGGCTCGGCGTAGAATTTTTCCGACATTTGTTTTTGGTAGTTCGGTTCTGAATTCTACAAGTTTAGGTACTTTATAGTTTGTCAGTGATTTTTTTGCGTGGGCAATCACTTGCTCTGGTGTCAATGAAGGGTCTTTTTTGACCACAACGACTTTGACAATTTCGCCTGAATGCTCGTCGTGAACACCGATAGCCGCTACCTCTAGGACGCCAGGGTGTGATGCAATTGCATCTTCGACTTCATTCGGGTAAACGTTAAAACCTGATACAATAATCATATCTTTTTTGCGATCTACAATTTTGAAATATCCATCGGCATCAACAGTCGCAATATCGCCAGTGCGAAGCCAGCCGTCCTTTAAAACTTTTTCAGTTTCATCCGGTCGTTGCCAGTAGCCTTGCATAACTTGTGGACCTTTGCAGACCAGCTCACCCACTTCGCCAATTCCAACTTCTTGGTCTTCGTCGTTTAAAAGACGAACCTGTGTGCTTGGCAATGGCAACCCAATAGTTCCAACTTTATCCTGCCCATCGATTGGATTGCAGCAAACCACTGGTGAGGCCTCGGTAAGGCCGTAGCCTTCGACAATCAAAGTTTTGGTCATTTGGTGCCAACGTTCGGCCACAGACCTTTGTAAAGCCATAGCTCCGGCGACGCTGACTTTTAAGCTTTTAAAGTTAATTGATGTGAACTCGGGATGGTTCATTAAGGCATTAAACAGTGTGTTCACTCCGGTCATGATTGTGAACGGAACTTTATTCATTTCCTTAATGAAGGCCGGAATGTCACGCGGGTTGGTAATTAGAATGTTTTCAGCTCCATAGCGCATGAACGAAAGGCAATTTACGGTCAAAGAGAAAATATGATACAGTGGCAGAGCCGTGATTGCGATTTCTTTGCCCTCTTTAAGTTGCGGAGTCATCCAAGCGCAAATTTGCAACATATTGGCAATCACATTTCCGTGAGTCAAGATGGCCCCTTTTGCAACCCCAGTCGTTCCTCCAGTGTATTGCAAGAAAGCGATTTCCGATAAGTTTCCACGATGTGGGGTGAAGGTTTTTGTAGAACCAATTTCTAGAGCTTCCCGGAAGGCGTAAGCTTGAGGTAGATTATAACTGGGCACCATTTTTTTTACATGCTTAACAACGGCGTTAACGATGAATCTTTTTGGTTGCGGAAAAAGATCTGCAATTTCTGTAATAACGACGGATTCAACAGCGGTGTCTTTTATGATTTGTTCTAAAAGATGAGCATAGTTGGCTAAAATAAAGACGGCTTTTGCTCCCGAGTCTTTAAATTGGTGATGCATTTCTTTAGCTGTGTACAGGGGATTGGTATTTACAATAGTGAGGCCAATTCGCAAGGCCGCAAAAGCAATAATTGGGAATTGAAGTAAATTAGGCATCTGTATAGCGATGCGATCCCCGTGTTTTAAGCGAAGCTCTTGCTGTAAAAAGGCCGCCATCTTATTTACTTCTGCATTAAGCTCTAGGAAGCTTAAGCTGACGCCCATATTGGTGAAAGCTTTTAAAGAGCCATACTTCTTTATGGATTCGTCAAAGACGTCCATGATGGATTGATATTGCGTCATATCAATCTCTGGAGAGATATTTCGAGGGTATTTTTTTAACCAAATGGCTTCCATGGTCGCGACTCCTTATGCTGAAATCTGAGGTGTCCAAAGTATGTTCCTGCACATTCTAGAGCGATTGCTTCAGCGAATAAAGCATATTCTTGTTTTTATTGATTTTCGCTGTCAGACTTAAGCGGTGAATAAAAATCTTAAGTTCTCTTTTTTGCAAAGAAGTGCTCTTGTCGGACTAGAAACTGGCATGTTGACAGTCATTTTGATTTTTCTATCTGGGTGCTCATTCTTTAAAGACAGCAGTGACGACTCCAAGGGCTCTGCCGTATCAGGAGTTATTTCGAAAACGGTCGTGGTAAAAGCTCCGATTGTTAAAAAAGATCCTGTGATTGAAAATTGGGCCTCTCAGTTGGCGCAGGCCGATGCAATATTTCGGGAATCGTGGCGCTTGGCTTCAGGGGTAGAGACGGGTATTGGAAAAAGCCCCTTTGCTCGGCTGTATCGTCCGATTGTAAAGGAACTTTCTGTTAAGTTGGGTTCGGCAACTGGCTTGGTCTGTGATCGTTATCGAATCGAAAAATCTGGAGATGCAGCCACTCCTTTATGGGAAATATATAATGATTGTGGAGCCACGGATAAGGATTGGTTGGGATCGCTTAAGCAAGATGGTCAAAGAATGATCATTAATTTCGCCGCAGAGCCTATGAAGGATGTTCTGGGACTGCAGAGCTCTTTTATAACGCGAAAAGTTCTATGTGAACTTGAGGTTGCCGAAAAAAAACTGACGTCTTTAAAGTGCGGGAAGTTTGCCAAAGATAAAAGTGATACCGAGGTTCTTCGCTTTGATAGTTTCGAATATTCAAGCGCGGGTGCTCAGATGATCTATCTGTCCGGCAAAATCCTAGTAAATTTAGCGGAGACTCGAAAGTTCGAGTTTAAACTTCCGCAAACGGGGCGGGGTCTTTTTACTGAGACCGAGTTGTTTCCAGCCCAGGAAGAACCAGCTTCCCCTAAGGTAGCACCGGTACCTGCACGTGCTGGTGAGGTGGTTCGTCCCGGTACGGCTCAGGATGCGGATCATATTCGACGTCAGATACCGTCGATACCTCAGGGAGCCTTGGGTGGGCGAGGAGCTCGGGGAGCGCCATCAGAGCCAGATGCCGAGCAAGAGGTCATGCCAGATCCGGCACAAGAGGCAACACACGAACCCACACAAGAGTCACAGGGCGAGGAGCAAGTAAATCATGAAGAAATCAAGTATCAAGAAGGAGACCAAGGTGAAGCCAACTTCGGAACCCAAGGAGACAGCTCCAGATCGTCTGGAGGGGAAGAAGCTGCCCCCATTCAAGATCCACGGAACGGGCGCTGACGAGGACTCGGTTCAGGTTTATTCGGAAAAAGATTTTATCGGTAAGAAGACGGTCCTTTATTTTTACCCCAAAGACAGCACCCCAGGTTGTACAACTCAAGGGAATGAGTATTCGGCCTTGTTGCCTCAGTTTAAAAAACTTGGATATCAGGTGTTGGGTGTTTCGCGGGACTCATTAAAATCCCATCAAAAATTTATTTGTAAACAAGACTATCAAATGCCTCTTTTGTCGGACAACGAAGAGGTCTTGTGTAAGATATTTGATGTTATACAAGAAAAAAATATGTATGGCAAAAAAGTCATGGGTATTGAACGAAGTGCATTTATTGTTTCTGATAAAGGTGTGATCTCTGCGGGTTTTCGAAAGGTGAAGGCCGAAGGCAATGCAAAATTAATATTGGAGTATATAAAGAAAAAGGGGCTTTAAGCCCCTTTTTCTTTGGTCGTTAAATTAATTTTTAATCATCAGATCGGCTATCATGTTACTAAACTTCACAGGGTCCGGAATGGGGCTACCTTCTGTTAGTAAAGCTTGGTTATATAGAATTTCCGCCCAATTTTTTTGCTGCTCTGGTTGAGCCTTTATCATGGCATCAAACAAGGGGTGTTTGGCGTTGATTTCCAAAATGCGTTTTGATTTTGGTGCCGATTCGCCCATTTGGGATAACAGTTTTTCCATGTGAGCACTCATAGCTCCGCCTTCTGCAACTAGGCAAACCGGTGTTTTAGTTAGACGATCTGAAAAAACAACATCTTTTACCTCATGACCCAACCAGGTTTTCATGTTTTCAACCAGTGGTTGGAATCGCTCTTGAAGGGATTTCTTTTCTTCGAGTTTTTGTTTTTTCTCTTCTTCGCTGTCTAAGTCCAGCCCTTCACGAGTAATCGACTGAAGTTTTTTTCCTTTGTAGTCGCGCAAATCTTGAACAACCCACTCATCTACAGGGTCGATCAGGAAAAGTACTTCGAAGCCTTTTTCTTGAAGTTTTTCAAGGTAAGGAGAGTTTTTAACCGCTTCCAATCGCTCGCCCGTGATGTAGTAAATCTCTTTCTGGTCGGGTTTCATTCTTTCGATGTATTGATCTAGGCTTGAGAAATGATCCCCCGCGCTTGTTTTAAACAAAAGCAGCTCAGAGATTTTTTCCCGCGAAGTTGGCTCCATCGGGACGCCTTCTTTTAAGGTAGTGCCAAATTCAGCAAAGAATTTTTCGTACTCGGTACGATCCTTCGTCATGAAGTCTTTAAGGGTGCTTAAAACCTTATTTACAATATTTTTACGAATTTGAGCTACCTGACGATCTTGTTGTAGGATCTCTCGGGAAACGTTCAAAGATAAGTCCGAAGAGTCAACAAGGCCTTTCACGAAGCGCAACCAAGCTGGCAGCAAGTCTTTACAGTGGTCCATGATAAAGACGCGCTTGATGTATAAATTAAGACCATATTCATAATCTTTCATTTGATAGTTCCAAGGACGCTTTGATGGAATATAGAAAAGACTCGAGAACTCCATCGTTCCTTCAGCTTTATAATGAACATGTCTTGCTGGTGTGTTCCAGTCATGAGTTAAATGCTGGTAGAATTCGTTATATTCTTCGGATGTGATCTCTTGAGGGGAACGAAGCCATAGGGCTTTCATTGAATTTAGTGTTTCATCATTAAATTCGCCATCTTTTTCAGCAGGGGTTTTCATTTTGATCGGCCATGCGATAAAGTCGCTATACTTTTTGATCAAAGATTTTAATGTCCAAACATCTGTGAAGTTTTGGGGGGCAGAGCGCTCGTTCACGTCCGAGGCTTCATTTTGATTATCCACTTTTTTTAGATGAAGCAAAATAGTTGTACCCGTTCCTTCCGGACGGGGAACAGATTCGATGCTATAAGTGCCATCGCCAGTAGATTCCCACAATGTTCCGTCATTGCTTCCAGCTTTTTGCGTGTGCAAAGTCACTTTGTCGGCAACCATAAAGGCTGAATAAAAGCCCACTCCGAACTGACCGATAAGTTCTGGTTTATTTTGGATTTCTTTCATTTGGCTAAAGGCTTTAGTGCCCGAGCGCGCGATGGTTCCTATAAATTGAGTCACTTCGTCGGGGCTCATGCCAATACCAGTGTCGACAATTTTCAGAGTGTTGTTTTGGCTATCCGGAATCAATCTGATTTCAAATGCATGATCGTTCGAGACCAGTTGTGGATTGGTGAGGCTTTCAAACTTCAATTTATCGATAGCATCCGAGGCATTGCTGATCAGTTCACGAAGGAAGATTTCTTTGTGTGAGTAAAGACTATGGATGACGATATCAAGTAACTGTTTAATTTCTGCATTAAAGCTTTGTGTTTGCTTTGCCATTTTATGACTCCTATTTTTGACCTCTTCAATATGGGACCATTTTGTAATTGGGCAAGGTGTCAATATTGGGCTCTTTGTAGAGTTTAATGAAAATTGTTAAAAAACGATTAAAAGAGGGCAATAAGCCAAGACTGGTCTATTCGAAGGCTGTAAATTACGGCATTCTTTGCTTCATGAATTCACTCACTGTTTTACTGGTCGAAGATGATATTGAGGTCCTTGATGTGCTTAATGAGTATTTGTTAAGTTTAGGGCATCAAGTCGAGTCTTATCCGAATCCTTTAGAGGCCTTAAAGGGCCTAGAGAACAACCCACACCGTTTTTCGGTGGCTCTAGTTGATCATCATATGCCGGGTATGACGGGCTACGATTTTGTTATCAAGATCCGTGGGATGGGGTTGAAAGTCCCTGTGGTTTTAAGTAGCGGTAATCACACTTTGGATTTTAAGCTGGATGGAGTCGAAAGTATCATGTTTGTAGATAAGCCCTATGATTTGGGCGAGCTGAGCAAATTACTTTATGGCGCCGCGGGAAGTATCAAACCGACCATCACGGCGCACTAGTAAGCTTATTCGTAATTAAATTGGGTATGAGCCCGCAATTCTTTTGGAAGTTCTGGAACCTGGGATCTTGGGATTAAGAACGTAGCTAAATTGAAAAAATCGCTGAAGATCTTGTGTTTTTCGGTGGCTGACTTTAGGTAGTCGTGGCCACTACTTCCGCCTGTTCCAATCTTTTTGCCTAACATTCGATGGGCCATCAAAGCATGACGATATCTCCACTGAGTTAAGAGCTCGTCAATATCAAGTAAAGACTGGATGATACTGTAAGGGATCTGAAATAGCGGTTCGTCCCGGTAGACCGAAATCATGAGTGCTGCTTGTAGGGCCTTAAAGCTAAGGCGCACATTGTGTGCTTTTTGAAGCTCTTTGTACGAGTTCTCTTCAAAAAGGGCCGCGAAATTCAAGCGACTGGCTTCAAGCATCTTGATATTTTTTTCTTTTTCTTCGGTGGTAAGGCGATCGATGGATTTTATGACGCTAATGTCATCGTTCAACATTTTATCGACGGCGGCCTTATATGTCGTCCAAAAATCAAAATCTTTTGTTTTTAAAACAGGAGTTCTTTCAAGCCAGGCTTCAATTGCGGTGAAAAGGTTTTTATTTTGAAGAGCTTTTTTGACTTCCTCTTGGGCTTTTCCTTCTAAATGTTTGTAAAAGGGTCCTTGGTTGTAGTTTAAGCGATCTTCGTCACGAAGACCTAACTTAGTTTCTATCAGCCGGAACTGAGAACTTTGAAAGCCCGAGGCGGGGTATAAGAATTCACGGAAGTCTAAAAAATCCAAAGGCGTCATTGTTTCCAAAACATCGATCTGTCCAAGGACTAAACGAATGATTGAAATAATTCGATGCAAGCGATGTTGGACTAGGCCCATTTTTTTATCGTCCACTTTATCTTGGCTCATGACTTCTAGAATTGAGTCCAACTCAAAGAGGATTTGTTTAAACCAAAGTTCGTAAGCTTGATGGACAGTAATGAAAAGCAGTTCATCATGAGCTGGTCTGCCATACTCCTCAGATTTCAACTGTTGAGCATCTAAAAGTTTATCCAGCTGTAAGTAATGGTGATAGTGCACCGGAGGATATTTCATTTTTTTTATCCGATCTTTGATTTTGAAAGTTCAATAAGTTTATTTTTAAAGATTTCTATTTCCGAGCTTTCCGTGTCCCAGCTAGTCATCCAGCGACATTCAAAAGTGTTCTCGTCCCACACATAAAAAAAGCTAACCTCGCGCAGTTCTTTGACCCATTCTTTGGGAATCTTGGCAAAAACCGCATTGGACTCGGGAGCATTTTTTATTTCAACGCCTGGAATATCTTTGGTGGCCAGATATAGTTCTTGCGCTTTTTTTAAGCTTTGCGTGGAAATTTTTTTCCATAAATCATTTTTGAAAAAAGCCTCGAACTGAGCCGCTATAAAACGAGTTTTACTTGGAAGCTGCGCTGCCTGCTTGCGAATATACTTGAAGTCTTTGGCTAAGGCATCGTTCATAAAGATGACAAGTTCCCCCATCATCAGGCCATTCTTTGTGCCGCCAAATGAAAGGACGTCGACGCCGATATTGGTGCTTAATTCTTGGAATGAGCAACCTAGATAGGCGCAAGCGTTCACAAAGCGAGCTCCGTCCATATGAACAAGAAGATGATGGCTTTTAGCCCAATCAATAATTTCTTTAAGCTCGCCCATAGAATAGAGCGTTCCAAGTTCAGTCGGTTGCGTGATGGTGATCACTTTAGTTTGCGAATAGTGTTGGTCTCCTTTGCGGATCAACATTTTCTTTAAAGTTTCAAGATCAAACTTACCGTTCACTGAGGGAATGGGGATAAGCTTTACGCCGGCAATTTTTTCGGGTGCCGCACACTCGTCGATATTGACATGGGCAACATCCGTGCAAAAAACGGAGTGCCAAGGTTGAGTCATGGCCTTTAGTGCTGTCACGTTGGCAGCAGTGCCATTGAAAACAATAAATGACTGCACCTGAGGGCCAAAGAGTTTTTGAATCGTTTTCTCAAGTCCTAAGGAGATAGGGTCTGTTCCATACGAGGGCGCGTGACCGTGATTACAGTCAATTAAGGCCTGCATAATTTCGGGGTGTACTGTTGCATGATTATCACTTCCAAAACCTCGCTGAACAGACATTTCTAGAGGACTCCTTGACTGAGGTTTAAAAATTGATGTGCAATTAAGGCAGCCAGTTTTGATGTGCGGTGATCACTGTCAAGTTCTGGAGACACTTCGTAAATGCCCAGACCCTTGAGTTCAAAATTTTGGTGAGCCCATTTTAAGAAATCTAAAAAATCCTTAGAGTTTAGCCCTGTCGTCCAACTTTGCGAACAGCCCGGAGCTTCCATCGAGTTGAAACAATCGATGTCCAAACTTATAAATAATTTTTTACGATTTTTTTGCTGCGCTAAAAAAGACTTTAGATTTTGCCAATGATCGTGAAGGTCGTCGGCCATAAAGCAATGGGCCCCCTGGGCCTGGGCCCAAGCAAGATGATGTCTTGAATTGCATTGGGGTTGGAGCCCAGCTTCGATAAAAAGAATTTTCTGAGAAAACTCCTCTAAGAGTCGCCGAAAGGGGGTGCCTGAATTGAGTCCTTTGTTTGTGGGGCGAACATCAAGATGGGCATCAAAATTAATGATGATGGCATCTTGTAAGTAGGTTGCTGCAAATGCTGTGGATTCACAATAGCCATAATCGTGACCGCCCCCCAGGGCTAGAATGCGGTGATTGGGAAAATATTTAATACCGAGGTGTCGACCTAACTCATGTCGTTCGGCTAAAGGAATCTGCATCGAGACGTTACCCAGATCTACAATCTGTGGGTTTTTGTGCCCCAAAAGGTGTGGCGTCATTTTGTAAAAGTATTCACGAATTTTATCTGGGGCCTGGCGCGCTCCTGGGCGGCCACCATTAAGCTTAATACCATCATCATCTGGGTAGCCCCAAACAATCAAATCGGGTAGCACAGAGGAGTCTGTAAGTTCGGATCGAACGCAATCCCCAAGGCGAAGATCGTCGGGATCGTTCTTTGTAAAGAAAAGATCTTTATTCGTTGGATGTAAATGGATCGAATTTGACATCTTTAGCTCCACGTCGAGTCAGGCGGAAAGTCTCTGCTATTCCACCTGTTTCTGAATCAATGAGCTTAAGAGTCGCTGCAGTTTTTGAAAAGCGAATTGTCGCCAAAACTGTTCTTTTATTATTTGTGTCAGAAAGAAAAAGAGTCCAATCGTTGCCACTTGAAGGCGCCGTCGAATATCTAAAGTTTGTGACATTGGGCGGATTGGGTTTGTAGAGTTGTAAGTCCGTGAAAGAACGGAATTCAAAAATACGATTTGTTGTGTACCAGCGACCTAAAAGCTTTTTCAGGCCCACATACTCGATGGAGTTAATCAAGGCTACTCGGCTGGTATAGTCTAAAATACCACCTGCTGATACCAGGTCACCGTCTTCAAGTCGCCCGATTTGTATAAGGGTTGAGGTTGAAGGCGAGTTGAGAGTGAAAATGACAGACGAAGAGGGGTCTCCTGGAGATTGCTCAACCTTTAAAAAGACGCCTTTTGGATCGCGCACCACTGTGCCTTCAATGGAGGCAGACCAAGCCGCCACACTAAAAAAGAAAGAGCACAATAAGAGGTTGATAGACCATGTCAGAAATTTCATAAGGAGTTTTCTGACATGGTCTTAATCTCGGGTCAAAATTAAAACGCTAAATTGACTCCTAGAGTTAGAACCCTAGTTTGTGAGAAATGCTCTGTACAGCTAGTTCGAATATTTTTGCTCCATGTTCTGGCGTAGAAAGACCTGGGTTTGACCCCATGCGTCCATCTGGATAGTTTTCGCGGAACTGTTGGGGACTCATTGGCCAGTGGGAGCGCTGATCTTTTTCGACTTTGAAGTTTGTTTTTGGAATTTCCTTTTGGGCGTCGGGGTGTGTGAACATGGTCACTGCAATTTCGCCGCAGGTGGCGTGGAATCCATTTTCGTCTCCAAAGGCGACTTTTTCATATTCAGTGACTTCGGGAAGATGCCACCAGTTTAAGAGTTTAATTTTATAATTTTGATTGGCATTCAAAATTTGACTCATGGCAGAGGTGATGGGAGCAATATTTCCGCCATGTCCATTCACGATAACGAACTCTTCAAATCCATGTTTAGCTAAGGATTGAATGATCTCGGTCAGTACTAAAATATAAGTCGTTGGTTGGAATGAAATTGTTCCTGGAAAGTTCATATGGTGCAAAGCCATGCCGACGCAAAGTGGGGGGGCTACCATGGTTTGAGTGCGGCGACCCACTTCCTGAGAAATTTCGTAGGCTGTTAGCCAGTCGATACCGATCAGACCCGTTGGACCATGTTGTTCTGTTGATCCCACGGGTAAAATGATTTTTTTACAGTTTTTTAAGTAAGCTTCAACTTGGGGCCAAGTTTTTTCATGAAGATTCATGGACATTTCAGACTCCTTGGGATCAGAATTAAAAAGAGAGGATTTGATGATGCAACAAAATGACAGCCTTCGTCCATTTGATTTTCCATATCGTCTGTCCTTTTCAAGCTCAGAGCACATTTTGCGTTTAGCAGATTTTGATGTGATTGGAGCCCAGGGGCCACGGCTTCGGCGCTTGATTAAACTAAGTCGTGACAACGTATTTCATTTGTCTAGTTTCGAGCACTGGGTGCCGGGGCTTATGAAAGCAAGTTATGAGCAATCTTTGAAGCTTTTTCTAAAGCAATTTCCTAGGACAGTTGTAACTCCCGCCGATGGTCATTATGAAGATGAATTTATCTTCCGTTTGGGGATTATTTTTCCCAAAACCATGCAGTTGATTGGCGACTATAGTGAAAAGCTTATTGCTGATTACTTCGCAGATTTTGAAAGGTCCAATTGGCTGATCGAGGATCATCTTTCTTGGTGGCCTATGTACGTTAAAGAGCGATTTTCGCAAAAGGAAATTGCCGAGGCTGCTCAATACGAGTGGGCGTTGGGCAAGTTGGATTTTATTGATTTTCCTATTTATCGTAAGGCAGATCCGGGGCAGCTTTATGTCAATCCCACTTTGCAATTAATAAAAATTGAGGCTGCGGCATCAACTTTAGGGAAGTCTCCAGGTTTGTGGATTGTTTATCGACAAAGTGACGAGGCTGAGGTCTTAGAGATGAAATTGAATACTCAAGTGGCGCAGGTGCTTGATGTTATGGCTGAGGAACGTAAATTTACTTTGGGGCAGTTGACGGATTGGATGCAAACCGAATCCGAATTTAAAGATCTGAGTCCTTCAGAGGTGCTTAAGTTCTTGGAAAGACTTGTTCGCGATAGCGTGTTAGTGCAAAAAATTGATTTTAACTAAACAAAACTGCCCCCTCAGCCTGCGGCTGGCGGAGGCAGGATTCTAAGATTTTGATTGTGATGAACGGCCATCAAAGCAAAATGCAAGTCTAAGAATTCAGGCTTTTTTGTCGTATTCCAAGTTCTTCGAATCAAGCGACTGATTTTGTATCTGGCCATGGCTGCTGTATGGTTCAATGAAAATAGTGGATCAAAGCCAATTTTTTTAAGCTCTCCCTGGCCCACGACGGCGGACTTTCTTCCTTTATACTCTTGGTGTTTACAGTCTTTGAAAACCCTCTTTATATCATGCGGGTAAAAGGTACTCATATCCGTCTTAATCAAACTCCCTGGCATCACGAACGGACGAATCCGATTAAAAAGCCGCATCCGAGCTGCGGGCCTTTCGTCCTTTCGTTTTCCGTATTTTTTGACAGAGACTTTTGCGAGAAGTCCTTTGGCCGGCATTCGAGCAATTTCAAAACCAAGAATCCGCCGAGTTCCCTCTTCAACCGCTAAGGCAATCGAAATGGGTTTACACTTTGTATGTTCAAAGGTTTCCATGTCATCAAATTGCATCGCCGTGACGGGGCCTAGCTGCCTATTTTGAGTCTCCAAAAGCTCTTTCGCCCTGGCTCCGGTAAAAATCAGTTTCCTGTGAACGGTCTTGCGATTCACTTTAAGAACCCGCGCAGTTTCCCGCATAGAGACTCCACTTACAAGCTGGCGAGCAACCTGTGAATTGATTTGTCTTTTCTTTTGTCGATAGCATTTCCCCAAAGTAGCTCGAGAGAAGTGCTTGTTGCAAACAAGGCAAAAATAGCGCTGCACTGATTTACGATCAGAACTTCGATAGTATTTTCCATCTTTTTTGATCCGAAGTTCTGACGATTTTCGGTTTTTGAATTTAGTGATTTGGCAATATGGGCAATGTAATTTCATAAAAAGAACTAGGCGCAATTGTTGAGCCTAGTTCTTTTAAATAAACGAAAGATTTAACAGGACAAACCCGAGCCGCAGGCTCGGGGGGCAGTTTCTTAGGTGTTCTTTAGGATTTCGCCTAAAAGTTGCATTTGGTTTAATGGATGCAGTCCCATGTGATCTATCATCAACTTTTTAGCTGCCTCGGCTCTTGGGACTCCCTCATAGGTCATTAGTCGATCCAAAGAGTTTGCAGTTGCCACGATGATTGCTAGCGGATCTTGTTGCTTTTCACTGAGTCCTAAAGGTCCCGTGCCGTTGATACGTTCTTCGTGTTGATTAATGATGTTAATAACTGTTTGGTCAAAGTGCTTTTTGTCTTGGACTTTTTTAGCGCCTACGGATGGGTGCTCTTTGTAGATAGCCAACTCTTCCTTGCTAAAGCTAGCCAGGGGGCGTGCCAGATTCAGTGTCGATTCAAAGTGGCCGTAGTCATGTAATAGAGCGCCCAACGTCATCAATTGAGTCTGTTTTGGATCTTTAATGCCCAGCTTTTCAGCCAATGCGACCGACAAGGTGGCAACTGTGACCCCATGATGGGCTAAGCTTTGATCCACGTTTTGGATTCCCATGATGGATTTCATGGCTTCGGTATTTGTCATAAGGAATTCGACGTATTTTCCTGCGGCATCTTTGGCCGAGTTGTACGAAGCCACGTTTTCAGGATTTTCGAAAACCTCTTCAGTATTGGCTTGCTGCGCTCCTTGGATGATTTCAGATCGAGTTTTAATGTCCTTTTTTGAATTATTATCGTAGGCCATCTCGATATTTACACGGAGGTAATCTCGATAGGCAGTTTCATCTTTAACTTCGATATACATCTTACGCATTTTCTTTGCTTTAAGGCGTTCTAGACGGTCGCCATCGAAGCTGTCGCCTTTTCGTAAATAAAGAACCATTTTATCATTAATGCGTACGTAGGCATCAAAGTCTATTTTTTGATCTCCACGTAAAGTACTTACCCGAATCGATACATAATCCATTGCTTCAGCTTCCTTGCATTGTTAGACTTACTTCATGTCTGAAGATAATAATGAGATTGTAAAAGATTTTGTCGATGAGTCAAAGGGCCTTATTCATGAACTAGTCGAGCTGCTAGAAGAGATCGAAGGGGATTACTCCCAGGTAAATCGCTTAGCAGATTACGGCAATAAAATTGACCGCATTATGGGCGGTGCAAAGAGTATTGCCTTGCTTTTGCCTGATGATCACGCAGTTCATATGATTGCGGATTATACTGGTTTATGCAAAGCAGTAGGATATAAGGCCAGTCAGGTTCAGAATAACAAGCAGCTTTATGATATTATTGTTGCGCTGTTGTTAGATGCCACCGAGACCTTGGATGGGATGATGAGCCGGCTAAATGTCAGCGCTACGGAGCTTAAAAAAAGTATTTCGAATACTTTTTTAGAAAGAGTGCGTTGGGTTTCTGATCAGCTTTCAGATGATTTGAATTCCAGTGTTGATGCTGGGACGGGTGGAAAGATGGCTCAGGACGAGATCGACGAAATGCTTCGCCGATTAGGACTCTAGTTGTTGAAGGGCCCATTTTGCTAATGGGCCTAACTTTGCGTGTTCGCAGAGGGCCTGAATTTCTGGGCGTAAGTTTATCATTTTTTTATTCGCAGCCACTATAAGAGCATTTCGTTTTAAGCCAAAGGCGCCAGCTCGGGCGTAGGCTGTGCCAAAAAAGTCTTTCTCAAGGCGCTTTCCTGAAGAGTTTAAAAGATATCTTAAATCAGCCTCGAGTTGAGCTGATTCATTAGGATTTAAACTTAACAAGGGCATTGTTTCTAATTGGTTCTTAAAGACTTTTTGATTCCAAGGGCAAACAGTTTGGCATATGTCGCAGCCAAAAAGCCAATCGCCAATCTTACTTCTTAGTGACTCTTCGGGAATGTCTCTAGACTCAATGGTTAAATAAGCAATGCATTTTCTAGCGTCCATTTTTTTTGGGGAAACAAGTGCGCCAGTGGGGCATTGATCCATGCAGCGAGTGCAGGTGCCGCAAAAATCATGAACAAGCTCAAGGGGGCTTTGTAGTTCTAACGAAGTGTAGATCTCGCCCAGGAAAAAAAGGCTGCCCTTTTTGGGGTGAATTAAGCAGGTGTTTTTTCCGACCCAGCCCAGCCCTGCTCGATAGGCAAGGTCTCTTTCAAGGACGGGGCTTGAATCCGTAAAGGCAATGAAAAACTCTTCTGGGTGGGAGGCTTGTAACGCCTTGATGATTTGTTGTAAGCGATTTTTAAACCAGTAGTGATAGTCATAGCCTTTCGAGTACAGACTCAGGCGTGCCGCTTTGATTGGAAGATCGGTGGGTTCAGGGTGTGGAAAATAGGGAACAGCAAATACAAAGGCGCTGCGGGCTGCGGGCCATTGTTTGGTGGCATCTTCTTTTATTGGCAAGTGATCTTTTAAGTAAACCATCGAACCATGCAAGCCCTCATCAATCCATTGTTGATAAATCTCCATGGTTAAAGGCGAGCCCAAAGCCGTCCAGCCAAAATGAGATAGACCTAGCTGCTTTGCTAAATCCTCGAGAAGTTCTTTGAGTTTGTCGGTCTTCGCATTTACTATCGTCATATGATTTTGCACAAAGGCGTGCTTCTAAGACATTATCAGTGGTCAACGGTCCAGTCTATCATGGACATTCTAAAGTCCGCAGGATTTCAGGCTTTTTTAGCTGGGGGCTGCGTGCGGGATGCAATTTTAGGACGTCGGCCTCATGATTTGGACGTAGCAACTGATGCTAAACCCGAGGAGGTCGAAAGACTCTTTGCAAAGACCCTAGGAGTTGGCAAAGCTTTCGGTGTTATTCGGGTACTAATGGACGGGTGCGATGTCGAGGTGGCAACTTTTCGAAAAGACGGGGCCTACAAAGATGGTCGCCGTCCCGAGACTATCGAGTTTTCGGATGCTCGTGAAGATGCTAAAAGACGAGACTTTACGATCAATGCTTTATTCTTAAATCCAGATACAAATGAAGTTTTGGATTTTGTTTCGGGGGTCGAAGATCTTCATGCGGGTGTTCTTCGGGCAGTTGGAGACGCTTCAGCGCGCTTTGATGAAGATCAGTTACGTATGTTAAGAGCTGTGCGCTTTGCGGCTCAACTGGGGTTTGAAATTGAAGATCAAACCTTGGCTGCGATTCGGCAACATGCCTTTCGTATCGTCAATGTGAGCGGCGAAAGAATTCGCGATGAGTTGGAAAAAATATTCTTAGCTCCTTTTAAGTTTACGCATTTGTCGTTATTAAAGGCGTCAGGTTTAGAGCAAGCCTTGTTTCCACAGCTGCGTCGAAAAACTTGGGTTGACGTGCCGGTGAGCCATTTTGCTCAAGGTCTTTGTCTTTATTTTTATGAAGACCTTGAAAATCCTCAGCTTGAAAGTTATCTACGGATATTAAAGATCAGTGCCCGTGATCGGAAGTTTTTTGATGCATTTAAAAAAACTGTATTAACGAGGGAAAAAATATCGGAAATTCGAATGGGGGCCTTATTGCAGGCCTATTCTGACCCAGGGGTTTTATTCGCATTCCAAGTTTTCGCTTTCGAATTTCCAGATATGCAGGACTTTTTATCGAATCTTCATCAGAAATGGCTTAAGATGGGCGAGGCTCTGCCGGCGGCACTTGTTACCGGAAAAGATCTGATGTTGGAAAAAGAGTGGGATGGAAAGAAATTAGGTTCGGTCTTGCAAGAGACCTATTTATTGCAGCTGGAAGATCAATTGAAAAATTCAGAAGAGGCTCGAGAATATGCTCTTCGTCGCCTCAGAGATATCTAAAGCTGCTTGCTGATTAATTATGTACAAGTTTTTTAGCCAGAGTTGAGATCATAACTAGATCCGCAGCCTCGTTACCTTTGATAGCATCCTCTTTTAGGAACTGAAGTGCTGCGCCGGGCTTGAAGCCTTCGGCTCGCTCGTCTTTCAGGCCGGTCATATCAAGAAACTGCCAAGCAATAATTAAAAGCTTGCCCATCTCATCCATGCGATCGTTTTTTATTCCATGTGGAAAGCCTCGACCGTCCGAGCGCTCGCGGTGCTGTGCTATCCCCTGAGAGACCTCCGGAGGTAAGGGTACTTTTTTACCTTTAACCATGATCACAGAACGTTCGGGATAAAGTTTAAATTCTGCAAGTTCATCGTCGGTCATTGACTCAGGTGTTTTATTTATTGCCGAGCTTGGTAATTGGGCTATGCCGACATTGTGAAGCAATCCTGCAAGAGCGGCAGCTTCTCGTTTTGCTTTATCCCAGCCTAAACCCTGTGCGAAATAGGCAGCAAATGCAGCCATATTGATGGCATCGTTATAACAAGAACGAGTCGCACCGGTGAAACGGCAAATTTCGTTAAAAAGATCTTTTCCGGTGGCGAAGTCTTTTGTGAAATCGAATTCTTCGATGATTTCTTTGCAGCGCTCGTAGATTGCGCGACCGGATTCATAGTCCGTGGCTTGGCCATTCATGAAGCGATTCATGATGTCGTAAATATTCTTTTTTGATTTATTCAATTTTTCAGTAATGCTGACCGGGGCATCGACATCTTTCATGGAGGCCATCGTCCGGGCGTATTCAAAAAACGCTTTTGTTTGCGTTTTTTTCACATACATGTGCTGTTCGGACGTCTGAAACTTTTCAAGATCCTTTTTTTCAACCTTGGCGCCCTCTTTACGATACTTCAGAGTTTTGTTGTTTGAAGGTAAGTGCACGTAAAGATCAAAATTTAAATCACTGTCTTCCATGAAGTCTCGGGTGTCGACCGCGAGTAGGGCTGATTTGGGAATCGAGCCTTCCATATCTACCGGAGCAAGTGCTAAAATCATGTCCGAGATAAACTCTCGGTCATAGTTGATATGCATGATCTCGGTGGCCCCATTTTTTTTCAGCTTTTCAAAATCCATGGGGTGTTGGCCTGCATGAAGGATGATGATTGGGCAGCGATCAAAATTCATTTTTGCGGTCTGAGTCCACTCGTTTGTTTTGTCGGTGCCTTCGAAGCCATCTATAAGAGCTAAAAGCGGAGAGAATTCGGCTGAAGAGGTGATTTCGGCCAACTCTTCAGCGGATTTGACCCATTTTAAGCGATACGGATAGTAGTCCTTTAAAATGGCTTCGACAGTCCTCCAGAATTCATATCGAGGGCTGCCGATAAGTACGTCGACTGTTTTAGTTTCAGTCGAGTTTGACATTACTGTTGTACCGTAATCTCCACGTAGAAAGTGGTATTGTTGGTCAAGTTAAAGGGGATCACCAAAGTAGCGCCCTTTGAAGCCTTCGCGATAATAAAGTCACCACGAATAACTGAAGGGATAGCCATCTCAAAGTTGTAGCCCATTTGATTAAGCGTAGCTTTGGCTTGACCGTAAATCATATTTGTAAGTTCACCAACGGCATCAGAGACATCTTTGTTGATATCTGGATATTTCTCTCCGACCATATTTTCGCAAACATGTAAAATGCCATCTTTAGGAAAGGTAATCAATAGGGTGCCCTTAAGTGGAGGAGCAACCATTCCGACCATTCCCGCGATATCGCCCTTCATAGTAAAGTTGGGCTCGATAAAGGGTTTACCTGGTGTTGCGTCCGTTGACGCCATAGTTTTTACAACTTTCAATACACCATCAACAAACGCAGCAATAAGGCGTTTATCAAAAAGCGGATTGACGTTTTCTTTAGGTGCTGCAGACATTGCATACTCCTGTCGTCAAATTAAGACGCTTTTGGTTGAGATGTTGAATTGTGTTTAGCCCAAACCCGTTCCATTTTTGCTTTCAGCGTTGCTGAGTTGAACGGCTTAACAACATAATCAGAGACTCCAGCTTTTGCGGCTTCTAAGATATGTTTTTGTTCAGATTCAGCTGTTACTAGCATAAAAGGAGTGGATTTAAAGCGTGGATCCGCTTTGCAGGCCTTCAAAAGATCGATGCCCTGCATCCCAGGCATGTTCCAATCGGAAATAATGAAGCCATATGGCTGACCTTTGTCGTGAGCCTGCTGGATTAAAGGCAGTGCTGTTTTTCCATCGTCAGCTTCTTCTACGTTGGTGTAGCCGAGCTCGTTAAGCACTTTTTTGATGATTTTTCGCATAGTTGCGAAGTCATCCACCACCAGGAACTTGGTATCGCTAGGAAACATAATAAAACCCCACTTAGTTGTACTTAGTTGATTTTTGTATTTACTACACACCTATCGGTCCAGTTTTTTAAAACTCGAGTCCAAACCTATTGCGAAATCAATAAATCCTTGTAAGACTTTGAGTCAGGTGGTGTTGCAAATTTGGACATGAGTCCTAAGATGCACGAAAAATAATAAAAAAGTGTCAAAACGATAAACAATCAGCGGGAGGAGCAAGGATGCTCAGAGATGTCCTGATTCAAAAAGGTCTTTCAAATAGAGAAGCCGAAGTGGCTGAACTTGTATCAAAAGGCTTGTCCAACAAGGAAGTTGCGAACCAGCTTTTTGTAACTGAAAAAACAGTTAAGTTCCATTTAACAAACATCTACAAAAAAATGAACGTGAAGTCTCGCGCTCAGTTGATCGTATGGTGTCTTCCTCACTTGGGCTTTGTTGAAAATGAAGCTCGTGTTGAGAACAACGCTAATGCCGCTGCTGCAACTGCAAGCAACTATGGCATGAATGCAACTCAAACGATTCCTGCTGGAAACGCTACAGTTGCTGCTACGACTCTTCCAACTGGTGGTATGAACCGCACTGGAAATTCTGATCTTGGTATTTAATTAAGACTCAGTTTTAAGTAAAAGGCTCCCGTTAGGGGGCCTTTTTTGTTATGATAGGGCCAAATAAATTATAAAGGATTTTTTGTGAACTCATCTCAGGCAAAACCGGTATCAGCATCGCAAGTGATAATGACTCAATTGGTTCTTCCATCACATACGAACTCTTTAGGTTCTGTGTTTGGGGGAACAGTAATGTCGTGGATAGATATTGCGGCTGCGATCTGTGCTCAACGCCATTCGAACAAAGAGGTTGTGACTGCCTCTATTGATAAGTTGGATTTTGTGGCTCCGGTTTATAAAGGATGGGTTGTTAATTTAAAAGCCAGTTTGAATTTTGTATCAAGAACCTCTATGGAGGTCGGAGTGCGGGTGGATGCTGAAAATCCAAAAACCGGAGAGACCTTTCATACTGCGAGCGCCTATCTTACTTTTGTCGCTTTAGGTTCTAATGGAAAACCATCCAGTATTCCCGAGTTGATTTTGGAAAATGACGAGGATCGCCGACGTTTTTCACAAGCTCAGGCACGTCGTCAGTTGCGCTTGCAAGAACGTCGTCCGCGGCCTTAAGGGCAGATGGCTTTAAGCCATTTTTTACTTTCGCTGTAATCCCAGGAATTAGTCTTATCGCGCTCGATATTGAATTTTTGTCGGGCGCAGTTTTTTTCAAGGCTTTCATTTTTAATTTTTGTGATTTCTTCTATTTGCAGAATAAATCTATTCAATGCATCTTCGCTTGGGTGTCCTATTTCGCTGTTTATTTTTTCTTGTTCACTTAGGAATTTTTTAGCTGCGGCTAAAACTTCATTTAAAGCTTTCAGTTTTTTATTTAAGTTATTTTCTGGCTTTAAAGAGTCTAATTTTTCTGTAGAGATCGCTAAAAGACCTTGTTCAGAAAAGGGTTTTGGTTCGGCCGCAAATACCTTCTGAAGGCAGAAGATTATCAGAAAAAAAAGAGCTAATTTACTTGTTATTGAACGCATGCATCCCCCGTTAAACCACTCGGTGAAAGCTCGGTCATTTTTTCTTCAGTCTGTTGATAGTATTCAGAGGCCTGTTTAAGTTTTTTCAGGACCTCTGCTTTATTGCTGGATTTGTTTAATCTCAGGCGCTGGATAAGTGATTTTGCCTGGGTCAATCCGCCAGGGCCATAGGCAACCAAAGTAAAAGCATTTACGATGTCGGGATCTTTTGCCATGTTCGGAGCCCTCTCTGATATTTTTGGCAGTACGATGGCGTCTCGGACCCAACGATAATAGGCCATGCTATAAAAAAGATTCCGAGTTAGGCCATTTCCGATACTTAGCCAATGACAGTAATTTGCTTTTTTGTTTGGGAGGGGAGGCGGTTTTTGCAGATCTGCCTGTAAAACTTTTTTGAAGGCCTGACACGAGGGCTTTGCAGAATTCATGAGTTCTTCAAGTATTGGTTTAGCTTGTCCTTCGTTAAAGATGGTTTTTTTTCCAGATTTTTCACTCCAGCCTGCGATTTCTTTGACCGGATCAGAGGTGAGTTGCCCTAGGCCGACGCCCCCTGAGTATCCTAGAAAGAAATTGAATCCGGTTTCATTGTTGTACTTCTTCATTATAAAACGTGCGTCGATGGGGTTGCCTGCAGGTGAAACACAGTCCAGTGCCTCGTTCACGGCAAACTGCATGTAGTTAACGATATCAGAGGTAATGCATGGAGTTTTTGAACTTTGGTTTTCAAATTTAACTGGGGTGTTTCCTTTACAGATGAAGCCTTCATTGTCGACTTCTCTTTGGAGGGAAGATTGAATGCACTCGCTACGAATTTTTTTGGGGCGAACCGCTGCTGCTTGAACTTTAGCTAAGGGTGCTAGCTCCTTAATTTTACTCCAATTTGATTTAATCGGAGGGCAAGCTTTGTTGATTATCGATGAAGGAGTATTTTGAGCTCGCCAAGAAAGTATGAGTGGATCCTTTGATGAAAAAAGCTGCTCGTTTAGGATATTGTTTTTGCTAATATCACCTTTGCCCGCAGTCATGTTATGGCAACGGGGAGCCGAAGTGGCTGCGTATAAATTAGGGCAGGAAAAGAGGAGGCCCGTTAAAGTGATCAACCCAAGGTTTTTAAGCATATCCCCCTATCGGAATATGTAATGAAAACATAAACTTGTTCTGTGGCTCTAAAAATAAAACGACGTGCCGACAAGCATTGTAAATATGTTTTGAACTTTTGTACTGACTTGAAACTGCTGTTCTGTTCTGGTGATGGCGCGTCCTCGGCCGCCAGTCCAGTACCCACCGAAAGTATAGCTTACTTTTTTGGCAGAAATAAAATTCAGGTTTGCCGCAAACCCAGCTTGGTCTACGCGTTCGCCTTGAAGTTTTGCAAGGCTGGGTTCTGGATTTGGATGTGCCGAGAAATTGCTGAAAAAACCCGTACGAAGGCGGAACCAATCCATAAACTTTTTTTCGACTCCGAAGGCAGCATTCCAAGTGGCCTTGTAGGATAAAAGAGTCCCGCGATCATCGTAGTCTATACTTTTATAGGTGTAACCTTCATGTAGGGTCAGATCCGATGTGATAGTCCAGCCATCGTTATTCCCCCAAGCAAGACCAAGTCCTAACTTTCCCGGGATAAAGTTTTTTGCGCTTAAACTGTTTTCGTTAATTCTGGATTGTGAGGTGCCTCCGGTGACATGGTCCTCGAAGTAGGTGCCTGTGCTGTGAAAGCTAAAACCACCTGGTCGTAAGGATAAGCCAATGGCTAAACTAGGATTGATCTTTCGATAATACCCAAACACCGCCACGATTGAGTTTTGTTGAAGCGTTTCCTCGGATGTAAACAGCTCTGTTAAAGTATTGCCTGAATAAGTCTTATCTTGAATCGAACGCTGAAAGTTTCGGGCTGTGTAGTATAAAGTCGCCCCCACGGACGAGTCCGCATCGATATTTTTAGAGACGGCTCCGCCAACCCACAGAGACTCATCAGTATAAGAAAGTGTCGAGGTGCCAGTTGTGGTATTTCTAAGATCTCCTTTAAAAGCGTCGTAGTCGGGAACCACTATGCTTAAACCCACTTTGTAGTCTCCGAAACTTAAAATATTTCCGGTTGACGCGGGAATGGAGCGGAAATAACCCGTGTTAATTCTAAGCGGTGTTTTGGTGTAATCGGCATCGCCACCGTAAATGGTATCAAATTTTTTATAAACAGAGGCCGAGGCTGAAAAACTTTGCCCCGGAGATCGAGCCAGAACCGCCGGATTGTAAAATGCTGCCGAAGAGACATCGCCTGTTAGTGCCGTCGCCGCTCCGCCCATTCCCGAAGCGCGATCCCCCAGGGCTAGTGCATTGGGATTAGAAAAGGCGGCATGAGATGTGTTTACTGCAAGTAATACCTGAAGTGTAATAGCTAAGATCTTCATTTTATAATATAGTCTTTCCAGCGAGTGATCAGAGCGGGCGTCAGGGTGGTGTAGCAAACAGTTCCTTCGGTCGCGGTCTCTTTGCGAAGAATTTGTGTTTCCCGTCCTAGGTCAAATATCTTAAATTCCTCGGCGCGAGGGAAGTAAAGTTGAACCTCGGTTTGCATTTCTCGGATGGCATCTATCATCATTTGCTTAAGTTGCTCGATCCCTTGGCCGGTCATCGCACTTACAAAAATCCGCGGATGTTTTTTGACCCGGAATTGTCTTTCGATCGGGGCCACATCTACTTTATTAAAGACGTGGATGATTTTTTTATCCTGCCAATTAAATTCTTGAATTAGTTGATCCACAACTTCAATTTGCCTTTCCATATTCGGCGAAGATAAATCGACGATGTGAAGAAGGACGTCGGCTTCCGCTGATTCTTCAAGTGTTGCTTTAAAGGCTTCGATTAACTGAGTAGGCAGCTTTCGAATGAATCCAACTGTATCTGTGACGACGGCCGGTGGGCCTTCGGGAAGGAAGACCTTCCGTGTTGTGGGATCAAGTGTGGCAAAAACTTGGTTCTTCGCTAAGACTTGAGATCCCGTAAGTCGATTGAGAAGCGAACTTTTGCCCGAGTTGGTATAACCGATCAATGCAAAGCTTGGGATTTCGTGACGTCGGCGCGAATTGCGATGCTGAGCCCGATTTTTTCGCACACCTTCAAGTTTCTTCCTAATTAAAGCCACGCGTTCGCGAATACGTCGGCGGTCGTTCTCGAGGGCCGTTTCACCTGGACCTCGAGTTCCGATACCTCCACCTTGACGTGAAAGCGAGCCAAGCCATGCATCAACCATCCGAGGCATTTGATCTAAGAGCTGTGCAAGTTCTACTTGAAGTTTTCCCTCGAAGGTCTGTGCTCGCTGAGCAAAAATATCTAAGATTAATTGATTGCGATCGATCACTCGAACTTTAACGATTTCTTGAAGGTTTCGTTGTTGAACTCCGGATAGTTGATGGTCCATGACGACGAGGCTTGCATGGGAATCCCGGACCATTTCGGCAACCTCTTCAACTTTGCCTGAACCAATCAAGGTTGCTGGGTTCCATTGCGGTAAAGTTTGAATGATTGAACCGACGACTTCGCCCCCGGCTGCGCCGACCAGCTCTTCCAGTTCTAACAGATTTTCTTTGATTTCACCGATGGGTTCTGTTTTAAGTCCGACGCCGATAACGATCACTCGGTCGTTGGCTTGAATGGCATTTCCGCTTCCGTTTTTTATTCCAAAATTCTGTGACAATGAAATCCCCTCGACTTTGGTTGTATTTAGGATAACAAGTCGAGGGGAGATGTCTATTGGAAAATAATATTAATTCGCATTCTTTTTGCGGAAGTCCGCAATGTACTGAGCCTCAAGTGCCGTGAGGACTGCTGAGTTGACGATTTGATCAACCGTTGCAGTTCGCTGTAATACGTTTGCAGAACGGCGAATACCCATCAGGAAGGGCCCAATAACCTCAACCTTGCCTAACTGTTGAATCAATTTATATGTGATATTGGCTGATTCTAAATTAGGGAAAATTAAGATATTGGCACCAGATTTTAAATCGCAGAATGGGAAAAGTTTTTCAACCAAGACAGGATTTACCGCTGTATCAGCCTGAATGTCGCCATCTACCGATATATCAGGGCGCACTTTTTTAACCAATTCAGCCGCTTTTTTCATCTTAGCTGGAGTTTCGCCGGTTCCCGTAAAGCTGCTGTATGACAGCATGGCAACGGAAGGCTCAAGTCCAAAGAACTCAGCAACCCGCACGGCCTGAATCGCAATTTTTGCGCACTCTTCTGCCGAAGGATTGATGTTAACGGCCGTATCAGACAATAAGATCATTTTATCTTCAAGAAGTATGAAGTTAAGACCCGCCGGGACTCCGTCTGTATGCATGCCAATTGTTTTTAAAATTGGACGAACAGCATCTCCGTAATGTTGTTGGGAACCTGTAACTAGGCAATCTGCATCCCCTTGCTCTATCATCATCGAAGCAAAGTAGTTTGGATCTGCCATGATACGTTCGGCCTCATCAAGGTTGACACCTTTTCTTTGACGGCGTTTGTATAGCTCTCGAGCGTAGTCTTTAAACTTTGGATGAGAGCTTGGGTGAATGACTTGAATATTTTCAAGTCCCTTTAAATCAAGTTCTTTAATTTTGGCAGCGACGCGATCTGGGTAACCCAAAAGAATAGGTTCACAAATACCTTCTTCAACCAACGTTGTTAATGCTTTTAATACCCGAGAGCTTGTTCCTTCAGGGAAGATCATGCGCGGCTTTTTGCCCGAATTTGCTTCTGTGTTCGCCCGAACTCGGTTGATTGCAGAGCGAATGAAGATCTTCGATGGGCCTTGCAGAGCCTCAAGGCTTTCGCGATAAGCATTCCAGTCTTCAATTTTTTTAGTCGCAACGCCGGATTTGATAGCGGCTTTAGCAACCGCCGGAGCTACCCACATCAAAACTCGTGAATCGAATGGTTTGGGAATTAAGTACTCGCGTCCAAACTTGAAGGATTTACCACCGTAAGTTGCCGAGACATAGTCGGGGACATCTTCACGAGCCAGTGTTGCCAAGGCATGTACTGCTGCAAGCTTCATTTCTTCATTGATCTGCGTGGATCGAGTGTCTAGGGCTCCACGGAAAATTGATGGGAAGCCGAGAACGTTATTTACTTGGTTTGGATAATCCGAGCGACCAGTGGCAATGATGGCATCTGGGCGGGCCTCACGTGCTTTTGGTGGTGTAATTTCTGGATCCGGATTGGCCATGGCGAAAATGATAGGATTTGGAGCCATATCTTTAAGCATTTCAGGAGTTAAGGCTCCTGCGACGGAAAGCCCAACAAAGCAGTCTGCGCCTTTGAGGGCCTCGGATAAAGTACGCGCTTCGGTTTCAGAAGCAAATTTTTCTTTGTATTTGTTCATGCCCTTAGTGCGGCCTTTATAGATGACCCCTTGGGAATCACACATAATCAAGTTTTCGCGGCGAACGCCTAAAGAAATAAAAATATTTGAGCAAGAGTTTGCAGAGGCACCGGCTCCGTTGACGACGATTTTCAAATCTTCCATTTTACGATTGGTGATCAAACATGCATTTAAAAGAGCAGCGCCACTGACGATGGCTGTTCCGTGTTGATCGTCGTGGAAGACAGGGATCTTCATTTCAGCCTTTAGGCGCTCTTCAATTTCAAAGCACTCTGGAGCTTTAATGTCTTCAAGGTTGATTCCGCCAAATGTAGGCTCTAAAACGCGGACTGCGTTGCAGAAAGTGTCGACGTCTTTGGTATCCACTTCGATGTCGAACACATCGATACCAGCGAATTGTTTAAACAGAATACCTTTACCTTCCATCACTGGTTTACCGGCTAAAGCACCAATGTCGCCAAGTCCAAGAACGGCAGTTCCATTTGAAATAACGGCAACAAGGTTGCCCTTGGAAGTGTAATCATAAACAGTCGAAGGATCTTTGGCGATGGCTTTGCAAGGAGCCGCGACTCCAGGTGAATATGCCAAGGCTAAATCTTTTTCCGTAACACAGGCTTTGCTAGAGATGACTTCGATTTTACCAGGTTTCGGTTTTGCGTGATATTCAAGAGCTTCCTGATAATTCGAGTTATTTTCTTTATTTTCCAAACTGAACTCCTATGGATAAGAAACTCTAGTAGGTGACGGAAAAAGGGTCAACTTAACACGGCGATTTTGACCGAGTTTTCAAAAATATTGTGTGTGGTGGCATGAACTAATGCGCTGTGTTTTTAAGCAATTGCCGAAGCAAAATCTTCGTGAAACCATGTCTCAAATATTCTTTACGGAAGGTTGATATGGCTCCAATAAAAATTTACTGCATGGCAAATCAAGATCGAAGTGATCGCGTTCGTTGGCTTCTCGAAGAGCTGCAAGTTCCTTACGAAGATCATTATTTAAACAAGAAAAAAGGAGAAATGACTTCTCCGGAGTACCTTAAGTTGAACCCAATGGGACGGGTGCCAACGATCGTAGATAGCGGAACAGTGGTTTTTGAGTCAGCAGCGATTTGTATTTACTTAGCCGACAAGTACTCTCAAAAGATTCAGTTAGCTCCTGAATTATCATCCCCATTGCGAGCCGAGTATTTACAGTGGATGGTCTGGTCGACAGCATCATTAGAAAGCGCCATTGCGCGAATGTTCACTCACGTAAGAACAGAGGAAGAAAAGGCCGCAACTCATGCCTTCGTGAAAAGTCAATGCGAGAACTATATTAAAGCTTTACTGCCTATTTTAGAAAAACAAGATTACATCTTAAAATCTGGGTTTTCAGCGGCGGATATCATGCTTGCGGCCGTTTTACCTGGTGCTTGGGATTTCATTATCGAGCCTTACCCAGCAATGAAAGCCTATATGGAAAGGCTTATGAAACGTCCTGCGGCGATAAAAACGAAGGTTTTTGAAATTCCCGATATGCATTAAGACATAATATCGCGGTTGAATCATACTGAGACTCGGAACTAGAGTTTCAAATCAAAAAAATCTATCAAAGAGCCGCTAGACAAGGAGTTTAGCGGCTGAAGTTAAAGTAAATGTAGCTCGCCCTTAAGAAGCGCACTGCATTAAATATGTGACTAAAGTCTCATTAGCTTGCCACTATTTTCTAAAAAACCCTATCCTTTTAATATGTTATTCCGAAAAGACTTTCGGCTATAAGAAGTCTATTAAAAGGAGATCTCCATGAAATCACCACGTGATGTCGTCATCGTAGAAGGTGTTCGTACGCCCTTTGCAAAATCAGGAACCAAACTTAAATCCGTTCATCCAGGAGAGCTGGGGAAAGTGGCTTTAAAGCAGCTGATTGCTCAGGCAAATTTAGATGTGAATCTTGTTGATGAAGTAATCATTGGTAATACGGGAAATCCGGTCGATGCCGTGAATATTTCGCGAGTTGTCGCTTTGAATGCCGGCGTTCCAATGAAAACTTCTGCTTATACAGTCCACCGTAACTGCGCTTCGGCTCTAGAGTCGATTTCTAACGGCTACGAGAAAATTAAATCTGGAACGATGGATGTTATCTTGGCCGGTGGTACTGAAAACATGTCGCAAATGCCAACTCTGTTGCCTACGAAAATTCAAGGCATTTTCGATAAGCTATTTACGGCGAAAGGGCCAAGTCAGGCGCTTCCGTTGTTGTGGCAATTATTTAAGGCGGACGTGAAACAGATTCGCGCGCTTCTGCAAGGAAATATGAAGGATGAATATTTTCCTGTTATTTCAGTGATGCAGGGACTGACCGATCCATTTGTTGGTATTAACATGGGGCAAACTGCAGAGATCTTGGCAAAAGAGTGGGGCTTGTCTCGACTGATGCAAGATCAATTTGCAACAAATTCGCATCTTAAGGCGGTGAAAGCATGGAAAGAAGGACGTCTTAAAGAAGAAGTGACTCCAGTGTATCTTGCGCCTGACTATAAAGAAGTCATCAGTGAAGATATTGGTCCCAGAGACGGGCAAAGTGTCGAGCAATTAGGAAAACTAAAACCCTTTTTCGATAAAGCAACGGGTTCGATCACTGCGGGAAATGCATGTCCAATCACGGATGGTGCTGCCATGGTATTGTTAATGTCGCGAGAAAAAGCAGAGGCTTTGGGTTATAAGCCGATTGCTCGTATTCGCTCTTACGGATTTGCAGGCCTAGAGCCCGAGCGCATGGGGTTAGGTCCCGCGTATTCGACTCCAGTTGCCTTAAAGCGCGCCGGTTTAACGATGAAGGATATCGGTCTAGTTGAGTTGAATGAGGCCTTTGCGGCTCAGGTAATGGCATGTCAGCGGGCATTTGATTCGGATAAATTTGGGCAGGAAAAATTAGGGCAATCTGCTAAGACGGGTGAAATTCGTGATGACATTTTAAACGTGAATGGCGGAGCAATCGCTCTTGGTCACCCGGTGGGTGCTACAGGGACTCGCTTGGTGTTGACTCTGATGAAAGAAATGAAACGTCGTCAAGTTCAGTTCGGTTTGGCCACACTTTGTATTGGTGGTGGGCAAGGCGGATCAATGATTTTGGAACTTGAATAGAATCAACTTGAGCAAATTTAGATACGATAAAGGACAAATATTATGAGCATCAAAGACAGTTTAAAAATCGTTCCTCAAGGTGACATCGCGATCGTCGAGTTTGATCTTCCCGGAGAGAAAGTAAATAAATTTTCAACACCGGTGATGATGAGACTTAAAGAAGTTATTGAGGAATTAAATAAGTCTTCGTTCAAAGCAGTTATTTTTAAATCGAATAAACCTAAAATTTTTATAGCTGGTGCGGACATTGAAGAAATTCAGGCGATGACCACTAAAGACCAGTACGAGGCTGCGGTTAAAGGTGGGCAGGACGTTTTCAACTTACTTGAAGATTTGAAAATGCCGACGATCGCAGCTGTGAATGGAGCCTGCATGGGCGGTGGTACCGAATTCATCATGGCTTGTGATTACCGTATTGCTTCGGATGATTCTTCAACAAAAATTGGGCTTCCAGAGACTCAACTGGGAATCGTTCCCGGTTTTGGGGGCTGCGTTCGAATGCCAAGAATTATTGGTTTGCAGGCATCGCTTGATATAATTTTGGCGGGTAAAGCGGTTAACTCTAAAAAGGCTCAAAAAAGCGGCCTTGTGGATAAAGTAGTTCATCCAAACTTATTGGTTGAGCAGGCCGTGAAATGGGCGCAGGAAATCATCGCGAGTGGCGCTAAAAAACGACGTAAAACATTTAAAGCCCAGGGGGCGATGAATGTACTTATTGAGGGACCATTAAAAGGTATTGTTTTTAAGAAGGCGCGCGAAGGCGTGATGAAGTTGACTCGTGGGCACTACCCAGCTCCATTAAAGGCTCTTGAAATCATTCAGAAGACTTATGGCATGAGTAATCGCGACGAAGCTCTTCGAATTGAACGCGAAGGATTCTGTGAGTGTGCTATCACTCCGGTATCTAAAAATTTGATTCACGTCTTTTATTTGACCGAGATGGTTAAAAAACAGTCTGGTGTTCCGGGTGTGGATGTGAAGCCTAAAGATGTGCGTGGTTTAGGAATTCTTGGCGCCGGTACCATGGGTGGCGGAATTGCCTATGTTGCTGCTGATAAAGGTGTCGATGTTCGTATGAAGGATTTAAATCCTGAGGCATTGGGTAAAGGACTCAAGCACGCTCGTGATTTGTGGGCGAAGTTGTTAAAAAGAAAATCGATTGATAAATATCAGTTCCAGCAAAAAATGGATCGCGTGACTGTAACCACAGATTATTCGGGATTCAAAAATTTAGATGTTGTGGTTGAAGCAATCGTTGAGGATATGGGGATCAAACAAAAAGTCATCGGCGAATGCGCAGGTCAAATGCGTCCGGATGCTATTATCGCAACTAATACATCTTCCTTGTCTGTGACCGAGATGTCTAAAGGTCATCCTCGTCCAGAGTATTTTGCGGGTATGCACTTTTTCAACCCGGTAAATAAAATGCCTCTGGTGGAAGTAATTCGTGGAGAGAAAACTTCCGACGAGACCATTGCGACGATTTTTGAGCTTACCAAAAAAATGGGTAAAATGCCTGTCGTAGTTAAAGATGGTCCTGGCTTTTTAGTGAACCGTCTATTGCTTCCATATATGGCTGAGGCTGCATTCTTGGCGCAAGAGGGAATGGATATCGAAGTCGTTGATAAAGCTTACGTCAACGAGTTTGGGATGCCGATGGGACCCTTTGCTTTGATGGATGAGGTCGGTCTTGATGTTTGTATTAAGGTTTTAAAAATCTTTAAAAAGTCATTTGGTGAACGCATCGAGATGGCTCCTTGTATGGACGCTCTGGAAAAAACCGGTCGTTTAGGTAAAAAGAACGGTAAAGGTTTTTATACTTACGATGCGGAAGGTAAACGGGGTCCGGTGGATTCTGGAATTTACTCGGCGTTGGGGTTGGGACAACCTTCAAATCCATACAACTCGAAGGAGTGCATTGAGCGCGGAGTATTCGCTATGGTGAATGAGTGCTCACGGGCGTTCTATGACGACAAGATTGTTGAGCTTCCTGAAGAGGTCGATTTGGCGATGATCATGGGTACGGGCTTTCCTCCGTTCCGTGGTGGGCTATTGAAATATGCGGATTCTGTGGGAACGCAGTATATAGCAGATCAGCTATCGCACTATGCTATGGAGCGTAAAGCATCTCGATTGAAGCCTGCAGAGGCCTTGAATAAACTGGCGAAGGCCAACGAGAAATTTTACAAAAAGTAGTTCACTTAAAAATACGTCAAATCTATTTAAACAAGGGGAGAATTAACTCCCCTTGTTTTTTTGGTATATTTTACATCTGTGTCATCTTCAAGGAAGCTTACCAAAAAGTACGCCCTTAAAAAGAGTGTTTTTTAGTCTCTATCCGTGCTAAATCCTCGCGGTCACATCCAATTCTAATTGGTTTATTGGGCGGGCATTATTTGATCGGGGGCTTCCTATGAGAATCATCAAAGCTTTAGTCATTTCCAGTGCGCTTCTTCTTTCAGCGTGTGTGAAAGAGCGTATTATCGAGCGTCAGGCTCCAACAGACATTCGGGAATCTTTCAATGTCGAGAAACTTTGTGAAAAGACGAATTGCCTACGCATGAAGAAAGCCTCTTTAGGGAAGATTTTCTTGCTGATGTCGAGTGGCCGTTCGACAGGTTCGACGCCGCAGTGGACTGATTTAAAGCCTCAGTTGGTGAGCTTCGAACGTTCGGGTGATCAGGTGGCCCTGCTGGAAGAAAACTATCAAAGCGTTTACGAGGAAATCTCTGCTCGGGAGTTAGTTCAGTCTTTCGAAATCGTTGCTGAAGATGAAGAATCTGTGACCTTTAACTGGGGTCATGGGCCTAAAACTTTGGTTTTTGAAAGCCCCTATGATGTCGCTGGTCCAGATCGTGACCCCCAAGAAGAAGAGGGGGATTTAGCGACTGCGAATCGTCAGTACTATCCAGTTGTGGATGCCTATACTCAGAATGTGGGTGTTATCGACGGGAAGCTTCAAATTAATCAAATCATCAAAATCCGTTATCAAGATGATAAAAAAGGCAACATCGATGAATCGCTGAATATGAATTTCCAGCTGATTCCATATGATCCGCCGGCCAACTTCGAAAAGAAAGAAGCGGACCCTCGTCGCCATGTTGGTTTCTTTGTAACTAAGGTTACTAAAAAAGGTTACTCGAAAAGTCAGACTTCTTTGATCAACCATTGGGACCTTGAAAAGCCCATCACGGTCGCAATAAGTAAGTCAGTGCCAGATCAGTACGTTAGCGCAATAACAGAAGGCGCTCTTTACTGGAATAAAGTGTTTGGCAAAGAAGTGATTAAGGTTCAGCCAGGTATTGATCCTTCCTCAGCTCCAATGGAGCGTACAATTATCGTTCGATGGGTTCCTTGGTTGGATGCTGGTGCTGCTTATGCCATCGCACAAGCAGATCCCTTAACCGGCGAAATCTTGCGAGGTCAGGTATTTTTGCCGACGATCTTCACCCGAGTTGGTTCCGCAGACCTTGTTGCTTCTAACGGAGGCGCGCCAACTTTGATGGCAAAATTGGCAGTTCGTTGTGATTTGACTCAGCGATTGGTTAAGATCAACGCGTTGGCTCGGGAAGCTGACGATAGCAAACGTTTGAAGTTAGCGCAGGACTCGGTTCGTAGCACTGTTGCTCACGAGCTTGGGCATGCCTTGGGGATGAGACATAACTTTGCAGGTTCATTCAGTGCCAAAGTTTCGGCAAAAGAAATATATGAATCGATCAAAAATTACTTTAAAGACCCATCCCATCAAGGTCTCGAGACGACAACGTCGATCATGGACTACGTGACAGGGATCGATGATATTTTGATGTCAGCACGTTTAAAAACAGCGCCTTTAAGTTATGACAAAATGGCGATGGATTATGTTTATAAAGGAACTCCAACCAGTCAAAAGACGTCTTTCTTCTGTACTGACGAAGATATTTCGTTAGCAGCCCAAAATGGTGTACAGATTTACGGTTGTGCGCGCTTTGATGCTGGCAATAATCCGCTATATCGCGCTTACTTGGATGCTCGGGACGAAAAAGAAAACCTGGTCAAGGTTCTATTCACAAGTATTGTGGGGCGCCGTTATCCTGGAGATCAACCAAGCGTTGTGCGCGATTTGTCTCAAGTCATTAATGAGTCTAAGGCTTGGTCTCAGGCGAATTTACAGGCTTTAAAGCTTACCAGCGAAGCGCTTTTTGATATTAAGGTCGGCAAAAAATCAATGACTCGATTTGTGTCTTTGCAAAAGCACTTAGAATCGCCTGAAGGTGGTCAAGCTGAAGGCGAAGATACCTATCTTGATGCCGTTCTTAAAAATCATGTGGCAGAGGCTGGCGGTCTTGAGAGAATGATCAAAGATTTAACTTTTGATGTCTCAGGAAAGCTAGATACTACATGGTTCGATCGCCAACTGCAGGATCTTGAGAAAGCTGGATTTTACAAAGAAGGTAAAAACTTAAGCGGGCGAGATTATAAACTATCTGATCAAGATATCGAAATGATCCGTAAGTACTATCAAAATGCCGTTGAAAGTAATACCTATGTTGCTCAAGCTTATGCGGCGAACTTTTTGTTTCCTCAAAAGGATTTAACTACCGATAAAGGACAGGTTTATAGTTTAGCTCTGAAGTCATCGCTTCAGGCTGCAAGCTCGATGTCTGCGTCATTTTTTGAATCTTGGTTTGCTGTTTCTAATGAAAAGTTTGATATCGAAATTGACGGCAAAGTTTATTCGTTATCAATCGGCGAACTACCTGTTGATATGCAACAAAAGGCTTTGGCCTTTGCCGATAGTTTGTTAGTTGGAACGTCTGCGTCGAATCAAGCTAAGAGCTCTTTGGAAGCAGTCTTTGTTAAAAATTTGGATTTAAATTTCACGGAATTGGGAGCGACTCCAATTGCTGATAAATCAGCCGCGGCGTATGCTCAACAACTTGCTGATATTGAAGCTCAAATGTCTCTGCCGGAAGAGCTTTCTCAGTATCTTAAGTTGCAGATTCAGTCATTAAAGTCGGTTCAGGGCTTAAAGTAGTCCACATTATTTATTGTCAACGCTTCAATCGCTCGGCGCCCTTTTAGGGCGCTTTTTTTTTTGCATTTGGAGATCGCTAATAAAAAGACTCGATCTGAGTCAGTTTTTCGTCTCGTATTTGGAATGGACGAATCGAAACGAGACAATGTCTTGGCTTCTTATTTGAAGTGTTCTTAAGTAGGAGGAAGTCCATGAATAAAAAAATAAAGCTTATTCTTATGCTGGTGCTTCCTTTATTGCATATGGCTTGTGCTAAAGCCCCGCAAAGTTCATTGAGTTCCAAGGCAACCGTCGGAGCGACTAATGGTAGTGCTCAAACAATGGATACAAAGACCTTCTTAGGATGCGCTAGCCAGGATGCAAGTGTCGGCCGGTTGATTGATCCTGCCTATAACACATCTAATGCTGATATTAAATTTACTCAGGTTGTGAAAGACTTTGCGTCCTCTTTTATGGATACAAATAAGATTGGAAATGTTAGCGGGTCGCCAACATCTTCAACGGGAATTGAAATTGAAGGAGCGATCTATTTTGATAAAAATGGACAAGCTCTTGCGAAAAACTCACGACTGCAAATAGAAATTTTTGATGACCAGGTTGGAAAAATATCAGCGACAGGTTCGATTATTAAGTCCATTCCGGTTTATTTGAATACTTTAAAGTCGGGTCAGTGGAATCGCAGCACAGGTCAGTTCGAAGTTGCATTTGAAGATAAATTTGGAGAAGTTGTGCTTCGCGGTGTCATTTCGAAAACTTCGACTTCTGCAGAGGTAAAATTCATAAATAAGACTGAATTTTCGGGTGGTTCTGCCAAGTCTGGAACTCTCGGGTCCTTCTATATTTACAGTTGTGGTTTCATCTATTAAGATATCCCTATCATGTTAAGTAAGTTTCAGTTCGATTCTGATATATTGCAAACGCTGGCTGGCGGTCGTTCGGCCATCGACATTCAACGTTTGAATGTACCCACTTTGGATGCTGCTGATGCGTTCGTACAATGTTATGGTTTTAATACCGAAAATCCCCAGGAGATCGAAAAAATGTGGTATTACCACCGCCGATCTTTGGTTTTATTGACTGAAAAGTTGGGTTTTTCTCTTGGTGAAATACCGACTTTGTTAACGGATCGAAAAGAGTTAGTGGATATTCGCAGGCTATTGGTTTTTGCTTCGGACCGTAGTAGTGAAAATTCATCTCTTCAGAAGTGGTCTTGTGCAATTTTACGCTGTATGCATGTCTTCGTGCACTCTGAAAATGATCTTTTTAGTAGTTTTTCGGAAGAGATTCAAAGTCAGATTCTTTCGCCTTTTCAAAAAAGCATCATCAATGATGGGGCCACGCATAGTCCTTGGCTACGTACCAGCAGTGAGGACCAGAGTGTCGAGTTGGTTGCCTTCGAAGTGAAGCCATTTAAGACTTCTTCAAGCACGGTTATCAAGCTCCTAGCTAAGCCAGATGCGTTAGCCATGAAGATCTTTGATAAGGTTGGCGTTCGGTTTGTTACTAAATCTTTGTTTGATTCTTTTCAGGTTCTTAGATTCTTAGCAAAAGAAAACGTGATAAGTTTTCCGCATATCATGCCCGATCAGTCGTCGAATAATTTGTATCCAGTAGAAGCCTTTTTAGATGTCTGCAGAAATTTAGAAGATCGTAAGATAGTCGATAGTGCAGGGCTTTCGGAATACTTTGAAAAACACATGGAGTCCGAAGGGGCTGGATATAAGATTCTACGCAAAGAAAATAGTTTTTCAGGCCAAGATCACCGATTTATTAAATTTATTAATCGAAAGCTTATTCGTATTGAAATTGCAGGTCGGGATCCGTTCACATTTTTTTATCCTTACGAAGTTCAAATTATGGATCAAGAAGCTCACAGCAAGATTCTTTCAGGTCCTAGCGAACATGATGCCTACAAAGATCGTCAAAAATTGGCGGCTCGTAAGCGGGTTTTTCCAGATTTAGAATAGAGTGCTTCATGGTGATTTTATTTATGTTAAGGTCTCTGCTGGGGATGTTAGGGCTTTTTATCGCGACATTTGTAATTTCCATACTTGTCGTTCTTAGTTCATTCACGCCTTGGGTGCGAAGTCTTTCGGATATTTTAATTCAAAAATGGGGGCAGATTGCTTGCTGGCTATTTGGAGTTAAGGTGGATTTACAAGGCATCGAGAACCGTCCTGGTACGGGCTGTGTTTTTCTTTTTAATCACACCAGCTTTTTTGATATTTTTGTCATGGCAGCTAATTTAAAAGGACTTCGCTTTGGGGCCAAGATAGAACTCTTTCGTATTCCATTTTTTGGAGCGGCGATGCGCCGGTCCGGGATTTTACCCATCGAACGTAATCGGCGAGAGGCTGTATTTAAAGTCTATGAAGAGGCGCGTTCTAGATTCGCAATGGGGGATCAAATTGCTTTGGCGCCAGAGGGGACTCGGCAGAGTGAAGAAAAACTAGGTAGGTTTAAATCGGGCCCCTTCGTATTTGCTATTCAATCTGAAGTTCCAGTGGTTCCTGTTGTGATAAAGGGAGCATTAGATATCATGCCTAAAGGTGCTTGGTGGCCTTCACCGCATCGGTTTAGGAATCCCGTTCAAATGATTATACTTCCACCGGTTTCTACAGCGGAGTTTGAATTAAAGGAACGTCCTATACTTCAAGAAAAAGTTTTTAATCAGATGAATAGCTATTTCTAACGTAGTTTACGCCAGTTGTTGGACTGCACATCTGCACTTAGTTTTAGGGTATGATAACCCGTATCAACAGTGATTTCGATGTTGTTGGCCGAGGTTGGATTTAGTTGTGTGATCTTGATTTGCTTTGGAGGACGTCCAATGGCTGCTTCCAACACTTCAGTCAGTTTTTCCCAGCGGATAAATGGTTCAAAAGTTTTGCCTTGATCTAAACTGCGGTAAGAGCCCACGTACCAAGCTCCGCCTGGCCAAATTGCGACTGGCAGATTGCTTTTTTCGAAGCGGGCGATGGGCTCCCAGCTTTCGCCATCCAGTGATCTCCAGACGCCATCAGAGCTAACTAGGCCGGCAAGACTGTCTTTCGAACGAAAAGCGATAGAGTACAAATCTTTTTTTAGCAAATCTGTGGTAAGGATTTTGTTGCTTGCCAGTTTAGATTTGTTTGTAGAATCATTTCTTTTCCACCAAACTTCGCCATGCTTTTCAACTTTACTAAGCACCCATTCATCTTGGGACTTCGAAAGAATGCGCAGATGAGCCCTTAATGGCGGGGTGGTCTCACTGACGTATCTGATAAGCGCGCGGTTTTCATCTGCATACCAACCAATCACTTTTGAGACGGGAATGCTTGATCCAATTTTTGTGATTACCTGATCGTTGAGTCGATGCGAGACTTCGATCCATTTATGTTTGGGTTCGTAGGCAAATTTTGCAAAATCCATTCTGCCGACAAGATGCCACATATCAACCCAGCCAGATTGGTCGCCGTACTCTACTTTTATAAATCCGCTCTGGTATTCTAAGGGCTTAAGTCTTTCCGAGGCGTTGATGGCAGCCTTTTCCACAGAAGTTTGTGAGGGAGATTCTCTTAATGCGGTCGGTATTAAAGTCAAAAAAACACCTTGGTCGGCATTGACCGATTTTAAATGTTTTTTCAAAACCCAGCCAGTTTGCTTTTGCGTGTTTTCAATTTGCATCCAAGCACCAAGACTGTTTTTAATTTTTACTTTAGCATTCGGAGAAAGTGAAAAAGTACTCTCGGCTTGCAGGTCGGGGAACTTGAAAGACTGGGCGGCGACGCGGACTTCTGCGGTAGAGCACACGTCTATTTCCTCGATGAGCTGGTCTTCTTTGAGGGCATATTTTTTTTGGTTCCACTCAATTTCAATATGATTTTCTTTTTCCATTCTTAAAATTTTTTCTTCAAGTTCTTGGCGGGAAAGCTGACCTGAAGGAAACGTGCTGGTGCGAGTTCTGTAAAAAGAAATACTTGAGGGCGCTTCGGTGGGAAGTGCAGCCTGACTGATATGCGGAAAAAGAGGCAACAAAAGCAGAAAACTTAGCATTGAGATTAAGAACGTGTGCTGCATTGTTACAATTTTGAGGCTTTTATGCTCTGAAAACAAGCAATATGCCCCCCTCATCTCAGAGAACTGGCCCAGAGTTTTTGACCAATGGACTTTGGTAGGATAAGTCTTAGGGGTTGAATAAAGACTTTATAACGCACAAGCTCTAAGGCTTTGTATTTATTTGGGAGTTTTAAAATGGAAATTAAATCAGTGGGTGTTGTTGGTGCTGGTCAAATGGGGAATGGAATTGCTCAAGTGGCGGCCACTTTTGGTTTTGATGTTGTGATGATGGATGTGAATCAAGCAGCGCTTGATAAAGGTCTTTCGACAATTGCAGGCTCATTGGATCGTTTGATTAAAAAGGCGACTTTGACTGAAGAGCAGAAGATACAAATTTTAAGTAAAATTAAAGGCACTCTTTCGACTCAGGATTTGAAAGACTGTGATATCGTGATTGAGGCCGCGACTGAAAATATCGATTTGAAATTGAAAATCTTTAAAGATTTAGATGCCGTTGTTAAGCCAACTGCCATTTTAGCTTCGAATACATCTTCGATTTCAATCACAAAAATGGCGGCTGTGACCAAGCGCCCGACTCAAGTAGTTGGTATGCACTTTATGAATCCTGTACCTTTGATGAAGCTTGTAGAAGGGATTCGTGGGCTTCAAACCTCGGACGAGACTTTCAATGCGACAAAAGCCATGGCAGAAAAAATGGACAAGGTTTGGGTTGAGTCAGTCAAGGATATGCCAGGTTTTATCGTGAACAGAATTCTTATGCCGATGATTAACGAAGCTGTTTATACTCTACACGAAGGAATTGCTTCGGTTGAGGCCATCGACAATGCAATGAAGCTGGGGACCAATCAGCCGATGGGGCCTTTGACTTTGGCGGACTTCATTGGATTAGATACTTGCCTTGCGATCATGAACGTTCTTCATGACGGCTTAGGTGATTCAAAATACCGTCCATGTCCACTTCTTGTGAAGTATGTCGAAGCGGGATGGCTGGGCCGTAAATCAGGTCGCGGTTTCTACGATTACTCTCAGAAATAAAAAAGGATTTTTATGTCAACTTTTGACTATTCTTCAATTCGTTTACAAAACCAACCCAATGGCGTTTGGATTTTGACAATCAATCGCCCCGAGGCTTTGAACGCTTTAAATTCGACTGTACTAAACGAAATGGCAGATGCTCTTCGTCAAATCGGAGAGATGAGCTATGTAGATGCCCGCGCATTGGTTATTACTGGCTCGGGAGAAAAGGCTTTTGTTGCCGGAGCGGATATTAAAGAGCTTGCTGATTTAAATGAAGAGCAGGGGATGGTTTTTGCTCAACGCGGACAAAGTATTTTTCATGAACTTTCGTTGTTAAAGATACCTGTGATTGCGGCCGTAAATGGTTTTGCCTTAGGTGGTGGATGCGAATTGGCTTTGGGTTGTGATTTTATTTATGCCAGTGATAATGCAAAATTTGGATTACCCGAAGTTTCTTTAGGTTTGATTCCGGGTTTTGGTGGAACGGTTCGTATGTCTCGGGCTGTGGGTTTACGTAAAGCGCGAGAGCTTACCTACACGGGGCAGGTGATCACTGCGGCTGATGCTTTGGCAATGGGGTTGGTAAATAAAGTGGTGCCACAGGCCGAACTTTTGCCAGCAGTTATGAAAACCATCGAGACCATTTTAGCTAAAGCTCCTGTAGCAGTTGGGGTTGCGAAGCTTTCAATGAATCAAGGCTGGGATCTTGATGTTGAGGCTGCACAAGCAAATGAAGCTCGTTTATTTGCGGAATTGTTTAATACTTCTGATGTTCGTGAAGGAACAAAAGCTTTTATTGAAAAGCGTAAAGCAGAGTTTAAGGGAGAATAAATGCATCAACCTAAGCATCCAATTAGAATTGTAACTGCGGCTTCGTTGTTTGATGGCCATGATGCAACGATCAATATCATTCGTCGAATTTTACAAGACGGTGGTGCCGAGGTTATTCATCTTGGGCACAATCGTTCAGTCAGCGATGTTGTAAAAGCCGCCTTACAAGAAGGCGCTCAGGGTATATGTCTGAGTTCCTATCAGGGCGGGCATATGGAGTACTTTAAGTACACCCGTGATCTATTGGATGCGAATGGTGCTGGTTACGTAAAAATCTACGGCGGCGGCGGCGGTGTTATTGTATACGATGAAAAGAAAGAGCTTGAAGCTTACGGGATCTCTCAGATCTTCCATCCGGATGATGGGCGTCGCTTAGGTCTTGAAGGTATGATTTCTATGATTATCGAAGGATGTGACTTCGATGTTCAAGAAGCCCGGAAAAATTGGAAGAGTAAAATAACAAAAGAGGTCGAGAATCCATTTAAAAAAGATTCGATACCATCCACGCAAATTGGCGCGGCTTTAACGGCCATTGAAAATGGCCAGAAAATTACGATCTCGGATTCAGGTCTGGATCATTTTAAGGCCCAAAAGTCTCCTTTGGTTTTGGGAATTACCGGGACCGGCGGGGCGGGTAAGTCTTCTCTTATTGATGAAGTTGTACAGCGTTTTTTGAACGCTTATCCAGATAAAAAAATTGCTGTTGTCTGTGTCGATCCATCTAAAAAGAAAACTGGCGGCTCACTATTAGGGGATCGTATTCGTATGAATTCTCTATCTCGGGAACGCGTCTATATGCGTTCAGTGGCCTCTCGTGGATCGGGACGGGAAATTGCGACCAGTCTTCCACAAATTTTAGAATTTGTTCGTCAGTTAGATTTTGATTTTGTGATTGCTGAAACTTCAGGTATCGGTCAAGGAAATATGGCCATCACGGAAGTCAGTGACATTTCAATGTATGTGATGACATCGGATTTTGGAGCTCAATCGCAGTTAGAAAAAATCGACATGATCGATTTTGCTGATCTTATTGCTGTGAATAAGGCGGATCGCCGAGGTGCTTTGGATGCTCTTCGTGATGTTACCAAACAGTATAAACGCTCTCGAAAAATTTGGAGCGATGACGTTCCCGTTCCAGTATTTTTGACTCAGGCTTCACAGTTTAATGATGGTGGTGTCAATAAGCTCTTCTTTGCCTTAGCTGAGGTTCTGCAATCTAAAGATGCGAATCGCCGCTGGACTTTGGATGAAAATTATAAGCAAAGAATTCTTTCGGCGGAAGAACATGCGATCATTCCACCGGAGCGTCAAAACTATCTAGCTGAAATTTCAACTACGATCCGTAAGTACAAAGAGCGCACGTATCGTTTGGCCGAGAAGGCCTCTCAGTTGGGAGCTATGGACAAAGTAGCGTCCCTTCTAGGCGCTTCGGCTGAAAAAGTCGAGTTAGTAAAAAAAGAATTAGCATCAGAGTTTACATCTGAAGAGCTTTCGCAATTACAAAACTATGATGAATTAGTGAAATGCTATTCGGGTGATGAGTTGATCTTTAAGGTCCGAGACAAAGAAATTCGCCAACCCCTAGTTCGGACCTCACTCAG
Organism: Bdellovibrio sp. ZFWA1; assembly: GCF_056175665.1. Taxonomy (NCBI): domain Bacteria; kingdom Pseudomonadati; phylum Bdellovibrionota; class Bdellovibrionia; order Bdellovibrionales; family Pseudobdellovibrionaceae; genus Bdellovibrio; species Bdellovibrio sp. ZFWA1. The sequence goes on from NZ_JBJKJH010000002.1 coordinate 739,796, forward strand.
TGGTACTAAAATCCGCCGGGTGGTTGTTCCAAAAATGTTAGATTGGGGCGATCGGTTTAAATATTTAAAACTTGAAAATGTGCCAGGTGAGTTTCCATTCACGGGTGGTGTATTTCCTCTAAAGCGCGCCGATGAAGATCCGAAGCGAATGTTTGCCGGGGAAGGAACGCCAGAAAGAACAAATCGTCGATTTAAGTATTTAACTGAAGGTGAGACGGCTCACCGATTGTCAACGGCATTTGATTCGGTCACATTATACGGTCAAGATCCAGATCCTCGACCAGATATTTTCGGTAAAGTCGGAGAATCGGGTGTTTCTATCTGTACATTGGAAGACATGAAAAAACTCTATGCGGGGTTCGATTTATGTGCGCCTAGCACTTCCGTGTCTATGACTATCAACGGACCAGCGCCGATGATTTTAGCTTTCTATTTTAATGCAGCGATTGATCAGCAGGTAGAAAGAAAAGAAAAAGAACTTGGACGTAAGCTAAGCCCTGAAGAGTATACTCAGTTAAAAGAATGGACTCTTCAGCAAGTGCGAGGCACGGTGCAGGCTGATATTCTAAAAGAAGATCAAGGTCAAAACACCTGTATCTTCTCTATTAATTTTGCATTGAAGATGATGGGAGATATTCAATCCTTCTTTGTTAAAAAGAATATCCGCAATTTTTACTCAGTTTCTATTTCTGGTTATCATATTGCAGAGGCTGGTGCGAATCCGATTTCCCAGCTAGCATTTACTCTTTCGAACGGTTTTACCTTTGTTGAGTATTATTTAAGCCGCGGTATGAAAATCGATGATTTTGCGCCCAACTTAAGTTTCTTCTTTAGTAATGGATTGGATCCAGAGTATTCTGTACTTGGTCGCGTTGCCCGCCGTATATGGGCGATCGCAATGCGAGATCTTTATAAGGGAAATGACCGTTCGCAAAAATTAAAATATCATATCCAGACTTCAGGGCGCTCGTTACATGCTCAAGAAATTGATTTTAACGATATCCGAACGACCTTGCAGGCGTTGATTGCGCTTTATGATAACTGTAACAGCTTACATACAAATGCTTACGACGAAGCCATTACAACACCAACCGAAGAGTCGGTCCGCCGTGCGATGGCGATTCAGTTGATCATTAACCGTGAGTTCGGAATGACGAAGAACGAAAATCCAATGCAGGGTTCATATTTTATGGACGAGCTCACGGATTTAGTTGAAGAAGCCGTGATGAAAGAGTTCATGAAGATCAATGAACGCGGTGGTGTTCTTGGCGCTATGGAGACCCAATATCAAAGATCAAAGATTCAAGAGGAATCTTTGTATTATGAGCATCTAAAACACAGCGGTGAGCTTCCAATTATTGGAGTTAATACTTTTATCGATCCGAAGACTTTGGCAGCAGATTACGTGCCTCCGAAGATTGAATTGGCTCGGGCTTCTTACGAAGAAAAAAATGCCCAGTTAACCAATGTTCGCAAATACCAACAAGATCATCTAACGGACGCCGAGCGAAGTTTGAAATCCCTTAAAGAGACAGCTCTTTCGAATGGAAATATTTTTGAAGCTTTGATGGAAGCTGCTCGTTATTGCAGCCTTTATCAGATGACTCAGGCTCTTTACGAAGTCGGCGGTCAATATCGCCGCAACTTGTAGGCTGCTGTGACGGATATCTTCTGGAAGGAATTTGCGCGGAATTATTGGGAAAAGAAAGTTCTTTGCGTGCGGAATTCAGATTCGGCATTGTCGAAAATTACCGAGGCCGACATTTTCAAAATGTTGGTCCAGTTTGCAAACCGCTGCCGGAAGAAGAAAGATGTTACTGGGTTTAAGTTCTTTATCCATGGATTTAGAGCCAGTGATTACGATGTTTTACAAATACTTCCAGTCAGTCGCGATAAGTCTTTGCAGGGCTATCACCAAAGGATGAGTCTGCTTTTTAAGGATTACTGTTTAGTTTGTGATGACTTGCTTCATGTCAGTCAGAAACATCAATCAGAGCTGCTTGCATTTAGTAAGCAGCTTTACAAATTTGTGGGTTTTCCGAATCGGTTTACAGAAATCGGTCTTTACCTTGGGAACTATAAAAAGACACCTTTCGGAGTCCACGTCGATGCTTGTGGAGTTTTTAGTTTCCCCGTCGTTGGGCAAAAAATTTTCCGGATTTGGAGTCCTGAATACGTTCGTAAAAACCCTAAGTTGGTTCGCGCTCAGCGCTATGCTCAGTTTAAAAAAGGCTCTAGTTTAATAAAGCTACAAGCGGGCGATATGTCCTATTGGCCGTCCTCTGCTTGGCATATTGCGGAATCTGACGGTAGTTTTAGCGCCACATGGAGTCTTGGTGTTTGGGTGGATAAAGAACAAAAGCAAGTGGTCTCTGAAGTTTTTCAAAAACTTGTGAGCGAACAGTTAGATTCTGTGGACTCCAAACCGACAACTTCGTATTGCAATCTTTATCTACCAGATGGCCAAGTCGCAGAGATGCCCGAGGCGTACCGGCAGGCTTCCAAAAAAATTAGACAGATATCAGAAGAACAGATTCAAAAAAGTTTACTGATTTCTTGGATGGGACATATATCTGCGGGTGGATTTAAATCCTTACCTAAAGAAGGTCTTGATTGGAATATGAAGGCGGGGCTTCGGTTGGCCAACTTAGAGTTGCCAGTGCTTTGGATAAAGGAAAGCAAATCTAAAAAGATTTTTGTAGGCTTTGCTGGTCAGGTTAGCGAACTTCCGATGGATCGAGATCTTTTGTTTTTCTTAAAAAAAATAAACTCGGGAAATTCGGTAGATTCAAAGCTTATCAAAGAATTAAGTTTAACGAAAGATTCTAAGGCTTTGTTAAAAAACCTAGCAGCTGGGGGAGCTTTCTTTTTAAGTTAGAGTGTTTCGATAAACACTCTAACCCCGGACTTTGACTAACGACAGATCATAGTCTGCACGGCCCCCTCTGGGATTCGTTTGGCGATGTCGCATATTTTATTGTCCAGAAGTCCATATACGTCCCAATTAGAAAAAAAGTTTTCGGCGCGACCTTTTGTGATGGCAATAACGAATTTTTGTTCGCCCGATTGTACAAAAATGGGCGCGCCGCTGTCCCCCTCTTCGACTCGAGATGTGGACTTGGATTCCAAATAGCCAGACCAAGTTTTTGAAAGGTCATTCAATGCGGCATATCGGCGAGTGTCACTAGTCGCTATTTCAGCAAACAGATTAATGCTGAGAATAGTTGGTTGGTAGCGCTGTAGATTGTTTACAAAAGCACTGACATCTTTTTGGGATACGATTTGTGCAAAGTTTTGATTCTCTGGAAGTTGGAGTGCAGATTTAAATACAACGATGGCGATATCATCAGCGGGGCCAGCTTGTGTTTTAAATTTTCTTGTGGACAAAGTTTGACTGAGGGAGCTTGAAAAGTAGTAATCAGCGTATGCTTTTTGTCGGAACTTAGGAACCCATCCTATATGGCGTTTTTCACCGTCGGGACGAGTGATCGTTAGATCATCACCAATTTGTAAGTCTAACGCCTCTTGAGGTAAAAGAGCGGCCTGAAGCACGCAGTGAGCCGCTGTGATCATCACTCGGTTAGACAGTAAAGTTCCGTTGCAGAAGCCTTGAACTATATCGTTATTAGGGCCTTCGACGCCTGCGGCAGAGTAAAAAACTTGAAAGTTAAAGTCCGAAGATGTTGCTGGCTTCGAGTTTGTTAAGGCCTGTGCCCAAGGAAGACCTAGGGTCAAGGCACATAGAATGAATGTAAAAAAACGCCGATGTAACATAATCGCTCCTTGCTTTGAAGGCTAAAAGCGTATTCGTTCATCGGCGGTTGTCATTCAAATAGTAAAATGACGCGAGATTTATTTGGATTTGTAAGGCTTTTTCTGGGCTGCAGCTAATTCTTCTTTGCTGAAGAGTGTTAGCCAAGCTTGGTAGCCTTTAGCTTCCATTTGCTCTAGGGGAATAAATTCTAACGAGGCAGAGTTTATACAGTAACGTAAACCCTCGGCACTGGGGCCATCATCAAATACGTGTCCCAGATGTGAATCTGCTTTTTTTGAGCGGACTTCAGTGCGAAGCATCCCGTATGCTTTGTCGACCTTCTCGACGATGGAGGACTTTTCTAAGGGTTTATGGAAACTGGGCCAACCAGTGCCGGAATCAAATTTTTCTTTTGAAGAAAAAAGAGGTTCCTTGGAAATAACGTCGACGTAGATGCCTGGATGCTTATTATCCCAATAAGCATTGGCAAATGGACGTTCAGTTCCATTTTTTTTCGTCACTTCGTACTGTTCGGGGGATAAAAGCTTTCGAAGCTCATCGTCATTTTTTGGAAGTTCACATTTTACGGGATCGTATTTTGTCATCGATTTCACCTTGCCCTTGTTTTGCGAAAGTTCGGCAAATGAGCCACTTGAATAGAGGCCGCCGATTGCAAGACTTAAAAAACTAAGACTTATCAATAATTGCTTTTTCATAACCTTAAGCATCGGTTGGGCAAGTAACGATAGCAATAGATTTGTTGGGGACTCTGCTTATTGGCAATAATCCCGTCTCAACTTCTAACGAAAAAAAACTAAATGAGCTCACAAATCTTATCGGCGATACGAATTCCATCGCAGGCTGCGGAGGTGATTCCTCCGGCGTATCCTGCACCTTCTCCGGCCGGATAAAGCCCTTTGTGGGAGAGACTTTGCAAGGTATCTCCATCGCGAGTCACCCGGACCGGGCAGCTGGTGCGAGATTCTATACCGTAAACCTGAGAGTCTTCGGTTAAAAAACCCTTCATATTACGATTGAAGTTTTCAAAACCACTCCTAAGTTGGTTTGTCATATCTTGTGGAAGAAGTTGATCCAAACGAATAGGTAGTGCCCCTGAAGGGGAAGAACCCTGGAAAAGGGATCTTGGTTTTTTCCCAGCATGCATAAAGTCTAAAAGATTTTGGGCTGGAAGTTCTTTACTGCCGCCGGCCTCTTGTACCGAGCGGAAAGCACGAGTTTCTAAGTCTCGACGTAAGTTCATTCCGCCGAAAAGATTGTTCTTTCCAAAAAGTTTTTCGTGGCTAACGGTCACCACAATTGCAGAGTTTGCAAATGGAGAATTCCGTCGGTAGTTACTCATGCCGTTGCAAACAAGGCCATCGGCCTCAGTTCCGCTGGACAAAACAAAGCCCCCAGGACACATACAAAAAGAGTAAACACCAATATCTGTTTTCTTGTCATGATGAACGAGCTTATAGTTGGCAGCTCCGAGTTTAGGATGCTCTGCAAACTCTCGCCATTGGATGCGGTTGATAGCCGCCTGTGAATGCTCAACTCGAAGTCCCATAGCGAAGGACTTACCCTCCATAAACACACCGATATTATGTAAGTGGCGAATCATATCTTCGGCCGAATGGCCGGTCGCTAGAACAACATGCGGAGACTTAAATTCTTGGCCACGTTCGGTTTTGATGCCGACGACTTGTTTTCCTTCAGTCAGTATCTCGGTGACTTGGGTGTCAAAATGAATTTCACAGCCATTGGCTTTTAAAAAATCTCTTAACTTTGGGATCACTCGGCGGATTCGATCAGATCCTACATGGGGATTTGAAAGCCACTGTATTTCTTCCGGAGCACCAAATTTTACCAAGCGATTCATCACATATGGAATATGGGGGGATTTAATACGTGTTATTAGTTTGCCGTCGGAATAAAGCCCGGCACCGCCTTCGCCGTAACACACATTGTTGCGAGGATCGAGTTTTCCATACCGCCAATATTGATTGATTCCTTTGATACGCTCGCCAGATTCGCTGCCTCGTTCAAATAGTAAGCAGGGAACTCCGCGCTCGACAAAACGAAGGGCTGCAAAAAGACCTGCGGGGCCTGTGCCGACGATGATTGGTTTTTCGGTGATTTTGTCTTTAGGTTTACTCACCATTTCTAGGTCGAACTGAGGATTGCTTAAAGTTTCACCTTTATCAGCGACCTCGAGCGTGTAAACGAAGTGAGGGCTATGGGCGCGACGCGCATCCACACTCTGGCGAATGATTCGATAAGGCCCATGTTCGGGCATCATCCAAGCTAATTTCTCTTCGAGGTCTTGGTCTATGGGGATTTCTAAATTCTGAATTATCTTAGACATTCGACTACCAATACCAAAAAAACGGGGGGATGACAAAGGGCCTCTTTTGGGGCATGGTGAGCCTGTATGTCTTTCATTACTCGCGTATTACCTCGAAGAAGTTTGTCCCGCATTGTCGGGCGATTTATGCATTGGAAGGGGCCGGCATTCTGGGCCAGAATTTCGGTTCGTCTTTTTGCTAAAATTTACAAAATCAATGTTCAAGAGGCGGAAATGCCAATAGAGCAGTACCCTTCGATTGGGGATTTCTTTGTTCGTCGCTTAAAAGCGGGCGTGCGTCCGATTGGCGATGCCCTGGCACTGCACCCCGCAGACTCGGTGATCACGCAATGTGCTCGAATTCGTAACGGCAAATTGATCCAGGCCAAGGGGTTCACTTACAGCCTCGGAGAGTTTACCCAGGATGCGGGCGCCCTTAAGAAGTGGGAAGGGGGGCTTTTTGCGACTTATTATTTGTGTCCAACGGACTATCACCGTGTACATAGCCCGGTGGATGGACAAATCACAAATGTTCGCTACATTCCCGGCGATTTGTGGCCAGTGAATGAATGGTCGACAAATAATATTCTAGATCTCTTTCCGTTAAATGAACGGGTGCTTGTCGAGATTGAAACAGAATTTGGTCCGGTGGGCGTTGTGTTTGTCGGAGCCACCAATGTTGGTTTTATCGAGCTTTTCTTTGACCAAGAAATCAAAGGCAATCAAGCGGGACCTCATGTATTTAAGCACAAAAGGTATGAACCAGAAATAAATATTCATCGCGGAGCTGAATTGGGCCTTTTTCGCATGGGATCCACCATTGTGATGCTATATCCTCCGGAGTTTGCTAATCGATACGAGGGGAATCTAAATTTGGGCCCTCAAGTAAAGGTGAATGCAAATTTTGTTAAAAATTAAGAGCCCTGAGGGGCTCTTTTTTAATCCTGAATCGGATAAGAGCACTCGGTTGCAGCAGTTTCAGCCACTGTTACTAGGCGCAGACCGGGCAATAAAGGCTGGGCTTTTTCAAAAATCCACTTTGCAAGTAATTCAGAAGTGGGATTTTCAAGACCTGCGACCTCGTTGAGGACTCTATGGTCAATCTGCTCTAGAATGGGCCTCATGATCGCCTGAATATCATTGTAATCAATGACCCATCCAATTTGGGGATGTAAGTCGCCGACGATGCGAAGAACAATCTTAAATGAATGCCCGTGCATTCTAGAACAAGGATGGCTCGACGGTAAATGAGGTAACCATCGAGCCGATTCAATCTGAAAATGTTGTTTTAATTCGTACTTCATAACATAGCTTTTAGCATAGTTTAAAAGCCGGAGGTATCACCAATTCCACCGCGGTCATCGTCATCAAATGGAATGATGTCCGAGGAAGCAACTTTTTTTGCCTGAGCCGCTGGTACTGACTTAACTGGCGCAGTTTTTGGAATGGATTTTTTAGCTAATGGAATGACTTTTGATTCCTTCTTTGCAGAGACAGGGGCCTTTGCTGCCAGAGTTGGCTTTTTGGGTTCTGTTTTTGCGACGGGATGTACTTTTGGTGTTTCAGAGCTTGGTGTATCTTTTTTCGCGAAGAAGTTAAAGCGGCTAAAGAAACCAGGGCCTTTGACTGCAAGCTCTTTTTTAGAAGAAGGTTTGACCGTAGAGTATTCGCTACTGCTCATACCTGTCACAACTACATTTAGGTCAGTGACAAGTTCTTTCATATGGCGGGCCTGAGTAGATATTTCTTCTGCTGTCGCTGCAACTTGCTCTGAGGATGCGGCATTTGTCTGAGCACCTTGATCTAGTTGGTTCATGGCTTTAGATACTTGTTGAATACCAGTTGTTTGCTCCGCAGAGGCTGCAGCAATTTCGTTCGCAAGGTCGGACACTTTTTTAACCGAGATCACAATGTCATTCATTACAACACCGGATTTGTCAGCAGTTAAAGTTCCTCGATCGATCTTTGAAACTGAATCCTTAATAAGTCCATTTATATCTTTAGCTGCGGTTGCTGATCTTTGAGCCAGTGTTCTAACTGCATCTGCAACAACAGCAAACCCTTTTCCGTGTTCACCGGCGCGAGCAGCTTCGACCGAGGCGTTAAGAGCCAGAAGATTGGTTTGGAAGGCAATATCGTCAATAACATGGATAATCTCTTCGATTTTTTTAGACGATTGAGCAATGTCTTGCATCGAGCCAACAAGTTCTCGAATTTCTTTTTCTCCGCGTTCTGCAGCTTCGCGAGATGAGTGTGAAAGTGCTGCAGCCTGCTTTGCATTATCTGAGTTCATCTGTACCATCGAAGTCATTTCTTCTAACGAAGCCACTGTTTCCTCTAAAGACGCTGCGGCTGCAGTAGATGATTGCGAAAGACTTTGTCCGGTACTTGAAAGCTCGGTAATCGCGTCTGCCACTTGGGATCCAGCATCTTCTAATGAAGAAGAAATCTTTTGAACGCTGCGAGTGACTGAAAAAGCAGTCCAAGCTAATGAAGCGAGAATTAAGAAAATAGAAGTTAAACCAATAAGCATTAATAAATTGAAAGCCTTGGATCTTTGCTCATCTTGTTCTACCAGGCGCATTGTCGCAGCTTCGTCATAGAAGGCACCTAATGCATCCATAGATGCATCGATAGTCGAAGAATGCTTGAGCCATTCACCATTCATCAGTTCTTTGGCCTTAGAATCTGATTCGGGCTTGCTCTCTTTTAAAAGAGCCAAAATTTCCTTTGATAGACTTAAATAAGAGTCTTTCACTTTACGAGCCGGCTCGTAAAGCTCCTCTTCACCTGGAAGACGCGAAGAGTTTTCAAAATTAGTGAAATAGGCCTCAAGGTGACCGTAGTTTTCTTCGGCATATTTTAAATCGGTAAGACGTAAATCAGCAGAGCCAGTATGCGCTAGGGCTCTATGAAAACCATCGGATAGTGACCCGCGGCCCTCATTGATTTTGCCAATTGCAGTTAAATTTGGAGTAAGGGTCATATAGGCCTCACTTAGCATATTCCCTAGCTTGCCCATGCTTTGTGCGGTTAAGAATGAGGAGAAAGCAAAGGTTAAAACGGGTATGATTCCTGACAAAAGAAGACGCCCCTTAATTCCAGTAAACCATGACTTGAACTTAAAAAATGCCACGAGTATGCCTCCGGTGCTATAGTCTGAGCACTTTATCGGCATTTTGATTTGTAATTTAATAAGAATACTGAAATATAATAAACTTGGCTTAATTCCAGGTCTTGAGTTCGTGACAACGGCTCCTATTGAATGATAAAAAACGAGATTACTTATGAAAAAATCAGTACTTCATCTGTCCAAACAGAATTTCAAATTCTCTTCGGCTCATTTTCTCATTTTTGACCAAAAGAATGCGGAAAAGCTTCATGGCCATAACTATCAGGTGAAAGTTGATATCGAAGTTCCCAAATCCCAAGATGAGACAAAGGGATACTTTGTAGATTTTAATATTTTTAAGTCTCGGATTAAAGCCCAGTTAGACCAATGGGACGAGCACGTTCTGCTACCAAAGCTGAACCCAGAAATGAAGTTTGCCGTTTCCGATAAAATCATGGAAGTGCGGTTTCGAGAGCGATTTTATGCTTTTCCCGAGGATGAAGTGTGTCTGTTGCCCACTCACAATACCAGCGTTGAAGAGCTTTCACGAATTTTGGCTGAAGCGATGTTGAATGAGTTTAAAAAATATCAAGTTCAAAAAATCCGCGTTTATGTCGAGGAAACCCGCGGGCAGGGTGCCTCTTATTCTTTATCGATTAACGATCTTTAGGTCGTTATTTTGATTTTAACTGCCCTTCAGTTATTTCGTCGGGTTTAAGTTCTTTAATGAGGCGATAGCGCCAAAAGCAGATTCGCGATCCTTGCTCTATTTTGAGTTCTAAGTTGTCTTCGATAATTTCAGGGGATCCATCGCAGCTGATGTGGGCAAAGTCGGTAAAGCCATCCACTCTGTGAACGAACCACGAGTAAGGAGCCTTCGATTTTTGGTGCCAAGCGCGGTTGTAGGTCTGAGTACCTTTCTTGATCCCTGCTAGAATAATTTTTTCTTGAGAAGGATTACTTAAAATTTGGCGCGCTTGATTGATCAGGTCCATGTCTTCAAGGGCGATGGTGAAAGCTTCGCCATCAAGCTCATTGTTTGCGTTTTTGGGGCCCACTAAAAAATAGACTTTATTAGAGTCGATTGAGGCTTTTTCTATGACCGCTTTAGAATCGATATTTTGTCCCATTAAATTATGTAACCAAGCTGCTAGGCGCTGCTCGCCTCGAACCTCGAGTAGGTAGGCTTGAGCGGGTGGGGTGAGTTTTATTTGCTTCATGCGACGACGGTCTGCAATTTCGTAAGTTTCCTTTTTGATGATGGCATCTAATTTTGATTTCCAAATAAGCTCGACACTTTGATAGTTATCACCAAGATCCATTAAGCTTAATGTGAGGTTCGAACTTAAGTTTAAATTGAATTGATAAACGCGATCCTGGAAGGCCTTTAATGGAAAAATAGCGTTCGTCTTTTTGCAGCGAACAGTAAAATCCCATCCATTTTCATTTTCAGTTTTAAGATTAATTTGTTCAATGCGATCCGTGTATTTACCCATTTGAATTAGCGATCGTCCTTTGTTGAGTTCGATAACTTGGTCCTGATTTTCATAAGGCGGCATTTTAAAATTCAGCAACACCTCTTCTTTGCCAGGATTTAAGTTCTTAACCTCGACATTAATATCTTCAACGGGGCAAGGAATGGGGAGGGGCCATGTCGAGGCTTTTGAGGGATTTAAAAATGACAACTGGATCAGAGTTAGGCTCAAAAGTCCTAATAAACGTAGAGGCTTTGTAATCGTTCTTTGTGCAATATCAAGGTGCTTAATATGCTTGCTCATGGACTTTAGATCGGAACCCAGACTAAAACCTTAATACAGAGGTCTGTAAACTAGACTATTGGTTGGGTTTTATTTGCAATTGATTTTCAATTACAGCCAGCAGAGGGCCAGGACTGGTCAACGGCCCCTTAAACCCCTATTTTGGCGCCTATGAATTTATTTGATTCAAAGCTAAAGATTGGAAATAAGGTCTCTATCGAATCCTTTTCAGGTACAGATATTGTTATCGAAAGACTTCATGAAATGGGCCTTCGGCAAGGAACCGAGCTGACGGTTTTAGGGTGGGCGCCATTCAGAGGGCCTATTCTGGTTCGTTATAAATCCACTCTTTTGGCTTTGCGGAAAGAAGAAGCTCAATGCACTCTGGTGAAGGTTCTATAAAACAGCGCGGTATCGCATTAGTCGGGGCTCCTAACTCTGGTAAAACGACTCTTTATAACTGGCTGACTGGCTCTAAATTTAAAACAGTCAATTATCCCGGAGCCACTGTTGAGTATTCTTTAGGGAGCCTTGCCGAGCATCTAGGGTCTGGTCCCTTGGTGATGGACACTCCAGGAACCTATTCTCTTCATCCCAAAAGTGCTGATGAGATTGTAACTTTAAAGGCTCTTTATCAAAATCCCCAATTGGGAACAGTTGGCGGAATCGTGGTGGTCGTTGATGGCACTCAATTGAGTCGTCATCTTTTACTTGCTGAACAGGTCAAAGAAACAGGCTTCCCTATGATTCTTGTTGTTACAATGGTCGACCTGCTACGAAAGCAAGGATTGCATTTAAATTTTGATCTTTTGCAGAAACGATATAACTGCCAGGTATTGGCCTTCGACGGTCTATTAGGCGGTGGTCTTCTTGAGGTTGGCTCGGCCATTCGTGGACTTGATATGCAGAACTGTCCAAGCAAACCCATGATTTGGAGTTTTGAAGAACGCGAAGAGAAAATCAAAGAAATCGAATTGTTTTCTCAGGCTCTAGTGGGAAGTTCGAATGAAAGTGGAGTTTCAGTTAGCGAAAAGCTTGAACATATTTCTGATTGGACTTTGAAGTTAGATCGTTGGCTATTGCATCCAATTTTTGGTTTTATTTTCTTTGTGCTAATAATGGGCGGTCTTTTTTCAAGTATTTTCTGGGTGGCCGCTCCATTTATGGATTTGGTCGATGGATTCTTTGCAAGCTCAGCTGAAAGTGTAGCCCAGTGGGGAGGCGGTGCTTTGTGGGCCGATTTTCTTGGTAACGGTGTTGTTGCAAGTTTTGGGGCTGCATTGGTCTTCGTTCCGCAGATTTTTATTTTGTTTCTTGGTATTGGTCTACTTGAAGGATCAGGATATCTGGCACGTGCGGCGACGGTGATCGATAAACCATTTTCTTTGATCGGAATGAGTGGACGTTCGTTTGTTCCAGTTTTATCAGGATTTGCATGCGCAGTTCCTGCTATGATTTCGACTAGAAATATTTCGTCGTCTCGAGATCGTTGGATAACAACTTTTATTGTTCCTTTGATGACTTGTTCGGCTCGTTTGCCAGTTTATGCGTTGCTATTAGCCTTTGTATTTCGTGGTGAACAGAGTTGGAAACCCGGTTTGGCATTAGCGGCCTTGTATCTTCTGGCTATTTTTATTGGCGGCGTCGTTGCGGGTGTTCTCAATAAATTTCTTCCTAAAAGAGACAATAGTTTTTTTATGATGGAATTGCCTCTGTACCGGAAACCTCGTTGGAATGTTCTGTTGCGACAGTCTTTTGATAGAACAATGTCTTATGTGAAACGGGCAGGTCCTGCGATCTTTATCTTTGCCGTATTAGTTTGGGCAACTTCGACATTCCCTAACTACCAAGAAGAGAACCCGCAAGTTCGTCTTGAGCAAAGTTACTTAGGTCAAGTCGGGCAAGTTTTAGAACCGATTATGAAGCCTATGGGAAGTGACTGGAGAGTCGGCATCGGGTTGGTTTCAGCTTTTGCGGCCCGTGAAGTATTTGTTTCTTCTTTAGCGATCGTGTTTAATATCACAGGTGATGATGAGGCGGCTCAAGAGTCTGGTTTATTGCAGAAAATGGAACAGGCAACACGAAGTGATGGTCTTCCGTTGTTTACCGTGGCCAGTGTTTCGGCATTGCTTATCTTCTTTATGATTGCTTTGCAGTGTATGTCGACCGTCGCTGTTGCTATGAAAGAGATGTCATCATTAAAATTTGCGGTGGCTCAGTTGGTGAGCTTCAATTTACTGGCCTATTTCTTGGCCGTTGTTGTTTATCAAACTCTTCATTTTTGGGGATTTTAGAAAAAAGTCTTTGATTATTTAAAAACTTGCTTGGTACCATTTTAAGAGTCGGTCATGAGGACTGACTTACCCGTCAAGGAAGAGGAGGGGTTCTCTGTGACTCGCAAGTTTATTGCGGCTGCGGCCGCTGTATTGTCTGTTTCGCTTATATCCACAACAATCTACAGTTCCGAGGTGACTCTTTGTAAGGGTTTTGTTCCCGAGAACAATATGAAGATCCCGGTAGGGCTATTCGCTGCTGGGGGCATTTCAGAACAGCAGTTCAACCAAGTTATTGATCGTCTTATCAAAATTTACGGCCCAGAGATTGCGGCGCAAGGCAATCGTTTGAAGGTGAATCGTTTATGGACAGATGCCACGGTGAATGCGTCGGCTCAACGTTCGGGTAAAGATTTTATTTTAAATATGTATGGCGGTTTAGCTCGTCACCCTGCGATTAATGTCGAAGGTTTTGCTTTGGTTATCTGTCACGAGATGGGACATCATATTGGTGGCGCTCCGAAAGTTTCAGGCTGGGGTAATAACTGGGCTTCGAATGAAGGAGCTTCTGATTATTTTGCTACATTGAAGTGTTTGCGTCGTTTCTTTGCCGAAGATGACAATGCTGCAATTCTTCAAAGTGTCGATCTAGATGAGACGGCTTTAGATTCTTGTACAAGTCAGCATCCGAATATGCAGGACCGTTTGTTGTGTCTTCGCAATTCTATTGCAGGGCAATCGGTCGCCGAGCTTTTCCAGGCTTTAAGAAAGCAGCCGACTCGTCCTCGCTACAATACTCCCGACACGAAAGTTGTATCTAGAACAGATGATCAACACCCAGATACTCAGTGTCGTTTGGATACATACTTCCAAGGGGCTTTATGTCCAACACCGATCGATGAAGCGATGAGTGATACTGATGTTAGACAAGGCGCTTGTTATGCTGGCCGAGACACAGTGGGGCTTCGTCCTCGTTGTTGGTACGCTCCAAGCAAAGCGGGCTACTAAGCCGATTTAATAAAAAAGCCTTCAGGTGACTGAAGGCTTTTTTTATTTGAAGGGACGTTTTTTTTAAGGGGTTGAGCAGCTTGTCGTATAACCTGACTCGGCAGAAATTGTAGTGAACGAATAGTTTTTTCCATTGAGAGTCGTTGATGCTTTGATCTCTTGGAATTTTTTTGCAGGCTTTGTGCAAGGAGAATTTTGGACCTCGCCGATTTTCTCAAGTTTTACTTCAAGATAACCGCGTTCCTTAATGCTTTTCATAATGCTTTGGCAATTTACTTTATTGGCAGTGACCAGCAATCGAAGACCAGCAACATCCTCAGTCGTATGAATAAATGCATTTCCCATTTCGTCATTACACTGGATTAAATTAGAAGCAACTTGGTGAATAGAGCCAACTTTGGCGGGATCGAACAAGTCTGCTGCCGAGGCGACAACTGGTAAAAAAGCTAAGGACCAAGTTAGCGTTCGCTTGAATATAAACGTTGATTTAAATTTCATAAGATCCCTCCTGGATCTTTGATAGCTTATCAAAATCTATTCAATTATAAACCAACTTCTTTTAAAGAATTGTTCATGACTGCACATTCGTTCGGGCTTAATTGTCGGTAGCATTCGCCCATAAGCTCACGAGCATAGTCTTGGAATTGCGAATTCGACTTTAGTCTTAACGTCATAACGTTGTAAAAGACCGCCTTAGTGCGTGCCCAACCTAATTCACGGACTATCAAGGCAGATGCGCGATTTGGGATACCACTCAGCTCGTGGACTCCGCAAAGGTCGTTCGAATTCGACGGCGAACAGCCAGGGCCATATTCTGGTTTAATTTGACTCATATGGCCCGGCTGCGGCGTGAGTCCTCGAGATGGTACCATCATATCCCTCAGCGCTACGACAGGCTGTCCGCGTTTTTCAGAGGCCTTTTGTTTTAGCGTTTCTGATAAAATACTTTCCCCAATAAGGAAGACTTTTTCTTTGTTTATAGATGGGGCAATTTCTTGTTGTGCCATTTCGCCGAAAAGATCAGCGAAGTGTTCGTTAAGAGCGCCGGATTGTCCCTGATATTCTAGTCGGCTTGTGTATTGGACTACGGCGTGAGTGTACTCGTGAGCTGTAACATCTAGGGCATCTGTAAGATTTTTAATTCCCATAGAGCTACCATCTCCGAATAAAAATCTTTTGCCATTCCAGGCGGCATTTTGTTGAAATCCAAAAAGATCAATTGGAAGTTTACCGATTCTAACCGTAGCTTCTATTCTCGCGCCGTATCCATCGAATGAATTTCGATTGAAGTTTCTAAGATAGAAATCATGAGTGGCTCTTAAATTTCGGTCAGCTGCGTAGGCATCATCAGAAACGAAAAGTCTTTTAAGAACGCTTCCAACTTTGTTGCCGTTATTTAGTACGCGAACTCCGGGTCCCGAGACGCCTGCCAAGGGATTTAGCATTCCATCAAAAATAACGATATCAGTAGCATTAGCGGCGCTAGTCGTTAGTAATACGGCTATAGAAAGAACTGATTTTTTGAAATGCTGTTTTTTATAAAACACAGGATCCCCTTCGTAAAGAGTTTTGGTTTTCAGGGGTATAGCATAGAGAAGATAAATAGTCCGAGATTTTGAAAGAGACCGATTTTTCATTGTAAAATTGAATAAGGTGTATAAAAAACAGACGATTTTTCATTTCTATTTTCTTTTATTCACGGGCTTTTGTAATTCATGAATTTTGAAATGTAATCGGGTAAGTTTGTTGAATGCAAAAAGTTATAACTTTATCTAAATTTG
Source organism: Bdellovibrio sp. ZFWA1 (assembly GCF_056175665.1). Classification (NCBI taxonomy): domain Bacteria; kingdom Pseudomonadati; phylum Bdellovibrionota; class Bdellovibrionia; order Bdellovibrionales; family Pseudobdellovibrionaceae; genus Bdellovibrio; species Bdellovibrio sp. ZFWA1. The sequence continues at coordinate 755,825 of NZ_JBJKJH010000002.1, forward strand.
TCCTATTCATTTCATTGAGTCTATTTTCATGGACGTCTTTGGCCGAGATTATTCAGGTCCGAGTATTGGGTGTTCATGACGGGGACACTATAACGGTCTTGGATTCAACCAAGCAAAAGGCGAAGGTTCGTTTATTGGGCGTCGATACTCCGGAAGTTGATTTTGAAGGGCATTCGCAAGGAGTTTGGTCAGAAAGGGCTCGGCTACGGCTTTCAGAGTTCGCAGTCGTCGGTCAATTTGTTCGTTTAGATGTTGTGAGTATGGATAAACACGGCCGGATTTTGGGGCGAATTATCAGCTCGGATGGTATTGATGTGAACAAGGTGCTGCTAAGTGAAGGACTCGGTGTTTTGTATTTTATTGATCCCTCGGATAAAAGACTTCTATCAGAATATTCACAGGCCGCTGGTACGGCCGAGCAAGAGCGCCGGGGCTTTTATAAGGAAATCTACTCGGGAATGTTGACAGTACCTTATAATTTTCGTCTTCAAGTTAAAAATCAAAATGGACGAAATTGGGTTGGTGACTTGTCCAATAAAATCATTTTTCCTTCCGGGGTGCAGCCAGAAATTTTATGGAGTCAGAGGGTCTATTTTTCAGATCTCTCGATCGCGCAGAGCCTAGGTTATAAACTTATAGGTAAGTAAAGGAAAAGAGATCTCGACGATCCCTTTTCTTTTACTACTAACTATATACAAGAGGAAAATTTATTAACGAATGACTAACTCCCCAGAGCTTAAGCGATAGACTTGTCCTGATACCTCATCGTTCTGCTCTAATGAGCAATAATATTCTTTCGCTGTTTGAACCGTTAATGGTGTGTCAAGAATTTCACGGGCAGAAAGTGGGCAATTGGAGTCGGAAGAGAAATATTCCAAGGTGCTTGCGTTGATGAAAAGTGCACAAGTATTTCCTTGTTTTTCAGTCTGATGGATTTTTGCGGTGAAGCTAGCTTGTCCTAAACAGTTAGCACCTGCCTGAATGGCGAAAAGGCAAATTAGAGTCACAAAAATATTGCGCATATCGAGTCCGATCCTTTGTTTGTTTATTTTTAACCGGCTCTTAAATATCACTGTTTCAGATTTTTTTCTAACGGAGGGAAACTCTTGTAAAAGATTTAAAAATTAGGTGGACTTAAAAAATAAAAAACCCCGAAGGTCTGTCGGGGTTTTAAGTCTATCGACTTTTATTTTGAAATTTGGAGCGGGAGACGGGACTCAAACCCGCGACCTATGCCTTGGCAAGGCATCGCTCTATCAACTGAGCTACTCCCGCGTCGATGAGGTCTATGGTTTTATAGTTGCTTGTTCGTACAGTCAATACTTAAAATAAAAAAATGCAGAAAAAATTAAAAAAATCCCTGATCAAATGGTCCATTTTAGTGGTGTTAGGATGTCTTGCCTATTTAACAGGCTATTTTTATTCACAATATCAGGAAAAAGAATCACTTTTTGAGTATACTCAACGAAGCAGCCGCTGAGGTGGGTATGATAAAATTGGGATTCTGGTGTTTCACTCCGGCAACTTTTAACCAAGCCGTTACAGCAAGGGCTAAAAAGATAAAGAACCAATTGCCGGGCGTGAAGTGTAAAAGCATTAGGGCTTCCTTTTTTCCTTTTGGTATCCCAAATAGTATTCGATGCCGCTACTTATACTTAAAATAACACTCATCCACAAGACCACGTAGCCAATTTTGCCAAGATAGCCTGCCCAAGTGTAATTTAGCCATGGTTCCAAGGAGCCAATAATGACGGCAGGGATGGCCGACATTTGGAGGGCCGTTTTCCATTTGCCCGCAGGTTTGGCCGCGATAATAATTTGATCAGCCGCCGCCACCGAGCGAATGCCCCCAATATAGGTATCCCGCACAAGTATTAGAATGACCATGTAGGCATCAATTTTCTGAAGCGCCAAAAGCATCACTAAGATTCCCGTCACTAGGATCTTATCCGCAATGGGGTCCATGAACTTTCCCTCGTTGGAAACCACGTTCCATTTGCGAGCATAGTGGCCATCAAAATAATCAGTGGCTGAGGCGAGGCCAAATAGAACCGCCGCAAGGAAGTTCCACGGAAGCGTATTTGGAATCATAGCTGCCACAATAATAGGCATCAGCCAAATTCGGGTTAATGTGATTTGCATCGGTAATTTTTTTTGCCACTCAGCGACTTGCATGGATTTAGTTTAAAGCGGCTTTCTCTGGACTCGCAACATTAAAGTGGTTAAGACTGAGCATCATGTTTATTTATCGTCATAAAGTGCAATTTTACGAAACGGATTTGATGGGAATTGTTCATCATTCCAATTATCTTCGTTTTTACGAAGAGGCTCGTGTTGCCTTTGCGCATCACAAGGGATTGATTGACTATCAGCGCCCTGAGTCCGCAGCGCAGTTTGCTGTTTGGGAGACTCAGGTACGCCACTTAAGACCCTTGAAATTTGGTGACGAAGTCGATATTGAAATTCAAGCACGTGTCGAGAAAGTGCGAGTGATCTTTCAGTATCGAATGAAGGTGCAAGATCAAATTTGTTCGGTGGCTAAAACTGAACATGTGGCTTTGGATTCTAATTTAAAATTACAGCGGTTGCCGGCAAACTTCGTAGCTGCTTGGGGGAGTGAATTATGGACAGAAACCTGGCTTTAGAATTTGTAAGAATCACTGAGGCGGCGGCGTTGGCCTCTGCAAAATGGATGGGACGAGGTGATGAAAAGTCTGCGGATGCAGCCGCTGTCGATGCCATGAGAAAAGCATTTGATACGGTTCGTATTGATGGAACAGTCGTCATTGGAGAGGGTGAGCGCGATGAAGCTCCAATGCTTTATATCGGTGAAAAAGTGGGTTATCGCTCTGAGGATGCTCCGAAAATTGATATCGCACTTGATCCATTAGAAGGAACTACAATTTGTGCTACGGGTGGTGTCGGCAGTATTTCGGTAATAGCCGTGGCCGAAAAAGGCAACTTTTTGCATGCGCCTGATACCTATATGGACAAGATCGCCTGCGGGCCAGAGGCTAAGGGAGTTATTGATCTTGATAAGACCCCTACCGAAAATATTAATAATGTTGCAAAAGCCTTAGCTAAAAATGTTTCGGAAGTGACTGTGGTTATTTTAGATCGCCCTCGTCATCAAGATCTTATTGCCGAAGTTCGCAAGACCGGTGCTCGTATTCACTTGATTGGGGACGGGGATGTGTCTGCGGCGATCGCGGCTGCGTGGCCAGATACAGGGATTGACCTATTAATGGGAATCGGGGGCGCTCCTGAGGGCGTAATCTCGGCGGCGGCGATGCAGTGCCTAGGCGGCGATTTTCAGGGACGTCTAAAATTCCGCAACGATGAGGAAAAGCAAAGAGCTCTTAAGATGGGTATCAAAGACCTGGATAAAAAGTATAAAATTGATGAGCTGGCATCGGGGTCGGTCATGTTTGTGGCTACCGGAGTTACCGACGGGCCTTTACTAAAAGGGGTTAAGTTTTTACCTGGTCAAAAAGGAAAGACCCACTCGGTGGTTATGAGAAGTAAAACTGGAACAATCCGTAACGTCGAGGCCTTCCATAATTTTAATATGAACCCAAAGTTGTAAGAGGACGTTTATTTTGGGAACTTTGAGTTGTTTTCAATGTGGTAAAGAGATTGGATTTACGGGAGTGTTGGGTATTCGGGAAGAGTGCCCACACTGCCGTGCTGATGCCCATGTTTGTAAAAACTGTCAGTTCCACGACCCCAAAGTTTACAACGAATGCAAAGAAACCTCTGCGGAGGTTGTGCGAGAGAAGGACCGAGCCAATCGGTGCGAGTATTTTAATCCGCGAACAGGCGCAAGTGGTGGCGTTGATAAGGCCGCTCAGTTAAGGGCGGCTGCTGAAGCTCTATTCAAAAAGAAATAGGGCTTGCTCAAGTCCGGCTATTTCCTTTTTACATTTATTTTATCGGGACTTGGCCGAGAGCCTATTCCGGCGTAAGAAGTTCGTCCGGAGAAAAATATGAAAAATATTATTTTAGGCGTTTTTTTGCTTACGAGCACGATTCTATTGTCTGGCTGTAATTCTGACGATGGAGAAATGGTAGTTTATCAGGATTTCACTCTGAAATCTGATTCAGGCGACGAGATTAAGCTTCAAGCCGGAAATAAGTATCAAGTTTATGTAACTCCTTACTCAATTTTTGGTTCTGATTTCTATGCACGATTTTACAATCACGCAAATGCAGAACACGTGGGGCTCGCTAAATTTGATATCGAAGGCTTTAGAGTATTTCCATTAGAGGGGGATTTTGAATCGGGTATCCATAACCAAATGGTTTCTTTAAAAGGCGAAAGTCGTTTCGAGCCTTTTGCATCATTCACTCAAAATGTTGTTGAAGACTGTGAGCCCGTCGAAAATCAACCTCTTCAGCGTCGAAAAGTGACCTTACTTGTGAAGCAAGGATATCGAAAGGTTCAAGTTCAGATAATGAATCCTAGTCGCACTCAGGTCCTGGCTGTATTTTCCTACAATAATCGCTTTGACTATAAAGAAACACTTAACGAGGGTGTTTGCTTTTAGTTAGCGGATATAAAACACTTGCTAGATGCAGAGTGACTTGTGCTAGCCTACAGACTGGCTGGTGCCAAAGGCTCCCCTAAAGGGGAGCCTTTTTGATTTCCTAGGAGTGGAAATGATCATCTCGGTGTTAAGACGCTTATTTTTTTCTGAAGTTTCCCCGTTAATTCGGATTGGTCGATCTCGGCCCTTAGAGGAATCTGATTTTATTAAGCTAGAATCTGATTTAAATCCCGAACAGCTTCCTTTCGTGGAAAGTTCGATTAAATGGACTAACGTAAATGATTTTTTATTCGGTATTTTCCCTTTACTGAAAAGGCGCTTAATACCGGCCTATTCGTGGTATGCTTTGGGTTTAAGTGCCAGTTTGATTTCGCCATTGATAATGAATCTTTTTTTGAAACAAATCAAAGTGGCCTCCGAGTCGACTGCAAATTTAAACTGGGCCTTACTCTTAGGGGTTGGTTTGGGGTTTTGCGGACTTGTGACTGGATTTTCTTATCAGCAGTATTTTAGGAATACGCTGGCTAGTTATCAAATTCTGGTAAACTTGCTAAATAAAAAGATTTTTAAACACAGCTTGCAATTGAGTCTGGGGGCCCGTCAAAAAGTACAGCTCGGTGATGTTGTGAATCACATGAGCTCAGACTCCGAGAGCGTTGCGGATTTTCCTTTGATCGCTGCTGATATCGTTTGGGCGATTATATCGGTTGTTGCGGGACTGGGAATGTTATTTTATTTTTTAGGGTCTTCTGCTTGGGTGGCTCTTTTCTTAATGTTGTTGCTCATTCCTTTAACGCGAACACTAGCCTCTAATTTTTTTCATTTAGATGAAGACATGATGAATTGGCGCGATAAACGTGTTTCCCTTTTGGGGCAGTCTTTGAATGCCATTCGAATTGTGAAGTATTTTGTGTGGGAAAAATCCGTTTCGGCCGAGATTCAGAATCTGCGAAATCATGAAATTAAGTCACGCACCAAGCTAGCGAGGTCCGAAGTATTAGCGACCATGTCCTTTATGTTAGTTTCTTCTTTGGTGTTATTTGTGGTCCTACTGGTTCACTCGTTGCGTGGCCAGGAGCTCAACGTACCCTTGGTGTTCACTTGTTTCTCGATATTTGCTTTGATGGAAGAACCATTTGGCAGTCTTTCGGGACTGATTTCAAGATGGACTGCAGCTCGAGTGGGGGCTGGTCGTATCATTGAATATCTTCAAACTCAAAAAGTTCCGGAATACCAAGTTATTGAAAGTGAAGTATTTAAAAGTTTGAAGATCGTGAATCAGTCTTGGGGTTACAATTCGCCGGTACTTCAAGGTGTGAATCTCGATATTAAAGCGGGGGAATCAATAGCCGTCATTGGACCGGTGGGAAGCGGGAAAAGTACTTTTTTACTTGGACTTCTCGGCGAGATCCCAAGTTTTCAAGGCGAGACTTTGTTTAATGATCAATCCGGTAAACTACCAAAAATTTCATTTGTTCCTCAGGAGTCTTATATCTTGAGTGGTTCCTTATTGGAAAACATTTTGTTCGGAGCCAAAACAACCAATCAAGCTGTTCGGCGTGCTCTTCATTTAAGTTGTTTAGATAAAGATGTTCGAATGTTCGAATCTGGTTTGCGGACAGAAATTGGGGAAAAAGGCGTTAATCTTTCTGGAGGTCAAAAACAGAGAGTGGCCTTGGCTAGAGCCATAATTAATGAGGCCGATTTAATTCTTTTGGATGATCCATTGTCGGCTGTCGACGTTGAGACAGAAGCCATGCTTTGCGAGCGCTTGATTTTTGGTGAGTGGAAAAATAGAACACGAATTGTAGTGACTCATCGTTTGAAGACACTTCAGCAGTTTGATCGAATTATTTTCTTGAATCAAGGGCGTATAGAGCTTGTTGGGACTTACGATGAATTGCAATCATCTGTAGCCTTTAGAAGTTTTGTTAAAGATCATGCAACTTCATTGCCTTCTGATAGTGAAAAGGCGGTCGCGGTCAAAGAATCCTCAGAGCCTCTTGAAAATCCGACGGATGTGAAGGCGGCAAAGCTTGTTGTTGATGAGGACCGAGAGGTCGGAACAGTTAAGGGCAGTCTTTATTGGGATTATATAAAGTCCTTAGGCGGTTCTGGTGTATTGCAGTATTGGATCGTATTAAGTTTATTTTTGATAGCCATTGCTACGACGGCGGCCCCTTTGCTTCAGAAATGGTGGTTGGGATATTTCACATCAAATAATGGCCGAACATTTGATTGGTCAGTGATTGCCGGCGTTGGTATTTACGGTCTGTTAGGCGGCTTAGTTCTTGTACTTGGCACTTTGTCTCATTTATTTTGGCTCAATCGGGGCTTGATTGCTGGTAAAAGAATGCATGATGAAATGCTTAAATCGGTATTGCACGCTCCAATTTCTTTTTTTGATTCGACGCCAGTTGGACGTATTCTTCAACGCTTCTCTAGAGATATCGAGACTGTTGATATTCACTTACAAAGAAGTTTTGAGTCTAATGTTCATTGTTTTTTCGAAATTGTAACTTCGCTAGTTTTAATCTTGGCTTTGATGCCAGTAATGTTATTGGTGATTTTTCCAATTGGTCTGGTTTATTATCGAATTCAAAAAGACTATCGAGGGGCTGCCAGGGAAGTGAAGCGGCTTGACTCTATTGCTAGATCGCCTCGTTATGCACATTTTAAAGAGACTCTTCAAGGGGTTTCGGTGATCCGTGCTTTTCACCGGCAACAATGGTATTTCGAAGAATTTTACAAAAGATTGGCGCGCAGTCAAAAGGCTTTATTTAATCACTATATGCTTAATCGCTGGTTCTCGGCGAGGGTCCCTATCGTGGGTGGGATGGTTGCGATGTGTAGTGGTTTTTTTGTGGTTTTTGCAGTGAAGCAAGGCCGCTTAGATCAGGCTACTGCAGGGCTATTGATGACATATGCGATGACATTTTGGACCTTTTTGAATTGGGGTATTCGTATGTTCTCGGATGTTGAATCAAGAATGACATCAATTGAACGTCTGCATTTCTTTATGAATCTTCCCCAAGAGGCACCTGTTCGTTTATCTAGCCCCTCAATCCAAGCTGAACTGGATCTGATTGATTTCAAAGGTCATATTAAGTTTGAAAATGTTCATCTTCGTTATGCTCCTCAATTCCCGTTGATTTTGAAAGATCTTAGTTTTGAAGTCGGTGCGGGGCAAAGGGTGGGGTTAATAGGTCGTACGGGATCAGGCAAAAGCACTTTGTTGCAAGCACTGTTTCGATTTGTCGAACTTGAGTCTGGTTGGATACTGCTTGATGGTATCGATATAGCATCGATTCCGTTAGAACGACTGCGTCGGTTGATGGCGATTATTCCGCAGGATCCAACCTTATTTATCGGTTCTGTTCGAAGTAATTTAGATCGTTACAACGAGTTCTCTGATGCAGAAGTCTGGCAAGCCCTGGAGCATGTGGGACTTAAAGAGACTGTTCAGGGTCTTTCCGGGCAGCTCGCTTATGCTATTGCCGAAGGTGGGGCTAATTTAAGTCAGGGACAGCGGCAATTGATTTGTATGGCTCGTGCCTTACTGATGAAGGCCAAGGTCATAATCATGGACGAAGCGACAGCCAGTGTCGATGTCGTAAACGATGAATTGATTCAGAAGGTGGTGCGGGAGTCCTTCCGTGGTATTACAATGTTAATTGTCGCCCATCGCTTATCGACTATTGAAGATGCTGATTTGGTTATAGAGCTAAAAGAGGGGCGTTTGAAGCAGCAAGGGCCTTTTCATTCACTTACCTTTGAAGCGGACTTAAGGCAGGAATTGTAAATTAAAAAGATTGATGAAACATAATACTTCGACGAAGTGTTGATTTTTTTAGTGAAGCCGGTAGAGTATCTACATGGCTAAAGCAACACACACAGAAGTATTTAATTGCACGACCGAACAATTTTTTGCCCTCATTTCGGATTACGAAAAGTATCATGAATTTTTGGCTGAAGTAAAAAAATGCACAGTTGTTAAAAAGGAAGGATCACGCAAGCTCGTTGAATACAACGTTCAAGTCGTGAAGAATTTTAAATATCAACTTTGGATGACCGAGACCGCGCCTAACGCCATCTCGTGGGAATTTGCTTCCGGCGATATTTTTAAAACTTCGGTGGGCTCTTGGAAGCTTGAAGATCAAGCGGGTAAAACCAAGGCGACGTATTCAGTGGAGGCTACGTTTGGTGTTTTCGTACCCGGGCCAATTGCAAACGCCTTAGTGAGTGTTAATCTTCCGAATATGATGAGTGCTTATCATAAGCGAGTGAAGCAGGTTTATGGCGTCTGATGAATCAAAGAAAAGCAAAGATGAGACTGCGGATGCGAAGGTTCCACCGTTAGGGGAGGCTTTGAAGAAAGTCCTTACGGCAGGAGTCTCGGCGGCCTTTATGACCGAAGAGAGCATTCGCTCGTATCTTGGCGAATTGAAGTTGCCTAAGGATGTTTTGAATTTGCTAATTCAAGGTGCCTCGAAGTCAAAAGATGAAATCACGCAAAAGGTTTCTAAAGAGGCGATAGCGATGATTCAAAAGATCGATTGGACTAAGGAACTTTCAAAATTTGCCGAGGATCACACCTTTAAGATATCGATGGAAATTGATATAAAGAAAAAGAATAAATCAGAATAAAAAAAACGGAGGCCAGCGCCTCCGTTTTTTTTATTTAATGTTAAATCACTGACAAGAGTTTTGAAGATCGGTTCTTTGTTGTAATGCCTGAACGCAGGCTTCTCCCAGCTTTTTACCACTTTCTATATGGATGTTTAAGGCTCTGTAGAAAGCGCTTGAATGCGGGTCTTTGTTGTCAATTTGATTTAAAGCAAGTTCTTTGTTTTCCAAGGAGCGGAAATCACAGCCGGCATTTTTAGGTTTGATCTGTCCCTGTTTTTCAAGTTCATTCATAATTTTAGCAGAAAATCGATCCGCGAAATCTTCGCTAAAGAAGCGAGTGTCTTGACTCTGCTTCTTGATGAGGCAAGATTTCACTGAAGGTTCTACGAGGCCCATCGTTTCAATAATGTGTCCAATTTCATGAGCAATGATATTAACGCCTTTATCTAGATATTTTGCGCTATACCAGCTAAGAACGATGTCGTTTGAGTTCAAGTAAGCCCGGTCTGAAATATTTAAATCAACAAAATTTTTACACAAAGAGCTGTCCTTGGTTTCGATGATTGAATAAATCAGGTCATAGGTAAGGGCCGTTGTTAAGTTCATTTTGTCTAGACTTTGCTTGAATTCAAGATTTCGTTTTTTGTTTAGTTTAATGTTATTAGTAAAAACATTATGAATATCGACATTTGACTTTGGCAAAACAAAATTGATGTCTTCAATTTTTGATTTTTGTTCTGAGGTGATTTGTGGCAAAGAAGCAATTGCCAACTTCTTAACCTCGTTGATCACAGTTTTTACTTTCTCAAGTTCTTCTTTAGTTGGAGATAGGTTGTAGCCGGCAAAATACGAAGTTTTACATTGTTGGATCGCTTTATCTAGCGATTCGCCATCAACAGAGCGGATTTCTTTTTCTTTTAAAAACTTTGCAATGTTTTCTTTATTAAGATCAATCTTTGCCATTGTTTCGGCATTTTTGGGGTTTTGAAGATCTTCGATAAGTCGTAAAAGCATAACTTCGCCAGCGAGGCTGTTCATTTCCTCGCTATTTAGAGCTTGGCCAGATTCAATATTTTCTATTGCAGAACTACCGATGTGGATCATGTCTCCGTTAGCCCGCTCGTTGATTTCGGAAGATTTTTCTTTAATCCATTTTGCTGCCATGGCGAGGGCTTTATTCGAATCAATCTCATTAAATTCTTCTTTAAAAAAGTTTTCTAAGTTTTTATTTTTGTATTTATTAAAAAGCTTAAGAGTCTTGTTTGATGAAAATATCACAGCACTTCGAATTAAGACCTCTTGTGGAACTAGTTTGTCGTTACCTAGTACGACGGCGACCGATTTGATAAGATCTAGCTGAAAAGTAGTCAGTTCGATGGAATTCAGATTCTTTCGGCTTTCAATTCTTTTTTCGGCAAGTATTTTTTCGGCCTCTAATTTTTCACGAAGTGCTTCCGAGATGTTTTCATTAAGGTTTTTTTCAAAATATTGAACTTGCTCGGATGAGCCCTGTTCGGCCTTTTTCATAAGGGCTGGGATGTCGAGCATATGTTCGGATCCACATATTTCGTAGAAACAATTCTGCGCTAAACTATTGGGGGTGCCAGTTTCGGGCTTTGTACTCTCTGGGTCGGCAGAGGGGGATATTTTTGGAGTCAGGGGATTTGAGGATGGTGTTTCAGAAGGTTTGCCAGTCAATTTTGCAGTGCCTACGGCGCGAGGCTTTAAACTCATTTTTGAGCTACTTTGTTTACATCCGAGCATAAAGAAGGGGGCTGTTAATCCAAGAACTAATAGACTCTTCGCTTTCACAGGTAGCTCCTTTTATTGTCACAGACGTGTCGAAAATCTGGTCGCTAAAATGCTTCAGAGGTTCGCTCAGCGCAGTTCAGCTTTGATTTAGGCCACTCAATCGTGTTGTATGTTTGAAAAGCACGAGTTGTGCCAGCGGTTGCGGAAAAACCCGACTAAGGTCGTCTCAAGTTGAGACAAGAAAGCTCCGATAGAAAGGGAACTATGGTAAATGAAATACTAAGCATTTTATCAGTTCTATTTTTTTGTATCTGCTGTTCGCAGTTTATTAAATCTTTAGTGACACCAATTCCGGTTTTACGGATGGAACGTCCTTACGCCCTTGCAGCAATGAAGTTAAAAAAGATCTATACAGTGGCTTCGTGGGGGACGATGACGGGTGTTTTTTTTGCGGGACTTCTAGCTTCTTTTTATCAGGTTTACACGCAGATCTAACAGCCGTATAATGCGGCATGAAGTTTCAAACAATCAATCCCGCAACGGGAATGCTAATTAAAGAATATTCTTATTTGCCGTTTTGTGAAGCTGAGGCCTTGGTGGGCTCTTTGAATTCTTCTTTTCAGGAATGGTCGAAGATTGCTTTGCATGGGCGCATTCAATTTTTAGATCGAGTCGCTTATCAAATAAGGACCCATAAAGAGGAACTGACGCGGTTGATGAACTTAGAGATGGGTAAAACTCATCCCGAGGCCAATGCTGAGGTTGATAAAGCTTTATCCGTTTTTCCTTATTATTTTGGAATTGCCGAAGAGTTTTTAGGTTCCCGGCAAATTGTCTCAAATTACGATGAATCCTATGTTCTTAAAGAGCCGATGGGTGTGATTTTAACAATCATGCCTTGGAATTTTCCGGTTTGGCAGGTTCTGCGTTTTGCAGTTCCTGCGCTTTTGGCTGGTAATTCGGTTTTGTTGAAACACTCGGAAATTACCGCTGGTGTAGCCCTACTTTTAGAGGAGTGTTTTCAGCGTGCGGCAAACTTTGAATTTGAAAAAAATGTTTTTAGGAATGCCTTTTTAACTCATGCTGATGTTGCAAGTTTAATAGCAAATCCATTTATACGGGGAGTGACCTTTACAGGAAGTGAGCGAGGCGGACGTCAAGTGGCTGCTGTTGCTGGGCAGAATTTGAAAAAGTGCGTTTTAGAGCTGGGCGGAATGGATGCGTACATTGTACTGGAGGATGCCGATATCGAGCAAAGTGCAGATGCATTGGTGCGTGGGCGCTTTGTGAACTGTGGGCAAAGCTGTGTTGCTGCAAAACGATGGTTAGTGCATGAGTCTGTCGCCTTGAAATTCAAAGAGATTGTCTTAGATAAAATTTCAAAACTTAAGTTGGCTCCGTTGGCTCATCGAAAATTCCAAGTTTGTATTCATGAACAGGTTCAAGATCTTGTTCAAGCTGGCGGAAAACTTTTAATCGGGGGGGAGCTTCCCGTTGGGGACTCTGCTTTTTATCCTCCGACCTTGATCGAATTTCAAGATTTGTTAAAGCATACTAAAGAGCAATGGAAGTCCCTGGTTGATGAAGAAGTATTTGGACCAGTGGCTTTGATGTTTCAATTTAGTCACGAATCTGAAGCTGTTCATTTTGCGAATGCGTCGGTTTATGGTCTTGGCGGAGGCGTTTTTTCAAGAGATTTGAATAAGGCCAAAGAGCTGGCGCTGAAGTTAGAAGCAGGGTTTGTGGTCATCAATGATTTTGTCAAATCAGAAGCTGGAATTCCCTTTGGTGGAGTTAAAAACTCGGGTTACGGCCGGGAGTTGGGGCCAGAAGGCCTTCAAGAGTTTCTTGCGACTCGCAGCGTGGGGGTTCGTTACTTGAAATTATGATCGAAGGTGGGGCATACTTGCCCCGTGCAGAATCTAGATCATCAGATTTACAGTAAATACAAAGCCCAGCCTTTTCAATTTCGAAAGGTGCTGTTGGCGTTTTCTGGTGGAGTGGATTCATCAGTCCTTTTGCATATTTTAAGTAAATGGTCTCAGTTCGAAATTGTCTTAGGGCATGTTCACCATGGCCAGGAGTCCAATGCGGATTATCGAGATCGAGTTCGCGAGTTAACAATTGAAGCAGCAAAAAAATATTCAATTGAGCTGTACGAAACGCAGCTAAAGGGAGTTGATCAAAGTGAAGAGTCTCTTCGGGAGGCTCGTCATCAGCACTTACAGAAGTGGAAGACTCTGGTTGGAGCCGATGTCATTGTCACAGGACACCACCTTGATGATCTTCTTGAAACGCGATTGTTAAAATTATTGCGAGGCGCTGGAAAACAAGGATTTGTCTCTTTTCAAGAGAAGAGTTTGGAGTTCTGGCGTCCTTTGCTTGAGACATCCAAGGCTCAAATTTTGGAATATGCTGAAAAAGAAGGCATTTCTTATCTTGAGGATCCAACGAATAAGGATTCTGAGCCTCTGCGCAATTGGTTGAGAAATGAGTGGTTGCCTGCATTAGAAGCGAAGCTACCCAAAGGGGTCGAGGTTTTAGGACGTAGTTTGAATCACCTAGCCGAAGAGCTTCAGGGGCGTGATGATGTATTGCAAATTCACAACAGGACCTGTGGGAGCGCTTCAGAGCAGGGTCTCAGTTTGATTTTTTTAGCGACACTAAATCCGAAAGCTCGGCAGGCATTGCTGGCTGGATACTTGTTAAATCTCAAAAAGCGAGACTTTTCGCTTTCTCAAATAGAAGAAATTTTAAAACGACTGGACAGTTCCCAAAAAGTACACACATTTAAGGTAGCCAGTCTTGTTTGGAGTGTTAACGCAGGGCGGGTCAAGGTCTTGGATTGAGGCTGTGTTTTGCCACTGATTCATGTTAGCCTACACTAGTTAGCCTCGTTCAAAGGAAAGGAATTTTTTGATGAGATCTACTCAGAAAACCCTCGCGTTGTGGTTCTTCCTGATCATTATGGCGGTATTTCTTTTTCAAGCCTATGAAAATCGCAATCATAAAATGATCACGGATTTTAGTTATTCAAAATTTACAGAGGCTGTAAAAAACGGCGAGGTTGATAGCGTCACCTTCCGCGCAGACTCTGGGGAAATTCTTGGTAAAATAAAGCCAGATTTCGAGAAGAAATATAGCGGGACTCAGTTCTCGATTATTGGAAATACGGGCGATGAAGGATATAAATTCCTTGTTACCAACGGTATTACTCCTAACTACGAAAAGAGCGAAGGGGATGGTTTCCTACAAAGCTTTTTGATGAACTGGCTGCCTCTTATTTTAATTGCCGGAATGATTTTCTTTATCATGCGTCAAATTCAATCGGGTGGCGGTAAAGCGATGAGTTTCGGTAAATCGCGTGCTCGCTTAGTTGAAAATAAGAACAAAGTGACATTCAAGGATGTTGCAGGGGTCGACGAGGCGAAGGAAGATTTGCAAGAAATCGTTCAATTCTTGAAGGACCCGAAAAAATTCACTCGATTGGGTGGTCGTATTCCTAAAGGTGTTCTACTTGTTGGTTCACCAGGTACTGGAAAGACTCTTCTGGCTCGTGCTGTCGCCGGAGAAGCGGGTGTTCCGTTCTTTACTATTTCGGGTTCAGACTTCGTTGAAATGTTTGTCGGGGTCGGGGCTAGTCGTGTACGTGATCTTTTTGAACAAGGTAAAAAGTCAGCTCCTTGCTTGATCTTTATCGACGAGATCGATGCGGTCGGTCGTCATCGTGGCGCAGGCATGGGTGGTGGACATGATGAGCGTGAACAGACACTGAACCAGCTTCTTGTAGAGATGGACGGTTTTGAGTCTACTGAAGGTGTTATTCTGATCGCAGCAACGAACCGTCCTGACGTATTAGATCCTGCCTTGTTAAGACCAGGTCGTTTCGATCGTCGTGTTGTGGTAAATAAGCCGGATCTTAAAGGTCGAGAGCAAATCTTAGGCGTGCATGTTAAGAAAACGCCAGTAGGACCAGATGTCGATGTTGAAAAAATCGCTCGAGGCACTCCGGGATTCAGTGGTGCTGACCTTGAGAATCTAGTGAATGAAGCGGCTTTGAATGCGGCCCGTACGGATAAGAAATATCTAGAGATGGTCGACTTTGAACACGCTAAAGACAAAGTTATCATGGGTTCAGAGCGTCGGTCGATGGTCATTTCTGAAGAAGATAAGAAAATGACAGCTTATCACGAAGCGGGACACACCTTGGTGGGTTTTGTTCTTCCGGGATTGGATCCAATTCACAAAGTAACGATTATTCCACGAGGAATGGCATTAGGGCTTACTCAGACATTACCAGAGAAAGATCAATTGTCGTTCTCGAAAAAACAGGCGGAAAATTGGATTGCTTTTGCTTTTGGCGGTCGAGCTGCCGAGGCGATTGTTTATGATGATTACACAGCTGGTGCGGCAAATGATATTGAACGTGCGACAAGTCTAGCTAGACGAATGGTCTGTGAATGGGGCATGAGTCCGCTTGGACCTTTGGCCTTTGAAAAACGTGAAGGTCCGGTATTCTTGGGTCTTCAGCATGGTCACACTCAAAAGGATTATTCAGAAGCTAAAGCCGAAGAGATTGATAAAGAGGTTTCTCGTATTATCAATACCGGCTATGAAGTGGCAGTGAAAATCTTGAAAGAGAAGCGTGATGCTCTCGAAAGAATTACGCAGGCGCTTTTGGAGTTTGAGACGATTGATGGGGCGGAAGTCGCAATGCTAGTCAATGGTGCAGAGGTCTCTGAAGTTGCTAAAATCAGAAAAAATAAAGCTGATGGCGGTGGATTTGGTTCAGTAGATTCAGTTCTTTCCGAAAAGAAGGATGGATCTGATCCTGTTGGAAATACAGGTCCAGTGACGATCTAATTGTTCTGAGTATTTTAAAAGGGGCTTCATCTTGATCTGGCAGCAGTTTGTAGACAATTTATCATTTATTTTGTCCAATTTGCGTGCTCAGGATTTTTTAGACATGGCCCTTGTTTGGATGGTAGTTTATCGCGTATTAATTTTGATACGGCGAACGGGCACCATCCAAATGTTATCTGGTCTCGGTGTCTTGGCGATTCTTTATATTCTTTCCATTTGGTTCGAACTTTTCACGTTCAACTGGTTGCTTGAAAAATTCTTTTCAAATTTATTTGTTATCGTCGTTGTTTTATTCCAAGGGGAAATTCGTCGAGCACTTGCTCATATCGGATCGAATCCTTTCTTTACTGATGTTTCTGCGGCCTATGAAACTCAAATGGTGGAAGAAATCGCAAAAGGGGTCATTGCCGCTTCTCAAAGAGGTTACGGCGCTTTGATTGTTTTAGAGAGTGAAATTCTGGTGGACTATCATGTTGAGATGGGAACTGAGATGGAATCAAAGGTGTCGTCAGAACTTTTGACTTCGATCTTTCATCCGGCAGCTCCGATGCATGATGGTGCAGTGTTAATTCGAAATGGCAAAATTCACTCAGCCGGTTGTTTTTTACCTTTAAGTAAAAATCCCGCCTTAGATAAAAATTTAGGAACGAGACACCGGGCAGCTATTGGTTTAACAGAAGAAACGGACGCAATGGTGTTGGTGGTCAGTGAGGAAAATCGTAGCATCAGTATAGTTAAAGGGGGGCATATGCAGCCCCAAGTTGAATTGGGTGATGTGCGAAAAGCTCTCTATGAATTCTATGGTTTAAAGTACAAAGCCTTTCACCAAGGAGAACTTGTATGAAGTTTGATTTGGTCGAATTCTTCACAGAAAATTGGACATATAAGGTTGTAGCCTTTTTCATTACCGCGATCTTGTGGTTAACGATATTGGGTCGACGAGATTTTGTGATGAGTAAAACAATAGAAATTGATCTTTTAACAGCACCTGGCCATGTCGTCATCGCTCAGAGTAATGATTCGGTACGCGTAAAGGTCTCGGGCTCCCGTACAGCTTTAAAGAAGTTTATGGACTCAGCTCTTAGTCACTCGTTAGCGATTGATGTTTCTCAACGTGGATTAGGAGTTGTGGATGTGACAATTCCTTTAGAAAAAATTGATATTCCTTTAGGAGTTAAAATTATTGGCGTGAAGCCTATGGTGATTCGAGCAGAAATTAAATCAGCCTCAGATGTGAAACAATAGTGTAGGTATTTTATGGCAGAGAAGAAAAAAAGATTATTTGGTACTGATGGAATTCGCGGAACAGCTAATCAGTGGCCAATGACACCAGAAATGGTTGTCAAAGTAGGTCAAGCCTTGGGTTATATCTTGAGGCAGCGTGATGACAATATCATGAACGGTGTTCGTCGTGTCGTTATTGGTAAGGATACTCGACTATCGGGTTATATGATTGAGCAAGCCTTAGCATCGGGCTTAAATTCGATGGGCATTTTCGTGCAGCTTGTGGGACCTTTGCCGACTCCTGGTATTGGGTATTTAACTAGAACCATGAGAGCAGCCGCTGGAATTGTAATTTCAGCGTCTCATAATGCCTATCAAGATAACGGTATTAAAATTTTTGGACCGGATGGTTTTAAAATTGCTGATGATATTGAAAAAGAGATCGAACGTTTAGTTCTAGAAGAAGATCTAAGCCAATACTTGGTGACAGGGCCTGAAGTGGGGCGCACTCGTCGTATTGAAGACTCTCAAGGGCGTTATATTGTCTATGTGAAGTCTACATTTCCTTTAGAGGAAACTTTAGAGGGGATGCGTATTGTGCTGGATACGGCAAACGGTGCGGCTTATAAGGTGGCGCCAAATATCTTTGAAGAGTTAGGTGCCGAAGTCGTCGTTGTTGGTGATGAACCTAATGGAATCAACATTAATGACAAGGTGGGGGCATTACATCCGGCACGATTAGCGGATGCTGTGATTCAGTACCGTGCGGACGTTGGTATTTCATTAGATGGGGATGCGGATCGGGTCATTATGGTTGATGAAAAAGGCCATATCATCAATGGAGACCATATTTTAGCTATCTGTGCATTACATATGAAGAGTAAAGGTCTTTTAAAGAAAGACACTTTGGTTGCCACCCAGATGTCTAATTTCGGGTTGGAAAAGAAAATGCGCGAGCAAGGAATTAAACTAGTAAAAACCGGCGTCGGTGATAAATATGTCGTCGAGGAAATGCGCAAAAATGGCTACAACTTGGGTGGCGAACAATCTGGTCATATTATTTTCTTGGATCATACAACAACTGGTGATGCATGTATTGCAGCATTGAGTGTACTTGCCGTCATGAAAGAATCTGGAAAAAAAATGAGCGAGTTGAACCGCGTTTTTGAAGACGTGCCGCAAGTTTTGATTAACTGCCGAGTTAAAAATAGAAAAGAAACTTCTGAAATTAAGGGTTACGATGCTCTTATCAAAGCCAAGGAACAGGAACTTGGTGATAGTGGACGTGTCTTTGTTCGTTTTTCAGGCACAGAACCTTTGATACGTATTTTAGTTGAGGGGCCTGATAAAGCAAAAATTCAGGTGATTGCTGAAGAAATTGCTGGTTTTCTAGAGAAGGAGCTGTCGTAGTATGGCCCAAAAGAGAAAAAAGAATATGATCCGTCTTGGAGTTAACGTTGATCACGTGGCGACATTGCGGCAGGTTCGAGGTGGAACAACTTCCTATCCAGATATTTTAAAAATGGTACGCTTAGCAGTCAAAGGTGGGGCGGGTCAGATCACCATTCACTTGCGTGAAGACCGTCGACATATTCAGTTGTCCGATCTTAAATTATTGTCTAAAGAATGCCCCGTTCCCCTGAATTTAGAGATGGGTGCAACGCCACAGATGGTTTCATTTGCAAAAAAATACAAGCCTGATTGGGTTTGTTTGGTGCCGGAAAAAAGGGAAGAATTAACGACCGAAGGCGGTTTGGATGTCATTGGTCAATACTCGAAATTAGCCCCAATGATCGAGAAACTTCAGCGCATCGGAATTGAAATCAGTCTTTTTATTGAGCCGTCGGAAGAACAAGTAAATGCAGCCTACAGAATTGGGGCTGATGCTATTGAACTTCACACGGGAAAATGGGTGCTATTAAAGGGTGCCGCTAAAGAGCGCGAGTGGAATAAACTTTGTCGAGCAGCCGAGCTTGCGCATAGTTTAGATATGAATGTTCATGCTGGACACGGCTTGGATTATGCTCATTCAAAAATCATCAATAAACTTCCATTTCTTCAAGAAGTTAATATCGGACATTCTTTGGTTTGTTACGCTCTTGAGGATGGTTTGGAAAAATCTGTTCGAAAAATGCGACAAATTCTTAAGTAAAGTAGATAATCATGAATCGTTCGGTGGAAGTCCATAGTCTAATCGAGTTGGAGCAGTTTTGGAAAGAACTGCTTCCTTCATTTCCCGATCGATGTGTCCTACTTTTAAAAGGGGATGTGGGCGCCGGGAAGACTCACTCTGTTCTGGCGATTGCTCAGTTGCAAGGACTGAAAGATGTCGCGTCACCGTCGTTTGCAATTCATCATCGTTACGAAGGTCAGAATGGATTTGTGTTAGACCATTTAGATCTTTTTCGTTTAAAAAATGAGGATGACCTAGAGTCCACTGGTTTTTGGGATTTATTCGCTCAGAAAAAATCTTTGATTATTATCGAATGGCCGCAGC
This sequence comes from Bdellovibrio sp. ZFWA1, assembly GCF_056175665.1. Classification (NCBI taxonomy): domain Bacteria; kingdom Pseudomonadati; phylum Bdellovibrionota; class Bdellovibrionia; order Bdellovibrionales; family Pseudobdellovibrionaceae; genus Bdellovibrio; species Bdellovibrio sp. ZFWA1. The sequence continues at coordinate 775,337 of NZ_JBJKJH010000002.1, forward strand.
GCTTAAATTTTGAAGAGCTGCCGATGAATTGGCGCAAAGTACAGGTTGAAATTTCAATTTTAGGTCCGACGGATCGTCGCATTGACGTTACGGATCTAGGATTCTAAACCTAGCTCCCGAGCTTATTGTAGCTCGGGTGAGGTTATGCGGCCGTTGCTAACGTTAAATCTTTTGATATCTCAGTAGATAGTTTTTCGGCGAAATTCAAAGTTGCTTTATTGAAGGCCTGACTGCCCGCAATGCCCATCAGCATTCCGACAAGTTTGTCTTGTACTACTATCGGAGTGATTGTGACGTGACTTGGGATCTGTGCTTGATTCCAGATTTCGAAAAACTGTTCGTTGATTTCATTCAGACTGATGGGGCCGTGAAACGGCTTTACAGTTTGGGCAACGATATTGAAAATGCTAGGCGTCTTCAGTGGAATAACTTTTTCGTTTTGAGGTTTTTTAAATCCGTCATCCCAAAATTGCACTTTAAGTTTTGATTCGTCATCACTGATTGCCAGGATCAAAGACTTTTCAAAATGACTTTTCATTTGAGAAAAAGCTTTTTGCGATTCTGTTTTTAAAAAGTCCGCTTTCCAGGGATCCATTGAAAATCCTGAGGTCGGATTTGCACCCAGAGTTGCCGCCGAGACATGAGGAATTGGGCGAATAGAGCCAGTGCTTCCAACTGGAGGTGGTGGTGGAGGCGGTGGTGCTTTTGCAATTGCAACCGCCGTATTGGTAAATTCTGTTTGTATTCCTGAATTTGTGGGTTCGCTTGCGACCTCCGCTTTAGTAACGGTATTCGAGCGAAGCGCGGTAAAATCCAAATCCAAAGGTGGTGCTTTACTTGCAGAGTTTTCAATTCCTTCGGGCTCATTCAGAGCTTCAAGATTCAAATGCCCATCAAAACCTTCTGGAGATCCTTCTTCAATTTCTAATAGTTCATTTTCAGAAACAACATCAACCACTTCATCCTGAAGTTCTAAAAGATCTGAACTTGGATTGTCTGCAACTGCAGCTTCAGGCGCGACGGTCGAGGAGATCGAATTTGTCTGAAAGGATTGGTATTTTTCGTACCATCTTTTGATTGAGCTTGTATCTGCTAAAAAAAAGATAGTCGGCGTTGCAGGTATGGAAACAACGGATGAATTGAATTTTTCCGGATCAATCGTAGCGATCAAAAGGTGTTGTTCCCATATACCGACAGGAATACAGTCCTGCGACCATGTGAAATTTTCACGATATTTGTTCCAAAGGCTTTCTGACGGAGCTAAATCGACAAAGTAGGAACCTTTAATTTTAGCGATCTCAAAATGCTTTTGAGCCCACAAAAGATAGTCTTCTTCTTTTAGGAGTTCCTTAGCCAGGGCAAAAGATAAGAGTGACTCGGATCTTTCAACTTCGTTGTAGAAAGCTTCAAGTCCCTGTAATTGTTCTTCAAAGTGTTGAATCCAAAGAGGTTTTGCCATGTTTTTCTTATCGGATCAGGCTTGGTAAAACTGTATGGACTTAGGGTGGTAAAAAAACACGCCGATGTAACATAATGTCTTTTGGGGCGACTTTCCGGGGGAGGTACAATCCCTAGGGGTTCGACCCGGCAAATAAGGAATCACTATGAAAAGCATTCAGTCTTTTCAGGTACTTAAGAATGTGATAGGGTGCGGCACCTTATGAGTCTATATCAGTTGCCCAGTCAACGGGCCCCTCAGTTCTATTTTGATAACAATGCGACAACGCCGATTTGTGCGGAGGTCGTATCCGAGTTGCCCGAGCTGATTAAGATTTGGGGTAATCCAAGTTCGATTCATTGGGGAGGTCGAGCTCCCAAAAATATTCTTCGAGATGCTCGAAAGATGATTGCAGAATCGATCGGAGCCTCTGTTTTGGAGTTGATATTCACCTCTGGGGGCACGGAATCAAACAATACTATTATCCGCGGCGTTTTTGATTATTGGCATGCAAAAGCAAAAGAGGAATCTTTAACTGAAGATTCAGTTCGCGATCATTATATGTGCTCAGCAGTCGAGCATCCAGCGGTGATGAAAACAATGCTTCATTTATCTGAGCTGGGCGCCAAAGTTGATATTATCCCAGTCGGTCGCGATGGAAAGTTGGATCTTGATTTTCTAAAAAGCCATTTAAGCAAAAAGACCGCTTTAGTTTCTGTGATGGCTGCGAATAATGAAACTGGCACTCTTTTTCCAATCTCTGAAATTGCAGATTTAGTTCATTCATTTGGTGCTCTTTTTCATTCAGATTGCGTTCAGGCCTTTGGAAAAATACCTGTGCGAGTTTACGATCTAAAAGTCGATTACGCGAGCTTTTCGGCTCATAAAGTAAACGCTCTTAAGGGCACCGGTGTCAGTTTTGTTAAAAAGGGTGCTCCTTACTTACCAATGATATTGGGCGGGGGACAGGAACGACATCGTCGCGGTGGTACCGAAAATGTATTGGGTATTGCAGCTTTAGGAATCGCGGTTCATCGTTTTAAAGACGTGTCTAGTAAAGCGGAACAGATGGCCGCGATTCGTGATCATTTTGAACTTCGAGTGCTAAAAGAAATCGGTGATGTTTCAGTAACTGCAGGTGAAAGCCCACGATTGCCAAATACAAGTTCCTTAGTTCTTAAAGGTTGTGATGGCGAGACTCTTTTAATGGGACTTGATATTAAAGGTTACGCTGTAAGCACCGGAGCTGCTTGCAGTAGTGGAAATCCCGAGCCCAGTCCGGTGTTGTTAAATATGGGATTAACTCGGGCCGAGGCTCAGAACTCGTTGAGAGTCAGTATTGGTTGGGGAACCACATTAGAAGAAGTGGATACTTTTGTGGATGTATTGAAATCAGTGGTCGAACGTCTTCGTAATATTGGTACAGAGGTGCAGAATGTCTAAGGGACGTGTTTTAGTGGCGATGAGTGGCGGGGTAGATAGTTCGGTCGCGGCGGCCTTATTAGTTGAACAAGGTTATGAAGTCATCGGTGCTACCATGCAAGTTTGGGACTATACAAGCTGCGATATTGAAGAAGGGAATGGCACCTGCTGTTCGAGTCTAGATGTGGATGATGCCCGCTCGGTTGCCGACCGGTTGGGTATTCCATTTTACGTCATCAACTGTGAAGCAAAATTTAAAGCTAGTGTTATTGATCCCTTCTTAAAATCTTATTTAGAGGGTCAAACTCCACTTCCATGTGTGAACTGCAATACCTATTTGAAGTTCGACCACTTGGTAAGAAAAATGAAAGAACTAGAATGCGATTATTTAGCAACTGGACACTATGCGCAGATCGTGACTGATGAAAAAGGTCGTTCGTCGATTCATACGTCTACGGATGATTGGAAGGATCAAACTTACTTCCTTTTTACTATAGATCCCGAGTTGATTCCAAAGTTGCTATTTCCTATTGGTCATTTGAAAAAACCAGAGGTTCGAGCTCATGCTGAGCGTTTGAATTTAGTCGTGGCTAAGAAAAAAGACTCGCAAGGAATTTGTTTTGTTGGAAACCAGGGCTACCAAAGTTTTATGGAAAGTCATGTTTCTAAAGAGATCTTAAGCACCAAGGCCGGCTGGATTCGACGTTATCCATCCGGAGAAAAAATGTCTCCGCACGATGGAATCCATCTTTATACGATAGGGCAAAGTAAAGGTCTGGGTATGACCTATCACGAAAAGCTTTTTGTTTTAAAAATCGATGCGCAAACTAATACCGTTTGGGTTGGTGATGAAGAGCACTTGTTTTATAGCGAGGTCGAGGTGATCGAACCGCACTGGTTAACGAATGACATTCAGGATGGTGAAATCGTTAACGCCAAGATTAGATACTCGGCAAAAGGAAATCCAGCCAAGGTCTTTAAAACCGATCGAGGCTTTAAATTACAATTCGAGACTCCTCAGCGAGCGGTTACTCCAGGGCAAGCAGCCGTACTTTATCGGGATAAACAACTTTTGGGGGGCGGATGGATCGTCGTCTAAAATATCAAGTTCATACATTTGGTTGTAAAGTAAATACCTACGATTCGGGACTTCTTCAGAAAAATTTAACGGGAGCTGGTTACGAATTTGTTAAAATGGATCCTGAAACAAAGATTCATGTTTTGAATACTTGTGCTGTGACGGCCGAGGCGACGAAAGAAGCTGTTCGTTATATTCGACGTCTTAAGGCAAAAGATCCTTTTTGTACGGTAGTCGTTACTGGGTGTGCAGCACAGGTTGATACTGGTTCGTTTGAAAATCTTCCAGGAGCGGATCTCGTTGTAGCTAATTCCCATAAAGGTATGCTTCCTGAACTTTTGGCAAAATTTTATCGTGGAGATCTTGAACAAAAAACTTGGAAGTCGAATATATTCCGAAAAGATGATTTAGAAATGGGCGGTGGAGAAGAAAAAAATCACACGCGCTCTTTTTTGAAAATTCAAGATGGCTGCAATTCGTTTTGCACTTATTGTATAATTCCTTATGCTCGCGGAAAGAGTCGTTCTATTCCAATTGTCGAGCTTATTCGTCGAGTAAACGAGATTTACGCTCAAGGTAGTCGGGAAGTTGTTTTAACGGGTGTTCATATCGGCGACTACGAAGACGAATACTTAGGAAAAAAAATGGGGATGGAGGATTTAATCGAGCAGTTGTTGCTAAAAACAAAGATGCCTCGATTTAGATTGGCCTCTTTGGAGCCGGTAGAAGTCAGTGAACGTTTACTGGATTTGTATCAAGATCCTCGAATGTGTCCTCATTTTCATATGAGCATTCAATCTGCAAACACCGATGTATTAAAAAACATGAAGCGCCAATACGGTCAGGCCGAGGTGATTCACGCTCTTAATCGAATTGCGGAAAGAGTCCCTGGCGCATTTATCGGAATGGATGTTATTGTGGGTTTTCCAACAGAGACTCACGAGCAGTTTGAAGATACTTATCTGACTTTGGCTGAACTGCCATGGTCTAAAATTCACGTCTTTCCATATTCAGAACGTCAAGGAACACGGGCTGCTGTGATGGATGTGAGTGTTCCGAAAGAAGAGCGTGCACGACGGGCCTCTCGGCTGCGCGAACTCAGTTTAAATCGCTATAGTCTTTTAGCGCAGGAGCAAGTTGGAAAGACCAAAAAGGTTCTAGTATTAAAAGGCGTGGCAAAAGGTGGTCAGGGATTATCGGAAGACTATTGGCCTGTGGATATTATGGGTGCCGAGTCATTCTTAGAAGCCTGGGCGGGGCAAGAAATCCCAGTTCGAATCACCGGCTATGATCACTCAAATAAACAACATATGGAAGGCCATTTGGTCGGGGAGGTTATCAGTGAATGATGTGGAAAAGCGCATTGGTTATCGATTTAAAAAAATCGAAAACCTAGTTCGAGCTTTGACCCACAAGAGTTTCGCGAACGAGAACAAGTCTAACTATGAACATAACGAAAAATTAGAGTTCCTAGGGGATGCGGTTTTAGATCTTGTTGTCGGAGAAGTATTGTTTGAGAAATTTCCGAAGGATACTGAGGGCGGTTTGTCAAAAAAACGTGCCAGTATTGTGAACGAAGAGGTTCTTTCGGAAATTGCTCAACGTATGAAACTTAATGAGGACTTGCAGCTTGGAAAGGGCGAACTTCTAACGGGGGGCGCACAAAAACCCCGGCTTCTGGCTTCGGCCTTTGAGGCTTTAGTGGGGGCTGTCTACTTAGATGGTGGATTCGAGGTTGCACGAGTTTTTATCCGTCGAGAGTTCGAAGTTCTAGTGGATAGCCTACGTGAGCAAGGGGACTTTGAGCGAGATTATAAAACAAGGCTTCAAGAGATTGTGCAGAAAAAGGACAAAGCCACTCCGAAGTACGAATTGATTAAAGAAGAAGGGCCGCCGCACGATCGACTATTCTATTGTGTCGTTGTTATCGGCGATACAAAAGTGGCAGAGGGTTCGGGTAAAAGTAAAAAAATTGCCGAACAAATGGCTGCGAAGGCAGCCTTGGATTTAAGATATAAAGGAATTGAAGATGGGATTTAAAGCAGGATTTTTAGGTTTAATTGGCCAGCCAAATGCGGGGAAGAGCACCTTAATGAATTGGCTCGTGGCTGAAAAAGTATCCATTGTAACGGCAAAGCCTCAGACGACTCGTCGTCGTATTTTAGGTATTTGGTCTACAGATGCTGGACAAATTGTATTTGTGGATGCTCCTGGTGTTATTAATGCGGAAAAAGGATTAAATGGATTTTTAGCCAAAGAAGCGCAAGATGTGATTAAGTCGTCTGACGCACTAATTGCTGTGGTTTCTGTTGATGAATCATCACCCGAGGACGCGCAAAAAGTTATCGATATGGTGGCGGCATCAGGAAAACCATGGATTGGTTTGATTACTAAGACAGATATCGAAGAAAAAGCGCATCGTATTTTGATTCTTAAACAAATGATCGAAGAAAAGAAAGGGAAGGCCCTTTCTGTTTCGGCGGAAAAGTATAAAGATGATGTTGAAGAACGGGAAGCACTGTTGATCGAGTTTCTTGAACTTATGCCAGAGTCTCCTGAGCCTTTGTTTGAAGTTGATTTGTTTACAAATGAAAACACACGAGACATGGTTGCAGAGATCATTCGTGAAAAAATATTCGAAAGCCTGCATCACGAGATCCCTTTTGAAACAGCGGTGCGTATTGTGAAGTACGAAGAAAATGCTAAACCGTGTCCTAAAATTTATGCCGAGATCATAGTAGCTAAAGATGGTCACAAACCTATTGTTGTGGGTAAAGAAGCTAAGATGATCAAAAAGCTAGGCATGGAATCACGCAAAGAAATAGAAAAACTGGTGCAAGAAAAAGTATTCTTGGATCTGCAAGTCGTTGTACGTGAAGATTGGTTTGATAATAACAGAATGATGAAGGAGCTTCGCTATGTCACAGACAAACGAAACAATGAGTAGCGGTTGGGCTCCGAAAGTAGCCATTATTGGTCGTCCTAACGTTGGTAAATCCACGTTATTTAATATTCTTACCGAGTCTAGAAAAGCTGTTGTTAAAAATCAGCCAGGTGTGACCCGAGATATTCAAATCGAACCCGTAGAATTATGGGGTAAGGAATTTGATCTTTTGGACACCGGCGGTATAACTGAAGCCACGGATATTTTCTCTAAGATGATTCGGGAGCAGGTTGGAGAGTTTCTACATACGGTGGATTATATCATCGCCGTTATGGACGGGCGCGCAGGGTTAATGCCGGAAGATAGAGATATTATTCGTATTGCGAAGCAAACGGGGAAGCCATTTCTATTGGTCATCAATAAAGTGGACTCTGTTGCGGATGACGAAAGTGCTAAAATTGATTTTTATGAGTTTGGAATTGATATGGTCACGACAAGCTTCGAGCAGCGTCGAGGTCTGGCAGATCTTTTGGAATGGTTGCATAAAAATCTTCCTGAAAATCGTATGAATGTAGATCGTGGTACGACTATAGCAATCGTCGGTAAGCCGAACGTTGGTAAAAGTTCTATTTGCAACCATCTGCTTGGTAGCAATCGGATGCTTGTTTCTGATATTGCTGGGACGACGGTAGATGCTGTTGATTCTCCATTTTACTATAATGGCAAACAGTACACAATTGTGGATACGGCGGGTTTACGGAAAAGTTCTCGGCGTGAAGAAGATGTCGAAATTATTGCTGCCTTTAAATCGCATGAGGCTATTCGAAAGGCCGATGTTGTTCTGTTAATGGTGGACGGTTTAATTGGACCGACTGATCAAGACACAAAGATTATGGAAGCAATTTTAGAAGGACATAAAGGTGTTATTCTTGTTGCAAATAAATCGGATGTTGCAGGTAAAGAAGTGCCTGAATACCGTCAGACTTTCCGTGATCAAGTGCAACGAGTATTTCACTTTTTTACTGATGTCAGAGTTGTGTTTACCTCGGCTAAAACAGGTTATGGAATAGATGAACTTTTTCAAGAGATCGAAGAAGTTAGCAGTAAAATGAAAATCAAAATTTCAACCAGCGAGCTAAACGACTTCTTTTTTGAAACTATTCGTAAAGCTCCAGCGCCTGTTGCAGGTAATACAAACGTTAAGTTTTACTACTTAACTCAGACATTCCAGACTCCGCCAAGTTTTATTGCATTTGCAAATAAGCCAGAAGGTGTGACGCCAGCTTATCGTCGTTTCTTGACTAAGCATATTAAAGAGCGATGGGATCTTTTTGGTATTCCTATTCGTATCTTCTGTATGAAGGCAAAGAACGCTGAGGAGAGATAGTCGTGGCGGCTAAACGAGGCTCGTGGCGGACACAATTTGGTTTCTACATGGTTGCAATTGGCTCTGCCTGCAGCCTGGGGAATCTTTGGCGTTTTCCCTACGTTGTTGGTGAAAACGGCGGCGGTGCCTTTGTTTTGTTGTACGTATTTCTTTCGTTCACGATAGGGGCTTCGTTATTAATTGCAGAGCTTTTGATTGGTAAGACCACCAAGCGCTCTGTCATTTCCGCGGTTGCGCAGTTATGCGCTAAAAGCGGGCAGCGAGGCTCTTGGTTAGGTCAGTTACCAGTTTTGGTAAGCTTAGTAGTGTTAGCATATTATTCTGTGATTAGTGGCTGGGTTCTTCATTTTATGACCCAGTTTTTTTTAGCGCTTTTTCAGCAGGGTTCTAGCGGCGATTCTACTTTAAGTTATTTGATGGAAAATGGTTGGTTGCAGTTGATGCTAGCCAGTGCTCATATCTTGATTGTCTTGGTGGTTGTTGTGAAAGGTGTTCAAGAGGGGTTGGAGCGCTGGATTGGCTTGATCATGCCCTTCTTTGCAGCCTTGGTGTGTGTGCTTCTTTACAAGTCATTTTCTTTGACTAGTTCCGCAGATGCGCTGCGATTTTTGTTTTATCCTGATTTTTCTAAGTTGACCTTAAGTTCGTTGATGCATGCCTTGGGACACGTCTTTTTCACTCTCAGTGTTGGTTTTGGGACGATGGTGACTTTTGGTTCCTATATGCGAGATCAAGATCACGTGCCTACAGCAGGATTTCGGGTTGCGACGGTGGATACTTTGATTTCGTTAGTTGCAGCCGTCATGATTTTTCCAATCGCTTTTCAGGTTTCCGATGTGCCACTGACGGATCCTGTTTTATTGTTTCAGGCTATTCCACGCTTTTTAGCTGATATTCGAGGTGGAACATGGTTTGGTTTGGCTTTCTTCGTTTGTCTTTATTTGGCAGCCTTAAATGCCAGTATTGGTTTGTTAGAGGCCGTATTGTCTAATTTGAAAGATTCCTACGGGAAAGGTAATATGGAGCGTTCCACGGCCACATGGATAGCTGGTGCTTTATGTTTAGGGCTTGCTATTGTTCCGTCGCTTTCCAGCTCGGTTTTTCGAGATGTTCGCATCGGACATAAATCGTTAATGGAGTCCGTTGATTCGTTGTTGATTAACTGGATTCTTCCGATTGTTGCCTTGTTGATTTCTCGTGTATTTTTGTTGGGTTTTACAAAAAGGGAAAAAGAAGAAGCTTTTGTTTCTAAAGATAACATTGCTAGCACCTCGATGTATCCTTATTGGATATTTGTCCTTAAGTGGATGGTGCCTTCAGTGATTATTATTGGTATGTTGCTGCAGACAGCAGGCTTGCTGTTGAGTCTTTTGAAATAAAAAAACCGCCACAGAGCGGTTTTTTTTATTGGAGTGGATCTTAATTTAAAAATTCATACCCAGTAAAAACATTAAATCAAAAAAATCACCGGCATTTTTTGTTGAAAGTAAATCTGTTCCCTGGAAGTAAGATTTATTTTCATCATTGAAGCTAACAAAGTGATAAGTGCCTTGGACTCCAAGGTAAGCTTTTCGTCTCATCATCGGAATTTCTAACCCCACGCCGCCATCAAAACCCATGGTGGAATCTTTGCTGAAAGCTGAGCCCGTTTCTTCAAATGTAAAAGTTCGGTAGTTTTGCCCGAAACCGCCAATAATGTAAGGGTTCAGGTCGGCAAGTCCCTTGGTAACATTTTGGGTGTTCATGTAGTATTTCAACGAGAAATTAATATGGGTGATCGAAACATTTCCTAATTTATTTCCGCCGCTGGTCTTAAAGCTAACCGCGTGATCTCCCGTTTGGAATCCCAAAGACATGGCTAGGCGTAAATCGAAAAAGTAAGAAAGTTGAAGTCCGTACGTGGCACCCGCCGATTGGTTTGTGGCCATGCCGCCAGTGAAGCCTCGATAACCGGTCATGAGGGCTGCTGTTAAGAAACGGCCGTTTCTAAAAAAATTAATATCGGCTTCTTCTTCAGAATCTTCGTCGAACTCAGAGTAATCCGCAAACGGATCGTAAGCCTCGTCAGGGTCTACTTGCGCGACCAAGTATGAGGATTGGGGCTTGTATTGATAAGGCTGAAAGTCTGATTGAGCAAGAGCTGTCGATGTCGAAAGCATGCCCAACAGTAAAATAGATAATACTGGTTTCACGGTATCCCCCTGAGAACAATTATGTCGTGCATTCAGGGGCTTGAAAAGAGAATCTCATTAGGGTCCAGAAAGCGTCTCAATTTGACCCGTTACATGGGCTCGGCTAGGGCTTTCTCGATTTTTTTGGTGATAGAAGAGTTTGAAGGCGACGTGATCGATGTCCAGCGCTCTACGACCTCTCCTTTACGGTTAACCAAGAATTTTTCAAAATTCCAGCTTACTTCAGAAAGTAAAATGCCTGGTTTGGCCTTTACAAGAAAATCGTAGACAGGTTGTTTATTTGGACCTCGAACCGGAGCTTTATCGAAGAATGGAAAAGAGACTCCATATTCTTTTTTGGCGAAATCCAAAACTTTTGTGTTCTCTTCGGGGTCTTGTTTGAAATCATTGGAAGGGAAAGCTAGTACAGTAAATCCTTGATCTTTGTATTTTTGCTGAAGAGCCTCTAAATCCTTCAATTGCGGCGTGAAGCCGCATTGGCTGGCTGTATTGACTACCAAGACAACTTTACCTCTGTACTGAGAAAAGTGAATAGTTTTCCCCTGAATGTCTTTAGCTGAAAGATCAAAAAAACTTTGCGAGTCTGCTGAAAAAACAGTCAAACTAAATAAAGAGATGATTGTTGCCAAAGTGATTTTGCGAAACATAAGATCTCCTTGTGGTTGCATTTCTATTCTTGATGATTTTTTCGAGCTTGTCCATTAGATTAAACAGGTTGGCGAGGTGTATATGACTCAATCAAGCACAGCATTTATTGTATCTGCTTTCGGGCGTGGGCATTGGTTGGCAGCGCATCTTCAAAAGCAGGGTATTGAGACGACTTTGTTGGATGTCAGTGCCCAGTTGGGGCAGTGGCCAGCCGAGATTTGCGAAGGTCCGTTTGGTCTTTTGAAATCCGATCAACTAGATGAGTTGATGCTGGCTTCGCTAAACTCCGGTGATTTGTGGCAGGAATTGCCCGAGGGTTTTTCTCTTTGGACTCAAAAAGAAGTTTTTGATTTTAAGGGGCCGCTTATACGTTTTAAGCTCGAAAAAATGGGCTTGAGCTCGGAAATGCAAGAGGCTTTGCTAGCCGGTCAAACCTCTAAGGCGATGCAGAGTTTGGAGTTTCAAAAACAATGGCTTCCGGCTCTTTTGACGCAGCTTTCGTCGACGTATTATTTACCATCGATCCAGGCTTTAAGTAAAAATTCAGAGATTCCCGGGGTTGGAGCGAACTACAGCGTTAGATACTCGACTCGGCAAGGTCACGAAAAAAGTCTGCATTGGCTAAGCTCGATGGGGGTGAGAGTTCTTTCGCAGTCTGAATTGGTTGATTTGGCTCACTTGAACAAGAAATCCTTAGCGGGGGCAGAGCTTCGGGGTGAGCAGCAAGGGGTTTATCGTTTTGAACAACTTGTTTGGGGTTTAACAAGCGAAGAAACATATTTTTTAAATGAAAAAGTAGCTAAGCAGATATTTACACAACAAAATGAGTCCGTCTGGTGTTGGTTGCGTTACCGTATTCATATTGGCCCCTGCATCGAAAGAGACCTTTTGCCTTTAAGTTCAGTTTTACTTGAAGACGAAATGGCCCCTTGGACACACGAAAATATGATGATTCTTCAGCGCACCGTTTTACCGGAGCAGTTTGATATCTGGCTGCGCCTTCCTACAGTTCAGCGCTTCAATAAAGATTACTTAACTCAACGAGGCGGAGAAATAGTACGAACAATGAGGGGGCGTCTAACTAGTTCTGAAGCTAGCGCTGAAATCAAAATTCAGACTTATCCTCAAGAATATTATTATACCTACGCGCAGTTAGGAGCTCCTCGCTTTCCATTGTTCGATTCGTTTATTGGCGGCGGAGTTAAGATGACAAATTTGCACTTTTTGAGTCCCGAGACTTGGCGTCATTATGGGGCTCATTTTATGAGTATGGCTGAAAAAGAGCTTTCGTCAGGTATTACAAAGTGGTGGCAACAAAAACAATTGGCAGAGCAAAAAAAGAAAAATCAAATCGAAGGTGATGTGAAATCATGATTGAACGTTATACTCGTCCAGAAATGGGTCTAGTTTGGGATTTAGAACACAGATTTGGATGGATGATGAAAGTTGAAATTGCTGTGGCTGAAGTTCAGGCTCAGCAGGGGGTTATTCCTAAAGCTGCCGCTAAAGCGATCAAAGCTAAGGCTAAGTTTTCAACCAAAAGAATTCACGAGATTGAAAAAGTAACTAAGCACGATGTGATCGCTTTTGTGACAAACCTTGCTGAAAATGTGGGAGAGCAGGGGAAGTTCATTCATTATGGCTTAACATCCAGTGATGTTTTGGACACTGCATTTAGCTTACAAGTGAAAGAAGCGGGTGAGGTTTTACTACAAAGCGTCGGCCGAGTTGAAAAGTCTTTGCGAAGTCTATCAAGAAAACATGCGGATACTTTATGTGCGGGACGTACCCATGGGATGTTTGCGGAACCTACTAGTTTTGGTTTTAAAATGGCCGGTTTTTTGATGGAGCTTCGACGCAATAAAGAAAGACTTAAAGTAGCACTTAAACAAATGGAGATCTGTAAACTTTCCGGCGCGGTCGGGACTTTTAGTAGTCAATCTATTAATTTAGAGAAATTAGTTGCTAAAAAACTTAAACTAAAACCTGAACCGGTTGCAACTCAAGTTATTCCTAGAGATCGGCATGCTGAAGTGATCTTGGCACTTTCTATGGTTGGGGCTTTTTTAGAGCGTCTTGCAATCGAACTGCGTCACTTGCAGCGGAGTGAAGTTGGAGAAGTCGTAGAAGGATTTAGTAAAGGGCAAAAAGGTTCTTCAGCGATGCCTCATAAGAAAAACCCAATTAGTGCCGAGAACATCACGGGACTTGCTCGGCTTCTAAGGGGTTATGCCTTAAGTTCCCTGGAAAATGTGGCTTTATGGCACGAACGAGACATCAGTCACTCTTCTGTTGAAAGAGTTGTTTTTCCCGATGCATTCATTGTTTGTGATTATGCTTTGCACCGGATGGGTGTTTTATTGGATGGCTTGATAGTTAATAAGAAGAAAATGGAAGAAAATATCGAGTTGAGCCAAGGCCAGCTTTACAGTAGTCAGGTGCTTTTGGCGCTGGTTAAAAAGGGATTCTCCCGAGAAGAGGCCTATGCTCATGTTCAGCGGATATGCCACTCTTTAGGGGGCGGAGATCATTTAAAAACTCAGATTCAGAAAGATCCTGAGATTGGTAAAGAATTGGCCCCTGGTGAGTTGGAAGACATCTTTTCAGGACGACGGCAGAAGCGAGTTATTAAAGCCTTGGTCAACAGAGCTTTAGCGTAAAAGAAGCAAAGCCTTATCGTAAAAGGCACTTGTACAGGCTTGGTATCTCAGTCTAGAATTTTGGGATGCGCTACTTGTCTGAAGGTCAAATTGTTGATGTTATTGCCCCTGGGTACCCTTGTCTTCCTGAAGAAGTGCAGGGGGCCGCTCAATTTTTGAAAAGCTGGGGCTTGATTCCGCGGATTCCCAAAAATATTATTGGAAAACATTTTATTCACTCTCATGAAGATGAAAAGCGTTTTGCTTTTTTAGAAGCTGCACTTTTATCAGAAGATTCACATATCATTTGGTGTTTGCGCGGTGGCTACGGAAGTAATCGACTGCTTCCTTATTTGGCTAAAATGAAAAAGCCCAAAAAGCAAAAACTGTTAATCGGGATCAGTGATATTACTTCTTTGCATCATTTCTTTTTGCAAGAGTGGGGTTGGCAGACGCTTCATGCTCCTTTATTGGATCGTCTGGGTAAAAAACAAGTTCCTGCCGAGATTGAAAAAGAGCTTCATCAGATGCTTTATGGACAACAGGAGAGCATCCTTTTTAATAAACTTAAGCCGCTGAACAAGGCTGCATCTCAAGTAGATCGCTTGGTTTCATCTGTTGTGGGTGGTAATCTGACAGTTGTGCAGAGTTCGTTAGGGACTCCTTATCAGTTTAATTGTGATAAAAAACTGCTATTTGTTGAAGATATCGGCGAACGAGGATATCGGATCGATCGTATATTTGAACAGTTTAGACAAGCAGGTGTTTTTAAAAAGTGTCACGGAATCTTATTGGGAGATTTTCTTGGCGGTGAAGAGCCTAAAACTGGCAAGAATAATTTTGATTTGGTGTTTAAAAGATGGGCTGAAGATTTAAGCATTCCTGTCTTTACAGGATTTGAAGCCGGACACGGAGTTGTTCAGCGTCCCGTTCCTTTTGGAACCAAGGCTGTGTTGTCTGCAAAATCAAAAAATGGGCGTAGACCGACTTTCGATCTAGAGATCAAAAACATAGGTGTGAAATGATAAAGTATAGCGTTTTAGAGAAAAATCTAATTCAAAATCTAGAGACAGCATTGAAAGATGTTGCGCCTGGGGTTTTAGTTCGTGCTTACCATGGTGGTAAAGTCATTTGCGATGTTGGGGTGGGGCAGACCTATCCGTACTACGATTTTGCGTCATTAACGAAAATAATTTTCACGGTTCAGGCTATGATGTACGCCTTTGAACTAAAAAAGTGGAATTTAGACACCACGGTGCAAAGTATTTTATCTTGGTATCCTCATCCTCAAACAAAAGTGAGGGACTTATTGACTCACATGGCCGGGCTTGAGTGGTGGATGCCTTTTTATAAGGATTTAGATCTTAATCTTTCCGAAGCAGATCGTCGCAAGAAGTTGCAAGAGATGTTAATCAAAGCTCCTTGTGCTCCAACCGGTAAAGCTGTTTACTCGGATCTAGGTTTTTTAACTTTAGGGTTTTTGTTAGAGAGTTTTTTCGATAAGGATCTGTTTTCGGTTTGGATGGATATTAAGGAGAAATTCTACCAAGGTACTACTTTAGATTTTCATCCTCATAACAAGACTGAATTAAAATTATCGCTATTTGCTCCGACTGAAGAGTGTCCTTGGAGAGCTAAACTTGTTCAAGGTGAAGTTCACGATGAAAACGCTTGGGCATTGGGTGGTGTATCGACTCACGCAGGTCTGTTTGGCAGTATCGATGATCTTGGTTGGTATGCATTGCATTTGCGTAGTCAACTTCAAGGGATTGCTCGGTATTTTGTAAAACAAAAAACAGCGCAGCTTTTTGCTAAACGGGCGATTCCGAATGAGGCCGGTGATTGGGCTCTAGGGTATATGATGCCTTCGCTAGGAGCCTCCAGTAGCGGTAAGTATTTTAGTAGTGAATCTATTGGTCATACGGGCTTTACGGGAACGTCTTGTTGGTATGATCCTCAAACAGATTTAAGTATTCTGATTTTATCCAATCGAGTACTTTACGGTCGAAATTTAAAGGGATTTGCGCAGCTTCGCCCAGAGATTCATAACTGGGTGATTGAAGGATTTAGAAGAAGCGCTGTTTAGTAAGAAGCTTTGTAGTAAAAAAAAAGGAATCAAGGATGATAGCAGCTGGAAGTCATATTCATTTAATGGGCATTTGTGGAACGGCAATGGCCTCTTTGGCCGGACTACTAAAGGACAAAGGATTTAAGGTTACAGGAAGTGATGCCAATCCTTATCCTCCGATGTCGACTCAAATCGAATCGTTAGGAATTCCCTTGTATAAAGGTTATTCGGCAAAAAATTTAGATCCTCGTCCTGATTTTGTAATTGTTGGAAACGTGATTTCAGCAAGTAACGAAGAAGCTCAAGAGTTAATGCGCCTTCAAATTCCTTATACCTCTTTACCTAAAGCAATGGGAGAGTGGGTGATCGGTGACTGTGAGTCTATCGTTATTAGTGGAACTCACGGAAAAACAACCACGACCTCATTGATGACTTGGGTGGCTGAATTATGCGGTCAAAAGCCTGGTTATATGGTTGGTGGTATCCCTAAAAATTTTAGCCAGTCTTTTAAGAATCCAACTGGTAAATATTTTGTTATCGAAGGTGACGAGTACGATACGGCGTTTTTTGATAAAGTTCCTAAGTTTATTCACTATAAACCTCGTCATGTGGTTTTGACTTCTGTTGAGTTTGATCATGCGGATATTTATAAAGATCTGGATGATGTTAAGGCGTCTTTTAGTAAATTGATGACCTTGATCCCTGCTCAGGGAACTTTGTTAGCCTGCGCTGATGATGCAAATGTCGTCTCTTTGGTTCCGCAGTGTAAAGCTCAAAATATAAAGACCTATGGTTTTTCAGAATCTGCAGATTATCGCTGTCAGATTTTAAATCAGGATCAACATGGTATAGAATTTTCTGTAACTTCTGCCAAGCAAAAGTGGAGTCAGACTTTCTGGGTAACCATGACTGGAGATTACAATATCCAAAATGCCACTGCCGTGGTGGGGATGGCTCATCAGTTAGGCTGGGATATGGAACAAGTGCGAGTCGCCTTTAAAGAATTTGGCGGAGTCAAGCGTCGGCAAGAGATCCTTGGAGAACCAGGTGGTGTTTTGGTTATCGAGGATTTTGCGCACCATCCAACGGCAGTTAAAGAAACCGTCAAAGGTATTCATAATAAATATCCGCAAAGAAAAGTGTTTTCAGTTTTTGAACCTCGAAGTGCGACGTCTCGTCGTAAAGTCTTTCAAAAAGCTTATGTTGAAGCGTTCAAAGGATCTGATGAGGTCATCATTGCGCGAGCCTTTGATCAGACCAAGATTGATGAGGCGAATCGCTTTAGTTCGGAAGAGTTGGTGCAGGATCTTGTTGGAGAAGGCAAAAAAGCCCACTGCTTCGATGGGACAGATTCTATCGTGAGCTACATCACCTCTCAGGCGAAAAAAGGTGATGTAGTTCTTATAATGTCTAATGGAGGCTTTGACGGTATTTATCAAAAGCTTCTGTCTGGATTATCGCTAAGAGGTTAAAATCTAAAACGGCACCCAATTCCAAGATCAAAATCGATTTCACTAAATGGTGACAGATTAAGATTGGGTGCTAATTCTGCAAAGAATTGTAAGTCTGGGTTGGAAATGTCAACGCTCACTCCAATCGGAGTTCGTAAAGCCAGAGCTAGTTCATTTTTATGTTTTCCCTCGCTGATGTCTATTAAACGAATGCCTGCCCCATAATATAATTCTGCAGCCTGCTTTTCGATTGCAAACAGCCGGGCTTTGTTTTTGAGGATCGAAGCCTGAATATCGAGTCCCTCGTTGTCGCCACCATGATTGGCAAAGGTTAAACTGATCGAATATTCTTTTTCATGAAAGAAACGAGTTGATATCCCCGTAGGATCTCCAAGGATGAACCCCACGCTCGATTCAGCGTTCGCTTTAAAACTGACCAAGTGTATTACAAAAAGTAGTAGAGCGATTTTCCATGCTTGATTGAAATGTTTATGTAAGAGCATCCGTTCTCCTTCATCTTTGTTTCTTAGTATAAAGTAAAGAATCTGGATTTAAAACTCTTGCGGGCGAAGCTTTTTTAAATAGTTTTTTAAATTATGTAAAATATTTAAACAAAATACTGCAGAATGATTTTATGTTTGAAAAGCAGCTTGAATTTCCATTTTTTCGTCGGATTATTAGACATAAAAGATGGCGGTACTTTACCGTGCAAACGACAGATTTATTTTTTGCGACGGCCATGGTGGACGTTCAGTACAGTGGCTTAATATTTTATTATCTCTACGATAAGAAATCTAAAAAAATTGTCATGGATCGTTCTTTTTTAAAGCGCCCTTGGGAGGCGATGAGTGTTGGTGATCAAGCCTTTGGAGAAGACGGGTTTTCATTATACTCGGCGGGGCAAAAATACTGGCGTTTTGATGGGCAAAATCGGCAGCAGATGAGTCTTTTGATTCAAGGGGATCTTTTATTGAAAGTCTTATGGAATGCTGACGTTTGGCAAAATGGAGCTTTTTATGCCGAAGGCCCGGTGTATAGCTTTCTAGAACAAGATTATTTTCATTCAACCGTAAAGACTTCGGCCTGTCTTGCTAGCGAAGGTGAAATGATTGGTCCACTAGGGCGTATTCCTTTGAAGGGTGCTTTGATTACGATGGATTATTCTAATGGTGTTCTGCCAAGAAGGGTTGATTGGTTCTGGGCTTCAGCGTTTAATAAGGATGCTGGATTTAATCTTCAGCAAGGTTATTTTGGAGATAAGGAAAATAGGCTCTGGTTTAACGGACGATGGCATTCTTTGGGACCGGCTATTTTTGATACGACGACAGATTCTTCAGGCTCTTGGCGAGTTTCTTCACCTGAACAACGCTTTGACTTGGTGTTTAAACCAGAGGCGTCTCGTTATCAAAATCAGAATCTTTTTTTGGTTAAAACTTTTTATGAACAGCCATTGGGATTTTTTGATGGGTTTGTCCTGACCGATGATAACGAAAGGTATGCCGTTCGCCATCTTTTTGGAGTCGCGGAAAAGCATGAATCTCTGTGGTAAATGCAGCGCGTAATTTAAGTTTACTCATGAAACTTTTCTAGGTGTTTGTTACGACATTAGGATGTCAAATTTAACGCCGTTAATGAAGCAATATTGGGATATTAAAAGTCTTCACCAAGACAAAGTTCTGTTATTTCGAATGGGTGATTTTTTCGAAATGTTCCATGATGATGCCGTCAAAGCGGCTCCGATCGTTGGTATAGCTTTAACTCAAAGAAATAAAAAATCAGCAGATGAAACTCCGATGTGTGGAGTTCCTCATCACTCGGTTGCGGGTCCAATTAATAAGCTTCTTTCGGCCGGACTTAAGGTTGCTATTTGTGATCAACTTGAAGATCCGAAATTTGCAAAAGGTTTAGTAAAAAGAGGCGTTACGCGAATTTTAACACCGGGGATGGTTTACGACTCAGATACTTTAGATGGAACGCTTCCGCATTATTTGGTTTCAATAGACTCGGAAAGTATCTCTTTCTTGGATAGTACGACGGGAGAGGCGTTCTTCTTCAAGGGCGTTGGGACAGAATTGTTGCGTTTTTTAGATCTATTGCCAGTTGCTGAGGTTGTCGTTTCTGAAAAAGATGTAAGTCTACTCAAAGATAAAAAGTCGCAATTTGTTGTGACTTTGTTTGAAGAGTTTGTCGACTCAAGCCATGAGTTGTTAAAAAACAAAGCTCCACAAACAGCGGCTCGCTTAGTTAAATATGTTCAGGAGATGAATAGCGAGGAAGCTCTTAAAACCTTATCGCCATTTTCGGAAAAAGATTTGGAGCATCGCCTTGAGCTTTCAGGGACGGTCCTTCGCCATCTAGAAATTTTCGCAACTTATCGCGGTGAAGGACTGGGTTCATTGTTTCATTCAATGAATAGAACCCAAACATCGGCGGGAAGCCGGCTTTTTAGACAGTGGTTGAGTTTTCCTTTACGTGAAAAAACAAAGATTGAGCAAAGATTGGATCAGGTCCAATTCTGGCGAGATCATGCTTTAGAGCTGAAGCGTTTACGGCAGATTTTGGGGCAAATGGGTGATATCGAAAGACGTCTTGGTAAAATCTCTCAGCCAACTTGTAATGGCCGTGATTTGCTTGCTTTAGCCTCTAGTGTGCACGCAGGGTTAAGTGCCTTAGATGTCGTTCAGCAGTTCCAATTGGCCGAGGTTCAAGGTTTGGCCAAAGATAAACTTCGTAATTTAGCATATAAAATTGAGCAGACGCTGGTTGAAGAGCCACCTTTATCAACGAAGCAGGGTTATCTGATTCGGAATGGTGTGAATCCCGAGCTTGATGAATTGATTGAACTTTCTACGCATTCTCAGAATCTAGTAGCGAGGATGGAAGCGGCTGAAAAAGAAGCAACTGGAATTTCAAGTTTGAAGATTCGCTATAATAATGTTTTTGGTTACTATATCGAAATAACGAATACCCATAAAGATAAGGCACCGGCCCACTATCAAAGAAAGCAAACCTTAGCGAATGCTGAACGATACTGCACAGAAGAGTTAGTGGAACTTGAAAGAAAAGTGCTTTCTGCTCAGACCAAGCGTGCAGATTTGGAATTCGAATTTTTCGAGTCTTTGAGAAAAGACATTTTAAGTACCTCATCGGATTTGTTAAACCTTGCGCATATCGCAAGTCACTTGGATGTTGTCAGCAGCCTTGCTTGGCTTTCGCTAGAAGAAAAATACGTGCGTCCCCAATTTGCAGAGTTTGGCCAATTAAAGTTAAAAGCCTCTCGGCATGGCGTGGTTGAGCAAACGGTAAAAAATAATTTTGTCGCTAATGATATAGAACTGCGCAATCAAGGATGTATGCTTTTGACGGGCCCTAACATGGCGGGTAAGTCGACATTGATGAGGCAAGTAGCTTTAACGGCTATCATGGCTCAGATGGGTTCTTTTGTTCCGGCAGATGAGGCGATTATCCCAATTTACGATGCAATATTCACTCGTATTGGAGCAAGCGATCAACTGTCTGAAGGTTTGTCGACATTTATGGTCGAGATGACTGAAACCTCGACGATGTTAAAAAATGCGACCGCGCAAAGCTTAGTTATTTTAGACGAAGTTGGTCGCGGTACTTCGACCTTTGATGGTATGTGTTTGGCTCAGTCGATCTTAGAACATCTTCTAAGTGAAGTGAAGTGTCATACCTTCTTTGCGACCCATTATCATGAGCTGACAACTTTAGATCAAAGTTTTCCATTAATTCAAAATTCGCATATGTCAGTGGTAGAAAAAAACGGAGAGATTAAGTTTTTACACTCGCTGGTAAAAGGGCCGGCTTTAAAGTCTTATGGTATCCAGGTGGCAGAATTGGCTGGATTACCAAGCTCGGTCACGAAACGGGCTAAAAACTTGCTCCGAGAGATTGAGAGTCGTAAGGTTCAGGCGAGCAGTCAAATGTCCTTGATGGATCTGGCTGAAGTAGAATTTGATGTTCCGGAAAAAGTAGAGCCCATTTTAAATCCCGAAGTTGTTGATTTTATTCAAGAGGTCCAGCGTCTTGCGGTCATGCAAATGACACCGATAGAGGCTTTAAACCAGCTTGCGAAAGTTCAAGAAAAAGCTGGCAATATCAACTTACAGTAGGAATATAGAGTGAAGGGTTTAGAGACGACCGATTTTTTAGAGCGAGCCCGCATTATGATTCAACCTCCGTTGTTAGCACCAACGGGAAATGACTTGCAGGAGACTCTTTTTTCTTCGTCTCGATTTTCTTTTTGGTTGTCTCAGAATCTGGAAGAAAAAATCACGAGTCACCCATTATGGGAACAAGCCGATCCTATTTTATTGGGAAGCTGGGCGCGCGGTGAGCTTTGTCCTAAGTCCGATATTGATGTTATCTTCTGTGGTTCTGAACAGATCGTAACGCAATTAGTGAAAGATCTAGAGCTTCAATCCTTTAAATTGCGCTATCGAGTTCCGCAAAACTTAAATGATTGGACTGAAGGGGTTCAAAGCTTTGATATACTTGCGCTACTTAGGGCCCGCCCTTGGACTCCTCGGGCGGCGAGATTGTTGTTCGAACAACAACAATCCATTTTTAAGCGTGCAAAGAACTTTCAGAAAAAGCTACTGGAAGATCTGGTTAAGGATCGTAAGCAAAGATCTATCCGTTTTGATTCAATCGCAAACTTTTTAGAGCCCAATCTTAAGTATGGGCCTGGTGGACTTCGCGATATTGATCAGGCGCTGCAGATGTATGAACTTTTTGGTAGTCGTATTGAAAAAGCAGATTACGCCCTAAGAGTGCTTAATTTTTATAAAAAGTATTTTTTAACCATCAGACAAAAATTGCATCTTGAATCCTACGGCGATGTTTTAGTAGGGGCCGCTCAGTTTGAACTGGCAGAGTGGTGTGGATTCTCGTCGCAAAAAGAATTTATGAAATCTTTGCAGCGAGGAATGGCTCGAACCCATTTTTATACTGAATGGATTATTGCTACGGTTACCTCGTCAGATAAGAAATTGCTTGGCTATAAAAATCGAGTTTTCAAAAATGAAAAAGATCTTTGGAGTGCTTTAAAAAAGGACCCGAATATCTTAAATCAAAAATTGGTACGAGACTCCTTGGAAGATTGCTTTTCTAAACCCGAAAACTCTAAAAAAGCCCTGGCAGAGCGTGCGCGCATTTTGAAAGAATTTGTTTCCCCTGCAGTATCTGATGAGATAATCACAGCGGTCTTTCATTCGAGAATGATCGATAAGCTAGTGCCCGAAATCAAAAGACTTGTGGGGTGGGTTCAACATGATCAGTATCACCGTTTTCCTGCTGATACGCATATTATGCAAGCTCGACGCGAGTTAAGGCGGGTGCAGAAGAAACCACGTTTATTAGGAGTGCTAGAGTTTTTACATAAAAAGATTTCTGCGAAAGACTGGGAAATTTTAGGTTGGACCTGTCTATATCATGATCTCGCAAAGGGCTTAGAGGGGGATCACTCTAAAAAGGGTGTTGCCTTGGTCGAGCGAGATTTAAAATCTTTAGGGATTTCTGATGAAACAATCAAAGAAGTTTCATGGATGGTGTTAAATCATTTGGAGGTGTCATCGGCAGCATTTCGACGCAACCCTCATTCTCCTGATGTTTGGAAAAATTTAAAGGATTTGGGGATATCTGGGGCTCGTCTATATCGATTGGCTCTGTTTACTGTTGTCGATATTCGAGCAACGAACCCCGAAGCCTGGAATGATTGGAAGTCCAGACTTTTAAGGGATCTGGTCAAGAATTTGGAATCTGAATCTGCACAGGCTTTCTACGAGCTGGATTTTATAGCAAAAAAAATGCGCTTGGATTTTCCAACTCAGTGGTCACAGCAAATTGATCCCTTGTTGGTTTCCGCTTTTGGTGCGCGGTTTTTATTAAAGGATTTAATGAAACATAAATCTTCAACTAAAACCGCTGCTGATGTTTTTTTAGATCATAATGGTAATTATTGGATTCGTTTTTTCGATGAGGACGATCGCAAAGGTTTGTTGCAAGAGTTTGTTTTAAAGCTTTATGGATTGGGCTTACCGATTAGGCACGCCTCGATTCATACTTTTGATTCTTTGGGCGTCTGGGATTGGTTTATGATCACGACACAAAAGGATAAAGAGACTCTTCGTAAACAGCTCTTCCATGCAAAATCAGATAAAAAGCCAGCCTTGGATTCGATCACCTATCAATCGATCCAATGGGTTGAGGTGAATGACTCACAATGGATTATTAGCTTTAAAGCTGTCGATCAGGCAGGACTTTTAGCTCATACAGTGAGTGCTTTGACAGATTTGGGATTGAATATTAGGGGAGCGAATGTACATACATGGGGGCGCCAGGTAGACGATGTATTCACGTTGGTGCCGGGAAAAGATCCTCAAGAGATCTTAGAGAAGTTGCAGACGAGCTTGCAGTTAAAAAATCGAGATGAAGGACGCTAAATAAAAAAGCCTCTTAGAGAGGCTTTTTTTTACTTCTTTTTAGCTTGGCTGACACCTGTGTGATTGCGCCAGTTGTACTGAGGATCATTTTTAATTCTGTTATTCCAAGCATCCCATTTACGTTTTGGAAGTTTGTGGCTGACATTGCCTTTTTCATCAAAAATATCTGGATCTTTCCCGAAAAGGAAATTTCCTACAGCTTTTAGAATTCCCATAATTGCACCTCAGACAATGATCTAATCAAAGCTTTTAGGCCTTGTCAATTACGAGCGGGGATTCGCGCAAGTGTCGATAATATCAAGTCCTTTATCCTCTGATACTTTTTCAGAGCCCTTGTAAAAGTTAAAGCATTGCTGTGCGGCAGATTCAAAGGCGTCTTCGTAGGAGTTCGCAACTTTCTTCAACTCAAGACTCTTACCCTTCATCTGATACTTAAAGGTGTATTCTTTGGTTGAAGGGGAGGTCGCCGTCCATCCAAAAGATGTGCTGCTTAAAAAGAAGGCAGAAGTAAGTGCGGCTAAAGAAATTCGCAAGATTGATTTAGAGCTTTTCATTTTCGACTCCTTGTATGCCCTATACAAAGAGCAAGGGCGGGACCAAGTGTCGGTATGGTAAGGGTTTGCTATTGAGTCGTAAGATATTGAAATATTTGGTGAATTAATATTTCAAATTGAGATAATCAAAACAATACGAAAGCTTTTTAGACAGTTGCCCATCTACGGCGAACAGGGCTTAAAAGCCAATACCTAAGGTAATGTGAGTCAGAGCAAAATTACTTCCTCCGGTAACAACCATAGAGACTTCCTTGTAGACTGGGATTTCGTACGAGAGTGTTAGCATTGGAAGGAATATATATTCCCAGTTGTTGATGGTTGTTGAAAATAGAAACTGTTGCGCGCGAACATCTTTTTGGACTCGTGTTCCATCCTCGTATTCGATGACCGCTGTTTTATGGAAGCGTTCTCGGGCGTAAAGAGATAACAGGAAACCTGCTCGCCAATTTTCATAACGGGAATATTTCCCCCACCCCAGGTTGACAGCGGGTTTATCCATGCAATCTCGCAAATACGTTACATTGAATTGCTGTGAGTTTTCAGCAAAGTAAGTTAATGATAACTCTGGGTGCTGAACCATTATTCCTGCGCTGTCGATTTTTCGGGGCATATATTGGCGGGCTGTCGAGTCGGGTATCACGCCGTGAATTGTTAGTCCTAAGAATCCGAGGTGGATGCGAGAATTGGGAGCCTCTGTGTCGGATAGATCGTTAGCGTGAGTGTTATGGGGGATAAAAATAAATGCAATGACGATGACGTAAACAGCAATGCGAGGAGCTTTTACAGAGTTTTTTTTGTTCAGAATCGTTTGCATAGACTTAGTATGCTCGTAATGATTTCAACTTTTCTTTAAAGACTTGTTATTAACAAAAAATTCACAACTCTGTAGTTTCTTTGAAACAAAAAAGACTTGAATTGGTAAGGTGTTCGCGTTCTGATAATTGTATAGGTTTGATAAGCAAGGAAGTGAGTCAAATGAGCACGCCAAAATTATTGTTTTTTATCATTGTATTGAATTTTCTTTTCTTAGAAGCCTTTGCTATCACTCGTGGAAACCTTACGGGAAGTACAGGAATGATCAATATCGTCTCTAAGGATATGACGGGCTCTTATGATACGGATGCGCAGGTTCTATTTGAAAGCATGAATGTCCCAGAGCAAGATTCTGCTATATTTGGCCCAGGCAAAGTGATTAAACAGGCGGACAATTCTTTAAATTTTATCTGTGCAAATCGCCCTAACGAAGGCCATAGATGCAGTATTTTCATAAATAAAAGCCGTAACAGTTCGTTGCGTAAAGACCGTATACTCTATCGTCTAACTGGGGCTGAAGCTGATCTCATATCGAACCAATTGCATTTGGATGGAAATAAGAAGTTTTACTTCGAATCGGTCGAGTCCAACTTGGCAATTTCAGCAAAACCAGGTGATTTTTATATTTTCTGGAAAGAGGATGGTGTGAGATAAGTCTTTCTTTGCTAGGAAGACTTAAGTTAAATCATCGAGTAGGCCGTCGCAATCAGCTGAATTTGCTTTAGCATCGAGTTGAGGCCGTTTGCCCTGCTTGGCGAAAGATTGCCGTCAAAGCCCAGTTTTTTTAGAAATTCTGGTGGCGTCATTAGAATGTCTTTGGGGTTTGAATCAGAATAAACCCGCAACAAAAGGGCGACCAATCCTTTAACCAGAACCGCGTCACTATCTCCGGTAAAGATCACTTTTTTATCAGCAGTGAGGCTTGCATGCAGCCAGACTTGGCTTTGACAGCCCTTCACTTTGTTTTGCTCTGTTTTTAAATGCTCGGGCATTTCGGGTAGGGTTTTGCCAAGCTCGATAATTTTTTTATAACGGTCTTCCCAATCGGCAAGTTTCGAGAACTCGGTGATGAGTATTTCTTGGCGTTCCTTTGGAGTCATATCTAACCTACTTTTTTTTCAACAGCAGATCCATTTGTTGCAACAGTCTCTGTTCGAGCTCGGCCCCATGTTGGCCTACAATTTCTTTTAAAGCCTTCTTATCTAAATTTGCAGCGATCTGGTAGGATTTTTTAAAAAACTCTTCTTGTTCGTGGTAATAGCCATTCCAAAGCTCTTTTGCCAAGGGTTCGGGTAGTCTATGTGCCTTTTGTTCTGCTTTTGTGCCTTCATTGCGATCTAGGTAAGTGATTAACTTGGAAACCTGACGTGGAGAAAAATCCAGCATAACTAAGGCCTCTTCCATTAAAGCCATTTCAATCAAAGCTAAATAGTCACTTAATTGGTTCCAAAAAATCATTCCAGACTTACCATAGCTGGATTTACAGTAAAAGGTGGTGCAAACAACGCCGCGATTTCGCCACATGTTACATAATCCATTTTCCTTATTATAGTAACTGCATAGCCAGTTCTCGTTTTGGCCGAAGCCCTCATCTTTATTTTTCTTAAATTCTAATTGGTAGCGCACAGAGGCCGTCATTCCGACAGGTAAAGAGTAAAGCCGATTTTCTATTTGATAGCGAAGTGTCTCTTGCGCTTTGCTCGAGCTTGGATCGTTGAAAACCCCTCCAACAAGAAAGTTTGGGATAAAAGGCTGAAAAGTGCAGCACTTAAGGTCCGGCCTGTAAAACTTGGGGCCGCGGTGATTTTCCGTAGACATCGCGCAGTTGTCACAGGTGGCCTTTTTTTCGACGGGCTCAAACTGCAGCAGGGATCGTGGCAGGATGTTTTCGTAAAAACTAGGAAGTTGATGTTTTAATTTCATTTATGACTCAGTTTACAAGTTTCCTCGACCTTTGCTTGAATTTGCGAAAGCTCTTTTTCTAGGTTTAAGTTTTGATTCGAAATCTTCCATTGATACTCTGAACAGTCAATAAATTCGGGAAAGGAAAGGATACCCTCTTTTTGGAATGGAGCCTCGTCCACAATGAGTGGGGTGAGGAATTGCACTAGTTCTTCTGCGGATTTGTTTTTTAGAAACCCATTCTTTACGGCAATCATAGTCGCGTCGGCTGTCGTTATGAAAGGGTTCTGATTTGCTGCAATTTTATTGCCCTGCTGGTCGGAATCCTTTGCTTTTGTTGCGTAGAGCTGACGAATAAGAATTGTCATTTTAATCTGCGGAAACTCTTTTTGAATTTTTTCATAGACTTCCGAGTCTTGCTCTCCATTGTCGCCAATCAAAAGAATACGCTTTGGATTTTCAGCTTTAATGATGGCTTTAATGGATTCTACTTTGTGGTTACTAGGTAAAGTCTTTCCTTGATATCCCACGTAGAAGCCACGGGGGAAACTTCCATTTACTAGAAATTGAATGTGCCTCTCTTGCATTAAAAACTTAGGTGCCTTCGATACATAGTATACCTGTAGTCCTGGGTTATCTAAAGCTAGCGTTTGGTATAGCTCGGCCATCCCAAGGAACCGACTTTGTTCATCGAACATCCGATTAAATGAGCCTGCTTTTGATGGAATATGCGAAAGCTTAATAGTGTCGTCTATGTCCGAAATCATAACTTGGTCAGCCGCTTTTGCTGTCAATGCTAAAAGACTTAAAGACATTGCGGATATAAATAGTCCAACTTTCATACATTCTCCTGGAAAAACGCCAAAATTTGTTACAAGCGACTCTTAAATTCGATTTATCAGCTCGATATCAAAGAGTCACTTGCTTGATTGCTATCAGAGCTCTGCTTAGCAAAGGTCTTGCCAGAGGTGATTGGTCTGGGGAAAATTTGCCCAGACGCCTATCCTTCCTAGGTCTGATCAAGTCTTGATTCTTAGATGGCCTAGCAGACAAAGATATTTAACGGCTGGCATTCTGCTTAAAAGGACCAAGTTAAAAAGGAGAACCACCGTGTCGAATAACTCAATGATGGCCGCAATGACAATTGCATTAACAGCTACCGTATCGGTAGGCTTCGCCTCTCAAATGACTCCTAAAGTAATTTATGGAGATGATCATCGTGCTGATGTTTATCAGGTTACTGATTCAAGATTGTTAGATGTTGCAGACTCAACAGTGGCATTAATCGCGAAAAAAGATATGACGGCTTCGGGTTCGGGCTTTAAAGTTAATAGTCAAAGCTTTGCTAAACAAATGGGATTATGTAGCGACGAGCCTTTTGCTAACCAGCCAGCGGCAGCAAATTGTTCGGGCTCTTTAATTGGTGAAGATTTAGTGATGACTGCAGGTCATTGCGTTGATTCATCTTCTTGCGGTTCTTATTATTTCGCTTTTAATTTTAAAATGAATTCTGCAACAAGTGCTAACGTGAACTTATCAGCAGATGATGTGTATTCTTGCCAGTCGGTTGTTGCTCGAGAGCTTACTAACAAACAAGACTATGCGATTGTGAAGCTAGACCGTCGAGTGCGAGGGCATCGTCCATTGGTGTTAGCTAAAAATAACGCAGAAGTTGGAGATGATGTTTTTGTCGTTGGTCACCCATCAGGTCTTCCAACTAAAATTGCAGGCGGTGCTCAAGTCCGCTCTCAAGCGCAGGGCTATTTCGTGGCTAACTTAGATACATACGGTGGTAACTCAGGTTCGGCGGTTTTCTCTGCAAAGACGAATGAAGTAGTAGGGATTTTGGTGCGAGGAGCTCAAGATTTTGCCTACGACCGCACTAACAAATGTTATCGTTCGAACTATTGCCCGGACACTGGATGCCGAGGCGAAGATGTAACAAATATTAACTTTGTAACGGATTATTTAAACAAATAGGGAAGACTGTTCTTCGCTGTGAGTTGTTGTTCTGACACCGAGGGGGCCTCACCAGCCCCCTCATCTTTTTTGCCAAAATTTGTCATCTTGTCGATGAAATATTTATATATTCGAGATCTATTCATTATTAATGCATTTCCTGTTGGCCTCTAAATAGCAAAGAGGAATTCCTGTTGAAATTTATATTTAAATTTGAGGACTCGGAGGAGTTTTGGAAAACCGTGCATTTCTTAAAGCAGTTCCTTTAAAACGCATTTCATATTGGTTCTTATCTTTTGTTCTTATGGCAAGTTCATTGGGATTTGCACAGACAAACCGTGAAGAAGAGACCGAATGGCAGCGGCAACAGAGACAGAAAAAGGATGTTGAACAAGCAATGGAAGCTGCGGATCCCCTCTATAAGTATCTGCATCCTTTTAAAAAGACTTCTCAATATGGACCCGTTGGCTCAGAAGTCATCAAAGCAAAGTTGATTGTTGTTGATACCCGTGATCAAGAGCGATGTTCAGAGATTGAAAGGCAAATTAGAAATTCCGGTATTTCAGAAGCAAGACAATCGCAAGGGAGTCTTTGCGAGCGTAGTCAAGGGGGCAGCCCCTATAATTCGGTGACGATATATGAAAAAGTGGACGCAAATGCAATTGGTTATGAGTTAAATCTGTCGAAACTAACCAATACGGATCATAACCTATTTAATGAAACACGAAATCTAGGTCTTGTTGCTGCAGGCGTTGCTGGTTTGCTTTATGTACTTCCCGAAAGTTTTTCAAAATGGGATAAGTCCAAAAACTCTGGAGGATTAGTTCAACAATATAAGGACCATGTTTCTTCTCCGCCAGTGCGAGACAAAGATGGCTGGGCGGTCAATTACATTGGTCACCCAATCTCCGGCGCTGCTTATTATCAGGTGGCTAGAAATCTAGGTTTCTCAAGAATGGAATCCTTCGGTTACTCTGTTTTAATGTCGACCTTTTTCTGGGAGTATGGTGTTGAAGCCATCATGGAAAAGCCTTCGATTCAAGATCTTTGGAGTACACCAGTATTGGGTTCTATTTTAGGTGAAGTTTTCTTTCAGTTGAGCCAGCATATTGAACAGCAAAATGGTGAAGTGATGGGTTCTAAAAAATTAGGATCTGTGCTGATGGTGGTTCTAAATCCTGCAGGAGCTATTTCTAACCAGATTAATGAACTCTTAGGCGGTCGGGTTATTAGAACTTCAAAAACGACGATCTATTTAAAACAAAATAGCTGTGAAAATTTGCCTCCAATAATGTACGGAGATGCTTGTGGTCGCGCAAATTTAAACATTAAGATCGAATTCAAGTTTTAAAATAAAAGATTCATTTTGAGACAATTACCTAGGTCCATCTTGTCAATCAAGGTGGATCTTTTCTTGCTCTTTAAGTTGGTATGAAAACATTAAACCAACTTATCTCGATTTTATGTGTTTTAAGCTCGATCACTGTCCATGGGCAAGTGTCACTGCCAAAAAGTTCCTCATATTTGAGCTTATCCGCTAGTGAATATACCAAACAGTACGGAGAGATTCCGAAGGTGTATCAAAGTGGTCCACTAGAATTTGAAGTTGAATTGAAGGTCTTAGAATCATGCTCAAAGCTTGATTTAAAATCAATTAATCGAGATGGCAAACTGTTGGTTGTTGCAGAGTTGGGTGAGAACTGTCTTCACGATCCAAAAAATAGTAGCGAACAAATAAAAACGAAGAATATGAAAGGTCGATTGCGGGTTAAACAATTGGCCTTTGATAAAACCAATGTTGTTTTTGCAGGAATGACTTTGGATTCTTTAAATAGTTGGTCGAATTCTGGAAATACTTCTACAGAGGCGGGCATTTGTATAACTTGTCAAAGTTCACACTCATCACCTTTTTATCTTGATAACAATATTCCAGAACTTGGTACTGATTTAAATAGATCTGAAAAAGAAGTCGAAGAAATGAAGCTTAATGTGGCTCGGCGACTTGCTGATAATGATCGTTCTGAGATTGGATATATTAAGGCCGTCGTGGATCCCTGGTTGGCGGGAATTGCTAAAGATCAGTTCGGAACTAATGGAGAATTTATTAAAAGAATCGGATTTAGTACGGTGGATAATAGCAAAAGCTCATCCCAGGCGATGGGCTCGTCTAAAGACAATGATGTTTTAAGAACACAAGAAACAAAAGTGGATCTTCATGTTGATGATCGAATTCGTATTAAATTAGCTGAAAATGAACTAAACGAAACTGGGCGGTATCGCCTTGAAGTTGGTAAAAAGATTTTTCAGCAAACTGACGAAGTTGATATCGAAGGTAGCTTTGTAAAAAAATTTGGTAAAGGGTTCGAAACAAGAGGAAGTTTTTCAGCATCCTCAAATAATAAAGGTGCCGCTAAATTTACATTAACTAAAGTTTGGTAAAAAAAAAGCCCACCTAAAGTGGGCTTTTTTTATTAGTTTTGAATCGTTGCGTAGACACGGTGTGAATCATCTAAATCATCTAAGGCTTCAAGAAACTCTAAGACTTCTTTCTTTTGTTCTTCAGAAATATCTGCCGGTGTATTTGGAACATATGCAAACTCAGCCTTTGTGACCGTCCAGCCTCTGCCGGTCAGGGCCGTTCTGACAGCATCAAGATCTTCTTTGTTGCAGTAGAACTCATAGTGCTTATCTTCACCTTCGTGAACTTCGTTTGCTCCGGCTTCAATAGCTTCTTCTTCTGGATCGAAACTTCCTGCTTTAGTACCTTCAATGTGTCCTACATGCGAGAACATCCATTGCACAGAGCCAGACTCGCCCATATTGCCATCGTGTTTTTTGAAGCAGTTACGTACTTCAGGGGCGGTTCTGTGACGGTTGTCCGTTTGGCATTCTACAATGACGCCCACGCCATGGGGGCCGTAACCTTCATAAGTCACTTCTTCGATAATTTTACCATCATCCAACAAGCCGGCGCCTTTTTTGATCGCGCGCTCAATCGTGTCGTTGGGGCAAGAGACTTTTTTGGCAGCATCAATAGCCATTCGTAAACGAGAGTTAGCTGCCGGGTCAGGGCCTCCAGCTTTCGCTGCAACGGCGATTTCCCGCGCGAGTTTAGTGAATATTAGACCCTTTTGGGCCGACTTCTCCATTTTGCCTGCTGTTTTCCAACCTTTTCCCATAGGAGATATTCAATCACATCGGAGGCTTGATAGGCAATGATTGAAATGGTATTTACACCCCATGTTTTGCTTTGATCGGCCCAATGTGTGGGATAAAATTAATAATATCCATGAAGATTGCCGCGTTTTGCTGAATAATCAGGCAGTATACCGCGGGCCTGAGTTTCCAGCTCGAGACATTGTTTTATTGGAAGCAAAACTTCATCCTCCTAAAAAAGGTTTGGCATCCGCTGAAGGGCAAGCCCGTTTGCTTCATGATTTGGCTAGTATTGAATTGCAAGCGATGGAGCTTGGGGTTCGAACGCTTGCTGAGTTTCCTGAAGCCCCTCCGGGATTTCGAGAGCAATTGGCTGCGGTGACGATTAATGAATCCGAGCATTTGCAGATGTGTTTAGAAAATATAGATGCCCTTGGATTTAAATGGGGAGACTTTCCTGTCCACACCCATCTTTGGAATGCGACTTCAATCGAGGATTCGTTATTAGACCGTATATTGATAGTTCATCGATACTTAGAAGGTTCCGGCTTGGATGCGGGAGATACGTTTTTAAGACGTCTTGAAAGCGTGCAGGCGCCCCTGGTGAAGTCGGCTGTTAAAACAATCAATCAGGATGAAGTCGGGCATGTGGAGTTTGGGAGTCGGTGGTTTTTCGAGATTTGTAAAAATCAAAAACTGGATCCTGGATTTGAATTTCACCATCGCATGATTCGTTTGTTGGATAAGATTCCTAAGCGAGTTGAGAATCTAAATCATGAGCTTCGAAAAAAAGCCGGGTTCTCTGAAGATGAAATTGCAGCTTTGGAAGAACTCCGCCGCTGGTTTCTAATTCCGAAGCACGAGCGGGCAGAGACACATCCAAATTTAGAACAGTTTTTTCGAAAAAATTAATCGAGTGATTCATCATCCTCAAGAAATCGCCATTGGCCCTCGGGAAGGTGTCCTAGTTTTAGCTTGCCAATTCGAACTCTTTTTAAGCCAGTAACTCGAAGTCCAACAAGTTCGCACATTCGTCTGATCTGTCTTTTCTTTCCCTCTTTTAAAACAAACTTAAGCTGGTCTTCATTTAACCATTCAACTTTAGCAGGCTTTAGTTTCTTCCCATCAAGTTCTAAGCCATAGTTAAGAAGTTTTAGGTCAGACTCTGACAAGTGGCCTTGGACGCGCACGATGTACTCTTTTTCAAGGTGAGTGTCTTCACCGATAATTTTTTTAGCAATTCGTCCATCCTGAGTGAATAACAGCAAACCCTGAGAGTCGATATCCAATCTTCCTGCAACCGCCAAACCTTCAAAGACATCAGGAT
Organism: Bdellovibrio sp. ZFWA1; assembly: GCF_056175665.1. Classification (NCBI taxonomy): domain Bacteria; kingdom Pseudomonadati; phylum Bdellovibrionota; class Bdellovibrionia; order Bdellovibrionales; family Pseudobdellovibrionaceae; genus Bdellovibrio; species Bdellovibrio sp. ZFWA1. The sequence continues at coordinate 808,719 of NZ_JBJKJH010000002.1, forward strand.
TTAATCTGCGCTTTTGCTCTTTCCACTGATTTTCTGGAGTGATTAAACGAATCGCTGGCGTGTATTGGGGCTCTGGTTGTGCTGAAACATAACCTACGGGTTTATTTAAAATTATAGTCGCAAGTTTTTTTTGTTGCTTCAGAGCTGCGGCTTCAAGTGTGACCGAAGAATTAGGATCGACTTTGGTGCCCAGTTGATCGACTCGAACACCATTCACCATGACAAGGCCACGAGATATATAATCATCAGCTTCTCGACGAGAACAGATTCCTTTTTGAGCCATCAGCTTTGAAAGCCGAATTTTGTTATCATCTTCACTCATAAAAGCCTCTTAATTCACAATTTCTGACCATAAGTCATTGTCTTCATATAGCCGGATTCGTTTTACTTTGAACGGAACCCCTACTTTTGCCAGAGATTCAAATAAAAACAAAGCAATATTTTCCGTCGTTGGAATCCTTTCAGTGAAAACTTCCGGTAAGTCAAAGTTCAGGTGTTTGTGATCCAGTAAGGCGCATATACGATTCATTTCTTCTGCTAATGAAGATCGGCATAAATCCGCCTGAGTGCACTCGACTTCCGCTTGCCAACGGTAGTTATGACCATGTCCATATTTTGAATAACAGAGCCCGAAGACCTCTTGGTTCTTCTGAGTTGACCAGGCCTTCTGTTCGTAAAGATGAGCTGCATAAAACCGACGTTCTAGAGTGATTCTCATTGTATGTTAATCCCACCGTCGACCGACAACAAAGATCCTGTCGTCCAGCTCGAGTCGTCTGAACCTAAAAAATAAGCTGCTTTGGCTATCTCCTCGGGTGTTCCAATTCTTTGAAGTGGTTGAAGTTTGCCCATGGAATCGACGATTTGTTTTTTTGTAGACTCATCTTTATGGTGAAAACTGTGGATAGGGGTGTCTACGATACCCGGGCAGACGGCGTTAGCTCTAATGCCATGAGAACCGAGCTCTTGGGCTAGACAAAGCGTCCAATTATTAAGTGCGGCTTTGGATGCAGAATAGGCTCCAGTCATGGGGGCGGGCTTTAACCCTAGAGTCGAAGAAATGTTTACGATGCTGCCTTTTTTAGCTTTGATAAAATGGGGGATTACTAGACTGGTCAGGCGAACAGGAGCGATCAAGTTCGTTTGAAGTTGCTCTATCCAGGTTTCGGTTTGAAAATTTTGGGAACTTTCATTTCTATAAATACCCGCATTATTGATCAACACTTCGGTTTGTACTAAAGGATTGCTGAAGGCTTCTTGGATGCGCTTTTTGACGGCCGACTCATCGTTTATGTCACAACTTAAAAGGCTGGCGCCAGCTCGGCAGCGGAGGGCCGTTTCTTCCAAATTTTCTTTATTTCTTCCCATCAAAAAAACAAAATATCCGTGCTTAGCAAATTCGATGGCGATAGCTCGACCTATGCCCGATCCAGCTCCCGTGATAATAGCGGCTTTTTTAATCTGAGTCATAATTGCCCCCTGTCTAGTTTCGCTTTTAGAGACTAGCAAAACACTTTTGGTCTGTACATAAACAATGCGAAGATAAAAATATGAAAAAATGGATATTTACCTTAGTCGTTTTTATTAATCTCGAGGGACTGGAGCTTGCCAGGGCGCATGAACGAGTTTTGTTCTTAGGGGACTCTCACTCTTATGGGGTCTATGGAACCGTCATCGATGGGTATTTCAGAAAGACGGCCTCTAAAGTGGTCTCCATTGCCAGTTGTGGATCATCACCTTCGACTTGGACCTCGGTGAAGGCGAATTTTAAAACAACAAATTGTGGGTATTGGCGCAAAGAGCGATCTGAAGGTGAAGTACGTGTTAAGAGTCAAAAGTTGGAGTCATTCTCAACCCACCTAGATCAGGTAAAGCCCGATTTAGTGGTGCTTTCGTTGGGCACAAATATATTAGCCAGTCGTTCAAATGTAGAAAGCGAGTTGAAGTCTATTGATCTTATGATGGAGCAGGTTAAGAAGACCGGGGCAGATTGCATTTGGATCGGGCCGCCGGACTTAGCAAAATCGCCGTTTAAGGATAATTTAAAATACGGTATTGAAAAAATAAAATCTCAAGTTGAAAAGTATTCCTGTCGTTATATCGATTCCTCAAAGATCACGTCATATCCTTCTGGAAAGTCCGATGGAATTCATTATGGACCTGCTGATTCACGTAAATGGGGCGAGTCGGTCACCCAGCAAATCTCTGGGATGAGGTGGAGTTCAAAAATATCATCAGCGAAAGAAAATACTTCAAACACTTCGGGCGTAAGAACATCTACAAATGGCGCAAAATAAAAAAACCCCGAAATATTCGGGGTTTTTCTTTAAGCCTGCCTAAGCCACTTTTTTGTAGTACTGATAGTACTTCTTATCAAAATCCAGGGCTTTAACCCCTTCTTTCGTGATAAGGCCAGCTTTAAACCAGTCGAAGTGCTCAGAGCAGAAGCCTGCTTTATCTGGTTTCTTCTTGCAACCTTCTGCTGTGCACTTTGCAGATCCGATTGCAACGACGTTGTTAGGAATTTGTTTTTCGAAGTTCTTTTTATCAGACATTGATGACCTCCAAAGATGGAAAAGCGTACTTTATCTCTTCCTATGTCTAGAATCTTTATCGGGATCTATAAATAGAACTTAACGAAGGTCTGTCTAAAAATATAAAAACATAACAAATGCTTTAAAGATTCTCATATCGAGACAATGTCAAAACTGCGCTGAACTGATTTGCGATCAGAACTTTGATAGGACCAACCCGGGCCGCAGGCTCGGGGGGCAGTTTTTAGAGGGTAAAACTTAAATAGGATTTTCCGGTATTAAGTTTTTTAGCTTTAATTTCCTCTACCGTAACTTCGGGATAGACTCGGATCTCAACTTTGTCGCGGTTGACGATCAAAAGTACGGGATTTATCTGGGCCGCATTTAATTGGCTAAATTTATCCATTGAGTTAGCAGAGAAATGATCTAACTCGTATTTTTTAAAGATATATTTTTCGCCTAATCTTTCGATAAAGCGATTCTGGGATTTATACTCGCCGATGCTGTCAACATCCGAAATATTTTTAATCGCACGACCGTTAAATACGCTGCCGTAGATTGTGATATTCCAGTGCTCGGCATCTAAGTTTGTTTTAGCTTCGTCCTTCAAGCTTGATTGTACAAATTGAGCTAAGCTTTTAATATCATGGACACTATACTTGGTTAATATTCCAGTTGCTTGAAAACTTCTATCTAAATAGATTTCGTAGGCTTCGTAAGCGTTTTTACCTTGGTTTTTTGCTTCTAAGAATATTTGATAGGGATTGATTGATCTGGATACTAAAAGATCTAGCACGCGTTTAAAGTTTTTAATTTTAACGTCTTTATATTTTGCAAAAGTAACATCTCGATATATTTCCGACACTTTCCTTAGAAGAGCTTCTTTTTCAACTGAATTAAGCTTTTCAACATGAGAAGCAATTTGATCAAAATCTTTAGCGGACATGACATCGGCCTTTAAAAGCACGCGCAGTTCTTCCCTCCAGAGCCAAATTTGCTCCAAGGAAGCTGTCTTTTCAGTGTAAGCCGAAGGATTCTCGAAGATACTTTCGCATCTGTTAAGCGAATTTGCAGAAGCCCAAGAATGTCCCAACAATGCAATGGCTAAAATGCCTAGGCGCAAATGAGGAAGCTGCTTACGATTGTGCTGTGGTAAAGACTTGTTCATAACCTTTAAAGATGCCAAAACAATGCCTAAATTTTTTTGGGGGCTGATGTCTTATTTTGAAACAGTTTTCTTTAGTTCTGCAAGGTCTAGCTGGTTGATGCGATTGTAAGACCAACCCTCATATTGAGGATTTACCAGAATAGAAAAGTGCATCGGCCCAGTTGGAATGAGATAAGAATTTTTCATAAGATAGGATAGGCCCTGAGTGCAGAATTTCTTTAGTTTTTCAGAAGACGACGTGTTGCGAAGTTCGTTTATGATTGAGCTAAAAACTTTGTCTTTAATTTTTAACGGACTTTCGTTCTCGACAACATCTTCAAAACTTTCCAGAGCTGCTAGGCAAGTGGGGCGCTCTAAGGGGACGCCTTTTCGATAGATGTCAGGGGCGTTTTGCAGTAAGGATTCTGCGAAAACTTTGTTTTCTACGGCTTTTGTTCTAATATTTAGATTCAGATTCTTTTTCCACTGGCTTTGAATCCAATCAGTGGCTCTTTTGTGATCGTCTCCGCCAAGGGCCGAATAACGTAATTCATAGACCGAGTTCGCTTCGGATTTCGTCGTAGCGATCTTGCTTTTTGTCGGTGAATCGATTTTGAATTGATGGCAGCCGTTGAATTCAGAGTTCTGGTCGTAGAGTTCTTGAGAGAGGCCAACGCATCCAGGAACACCTTCGCTGTGGAATAATTTCTGAAGTTCCGTGTAGTTTAAGGATTCAGTGAGTTCCTTGCGTAGTAGAGGCTTATTTATAATAGAAGCTCCAAAGCCAAAGAAGTCCATTCTTTCCAGAGGTATCCAATGAAAGTCCTTCGCTTTTAGGTACTGAGGAATAAATAACGTGGGAAGCCGACGTAAAAAATCCAACTCTTTATTCTGATAAAGCTTCAAAGCTACGGAGTCTTCTTCAATGATATAAAATCGTAGGGGCGGTCTGGTATCTTTACCTCGAAGGTAAAATGGATTGCTTACCAATTCCAGCCACTGACCAGAGAGGCTTTTCGAAAGAATATAGGGGCCACTAAATTTGCTTTTATTTTTTGCAGCATCCAGATCATAGCGAGGGCTTAAAATAATTGATGTGGTTTTGTACTCAAAATCAAAATCGTTTCGTTCGAATTCGATTTCAAACTTTGCCGGCGATAGGATCTTAAAACCTATGTTTTTAGTGTCTTCTTTTCCAAGGTAGATCTTCTTTGCGTTTTTGATAGAAAAAAGCAGGTCTGATTTTGCGGCTTTATTTTCCGGATTGAGCAAGAAAATAAGAGTATTTAAAAAGTGCTTAGATTCGATCGCAGAGCCATCACTCCATTTCGCGTTGTTTGAAATTTCACAGATAAGTTTTAAAGATTTTCTTTTACATTCCTTGGCCAGATCCGGAATGAGTCCTTTATTGTTGTCATATCTAAATAAGCCTCGGTGAAGCTGCTGTAAAAGAAAGGAACTGTTTGGATTTTTTTGTAGTTGTGGATCAAGTTGGGTGGGGTCGGTGGCAAGACTTAGTTTAAAAAAACTTTCTTGGGTTTGAGCCGAAGAGGTTGAAGTGAAAAAAGTCGCCGAAAAAACGAAAATGAAGAAGGATAAAATTACCGAAACAGACATCCTAAAGACCTCCTACAAAAAACCCCTCAGAGAATTCTGAGGGGTTCGCGTCTTATTTGTCTAGTTCAATTTTTGCAATCGTTTGAAGTTGCATATTGGTCGTTCCTTCGTAGATTTGACCAATTTTTGCATCCCTCCAGAATTTTTCCACTGGATACTCTTTAGTGAAGCCATTGCCTCCGAAAAGATCGACTGCCAATGAAGTGATCTTTTCAGCAGCTTTTGAAGAGTAAAGTTTTGCCATAGCTGCTGACTCGATGAAATCCTGGCCAGCATCCTTCAAGCGAGCGGCATTGTAGACCATCAATCTAGCAGCTTCTAGTTCAGTGCGCATTTGAGCTAGTTGAAACTGAACGCCCTGGAAATGAGCAATCGGTTTTCCAAATTGTTCACGTCCTTTAACATAATTCAAGGTCGCCTCATAGGCACCTTGAGCGATACCAACCATTTGAGCGCCAATACCAATGCGGCCTTCATTTAAAGTTTCAATAGCAATTTTGTAGCCTTTTCCTACCTCACCAAGAACGTTTTCCATTGGAACTTCACAATTGTCGAATAGTAACTCGCAAGTTGAAGAAGCGCGGATACCAAGCTTGTCTTCTTTTTTACCAACGGTGAATCCTTTAAATCCTTTTTCAACGATGAAAGCTGTAATACCTTTATAGCCTTTAGATGGATCTAAGTTTGCAAAGCAAATGAAAACTTCAGCTTCTTTGCCATTAGTGATCCAAAGCTTAGAGCCGTTTAGGATGTATTTTCCATCTTTTTGCTCGGCGCGAAGCTTCAAGGCGAAAGCATCTGATCCAGAGACAGACTCGGACAAGGCATAGGCGCCAACGCTGCCGGATGCCATCTTTTTTAGGTATTTTTCTTTTTGAGCGGGAGTTCCCCAGCGTAAAAACGCATTGGTAACCAGAGTATTTTGGACGTCGCAAAGAACAGAAACCGACCCATCAACACGGCCAAGCTCTTCAACAGCTAGACAGGCCATGAAAAATGAAGAGCCCGCGCCGCCATACTGCTCGGGCGTTTCGATCGCCATTAAACCCATTTCAAAAAGCTTTTTAACTAAAGCCGGGTCCATTTCAGCTTTTTCGTCCATATGAGTTACTAGAGGTTTAATTTCAGATTCAGCGAACGCACGAACGGCGTCGCGAAATGCCACTTCGTCTTCGGAAAGCATTGTTAATGCAGGCATGTGAGACATCAGCTACTCCTTAAAAATGTTGTATTGAAAGCCTAGTTAAGCTAGCGTTTCAGCTGAATAAATTCAAGTCTTGTCAAAGGCTACCCGAGCTTGATCGATGTGCGTCAGCTTTTCTCGTTAAGCACTGCAACATAATTACTGCATGAAGTTTCAGCAAACTCCGACATAAGCTAGACAAGAGTCTAGGGGTTGTTTAGCGTTAAGTTATGGATTTATTAGAGATTGGTGCGAAAATCGGTATTTATTTCATTCCATTTTTGTTTGCGCTTTGCTTTCACGAGTTTGCGCATGGCTTTGTTGCGAAATTGCGAGGTGACAATACCGCAGAAGTGATGGGGCGCTTAACATTGAATCCGATGGCTCATGCTGATGTGTTGGGAACCTTTGTTTTGCCTTTGATGGCCATTGCTTTTTCTTCTCCTATATTTTTTGGTTGGGCGAAGCCGGTCCCTGTGAATTCACGTAATTTAAGAAATGTCAGAACCGATATGTTTTGGATTGCTCTGGCGGGTCCTTTATCGAACGTATTCCTGGCGTTGGTCGGCGCATTAGGTATTGCGTTGATCGTTCGTTATGGAGCAGTTCTGAGTTTTGCTAAGGCTTTGATCAATTTATTGAATGTTTTTATCGGAACAAATCTGTTTCTTGCGATATTTAACATAATACCCTTGCACCCGCTGGATGGGGGTAAGGTGTTGGCGCGCTTTTTACCAGCAAGTTTGAATTACAAGCTCGAGCAAAATGAGCATGTGACCAGCTTGATTTTGATGGCATTGGTTTTAACTGGCGTTTTGCGAGTTTTGGCAGTTCCAGTGATGTGGACTCATAGTCTGTTGATTAACTGGGCCTTGAGTGGTGCTCTTTAGATTTATTTTTTTATTTAATAAAGGTGTGTAAATGAGTATTAACGTTCAACTTCCTAAATTTGAAGGACCTCTTGGACTGCTTCTTTATCTTATCCGTAAAGAAGAGATGGATATTATGGATATTAAAATCCATGAAATCACTCATCAGTATTTAGAGTACATCAAACTAATGAAGGAATTGGATTTGGAAGTAGCTGGCGAATTTGTAGCTATGGCTGCCACTTTAATTCAGATTAAGTCTAGAATGTTACTTCCACAGTATGATGAAAATGGCGAAATCGTAGAAACTGAGGATCCACGTAAAGAACTAGTTCAGAAGCTGATTGAATACCAAAAATATCAAGAAGCGGCTAAAGCCTTGTATGAACGTCCCCTTTTAGGGCGTGATTTATGGATTCGTGGAATGCGCGAAACGCTTCAGCCCAAGGAAGATGAAATCATCTTAGAAGAAAACGCTCTGTTTTCTTTGATCGGGAGTTATCGCCGTATCATTAAAGCTGCAAAAAAGAAGATTCACCAAGTTGCACAAAAAACACAATCCATCGCTGGACGAATTTTGGAGATCAAAGATCGTCTTATTCCTGGTCAGCGAGTGATCTTAATGGATCTTGTGGGTGCGGCAGAAAACAAGGGTAAACAGTTGCTAATCACTTTCCTGTCAGCTCTTGAACTTGGGAAAATGGGTTTTGTTTCCTTATATCAAAGTGAAGTTTACGGAGACATCTGGATTGATACAAAGAAGCCTATCGAAGGTGATGCTATCTCTCGGGTTGAAGAATACGATTCGATGGGCGCAGAAGCCTCGGCTGAAGCGATGATTACCAAGGCTAAAAAAGAGGCCGCAGCAGAAGAAGAATTACAATCTCTGTTAAAAGAAAACGAGTCACAAGCTCAGCTTTCTCTAGAGCCACTGGTTGGTCTAGAGGATGTTGGTGAGGTGGCAAGCGCTGATGAAATTTTAGGAAATGATTTTGTCCTTAAGGATGGGGATGATCTTGATTCAATTATTGAAAATGACATGGAAGTTGCTGATTTAGCAAGCGACGACGAGATCTTCGCTGCCGAGAAAGAGCTTTTTGGAGATTCAACAGATGTGTTGGGCTCTGAACAAGTGACTTTAAATGATCAAGATTCTGAGCAAGAAGTATAAGAGGGGATAGTTCCATGTCAGATGTAAAAGATTTCAATGAAAATGAACTTGAAGAAGCAATGAAGGCTGAGTTTGGTGATGAGTATGTGACCACCGAGGCGTCTGTCTTCCTTCAAGAAGAAGAGGAAACGGAAGGTTTTTTACCTGAGGCTTCTGATGAAGATGGAAATGAAGAGTCTGAGGAAAGTCTAGATCTTGAAGGGACCGAGCTAGATTCATTTGAGGCTGCGGAAATTGAAGAAGTTGAATTCGTAGAAGAAGAGCGCCTTGAGTCGATCATGGAGTCTATACTTTTTGCAAGTGATCGTCCCGTTTCTTTAGGGCAAATTAAAGAAGTATTTAAAGGTACAAATATTGATACCAGAAAGATCAAGCGCACTTTAGATCAGTTGATGGTCGAGTACGCGGGTGGTCGTCGCGGAGTTACTTTGGAAGAAGTTCCAGGCGGCTATCAGTTACGCACTAAAGTAGATAATTTAGAGTGGTTGCGTCGCTCTTTAAAGACTCGTCAGTTTAAGTTGTCTGGCCCGGCTTTAGAGACGTTAGCAATTGTTGCTTACAAACAGCCTATTGTAAAAGCAGAGGTTGATGAAATTCGCGGCGTCGAGTCTGGTCACTTGCTTCGCGCGTTGATGGAAAAGAACTTAGTTAATTTTCAAGGAAAGTCTGAGTTGCCAGGAAGACCAATGCAATATGGGACTACTCGTAAGTTCCTAGAGATTTTTGGTCTTAGAAATCTTAAGGAATTGCCGACTTTATCACAAATCGATGAAATCCTTCCTGAGGGGATTGGCGAGGAACCAGAACAAAAGCCAACCCTTTCATCGATCACGGATTCTTTGTCAGAGCAAGTGACTATTATGAGTTACTCTGCCGGTGAAGACGAATTAATGAAAATCGAAGAGCAATTAGGCGAGATTTCTACGAGTTCGAACTTCTTTGAAGAAGAGAAAAAGCGCCAGGCCGAGAAGCGCAATCAAGAGCGAGCTCAAAATATTCGTGAAGCCTTAACTATGGGTGAACCAGTATCTACTCGAGACCAAAATTGGCTTAAGAAATATGATGAAGCTTTAGCTTCCGGGATGACTTTAGTGGAGTTTGAAGAGAAGCAAAAAGCAGAAAAAATGGCCTCTTTGGGCTCTAAAAAGAAAAAGAGTGAAGACTCTCTAGAAGCAGTTCAGGCAGATTCCACTGAAAGTGAGCAGGCAGTAACTGAGGCTTCTGATGAAAATTTTTCTGAAGAACTTCAGGCCGCGATTGCTGATTTTGAGTCAGATAAAGACCTAGATAAAGCCAGCAGCGATGAGCTAGAAGAGCAAGAAGCTCTTTTTGATTCTGAAGATAATGAAGAGAACGAAGATGATGAGTTACCTTTTATTGATGAGGCAGACGAGGTCGAGCAATAAATGAAAAAAACGATTTTAAGTGCAAGCACTGTCACGGGTAATTTAACTCTTGGTAACTACATTGGTGCGATTAATAATTGGACCAAGCTACAAGAAGAGTACAATTGCTTTTATTTCCTAGCTGACTTGCATGCCTTAACTGTAGAACAAGACCCTGCTGTTTTGCGTGATCGTACGTTTAGTTTCTATGCTCAATACTTAGCTTTGGGTTTGGATCCCTCCGAAAATACTATTTTTGTACAGTCTCATGTTCCAGAGCATACCCAATTGATGTGGATTCTGACTTGTTTAACCCCGATGGGTTATCTAAATCGGATGACTCAGTTTAAGGAAAAAGCCGAAAAGCATGTGAAAAACATCAACGCAGGTCTATTCACTTATCCAACCTTAATGGCTGCGGATATTTTGCTTTATCAAGCGGATCTTGTACCTGTTGGTGAAGATCAGAAACAGCATTTAGAGCTTTGCCGTGATCTTGTCGGTTTCTGGCAGAATAGATACGGGCAAGGGACTTTTAAAATGCCTGAACCATATATTGGCAAAACAGGGGCTCGCATTATGGCTCTTCAGGATGCGTCCAAAAAGATGTCTAAGTCTGACGAGAATGAAAAAAACTTTGTATCTATTATCGATGATGCGAAAAAAATTGAAAAGAAGATCAAATCCGCGGTTACGGATTCGGACACAGTTGTAAAGTTTGACTTAGAAAATAAAGCAGGCCTTGCTAATTTGATGACTATTTATTCTGTCCTTTCTGGTAAGTCTTACGACGAAATCGAGAAAATTTATGAAGGCAAGATGTACGGGCATTTAAAGGTGGATTTGGCAGAGATCGTTGTGAATACGCTTTCTCCGGTTAAAGCAAAGTACGATGACTTGATGAAAAACCGAGATTATCTTGAGGCTGAAATGAGAAAAGGTGCTGAACGCGCACGTGTTGTTGCAGCGAAGACTTTAGATGATGTGTATAATAAAACAGGATTGATTCAAATAAAGTAAAGAAAGAAGCTCCCGAGAGGGAGCTTTTCATTTGAATAGGCCATTAAGTGATGTTCAAATATACATGATGAATAAAAGATTCCTGATTTTTGTTTTTAAAATTTCACTTTCAATTTGGATTGTCGTTCATGTGCTTTCTATGATTGTGATGCCAAATGCCTTTAGTTTTTTAGGACGGCAGCTGCCTTTGATATATCCCTACGCCAATGCAATGGGGTTGAATGTTGGTTGGAGTTTTTTCTCTCCAGACCCGGCTCATGTTTTGTATCTACGTTATGTGGTTTATTTTCAGGATTCAGACAAAGAATCCGTCGAAGGTTTTTTTCCGAAAGAGAAAAATCACTCAGCAACGGATATTCGAGGAAAACGTGATTGGACGGTCATGCGCTTTATGCTGTTAGATCATAAGCGACTTGGTGTTCTTATGGGGCCGTGGATTTGTCGCCAATATCCCGGAGCCGAGAATGTTTATATGGAATACGTAATGGAAACTGTACCTCCAATTGATGCGGCTCAGACATCAATGAATCGTGACGTTCAGGAGTTGAGTCAAGAACTTCAGTTTATTAAGGTCGATCACAATTGCACTGGTGAGCAGGATAAAGTTTGGTTATGAATCACAAGATGTTAACAGAAGTGAAAAATCTTATTTATCGGCTCTTCAGTTTCGTTTGGGGCAAGTGGGATCATTGGTGGTTTAGACCGCGTTCGACATCAGTGCTGGGGCTTTTTCGTTTACTATTAACGGGCACACTGTTTTACATGGCATTGATGAGAAGCTTTCATTTGGATTATTATACAGATGCTTCATGGATGCCCCGTTCTTTACGGTTTTTTGTTATGCCGGAAATGCTTCGCCCCCCTTTTTCGTGGTTTTTCTGGAGCGATTCGTGGGGGCCTTTTTTCCATTATCTTTTAGTTCTTTGCTTGGGATTGATTTTTATCGGAGTAGGAAATAGGCTTCTGGTTTTAATCGCCTGGATTTTACAAATTGCCTTTATACAAAGAAATTATTCGATTGTTTTTGGCGCCGATCATATCGGAACTATACTGTTGTTTTTACTTTCCTTAACTAATTGTTTTGAGTCTTGGACAGTAAAAAGCTTTTTAGTAAAGAAGTGGCCTGGGTTCTTTAAATTTCGAATTCAAAGTCATACGGATATTTTAGGTTCCGTGGGCGTTCGTCTTTTACAAATTCAGATGTGCACGATTTATTGCTATACGGGACTTGAAAAATTAAAAGGTTCTAGTTGGTGGGAAGGGACGGCTCTTTGGAATGTTTTAGCCAACCCTCAACAAACGGTGGCAGATTTTACTTTTATAAAACACTTTCCTTTTTTTATAGCGTTCATGACGTTTTTTACGGTGATCTACGAGATATTTTGGCCGGTAGCCGTTAACTCTCGTAAAACAAAAAATATTTGGCTAGGATTAGGAGTTTTGTTTCACCTTGGGATTGGAATTACAATGGGATTGATGGTGTTCTCTCTGGTAATGACCTCGACCTATTTACTTTTCCTGTCCGATCTGGAATATCAAAAATACTTCGTCTCAAATTGGGAACAACTCAAGAAAAAGGTCGGGTTTTAGCTTCTTTTGCCGATAAGATAGATAGCAGGGGGAAGCTATGTTTCTAAGGTCAATCCGACTTCTTTCTATCTCTATGATTGCGGTAGGTCTTTCGGCCTGCGGCTCTTTCAATCAAAATGATTTACTTTCCGACTCTGCAAAAAAGGCAGAGTGTCCTCCGGGGTGTGCTTCGACTATCACGGCGAAGCCAGAGCAATTGATGGTGCAGATCGATAGTGGTGCTTATACGCTAAAAGTGGGAGCCGACAATCGATTAGATATCACGGGAACTTGCTATAGTCCCTACGCTTCATCTGGAATTTATCTTCAAATTAGTACCGGAATTCCTGCTTCGACGGGGAATATTAAAACGACAGATTATTTTGATTTAAATGTGGGAACGGCCAATGTTGTCTCTTGTGTGAATGGTCGATTCTCGGCAAGTGTTCGTTTAGGAAGCCTAACTGCGCCTGCCGGCTATTATTTGACTGCGATGATTCGTGGTTCTGAAAATGGTCAGGCTATCGATAATCCAGCTTCGGGCGGAACATCGTATGTTCAGTTTACGGTGACTCAATAATTGATATGAATAATTAAATAAAAAGGCGGTCTTCGGCCGCCTTTTTTTATTCTTTTATCGTTATTTGATCAAAGGGAAGATCTCGAAGTGATTGTGGCTTTTTCCAATGCTCCCATGGCTCACTGTCTGTTCTCTTTAGTACTGAAGCGGCAGGAACGGTTAATAAGGCGCTTTCGTAAATGGGATATTCGTAAAGATCTTTTAAAAGATTTAATGAGTCCTCCGCCGACTCTGCTGTTTTTGGGAGGCTCCAGCCAAACACCCAAAGCTTTGATTTTCCAGGAACAAAAGACGAATGGGTGTTTTCAATTTTCATAACATGAGGAAGAAAAACGTTTTTGGATTCATGCTTTATTAAGGCCGGTCCATCGTTAATTAAGGTCTCTATCCAGTAGGTAGAGTCAGAATCAGCTGATATTACATCACTATTTTTTTCTGCGATACTGAAGCTTTTAGTTACAAACCAAAACCAAGGATAGAAAAGATTTTTGTGGTTTTGAAAGTCGACGGCAAATTCATTAAAAAGACTATTTGATGTTCTTAGTAATAGATTTTCCTTTTGAAGAGGAGCAACCCAGCTATGCGGGATTAAGATCAAATCTGGGCCTGGTGATTTCAGAAGCTCTACTTTGAGGTCGTCATAGTACTGAACTGGATCAATACGTAGAGTGTAGGATTTTTTTTGCAATTTCTGTAAAAGCTCTTCAGGTAAAAGACTTGGAGAGTGAATTAAGATCCTCAATTGCTTGTCGGGATTCAGAAGACGTTTGATTTTAGAAAAAGGAAGGCTACCGTGCAGGTAGCCTCCTAAGAAAAACAAAACTAAGATCAAGCCCCAAAAGAGGTTCTCTTTAATGCGCATTAGAAGCTTTCGTCAAATGCCACAGACCCAGAGATACCAGTTTGGTAAGCTGAAACTCTTCTTTCAAAGAAGTTTGCAAGTTCTTGAACGTCTTGCAGTTCCATGAAATCGAATGGATTCTTCGCATTGTAGCGAGGTGCGATGTGAAGTGTTTCAAGACGTTGATCCGCACAATACTCAAGGTATTGACGCATGTCTTTTTCTGAAAGTCCAGCAACACCAAATTGAAGGATGTCTTTTGCAAACATCATTTCGCACTCAATAGCGTCTTCCAACATTTGAACAACCATTTCTTCCATTTGTTCATTGAAAAGATCTGGTTCTTCTTGGCGAACAGTTTTAATCACTTCAAAGGCAAAAGCCATATGCATAGATTCGTCACGGAATACCCAGTTAGTTCCCGACGCAAGACCTTGAAGAAGTCCCTTTGAGCGCAAGAAGTAAACATATGCAAAAGATGCAAAGAAGAAGAGGCCTTCAACGCAAGCCGCGAAGCAGATCATATTCATCAAAAACTTACGACGATCTTCTTTCGTGTGAAGAGTCTCAAGTTCGTTGATTGAGTCCATCCATTTAAAAGCAAAGTCTGCTTTTTTCTTAACTGATGGAATATTATCAACGGCTGCAAAGGCCTTCGCTCTTTCATCAGGGTGAGGAATATAATTATCCAAAAGAGTTAAGTAGAACTGAACGTGCAAAGCTTCTTCAAACAACTGACGAGACAAATACAAACGTGCTTCTGGAGCATTGATATGTTTGTAAAGATTTAGAACTAAGTTGTTTCCAACGATGCTGTCTCCTGTTGCGAAAAAAGCAACTAGACGGTTGATCAAATGCTTCTCGGAAGTATTTAACTTGCTGTGAAGATCTGATAGGTCTGTTGACCAGTCGATTTCGTCAACGGTCCAGGTGTTTTTGATACCGTTTTTATACATTTCGTAAAAAACTGGGTACTTCATTGGTCGAAGAGTTAAATTAAAACCAGGATCTAATAACATTTTAATCTCCAAAATTTCTAGCCTATATCGGCTTGTTACTAACTAGCGGGAGCCTACCTTTATTGGCAAGCTTCGCAGGCCTCAGGGTTTTCGAGTGAGCAAGCGATAACCTCAGCATCCGAGTAAACTTTTTTAGGAGCTGCTGGTGCTGCATCCATTGATTCTGCTTTACCGTTTGCGTTTGCGATCTCGCCCAAGTTGGTTTTGATAGTTGTTTTTGCGATTTTTGTCGCCGGTCTAGAGCGTAGGTAATAAGTTGTCTTAATACCTTGCTTCCACGCATACATGTACATCGAAGAAAGTTTTCCAATAGTTGGTGCTTCTTGGAAAAGATTCAAGCTTTGAGCTTGATCGATGTAAGCGCCGCGATCAGCTGCCATATCAATCAAAGATTTCATTGGAATTTCCCATACTGTTCTGAAGATCTCTTTCAGACGAGCTGGAATAGCCGCGATATCTTGGATGGAACCTTCATTCAACTTGATTTCAGTGCGCACATCATCGTTCCAAAGGTTCAATGCTTTAAGCTCTGTCACAAGGTAACGATTGATCTGTAAGAACTCTCCAGAAAGAGTTTCGCGTTTAAACAAGTTTGAAACTTGAGGTTCGATAGCCTCGTAGCAACCAACGATAGATGCAATTGTTGCTGTCGGCGCAATTGCAATCAAAAGAGAGTTGCGAAGACCGTGCTTCTGGATACGAGCTTTTAGGTCATTCCATTTTTGAGTGTCTTCAGGTTTTACTCCCCATAGATCGAATTGTAGAAGACCCTTAGCTGCTTTGGTTTGTTCAAAGGCAGTGTGAGGCCCTTGCTTTTCAGCAAGATCACAAGAAGTTGACAACGCGTTAAAGTAGATCACCTCTTGGATTTTTTTAGAGATTTCTCGGGCTTGTGCAGAATCAAAAGGAAGCTTCAATTGGAAGAAAACATCCTGAAGACCCATGACTCCCAATCCCACTGGACGCCATTTGTGGTTAGAGTCCATTGCCGTTCCAATTGGATAGAAGTTGATATCAACAACGCGGTCCAAGTATTTAACTGCAGTTTTTACTGTGCGAGCCAGTTTATCGTAGTCAAAAGCTCCGTTCACAACGTGGCGACCAAGGTTGACTGAACCAAGGTTGCAGACCGCTGTTTCTTTATTGCTTGTGACTTCCAAAATCTCTGTGCATAGATTTGAAAGATGGATAACATTGCCAGCTTCGCCAGTTTGGTTGGCTTTCATGTTGGATGCATCTTTGAATGTCATCCAGCCATTTCCAGTTTGTGCCAATGTCTTCATCATACGAGTGTAAAGATCACGAGCCTTTAGCTGTTTAGTGTACTTTTTCTCGGCTTCTGCTTTGATGTACTCTTGTTCGAACTCGGGCCCGTAAATATCCACGAAGTGCGGAACAACTTTAGGGTCAAACAGGGACCACATACCGTCTTCTTCAACGCGTTTCATGAATAGATCAGGAGTCCAGTTTGCCAGGTTCAAGTTGTGCGTTCTTTTCTGATCGTCACCTGTGTTGTCACGCAACTCTAGGAACTCTTCGATATCTGCGTGCCATGTTTCAAGATAAACACAGGCTGCGCCCTTACGTTTTCCGCCTTGGTTAACAGCAGCAACAGACGAGTCCAAAGTCTTAAGCCAAGGAATAATACCATTTGAATGGCCATTAGTTCCTTTAATTAAAGAACCACGAGCCCGTACGCGGCTGTAAGAAACCCCAATTCCACCGGCAAATTTAGAAAGCATCGCTACATCAGCGTACTTTTCATAAATTGATTTCAAGTCATCATCTGGAGAGTCCAAAAGGTAACAAGAGCTCATTTGAGGGCGTAGAGTTCCTGAATTGAATAGGGTAGGTGTCGAAGCAAGGTAATCATGAGACGAAATGAGTCTATAGAATTCAATAGCTTCATCAACAGTCTGAGCTAAACCGCAGGCAACACGCATAAAGAAATACTGAGGGGTTTCGAAAACTTGGCGTGAGATAGGGTTTTTCAAAAGATAGCGATCATAAACTGTACGCAATCCGAAGTATTCAAAACGATCCGTGCGATAAGGTTCGATGGCAGCACAAAGAGCTGCTTTGTTTGCTTCAACAAATTTATAGGTCGCTTCAGCAAGAAGGCCGTTGTTAAAGCCAAAAGCAACAGAGTCTGCAAAAGATTGAATTTTTTGTGAACGCACTTCTTCATCAACAAAAGTCGAAAGAAGGCGGGCCGCCAACTTTGAATATTCGGGATCTTCACCAATCAATAGAGAAGCTGTTTGGATACAAAGATTATCCAATTCTTTGGTTGAAGCACCATCATAGAGACCAGAGATAGCCTTGGTTGCCACGCGAAGCGGGTCTACCGTAGAAAGGCCTTGGCAGCATCGAGTAACTCGTTCGACGATTTTTGTGACGTCAACCGGTTCAAGAGTGCCATCTCTCTTTTTAACTCTCATTACATGTCCGCCGTACTGCTCATGTTGCATCATTGTTGTCCCCTCGGGCCCGTTCCATCGGGCGAAAAAAATGCCTTAGCTTACCGCCCCTCGCGGTAAACCTAGACTTCAGCTTAGGATCGTAATCCATAACTGCATTTATAAAATTTAGTGAAAAAACGATGGCCGTCGTTGGAATTAAATCCTTAACTGCCGCTTGAGAATCCTGGCGCAATTCATCGCGTCCTCCGGTGGTAACCACTATATCTAGTGGTTCGCTTTGGGTGCTCCATCAATAGAGCGGGTTGTGATCTCAACTCCAACTTTGAATTTATTTCTCAAATGATTCAAGAACTTTTTGCAAAAATTAGATCTTTTTTTTCTGACGTTGCACAACATTTAAGCACAAAATTAGAAAGCATTGACTTGGGTGTATTGCCTTTTTAAGGGGCATGGTTGCCTATTTTTCGCTCTAAAGACCTAAGTCTAGACGGTTAATGGCTGATTTTTTTGTTCTTTTTGGCTTTTTAACTGTCTTCTTCTTACAGAAACTTAAAAGCCTATTTGTACTTATGCACATTTGAGCTGTGAATTGCTGTGGATAATGTTTAAATTGCCCCTATGAACAAAACCAAGACTCTTTATGTTTTTCGCCATGGTGAGACAGAATGGAACGCCGAACGACGTCTTCAAGGTCATTCTGACATTAACTTAAATACTTCTGGAAGGCTCCAAGCAGAACAGCTTTATCAAGCAGAAATACTTCCTATCAAACAGTGTCAGTACATTTATGTCAGCGATCTAAAGCGCTCTCAAGAGACCGCATTGATAGCAACAGGTCAAAAGTTACCACTGAAGATAGATTCTCGACTCAGAGAAGTCTTTTTAGGTGATTTCGAGGGAAGAACTCACCCTGAAATTCTGGCCGAGTACGGGGAGGACTACTGGGGGCGCTGGTACGATTTCTCTTTTGAACACTGGGATTTTAAAGTTCCTAACGGAGAATCTAAAAACGAACTTTTGCAGCGCGGGCTCTTGTTTTTAAATGATTTCCTAGCAAGCTCAGAACAGACCGGTATTGTGTGTGGTCATGGTTTCTGGATTCGAACGATGGACTCTTTTCTTCGTAAGACACCCCAGCATCAAACCTTAAAAAATTGCGAACTTGTTATCTGGAGTTTCCGTGACGGGATCTATCTGAATAACTGACCTTGGAAGAAGCCCTGATTCATCATGTGATCGATGATTTCTTGATGGGTTTTCATCTTATTTCCCGTCCATGCTGGTGCAATCAGCTCGTCTCGGCGAGACGAGTAGGCCGCTAAACGATGCACGGCTAGGCGCGGATCCAGATGTTGAAGAAATAGAGCCACACGATGAGCGTATTGATCAAACTCGATCGGGGTAAACTCCCCTTTGGCATACATTTCTTCCAGGGGAGTTTGTTTTAAAACGTGAAGGTTGTGAAGCTTTACATTTGTGATCGGTAAATCGTTGCAGATTTTGGCAGTTTCAATAATCTGCTCATCAGTTTCTCCGGGGTTTCCAAAAATAAGATGAATACCTAGATCCACCTTGGTATTTTGACTGATTTTATGGATTGCTTTGATGCTGGCGTCCGCAGTGTGTCCTCGTCTCATAAAAAGCAATTGATCTTCGTTAAAGGATTGAACGCCGAGTTCAACAAAGACAAAAGATCGGTCGTGCATCTCTTGCCAAAGATCCATAACGGCGGGACTCAGACAGTCCGGGCGCGTTCCAATCGTCAAGCCTTTAACAAAATCGTAAGAAAGAGCCGTTTCGAAGTTCGCCCTTAAGGCCGAAACTTTTGTGAAAGTATTGGTATAGGCCTGAAAATAAACTAAAAAAGAGCTTACTTTGTGCTTTTTTGCTAAATTTTCTTTGTATTTTTCGATTTGATTTCGAAGCGGCATTGTTAGTGACTCGGCATTGGCCGCAGATCCCCAAACATCACAAAAAACACAGGTCTGCATACCCTTGAGGCCGCGACGGTTTGGGCAGTCATCAACGACCGACACGGGGATCTTATGAACCTTTTCTCCGAATATCTTGCGGTAATATTGTTTAATCGGATAGTAGGGAGCCCCGTTCCACTCAGGAAACAGCACGTCTTTAGGTGACTCTTGCAAGATATTTTGTGAAGAAGAAGGGCTCAATGGATTCATAGGCTTGTTTGTATAGCGCAAAGGGGCAAATAAAACAAATGAAGAACTGGCAGGATATCGGCTTTACAATTGAATGGACTGCAGACGGGAGCCCGTCCTTACGTCTTTTAAGTTCTTTAAATCCGGCTTACCAGCACGGGGAGGCTATGCACCACTCTGGAGGGGCCGCCAGCGAGACGCAGCTTATTTACGGAGAGTTGATTCATCTTGCTTTTCAGCAAATAAAAGGGCCCGTTGGTTTTACCGTGGTGGGTCTTGGTTTGGGTTATATCGAGCTGAATATAGCTGCCTATTCATTGATTTCAGGCGCAAAAATCGGCCATATTTTATCTTACGAAAGCGTTTCAGAGCTTCGCGAGGCTTTTATTGATTGGCTTTATGACCGCCCCCTGTCTGCCGAGATCCAAATGACCTACGATGAAGTTTGGATGTCCATCCAAAAGCAGTTGCCGCTAGAATTAAGTCTTTCAGATGTTAAGTCGGTTTTAAAAAATTATTTTAAAACCGTTGAGGATATTCAGAAAGATATTAAATCAGAGACTCTTCCGCTAAAGCGCAGCCATTGCATTTTGTACGATGCTTTTAGTTCGAAGACGTCTCCCCATTTATGGGAAGAAGAATTTTTAGTAAGGTTTATAGATAAAGGGGCCGAGGAAAAATGCTTATTTGCGACCTATTCGGCCAAGGGCAATCTTAAAAGAGCGCTTAAATTTCTTGGTTTTGAACTTCAAAAAAGAGACGGTTTTAAGAGCAAGCGAGGCTCTACGCGGGCTTTAAGAATTTAGCTTGAGGGTATAACTATTGAACTTAGAGTTCGGTTTAGTCTTCGGTATCGAATTTTTTCACATATTCAATTATCAGAGTTTGTGACTCCATCGGTAAGACCGTGAATTTCAGACCCGCATAGCCTTCTTTACCAACGTAGACAACCTCACAAGTTGCTAAAATTGGTTGATAGAGGTTGGGACTTTGAAGTTGAATGCGAAGTTTTTCTCCAATTTGAAGATTGTGAGCGTCGCCGACGCCAAGACCTCCTTCAGAGATGGATAATACCCGGAGTTTTCGAGGTCCATTTTCAGTTTCGCAATCGAGTGTTCCCATGATTGGAACGCGAGGAGCACTGCGTCTGCTTATGCCTAGGGCTTCAACGATGGATGTCACTGTGTAAACTTCTCTCCAAGATCTATGCTTGTCCGATCTGACATCGATAATAGAATAGTCCTTCATGCCTCGAAGAACATTTAAAAGTTCACTGAACGAGCAAGGGGCATATTCTTTCCCTTCAATTCGATATCTCCATTGGATCAAGTCTTGAGGAGCGGTGGCGGATGTGCCCGGTCTTGAGGATTCGACTTCTTTGACTTGTTTGCGCCATTTGTCGGGCGGCAACCATTCAGAGCTTCCTTTACCCCAAATCAAGGGCTCTGCTAAATTTGGAAGCAGAGATTCAATTTCCCCGGGAGTATTGGGGCCTGTCACTTGCCCGTTATGTAGAACAAACCATATCTTCATGAGTTATCCTCTTCTTTACTTATTAGAGCTTCGGCGGTATCTAATTGTCTAGTAGAAAAATAACAGAATCGGGTTTAAGCTGAGCCCACGGGACTCATCATCAAGGAATATTCAATGAAGTACATCATCTCTGGAACTGATCGCAGTGGTTCTAATACTCTAAAAATCTCTAAAATTATTCAAGCTATCTACAGTCAGTTAGGTGAGCAGGTTGAAATCTTGGATCTGTGTGAAGTGAAAGAAGGCTTGTTTTCGGGGCCACACTACGGAGTTGCTCATCCCGAGGTATTAGCCAACTTTACTAATAAAATATTATCTAGCGATGGTTTGATCGTTGTGACTCCTGAATATAATGGATCTATGCCTGGAGTTTTGAAGTATTTCATCGATCATTTAAAATTTCCTGAATCCTTCGAGTATCGACCTGTATGTTTTGTTGGATTAGGAGGAATGTTTGGTGGATTAAGACCCGTCGAGCATTTACAACAGGTTTTTGGTTATCGGAATGCATTTATTTTTCCAGAGCGCGTTTTTATGATGAATGTGTGGAAAATTTTAAAAGACGATCAGATTTCCGACTCGGTTGTGCAAGATCTTCTAGTTAAGCAGGCTAAAGGTTTCACGAAGTTCTGTGCGGCTCTTAAGCAATCGGAATTAGATGCAAACTCACACATAAAGCGCCAGCCCGTTAAATAAATACTTTAAGTTTTCGATTGTTGGAGGTTCTTATCGAACATTCTCATGCTCAAAAAAACTCTATTTGGTTCTTGGCTCTAGGTGCCTTAGGAATTGTCTTTGGGGATATTGGAACGAGCCCACTTTATGCCCTACGCGAATGTTTTGGTCACGAGTATGGTTTGCCTTTCACTCCCCAGAATGTCGTTGGCATTTTATCTTTAATTCTTTGGACTATCTTGTTGGTTATATGCGTGAAGTATATGGCCTTTGTTATGCGCGCGGATAATAAAGGTGAGGGTGGTATTCTTTCACTCATGGCGCTGGCGGTGCGAGCTTCCAAGGGGCGAGATGGTGATGGTGGAAAGTTAAAGTTTTGGTTGACGGTAATGGGGGTATTTGGAGCTGCTCTTCTTTATGGAGACGGAGTTATTACTCCGGCGATTTCTGTACTTTCAGCAGTTGAGGGGATTCAGTATGCAACACCTCATCTATCTCCTTATGTTTTACCTGTAACAATTTTTATTCTGAATGCTTTATTCTTAATGCAGCGATACGGAACAGGCCGAATTGGCGTTATATTTGGTCCTGTTCTATTGATTTGGTTTGGAGTCTTGGCCTCTCTAGGTATTTACGGAATCACCAAAAATCCGGACATTCTAATTGCGGTCAATCCTAAATATGCAGTGCAGTTTTTCTTCGATAACGGTCTGATTGCCGGATTTGTTTTGGGCTCCGTGTTTCTAGTTGTGACCGGGGGCGAGGCTCTTTACGCTGATATGGGACACTTTGGGCGTGAGCCCATTCGCCTTGCTTGGTTTTTTGTTGCCATGCCGGCATTGATTTTAAACTACTTAGGACAAGGGGCTCTTTTAATTACGAATCCCGATGCTATTAGTAACCCTTTTTATTTGATGGCTCCGCAGTGGGCCTTGGTTCCTTTGGTAATATTGTCTACTCTAGCGACGGTGATTGCCTCTCAGGCCCTTATTTCTGGTGTTTTCTCTATCACACGACAGGCAATTCAATTGGGATTATGTCCACGCCTAAACATTGTCCATACATCGTCTCAGGAAATTGGACAAATTTACATTCCATTCATTAACTGGTCTTTATTTGCTGGGGTAATTTGGCTTGTGTTAACTTTTAAAACGTCTTCAAATCTTGCGGCAGCCTACGGTATTGCTGTGACTGGGACGATGGTTATAACAACGATTCTAGCTTTTGAAGTGGCACGTATTCAATGGGGTTGGAGTGTCGCTCGGGCGGGTATCATATTCGGCGCATTTTTAATTATGGATATTGCTTTCTTTGCGGCCAACGCCTTGAAGATCACGCATGGAGGCTGGGTGCCTTTGGTTATTGGTGCTGTGATTTATTTGCTAATGACAACATGGCAGCTAGGTCGTCGACTGCTGTACTCAAAATTGAAAGAACGCTCGATGCGCGTAGAGGATTTTTGCCAAAAACTTTTACGAGAGCCTCCGGTCCGGGTTCCGGGAACGGCTTTATATATGGCCGGGGATCCATGGGGTGTTCCAGTACCATTGCTTCATAATTTAAAGCATAATAAAGTTCTTCATTCTCGGGTGGCGATTTTAACGATTCAAACGAAGGAATTTCCAACTATCACAAAAGGAGAGCGGGTTCAGATTCAGGAAATCATTCCGAATTTTTACCGCATCATTTGTAATTATGGTTATATGGAAACTCCGAAGATGAAACACATCTTAGATGCGTGCCGCAACCAGGGAATACATTTTAAGATTGATGAGACCACTTTCGTTTTAGGTCGAGAGACGATTCTTCCAAGTAATGAGCCTGGTATGGCGCTGTGGCGTGAGAAGCTTTTTGCAATTATGTCTAAAAATGCGGCCAGACCAACAGCCTTCTTTAGAATTCCTCCGAACCAAGTGATCGAAGTTGGAATTCAAGTTGAAATTTAAAAAAAAGAGAGGTTTTAGCCTCTCTTTTTGTAAGTCTCAAGTACAGGGTGATTCTCTTGAAGTACGTCCCATCTAGAGGCAGTCCCGCAGGTGGGGCAAATAATATTTGCGATATCAGGTTTGCCCCCCCTTGAAGCAACATTACGTTCAAAGGTTGGCCGTAGGTTTGTAGAACAAACAGGGCAGTTAAAATTGAATTTGTGCGATTTTGTATGAAGTGGGTTTTTTTTATTCGTTCCAAAAATATAAGGAGCGATAAGTTTATAGACTAGCCATATTAGAATGCAGGCTATAATCGTTATGTACACCACGGGGCTGGTGATGGTGTCTTCGCCAAAGTCTTTACTAAGTCCAACTAAGTTATCGAGCATTTTCTAATTTCCGTTCTTATTATTCCGTCAGGAATCTTTCAATATCATCCCGCTTTTTCATTCCATCGGCAAAGCCTAATTCGATCAATTGAGTACAAAACGAAGGCTCAAATAACAAGTAACTAATGATCTCGGAAGCATCTTCCATGGAACCTAGACCTTTAAGTAGGTAACGTATAATTCGGGGAAGTTTTGAAGCTTTTTGAAAAGCCATCTGTCCAATATCTCCAGACGGGGACACGAAACTAAAATTCACTTTTCGAAATGATTTAGCTTGGTCCTTTGGAAGGCGATCAACAAAGTCGTTGATCTGACGAATGCGCTCTAAATCTGTTTCTACTCCATCAAGCATGACCGAGTTTAATAAAACGTTAAGAACGCGAGCCACCGAGGGGGCAGCGTTCTTTTCGATTTGCTCTGTTTGGTTTAATAATACCTGAGAATTGCGGCGAACGCCGATGACCATGATTTTTTCAGCTCCTAAATACAGAGCCGGCCCACAAGGCGACTGATTGCGTACACAACCGTCTCCAAACCATCTATTTTCAACAAGCGCTGGTGGAAATAAAAGTGGAATTGCTGAAGATGCAAGAACATGGTCTGCCGAGATAATCGTTTTTTCGCTGCTATGACGGGCCTTATTCCATGAGTGTGTATTTGGAGCTCCTTGAACGAAAACAACACCTCGAGAACTTCGATAGTCCATGGCGGTAAGAGCTAAAGCATTCAGATGCCCTTGGTCGATATTGGTTTGAATATTTTGAAAATTAACATTTTTTTGAAGAAGTTCTTTTAGCGGGGTTGTATTGAGTAACGAACGACCTGGGGTTGTTCCTAGTAGAGCGCCAAAAGAGAGTTCTTCGATCCAGCCTAAGCCAATTTTACCTATATTCAAAGTGCTGGTATAAAAAATTTGATCTGCTGTGAGTTTCGACCAAAGTTCTACGAGGCTTTTTGTTGTCGTTGCAAAGTCATCAAGTCCGGCAGCTAAATAAGCGGCATTAATTGCACCGGCACTGACGCCTGTGTAGATTTTAAATGGGCGTTCGATTTCTAACTCCTGAGCGACGTGAGCAATTGCTGAAAGAACACCCACTTGATAAGCGCCTCGTGCGCCTCCGCCGGAAAGTACCAGACCTAATGTCTGCATGGTCACCTCATGTGTTGATTCAATTTAATACTCATTCCAGCTAAATATCAATCTTTGCAACTTCGGGAAGTGTGTATTTCATGTACATGCCAGTGGAAAAGAAAGCCCATTTTGTCGCTTTCTCAGAGTGAAACGCTTTCTCAGAGTGAGAATAGCGAATCATTACGAAGGTCTAGGTGTGATTTCAGTTGGCAGGTCTCTTGCTTAATCAAATGGCATGGAGGCTTTTATGAAATTGAATAACTTTTTTAAAATAACAATGATGGTGGCGGTACTTTCTTTAGCAGCGTGTGCTAAAAAGGACAGCAGCTTCAAAGCTCGCTATACAAGAAATGCTTTCGGAGCTCAGGCAATTGATCCAGCTCGAAATCAAATAGCGGCTGAGCAGGCGGATGCTCAAGGTTATCAATTAGATGTCGTGGGTATTACCGGAGAGAGATACTCTGATGGTAAACTTAAAATCACTTCAAAAATTATGGTCAATGATCAGGTTCAAAACATTTACACCGTTCACTCAACGAATGGGCAAGTGGTTAAAGGTCAGATCACTTTAAATGGGTTAACTTTAGTGATCGAGGCAACATGTGCGGATTCAAACTGTGAGCCCTACTATTTATCAGTATCGGCTTTCAATGGTTCTCGTGAGGTTATTCAAGAAGGTGTGAAGAAGTCCTTTAATAATTCTTCATATGACCGCTATCAATGGTTCCAACCAGGTTCCTTCATGAAGTTCTGGTCGGGTAGCTATTCTGATCCTTCAGGTATGATCGGATACTTAAATTCTAAGTAAGAAAGCTAGAGCCTCCAACTCTAAGGTTTCACAAGCGGGGTGGTGTACAAATTACACCACCCCGAAATTTTTGTCGCAGCATGTTGTGATTAATCAGCTTATATCGAACTTAAAAGCCCCTATTGGACAAAAAATCTGTTTCTTAAAGCCCCTTTAAAATGAATTAATGTCAAGATTTGGTGTTGAAATAGGACTAAAGGCGTGGCACCTTTGTTGCTCTTACCGAACTTGGCTCCAAAATGGGACCAGGGTTTAGGGGTTTAAAAAGCCTTTAAATGGTTAGTAGGGGAAATACTTTGGGGGATGAAATATGGGGATTCTCATTTTCCTTTCAAAGCAAATTGGGTGTGTAACAAAGTTTAGATTTAACTAAACAATTAACGGAAAGGGAAAACAGTGAAAGCAAATATCCTTTTGTCACTGATTCTTGCTGGTTCAGTAAACGCATTTGCGGCTGAAGCAACAACACAAAACGCAACGACTTCAACAGTAAAAACTGAAGAAGTTCAAAAGAAAGACGAAACAAAAAAGGACATCGACGAAGAGATCACAAACGCTCGTATGCGTTCTCAGTTGGGTTCTAAGTCTAAGTTCTCTTTCAAATCTGCTTTGAGCTACTCAGGTGGATCTGTTAAGAAGCCAATGGATAAAATTCGTCCAAACTACCGTTCAGGTAAATCAAGCGATACATTGACTGCTATGGGTGGTTCAGTTGGTATGAACTACCGTCTTAATGAGCGTGAGTCTATCTCTGTAGGAACTGGTATCACTATCATGAACCCATTCCATGGTGATGTTACTTCTGCTAAATTTAAAGATCCTCGTAAAAACAGAACTAACGATGTAAAACGTTATGAAGTTGCGACTCCGTATATTGAGTACAGCCGTGCTTACAAAGTTGGTGGCATGCAGATGATCTCTGGAGCTACTTACTCTCACTTTACAACTCAGGATGCAACTGATGCTGAAGTTGGTTCAAATGCGTTCGGTAACGTATCTTTTGACCAAACTATTCTT
Source organism: Bdellovibrio sp. ZFWA1 (assembly GCF_056175665.1). NCBI lineage: Bacteria > Pseudomonadati > Bdellovibrionota > Bdellovibrionia > Bdellovibrionales > Pseudobdellovibrionaceae > Bdellovibrio > Bdellovibrio sp. ZFWA1. Next base: position 835,721 of record NZ_JBJKJH010000002.1, read on the forward strand.
GCTGACCTTGGCGAGTCTAACTGGTCAGGTGGGGTTGCTTTGTCTTTTGATACAACTCTTTACAAAGGTGAGTTGTCTCAAGCTATGAAAGACGACGGTAACGTACAAGACGATTTCGGCTACGGAATCTTCCCTTTTGCTGAGTACTCTTTCAATGATAAATACTCTTTCCGTACAGTGTTCGGTTACTTCCAGATGATTCACTACAAAGGTGATGGATCTGCGGTAACAGCTGCTCGTCCGTACCAATCAATGGGCATCGGAATGGCTTTGACTCGTGATATCTACTTGTACCCTAACGTACAATTCTTGCCTTTGGACATCCGCCCAGAACTTACAAACGTAGGTTTGTCAGCGAACTTGAACTTGTTCTAATCTAGAGCAAGCCTCAAAAAGCAAAAAGCCTCTGCCGAACAAGCAGAGGCTTTTTTTATTTCCCCCAAATGGGGTCAGGTGTTTTTTTCTAACCGGCATGTGTCAGAGTCATACTAATAAGGTGGTTGCTGCGCCCCAGTTAGGAAAAAACACCTGACCCCATTTAGAGGCGAGAGATGGGTTGTTCTTGTTTGGGGTTCTGGGAAATTTTGCGTGCGATTTCCTCGCCGTTAGGAAGAAGTGGAAGTGGGTCCACAGGACCACTGACTTTTCTAATCTCAAAATGCAGGTGAACGCCTGTCGCACGTCCAGTGCGGCCCATAGCTCCAAGAACTTCACCCATTGTGACGACCTGTCCTTCTGAGACAAAGATATTATCTAAATGAGCATAAAGGGTGGCCCAGCCATCGCCGGACTCAATCATAATCATTTTACCAAAGCCACGAAATTCACGGCCAGTGTAGATGACGGTTCCAGATTTTGAGGCAAGAATCGGTGTACCTCTTGGGGCAGCTAGATCTAACCCAAGATGAGGTCGGCGCTTATTCGGGAGCCAGCCGCGAGTAAGTCGCGCATCATCCACTGGCCAATCAAACAACATTCCTTTGCTGGAGTCGGGCTCTGCAATGCCTGCAGCAGACGCCAGAATTCTTTTTTCATCCGGATGAGTTAACTTGTTATATTCAGAATAGGCCTTATCGAGGCTTCTTGATGTCGGAGTGTGAAAACTCGCGCAAGAGCCTAAAGTAAGTGCAGATCCTATAAGTGCAAGTTGTCGTAAAGAATAAGGAATCATTGCTTTTAATATAGCTAAAAAAAGCAAAAGGGCCCAGTAAAAAAACCAAAAAAAAACCATAAAACCAGAGAAAAGTCTGGGTTTATGGTTTTGCTTAAATTTCACTCACTAGAAGGACTACTTATAAATAGGGAATTGTTTGCAAAGTTCTTTAACTTTTTGATGGATGTCGTTTTTTAATTCTGAATTATCAGCATTTTTAAGAACGATGGAAATCCATTTAGCAATTTGCTTCATTTCGTCGCGGCCCATGCCTCGAGTTGTTAAAGCAGGGGTCCCAATTCGAATGCCACTCGTCACAAATGGAGAGCGCTTTTCGTTGGGAACCGTATTTTTGTTTACTGTAATGCCTGCTTCATCAAGAGCAATTTCAGCCTGTTTACCAGTGATTTCCTTGTTCGATAAATCAACCAAAATTAGATGGTTATCTGTTCCGCCTGTAACTAAATTAAAACCTTCAGAGAGCATCGATTCCGCAAGAATTTTAGCATTTTCTACAACTTTCTGCGTGTAAATTCTGAAGCTAGGTTCAAGTGCTTCTTTAAATGCAACTGCCTTGCCCGCGATGACATGTTCTAAGGGGCCGCCTTGAATTCCTGGAAAGATTTTTGAGTTCATGAATTTAGCCTTCTCTTCCGAGTTTGTTAAAATCATGCCTCCTCTAGGGCCGCGTAAAGTTTTATGAGTTGTTGTTGTAACGTAGTCCGCAAAAGCTGCGGGTGAAGGATGTTGGCCACCTGCAACCAGACCTGCAAAGTGCGCCATATCTACTAATAGTTCTGCGCCAACTTCATCCGCAATTTCTTTAAATTTTGCAAAATCCAAAGTTCGCGGATAGGCAGAATAACCGGCGATAATTAATTTAGGCTTTACCTCTAATGCAGTATTGCGGATGGTTTGATAATTCAAAAGTCCAGAATCTGGATCCAATTTGTAAGAAGTCGCCTTAAAAAGAATTCCTGAAAAATTCACCGGAGAGCCATGAGTTAAGTGTCCACCATGGGATAAATCCATCCCTAAGATGGTATCGCCAGCTTTGCAGGCCGAAAGGTAAACCGCCATATTGGCCTGCGATCCCGAGTGAGGTTGAACATTGGCATAGCTCATACCAAATAGTTTTTTAGCGCGTTCGATGGCAAGTGATTCCACCGTATCAACGTTGGCACAGCCGCCATAATAACGTTTTCCTGGATAGCCTTCCGCATACTTGTTTGTAAGTACGCTTCCTTGAGCTTCCATAACAGCCTTTGAGGTGTAGTTCTCTGAGGCGATCATTTCAAGACCGTACTCTTGGCGATCTGCCTCTAGGTTCATTGCGGCTGTTAATTCTGGGTCTATTTTAGAAAGATGAGAAAACATAAATTATCCTATTTTGTTGGTTCTAAGTTGGTGTCTGCCGCCAGCAAATGGAGTGGCAAGAAATGTTCTTAAGATTTGAAAGCTTTCTTGGGGGGTATTGAAACGAGACCCAAGACATAAAATATTAGCATTGTTATGTTCGCGCGAAAGTTTACTGAGCTCTACATTGTAGCATAGCGCTGCTCGAACTCCTGATAACTTGTTAGCAGAAATTGCCATGCCCTGTCCGGATCCGCAGATAAGAAGACCTAAAGCCTGACCGTTAAGAGCATCTTCAATTTGCTGCTCTTTATTGATCTTCTCTATTCTTTGAATTTCCAAACCAACAAGTTTGGCGTAGTCTGGATAGTCGACAGAATCCAAAGACCGAGTTCCTAAATCAACCCATTCGATGGTTGGGAACTCATTTTTAATTTCTTCTTTTCTGGTAAAGCCAGCATGGTCTGATCCAATAAAAATTTTCATACGTCAGAGTTTATTCCTGTCGACAGGGAAAGAAAACCAAAAAAAAGGACTCCGCAGAGTCCTTTTTTTAAAGTTTAAATTTCGAGAGTGCTAAGCACGCATTGGTTCCACCGAAACCAAAGCTGTTATTTAAAACATGCTCGATTTTTCCATCTCGAGCTTTGAGTGGAACATAATCCAAATCGCAATCATCGCTTGGATTCACTAGATTGATTGTAGGAGCCACGATCTGATCTTTAATCGTCATGACACAGAAGGCAGCTTCAATAGCGCCAGCAGCTCCAAGAGCATGTCCTGTCATTGATTTTGTCGAAGAAACCCAAAGTTTTTTCGCATGATCGCCAAATACAGATTTAACACCGGCTGTTTCAAGACCATCACCAACAGGAGTGGAGGTGCCATGAGCATTGATGTAGTTGATATCTGAAGGTTTAAGGTTTGCGTCGTTAAGCGCCATAATCATAGCTTTAGCTCCACCAGCACCTTCAGGGGCTGGGGTTGTCATATGATAAGCGTCCGCAGAAGCACCGTAACCAGTTACTTCACAAAGAATATTAGCTCCGCGCTTTAGAGCCGTCTCAAGATCCTCAAGAATAAGAGTGGCGGCACCTTCAGCTAAAACAAAGCCATCACGATCTTTATCCCACGGACGACTTGCTAATTCTGGAGCATCATTGCGGGTCGATAAAGCCTTCATCGCAGCAAATCCACCGATACCAAGACCACAAACTGTACTTTCAGATCCGCCAGCAATCATCATATCCATGAGTCCATCACGGATATAACGAACGGCTTCTCCGATTGCGTGAGCACCAGAGGCACAAGCTGAAGTGACAGAATAGTTAGGTCCTTGGGCGCCAGTGTAAATACTGACTTGTCCGGCAGCCAGGTTGGTGATTACCCCTGGAATAAAGAAGGGACTGATACGGCCTGGACCGCGATCTTTTAGTTTGGCATGTTGTTCCTCGATATCCTCAAGGCCACCCATGCCAACTCCAATCAGAACACCAGTACGAGCACGAATTGCTTCGGGAAGCATCATTGGGTACCCCGCCATCTCAAGAGCCATTTTGGTAGAGGCTATCGAGTAATGGATAAAGGTTCCCATCTTCTTTTGTTCCTTTTTCTCTATGTAGAGATCAGGATTGAAGCCCTTTACTTCGCCTGCAAAATGCACATCGAAATTGGTATGATCGAATCTTGTGATCGTTGCAATACCAGACTTCCCTTGAAGGGCATTACTCCAAGAATCTTGGATTGTATTTCCTAGGGGAGTCACGGCTCCAACGCCAGTGACGACAACTCTTCTTTGTGTTTTTGCTGGGCGCATGTACTGGGTGCTCATACTAATTGTCCGCCGTAAAAATTACGCTTTACCTTTAGAGGTAATGTAATCAACTACGTTTTGAACTGTTTTAAGTTTTTCAGCATCTTCGTCTGGAATTTCAAGATCGAATTCCTCTTCCATGGCCATAACTAGCTCAACGATATCCAATGAGTCAGCGCCAAGATCGTCAATGAAAGAAGCTTCCAATTTAACTTTCTCAGGATCAACGCCCAATTGTTCAACGATGATATCTTTGATTTTAGGATTAAGAGACATTTGTCCTCCTTAGTTGTTTATTTATATAAACGTTATTAATTTATTCCATGAACATCCCACCGTTCACACTGATTGTGTGTCCGGTGATGTATTTTGACTCATCACTCAGAAGGAAACGAACGGCTTGAGCAACATCCACAGCATCGCCGATTTTTCCTAGTGGGATTTGTTCCATAATCTTATTTTTTTGATCTTCAGTTAAAATATCAGTCATTTCAGTTGCAATAAAGCCCGGAGCTACGCAGTTCAATCGAAGATTGCGCGAAGCAAGTTCTGCCGCGACCGATTTTGTAAAACCAACAGTTCCTGCTTTTGAAGCCGCATAGTTAGCTTGTCCTGGGTTTCCAGTTTGACCAATAACAGAAGTGATATTAACGATAGAGCCCTTACGCGCCTTCATCATCACTTTAGAGAATATCTTTGTCGTCAGGAAAGTCCCGCGTAAATTCGTATTCATTACGCTGTCGAAGTCTTCTGTCTTCATTCTCATAAGCAGAGCATCTTTCGTGATTCCAGCATTATTAACCAGGCCGTCAACTTCTGGCCATTTTGCAAAAATCTGATCAGAAGCTTGATTAACTGACTCTTCAGAAGAGATGTCCATTTTTACATAAAAATGACCTTCCCCTTTAAGAGTCTGTGCTACTTGCTGAGCTGATTCTTCCCGAGAAGAATATGTAAATGCAACCTGAGCACCTTCTTCAGCAAGAAGGCGAACAATTGCAGCGCCAATACCACGGCTGCCACCTGTAACAACGATTTTTTTACCAACCAGGCTGTTCATTCAAATGCTCCATCGTTTTTTCTGGTACACACTGTGTCCGAGGTCTGAGGGAAACTCAAGAAAAATCAATGACTAGATGCTTTCAGAAAATCTTCAATAATTTTAAGATCTTCCATTGAGTTTGTGTTTAGAACATTGAACTCTGGCTCTATTTTTTTTAGTAGGCCGTTAAGAACTTTTCCCACGCCACACTCGATGAAGTTCTTTTTATTTTGAGTCTTCATTAACATCATCGATTGAGTCCACAACACCGGAGCAGAGACCTGACGAATTAAATTTTCTCGTAAATCAGCAGCTTCGGTTACAAAGCTAGCATTGAAGTTTTGTAAGATAGGGAATGTGGCATTCTTAAATTCCATTTGGCTTAAGACGGATCTCATCTTTTCTTCCGCCGGCCTCATCATTTCACAGTGGAAAGGGGCTGAAACCGTCAAAGGAATCATTTTAGCTCGTCGAGGAGCGTTCTCTCCCCAAATATTTTCGGGTTTAAAGTTGTCTTTAAGCCAATCAATTGTTTTTTGATTACCCGAAATAACGATTTGACCGGGGCAATTGAAGTTGGCAGGGGATAGTGGTCCTAATCCGGCTCCTTTAACGGCATAAGCGCAAAGTTCAGCAGCTTGTTCGGCTTCAAGTCCTAGTAGGGCTACCATGCCGCCCTGGCCGACAGGCACAGCGGACTGCATCGCTTGTCCGCGAATACGAACAGCTTTCACGGCATCTGAAAAACGTAGTGCGTCTGCGGCAACCAGTGCTGCGTATTCACCGATAGAGTGTCCGGCTGCAGAATCTACTTTAACGCCGAACTCAGAGCGTAAAACTTTTTGAGTTGCCGTGGAGACAGTTAGAAGCGCCGGCTGAGTATTTTCTGTAAGCGCTAACTCCGATTCAGAACCATGGAAGCAAAGCTTTTTTACATCGAAATTAATCGCATCGGAAGCCTCTTCAAAAACGTCTTTCGCCGCTTTAAAGTTTTCGAATAAATACAGACCCATTCCAGGTTGCTGACTGCCTTGTCCTGGGAAAATCAAATTCATCATAGAATCGACCTCGGTGTTTAAGATTTTAATATTTTAAGAGCAAACTGCCTGATGTCAGGCCGGCTCCAAAGGCGGTTAATAAAATAGTCTGACCACGTTTAATGTGACCATCTTTTTTAGCCATTTCAAAGGCGATAGGAATCGACGCAGCAGAGGTGTTTCCTGTTTCTGCAAGTCGAATAATGACTTTTTCAATTGGAATTTTGAAGTGATCTGCAACAGCCTCGATGATGCGTTTATTAGCTTGATGAGGAATAACCCAATCAACTTTATCTGCAGAAACTTTGTTGTGCTCTAAAACTTCAGAGCAGCATTGGGACATAGTACGGACAGCGTTTTTAAAAATTTCGCGTCCCTTCATTGTCATGTATTGTTGATCATTTTCTAAAACAGTATGAGTGATTGGTATTTTAGATCCACCGGCAGCCAATTGAAATAGCTCGCCTAGGCTTCCATCCGCATGAAGGTGTGATGAGAATATGATATTTTCTGATTGTTCCGGAGCCCGCTGGACAATCCAAGCGCCAGCACCGTCCCCAAATAATATGCAGGTATCACGATCTTTGTAATTAACAAAGCGATGAAGAACTTCTGCTCCAACAACTAAAATGTTTTTGTACATTCCCGAGCGAATGAATTGGTCGGCTACAGATAGGCCGTAGACGAATCCAGAACACGCTGCCGATAGATCAAAAGCCATGACGTCTTTGCATCCAAGCTTTGCCTGAAGTACACAAGCGGTCGACGGCATGACCTGATCGCCAGAAACAGTTGCGACCAAAATCATATCAATGTCTTCTGGAGAAAGTTGAGCGTCCTCAAGAGCGCGAAGGCTTGCTTTGAGTGACAAGTCCGATGTGGCCTCGTTCTCGGCCGCAATATGGCGGCGTTCGATCCCAGTGCGTTCACGGATCCACTGGTCGGTTGTGTCGACCAGTTTCTCGATATCCTGATTGTTTAAAATCTTCTCAGGTAAATATGAGCCTGTCCCTGCTATCCGGGATCGAAACTGTCCTGCCATGGATAGTATATCCTAGAAACCTAGATTAGTTCTTAGCCGCAGAGATCTGCTTGCCCTTGTAGTACATAGCACCGTCTGCACCTTTAGATGCACGGTGAGGACGTACAAGGTCACCAGTTTTCTTATCTACAGCCAAAGCTGGAGTTTCAAGTCCGTCATGAGAACGGCGCATATCACGTCTAGAGCGAGAAGTCTTTTTCTTAGGAGTTGGCATTTCTAACCTCTTTTAATATCCAAAAGTCTATTAACAAAGACTGGTAATCTAACCAAAGTCTTTTAAAAATCAAGCGTTTAATTCAGTTTTAAATTCTTCAATGCTGCAAAGGGATTCTTCTTGTCTTCGTGCGGCATCACTTCATCGTAGATAACTACCTGATCTTTTTCAGGATTATTACAAGTTTTGTGATTTCCTTCTTCATCTATGGGGGCTACGGGATTAAAAGGTGCAGCAAGTGCCACCGCTTCATGAAGGTATTCGCCCATATCAAAAAGGTTATTAATGTATTCGCACACCTCGGGCCCATCTAATTCCTTTTCTGAAATATGATTTACCTTCGAGTATTTCCCTGTTCGATCTTCAGACTGCTTCGGAATGAGGACTTCATTGAATCGAGTATTGATCTTAACTTTAAAATCAACACCACAACGAGAGCAGACATCAGCAAGTTCTGTTTTAATGTTTCCAGTTAAAGAATAGTCATGCTGATTAAGTGGTTTAATAAAGAATTCAGCATTAAAATCAGAATCCTGGATAAGATCAACCAAAGCTTTTGTAGCCTCACCCGTACGGCGATTCCACGAAAAAGACATGCCTTCTTCTGGAATTTCAGTCAGTTTAATAAGCGAAGTGATCATAACATTCTCCTTGGGAGACTTAGGGGTCCGAACGAAAGAATCAGGTTCTAAGACTTTTTAAACTAAGAGTCAAGAAGCCTCCATGGCAGACTGAGGTCTTTGAAAAAAGACCTCAAAGGCAGCCCGAAATGAGGCTTAACAGTATCCTGAATTTAAAAAAAATCCGGTTTAAGCTATATTGCGCACAAATAACATCCCAACCTATCGGAGTTAATATGAGATCTTTCGGTATTTTCTTGGTAACAATGTCTCTTTTGATTGGAGCGAGTTCAAACGCACAAACACCTCTTTGCTCTTCAGACATCGGTAGCATTATAGAAGAGCGCGGTAATCCAAGCGATCAACCGGCCAGCCCAGAGTACGAGGGCGTGCTAAAAGCGGGTGCTGAATTTGAGGAAAAATTAGGACCTTACCCTGAAGATACGGTTATTTATACAAATACAGGATCGTACTATAGCGGCTGGTTTAGGGAAGCTTTTGTTTTAGACCAAAAATGCAATTTAGTTCATTACGAGCTTCTTTATGGAGAATAAAAAAAAGAGAGAGCCTTAGGCTCTCTTTTTTTTATCGAGTTGGAGCGTCTTAAGCTGCCTTGGATTTTTCGGATCCACTAGCAAATTCTTGCTCTTCTTTTTTGAATTGCTGGATTTGCTCCTCCATTTCCTTTTCGGTCATCGTGGACCAATTAATAAGACTGAAGGCTGGGCACCACCCACTCAACCCCATTAATAAGGGAAAGAATCCAAAGAGGAAAATAGGCTGTTGGAAACCGATGAATGCTTGGCTAAACAACGCAAGGCCAATGAAAATTCTAAAATATCTGTCCGTCATTCCCATGTTGCAATACATATGTCCTCCTGTTTTATACCGATTTATTTATCGGAAAAAACAAGGCAACTCTTGAATTTGTCTCTGTCTGACACAAACTCAATTCTTAAGCTTAATTACGAATCCAGTCGTAGTTGAAACTGATCGAAACGCGCTCGTCTTTGGCTTGATTCGGAGGGACTTCGTGGCTCATCCATGATTCAAAAAGAACAATATGGCCCGCTTCAGGTTTGACTTGATAGTGCCATTGGTGTTCTTTTGCGGCGTCTGAGCAGCGAGTGGGCGTATTCATAAAGTTGCGAATTCTTGGATCTTCAAATTTAATGGCTGAACAGTTTTTTGGTGTCTTGACGTAATAAGTTCCAGATATTGCCGAATGCGGATGGATATGCCAGGAGTGTGTGACAGTTGTAGGCATAATATTGATCCATAGACTTGTCATTTGAATGCTTTTAGGGTCGACGTCCCAGGACAGCGCTTTAATATATTTTTTGGTGTGTTTATCCAGCTCTTTTTTTAAGTCGTTAAACGTGCTTGAAAGAGTCCACATCTGGGCTAAAGAGCCATAGGACGTATAGCCTCCGATATAGTTTTTTTTCGACCATTCAAGCCCTTTGTCATCAATCTGAGCGAACTTTTCGCATTCGCTCAAAAGGTCTTTATTCAACTGTTTGGCGTTTTTCGAGATATTCTTTGCGTAGTATATTTGACTCGGAAATAAGGTTTTAATCATATTTATTTATAGCCTTACTCTGGCGTTCCGGCATCTATCCAACGTTTTAAATAAGATAATTCTTTTTCGTCCAATGCAGGAATATTCGATTTTTTAGGAGGCATAAATCTCTTGGCCATTCCCGGTACGCAGACTTGGTAAAGAATCGAGTCCTCTGCTTTTTCAGCGATAAGGTCGGAAAGCTTCATGTCTTCAAGAGTTTCTAGGACTGTGTCTTTTGCTTTTTCAACCGAGTGGCAACTCATACATTTCTTATCTAGGATCTCGGCGCGAAGAACTGTAAAACTCAACGGAGCTGTATCTAGATCTACAATCTTTTCTTGGTTTTTCCCAACCTCATCTAAAAGACGTTGAGTTCCAGATCGAGGCAGTGCGCCTAGCTCGTCTAAAGCATAATTACATGCGGACAGAAGTGTAGAGCTCGCAAGAACAAGAGTTAATATCCAAATTTGAGACTTCATAGCTTTTACCTCGATCGGAACCGCCTTTATAGCAGATAAACCTTAAAAGGCTAAGTGTTTCAGATTCAGATGTAAAACAAAGAGCAGGAACTTCAGGTCTGTCTAAGCTCTAGACAGGGTCCGCGTGAAGCGGCCTTTTTGCGTAAAAAGCATGCTATCGAGACAGTTAATGAGTCGAAATGATTCAAAATTCCCTATTTGAGGCAGGACTTTTTGGCATCGAGCTTGCTCTAGTACTAAGGCAAGAACGAACTGTAACCCGGAGGGAAATATGGAAAAACAAATCTTTAAAATGATGGCTCTTTTACTTGTACTAGCTCCTTCATTCAGCTTTGCGAAAGTTTCCGATTTCCACAATATGATCGAAGATAATATGAAAGCTCAGAAGCAGTTACATGAAACTGTTCAGACTCAAGTTGAGGCTGCCAGAATTGCTGCTCGCGTTCAATCTGAAGACAATACAATCGTAGCTGACGCTAAAGAGATCAATGTTCCTACTAAAAAAGGTATGTTGGTTCACGAAAAAGAGAAGACCTACTACAGAGCTTCCGAGAAAAAACAAATGGATCGTCTAGCCTCTGAGTTTAACGAATCAGAGTTCTAAGATCGAAGCTCAAAAATTGAATACGCCCCCTAAGACGCTTTCCACTCCCCCCAGGAAGGCGTCTTTTCTTTTTTTTGGTATCTTTTACAGATCCTTTTGCGGGTGTTTTATCCTTAAATACATACATGGTATCATTTTTTGATCCCTCGGGTTTCGGCGTTTTCAAGGTAATGGCTTTTGATTAAGTTCGATCTTACGCAAAGGCGGAGGTTTGAAATGAAAGCACTTTTTATTAGGTTATTCTCGACGGGCTACTCTCTAGGTGAAGGACATTTTGCTTTAGAAAAGGAATATGGTGCCGGTTTTTCGGCATGGAGGCTCTAAATGGATACTGTAGTTCAAAAAATTAAAACTGTTTTAAAGCTTCAACTAAAGAAAAAAGGACTTACATACGAGATGTTAGCTGATGAGCTTAATGTTTCTCTTCCCACCATAAAAAGATGGCTAGGGGACGGCGATCTTGGTTTGAACGAACTCTCCGATATTGCCAAAGTTTTAGGTTTATCGATGTTAGATGTGCATTTGCTTGCTGAAAAATTGGAAAAGAAAAATGTTTAAATGCGCACTGCCTTTTGCCAAATAAACATCCAGAATTAAGCAAAATAGAGAACATTTTCGGCGAGATTAAGAATCTCTAAAGTATTAGTTTTCGGAGTTCTGTTTGGGAGTAAACGTAATCTGCGTAAATCATGGTGTTTGTGATATTGCGGTGACCAAGGGCAACCTGCACCAATCTTAAGTCCTTGGTTTTTTGATAAAGTTCGATAGCGAAAGTATGTCTTAAAGAGTGGAATTTCTTCTCTACCGGCCGGTAGAAGGCCCAAATCTGGTAAAGGCGATCGTAGGTGATGGGAAAGAGGCGACTACCTTTAACCCCCTCGCTGTAACGTAATAATAATTTGAACAACTCACTGGGAACTGGAATTTCTCGGTCATTTGAATTCTTAATTCCGCGAATAAAAATGCTTTCATCATAAGAGTTAAGATCCGACTTTTGAAGATTTAAAATTTCAGTCGCACGGGCGCCGGTTCGAATGGCGATCCATAATATGAGACAATCTCGCGTGTCTGAAAGGATATAATCTTTTATTATTTTTAAAAGACGCTCCTTTTCCGGGGGTAAAAGATACTTATTTTTATTCAATTGAGTGCGATTAAAACTTGATGCCATATCTAATTCCATTTTGATCAAAAAAATGGCGAATACAAGACATCCGTTTAATGCGGCGCATTTAAGATGGTGATATGTAAAGCTCTTTTGTTTATACTCAACGCGTCGCAAGCTAGACCAGTACGAAAAGATATCCAACCCCAACTTACAATACCTAAAAATATAGATAAAACAGCTATTTAGCACTAAAGAAAATAGTCAGATTGCACCACTGTAATTTTTCTAAAGGAATGGTTGTTTATTTGGTTTGGGGCAAGTTACCGGAGATGGAATTGCAGAAATCGAGTGAATTTTTAACGAAAACGCCGACTCGAATCTGGACTAAAAAGAGTCGAAAAAAAACTTAGTTCGGAGTGCTAGAAAATAGCAAATAGGGGGGAGATCACTTTAATTTTGGTAGATTTTTAAACGACGAATTTTGCGCTATTTACCACAATAATCAAAATTTGTCTGACCCGAATTCATAAGGAATTCTCGAAATCTAATGTCCTGAGTGAACTCTAGGATGGAGTTCAATCACTCAGCCGGAACCGAGCGATGACAACCGAAATCAAAGGACCACGCCCCCGAAAATTGATTTAAGACTTTTTGGCCAAAAAGCCAAAGGGTTTTTTGTCGCGTGGTTAGGTCTTAAACATTGAATCTGAAAGATATTGATTCAAATTCTCAAAAAACTGTATGCGGTCGCGTTAGGATGATGGGGGCCTAACGCATAGGCAGTGCTGAACTTTTAGGCACATTAAATGCTTATGTTTTCGAGTGGTAGGTTGCAGAAAACGCCCGGGAGATTGAGAACTGACCTTGAGTGAAATCGAGGGTACCGTGTAGGAATTACAGGGCGCGTCTTGCGACCTGGGGGGCTCCCTACCCGGAACCCCATTCTATTAAAAAAAAATTAACACCAGGCGTAAACAAAGTGTGATATAGTCCTCGCATGGAAACGAAGCCCAAAAGAAAAAAAGAGCCGTATCTCATTACCACCGCCAAGATTTTAACCAAAGAGGAAGAGGACCACCTAAGAAGGGTCTGCATTCGCGCTATTAACGCCTGGACGGCCCCTCGGGACGGCCTCATGTTCATGCTGCTACTCGAAACAGGCATTCGCGCTTCGGAGCTTTTAGGGCTTCGTAGGGCTGATTACAGTGAACACAACCACTCATTAACAATTTACGCTTTAAAGGGCTCTAAGCCCCGCGAGATCCCTTTACGGGTCGATCTATCTAGACAAGTGCGCCGGTGGATACTGGACACCCATAATGCACGCTATTTGCGCGAAGTACAGCCCGAGGTAAAAATATTTCCGATCTCCTATGATCGACTTTACGCAATATGGCAAGAGTACAGCCCGAATCCAGAGAAAAAGATTCACTCACTACGGCATACCTTTGCGGTGAATATGTACACCAAGACGCGTGACTTAAAACTGTTGCAGACCATTCTTGGCCATCGCCAGGTATCAAACACAATGGTTTATTTAGATTTTTATTATTCGCAATTTACCATGCGCGAGTTGATGGGGTTAAAATAGAAACGCCGGGGATGTCCCCGGCGTTTTGCATTTTGATAGTTTTAAAACTATTCAGCTTTTAGAGCGACATCTTGCGCTTGAAAATCAACTTCAAATTTGCTCTTGTCATATTCAGAGATCGCCAAAACTTTATCGTTTACAACGATGTCTGCAAGTCTTGCTGCTCGCTCCTCGTGCTTTTCGTCCAAGGTAATAATTCCAGCAGAATTTAGTTTGAACAAACGTGCAGTTTTTGGAATTGGGCTCATGTCGTGCTTGTCAATGCAACCAGTTTCAGCAGAAAAATCTTTCAATGTTCCTGCGCCGGTTAAGCGCAATGAAACGCGTCTTAGTCCTTTTGCACATCTCACTTCCAACTTGTCCTCTGTGTAGTCAACTTGTCCGTTTGGGTACTTGTTCATATAGTGAACCGCGATAGCTAGCATCATATAAAATCCTCCTGATTTTTGTTATTATTTAATGCTTTTCGATACAAATTTCCGAGCGAATTAAGATCCTTCTCAACCCGCACATTCTCTTTTTCCTGAGTTTCAAACTTGTGCTTTACGATTGTTTTTAGTTCCACAACTTCATTGTTGAGTTTCCAAAAAGCACCGACAATGGCCCCAAAATTTGAAATAAGAAATATTAAAACTGCAATCGCTTGATTTTCAGTCATTACCGATCCTTTTATCAATTTCTTTTTCAGCGCCTTTTTGTAACTCATCAGCTTTTTGCGAAATAAAAATACCAACGATCAATTTTAAAAAAGATTTGAATGCTTCTTTCATTTAGACCTCACTTTTTATTACGGAATACGCCGCTTTAAATTTTTCAAAATAGGCATCTGCGAAACCTTTACCGCTCGCAATCTCGTTTATAGTTCCCTGGAGACCCTGGTTGTATGATTTCACCAGGTATTCAACTTGTGACGTTCCAAGCTTCTTTAACTGAATTGAGGACCATGCAAAATATTGCGCGGCGATTCTCACGGCATATTCAGGGTTATTTAATTTTTCAGCGGTCGCCTGAAAATCAAATTGCTTTGCCGTTGTGGGTCTGATTTGCATTAGTCCCCATGACAGACCATCGGTTGACTTCGATGATTCTAAGTCCTTTGGATTTTTTAAACCCCTGGCAACGCTTGGGGCGCGGCCTAAATTTGATTCGACCATGCAAATTGCTTTTAGCATTTTCCAATCAAGACCGAACTTTACAGCTTCTTTTTTAAAGAGGTGATCCCAGTCGGGGATTGAAGTAAATTTATTTTTTAAACTCGGCATGATTGAATCTGACTCCATAGTGATTACAATTAAAAAAGCGATGGCAACAATCGCAATTTTCATTTTTTAAATCCCTTCGCTTTTTGGTTGAGAAAAAGATAACCAAAATAAATTACAGCGAAAGGCAAAACAAAATTTGCGATTTTCAAAATTCCAATTAAATTATTTCCTAGCGACTGAGCTCCGTCGAGCCCCGCCTCAACAACATCAACGACAACTGTTTTAGTTAAATCCAAATAACTAATTTTTGATGCCTGTCCCTGGATTGCCGCAAAATACGAATTGTGATCTTTTGGGACGCGACCACGCGCTTGATCTGCTAAAGACTTCATTGCAACGCTTACTTGCGTTTGACTTAGTCTATTTGAATTGATTGCAAGTCCTAATCCATCAGCATAAATGTCGTACTTTATGCCGTAGAACTTTTTAAAATCTGCAAACGTCGTAGGTACTCCCGCGAAGTTTTTTGAGTATTCCCAGAAAAATCTAAACGCTTGATTGCCGGCTTCGAAATCACTCATAACGACCAGTAATCCTTATGCCGCAATTGTTCGTTGCTGCGTTACTAATTAAAGCAAGTTTTATATCTGAATCAAAAACTAATCCATTTGGAAAATAGAAAGTTTTTTGATGATTGTACGAGAGTTGACTTATATTTTCCAACAAGCGGGCAGTAGCGCCAGCATTTGAAGGGACTGTAAATTGCTCTAAAAGCACATAAACCGCGTTTCCGAGGTCAAGCTGTATTAAATTTGGTATAACTCCAGATCCACCCAAGTTGTGAATCTCAATTTTGTAAACTCGAAACAACTCATTTGCGCCATTTGGCACAATTGGAACATTTACCAATGTGAGATTTGGTAGGTTTACAACGCTTGAAAAAACGATGCGAGATTTTATTTTGCTTGAGAATGCGCCCATCTTAGTATTCCTCGAATATTGTTATTTGTGCTTGTGAGTCTATGTTTGTATAGTCATTATTTTTTACCCAAAGCTCAGAAGAATTTTTAAATTCGAAAATATCAGGATTAAAAAAAGGTCCGAAATTTTGAACTAATGAGTCGCCAAAATTCAGTCTGCTTCCTTTTGTAATTTTAATTATTGCATTTTTTCTCGTGGAACTGGCAGATAGTAGTTTTACAGGCGTGTTGGCTATTGTATAATTATTAACTGTAAAACTATTTCCATTAGTTAATGAAATAGCTCCGCTTGATCTCTGCGTATATGAACCAGAACTAAATTCAGACGAAAACATAAATACAATAGTCATTTTTTTGCCAGGCTGTACCGGCCAGTAAAAAAATCCTTCGCCGACAATAGAACCAAATACAATAGAGTCACGTTCCATCAGGATTAAGTGATCTTGAGATTCGTCCATTGAGTTAGGTTTAAAAAATACCTGGGCATCTGATCCCGAAACGCTTTCAACGAGTAAAGACTTGAACTGGTGCGAAATCTCGTAAGGATTGTATTTTGTGTATGATTCGCCGAGGTCAAATTCAACGCGCACAAATTCACGCGGTCTTTTTTCTTTAGAGTATAGAATTTCTGAATTTTGTGACTGCTTTTTTAGGTCGAAAAGTCCGTCCATTTTATTACTTTCCTTTTTTGCCTAAGATTAAGTAAAGTCCGATCAATCCAACAACCGCGACGCCAATATAAATATATTTTTGCTCAATCGACGTGCCAGCAATCTCAACAACCGCCGGTGTTTGGTTTGTTGCTTGAGCTGGAACTTGTGCGGCACCAGGCGGGCGGGGGATTGAAGCTTTAGCCCAATCGACTACTGAAGTTTGAACCATTCCCTGAAGTTGATTTTTAACGTCATCCCATCCCATGTCTAAATTCCTTTTCTAAGCTTGTATGCAACGGCAAGACCCAAGAATAAGAGCGAGCCGATTACTAAATAAGTGCCTGTGTTACTTTTTGAAAAATTGGTTTGTGTCGGCGCAATAGCAGATCCGCCGGTCATGGCCGGAGTCCGCGATTGATTGCCAGGCAAAAGCCCTGCAACGATGTCTCCGCTCCCTGGCGCGTAGCTTTCAGCAAGACCAGCGAGGGCACCGTTTGGATTTGTTGCTGCTTTTTGCAAAAGTCCCGCACCTGCAAGTGTATTGCTTACTGTTGTGGCGCTAGGTGCTGACATACTAGCAACGGAGCTTCCAATCATCGGAGCCGCCGCGACAGCGCCAACAACAACCGCGCTTCTAACCGCCGTTCGGCCCATCAAAGACCAGTCTGCGGCGTCGATATTGCGGCCATACGAGGCCGAATTTGCTTTCGAGGCCGATTCGGTAATATCTTTTGAAAAACCAAGAGTAAGAGTGTTAGCGGCATCCGTTCTGAGTGCAGAGTTCACTGTGCTACTCGCGTTTGAAGCGATAGCAACGGAATTAGATCCAGTTGTTGCGTAGGCTATATTACCAGCAGCACCTTGCAAATCACCACGACCAACGGACTCAACGGCTTTAACCGTGTTCCTGATCGGTGCGGTTACCGCGCCAAGCGCCTTGCCAACATCGCCGCCAATTTTAATTTTTGGTAGCTTGATACCAAATCCCATTAAAAACCTTCCTAGTTTTTCAAAAGATCCGGCTTTTTTAAAGAAAGCCGGAAAAAACTTGATCGAAGAAACTACTATTTGCCGTCCATAGCGAAAATAATTTCGTCAAACATAATATGTGCAACTGCATCTTTGGTGTAAGTCGCAAGGCTCGAAGTATCCACGAGCAAATCTAGCGAGTTTACGCCGTCAGTTTGCGCCGCTGGCAACGCTGAATTGATTTTTCTCTCGTTCAGCAAGTTTACATAGCAGACTCCATCAAGTCTGTTAGCACCGGCAACGGTTGGAGCCGTTACACCGGACTCCATGCGATTAAACGCCTGAAGAGATTTGAACGATGCTCTTTGTTTTGCGGTCATCCCATTTCTACGAATAGCAACAGTTTCAATCAGGTTGTTTGTTGGGTTTGTATTTGTGTCACCATTTAGCGTGTAAAGCATGATGGCACCAATATTGTTACCCTTTGGAATCTCAATTGCCTGATCGCGGCCCGCAGCTTTAAAGCCGCGTGGTTGTTGAATCTGCTTCCAAATATGGAATGCCTGACCCGCCGGAACATCAGGATTTTCGATTGTTGAAACCTCAATCTTGATGTCTGCGTTATCAAATACAACCGGCGCTGTGTTTCCTTCTTGCAAAAGATTTGCAAGTGTCGCGCAGTTGATTTTTAACTCCGCTGACTGATAGTTTTTCGCATTGAACCAAGTCATCTCACGGCCAAAACCGGGCTCGCAAAATAAATGCTCAAAAGGCAAATAAACCGTTTCACGGAATGTTGTCGTTTGGGTAGTTGTCCCGAACGAAAAGATACCTGGAGTTGTAGGATATAAATCCGAAAGTGCTGTTGCACCTGTAGAGCTAAAACGCTCATTCTCAACGCCGGTAGCAAGGAACTGCTGGAATGCAAGGAACGCCGGACGAACCGATTTGATAGCATCGGCACCATTTACCGTTACATCAAGGCGGTTAATCAAAGAGTCCATCGGACCTTCAGGGCGACCTAGTGGAGTCCCTGATGCCCATGTAGATCTGACTGATCCGAATATGCGGATAATCAAGCCCACATAACATGAGTCTTTTGGGATTGGAACAGTAATCAATTTGTTGTTTGAGAACTGTTCTGTTGCAAGAATACGAGAGCTTCTAGAGCCAATATAATTTGGTACTGGCATTGATTAACCCTCGATCAATTTTTTAACTTGTGGAACACGAGCAACAACTACCAATACAAGTACCGCTGCAATTGCGCCATACATAAGAGCTTTCTTATCCATTTGAATTTTCCTCCTGAAAATTGTTTTTTATTTACCGTCTAACAAAGTCTCGGAGTGATAATTTAAAAACTCAAGGTCCAGAATATTTTTTTATTTTTGTCTTTTTTGTCCCGGTTTTTTTGTACGAAAAAATCCTATTTTTCGGTCGAAAAAAGTCTTATTTCGTCCTCAAAAGGAGAAAAATAAATGAATTTACGGCGTCCTAATTTTTGCAAAAGCTTTTTATCGACGTGCAAAAAATCAGATACGCAATCAATATCATTTCGTTCGTGAAGCTGCCCGCAAAAAATATGCGCCGATTGTGCTAAAATGGCTTTATTTAGCTGTCCTGGCCGCTGCGTAATTGCAATCACATTTATTTTTCGGTGCCGTCCGATCATTAATATATTTTTCAAATAATGTGGCAATTTGTGCGGCGTCGATGTTAATTGAGCCTCTTCTAAAAGAAGAGTGCAGTCGCCAAGTTCAAAAACAAGTCGAAAAAAACCATCTATCAAATCATCCGTGGCCTTTATGTGCGGCGATGGTCGAAATACAACCTTATAAGAGCGCATTTTTTTTTCGATAATTTGTTTAAAGATTTGAACTAGACCTTTTAAATCATGCGCGTAGGCATCGCCGGAATATTCAGCCATAGGGTCGAAAATAATTTGCCGAGGGAATTTTTCGGCAATTTGCGCGGCCAGGTAGCTTTTTCCCGAGCCGCGCATTCCTAAAACAGTAAAACAATCCGTAGGTCCAAAATTCATGCAACCGCCGCCAAAAAAAGAAGGGTTAGAATCAACCAAACAACCAAAAAAGTGATAAAAAATAAAAACACTAATTTGATTTTTTGAATCAAATTCAAGCTATTCCCCTTGGTAAAATCATGTTGCGGTCAATTACTGGAACCGAGGAGCTATTTTGATTTTGTGGCTCTATGGGTTTACTTTCACTGACCGCAACAGAGGTGGTACCGTGAATTTTGCTTTTCTGTTCTAAATAATTATCAAGCGCGGCCTGTTTTTCGCCGTAGATCATAAGCATTGAAATTCCGAACATCACGAGTGCCGTTTTACCGGGGTCCATTGATTCAAGCCTTGGGGCGTAGTAATTCATCATCACATTTGCATATTCGAGCGGAGCCTCGGCCTCTGCATCCGTTAATTCCAAATCAGGGCATCCGGTTTTTTTAGACCACATTTTGAACGGCATTTTTAAGCCATTTTTAATCAATGGCTTAAAATCCATTTCGGGCATTGGGGGACTTGGCGGCGCGAAGGCATTTAAGGGGGGACCCTCGACGCCGCCAGTTTGTAGGTCGAATTGAGGTTTTTCGGCTTCAATTTTGGGGCGACGGCCCCTTTTTTCGCCGGGTTTTCGCGTAAGTGGGCGGGGTCTTTTTCCCCCGCCAAATTCTACTTTTTGGTCATTTGGTTTTTTTTCGATCTCAATTTCAGCCAAAGCCGCATTAAAAGACTCGATTTTTTGCGTATTTTCGCTATTTTCCGACACGCCATTGGCGGTAGAAAAATCATTGTTGGATTCCATCCTGGACCCCTCTCAATAAAAGTTATTTTTTGCATTTATTTTGAATTTTTAAAAGTTGATGACCTAAAATCCTATTTATTTTTTTTGCTTTTTTAATGTAATTTTCAGAAGCAGTTTGACGAGAATAGATTAAATGATTTTCTAAAATTCGATCTTGAATATCATGATAAAATGAAATTTGACCCCAAAATTTTTCTCCTTCATTTCTAAAAATATTAAAAATCACTTTTTCCAAAATGACCTTAAAACAGACAAAAGAATAATTATGCCTCATTTTTTTATAGAGTGAGCGGAGTGCTAAACGTCGTTTATTGGAAACCAATTTTTTCCGATCAATTTCATTTATAAAATTTAGATAAACGGCAAATCCTATGGAGCCGAACATGCTATCGACGTCAAATTCATCATTTTTGTTTATATTTTCCACTATTGCGGAACCCAGTTTTTTTGGACAGCATCTTCCGAAAAAGCTTTAACGGCGTAATGCCGGGCGAGACTTAAAAATTCCCTGGCTTTTTTTACCTGTTCTGTTTGGTAGCATTTCGCCAGAAGCACCGAGTCAACCTCATCGAAGCGCTGGTGGGTTTGCAAAAGGAAAAATTCTTGTGGTTTATTTTCGTCCAAAATAACGGGTTTATTTGGGCGCTTTTTTGGTGCCTTTTTTTTGCTCATTTTTCGTCCTTAAAAATTCTTACAAAACAAAATTTCAATTACTGTGGTGTTTTTTATTTGCCAAAGGTGGGGGTTAAAGGCAATAAGATTAAGTTGCTGATGGGTAAAAAATACTTGTTTAGCTACAACGCGTTATAAAACCCTCCATTTGTGGTATATTTTACAGAGCGTTTTTTCTGAGTAATATCAATGGTTTACAACTAAAGATAATAGTCATAAGCTTTAGTCTAATTTGAAAAAGGGGGTGTTGGGGTATGCATTTTAATAAAAACCAAGAGAATCAAAGAGTTAGCTTGACCTTTAAAATGACTAACATAGGATTAAGGGGTAAATAACAACTATAGACATTGTTAATAGCAACGCAATATTGCGTAAAACAACATTAAGAAGCGGGAAGAATATGGGTAAGGATATTGAATTAGAAATTCGAAAAAAAATTAAAGCCTCAATCCGCGAGAGCATTTTAAACGAAGAAATACACGGAAATCCCCCCATATTGAGTCCAAATATGGATCAACTAAAAGATGTGGAATTTGATGAAAAAAGCCTGGATTTTGATACGAAAAACGAAGAAGTAAAGGCGAAGACAAGCTTACGAATGACCTATGAAGCTCAAGTTGAGGTTCTTAAAAGACAGTTGGGCGACTTAGAGCAAATTCGTGGGAATTTAGGGCTATCTCAAAGAAAAATGGCTCAACTTTTAATGGTCGATCCTTCAAGTTGGACTCGTTGGACCAAAAAAGGAGACGAAGCTCCTCCTCAAGTTTGGAGGGCATTGCAGTGGTATTTGGCTCTGCAGGGGAAAATTCCAGGTTTAAATAACCAATATTTTTTAAGCGAAAGTTCAAGAAGTCTTGAACTCAAAAATCAAGAGCAGATTTCACATCTTCGCTTGGGTATGCAAGACGAGATTCAAAAGATAAAAGCTGAATTGAAGCTATTTAAAATTATTTCGATATTTTTAGCACTAACATTGGGAAGTTTGTTTTTGTGGTTATCAATGCAAGGGTAATTTCACTAAGAATGTCGTATTTTTGGCCTTGGTTAGGTACAGCAAGTTCCCGCCGTGCTCGCTAATGATTCGGCTAGAGATGCTTAACCCAAGACCGGTTCCTTTTCCAACTTCTTTGGTTGTAAAAAAAGGCTGCATCATTTTTTCAGCAACGCCATCAGGAATTCCATCTCCAGAATCCGAAAACTCTATAACAGCGAAAATTCCTTCAGCATAGGCTCGAATTTCTATCCAGGGATTTTCGTGACTTTGAACGGCATCAAAAGAGTTATTTAATAGGTTCAGAAAAACTTGAGTTAACTGGGTTTCGCGTCCCAAAATCAAAAGCTTAGGGTCTATGTTTGTTTTTAGTTCTACGCCATGATTTTTGAATCTTTCCGCGCAAAAAATTAAAGTCTCTTCTATGACTGATGTGAGTGTAATTGGAAGTAATGGTTCGTGTTCGGCTGGTGCACGAGAAAAAGTGCGAAGCCCATCAATAATTCTTGAAATGCGCAGGATTGTTTTATCGATGATATCGGTACTTTCTAATATTTTCTCTTTAGAAAATGGGTCCTTGTCTAGTTGCTTTCTTAGGAGTCCCGTTCGGGCTCTGATAATAGCAAGTGGGTTGTTAATCTCGTGAGCGATCCCTCCTGCCATTTCCCCCAATGAGGAAAGTTTCGACGCCTGAAGAAGTTGGTATTGGCTTTCTTTGAGTTCGTCTTCCTTTTTGTCTATTAATTTTTTAATTTTATCTTGGTTTTTAAGCAAAGAGCTTAAAAGCGAAAAAAGTAGAATCGAGATGATTGATAAAAAAGCACTAATCCAAGCAACAATCGGCAGACGATTTTTGTAGGTCGAGCTTAGCTGCCAGGAAATCTTGATTTTTTTATCAGCAAATGGGATTTCAGTCAGATGAATGTTTTTTTCGTTCTTATTATAGCTGGGTGATGAACCAATTTGTTCTTCGTCGTTAAAGTTGCTTAAAGAAATAGAATATACAACGTCAGAGTTCTTCGTATTTTCTTTAAATAACGAACTCAAAAAATCATCCCAGCTAAATACAGCGTACGACCATCCAATAAAGTCATTCGTCAGTTTATCAAAAGTTGGGTAGTAGAATAGAAAGCCATAGGGAAGATTGGGCTTATTTACGATTTGTATTCGATTCGTGATTGCGGGTTTTTGAGTAAATATTGATTTTAGTGCGGCGGCATAGCGATTTTGCTCTGTAGCAGTATCTAGTCCTAGGGCCCTAAAGTTGGTGGCTAAAGGTTCGATAGCGGCAATAATAAAGGATTGGTCCGGATTGATAGCGCCCTTATTAATATCTGCTGCTATAGACTTGTAGGATATATTAGTTTTATTTCTTTGGTTATAGCCTTGCAGCCACCGCTCTACTGAATTTCTAGAAACTGAATAGATAAAGCCAATTCCCAGAATTCCAGGATATCGTTCTTCAATTTTAATTTTAGAACTCATTTCAGCCCATTTTTCGTTACTGACTTCTCGTTCTGCGGCAAGCAAGGTCGATGCGAAAGTTAAAGCAAAAGTATTGTCTTCAATTCTTTCATTAAAGCGATACTCTAGTTTTTCAATAGTCTGCTGAATTGAAGCATAGTTATTTTTTGTTTCAACATAGTGTGTGTACTGAACTAAAAAGCCGCTTGCAATCCAGGATGCTACAAGCACGTAGGCCGCGTAAGATCTTAAAATCCGTGTCGGCATTTTAGAAAGTAAAATATAAGTGACTGACACTCCGGCGAAAACTAGTTGAAGATTTAAAAAATTAAAATTGTCATCTCCACGCAAAAAGAAATTGTCTACTTTGGTGTGTAATACCCAAATAGCATAGATATATATAGTCAACATCGCTACGTAAGATTTTTTATTATTGGTCAAAAGAAGAAGTACTAATAAAAACCCATTTATAAGAAAAATTATATTTGGGCCTGACTGATATTTAAAAAGGGCAACAGCTCCGCCTAGGGCTACGATAATCACCAATAAATATGACAAAATTCTGTGAAGAAAGCCTTGGCGGCGAAATAAATCAGCTTTTTTGAAAATATAAAACACAGGTCCTAAAATGAGGATCCCCAGGGCGTCGCCAATCCACCAGGTTAGAAGCGATTCGTAAACCGCCTCGGATTCTTTCACGACCTGAAATTTAATCAGTGAGTATACGCCAACCAAAGCGCTGATCCATACGCCAAAAAAAATGGCACTTAAAATTGAAATCAGTTCGGGATTTTCACCAACTCGCAGCCATTGGCGCCGAATGAATTTATAGGCGATGGCCGATAAAAGGCCCTCAAGGCTATTGCCGATCGCGATACAGGCCGCTAAAGCGGTGGGCGAGCCAGCATCGAGGTTGTATAAAAAGGCACCTATAAAAATGGGGATAAAACTTATATTTCCAAAATAAAGAAAAGATAAAAATGCGACACCGGAGGCTGGCCATATTGGAGAGACATTATTGTTTATGCTAGCAAGCTCTAGACCTAGTCGGCCCGCGATAAATGCGACCAATGCAACAACAAAGAACTGCAATAGCTTTTTTAAAAGGACATGAAATAAAAAAGGAAGGTTTTTTTTGTCTTGTTGCATAATTCTCATTAGAATCTTTTATTTAGTAAAAATCAAAAATCTTTTAGGCTTTAATCTTAGAATCTAAAAAATAGGAAAAAGAAGGAATGATCATGAACTTTGAAAGATTTAAAAAGGGAATCTCCTATTTTGTGGCTTCTCTATTTTTATGTTGTGCAAGCAAAGGTGTTGCAGACGAAGCTGTTTCGAGTGAGCTCCCAAAGAAGCGTATTATCATTCCTTTTGGGTATTACACCCCCGAGACTAAGCTTGCGGCTGGTGTTCTGGCTATTCAAAATTTCGGAACTCAGGCCCCGGGCAAAACTTCCAGTGTTCTGAGTTCAGCCAGTTTAACAGTCTTGGGACAGAGTATTTTCAACATTGCTCCTCGTTTTTATTTCGAACAAGGCAAATACGAATTAGGGGGACTGTTCTTTTACTCTTATTTTCCATCAAAATACTATGGCCAAGGCTTGCGCGGGACCTTAGATGAGCCGGAAAGTTTTCTTGAGAATACTCTGATTTCAAATTTGAACGGAGGAATCCAATTTATTGAAAACTTCTACCTTCGCGGCTCGTTTAGTTATGAAACTCGCCGCTCTCAGAAATATGAAGTCTCTGGGAAGCTCGACCAGGAAGTTCAATATAAAAATCTGGGGGCTTATATATACACTTTAAATCTCGATTATGACAAACGTGACCTTCCGCAGGCTCCAACCCGTGGTCATCTTTATCGTTTCTCGGCCTCTTGGATCAATCCTTTTGATAGGGACAATGGAAATACCTCCTTAAGTTCGTTTGAGAAGTATGAAGTTGACGGACGGGAGTATTTACCATTGGCGGATGATTTTGTTTGGGCCCATCAACTTTTGGCTTCAGAAGTCCATTCGGAACAATACGTGCCCTTTCAATATTTAAATTCCATTGGTGGGGCTAATCGTATGCGAGGTTTCTACAATGGGCGTTACCGCGAAAAGGCTTTGCTTCTTTATCAGACAGAAGGGCGCTGGCAATTTAAAGACCGTTGGGTGGCGGCCGTCTTCGGAGGGGCCTCTCGCTTGTCAGATAAGTTTGAGAGTATTTTCAAAGGTTCTGACTCTCGCTTATTTGCTTCTGGAGGTTTCGGGGTGCATTATATTATTGATCCTGAAAATCGAACAAAATTTCGCTTTGATATTGGTTTAGGTGCTGAAAAGTTGGGCGTTTATGTGATTGTCGGCGAGGCCTTTTAAGGAACGCTGTGCATAATGACTAGTATTTTAACTCAAAACTCTCAATGATCCCCCTGTTAACTAACTAAGGAGTTTCTACTGTGGCTACTTTTGAACTCATCTCCAAACACGGAGAGCACGAAGAAGTTATCTTCTGTCATGATGCAAACGTTGGATTAAAAGCGATTATCGCAATTCACAATACGGCTTTGGGTCCAGCACTTGGTGGAACGCGTATGTGGAATTATAAAAATGAAGAAGAGGCTCTTGTTGACGTTCTTCGTTTGTCAAAAGGTATGACGTACAAAGCTTCAGCTGCAGGTTTAAATTTGGGCGGTGGTAAAGCGGTCATCATCGGTGATCCTAAGACTCAAAAATCAGAAGGTCTTTTCCGTGCCTTTGGTCAATTTGTAAACTCTTTAAATGGTAAATACATCACAGCTGAAGACGTTGGTACTTCAGTACAAGACATGGAATACATCTACATGGAAACACCATGGGTGACTGGTATTCCTAAAGACTTCGGCGGATCCGGTGATCCTTCTCCTTATACCGCTCACGGCGTATTGATGGGTATCAAGGCTTCTGCAAAAGAAAAATTTGGAACAGACTCGTTGAAGGGTCTTCGCGTTGCAGTTCAAGGTATGGGGAACGTAGGGTCTAACCTAGTAAAGTATCTTAAAGAAGAAGGCGCCGAGACTATCATTGCAGATATTGACCAGGCTCGTACTAAAAAAGTGGCAGATCAATTTGGTTCTAAAATGGTAAGCCCAGACGAAATCCTTTTCCACGAGTGCGATATTCTTGCGCCTTGTGCTTTGGGTGCAATTGTAAACGATCAGACAATTACAAAGTTTAAAACCAAGGTCATTGCTGGTGGCGCTAATAATGTGCTTGCAGAAGGTCGCCACGGTGATCAATTGAAAGAAATGGGCATTCTTTATGCTCCAGACTACGTGATCAATGCCGGTGGCTTGATGAACGTATTCGTAGAGCTTGAAGGTTATACTCCAGAGCGTGCTTTTGATAAAACGAAGCGTATTTACGACAATATGTTGAAAGTATTTGAAATCGCGAAGCGCGATAATATTTCTACGCATATTGCTGCGGATCGTCTAGCTGAAGAACGCATTAAGACTGTGGGTAAGCTGAGACAGCGTCACCCAGGAAAATCAAATCGTTCGTTCACAACTCTTCGAGAAGTGAATAACAGATAAAAAAAGGGGAGTTAGCTCCCCTTTTTTATTCTCTCTCTTGACTTATGTCTGGCTTCTTTAAAGAATATTAAAGTCCATTTTATACATTCAGAGAAGCTAACCTGGAGAATCAACTTGTCTAAGAATTTTACTAAAGAAGAATTAAAGCAGCCTGATCAACTTCAAGCAGAACTACGCAAAGGTTTTGTTTGGACTACAAATCATTCAAAAGCTGTAATCGCAGCTATTGCGGTATTTGCCGTTGTTGGTGGTGGTATTGCATTCTCGAATCATTACGCTACAAAAAAAGAACTGGCGGCGCAAGAAAACTACTACAGTATCGAGAAGACATATCTAGAAAAAAAACGGGCTTTTGATGAAGCCTCTGCGAAAAAAGAAACAGCTAAAATGTCTTCCGGAGACCTGGCGAAGGATTATGCGGATATTCCAGCAAAATTTGAAGCCTATATACAGCAGGCTCCTAAATCTCATGGCGCCCAAATGGCTGCTTTGAATCTTGCAGATATTTATGCTCAGTACAATCAATTGGATAAAGCCTTAATGACTCTAGAATCAGTTTCGGCTGGGTTGAACAATTCCGATACTATTTCTGCATTAGTATACCTAAAGCTAGGTGGAGTTTTAGCGGATCAAAAAAATTGTGAAAAGGCTATTTCATATTGGGAAAAAATCACGACTCAAAGTGCCTTTGCTTTCGCGCATGACGAAGCAAAACTTAGAATGGGTATTTGTTACGAATCTCTAAATCAAAACGATAAAGCGGAAAAGCTGTTTACCGAAGTAAGCACAAAACAAGACGAGACTGCGGATTTTGGTGCTGCTCGTGATGCTGAAAAATACCTAAACATGATAAAGGCCAAAAAGAATCTTTTTGGCTCGGGAACATAAGAGACCTTAGGGTCTCTTTTCCTTTTTAAAGCTGGATGCTGATACTATGAAGTTATTTTTTGCTCTTGCCCTTTTAACTCTTACTGGCTGCTCTCATATCACCTTTAAAATGCCTCAGAGCTTTCAGGTAAATAAAGTCTGGGTTCGTAGTAGCCTCAGTCAGGATAATTTAGAGTTTCGTAAGATCAATCGCAATTCACCAATTTTAATCGATGATCTTCTAATTCAGGCCAACTCAATCGATGGCATTGTTGCCTATGATAAAAACTCTGGACGTCAGATTTGGAAAATGCCAATCGAAAATGGAGTTGAACCGTCTTTTGCGCGCATTCGCGATCGTGTTTTTGTAGCAGCGAGCGATGGGAAAGTTTACTCCATTGAAGGGCGTACAGGAAATGTGGTTTGGAGTTTTGATACTAAGGCTGAAAATCTAGGGACTCCATTTTTAAATGAGGGCACCGTGTATTTTATCAGTGGAGCCAGCGTTTTATATGCTTTAGATGCGGCAACAGGCCGCCAGTTGTGGGTTTATTCGCATCAAGATGCTTCAAGTTTTTCCATTCGAGGTATGAGTCAGCCCGTGGTCTATAAGGGTATGCTGTATGCAGGTTTTGCTGACGGCACATTGCTAGCTTTTGAATCCAAAACAGGTGCTATTAAATGGCAAGTGGGGTTGAATAAAAATAAACGTTTCCGGGATATCGATGCTCAGCCAGTTGTTGATCAAGACCAACTCTATGTGCCAGGTTTTGATGATAAATTGTACGTGCTTTCACCTTCGACTGGAGCTGTGCTGTGGAAACTTGATTATGGTGGGTATTCCGGCGTTACGATGAGTGATAAGATGATCTATTACCCAACATCTCAAGGAGAGCTGTTGGCGTTAAATAAAGCGGACGGGCAGCGTATCTGGAGTTACAAATTAGCCTCGGGTATTCCCACGCAGGTGCAATTATATAAAGGCCTAGTTGTTTTTGGCGAATCTCAGGGTTCTGTACGATTTTTAGACATGAATACGGGTAAAGAGGTCGGCTCGTTCTCGCCTGGAAGAGGCGTTCTAGCACCCCCCTTGGTCGATGAGCAAAGTTCGCGGGTCTATTTTATTTCCGGAGAATCTAATGTGTGGACTCTAGAAGCGGCTTGGAAGAGAAAATCCGATTGGCCGTAAAATAAACGTCTAAAAATGATTCTTAATTTGTAAATTTGGGATAGGGGGCAAGATGCTTTTTAAAATTTTCTTATCTTCACTGGCAGCACTTTCAATGGCTGGTTGCGCTGCTGGTAACTGCAGAACTCAAGCAAATTATCAAAAGACTGAAAACTCTGAGGTGAAAGTGGTCACTCCCGCTCCTGAAAAGATTAAAGTTTATAAAGCAGATGGTTCCTTACAGTGTGGTATGGGAAAGGCCATTTCATTGATAGAAATGCAAAAAGAACTTGTTGGTATAAAAGTTCATTCATCTGCAAACAAAAATGATGGCCAAATGAGAGTTCAAGTTTGTGGTGCACCAACTGGAAACTGCAATGTCTATGAAATTGATCGTTCCCAGTTGGCTTCGGCTTTAAAAGCGGGCTTTAAAGAATGGATTTACGAATAACAATATCAGATTGCCGAAGATCATCGATGGTTTTCTGGATCCAGTCCTGATAGAAAGAAGTGCTCAGGTAATAAGCCTGATGGCGGCAAATATCAAAACTGGGGTCGGACTCGGCGAGCTTTTTTACGTTCCCATTTTGAACAAAGACACCCTTTGCAATACCAAATATCTTTAATTGTCCGTTAACTACCACAAATCCGGGGCCTCCAGAGTCTCCTTGGCAAATTCCCTGGCTGTTTGACTGATCTACAACGTGATAGTTATAGACAGATGAGTCGCTCAGGTTTAGCCGAATTGAAGTCTTTCTTAAGATGCCGGAATCATTTTCACGATTATTGCGATCTCCTCGAGTTATTCCATAACCAATGGCTAAAGCATTTTGCTTCGTAGGTAATGATTTAAGTTCTTCGCTAGTTGCTAAACTTTGAACCACATAATCATAACGAATTTGCCCCTTAATTTTAACCAGAGCGATGTCTGCCGATAACAGGTGGGGTTTCTTTTCTTTGTTTAAATAGTCTTGATGGATCTTAACTTTGTCGATCTTTGCAATATCTGATTTATCATTAATACCAGATAGATTCGTAGAGTAGACAATATCATAAGTAAAAGAATCATCATCAAAACAATGTGCCGCTGTAAGTACGATGTCAGGAGTTATAAAAGCACCCGTACAAATGGTGTATTGAATATATTCCGAATTTTCTTTACTACCACGAACAAGTACGACCTTTTTTGAGTCAACATCAGCTTTTTCTAAGGTCGTGCCGCCAACAATCGAATCGGAGGCGGAAAGCTTTCTTAGCTCTAGATAAGATCCACTACAGGCTGAAAGGGTGCCTAAAGAAATGCAAAGCAGTCCTGCTAAGAGTGTATTTTTCACTGATCTAGCCTCCGTAAAATCGTCTCAAAACGATATGCAATGCAAAGGCCACACTGAGCTAAGTCCTAAAAGGGGCAGGCGAAGAAATTGTTTACTTTATTTACGGGAAGTACCACTTTTGCGCCTTTTCTATAAATGAGACGAAAAAAAATACAGAAATAAATAGAAATATCAATATCTTGAGTGTGGCAAAAGACTTGCTCTACATATCCCTGAGTATCTCTGCTTACTTTTTGCGAGGTGAAATTATGAAGAAACAGATTCATCGCTTTATTATCTCGGTCTCATTGACGGCCAGCCTTTTGGCTCCGTCAGCTCTTTATGCCTTAGGGGGTCACTCAGAGGCCCAAGGGAACATTAGCTATCTTCTTAGTATTGATCGCCTTGATTATTACAATAAAGCTTTGGCTGACAATCTGTCGGGTAAACAGGACCCACAATTAGTAAACGATCTTTACAGTCTTACTGTAGAAGACTATTTAAAAGTTAAGCCTGATATCAAAAAACTAAACAGCATTGAGCAGTGGAACCAAATCACTTCTGAGATTTTAATCGCAAAATATCCCCAGCGTGAATATCATAAAAATATTCAGAACTCTTTAATTTGGAATTATAACTTCTTAAAAAATAAACTCTTAGAAAGATATAAAACTCGGGATTTCGCCGACAGTGGATTTAGCTGGGGAGAGTTCGTTGGCGAAGATAGTCCAACTCAAAGATCTGTTCCTAAAATAAAGGGACAAAAAATTCTGTTAGATTACGAAAGATATATTGCTGAGAAAACCAGTCGGGCTATCATTTGGGATGCCATCTTAAACGATCGAGATTTTGAATTTCATATCGGCACGGAAAAAGATTTCCAAGAAAGTATCAAAAAGACCGGACTTCAGATAGTGCAAGAAGTTCTACCAATGGCTAGAAATTATAACAAAATCTACTTGGCGTTCGATTCTAAACGTCAAAAATACACTTATGTGATCAACCAAATTTCCGGAGACGATCGAGTTAAGCACTTAGCAGCGCAGCTTCGCTTAATTCAAGTTAATGGTAAAAAATATTTTGCAAATAGCGATAAAGTCAGAGTTTTTGGAAGCTCTAAACAGCTGCACGCAAAAATTGAAGCGCAGTTGGTTGATGTTTTTAGCCGACTTCCGAAGGCAGATCGCATAATCATCGGTCAAAAAGGTGCTATTGAAGATGCCATTCGTTCTGCGGGTATGATGGAAGTAGTTCAGGCCGAAATGCCGAAAATTTTTGAAAAACTGAACCTTCCCCAAGCAAAAGAAAACAAGTTTAAAAAATTAAGTGAACAAATTGGAAAAATGGGCCCCTTCCTTGATGATGTCTTTGCCCCAGGTCCAGTAGATTTAGCTGAGGCTGTTAAACTAACGAATGATCCTTTTGTGCGAAACTATACTCAGTTTAACTCTGAGCAAATTAGTCATGATTTTTCAGATTATCTTTTACAAGACAAAGAAGGACGTATTCAACGCTGGAGAGTTTTTTCGGCCGTATGGGGAGATGAAATCATTCCCATTGCTAAAGCTCTTCGACGTTCGGGAAACGATCACAATGTAGTTTATATCGGCACCGCTGGAGCGTTAGCTGATAAGGGTCTGAAAGTCGGGGACCTTGTAGGCGGTCAAAAGGTCCAGACACACGAGGGAAAGATGCTTGATTTTTCCACGGCAAAACTAGTTGATCCAAAAATGAATAAGTTCACAATTGGACAAGTTTATACTCCCTTTGATGAAACAGACACATGGCTGAAGAAACAAAAAAATGTCATTGATGTCGTCGAGGTCGAAACTGGTTATCTGCGTCAGCATTTAGGACCTCAGGCCAACCTCCAGGCTTACTTTTTGATTTCGGATGTGGTTGGCTCAGAGACAGAAACTTTAGCTCACGCAGCGACGAACTCTGGAAAAAGAAAAAAGGCACAACTTCAGCTTCTTGAAAGCCTATTTCAAGAAAGTGGGATTGTATCGCCCGTAGCAAATTTTGAAATGATTAAGAATAACGCAGCCTTCTCGAAAGCCTTTAAAGCGGTGCAAAAGCTTAGAGCATCTCGAGATATTCTTTCGCAGAAGCAAGTAGCGCATCTGGCTATTAAAAAGGGCATTGTGACCGAGGAAGCTTTAGAGGTCTTACTTAAGTCGCAAAAAACATTCGGACGTGATGAACTTTCAACAACTTTGAATACCTTAGATGCAATTTTGAACGAGGTGCAAAAATCAGTTCCTCAAGCAAAGCGACTTGGTCTTGTTTCGGAAACTCTATTTGACGGGACTTTCAATCCCAAAATGAATGAAAGCATCAAACTAGTGATCGAGGGAATGTCCGCCGAGCAAGCAATTAAACAAATAGGTGAAAAGCGATGGAACAACCTGAGTGCGCAACTTCCCAAGAATTTAAGTATTCAGGTGATTTCAGATGGAACCCCTGAGGCGCTAATTGCTGATCGTGAATTTTTCCGCAACAAGGGAAGCTTCGTCGAAAAATACGAAGAAAAAGTAATGAAAAGTTATGGCTTTATTTTTGAGCTAGATGCCAAAGGGATGTACCGTACCAAAGAAATTCCGGGTATGGGTTCCGCGCTTCGCTGTGAAGCGATCCTTTTATAAGAGTAAATGAGGTAAATGATATGAAACATCCAATGAATAAAAAATATTTTCCTGCTTTAGTTCTTTGCTTCTCTATTGCAACATCGACCTCAGCGGCCGAGGCTGCCTCTATTTCAGATTTCTTTACGTCGTTAAAATCTAAAGTATTTAAGACTCAAACAACCAAGCAAAGCGTCAATGAGCAATATTCTTCAATGACGGTCGATCATTCACTTGCAGAAGATGTTAATACCTCTGCAAAAGTGACGGCGGAAGAAGGCGAAAGTAAGACTTTAAAAAGTATTCGAAGTATTGTTGAAAAGACAACTCCAACGTCGCCTGGTGGTGAAATTCTAAATGTAAAGTCATCACTTACTATTTCTGAGACTCAAGCGGAAGCATCACGAATTCAAATTGAATTTACGCCCACTCATATTCAAATCAATTTAATTTTATCAGAAGCAGCTGCTAAAAATCCAGAGATGGCGATTACCGATATTTTACTAGTGCATTCCATTGTGCGTGGTACGTACGACAATAGTTTCGACGTTAAGATTAACAACTACACGATTAGTCGATTTGTTGAAAGCAACATCCGACCTGCAAACTTTAATGAGCTTCTAACTAACGCAAGAATGGGGAGTTTGACAGCTCAGGCTCGCCTGACAGAAGTCAAAATAACATTATTAAAGGAAATCTCTCTGTCTGGAAATTTATCCGGCCTAGAGAGTGCCCGTCAGCAAGCTATTGAGACTCTATCGCAGCAACTCCCTCAGCAAGTTGCGGCCGCTCAAAAAATGCAACGTAATCAAGAAAAAGAGCTGGCTCGTTGGAGAAAAGAAACGGGTGCCTTGGAAAAATATGAAGCTATGAATGCAAAATTGAACGATCTAATTCTTGCGAATGATCGATCTGGTGTTAAAAAAATGATCGAGACCTACTTGCCGTGGGCTGTAATGGAACCCATGGAGGTCCAGGCTTGGAAAACTTGGTTAGATGCGATTGAAAATCCAAGCAAAGACACAGTTATCGCTTTCCGTGGTCTTGACTACAAAACTGATAAGCTGCAGAGAACTCAAGATGGCCGAATTGGTATGCTTTCAACGGTACTCACTGCAAATCAGGGAAGCTATACTCGTCGTCTTCGCTCTTTATCCACGAACCGTATTAAAAACGGCGATTCTCAATCAACTGAAGCGACGGGAACCAAGGTAGAGGGTGCTTCATCATTGAATATTGTGCACTCAAAAATTTACGATCAGTTTAAAGCTCACTCCCGCGACCCTAAAGCTTCTTCATTCTTATCGTTTACATACAGTCCCTCGGTTGCAAATCGATTTTCTGGTGGTGGGGTGATGGAAACAGTTGACGGAAAGACAGTAGAGAAAATTAAAGGTGGTGTTGTTGCAGTGCAGGTCGATCGCCGTCGTATGGTGCCGAACCTTGTTTCGTCGTACACATCTGAAATAGAGCTACTAGCGCCTCTTATTATCTTTCCAGATGAAGTAATTGCATTTGAAGAAGGTCAGGCCCCAAAAAACAATGGCTACAAAAATCTAATCGAAACTGTGAAGCTAAAAACAGGTAAAGACTTTAGCTCATGGATGAACGTGAAAGATGAAGATCTAAATCTAAATCAAAAATTCGTCAAAGATGGCTTAGACTTTATGAAAAATGTTTCAGAAACGACGTCAAATCAGAATCGTGTCTGCCAAAAGTTATTTCTTTAAAAACTAAATAGGAGCCCTAAAAAGGGGCTCCTTTACAATCATACGTCTGCAAATCCGTAGTGCACTGGAACTCTAGTTTACCGTCCGGATCTTTTACGAAGATCGAGGTCTCTTTTGCTTTTTTCTGCATTATTAAATAACCAAAACGATCATCTTCTGCCGTCGGAATAAAGGCCGTGCTTCCGTTAATCATCGGAATGAGATCTTTCGCGTAGTCCCCAACGGGGTCTAATGAGGTCCCAGACTCTCCTGCAACTATTTGCAAGGGATGATTTCCACTGACCATCTGAACATTATGAATATGTCCCGAAATATACAAATCCACAACTTGATCAAAATTGATATCTTGAATAATTTTAGTCATTCGTGGCGTACCGAAATCCCAGTAAATTTCTTTGTTAGATACTTTCTCAGATTTTTCTTCGGGAACTTCTTTGTCTGTTTTTTTCAGGTAAGGAACGGCACCGTAAGGCGGCTTATGGATTAAAACCCAGACTTGTTTCGAGGAGTTCTTCTTGATGGCTATAATCTCGGATTTAACTTTTTCCAAATAAGCTTTTAACTTTTCTTTATCCGCTGAAGGCTCTTTAGTGTTCAGGGGCTCATCACTAACCCAATTGACATCTAAATTGACTAATAGAATTTCCCCTAAATCAGTCACCTGAAAAGCATCCATAACGGCGCACTCGGATAAATCTACAGGACCTGGAGCCAAATACTTTTCCCAATGCAACCATGCTCGTCGACAATTTTCATGATTACCACGGACGTAAACAGTGGGGATATGTGAAATAGCCAGAGTCGGAGCGAACCATTCCGCCTCCCAGGACTCCCAAGTATACCCTAAAGTTGAATTCAAAGACGGGCAAAGAGGCGAGTCCTTACACGAAACCCGATAATGATAATCCCCCACATGAATAATGAGGTCTGGAGACTCTTTAGCAATGGATTCAGCAATTCTTTTTAGTGGCCACGACTTTTCATCTAAACAATTTTGAACCTCTTTGCCGCGAACGCGACAGCCGGTGTCACCAACGATAGCGACCTTAAAGCCCGACGTTGCTTTGTTTTTTAACGAGTCAGAAAGGGGAGTGCTGGAAACTTGAACAATCTCCCCTTCTTTTGAAATCTGCTTTTGAATCACTTCTTGACCTTGTAATTGAGTCACAAGATAAGTCGCTAATAGAAAGTTTAAAATCATGGGGCGAAAGTATGAATCCAAGCGATGTTTTGCAATATAAAAATAAAGTTCTAGGAATGCTTTTGGGCCTGCATTGCGGAGATTCATTAGGTGCGACGTTAGAATTTGGCCCCCCTAGCCCTGACCCTATGTATCATAATTCTATAATTGGTAAAGGTCCCTTTAATTGGACTGCCGGCGCCGCAACCGATGATACGGATTTAATGATTTTGGTACTTAAATCTTTACGAAATAAATCCTATCAATTCGACTTTGAACTTCTAAAGCAGAACCTTATCATTTGGGCGGACTCAAAGCCCTTGGATATTGGTAATACCACCAAAAAAGGCATCGAAAATTTGCGTTTAAATTTGCCTTTAAAACAATGTGGATTCAAGCATCCTACAATGTATGGCAATGGATCCATTATGAGATCTGCTCCCTTGGCCATGTATTTAGGAACCGATTTTGATGCGGTTTTAGAGACTCAGTGCTTAATGACCCATGGACATCAGATATGCGTGGAAATTGATCGTATTTACCTACATATTTTGAAGGAATTTTTGCAAGAAAATAAGAGCGATTTATGGATGCAAATTTCCATGAAAAATAAGCTTCAAAAAGGCTCTATATTTGATCAAATTTCTTCGGAATTCATCCAGGATCTACAAACAAATATGGAAGCTGCTTGGGATCATTTAAAGACCGAGGGTCATGCTGTATGGACGTTAGGAGCCGGTTTTTGGGCCTTAAAGCAATGTGAAAATGGACGACTGAGACCTCATGAAGTTGTAATTCAAGTTGCAAATCGAGGAGATGATTCAGATACTTGTGCGGCGGTTGCTGGGGCTTTATTAGGTGCGCGCTATGGTGTTGAAGTGTGGCCTAAGGAATGGCTCAATATCATACAAAGAGGCTCAGAAATCAGATCTTTGGTCGATATATTGATTCCTGGCTAACACTATATGTTACATAATATAACTTATCAGAAGAATTAAAAGGCTCTTATGAGGATCAAAATCACACTTCTTTTAACTGCTATTTTTATCATCGGCTTGACCATTTATCTTAATAAAAGAAGTTTGGATATAAACGATTCTGAATTCTTGCAACCAAAAGCTTCCTCCTTCAATCAAAAAAACCCTACATCAATAAACTCCCTTGCTTCGAATTTTAATTCTGGGATTTTAAATTCGCAGGCCGTGGATGATAAAGGATTCCCCTCAACAGAGTTTTTGAATTGGTTTAACGAGCAATTATCTGGCTTTGATAAAATCTCAACCAACAAGGATTTCAATGAGGACGCCTATCGAAAAAAATCCGCTTCTTTAGAGGTAAGCGAACAAATATATCTGGTTAAGACTATTTTAAGCTCTCAAGGGCCGGCAAACTCGAAGATTTTATCGGCTTATATCCTTGGTTTAGAAACGGAACATAATTTTGAAGCTATAAGTTATGTTTTATCTCAAGAGCTTAGTATAAGATCAGGCCCCGTTCACTCCCCCGAGGAAACTCTTTCGATGCAAGAGAAAGCAATTCGACGCATGTTAATTGATTCTTCGATTCAGGATTTTAAAATAGGCCGCATTTCTGAAAATGAATTGATAGAAAGCTTTAATAAAATTCCAGATCAGGGACTTCGTGCTTATGCCCTTTCTCGATTTGCGGAGGTTTCTAAATGATTCCTGAAAAAAATAGGCAGCAATCGCATTAAATATGCATTTTTTTGATGAAACTCCCCTACCGATGGCTAGACTTTTAACTAGCTTCATTCAAAGAGGGGACTTTCATGAAGATAATTATCAGTGCGTTTATTTTATTTAGTGGTGCTTTTTCTTTCGGCGCCGACTGCGTTTCAAAATCAGAAATGCAAACAATCGCTTCTCATTTTTCACAGTTTAAGGGCTTAGCAAAAGCCGATTACTGCTATGATGGTTCTCAGACAGCAAATCTTGTTCAAGCAATCATGTTTATGCGAAAGACCGCATTTTCAAATGATATGAAGAAAAGCCAAGATGAGTTGTTTTCAGGTAAATTTGCATCTAGCTGGTATGACTATTTTATCGGTCGTATTTCAGATATTTCGGTTCAAAGTAACTGCCCTAAAGGTGTTGGTGCCTATGTTTATGGTTTTGGCTCGACAATGTATGTTTGTCCGATGATGTTGACTGAAACCTTCTCGGCAATGGATCGTGCGAGTGTATTTATGCATGAGGCACGGCATATCGATGGTTTCCCTCATACTACTTGTTCGCGTGGAGCTCGAAAAGGATTGCAGGGAGCTTGTGATACAAGAATTTCCTCAGGTGGTTCTTACGCAGTAACTGTTGAGACATATGCTCAAATGGCAAAGTATGCAACAGACCTTCACCCAGCACTTAAGGCTTATGCGATGGCTTCGGCAGTCACTTACGCAGATGAAGCATTTGAAACACCGGTAAAAGTAGACCGTGAAGAAAAGCTTTTAGTGATGACAAATGATAAAAATCTATATTCTTTCAATCCTTTGAACGCACAACTTCAAGCTTTAGGGCAGACGCCTGAACTTGGTAAAATCGTTATGCGTGCTCAAAATAGAATTCTTTTCCCGACAGATAGAAACAAAAATGCCCGATATTTGTTTGTGAATAATGAAGGGGAAATTGTGCAATCCGCAGGAGAAGCTGTTATTGAGTACAACTCTCAGACTCCGGCTCAAAAAGCAGATCTTTCAGACTTACATTTGGGTGCGCAGTGGTCTGCAAAGGTATACAAAAATCGCATCAAATTTGCCTGCGATCCTAAATCTAGCTCGACTAGCGAGGTTCGAATTCCATCTGGCGATGCAGAAAATATTCTTTACCTCAAGGGATACTCTAGAGTTGATAAGTCTCAATTCCTAAGAACATCTTCAGGTCAGGTATTTGAATTTGGTTGCCCAGAGGGATCTACGACACCATTTATTAAAAATAGCACTCTCTCCGTACCAAATGACATCGTAAGGAGCTATAAGGTTCAAAATCAGACCTTTGCTTTGACTGAACAGGGATCTCTTGTGAGTCTTAACGGAGCCCAATCTTCGCCGGTACAGACTGGACTAGACGGAACTATTTATGAAATTGCTCCCCTACAAAGCTTTAGATTTTTAGACAATCCTTAAAAAATTAATCAAGAAAAGGTCGGATTCCTCCGACCTTTTTTTATATGCACAGACTCTTTTTTGCCCTTTCAACCTTTCTCTTTTCAGCTTCAGGCATTGCGGATTCTGTCCGCTGCAAAGATAGTGAAAACTGCCCGGCCGGTGTCGCATATCTAGTATCGAATAAAAAGGCTTGCACTGGTTTCTTAATATCTGATTCCATAATCGCAACTAATAGGCATTGCCTCCAGCAATCAAAGAAATGGACAGTAGGTGCTGACTGCAAAGAAATAGAAATCTATTTCCCTAAAACAAAACAAAATGATCCACTGAAAGTCTCGTGTAAATCTTTAAAAGATATTGGACCCGATCTAAATTATGAAATCACTCCAGACTGGGCACTTCTGGAAATTGAAAAGACAGAAGGCATCCCTCCCCTCACCTTGAGCTCAACTGGACCTAAACATCAAGAGTCCGTAAAGATTTTTAAAATGAATCCCTTGAGTCCATCCAAAATAGAGGCCGAACTTGAAGTGATTGAGTGTAAAAACGTTTTAAATAGTCATATCAATCCATTAGCTCAGACCTCGGAATCGATTACCTTAGGCTTCCTACCTTGCCAAGTGATGCCAGGTAATTCAGGTTCTCCGATTGTAAATCAGCAAAATCAGGTTGTAGCAATTTTGAATGCAAGAACAGACCTCGATTTGAAAGCAAAGATTCCTTACTTACCTTCAGTTCCCAATGAGGCTGCCTACGGAACTCACGTAAGCTGTCTATCGACACAACCGTCACCAGACTGTCGAAAGCCTGTCTCGGAAAAAGAGTTTAATGAAAAACTAAATGCATCGGTTGATCAGACAATTAAAATATTGCAGCAGCAAGCTGAACGAACGTTTAAAGAAACACTTGAAGATTTATATTTAAAATCGGGCCGAGTTTATCGCTGGACCTTAGAACGAGTACAACTATCTGCGAGCGACCAACAAAGACAGACTTCGCAAGGAATTTTAGGGATCCTTCGTTTTCGTCCCCTCTGTATTAATATAAATCGGGACTCGATAAAAAAGTCCGAAGCTAAATTACGAAAAACTTCCCTCAGTATTAGTTATCCAATTTATCGCATCGAATTTGCTGCGAAATATAACGAAGAACTGCAGATGACTCCCCAAACTTCCAAAATCCCCGAGGAAGTCACTGTCAGTCTTATTCCTGCAGATTTATTAAAAAATCAGCTGGCAGTGTCTTGGGTTCGCAAATCAAATAATAAGCAAGAAAGCGAGATCCGAGAGTTACTTGAACACTGTCCCTAATTATTTGCTTCAAGAAACTTAACCAGTTCCATAGAACTGAAACTACAATGGCCTCCCTGACTGACATTGACCATCTGACTCTTAAGACCCGCTTTTAACAACTTAGTACTTAAAATTCGAGATCCTTCAAAAAATCCAAATTCGTCTTTATCCCCACAAGAAATAAACACGTTTAGGTAAGGATTTTTTTGAGCTATTTCCGATGCTAAAGTCAAAGGGGAGTGTTTTAACCACTCAGACTCGTTTGGAAATTCAAATCGCCCCCAATCCTGCATAAAAAGGACTTGTTTGCGATTTGCGCCAGTTCTTAATATATAACTATCAACTTCAGACTTTGGTGAATGCGGACTGATGCTTGAAATGGCAGGACAAAGCAGAATCCATTTTTTAATCGGCAGATTGATCTCACTCAAAACTTGGGTCGAGTTAAATCCGCCCATTGATACTCCCATTAAAGCGGTGACCTGATTTACAGAAAGGCCCCAATGATTTAACGCCTTAGGAAGATAATCTATTTTGAATTTTTCTAGGCTTCGACCGTTGATGTCGACGTTATTCAACAGCCAATCTGGACCTAATGAAATCGAAAGTACTGATGGATGTCTTTTCGCTTTACGAAGGTGGGAGGACACTGTCTTAACGCCGGGATACTGCCAAAACGAGCTAGCATTTCCTCCTAGACCATGCAGGAACAGCAATACCTCTGAATTATCACCGACCTCAAAGCAGCTACTGAAGGCGGCGGATTCAAAAGTCCAACATGATGGGTTGCTGCTAGCTCTTGTTTTATTAGAAAAAACTGTAAGGATAGATACGAGTAAAATTATCTTACAAACAAAAAATCTCATCCATTCATGTTGGCAAAGAGGCCCACGATGGTCAATACACCTACGCATCAGAGCAGAACAATATTATAGCAAAATTTCAAAATCGTCTTGAATACGAGATTTCGGAACCAATATCTGCTTTCCTGATTCAATCCCTTTTAAATGGTAATGAGTTCCACTACAGCGAGTGACTATAAATCGAGATGTCTCTTTGGGGATGCGACTGCCTAAAACAGCCCCTGCTTGCAGATTGCTAAAATGAGACCGAAGCTTTTGAGAAAGTTTACCTCTAAAGTAGTTTATCCAAACCACAAAAACCATCAAAGCTAAAATCATATGACACTTCCAAAACCAATGTACTTTATCCATGGTAAAGGTGATGACAACAGGGCCAGCCACAGCGACAGCGACTTGAACTGCGGATAAATATTTTTCAAGTTTTTGCGTTTTTAAAATATTCATTATTTTTTTCTCTGATCTTGAAGGAGAGCTGAAAGGCCCGGTGCAAGCCACTTTCATACCCTGTGACAATCAGTTCACCACAAAAGGTCAATAAAACCGAGTCCAGAAAAGAAATTTATCGATGACACAAAACGCCAGTCTTGTTGTGATGAAAAAGGAGGTTTCTATGTTTAAAAAAATCACCCCAGCTTTAGTACTTACTTCTTTGCTCTTTTCACTGAACTCATTTGCCCAACAATCATCAGCACCAGGCGATCTGCCGGGATGTGAAGATGAAGTTGTACGCTTTAAAAATACACAAATTCAAGTTATTGGAAATCCCGGCACAAACCGCTGCTTTTTAACCCTATCGCCCATCAGTGCCTATACGAAACTTATATACCGCTCTTTCTTATTTTCAAATGAAGGGCTTTTTATGATTTTCGACTCTTATGGTCCAGGTCCGGAAAATGAGACAACGGCTGCTAGAGAGTTTACTCAAATTCCTCACCTTTTCCCAAGACCTCAGTTCGAGATCATTAATGATCAAGTTATCGTGACGCAGACTTCAGGCGATAAATTCACCTTTGATGCTGAAACTTTAGAGCCAATTTCAATCACAAACACTCAATTCACATTTAATAGAATTATTGATCCAACCATAAAAGGCGGAATCGAAATTAATTCCTTTAAAAATGGTTTATGGATCGAGGGGGGCTTTAAAGTCGGCGCTAGTCCAACCTCAAAACGCTACAATAAAAGCACTATCAGAAACTCTAAAAACCAATCCTGCACTGTTGGAAATACAGAGCTTTACAATTATACAGCCGATGGCGACAACGTTTGGAAGTTTGCAGACGATAAAGCCTTTTACCAATTTTTAAATAAAAAATGTCCAGCCCTTAAATAGTGCTACTTACTTTAAATTCATCTTCTAGACTAACGTCGAAAAGGTGAACTTCCAGTAAAGCCTATTTTCCAGACTAGAAAAGTTTTTGATTCGCGGGCAAACTCTGAATATGAATAAAAATATTTTTTATGCTTTATCCTTGAGTTTTGCCCTTTTTCATTTAGGTTGCGAGCGAAATATTGCTCAATCAACAAAATCCCGGGTTGAAATTTCCTTTCCTAAAACAAATATTTCATTACTTCAAGAATCAAAAGTTGATGGAATCTCGCCGTTAGATTTTTCCACGATTGAACCAACTGGGTTTTCAGGCGCCTACCCTATAAACTGCTATGCTGTCATGGTCAGTGCCCCAGAACCAGGATTTAATGTCAACTCTTGTGGCCGCGAGGATGGATCTATCTCGCGCTTCGGAGTTGGTATATTAGCCGGAGCTGTGTCCGGAGGACAGTCGATCACTATGGATGTACCATCCGGCAAGGATAGATCTATAAAGGTCATTGGATTTCACGCGCTAACTGCATCAGCTTGTAGCGGCCTTGAAAGCGAT
Organism: Bdellovibrio sp. ZFWA1; assembly: GCF_056175665.1. Lineage (NCBI taxonomy): Bacteria > Pseudomonadati > Bdellovibrionota > Bdellovibrionia > Bdellovibrionales > Pseudobdellovibrionaceae > Bdellovibrio > Bdellovibrio sp. ZFWA1. Next base: position 878,694 of record NZ_JBJKJH010000002.1, read on the forward strand.
CAAGACAACTCAAATCTTTCAAAACCCTACATTCTTGGAGAAGTCGGCGGCCTGGTTATGAATCCAGGAGCAACTCTGACTGTTCCGGTCTCAATGTCCTGGGACAATCAAGCTTGGTTCGACGACTGCGTCGGTCCTGATTTTGGCGATGGAAATGGTAGCGGCGGTGGCGGACCGGCCATAGCAACTCGAGCTCGCTTGGCTAAAAATTTCTGGCCAATAAACGGTTTTTACACGGACTCATGCAATCAGTTTTACATTCAATTTCAAGACAACCAGGGCCAATGGGCACAATTGTCGGAGCCCGCAACCATTCAATTTGAAGATTCAATGGCCAATCCTCTAAATATTCACAATAGCTGTGATTGCTCTGGCGGATTGACGTCACAAGTATTTTTCGCTCAAGGCACAATTGGAGAACAATGTCTTAGTTACACAACCAATTCCACGGTTGGCCCCTTAGCTATTAATATGGCACCCGTCAGTGGCCCCCCAGGTTTTGATCCAACATCAAATATGAGCTTCAATGTTCAATTACCAAGTTCTACTACTTTTGAAATCGCAGGCCCTCGTCGAATTTTACCGAACTCATGTCATCGCTACCAATTAATTTCAAGATATTGGGCCGGAGCTGGTGCAACGGTTTCATCACTAGGTATAAATCATGCGAACGCCCAAACAAAGGTTTACCCAAGCCTTAGCGCTTGCCAGTCAGCGACTGGTGAAGTTTCTTACGGTATCCCCTCTCATTTAACTCTGAACGGTGGCGTTACGAAATACACTGATGTTTGGGTTTCAATTGATTCTGCCGCAGCAAATCCAAGCTTTACTGCTTGGGAGTCCGGCAACGTCGACGGAGTCATTCATCTTCAAGAAGGATCTGGTATTGGATCTTTAGCTAAAGTCCGAGTTTGGAGTGATAGAAATCAAATTCAGTACAATACTTGTGCTACTCGTTTGATCAATATTGAACTTGAAGATGCTAATGGTAATGCATTTCCCGTTATGTCTGCGCTTAATGTTCAAATTGACACCGTATCAGGAAGCGCTTTCAACTTTTACCAGCCAAATGATTTTGGCTGCGCGGGAACATCATCCGCAAGTCTTTCAACTTCGGTTCCTGCAGGCTCTTCATTCTTACAAATTCCATTTAAAATTCCGGCTCAGGGAACTGGAACTATTAGGGTGACGATTCCAAGCTACCCAACAATTCAATCGAACGACTTCAGTATAAATGCCTTATAAAAAAAAATCCCCACTTATGTGGGGATTTTTTTATTCTTTTAATTTCGGTGTAATCGAAAATTCTTTTTCTTTACCAGCTCTTAGTACCTTAATTTTTGTTGTTTGATTTGGCTTCACAGATTGAAGAGCGTAAACATAATCGTATAGATTTTCAATTCGTCGCCCATCAAATTCAGTGATAATATCTTTCTCAATAAGCCCTGCCATTTCGGCCGGACTTTCTTTAGAAGTGCCGGAGATGCGCACCCCCTTAACACCTTCTTGTGAATAATCCGGGATAGTTCCTAAGAATATTCGAAAGCTTCTCCCCTCAAGGTTTTTTTGACCACTCCCTACTTTTTCATACTTTAAGAATTGTTGAGAGTTATCAGCCAGTACTTGCGTAAGCTTTTGTACAAGCTGAACAACTTTTTCTGTTCCTTCGTAATTTAAAGTTTCAAAGGTATCACGGGGGGAGTGATATTCAGCATGAGACCCTGTAAAAAAAGTCACCGCAGGAACCTTTCCAAGATAAAAGGCCATCGAGTCCGTAGGCAAGTATGGGTCCTCTTGCAGACTGACTGGAAGCGCTGATTGTAAGGCCGTTTCTTCGATCATTTGATGCCAATATTTCGCTGAACCCACACCTTGAATTAACAATTTATCGCGCAATCGCCCGATCATATCCATATTCAAGTATGCTTCCACGTCAGTTTCTAATTTTTTTCCGGTGATTTTTGCATAGTCTGCGACCAAAGCCGAAGATCCCAAAATTCCCGTTTCTTCCCCAGACCAAACCGCAAAGATAATATTCTTCTTTAGCACTCCGGGACTTTGCTTTTTCAAGCTTGCAAAATAGTGGGCAAGTTCCATAACCCCAGCAACGCCAGAGGCATTATCGTCAGCACCGTAGTGAATCATTCCGCGCTCGTTTACTTTTGCAAGGGACGAGCCTCCCTCGCCAAACCCAAGATGATCGCCATGGGCTCCAATCATTATCGAGCTTCTAGCACCTGAAGCAGGTAACATTGCCAGGACGTTTCGACCCACAGACTTTTTTGAAACCAAATCAATTTCTGATTTAAGATAAACCGAAGGAATATCGAAGCCCTCTATGAAAAGACCTTTATCCAAATCAGCTTGAATTATTTTAACATCTTTCTTAGCTTTAATCAGAAGTTCTTGCGCAGCCGAGGGACTGACTCGTAAAACCGCCAAACTAGACTCGGAAAGACTGCCATCAAATTTTAATTTGGATAGACTTTCTTGCCATGGACTCAATGGTCCGGAAAAAACCAGCACTCCAAGAGCACCTTCGTTTTTAGCCGAACTTACCTTGTGTTGTAAGCGAGAAAATGTATTTAAGTGATGCCTCATCTCAGTACTTACTTGCTGAGGAATATCATTCAATATCAAAACCCACTTCCCTTTAACATCTAAGCCTCGATATGAGTCATAAGCTGGCAACTTATCTGTTGCTGGAGCTTTGATACCATATCCTGCAAACACTACTGGCGAGGCACTAAAGGCTCCTACCTTCGTGTAAGACATTGGGATATAGTCTTCTTGAACCTTCCATTTTTTTGCTAAGGACCCGACAGCCTCTAAAGAGTTTTTAACCCCTAAATCAACACCAGATACGTACTCAAATTGATGAAAGAAACTATCTCCTTTTAGAGGTTTCAAGCCCCAGGTCTTGAATTGAGTCGCCAGAGTTTCAGTGTAAAGCTTTTCCTCATCGCTGCCAGTGCGCCGCCCCTTCATTTGCGCCGAGGCTAGATAGCCAACCCAAGTTTTTATATCAGCAGCTGCAATCTGTGGGGTCATTTTTTGATCTAATGGATTCCATGGAGGCAAATCTAGTAATTTACGAGCCATCACATCGTCCCAAGCCGCCATCAAAATCTGCGAGTCTCCTTTTTCTGAGCGATGCGTCCACGATAACTGATGACCATCGGGAGTAAACACCGGCAAACCATCAAAGCCATCGGCAAAGCTCACACGAACTGGATCTTTCTTTCCTTCAGCATCGACGATAAACAATTCAAAATTAGAATAACCAAGGACACTACTACCGAAGATAATATAATCACCAGAGGGATGAAAAAAGGGAGCCCAAGACATTGACTTCAGATGAGTGATTTGTTTTTGATCACTGCCGTCAACATTCATCGTGTAAATTTCAGCTGTCGAGCCATTGGCTGAAAATCGACGCCACGTAATTTTTTTACCATCAGCACTGAAAAAAGGTCCACCGTCGTATCCTTTAGAGTTCGTTAACTGCCGAAGGCCAGAACCATCTTCTTTCATTATGAAAATATCCATCATGTAAGAGGGATCTTGCTCAAAATACTTTCGATCTTCCTCGGATAGATTCTGCGTGTACCCATTTCGATTCGATGCAAAAACAATCCACTGACCATCCGGAGAATAAGCTCCTTCAGCATCATAGCCTTTCGCATTAGTGAGCCGTTTTAAATTTTTTCCATTAAGATCCGACGAAAAGATTTCGTAATTTTCGTCATAACTCCAAGAATAGCGTCCCTTGACTGGCTTTTTGCGATTTTCAATTTCATCGGCAGCTTTTTTCTTCCAATCAGCATCCAAATGAGTTGAAGAGTACATCACTTTTTTTAAGGAAGGATGAATCCATCCGCAGGTCGTTTTCCCATGGCCCGGCGAAACCAACTGGGTTTTACCGCTTTTTAAATCCATGACATACATTTGATAGAATGGGTTCCCATCGTAACGTTCGGATTGAAAAATCATTTTCGAGCCGTCAGGTGAAAAATAGCCTTCTCCTGATTTACTACCAATAAAAGTAATTTGCTTTTCACCTTGGATTAAATGAGTTGGTGTTTCCCAGCGAGCTTGAGTGCCTTGGTCGGAAAGCGCTTGGTGTTCTTTTCTTAATGAATCAACGGAAGAGTCCGACTTGGCGGACTGACATCCTACACCTATAAAAGTGACTAAAACGATAAAGACAGGCAATGCAAACTTGAATTTGATATTTTTCATTTGTTTTCCTATTGCGAAAGAGGCCTAAATATACAAAAATTTAAAGCGTATGAAACGAAAAAATGGGCTTCAGCTAAGTCTTTTAGGGGTTTTTATTGTCATCGGATGTCAAACTCTGCCTCACGCAGCGCGAAGTGCGAGTAATTGGGTGGGTTTAGACTTAAACTACAGCCAATACGAGAAATATCGTCATTTTGTCGAGCAAAAGACGGGATTAACTTTAAAGCATCGGGGCGAGGCTCATATCACTCTAATCACACCCCCAGAGTTTAAAAATCAATTTCAACCAATTATTGATCTGCAACAACTAGAAAATCTCCGGGACTCGCAACAAGAGAGCCTGAAAAACTTCAAAGAATTATGTATCGGAAGAGCCGAAAAGAGAATCGATGGTAAGATTGAAAGTACCTGGTTTGTCGTCGTAGAGGGAGAAGGGTTGTTAAATTATCGCCAGGCAGCCAATGACCTTTTAAAAAAGAAAAAGGCCTCTATACAAAGCGAGGCCTTTGCGAGGTCTAGCTGGAATCCACATATCACCCTAGGATTTACACTGCGGGACCTTCATGATTCTGATGGGATTGTGAAAAACGCTAGTCAATGCGTTTATCAGTTGCCTCTGACTCCTTAAGGTTCTTAAGGGCTCGCTCTAGCTTTTGTGTCTGCGGCGAAAGGCGTCCCCACTGAAGAGCCTTGATATCGATAAAAGAGCCATCATTAAAGCGGCATATATGAACGTTCTCGGATGACAAAACGATGTCCTGAGCCCGAATTTCTGAACAAGCATCAAAGACACGATAGCTTCCTAAAAAAGCTTGAGCCGATAGCGGAGCACTCCCTTGATTCATATGAACAAGATCTAAAGCGCTGATAAAAGTCGCATCAAAGCGACAAACCGCAAGTTCTGAACGAACATCACCATTATTGAAAACCCAAAATTGTCCCTGTTGTTGAAAACAGACTCTCATGAGTGGATTTCGAACCTGAGCCGTCGCTACTGACGAAATAGAAATAGCGGCCAAAAGACTGACGAAACAAAAGAATGATTTCACAAGATCTCCTTTTATCGGTATTCTGCCCCCATGAGTAACGCAGCCCTATGCCCATATCAAGAAAATTGTTCAGGTTGTGATTATCTTCATATCCCTTACCAGCAACAAAAAGAATTGAAAATGGCCGAACTAAAAGCGGCATTCGATGTATTAGGGGCCCGAATCCCTCCAATTGACTTTATTCAGAGCCACACCCACTTCGCACTCCGGGATCGTCTAGACTTTACCTACACCGAAGGGAAGATCGGTCTCTATTCAAAAAGAAACACCTCCGACAAAAATCGGTCACTGCTTGATATCGCAGCCTGCGCGCAACTTCACCCCGATCTTCAAAAGATCTATACCGAGTTTCGCAGTATTTTACTCTCCGAATCACTCCCAATGAAAAAGGCCTCATTTCGCCTTCGCCGAGGTTTTGAAGGAATAAAAGGTCTTTGGATCGATGCCGCCAATATCGATATAAAAAAACTATTAGATGAGGGAGTTTTCTTAAAAAAGCTTTTAACCGCTGGTTTTTTTATTGAAATAGGTCAAAAAGGAAAAAGCCTTTCGCTGCTAAACCAAACTCTAAAACTCACTGATCCAAACCCTCAAAAATGGTTTTCTACGAACTATCTTAATCAGGAAGTTGGAATCTATTCGTTAATCTCAAGTTTCACTCAGCCCTCGATGACAACCAATAAAAGCACGGCAACACTTATTGCAGATTGGTCGAGCTTGCCAAATGTACAAACAGTCATAGAGTTTGGTGCAGGAATTGGCAATCTAAGCTTAGCTGCAAAAAAAGAGCACCATCGTTGGATAGCGTGCGAATATGATGGCCCCGCATTGGACTGCTTTAAAAAAACATGCATGGAACTAAAAATAGAAAACGATTTTCAATTTTTAAAAGGTGATTTTCAAAACAAAGAAAAGACTTTTGAGAATATAGATCTTGCCATCGTCAATCCGCCACGCTCTGGTTTAAAAGATTTCAGTCACTCCTTAAACCTAATGAAGCCTGATAGAATTATTTACATGTCCTGTTTTTTAGAGACAATGATTGCCGATCTTCAACTATTGAAACATAATTTTTCAGTTAAAAAACTATCTATATTAGATCAATTTCCACAATCTAAACATTACGAAATCTTTTGTTTACTTGAGCTCCATTAATTTTAGATTTACCAGCTCTCCGACCAAATCTTTACCGAAGAAAAGGGACACAATAGGTAAAACAAAAAGTCCCGTCAGTACAATAATTGTCGAGCGCGCAAGGACTTTAAAGAAATACTCTGCACTCCCCCGAGCAGCTGGATGTCCAAGACAAATACCGCAGCTCCATTCACCGATTGTGGCTCCTAAGAAAACTCTGCTTAAGGTTAAATAGAACCAAGAAGCCATCAGAAAAACCAAAGAAAAAAATGCAATTCCAGCCATGTGAATATGCCCACCCAAGGATAGGTCATGCAGAAGAGGTGCAACTGAGGTCTTAACAATTAACTTAAAGCTTAAAATAAAAAAAGAACTCAGACTAGTTAGAATTAAAAGATCAATAAAGGCCGCAACAAAAGACCACAAGATTAATTTGTAATTCTTCTTATTCGACAAGGGGCCACTTCGAAATCCTGTCGACTCAGCAAAATCCCAAGAACGTTTATTTTTAAAAATTTGATCAACGCGAGACTCTTTTTTTACTGGAACCACTGACGGCTTACGACGATGGATTTCCGTCCGAGGATTTTCAGATATTGGTTTATTCAGCGGATTTATTGAAGACCGATTGCGGTCATTTGGCTCGATGATCATATCTTATCTTAAAATAAAAAAGGGGAGACCTCTCTCCCCTTTTTTATTACTAGACTAATTTTAGACTGACTACCAAGGATTAGCGAACTCCGCCCGCACTACCATCATTGGTGGTACCCGATCCACCTTCACTTGGAACGGCTGGTGGATCGACAACAACCGGAGGTACACACACGCCATTAACCATTTGGTTTGGAGCTGGGCATGGGTTCGCCGGAGGTGTCACCACTGGATTCGTACAAACACCGTCTTTTAAAACCTGACCCGAATCGCATACTGGCGTTGGAGGCAATGGCGGCGGCGTTGGAGGAGTGTACGTCGTCGATACCGCATCGTTTTCTTTCTTCGATAGATACCAGAACAAACCTAGACCGATCAAGCCGATCCCCACTGGAATGACCCAGCCTTTATTACGATCCCACCAGTTTGGACCATCATTTTTCACTGGTACTCCAGCGGCACCATCATCGTCTTTTGTCGGTAAACACTTGTTCGGGTCTTTCGGATCTTTTTGACCGTCTGGGCAGATACAAGTTTCCGTTTCTGGGTCGAAGTTTTTATTTTCTTTTGCACAGTTTTCAACACTAGGACCAGGCAATTCGCCCTCGCCTGGAACCGGCCCTGGAATATCACCAGCTTTAACCATCAAATCAAAATAGCGATCTTTTAGGTTTTCACAGGCATCCATTTGATCCTCACGCAGGTCACTACGTGTTACCCAAGAACTGGCCGCTGTTGTTGAAGCCGATCCTTTTACAGTACAGAATTCTGAGGCATTACGGTAGTGCGCCTTCAAGTCTGTGATGTAAGAGCCAAGATCACTCATACAGTTTTGAGGAACAGTCTTCCCATCATTTTCAATAGTACACAGTGATTTACCCCCGTTGGCTTTCACTATGCTATTGATGATTTTTTCTTTATCTTGAGTGTTTTTCAAAGGAAACTTTTGATTACATTCGCGAGTCGCATACTTCACATTTGATTTGCCTACGCAATGCACCTTTGCGCCCTCACCAAATCCAAACAAGATAGGATTACAAGGCAAGCCACCACCGCTCGCACATTTTGTCGCCTGTCCCTTGATTGAATCGTTAAAGGGCAATCCATCGATCGCAGAAATAAGGCTTTGACGTCCCTCTCGAGGTCTTGCGCACGAGCCATCTTTATAGGTAGCAACCCAACCCGCTGCGATACAAGAATTACCATCCGCCCAAGTTTTCGCGAAGGCTTCTTCTCCTAATAGAGTTTTTAACAAACCCGAAAACTCACCAGCATACAGAGCACCAGTCTCGGCCTCGATAGCGGCTCCTTTACGATTGGCAGACTTTGCTAAAACGGCATCTGCCGCCTCAGAGGCCTGTCGCAATTTAAGCATGTAATCAAGCTGTTTCTTCAAAGGTAAACGGGCAATCTCTCGTGTTGAAAGAACACGTTTATCTAATTGAGAGCTCTTTTTCTTGTAAATAACTGAATCGGCTTTTTCTAAGATATTTTTCCGCTTCAGAAGTTCACTTTCTGTAAAAGAAACATCATCTAGGCTTAATTTTTTCGCCTCATTTTCACTCACGGTCAAAGTATGGGATTCTTTACCTTGGGTTAAAAGCATGCGAACGTATTGTTTGTTGTCACCATCTTTATATGAAGACGCGGAAATTTTCGGCATCGGCATCTTCTCGTTGGCTTTCACCCAGATATCCATCTTTGCCTGAAGATCCTTCGGGTAAACATGTCGCACCATTTTCCAGAATTCCCCGACGGTCATTTGCTTCGTAGTTAATCCCGTCTGCTTTAGATAATTGCTAACATAATCGTTAAGCGATCTTTTTGCCGCCGCACCTTGTGCTACCGGAGACAAAACCATGGTTGCCAAAGCTAAACTTGCTGCTGACTGTTGAATCCATTTTTTCATGCGAACCCCTAAGGTTTTAATATCAATATGGTCCTTTTCGGAAATTGAGACAGAAACTTAACGGGGTCCTGAAAAGACCCCGCCTAAAGTTTTATTTCAATTTATGTCGATCTTTTAGACACTCTTTAAATTCCATCGAACTGACATTGCGCTACACACTCTTCTTTAACTAGTTTTACTCGAGGAGCCATACACTCCGAAGTCCCCTTATGTCTAACCACACTCAGATTACCTAAAGAAGGGGTGTAGGTTTTTTGATTAAATTTAGCCAAACAAGAGTAATAGGCGTATTTCTCTAAGCCTGATTTGAACTTAGTGGATGTTTTTAAATAATCTCGGGCTTCAAAAGAGTTGATACCAATCCCATTTTTCGAGTTTGAAGATTGCGTAATAACGAAGTCAAAATTATCCGACACTAATTTGGAGCAATCGTTGACCGTAGCTGCCTTAGAAATTCCAAAAGGATCAGCACCGACTCTATCAACCAAAAAGACATGCCCGACGACAGCTATAATATCGCCAGCCTTTAAACTTTCCGATGGCATGACCGTGATTTTTTTCAAGCAAGACAATCCGTTATTCTGCGGTTCAACGTAAGAACTAGATCCCCACGACCACGAATCCGAAGCCCTTAACGGCCTGCTTGAAGACATTTTTAAACCTGCAGCAGCGTATGCCGAAAATACATAACCAGAGCAGTCGATGCCCAAAACGCTCGTGCCATCTCCATTATTTTTAAAGAAATCCAAAGGGGAACTGGCTGCGGTGGTAGCATAAGGCTTTCCACCATAATCGTAAATCAACGGATTATTCCGCACATTGAAACAACTCTGCGGGTAGCTTCTTTCATCCCTGATATAGTAGTGTGAGGCCTGAACCTTAGCCAAACTCGCTATACGTCTTTTAGAACCGACACCATCGGGATGAGTTCCAAAAATTTCAATTCCATCTACATCAGGGCTTTGAGTCGACATCGGTGGAAGCTTCAAAGTATTGCAAGTTTGATAAGCCGTAGCCATCGCCAGTCGACTTCCCATAACAGCCGCATTTAGGGGCGACTTCGTTTCGACCGGTAAAAAATCTGAGGAATCACGCGGAGGTTCAGCCGGCGCCGGCGTCGAGCACTTCGACTGAGTCTCGGATGCCAAGGCCTGAACACGTGAAACATAATGATCTACTTTTAAATTTAAATATTTTCGAAATGCTGTACTATTATCCTTAACATCGATCGCAGAAATTAAAGCCAAAAACTCATCTTTGCTTTTTACTTGAGTCTGACTTTCCTCAAGAATCACTTTAAGTAATGCTTGGGTTTCAGCCTCTAGCTGCGATGCCTGCTCAGAGTTTAGCTTACTATCTTCTTCCATCTGCTTGATTTTTAAACTCAATTGGATTGAAAACTCTTCGAAAGACGGAATCCGCTGTTCTTGAATTGTATACTCTTTCAAAGATTGAAAAACATCATAACGATAATGAGAACACGCGATCTCATCCGTTACTGGCTCTAAACTTTGAGCAATCTTTTCGTTGACCTGTTGCGCACATCCGGCCAGAAATAGAAATGAACTTAATAAAAAATGAATTTTTATGTTTCGCATAGTGTCCCCAGTTTGCTGCACTTTTCGGCAATCAAGGGAAAAACCAAATTGACCTTGACGAAATTTAGACTCGACCACACCCCTAAGTCGGGCTACTCTAGACCTATGTCGGAAAGATTTATAAAACTACAAGCCTTGTATCGTTTGATTGAATTGGAACCCTTTATTCTGTTGGGTGCACTAATATCTATTGCCTGGATCTTTTATAAATTTTTTCTGCAAGAAGTTTCTTCTGAAAGACATAAGAGTATCCGCCAACACTATCGCGTTTTAATTAAGCACTATGTCTTTCTTAGTTTTCTTTTTTTGATGTTTATCTTCTTCCAAAGCTCAGAGGGGCAAATTCCAAACATCGAAAGACTCTCTCCGTACGCGGCCCTTTTGGCCTTTATTTGGGGCAATATCGTTTTAGTAAAAGTCACTCGTCTGATTGTTTTGCAGTATCTATTTCTAGGCTCCATGAAACATGGCGTTCCTTTATTGATCGTCAATATGGTCTCTTTACTGCTAAGTATTGTGCTTATGTTCTGGGGCCTCTCGACCATCTTTGGCGTCGATCTAGCACCTCTTTTGGCAACGTCTGCGGCTTTCTCGATCATCCTGGGTTTGGCTCTTCAAGACACCCTGGGAAATTTATTTGCGGGGATTTCCTTACAAATTGATAAATCCTATGAAATTGGCGATTGGATTGAGTGCCAAAGCGGAATTCAGAAAGTCACTGGCCAAGTCAAAGAAATCACCTGGCGATGCACGACAATGGTGGGTTTTTCCGATGAAGTCATCACTCTTCCCAACAGATGGATGGCTCAAGCCCAGATCTCAAACTATTCGCCCCCCGACCACCCAGTCATTCGTAGTCAATTTTTTCGCTTAGAATATGGGGCAAACGTAGAACATGCCAAAGAAATCCTAGAGCAAGTGGCTGCGGGCATCGGCGAAATTCGGGGGATTCCTGCCCCCTTAGCCTATGTGCATGAAGTGACGGAAAGCTGGGTCGGTATGAAATTAATATATTTTGTAGATAACTTTGGATCTCAGTTCTCTATCGGAGACAAAGTCTTAAAACGAGGTTATTCCGCTCTGAAAGACGCTCAAATTCCACTAGCTCGACAGATCCTACAGATTGATAAAAAGGACTCGACTTTTACAAATGTATAGCGGTAAAAATAGTGCCCTAAGTTCCGAGGGGGCGCATGGATTCTTTAAATAGCCTAAATATCGATTTTAATCACCCATTGGCCGTTAAGATTCGAAAACAGATTACCAAGGCCCTTGTGGATTTTGATATGATTCAAGACGGAGACAAAATAATGGTCTGCGTTTCTGGCGGTAAAGACTCAAGTATACTACTGGCACTCCTGACAGAAATCCAGCGGCGCTCTGAGAGAAAATTCAAAATTGAAGCTGCCATTTTAGATCAAAAACAACCAGGATTTCAAATTGAAGCTTTTAAAAATTGGGTTCATTCGTTGAACGTTCCTTTTCACGTTATCGAACGTGATACGTACTCTATCGTGACCGAAAAAGTTCAGGATGGTAAAACTTATTGTTCTTTATGCAGTCGTCTACGCCGCGCGATTCTTTATGACTTTGCTTTTGATAATGGTTTTTCAAAAATGGCCCTAGGTCATCACCGCGATGACTTAACAACGACGACTATGCTGAATTTGTTCTATGGAGGAAAAACTGCGAGCATGCCTCCAAAACTTTTATCAGACGATAAAAGAAATATCCTTTTACGGCCTATGTGTTATGTCGCAGAAAAGGACCTCATTGAACTTGCTCGGATATGGGCATTTCCAATCATCCCTTGCAACCTTTGCGGCTCCCAAGATGGACTTAAACGGCAAAAAATAAAAAAAATGTTAAATGAACTAGAAAAGGAAATTCCTGATATCGCTGCCTCAATACAAACAGCACTATCGAATGTTAACCTAAGCCATATGATGGACCAGACTCATTTCAACTTTAAAGGCCTGGAACAAGTCCGAATTGATGCGATTAAAAGCGGGCAGATTTACCGTAACCCACATGAAAGCCTTGAATTCTAAAAGAGCTCCCCAAGCCGCCGGCTGAAGGGGCCATTTAAGCTTTCACCACTTCGCTAAGTTGGGCCGAAAATGCCATTACCACCTCTTTAGGTTCGGCCTTTTCCATATTAATCATTTGCGCATCCAAAAAGGCCTTCAGTTCTTTATAAAAATGACTAAGCGCTATTTTAGAAGTTGCAGCAACCTGGGTTCTTCCAGCCCAATTAAATCCGTGTTCATTCAAAGTACGGGACTTCCAAAGATCAAAGTAAGCCGTTTGATAGCGCAGAATACTTTCGGAATAACCACTATGATGAACCAGCAGCGTCTTTTGAATTGGCAAAAAATTTTCTTCACCATCAACAATTTTTACTTCAATCAATCCGACTCTTTCCAAGAGTTTTAAGGACTCAAAAAGTAAATCTTCACTAATAGGGATCGTCTCCAGAATTAGATGCGGCTTTTTTTGAAATCTATCAATAAGCAAAGACTGAAATACCAGCGTATGGTGCCAATCCGAAATGTACAAAAACTGGTCCCATCCCATAGACTGTACGATTCGAAGTTTAGCTTCAAATCTTGCCTGGGCTCTTTCTTTAATATCTAATATCTTTGAAAACGCTGCATCCGCAGCCATTTCAGCCAACTCTAATTGGGATTGAGATAAATTTAATAACTCAAAAATAGAGTTTAATTTTCTGCTAGAAATTCCCGCCTTGCCACTTAAAAACTCACTAAGTCGACTTGGCGGAACACCCAAATCCCTGGCAAATGCCCTTAAAGAATACCTTGGATTTTTGCGTTCGCGTCTTGCATATTCAGACTTAAAAATATCGATCAAAAATGAGTGAGCTTCCATTCCAATTTACTAATATCACTCCCTTTACAAATCAAGGTGAGAGATTGAATCAAGAGAATGAGCCGCCGAAGTTATCAAAAAATAATGCTCTTTTTTGTCACTTTTTTCAGAATAGTACCGTAATCGTCTTTTAAACGAAGCTAATTCTTTCTTCAAGAAACTCAACTGCTCTGTCGAGACTCCGAGTATCTGGATATGACCTAAATTTTCAACAGTGATCTTGTCAAAATTCTTTAGCTGAAATTGAAGTCCGCTTTTTAAAAGCTCCTGATAAGTCTTCGATGAAGTTGATATCAACCGGGATTCAAGCTTTGATTCAAGACAAAATTGCCCGTTTTCCGATTTAATCATCTTCAAAGTCTCTAGCTTCGTAAGACACTCAGCCATCAACTCTTCTGAAGCTCCAGTTAGCGCAATTAGATTGTCTTTCCCTAAATAGTCCTGTTCACTCGAATCCAAAAGAATCATCACAAGGAAATGCAACCAGCTATCTAGTTCCTTTACCCTCTCGTCATCGGCATTTTTAGGTACTGGTATGCTCTCGTAGGCTGAATCGATAATTATTCGCCGTCCCTGTCGATGAAGACTTTTCTCTTGGCTCAATTGCTTCAAGAAAACATCTTTTTGTGATTCATCCAAGTTAAGTTTCTCGGCAAGTGCCCAGCCTCTCTTTAAAGATACGCCACCTTTCCCATTTAATACTTCGCTTAAACGAGAAACCGGAACATGAAGATCCCGAGCAAATGCTCTTAGCGAGTACGAAGGATTTTTACTGCGTCTTTTTTCAAATTCAGATCTAATAATTTCGCGATAACTCACAGTTGAGACTCCATTATGTTTCGACAGAGTCTGGACTATCTTCAAATTATCAGGCAATTGCGAATGTTATAAGAACTCGTCTTCTTGATCCAGACGATGACGCAGCAAACGGAACATTTTTTAGATCGAACTCTGATGATCAATTTATTTTGATCATATCTACGTAAAACAAAGAAAAGTTTGCTGAATCTTAACATATTAGAAAGATGGTGGTCTCTACTGGACAACTGGGATTTTTCTTTTTTCTCCTTGGAAAACAACAAGATAGATACCAACTCTAAATTGAGTAGTACAGATAGTAGTACAGGAGTGCGAAGAAAGGCAATCATAAAGCCGCCTCGCCTTTAAGTATCTTATCAGCAAGACGTGCGATGTCCAACAAATCGTTGCGATCTAATTTTAAGTACGTTGTCTGATATGTCCGAAGCGACATTCCAAGGTAAGTCACGGCAAGAACAGGATTGATATTTGCTCGTGCCATATTAGTTGCACACGTCCCTCGTAAATCGTGGAATCGAATACGCCCCTCTATTCCGGCTTTCTCTTTCGCGACACGCCAAGCCCGATCAATCAATTGTGCTGGAAGTGCTTTTTTACCCTTTGATGAAAAGACAAGCGCACCAGTAACGGAATCCAAGATTTCTTGTTTCAAAAATGCTGGAACCGGAATCGTTCTAGCTATCCCTGTTTTGGTGTCATCGCTTGAAAGATCTATAAATAATAGATCCCCTTCAGACAACAACTGTGAGGTTTTCAATGAACCAATTTCCATTTTTCTCATGCCCATATAATAAGCAATTTTTGTGATCGTCGAATATGGAGGAGACATTTGACTAATAATTGATTGAAACTCCTCACGAGAAACAACCCGACCTTTTTTCGTGGCGTGATGTTTACGCTCCCGCTCGGGAATTTCCAAACGTGGAACTTTAGAAAGATATCCATACTCCTGAGCAATTCTCAAAATATTGCCGAGATACTTAAAGACATTGATAAGCTGCTTGCCCTTATGATTTTTTGCAAACCACGATTTGAAGTCATCGACCATTTCTTGATTGATGCTCGATATTTTTCTATTTTCGAAGTAAGGTTTGATTTGATTTTCCCAGATAGTTTCAATCCGACGCTTTGTGGCGGGGCGAATTCCATCCTCAATCTTCATTTCGATCATCTTTTGATAGATGTCTGACACAAGAACGTTTTGCCCATCCTTAACCAAAGACTTCTCAGCCCTCTGCTTCAAAGTCAAATGAGCTTCCGTTAGTTTTGCAATCGCCTTTTTGGGATCCGTTGTTCCAAGTGAGATTTTCCCGAGAGATTCTTTGCGGTAGTAGAATACTTCAGTCACTTCATCGCGATACAAACCCACGTACGAGTTGCCTTTTGCATCCTTCCATTTCTTAAGCTTTTGAACTCCCATTCGCCCCTCCTTCGAATTTAAGCTACAAAATCTATCAAGTGCTTGGCTTTGAATTTTTCCCAATACGCCCGATGAATACGGTAGTACCGACCAATTTTTTTTGCCTCGACTTTGCCGGACTTGATCCATCTTTCTATTGTCTTGGCAGTATAACCGATCTCCGCTCCAGCAGTTCCGGTCGAAATATACTCAGCAATGACATTCTTTTTATTCATAGAATCCTCAAATTTGCCCCTCAACGGCCTATCCGAAGGGGGCTGGGGAACTTTCAAAACCCCTCGGGGGACCACCCCCCGAAGGCTGAGACGCTGTGTGTTCTCAATAAACCAAAAAAAATATTAGTTTCAGCGCCTC
This sequence comes from Bdellovibrio sp. ZFWA1, assembly GCF_056175665.1. Taxonomy (NCBI): domain Bacteria; kingdom Pseudomonadati; phylum Bdellovibrionota; class Bdellovibrionia; order Bdellovibrionales; family Pseudobdellovibrionaceae; genus Bdellovibrio; species Bdellovibrio sp. ZFWA1. Next base: position 894,762 of record NZ_JBJKJH010000002.1, read on the forward strand.
AAGGAAGTGATCTGTATATCTGCGCTTTTACATTTATGTGCTTATTATGAGGGCTCATGCCAGTTTATCCTCATTTAGCAGAACCCCACGGCAATGATGGAACTGTTCGCAGATCACTTCATTCAAACTCCCCGTTACCTCGGGGACACTGGGCCTTATATTTTTGAGCTATGCACTAGCTCACATTCTGTCGAACCTGAATGAGGTTTGAGCCTAGGTTGTTTAAAGAGACCCCACCCACGCCGTCTCTTGAGTATTATTACGGGCCACTCCTGGCACCCGACCTTCCTACCCGCGACTTGTGTGTCGTTTACTTATTGTCCCCGACGTTTAAAAAACCAATGGACCTTTAGGCTATAAACGTCAGATCGCGGCAGTAAAACCTCAAGGAAGTAATCCGTCGGACATGAGACTCAGCTAAGCGATCAACCTTAGGTGAATGGCGCTCTTCAGTCCGTGCCCTGCCAAATTGGATGGATTACTTCATTCAAGCTGTCGATCTTCTCGACACCCCCTGAAGACAATACAATGCCTACGGTTTCCCATCGGAAAACTCGTGTTTATTTGATATTGAAGCATTCAAGGATTGATCGAAGGGCTGCGCCAACAGCCATTCTGTCAATACTAGGATGCTATGCTTTCATTGATGAATGGAAACAAATCATCCACCGGAAGTTCGAAATAAGAGCATATTTTCATACGATTTCGTTCCTTCACTTCCGAATGATACTTACCGCTTTTCAGCTGCCCGAGTAGAGCTTCAGAGACGCCAATCTTTTTAGCTAACTTAGCAACTGATAGTTTCTTTGCCTTTTGTTCTTGATCAACAAGGGCATTCAATTTGTCACAATTCACACTTCGTATTTTTGTACTCATCTATGGCCATTATACGGATTAACCGTATCAATGCAATAGAAAAATATGGATTAGTCGTAACGCCATACGGCCAAAACGTGTAGTACAATGGAAGAGTTGGAAAAGACTAAGAAAAATAAAATTTCAGTTTTCGGTAAAAATCTCAAAGCTGCTCGGGAAATGAGGGCTTTGTCAGGTATTGCCTTTGCTGAATTGATGGATATTCCGTATCCCACCCTTCGGGATATTGAATCAGGCGCATCCTTTGGCAGTAGCACCACCAGGAAAAAAGTAGCAGCGGCCCTCGGTATAGAACCGGCATCTTTGGATATTCCTAATTTTTTTGAGCCATCTGAAAAAGAAACAGACTCAATAGCAACAATCAAGAACGCACTAAAAGAAGTGATTGCGGAGAATTCTCACGTCCTAACTGATCGTGAAAAAAGAATCCTCGCAGTTGGCGATGTGATTCCCGTCGAAGTTTTAGAGGCCATGGCTAAGGATTGGAAGATCCTTAAGAAGTCAATTCCCCGAATCGTCGGAGTCTCAATTAAGGAACTCGAAAAAGCCGAACAAGACCTGTCCCAAATTAAGACTAAGAAACGCGCATAAGAATTTGTGTGCTATAATTTGAGTATGATCTCAAATCGTCTAAAAGTTTTGCGAAAAAGCCAAAATTTAAACCACTCAGAGTTTGCAGAAAAGCTTGGGATATCTAATGATGGAACTGTTCGCAGATCACTTCATTCAAACTCCCCGTTACCTCGGGGACACTGGGCCTTATATTTTTGAGCTATGCACTAGCTCACATTCTGTCGAACCTGAATGAGGTTTGAGCCTAGGTTGTTTAAAGAGACCCCACCCACGCCGTCTCTTGAGTATTATTACGGGCCACTCCTGGCACCCGACCTTCCTACCCGCGACTTGTGTGTCGTTTACTTATTGTCCCCGACGTTTAAAAAACCAATGGACCTTTAGGCTATAAACGTCAGATCGCGGCAGTAAAACCTCAAGGAAGTAATCCGTCGGACATGAGACTCAGCTAAGCGATCAACCTTAGGTGAATGGCGCGCTTCAGTCCGTGCCCTGCCAAATTGGATGGATTACTTCATTCAAGCTGTCGATCTTCTCGACACCCCCTGAAGACAATACAATGCCTACGGTTTCCCATCGGAAAACTCGTGTTTGTTTGATATATGTCTCTCAAGTTTGATCGAAAGCTCTCTGCAAAGAGCCCTCTGTCAAACTTAAGAAGCGTTGTCTTTGACTGCAATCAAAGGAAACACTTCATCCTCATCAAGTCCAAGGCTCGCGCAGATCTTTCTGCGAGACTCATCTTTGACTTGAAAAGGATATTTATTTTTTAAAAGCCCTCGGAGTAAACCGTCACTCACTCCAATTGCTTCTGCTTTCTCAACCATGCTTTTGCCTGGAAAGCTCTTTAGTGCCTTTTCTAATACCTCAGTATTTGCCGATCTTTTAAAGCTCATACGCAATAAATTACGTTATTGCGTAATAAAATGCAACAATAATGCGCCAAACACGTAATTTTATTACGCGCCTTATTACGCTATAATATTGCAAAGGGCTAAAGCGTTGAAACTAATTAAGAAAGCCGTTGGCAAAAAAATTTTACAGGCTAGAAAGTTGGCTGGTTTTAAAACACAGGCCGACTTTGCCATCGCGTTAAATACTGACACATCAACGGTCGGTCGCTGGGAATCCGGAGTCCACAAGCCCTCGGCAGAATTCTGGCAAAAAATCTATGCCCTTACGAACACCAATGAGAACTACTTCTCTGAGCTTGGTATTCAAGATGAATCGGAATCAATATCCACTATCAAAAATGCTCTTAAAGAAGTGATTGCGGAGAATTCTCACGTCCTAACTGATCGTGAAAAAAGAATCCTCGCAGTTGGCGATGTGATTCCCGTCGAAGTTTTAGAGGCTATGGCCAAGGACTGGAAGATTCTGAAAAGATCAATCCCTCGCATCGTCGGAGTCTCAATTAAGGAACTCGAAAAAGCCGAACAAGACCTGTCCCAAATTAAGACTAAGAAACGCGCATAAGAATTTGTGTGCTATAATTTGAGTATGATCTCAAATCGTCTGAAAGTTCTTCGAAAAAGCCAAAATTTAAACCACTCAGAGTTTGCAGAAAAGCTTGGGATATCTAAGGATCTATTGTTTGAAATCGAAATTGGATCTCAGCAAGTCACCAAAGAGATCTACTTAGACCTCATCAAGAACTTATCAATTGAAGAAATTGAAAACCTCTCCTCGAGCTATGAGCTTAATAGCGAGATGATTTCCCATACAATTAAGAACGAACTCAATGCTCAGTTTCAAATGCTCTACGATAGAAAAAACGATATCGAGGCTTGGACGATAGTCCTAACAAAATTGAGGGAGTCTTTGAAAATGAACGAGTCTGAGTTCAATCAATATGTTCCTCTACTTTCAAAAATAAGGAACATCCCTCCTGACTTGTTGGACATGATGTCGGACCCCGAACTTGCTTTATTTCACGGCACGATTAGGCGAATTGTTAGCCGGCCCCGAAGGAAATGACTCCACCTTTTTAGTATCTCTTTTTTTTGATTCCCAAACGGCGTCAGAAACTCGATCGGATAAAAAGGCAACCCAACGTTCCAATTCCTCGCAAGTCAAAGTCTCTTCGATTCCAACAATCAGCTTTTCGACAAGATCAGTCTTACTTTTTTGGTTCATATTACTAAAGCGTAACTCATTTATTCCGATATTTGTAATCAAAAATTAAACAAGAATCCGTCTAATAACTAAAACTAGACGATCTATCAGATCGTGGCATCGTAAATTTAACTAAATGAAAATCAGGTGTGATTCAAATTCAACGAATATTCAGTAAGAATCTAAAATCATTTAGGATTGTCAAAGGCCTTACACAAGAGGATTTGGCGAATAAATCCAATATTTCACCTAGATATTTGCAGTCACTCGAGCGAGGCGACAAGTGGCCATCCCCCGAGACAATCCGTGATATTTCTTCGGCTTTAGGTATCCCTCAAAAAGACCTCTTCAAATAGTTTCAAGAAATTTTCAATATGCTAAACAAATAAATAATTACTCCGATAATCCAACCGGAGGTAAAAATGAAATACTTTGTTCTAATCACTATTTGCTCCTTTATTTTCGGATGTGCCAATAAACCTAAGATGCTCTATAAAAATGTCTCTAGCGATGAAATACAGCGCGACAACGCCGATTGCCAACTAAAAGCTATGAGTATTGATCGCGCCGATTATGCATACATTGGAACATTCATGGAGGGCGCGAATATAGCGGCCAAAAGAAATGAAGCAATGAGACTTTGCCTAATCTCCAAAGGCTACTCTGAAACCCCTCCATCAATGACCGCCAATTCGAAATAAACAGCACCCCACCATTAAAAATGTAAAATCTGCCCTATTTTGAGATGTACGCTAAACCTTGCTTGCAATCTAGTGCGGTTTAGCGTACATTGCCTATATGAAGACGTTAAAATCCAAAGAGTACATCGAGTGGTTCGAAAAAGAGACTCTGAAGAGCAAAACTCAGATTAACTCAAGAATCTCAAAGATCGAAACTGATGGGTACTTTGGAAACTGCAAGAACCTCGGTGATCAACTTTGGGAACTCAAATTTAACGATGGTCGAAGAATTTACTATACTATAAAAAATGATATGTTTCTGATTCTGGGAGGAAATAAAAATGGGCAACAAAAAGACATCAACAAAGCAAAAAAAATCGCTCAAAAAATCCACGCCGATTAAAATCGGCGGGACAACTTTTGTTCCTTTTTCAGCAACAGAAGAACTAGCCAAAACATCAAACAAGGATTTTGCTGCTGCTTTAGCCGAAGCATTTTTGGAAGGTGACAAAGAGGCATTTCAAGAGATCCTCGAAGGCTTTCTTAAAGCTCGATCAATCACCAGAACAGCTGCGAAGGTAAAGATCCCCAGAACTGTTATCTATGAGGCAATGGATAAATCAAAGAATCCTAGTTTGGACTCGCTATGCAAAATCATGAAAGCTTTTAAAAACGTCGAGCCAAAGAAAGTAAAAGCGGCTTAATGGTTCAAGATATCTAAAGATTTATTGAAATTAGAAATCATCTGCCTTTGTTCATAGGTGCAATACTTCCCAGCAAGTCGGCACAATTGCTCAAGGGCATTTTTTATTTTGATCATATCGCTTGCAGATTGGCATATCGCCCCACCGCGATCCCTATTAGGCTCTAAGAAATCAATAAACTCATCGAATGACATATCTCTTTGTTGAGTTCCAATAGTCATCGCACAAGTGGCCCCATTTTGCATGCGTCCTTTGACAGCGCACATTTCCGTCGAAGGAACAGTTATACGCTTTGAAATGTTCGAACAACTAGGGAGTGCTGTAGCGAACAAGATCAGCAAGAGAATTTTTAAATTCTGATTCTGCCTTTTTGAATTCATCTGAATCCCTCCCCTCGGTTCTAGAAATCAAACCAAGCTTGATCGATGCCCGATCATATTCCTTTTTGAGTTTTTCATTTTTGACAACGATCTGATGAAGATCCACCCGCAAGTGAAGCTCCTCAAAGATCGCATCGGAAACCTTAAAAGCTAACCAACGAACAAAGGCATTTAATGGTCCCCATGCCAAAAAAGGCATTGCGCCGACCAATCGGGCCAGCGCAAGATTCACAAGGTTATTCCAAATCAATGCCTTGAAAACTTCCACTATTCAGCCTTTTGATACTGTTTCCACACGCCAACAACGGCCGCGATGACCAATGAAATTGTTGTGGAATGAAGGAGTGCTGTTTGCCAAGTGAGTCCTGCATTTGCAACTAGACCAACCACGTTCGCAAGAACAGACAGAACCAAGAACGTTGAAACCTTCACTTTGCCAGTCGCCTTTTTAAAGACTTCGCCGAACATAGGAGTTGAAAGGAACTTCAAAAACACCTGAAGCAAAATGGAAATGATCACAATAGTTGTTGCACCTGCCGCCCCACCTAGTGACTTGACCAGGTACTCAAAGAAGTCATTGTTTGAGATTTGAGGAATCTCGGGGGCTGGTACATCTACTACCGGCGCCGAAACAACAGGAGCATCTTGCGCCATTGAAAATACTGGCACTACAATTGTGAACGCCAACATGAACACCGCAATCAAACACATAATCTTTTTCATTTATCCTCCTTGGATTTAAAGATTGTTTTTTCGAGTTCCCTAACTCTCAACTCAAGATCCCTCAAGGTTTCCTTTGTTGAGTCTCTTTCCGAAATGATGATCCCTACTTGGATATTTAGTTGGGAGATGTTCTTGTTCATATCCCAAAGTACAAAGACAGCGGCAGTCAAAAGGGGGAGTGCTGCAAGC
>NZ_JBJKJH010000003.1:0-188736 GCF_056175665.1 Bdellovibrio sp. ZFWA1
TCGTACGTCCGTCCGTCTGTCCGTCTGTAGTGATACCGTTTGACACCGATCGGTTACCACTGGTTTCCACATGGTTACCAGTTGGTGTCCGTTCGGTAACCGTATGGTAACCAGTTGGTTTTTGATCTGAAATTGAGATCATTTCTTTTGATTTGAAGTGCTCGATTGCTGAAAGAATATTCTCTGGCGAATCACCTATGTGCGCGCAAAGGTACTCAAGATCTAATTCAATCCAGTCCCTTTGGTCACTTGATGCCAGGGAAAGGATGCCTATCCATAGCCATTTCTGTGCCGCTGAGAGGCCATGCAACTTTCTTGAATATATGATGGTGTTATCAACTCGGAACCAAGAATGCTTTTTTCGGTCCTTGCGCGGGTTGAACTCTTCCATGTTGAGAATCTGGATGTACTTCATGATGATCCCCTGAACTATTGAACCTTATATTGACGTTTTATTTGGGCCGTTTTTTTGGCGATTAACGCCGTGGCAATTACTTGCCTCATATCTTTTTCATTGACCCCAAAAAGCGGGGCCAATTTCTTGATGGCTTTCGCAGGTGGTTCCGAAACTCCCCTTTCCCAGTTGCTAACAAATTGGGCAGTTGAGTATTTCATAGATCGCGAAACATCGAGTTGAGATAAGCCAGCGTTGATTCGATACTGCTTCATGATGGAGCCTAGCGCCCCAACATTTGAATGATTTTGATTGTTCATTTTTCCCCCCGGAAAAGATTAGGTAGTAAACTGGTAGTAAACTTTTATGGAAATTTATGGAGTTTTAAGGGGAGTCAGGGGGGATCAAGTAGGTGGTGGCAAAAACCATGCTTTTCATAGGGAAAACGGCTTAAAAACCACTTGCATTCGAGCAGAATGGCTTTATAGTTAAAAAAGTGGCGGGGGGCCCTCCCCGCGCACCAATTCCAACAGTACTCGAACCCACACGGGTTGAGTTACTGATACTAAAAAGCTGACCTTCGAGTCGGCTTTTTTTATGCCCAAAATCTGCCGCCGCTGTGGCGGTGGATGAAGTTCCCTCTGTTCCCGTAGCTTTTAATGGTTCCCTTACTGGTGCATAAAGGCCCATTTTGATCTTTGTTGGGTGGATTTCGATGAATTTCACCAGATTCGTAAATACCGGCCTTTGAAGCTCTTTGGGAGCTTGCTCTAAATTCGCTAGGACCTGCTGGATCTTGGCAGTGAAACCTTCTTGGTCAATTTCTTGAGAGCGCAAATCCAGTTCTTTGGTTTTTAGATTTTCTTTAGCAAGTTTCAAGTCGTTCAACTTTTGGGTCATCTGCTTGATTTGCTCATAGAAGGCATCGGCAGGGACTTCTGCCGGAAGGTCAGCGATTCTTTGCACCAAGTTGTTGATGCGTTTTGAAGTCATCAGCATTTCTTGATCTAGCTTTTTGCTCTGCGCTTGAAGCTCTGGCAAATCGCTTGTGGTCTTTGACTGATAAATCTCAATCCACTTTGTAATGAGGCTTGAGTCACTCAACAGCGTCTTTAAAGACTTAATGACAATCTCCTCAAGTCTTGGCGCCCTAACGTTCTTAACTTGGCACTGATGTTCGTTAGCCTTTGTCAGCGGGTTCTTAAGTTGAGGATGACCATAGTAAAAGTGCTTTTCAGTTCTCCCAGTGCCGGACTTACCACCTAAAGATTTCCCGCATTCACCACATTGAACAAGTTCAGTGAGTGGGAATGGATATTTCTTCCAAGACTCGGGCTTGTAGCGGTTTTTATTTTTACTTAGGCGTTCCTGAACTTTAGAAAAGACTTCTTCGCTGATAATTGAGGGCCAAACGGCTTTTATTGTCTCTATAGCACCGTCTTTGTGTTTTACATCTTTAAGCCCCAAATACGTTTTGTTGGTCAAAAGGGATTGTAGGGTATCGACGGTAAAAATTTTGCCACCTTTGTCGATGCCATGCTTGTTGGTAAATTTCTTATTGAAGATTCCTTGTTCGATCAATGCGACTTGGGTTTTACGTAGGGATTCTTTCTCAAGGAAGGTTGCAAAGACCTTCTGAACTGTACAAGCCTCATCTTGGTTGATGACAAGTTCACCTTTGTTTTTGGGATTACGATCGTAGCCCAAAGGAATTGTACCGCCATTGAAAAGTCCACGCTTAGATCGCGACAGCCAGTTGGCTGCTATTCGTTCAGACGTTTGCATGCGTTCATACTGGGCATAGTTAATAAGATTAAAGACCATCATCTCGCCGCTTGCAGTTGTTGTATCGAACTGCTCACGTAATGTGACGAAGCTTGCCTTGTGCTTTTTAAGAAGATCCCAGACCTCGCAGAAGTCTTTGATGTTGCGATTGAGCCTTGAAAGCTCCGTCGCTATGATGAGATCAACTTTTCCAAGCTTTACGTCATTAAGTAAACGTAGGAACTCAGGCCGACCCTTCATATTCTTGGCAGACTTTCCTTCGTCGCAATAAATATCGACCAAAGTTCCCCAGTTGGATTCTCTTTTGTTTTGAAATTCTATGTATTCAAGTAAGCGATTTCTTTGAGAGACAAGTGAGCCATCTTGGATTCTGGCTTGTTCTTCCGTAGAAACACGAATGTAGATTCCGATTCTTTTCATTAGCTAGCCTCCTTCATTTCTGAAGCTGTGCTTTGATCACTCGCTTGATCCTGCTGCTGTTTCATAGCACGGTCAATTTCGAGCAAGGCTTTTACCAGTTGCACAACTTGGTTTTCGTATTCAGTTCGTTTTAAATGCACCTCGATCATTTCAAGTTCGTAGTTTTGTAATCCTACAACTCGCATCAATTACTATTTTCCTTATTCATATCTGTACCTCCATTTTTTTGATTGATTGTTTTTTGCTGTATCCTCCTCTCATTTTGCTCCCCTCTCTCATACTCTATTTTATTTATATTTTCCCATTAATTTTTCTTATCCTGTCCATTCCATTTTCCTGTTTCGTGACCACTTCCTCTCGTAGAGGGGGAGTGGTCACGAACGCTTGCGAGGGAAAATGGGATGGACAGGACTTCGTGTTCTTCAAATATTTTGAATATTTACAGTGGTTTTTTCGCCTTCAGATCGAATTAAATACCCGCGGAAGCTTTCCGTTTATTTTCCGTAGTGTTTGGAACTCACTAAAATCTATTAATGATATGCGCGGACGCCGTGTCGCCTAAAATCCGCGATCGAGGGAATTTTCGGTTCAGATATTTTTCATTTGTGTCGCGTCGAATTGGGAAATAATCGTGTAAAAAAGGTTTCAAATTTTTTGAAAGATTTCATCTTGGTATTCAGAAAACAAAAAACCCGCTGTTTTTTTTAAGTCAGCGGGTTTCGATAATTACTTTGGCAAGTTCACAAGTGGTATGGGGGGAGCACTACAGTCCAGAAGCAAGTTGCACGATAATAGCAGCTAGCAGTTTTATAATAGCTTACTCCATTTAAAAATATATTTTCGGTATCGTTGTCATTTACTCGCCAGCAGAATATCTACATTTCATGTTTTCATCAAAAACGGTAACTCCGTTTTTATCGGCTAAATAAAAGCCGCCATCTCTAATATTAAGGCCAGCTTCATACATACCGTTCCTTGCGAAGACCGCTTTCACATCTTTCATACTCTTTCCTGTTCCTCTGAAAGAAATGTCTTCGGACTTAACCATTGAGTAAACCAGATTACCTGGAATTTCTGAATTCTTCGATGTTGCAGTCAAAAGCAAACCTTCGGCGTTTTGTCCGAATTGTGCGGTGACTTTCTTTCCTTCACAGGTCCAATAGGATGCATGTACGGATGTTGAAAGTAGCAATGTCGCTATTGTTAATAGGGCTTTCATATTTAACTCCTTAAAGTTTGGTTTTAACTGAACTTGATGCAATGTATCAAATTGACTCGACGAAAGATACATGAATTTACATTTCGTAAAATAAATGGTTTAATTATTTGTATTTAGTGCGTTTTTATAAATTGTCATTTTTACAAAAGAGTCCTATGGCCACACCTAAACCATGGCAAAAAATCTTAATTCTAAATGAAGACAAGAGACGCATGTCTAAAGGCGATCGGCGCATGCAATTGATTTTAGATAAAGCCATTGAGTACATCGGATCTAAAGGATTTGATGAATTAAACTTTCAAGAGATTGCCAAGCTAAGCAAAATCACTCGGCCCTTAGTGAACCATTATTTTTCCAATAAGTATGAACTTTTTGATGCCCTCGTGCAGTTCGTAGCGCAAGACCACCAGAGCTATATTCTTTCTCACATGGCTAACGCCAACTCATCAAGCGATCTTCTATTAAACTACATAAGAGGAAATATTCTCTGGGTGCGCGAAAGGAGATCGTGTTCACGAGTATGGATGTATTTTCTCGCCCAGGCGGGCTATCAAAAAGAAGCGAAACTTTTGAATTCTCAATCAGTCCTCCATGGACGAGAGCGGATACTTACCATACTCAAAGAAGGAGCCCAAGAAGGAACGTGGAATAACATAGAGCTAGAAAAGAAGGCGCGCAAAATTCAAGTGATGATCACGGGCACAGTAATAAGTCTTATCACTGAGGCACATACAGATGAGGATATTGAATGCGCCATCAATGATATCTGCGCGGATGTTAAAGAATTACTGAGGCCGTGAGATTCGTTCATCACGGATATTTCCATCACGATCTGTGAACACAAACCTTAAACGATGAATGCTTGAAAGCTTTGTATCAATTTGAAGATAAATGGTTTGAAATCCATTTCCTGTCGGCTTCTTAAATATTAAATGCCCCTTCCTATACTCAGCCCAACCATCTGGACTTCTCCACCCCTCATAAAGAGGTAGATTTTCATGAAGAAGCTTATATCTTTGGTGGACGATATTACTTTCTGCGCCGAGCCAAAACGAAAAGTAAAAATGATCCTTGTTAGATTTTGTTGTGTAAACCTTGTCACTTCTGGAAATTGAAACCTCAAGAGGACCAGATTTGGATTCAAATCGTTTGTAAATTCCTTTAGCCGACTGGATAGGTAGCTTCTTACTAGACTCTACAAGAGAGTAGTACCCGCTACGATCCGACGGTTGCCACTCTTTTTTAGTATCTTTAAAGAGTTTTTGAAAACCTGCAACTGTCTCTGCGGATGCACCAATCAAATAATATTCTTTATCGCCTTTTCTTATTGGAGCCTCATATCCCGGGACCGCTTTAAAACCAAGCTTACGATACATTCTTGCCGAAACCATATCTGCATCGGTAAAGAAAATCATTTTATTGGGCTCATGCCCTTTTTCACGCATGAGTTGATGAGAGAAATCTATGAAGTGTAACATCAGCTCAGAATAAACCTCTGAACTTTCATTTTTGGCGACAACAAAATTACCAGGCTCAAATTTTCGACCACCATTCAAAGGTAAATTAATACCGTGGTCTATCTCCAAAGGTAATTGAGTTTTTTTATCCGCCCTGATCACCTTGAGTGAACCCTTAATATTCAAATTCTGTTGATTTACCCTGTCAAAGCGATGAACCATAATATAATGAGCCTGCTCCGCATACATAAAGGCGTCATCATAAATTGCCTGACGATACGAAGCATCCCAAGCACGGCGCTCTTGATAAGTTGAGATGACGAAGTCGATATTGGCCTTAACCAAATCAGCGAAAGTCTTTTGGGGATAAAGTCCATCAAATGAAGACGGCCCAGTGTTATTTGATGAAAACGAAAATACATTTGTTAAAAGCTTCTTTTTTAAGTAAAAGGCCTGATTCAAAGAGCCAGCTACATTTTTAGAAATTCCGGCATCACTTTTTTTACCTTGCCAAGTAGTGTAGTACTTATCGAGAAGAATATAGTCTGGCATCAGGTCCGCAGAGAATACCTGAGAGCAAATAGGTGCTGCCAAAGCCGCATTCAAGGGCAGACAAAGAGCGATAAAAATAGCAGCAATCTGATGCGACCAGGTCATAGTCAAAGTGGGTGCCACTTTCGTGCCAGACGGTGGACACCCCCATTTAGCGCAAGGAAAGCCCGGCAAAAGAGCTCCATCAATGAAACTGATAAAATGTGACCCAAAGTGAGACAGCTCACGCCACGCGCAAGTTATTGAGTTTACGTGTGTCAAACAAAGCTATAGGTGGATGACAAAAGAGGGAATGCCTATAATACTTAAAACGAATAGGTTCGCGCTGGCTTCCTGATCCCCAAAGACCTCCTGATTTTTACTAAAATCAGGAGGAGCCCCTTTTAAAACAGTTTTGCCGTACAAAAGCCTCGGAGGCCCCGATAGCCACGGCAGCACTTGCATACGATCCATATATATTAACGAATCGCAGCAGATCTGCGGGCAATAGCGCCTTAGGCTCTGCAATCTCCTCAAACTCTAGTTCAATTAAGACCCGGGAACCCACCCAAGCCGGTTCGCCTACTCCGGAGACTCGCGCACCAATTGTCAAGCTTTGCGAACCAAAATTCGCAGTTTTTAAAAAACCCCGATTTTTTTCGGGGTTTTTTATTTTTAGCTCCTGTTCGTAAAAATCTTTATCTAAGTTCCAATAAATCTTAATTGAATCCACTCCAATTTCGACTCTGTGGATGAATTTCTGCAAAAGACTGCGCCTGATATTGAAGTCAGGATTATTTTTAATTGCAAGGCCCGCGAACGCCGCAAATTCTTCAAACGTCTCAATGGGGACAAGCCTTTCATCAATATTCAAATCTTTTATCTTTAAAAGCCCTTCCTCCAAATCCTTTTTAACCAACTCAAGCCTTTCCAATTGTTTAAAGATTGGCGTGGCCGATACCGTTTTAGGTAGCATTGATAACCTTTCGGTCAAAGCGTCTAATTGCGAACTCACACCATAAAGTTTGGCCTTTAATTTTCCACGTTCTGACTCTTCGTTATTATTTTTATGAATGGCCTTCACTTTATTTTGAAGCTCTATTAAAAATTTTTGGCTTTCGATAAATTTACAAAATTCACCCCACACTAAGACTTCTGCTTTCTTTGATTGAACTCGTGTTGGTTCACACTGGAAAGTTTTTTTGGTTAAAGTCGAGTTTCTTTTTGTGGCCCATGAGTGTTCATAATAAGGAACCTTGCCATTTCTACCAGTTGCAGACTTTCCTGGCATGTGGTCACCACACTTCATACAAAAACATACACCAGATAAAAGATAAGGGTGCTTGCTGGTTTCTTTTAAAGGTTTAAGTCTTGAATGATTTTTGGTGAGCTTTTCGTTTGCTCGCTCAAAAACCATTTCATCAACAATAGGCTGCCAAACGGCCTTCACTTCCTTTTGTTCACCTTTTTGTGTGTAGGTTTTAATTCCGATATAAGCCTTGTTGCGAATCATTGCTTGCAAGTTATCCACTGTAAAATGGCCAAGCCTCATTCTCGAACCGCCGCCTTCCAGATGAGCTTTAGCCTTGTAACCATTATCATTCATCCAGCGAGCCGCACGAGACAAGCTTCCTTCTCGCAAAAATGTTTCAAAGGCAATTCTAACAGTGGTTGCCTGAGGTTCATCAATGTCCAAGCTACCATTTTTTGTGTGACACTTTTTAAAACCTAGCGGGATAGTTCCCCCATTGTAAAGGCCACGACTAGCGCGTGCTAAAATGTTCGCCGAAACTCTTTCACTGGTTTGCTTTCGTTCAAATTGAGCAAAGTTCATCAATTGAAATAACAACATTTCACCGGCGGCAGTTGTAGTATCGAAATCTTCGCGAAGGCTCATGAAGCTACATTTAACTTCACTCATCATGTCCCACATATTTAAAAAGTCTCTGTTGTTTCTGGAGAGCCTTGAAATTTCTGTGACCATGATGAGATTAATTTTCTGCGCCCTCATGTCTTTAAGCATGGATTGCAAGGCGGGCCTGTTCATGTCCTTCGCTGAAATTCCAGCGTCCACATAGACATTAAAAATTTGGCCGAAGTTAGATTGTTTATTTCTATAGGCAACAGCTTCACGAAGCCGTTGCTCTTGATTTTTAATGGAGCCTTCTGGGTTTTCCGCTTGTTCTTCGGTTGAAACTCTAATGTACAAAGCAATGTTGAAATTTTTGTTCTTAAGCATCTGATCCCGTCCTTTTTAAAAGATTATCTTTTAGGCTTGACGAGTCAGAGAGTGATTTTTTCTGGAGCTGGCAGAGTTCAATATAAATAATGTTCGCCACTTCTTCAATCATTTGTTCATACACCTTTTCATTAATTTTTTCGTTTCTTAAATTTATTACTTCGATCTCGTCCCATTTCTTATTCATGAGCTATCCCTATTTTTTATGGATATACTCAATTCATCACTCAATACTTCTCGCACTTTTGCCGCCGCTTAAACTGACCTAAACCTTTCGATCCGTGACCCCTTTCCACCACATCGTTGGGGGGGAGGGGTCACGGAAAAAGAAAGGTAAAAATGAGTCACTCATTGCGGCGGCAAATACCTTAAATCAAAAATAAATTTCAAATTTTCCCTAATCATTTAACGCAATTACTCAGTATTCCCACTGGGCATATTGGTGGGCATACTGTTTTCTTAGTGAAAAACCAAAGTGTTCCTAGTGAGAACACTTCAGGGAACTCTATCTTGAGAAGTCTTCGCATGACGAAGTCTTTAGCGAAGACTTCTTTTTTAGATTTTTGATTTCATTTTAATCACCTCCGATGAAGTGATCTATTAGCAAGACCGTGCCAATTATCTTTGAATTGATATGCAGATGTAACTACTTGATCCGACTTATTGAAAGTGTTTATTGGTGTCAAAACAGTCTCTCATTTCTGAGAGACTCTATTAAGAATGAGAGACAGAATTAATTGTGTAAAAATATTAAGGGCCATTTTAATTTGGCCCCTTGGATTTTTTGAATATAGTTTTTAGTTTGATTGTTATTTATTAAACTAGTGGTTTGAAGCTATTGAAATTCCCAGAGGTCCAAATTTAGCCTCCCGCTATCGGTTGCCTGATGATCATTTTCATATTTTTAGGAAAATCTCTTGAAACGTCATTTAAATATATCTCGTGGTGATAGCCTTTCGGACTCAATCCATGATCTGGAAGATATCTTTCATACAGTTGAGAATTTATTTTTTGGATTTTATCCATGTTTCCCTGACATAGGATCTGGACTGATTTTCCTTCGTGATACATTTCATATCGCAAAGTAGAGATATCTCCATTGATATTTTCTCTCGCTTTTTGCAAAGCATCGTCAAGTAACTCATCATCCATCCAATCACCAATGACAATCATCAAGCGCCATTTCCAATTTTTTTTATCTATTTGACTTAGGTTATGACCTTTGTCGCTCCACCAAAGACATTCCAGAGGAGGTTCAACAAAATTTTTACCAAGTTTCTTTCTGGCTAATTGTCTCAATGGATGAATAGCCATGAAAATCCACTTAATCGATTTAGCAAATAACTCATCTTCGGGGCCCCCGGTTCCGTCTATCATCATGTATTTGAGTTCAGGAACGTCCACAAGAGTAAATTCTTTTTGCGATGGTGAATATAAATGTTTAATTTTTCTGAAAAAAGCTTCCTCTTTCATTTACAACCTCTCAGTTTGAATTGATTTAGACTTCATATATTCAAGTGTCGATTCTACCCATTCCAGCTCCGACTCAAGCTGTCCTTTTGAAAAATTGAATAAGAGTTCGATGAAATCAGGAAAAGGTTGATTCTGATAAAGCACATTTTCCAACCGGCTTAATTCATTTTTAATTGAAATGGTTCGTGCTTCCAAAGATTTTATGGCATCAACATTGGGCAGGCACTGCCAGTTGATCATACCCAAAAGAATAGATGAAGTATTGGCCCTGATTTCAGATAGCGCAAGTTCAGTTTGCTTACGTAGTTCTTTTCTGCCCAAGGGACTTAAAGAGATCGTCTTCTTGTCTCTTGATGAGGACGATTTAGAGCTTTTAACTAACCCTTGATTTTCAAGCTCTTTGAGGATGTAGTAGATGGAAGAGAACCCGATATCGGTCCATTCACGCATCCCCCTGTCTTCAATCACTTTCTCTAACTCATAAGCATGGCGTTTTCTTTCTGATAAAAGCCCAAGTATTAGTAATTTTGCATCAGTAAGCTTTTTCATGACCATATTCTAGCACTAGAATAGTCAAAGTCAATTGAATTTAAGAGTAGTGGTTTATTTAAGCCGTTCATTTCGTAATTATTCGTTTTTATGCTCAAAAGAGCTTAAAGCAACTGCTTTCGGCCACTTGGATGCTTTTGATTCCTGAATAAGCTCAAACTGGGCTTTTCTGATTTGTTTTAAAACCCAAGGCAAGTTCCCAGTTCCGACAGCCAAAAATGCCAGCGTGACAGATAAAGAAATCAATTTTGATAGGCCCATTTGATTTGCTCCTTTTCCTCTACTGTCAGCCCATCAAGGTCAAAATTTCTGCGTCTGATGCTCTGACAGTAGTTAGTGATAGCATTGAGAGTCCGTCCATAATGACGGGCCAGTTCTTGCCTTGACCAGCCGTGTATATAACGTAGTTTTGCCAGCTCCGTTAAATTCACTCTCGACTCATGCCACTGGATTGGATAGGCTATATCCAAACTGAGTGGTTCTCTCAGCATAGGGCGAGGGGCACCATAACCACACATCGGCTCGGCTCTTCTCATTTAACTGTTTATCACTCAGCGCGGCTCTTCTCATTTAACTGTTTATCACTCAGCGCAATTCAATAAAAACAAGCATTTAAGGTTTTCAGTCGATAGTTTACAAAGTTTTTAAACCCTCTGGCCCGCTTCTGGAGGGCCTTTGCGTTCCCGTTAGTAGCCTCCGTAAATCCATTTGTCCAACGATTTTCAAAGTATCCAATTAAAGGTTCCAGCCACTTTCTGAGGGTTCTTCCGAGAGTATTGGCAGCTGACTGGCTTGAGTTTTTTAAGTCATTAATAAAGCACTCAAGATTTCTTCTCCCTTGGCGTCGGTTCCGACAATTATAAAACTGCCGCAGGCGTTCTTTGTACCAATACAACTCCTCAAGATCGGGGTGCTTGTGGAGGAACTTATCGAGATCTCTTTTTTCTGTATAATTTAAGTCTTCGCGATTTCTCAGGATTAGGCGACGTTGTTTTAGCTCCAACTTATTGCCGTTAATTTGTTTTCTCAACTTCATCATTGCAGGATTTAGAAGCCGGAGAGCATGAAATTTATCGGCTACAATTTTAGCGTTTGGGAAGAGTCTTCGCACAATGCTTAAATATCCGTTCGACAAATCTATCACTACCACTTTGACATTGTCTCGGCCTGGATAGTGTTCAACAGCTTCGAAAATTGATTTCGCATCTTTACCTTTGCACATCTCAAACAACCGACGCTTCTTTAGATCACAGAACACCGTTGCAAACTCTGCATAACCATTTCTACGAGTGAAAAAGTGTTCGTCGATGCCCAATATTTCCGGCCACTTCATTCCGTCGCGATCTTTGAGTTTCGCAGCCAGAGCCTCATAATGGACCTTATAGATAAATCCACTGGAGCAAGAGTGATGCGTTCGCACTAATTCTAGATTCACGTAGTTTTTGCAGTCTTTGGCTACGGCATTGCGAAAATGTCCCGTACTTCTTCGGCGTGGCCAAATACCTTTTACTGCCTCTGTAAAGGGCTTGCGGCAGTTCTTGCAATAGTACCGATGCTTTTCAATACGCAGCCATAATGGCCTTTCTCTAATTGGCGCATCGCGGACGACGCTGAATGCTTTTCCAGCTAAAGTATTCGATGGTGTAGCGCATTTGGGACAAACTTCGCAGGAAGCTCTTATTTTTTTAACCTCCCAAAGATATCCGTTGCGAAAACCTCTTGAAGACAAAAATTTTAGTTCCTCAGATAGCATTTGATCGGCTAAGTTGAAGTCCGTGGGCATGGTCTAGGCTCCTGAAAAAGATGTGTTGTGGTAAACAAATCTTATGAAGAATCCTGTTCCATGCCTATTCTTTTTGACTCAATGCTTTATACAGTGAAGTGTGAAGATCCCTCAGCGCAATTCAATAAAAACGGTTCTTCTCCAAAGGTAGGGGCAGGCAAGGTTTCTGCTAGCTACAATATGCCTTCACTCTGATTCTGTAATTTCCAAAGTTATGGCTCTTGCCCATTAACAGGGGCGGTCGAACTTTTGCTATCCAAGATATAACCTTGCTCTTAATCGGAAATTCTCAAATTCTTCACTCACCTTTGGAAAACCATCTCATCTGGAATGGTTTGGCACGGAGAAATTAAAAATAGAGCAAAAGACGGTTCGTACTATTGGGTGGATACCACGATCTATCCTTTAAAAAACACTGATGGAAAAATAATAAAGTACATCGCTATTCGCTTCGAAATCACCGACAAGAAAGACGCTTTTGAGAAACTACAAATAGCAAATGATGCTACAAAAAAAGCAGCCGATGCAAAAAGTGCTTTTCTAGCAAACATGAGCCACGAAATCAGAACCCCATTAAACTCGATTATTGGTCTCACCGAAGTACTAAAGGAAACTAACCTATCCCAAGAACAAAGCATGCATCTTAATACCATTGAATACGCGAGTAAAAGCCTCCTCAACATAGTGAACGATATCTTAGATCTATCTAAATTAAACGCAGGACAGGTTCAATGCGAAACTCGGATCTTTTCAATAAAGACATTAGCGCGAGAGACCCTATCTATGATTTCTTCTCAAGCAAAAAGTAAAGGGATTGGAACTGCCTTTTCTATTGACGACAATATTTCCGAACACTACATCGGCGATGAATTTCGAATCAATCAAGTACTAATAAATCTTTTAGGAAACTCCGTTAAATTCACAGACGAAGGAGTCATTGAACTAAAAATCACGCAAAACACGAACCCTGAACATCCAGGAAATCTATTGTTTACAATAAGAGATACGGGAGTTGGAATACCGAATGAAGCGCAAAGCCTACTTTTTCAGGCATTCCAACAAGGAGACAATTCAATTTCTAAAAAATTTGGGGGCACAGGCCTCGGTCTATTTATCTGTAAAAAACTGGTAAATTTAATGGGAGGGAATATTTGGTTTGAATCTACCCCAAATCACGGATCCACATTCTATTTCACCCTTTCACTACCTCCAACAAATAAGCCAATCAATAGCAATATAATACGCCCCTTACCATCACCGCTCCCGCAGTTAGTTAACCCCATTAAAATCCTTTTAGTAGATGATTCCAAAGAAAATCGGGACTTAATTAAACTCTATCTGAAAAATCAAAACTGCCTAGTTTATGAAGCTGAAAATGGCCACTCAGCCATCGAGATTTTTAAAAAAGAAGTTTTTAGCCTCGTACTAATGGATCTACAAATGCCAATTATCGATGGCTTCGAATGCACTAAAATAATGCGAACAATAGAAAAAGACCTGAGTCTCAAACGTACACCAATCATTGCTTTAACGGCATGCGCTCTAGAAGAGGAAATAAAGAAAACAAAAGAAGTCGGCTGTGATGACCACTCGACGAAACCAATTTCAAAAAAGGCCCTCTTATCTTTGATTAGAAAGTCTATCTGGTTCTAAATACACTGCTCTCAACTAGATCTTAGGCTTGAAATTTATGAATATTAATCGAAAGAGTCAATCAGGCCCCAAAAAATTTCTCAAACTGCCGATAACAAAGAATGCGTCATTTAAAACGAGGAACTTTGTGGGTCCTCCTCTCTGCAGTGATTATTTCTTCATCAGCAAGCCACTCTTATGAAGTGGATAATTTTACATATCGCTATGATCCCCTGAAAGATTCTCGAGACGTCTTAAATGATGAAGTGAATCGCTTACTAAAACAAGTGCAAGAAACTCTGGATTCTGAAAAATGCAGTTCAAAAGAACTCTTAGAGGTCAGCCAAGATTTTTTAGGATCCGGTGTCGTCGGTGTGATGGAAGAGTTCGCTGACGAATCTAAATTGATTCAAAAACATCCCGAACCAAAAAAGAATGTCTACGCTCAAGGGCGCGGAATTTTTCTTTCTTTGGTTGGACTTAATTCAAGTATTAACCTTAATGGAAATTATGTGGGAGTTGATAAACTAGGACATTTTTTTGATCAAGGATTGGAATACTATCAGATAAGAACCCGTAGCAAAAACTATGACGACGGGATCGTAAAGGCCCTGAGATATGGGCAGAGTTTAGAAAAAGGCGAATATGGTCTGGAAACCACCGGTATCTATTCACATGCTGATTTAGCTGCAAATTTTTCGGGCTATCAATTTTGGAGTCAGCTTTACGAAGGCCAGAACCCCTACTTCAAGTGCCAGAACGGTAAGTGGACCCAGGTTCGAAAGTTCGACTTCGCCGAATACGCAAACCCCGCCTGGGATGAAGGAATTAACTGTTCAAGATTTCAAAATCCGTTCTTCGAAAAATCCTTCAATAACACCTTAAAGATCTATGAAAAAGCCTCCGCAACTAGTGGACGTCGCCGAAACTATCGGTGCCCGGTATCAACCAATGAATGTTATAAGCTGAACAAGCTTTACGGCAACAATGCTTCATATATTTTGCATCCATCTTGCCAAAATGCCGTTGAAGATCCAAACGAAGACTACAAATCAGCCCAAATACCTGCAAGTTCCCTAGGACTTTCAAAATACGATAATCTAAAAAACTCTAAGTCGTCGGCACCACCTGCTAAAGGAGCAAGATAATGAAAACCATCCTTGCCACACTCATTTTATCGATGTTAGTTACTAATGCGAACGCGGTAGAGTTTAAAAACAAAAAAAGAAACACCGCGAATGCTTTGTACTATACAGAGACTGAGCTATTAAATAATCTATTCACTTGCACTCAAACCAAGAAATCAGCCGACGAACTGCGAACTTGTGCTGATGAATTTTTGTCGAAAAAAATCAGTTCTAAAAATAAAAATGAAATATTATTTTGGTTAAGTCGTCCCCTCTTCTTGGATTCTTTAAGTGAGTGCCCTACTTTTATAAAAAAATGGGAATCAAAAAAAGAATTAACCAATGCCTCTTTCCTATGTTCAAAAATTGTCTCGAGCGAGCTAAATAAAATAGCAGTATTTTATTTTGATAAAAACGGAGCGTCCTTAACTTTACTAGAGATCAAAGAAAAACTAGATTTCAATAACTAGTCCGTTAGGGCTTTTCGAAAACACGACTGACGAGGCTCCATTCCATAGGTCTGCCAAACCGAAAGCGTGGGAACTCACCTCCATCTCGTCCGTAGATTGAGGTCTGGGGCCCAAAATTTTCGATCGAAGCTCGCAGTTTTAAAATTGTATATGTTCGCGAATTCTCGGGATCCATTATCCAAAGCTCCGCACGTTGAGCATCCCAATAGACTTGCAAGACAAAATGATAAATCTCGATCGCAGTGTCTTCACCAGGGGGAACCGGACCTTGCTGCGGGATCAAAGGATTTGCGATTGAACGCCCTCCCCTCGTTGGATGGGGGAATTGCCGACTTTGTACAATCTCTTTAAATCTTAAAAGTAAAATCTGCGGTCTTGAATCCAAAAATAAATCTTTAATCTGTTCGGGGTTTAACTTTCTAAGGTCCGCGTTAGCGTATGATTTTTTGAACCCGAAAAGCTTAGCATAAAAATTGGCATATCTAGCGAGTTCAAAATCCGGCAGGCCATTGCGTACATCGACAGAGCTTTGCTGGTAAAATTCAATAGAAGCATTGATTATATTCTGCACTCCAGATTCAACATCAGCCTTGGAACGCCGTCCCTCTAGAATTTGCCAATTTTCAAAAGAAACAGGCCCACACAGGCTCGAACTTTGATCTTTGGCTAAAAAACCAAACTGATAGAATAAA
This sequence comes from Bdellovibrio sp. ZFWA1, assembly GCF_056175665.1. Lineage (NCBI taxonomy): Bacteria > Pseudomonadati > Bdellovibrionota > Bdellovibrionia > Bdellovibrionales > Pseudobdellovibrionaceae > Bdellovibrio > Bdellovibrio sp. ZFWA1. The sequence goes on from NZ_JBJKJH010000003.1 coordinate 15,772, forward strand.
GAATCTCGTTGATCGATAAATGGAGACTCTGTCATTTTCTCTGTTTGCGCCTCTTGAGCAAAACTCGATTCCGAGCCCCCAATCAAGAAGATAAACAACAATATCAACGGAATTTGCGGCCATCCCGCCCTCAACATAAGCACCTCTAAACCGAAGTGCCCAATTTGCCGGATTTTTTAGAAAAAGCCCAGACTATAAGAATCGACTTTCAAGATTACAGGACTGTCTAACTCCTAGCCAGTCCCATCGAATCTACCTAAATCAATGCGCGTCGACGACCTTGGTAGTCTTTTCTTTGAAGCGAATAAAATATAAGGGGATAAATGCGAACACAAAAATGATCATCATAGTCCACATCAGCTGTTGGAAAGTCAGCATAAAAACCTGGTTCTGAATTCGCCCGTAGATACTTTTAAGCGCTGCTTCCGCACCAGTCCCCATGCCCAAACTTTCAGTCATTTTTCCACCCAATGCCTGAGACCCCGAGTAGTACTGCGTTTGAGTCGTTTGATTCAAAAGGCTTACCTTAGAGGTTAAGTCTAAATAGTTTTGATGGCTGCGTGTATTTAGCATCGTTGCAATCAGGGCAATCCCCATCGCCCCACCAATCTGCCGGGAAAGGTTCAATAGCCCTGACACCTGCCCCATATCCAACCCCTTAAACTGCGACAGAATCGAGGAGTTGATCGGAACAAAAATAAAGGCCATAGCAAAGCCACGAACATAAAGCATATGCAGCACATCAGCTTCGGAAGACTGTGGCGACAATTGAGTCATCATAAACAACACAATTTCAATCGAAAGCAAGCCTACAAAAATTAGAATTTTTGGGTTTACTCCCTTAAACATGGCTCGCCCAATCATTGGCATCAACAGCATCGTTAACAAAGAGCCCGGGATAAAGAGCATACCTGTTTGGGTCGCATCTAAATGCAATGTTCGACCTACATAAACTGGCAAAATAAACACCACTCCATACAAAAAGAATCCCACCATCATCATCAGACCCACGCCATTAAAGACGATAGGATTCGCAAAAAGTCTGACATTTATAATTGGATTTTTGACTCTTAACTCCCACCATACGAACATCGGAAGGGCGATTATAAAAGTAATCGTATTTAGCAAAATAATCTTTGAAGCAAACCAATCCTCGGCCTCACCTCGTTCAAGAACATATTGCAGACAACCGATCCCTAACACCAGCAACACCAAACCCCACTTATCAAATGCTGGCTTTTCTTGTTCGGGTTCTTTAGGAACATTAAAGATAACCAGAGCGCCAAGGAATAGGGCTAATAATCCAAGTGGTAAGTTGATATTAAAGATCGATCGCCACCCGAAATTGTCGGTCAAATACCCACCTAAGGTAGGCCCCAGAGTAGGCCCAATCATTACGCTCATCCCAAAAATAGCCCCTGCAATCCCCGCCTTCTCTTTTGGAAACTGCTCGTAAATCAAAGTCTGAGATGTCGGAAGAAGTGCACCACCTGCAAGCCCCTGCAGAATACGGAAAACAATCAGTGTTTCAAGATTTGGAGCCAGTCCACATGCTACCGAGGTGATTGTAAACAAAGCAATACATCCTAAATAGAATGGCCTTCTGCCAAATCTGTCCCCAGCCCAAGCGGCCACTGGTAAAATAACAGCGTTGGCAATCGCGTAGCCTGTAATGACCATACTGATATCTTCAAGAGTGGCCCCAAGATTACCCATCATACTAGGAAGAGCCACGTTGACGATCGATGTATCGATAATTTCAAGCAACGAGGCTAGAACAGCAACTACTAGGATTAAAACGGACTCCCGTTTCATAACAACCTTCTTTAGTGTTTACGAACTTTTACAATCGCCGACAAACCTGCTCTTAACGAATCGATATCGTCAGCACTTAAATCAAGCAGCTTAATTTTTACCGGGACTCGCTGAACCACTTTTGTAAAATTGCCGGTCGCATTGTCTGGAGGAAGTAACGCGAAGGTTGCACCTGTTGCGGATGAAATAGACTCGACCTGCCCTTTAAAAGAATGACCTGAAACCGCATCGACCGAGACTTCAACCAGCGCACCAATCTTAATCGATGCAATCTCAGTTTCTTTGAAATTCGCAGTCACCCATCTTGACGAGCTATCTACAAATCCTACTAACGGAACACCAGGAGCCGCCAATTGCCCCACCTCTGCAGATTTTTTAGCAATAACACCATCAGAAGGAGCTTTTAGTTTAGAATTCTCAAGGTTCAACTCGGCCTGAGCCACTACCGCGGCTACGGCCTCAGACTTAGCTTTGACCTCTTTAAGAGTAGCCCCTGCCGCATCGAACTGCTGCTGAGAAACCACATTCTTTTTGTAAAGTTCAGAGACCCGGTAGTAGTTTTTTTCTAAGTCAGCCTTTTTTGCATTTAAAGAAGCCAACTCTGCTTTGGCCTGCGACAGCGAATTTTGAAAATCACGAGCGTCTATTTCGACAAGGACCTCATCTTTTTTTACCTTCTGCCCGTCTGTAATATGAACAGACTTAATAAAACCACCAACTTTAGAGGCCATTAGCAATGAATGAGCCTCGACCTGTGCATTATCAGTCTGCACATAGGTGAAGTGCTCATATCCAAAATAAAGGCCGACAATCAAAACTACTAAAGCAGCAATAATGCCAATTTTTTTCTTTTTTTGTGAACTCATAAATATATCCTTTTAAAATTTAAAAATTTCTTTTCCAGAGGCCATTTCCAAATTAAACAGAGCCTCGATCGCTCCTATTTGTGAATAAACGGCCTGAGCCTTCGAACGATACAATTCCGCCTCGGCAATTAATACTTCCGTGCCTGTACGGGCTCCGACTTTTTGCCCCTCATGAGCCAGACGAGAACTTTCTTCAGCCTTAGCAATATCATTTATTTTAGAAGCATATACCTGACAATTGTAGCTGTACTTCCGTTTCCACATATCAAAATCTCGCCCAGCCTTCAGCAAAGCTTGTTGAAGGGTCTGTTGTGCCTGAACTTTCTGTTCAACACTTTGCTTAGATTTTGATATCGACGACATTCCATCGAAAAGGTTCCAACTCACAGTGACACCCACTGAATACGAATCTCGATATCTATCCCAGTCATCAAAACGGTTGTTTCGATTGTTATAGTAGTTGTATTGACCTATCAAAGCGACTTTAGGCACCCAATATTTTTCAGCACTCTTTTCTGAATATTCAACAGCTTGAGTTTTTAACTTCAATGCAACAAGGTCTCTGCGATCACCCGCTGACTCTTTTTGAAGACCCGCAATTAAATCTGCCTTTAAAACAGGAAGGACACCTTGCACTTCCACATCATCAGTATTTCGCCCCAAAGCTTCTGCAAGGCGGGACTTAGCGATTTCAAGATTGTCAGTTGCATTCAGCACCTCAGAGCGTGACTCACTTAATTGAACTTCGGAACGAAGCACATCAAAGTTAGTCGTGACTCCAACCCGTCTTTGAATTTGAACATTCTTAACGATCTCTTCAAGAGCAATGACGTTCTGCTCGGCAACCTGCTTTAGCTGCTGAGCCGCCAATACCTTATAATAAAGCAATGCAATTTCCCTTTTATGCTGAAACAAAGCCCAATCGAAATCTGCTTGTGCCGCGTCTTCAACACTTGAGGCACTTTGGAGTCGATTTGTACTGGCAAATCCATCAAAAATGGACCACTGCGCACTCAAGGTTCCAATGGACGTTGGTACAATACTAGGTATCGTCGTCGGATTGCCCCCTAAAGTCACATCCGTTAAAAGATACTTTTTATCCGTTAGGTATGTCACTGATGCGTTTAGCGAGGGTAAAAAACCGCTGTAGGCCTCGCGGGTTTTCCACTTGGACTCATTAACTGCTGATTTAACTTTTTGAATTTTTGGAGATGACTGAAGACTTTCATCGACAGCCTGCTGCAGACTCAAGGATTCTGCCCAAGCAGAAGAGCCAATAACCAGGGCACCTAATAAGGATACAAATCTATTTTTTCTCATATCGAGAACTCGCATTCTTTGATAGTTATGCTCTTTGTTGTACAGACAAATAGTTTGCATTGCAAACGATTTGTGTTACGATCTATCAAAATGGAGCAGACATGAGAAAAGCTAAATTTGACTCAAATCAACTTGAGACCATCAAATCGAATAAAGTAAATCCAGTGCTTAAAAGTCATTTTGCCTATTCTTTAATTAAAGCTGCCATCAAACTAAAAACACTGATTAACGATAAGATTTCTCACTTAAATATTATCGGCCCTCACATTGGCGTGATGCTTTATATTCAAGCTCATGGACCCATTAGCCAGATAGAATTAGGTACAGAGCTAGGCATTGACAAAGCCACCATGGTCAAGCTTATCGACCAACTGGAGGTCGAAGGGATTGTCAAAAGGTCCTCCTCCGCGGAAGACCGCAGAATTAAAAACGTAGAGCTAACCACAAAAGGGCAGAGAACTCTTGATAAAGTTCGGACCCTCAAAGACGAAGTGGAGCAAGAATTTCTTGCCCCACTCACTGCCGAAGAACAGAAAGTTCTTCGAAAGACCTTACCTCTATTAATCAGCTAAGCCAGCTGCTTCAAGATACTTTCTTTAGTTCGTCACTTTTATCAACATGCCAGTTATTTATTTTCTTTGAATCAATAAAGAAGAACCCTATCACAAAGGTTATCAAAGCCACCGAGATAGGGTACATCAGCCCAGAAAAGTGATTTCCCGTTGCCGCCACCAAAGATGTTCCAATGAACGGAACCAAGCCACCGAAGACGCCGTTTCCAATATGATAAGGCAGTGACATTGATGTGTAGCGAATATTCGTTGGAAATAGCTCGACCAGGAACGCTGCGATAGGACCATACACCATTGTTACAAAAAGAACCTGAATCAGAATTAAAATCACCAACATCATTTGGTTTGGATTCACGGCAGGATCATTTGGCAATGCCGCATTCCAACCCGAATAAAACTCCATTGCCTGATAGATCGGAATATAACTAACGGCCGCAAGCAACATACCCGTCAGCATGATAGGTTTACGACCGATTCGATCCGAGAGCCAACCAAAAAACACAAAGAATGGCGTCCCCAACAACAAAGCGATTGCAATCACTTTGTTAGCTACCACAAAATCCACTTTAAGGACTGTCTGCAAGAAATAGAGAGCATAAAACTGTCCGGTATACCAAACAACACCCTGCCCCGCAGTGGCACCAAATAATGCAAGAATAACCATTCGACGATTCTCGGGCTTCACAAAGGAATCTCGCAAAGGATTTGTAGAAGCATTCCCCGTCTTTTTCATTTTTTCAAATAAGGGAGACTCGCTCATCGAGCGTCGAATATAATAAGAAAAGACAACCAGAAAAAATGACAATAAGAATGGGATACGCCAGCCCCACTCTTTAAAAGCGTCTTCACCCAAGCTTAATCGCGTTGCCAATATCACACCTAAACTTACAAAGAGTCCAAGGGTTGCTGTTGTCTGGATAAAACTAGTATAGAAACCTCGTTGCCCATCAGGACTATGCTCTGCCACATATGTTGCAGCCCCACCGTATTCTCCCCCTAAGGCCAGCCCTTGAAGAAGCCGTAAAACCAACAAAAGAATCGGCGCCCACATCCCAATACTTTCATAGCTAGGAAGAAATCCGATGGCCATAGTCGCTCCACCCATAATCAGCAGAGTGACCATGAATGCATGCTTACGCCCAACAACATCCCCCATTCTACCAAAAACAAGGGCGCCAAAAGGACGCACAATAAATCCCGTCGCAAAAGTCGCCAGTGTACTTAGAAGAGCGATTGTTTCATGACCTTTCGGAAAGAACATCGTCGATATAATAGTCGCCAAACTTCCGAATATATAAAAGTCATACCATTCAATCAGAGTTCCAGCACTGGAGGCTCCGATCACTTTCCATATATTACTTCGTTCTTGATTTTCCACCTGTGCCATAACATCTCCTTTACGTTCAAAACTTAGAGTAGGAACTCTATGGAGACATTGTCTCATGACAAAAGACAAAGGAGGCTTTAAGCACATTAAATTTCTATTTATTAAAAGAGGAGCTTCTTTGTGAAGCAATCGACGACTCAATACGAGAAGATTGAGTCAAAATGATCGTGTGTTTACTCGTAGATTCGAGATAAACACACCAGGATCGTAGACTCTTCAGAGTCTGCATGCGAGGCCTCGACTTTTGTCGAAGCTGCTGAAACAGCTACTACATTATCAAAGATTTTTTGTATAAGACTGAACATTTAATTTTCTCCTTTCACTTAGATTTCAACTGTTTTAAAAACCAGTTGATAGAACAAATTTACTAGACTTTCTGTATGAAATAAAAGACTTAAGACACAATCAGATATTCATATCACGAATATTAAAACGAGGGTCCAGCCCCTCGACTTCAAAAAAATACCTTATGCAATTAACTGATTTTATTAGTAAAATTGAACAAGCCCGAAAGGACCCCCAATGACTAACGGACGTATTTTTGTTTACAGAGTTTTCGATATTGGCAAAGACGTCAACCTTGAGAAAGTTCAGTCTATCTTTGATAGTGCTAACACGGTTCAACGCTTTAAACTAAATCGCAGTTCAAAAGCGATGATCATTAATAATGCCCCCTTGTCTCTCACGATTGAGAACTCTAAATACGAGGCTCTGGGACATGTGATGGATTTAGAAGTCAGCGCTAAGATCTGGCACTTTGGCTCAATCTCAATCTCTTTAGCATTTGAAATACCCGCGAATATTGGTTGGAATCGCCTGATAGAATTAGGCAACTTTCTAGAGAACGACGCCAATCTTCACACAGTAGCAAAACAAAAAGTGGAGGCTCTTATTTCAGCCTTCAATCCGGAACGCCTTGAAACGGTCAATTGGGAAACCTACGAAGACTACATCCTTTACTTTTTCAAAAGACTTGAGGGCTGCGAAAAAAATGCGTTAGATGTTTTTGAAAAGTATGATGTCTTCCGATTAATCTTATCCGAAAATAACGAATCCCTTTCTGACCAGATCAAAAAAACAATCTACGATAGCACCTATCAATATAGCCGCGACGACTTAGCTGTCGTCGACTGGAACTCGGCTTTGATTGTGGAACCATCGGGCTCGTTAGATATCGCGGATGTGATTGAGTTTGCACTTTGTCAGCTTCTTGAAATGAGATACTACGATGACCAACTCGACGAGAAATTAACTTATCTGTACTCTGCTTTGGATCAAAAGAAATTCGGCATTTTTCAAGATCACTACGGGAAGATGTCTAAAGAGGCAGCTAAGATCTACCTTGATATTTCTGACACTGTCGAAAGTGTTGAAAACAGTATGAAGGTTGTTGGAGACTTCTATCTTGCCAAGATCTTCAGAGCTGCCTCGATGAGATTTCGAACAAATGACTGGCTAGACAGCGTCAATCAAAAATTAGACAACTTGGCGCAGGTTTCTCGCCTTTTTGTCAACGAGGCTAACGAAAAGAAAAGCCAGATTCTTGAATTGATCATCATTTTCCTGATCGCAATCGAGGTCATTCCGCTCTTCTTCAAGTAGCGTCTCACATCAATCCACGGGTAAAGCTGTAGAACTTTAACTCATGTTTATTTAGTTCTACAGTTTTTTGAGCCCTCCTCCGATTAAATTCCATCTTATTTAGCACTCGATTTGCAGTAAGAGTCATTATGGGGGAATTCAATGAGCGTAAAAAACGTATCAAAAACGATCACTACGGCGTCAGTACTAACTCTTCTTATTGTGTCTTTTCAAAACTGCTCTAAAAGCGCATTTTCGCCGGCTGACAGTCAGGCGCTAGCAAAGCTTAATGGCGCTAACGACACCGAAATTCAAATCCCATCAAATGACGGCGACCACAATAGCAATACAGTACAGATCGACCCCAAAGATCCAGTAGACGAAGTTGAAGCCGTCGACCAAGAAATCGATGACAACAATCCTCAGGATCCGTACAGCGGCGCTTGTGAAGTCTTCCGCTCGTTGGGATATCCATCTGAAAAGGTATTTGCTGCTTCAAATGTTTACATCGACGGCCGACGCAGTGATCAACTTCAAACGTCCATCATCCCCCGCTTAGGAAAACTTAGCACGCTGGAAATTGCAAATCATGTAACGATCTCTGCATTTGCAGGTTCTTTATTAATCAAAGAGGCTAATATTGTCGACAGCGTTCGCATTGCGACCAACTCACTGAAGATTAATGCAAATGAAGTTCGCGAAATTCGTATGGCGGGCCATGTTTGCCTTCATGCACGGAAAGTCGGCCAGATTACCGGAGCCGCTCACGTGAAGATCATTTCCGAAGAAGTCGAAAAGCTTAGCTTTTCTGGGCATGCACACATCTATGGCGCAAAGGTCGCTTATGCTGAAGGGGCCGGATCTATTTGCCTGTATAACGGAGCTAAAGTTCTAAGCACTCACGGCAGTATTCGTGTTAAAGATTGTTCGAAAAATTAAGCCCCTGAGCTATCGCTAAGGTGGACGGCAAACTCTTGCCGTCTTTCAGGAAAATTTTCCATCAATCGAACGACCAAAGATTGAACCAAAGTCATTTTATCCATTGATTTAGCTAAATCTAAAACATATTGAATCACATAGTCATCCGCATGATTATCAAAAATCATGCGCTTACCTTCATTCAATAGAAAATGCCCATCCCGTCGCTCGCTGACCCATTGTTTGAATCGTAGGGACTTTACCAATTTAAAAGATATTTCATCTTCTTTGAACATATCAAAAAACTGATTCAAATGATTAGTTAGATTGTGTTCGATAAGTTCTTTAATTATACCTTCAATAAACTCGACCTGCCGACCAGAGATCACAGCTCCTTTAGCAAAACAGTTTAGAACTCTATTTATATCTTTCGCATCTTTTCTTAACATCACCCGACCGCTAGTTAAAAGAGCCGTCGAAACAATCAGTTTTAAACTTTCGGGTTTTCGAACTTGACGTAAATAAAGTTGGTAATACTGCTCGACTTCATCAAAATTATAGGTTTCTACAACCACCACGAAAGCGTACTTCAAAAGCTCTGGAGTCAAAGGATAGATTTTTTTTAACTCGGTCACGTAATGATAAGCATCGACCTTGCGTCCAAGATAATAAAGCGACATGAACTTGCCATACATGCTTTTAAAATGGCGCGGATTTAATGCCAAACCTTCTTCAAATGCTTTAAGTGCATCTTTGTGCTTACCCAACAACTGCGAAATATACCCTAGATAAAAATGCAAAGCTGGGTGAGGCGACAAGGTCATCTGTGAAAATGCTAAAGTCGTTTGGGCCCGATCTAGCTCTTTATTAGAGATCAGCTGCCGAACACTGACTAATATTTTACTCATCTCGCTAGGATTTTGCTTTATATGCACTGTTTTAACTAAGTACTCAAGTAATGACTGCTCACTGATTGGACGAATTAAATAGGCATCTACTTCCTCTTCCGCCGCGGCCGCAACGCTGGACTCCATACCCGAGTCGGCAAACAAGAAAAACAATCTTTGATTTAAATCAGAACAGTAGTCTTTTTGTAAGATACTTAACTCTATACCAAAATGATCGTCATACTCGAACTCGGTGAAAATGAGTTCAGGATTTTCAGATTCGATAAATTGCGCCGCTTCTTTAAACGTTTTCGAAGCTGATATTTGATTCGCAGCCATTCCCAAGCCACTTAAAATTCCCCGAACCATTGACCTCATCGCACTGTTTGAAATTGCGATATGCGCTTTTTTACTTTTAAAAAAGTCTTTTACATTTTGAAGCTGTGTTTCAGAAAATGGCGCCCTGGAAGTCATTTATTAATCATAACCGTTAACCCTAAAATGTCGTCTTTAATATGAGAAATATTTCTAAATTCTAAACCTTCGAATGATGGCAACAAACCAGACCTAAGTCGTAAAAAGGCACGACTTCCCGGCACTTATTTGAAATACTTATTTCATGAACTACCAATCAATTTTTAATCACTTGAAGAATCACTCTTGGCGCTTAAGAAGTGAACCCATCAACAATCGAATTCAGAAGTTAAATAAACTTCAATCGGCAATCTCCGCTTATGAAACCGAAATCATCCAAGCCCTTGCAAAGGATTTTAAGAAATCGGCCGCCGAGACATTACTCACCGAGATCTTTCCGGTTCAGCAAGAAATTAAATTTGCGATCAAGCATTTGCCTGAATGGACCCGTCGCCAAAAAGTTTCAGCTCCTATAATTTTATTTGGCACCCAGAATTTTATCCAATATGAACCGCGCGGAACTGTGCTAATTATTTCTCCGTGGAACTATCCATTCCAACTGGCACTGGCCCCAATTGTTGCAGCTGTTTCTGCCGGAAATAACCTTATTTTAAAGCCTTCTGAATTCACCCCCGCCACCAATCAAATTGTCAAAAAAATCATTCAAGATTGTTTTACACCCGATGAAGCCATGGTCATAGAAGGGGAAGTTGAGATAACGACTCAACTTTTAGAGCTCCCCTTCGATCATATCTTTTTTACCGGCAGCACACCGGTTGGGAAAATTGTGATGGCAGCCGCCGCAAAAAACCTGGCCAGCGTTACGTTAGAACTCGGTGGGAAATCGCCGACCATTGTCGACGCAACAGCAGACCTTGAATTAGCCGCGCAAAAAATTGCCTGGGGAAAATCTGTCAATGCTGGACAGACCTGCGTGGCTCCTGATTACATTTTTGCGCACTACTCTATTGCCAATAAATTGAAGGAACGTATCTACTTCTATCATCGCAAAATGTATCCTGATGCCATTCACAACCCTGACTATGCCGCAATTATCAGCGAAAGACATTATCAACGACTCTTGGACATGACCTCGACTCTTCCGACCGAGAAAGACCAAGATATAATTTCGACAGATAAAATTCCTTTGCAAATATTTGTCAATCCCCCGTCAGATTCTAAAATAATGTCGGAAGAAATTTTTGGCCCCTTACTGCCCATGATCACTTATGAAAATATCCACGAGGTCATAACAAAAATTCGAAACCAACCAAAGCCATTAGCCCTTTATATCTTCACCGAAGATTCGCAAATTGAAGAGACAATCTTAGAGCAAACAAGCTCGGGAGGCGTTTTAATCAACGACACCCTTTTGCATTTAGGCAATCATTATTTACCCTTTGGGGGCGTTGGCCCAAGTGGACTTGGAAACTATCACGGCATTCATGGTTTTAAAGCCTTCTCTCACGAAAAATCAGTGATGAGGCAGTCTTACCTAGGTAGGTTCTTAAAAATCATTTATGCCCCTTACACGCCGTCCAAAGAAAAACTGATTCGCTTGCTGAGTAAGCTTTAGGATTCCACATCACTCTTAGGAAGTTCGAGCTGCGCCTCTTGGCGCAGCTGTTTTATTAAGGCACTGTCACCGACGACCCACAATAAGTCTCCACTCCGAAAAACCTCGTCTGAATGGGGGTTTAAACGTCGGTGACCGTCACGTTCGATGCCCACTAACATCCCCTTCACTTGATCTCGAAGACCGGAATCACGAATTGATTTTCCAATAAAGCGGCAATCCGCCCCTAATAAAACGGGTTCTAAATTATAGCGAGCCACCACGACCTCTTGTTGGGTAATACCGTCTTCCTCTACCTCAAGAAACTTCTGAAACTGCTGTAATTGAGCATCAGTCCCAATCACATGAATTTTATCCATGGGTAATAACTTTTCGTGAGCTGATGGAGCTGGTATCACAAGTTTTCCACGCTCTATCAACGTTACCGAAACTCCGAAACGCTCTCGAATTGCTAAGTCACTTAATAAACTCCCCGCCAGCTTCCACTCGGGTTCGATTTGAAACTCTACAATATGCGCATCCCACGGCGCTAAACGAGGAAAACGGCTTTCTTTGGTTTTTTGTTTTGAAGCTCCTCCAAGATTTTTCAAGAACTGATCCTCAAACCTTTGGTACAAAACACCCATTTGCTTATTTAAAGTATAGCCCACTAACAGAAGTATCCACGCCGTAATAAAAAATGCCCAAATGCCAGATACATACTGAGCCACCATCAAGGTCAATAAAACGGCGGAAATCATTATTCTTGATATAATAAACATTCGTAAAGGAGAGCGGCGCCCTTCTTCGCCTAAGTTGGCAAATACAATCTCGACGCCTTCCATTTTTCCAAATGAAATGGCCCAAAGAAATGGCAAACTTAAAACAAGCTCTACCGAGATCACCACTAACTTTGCCGTGGCTTCTTCGAACTGCCTCTCTAACATCCAAGGAAGTAGAACCCGTGACGACAACAAAAATAATCCTACGACAACGGTGGCATTGGAAAGAAGTCTAATGACATAAGACTTTAAAGCCTCCCGAATCGCATCTTCCCCGGAAGCCCGAACTCGAAACATGGAGTATTCATCCATGGTATGCACCCAGTTTTTAGGAAATAAAGCGATAACTCCATCTGCAATTCGATCCGAGTTGCGAATCAAGATCGGAGTCATAAATGAAGTTAATACCGAAACAGCAACGGCTAAAGGGTAAAGTTTTTCCGAGACAACACCCAAGGTAAGACCTAATGTTGCTATAATAAATGAAAACTCCCCAATTTGTGACATCGCTAGTGCAGAGGAGATCGAGTTCCTGACACTTTGGCCTGCCAACACCGACCCCACCGAGATAAAAAAAGTTTTACCAAAAATAACCAGAAAAACCAAAATTCCTAATGTGCTCGCATTTCCCAAGATAACCTTTGGATTGATAAGCATTCCAACCGATACAAAAAAGACGGCCGAAAAAAGATCGCGCACAGGAGAGACCACATGATGAATGCGCTCTCCCTCTGAGGTCTCTGACAATAGGCTTCCAGCAATAAAAGCCCCCAAAGCCGCGGAAAAGCCCACGGCACTTGCAAAAGCGGCCATCGCAAGACATATCCCCAACCCCATTACCAAACCGATTTCATCACTCAGATGCCTTTGAGCGCGCTTAATAAAGCCCGGCAACAAAAAGACACCTGCGATAAACCAAATACTTAAGAAGAAGACCAATTTAAATAATGAGGTCAACATCTCCATTCCAGCAAACTTCTGACTAACTGCCAAAGTTGAAAGTAGAACCAACAAAAGCACCGCAGCCATGTCTTCGAAAACTAAGATTCCAAAAACATGAGCGACGTATTTACGGCTTTTTAAGCCCATTTCATCGAAAATTCGAAGAATAATAGACGTACTAGAAATCGAAACAATTCCAGCTAAGAACAATGAATCAAAGAGGCTCCACCCCATCCACGAGCCGATTGCGAAACCCGAGAAAAACATTCCGACGACCTCGATCGCCGTCACCATGCCCGTTGTCATGCCCTCTTTAGCAAGCTTCTTAAAGCTAAACTCGAGCCCCAATGCAAATAACAGAAATACGACCCCAAGTTCGGCCCACAAATTAACACTCTCGAGATCTGCCACGGTGGGAAACAGATTCATATTAGGACCAACAAGAAATCCCGCAACCAGATATCCCAAAACAACAGGCTGATTGAGTCGTCTAAAAATTAAAGCTGCAATGGCAGCGGTCGCTAAAATCAACGCAAGATCTGAAATCAAAGGTGGTAAATGCAACATAGACTTATTTGAATAAAAAAAAGCCCCCCTGTCTAGCGAACAGGAGGGCTTTTTAATTTTTAAATCAAATAATTACTTCAAAGACTCTTGAACAGCCAATTCAGCATTCACAACACCAGCACCCAATTCATTCTGAGTGTTTGGACCAAGTGGAGTTGCCGTTTTTTGCAAGATTGCCTTCACTTGTTGAGGAGTCAAAGCCTTGTTTGCACCTTTCATCAAAGCAACCACACCCGCTACGTGAGGAGTTGCCATTGAAGTACCGTCGAAAGCTGCGTAGTCCGTTGCTTCGATCTTAAGAGTTGCAGAAACCTTTTGTCCTGCCTTCAAAGCTGACACTGCTTTTTGACCAACGGTTTGTTCGATCATGAACACAGCCACTGGCAAAACAGAACCATCATCAGTCAATGCACCGTTCAACAAACCAGGAGCGTTATTGTAAATGATCGCACCAGTTGCACCCGCCTTGATCGCGTTGTCAATTTTTTCAGAGAAACGAATTTCACCGCGAGAGATCAAAGCAAACTTGCCTTTAACATTGATGTTTTTGAAGTCTTCAGGCTTACCAAGACCAGCATCAACCAGCTCGTTCTTCTCGGCGCCTACAGGCTCACGAGCACCTTGGAAAGTCGTAGAAGCTACTGAAGCTTCCCCAGAACCCATATTCAAACCAACGTACGGCTCGCGACCAGTCCCTTGAGGAACAGAAGAGATCACTGATACACCTGGAGCAACAACTGCCAACTCAGGACCGTATTGAGAGAAATCTGCCTTCTTAAGATCAGGATCTACTGCGCCGACTGCGATTACGTCAGGAAGAGCCGCAGGGTAAGAAACTTTACCAGTTCCGTTATTGCCAGATGCTGCAACAATCGTTACTCCAGAAGCAATGGCTTTCTTGATTGCCATACGCTCAGCAGGAGTCGCCATTGCACCACCTAAAGACATAGACACAAGGTCTACTTTCTCTTGGATACCCCAGTTCAAACCCTGAGCAATTGCAATGTTCGAGCAGCCTTGTTCAGAACATACACGGCCCGCAAGAATTTTTGCCTTTGGAGCAACACCTGTGAAGCCTGTAGTGTTATTGATCGCACCCGCGATTGTTCCCGCGGTGTGAGTACCGTGACCAACATGGTCTACGAATTCATAAGGAGTACCACCGTCACCAGTAAAGTCTTTTCCTTTTTCAAAGTTAGGAGCTAAAGCTGGGTGATCTTTATCGATACCAGTATCCAAAACTAGAACACGAACGCCAGCTCCGGCATTTGAATCCTTCCACGCTTCAATAGCTTTAACAGCTTTGATACCCCAAGGAGTGCCATTGCCAGGAAGATTTTTTGTTTGTGGCTTAGATTGACCCATTAAAACTGGATTTACCGGACGAGGTAGAGGACGGAAGATTTCTTTTTCTACTAGCGCCACAGAAGCATCAGATTGAAGTTTTGCAACTTCCGCTTCCGAATTTACATTCAAAACCAAAGTTTGAATGTTCGCTAAAGAGTCTTCAACTTTTGCATCAACCGATGCCAAAGAGTTCGCTCCCCAAGTATTTTTGAAACTCTTCAATTCAAAACGTCCGTGACGCTTGAACTGATAATCAGCAGATTTGAAAGCTTCTGGAGACTTCATAACAACTAGAACTCTGTGACCTTCCGCATTGGCCAGAACTCCAGATAAAGTCATCACTACTACGGATGCTAAAACTGATAGTTTCATTTAATTTTCCCCCTCATTATGCATGGACTTTTCCCTAAAAGTCCGATGGAAGGAAATTCATCGCTTTTTCAGAGGTTTATCAAGTATCTTTTTTCCTAATTTTTATTTTTTTTTGGCGTGTAAAAAAGTGAAATTATCTGTCATGGCACCAGGGGTTCCAAAATGGCACCCCAAATAAAAACTAGGGCCATTTCAGGCCTTATCATAAGAATTTCTTATAGAACCCATTACTTTTGCCTCATTAAAATGCACATTTAAAATACAGGCACTTCGACGCCTTGCGCATTAATTTCAATGTCGTAAGGGTGTCTGGAAATAAAAAAAGGAAGCTTCGGAGGCTTCCTTTTTTAAAAAATTTGGAGGTGACAGTAGGAATCGAACCTACACAAACGGTTTTGCAGACCGTCGCTTTAGCCATTCAGCCATGTCACCGGTACGAGGGGGCCAGATTAGTCTGGAATTATCGCCATGTCAACTGCTCCTCGCTCTTCAAAGAAAGATGGGGAAGCCAAGTCCATCGAAAAGCTTCTTCGATATCTTGCATTTGAATTGTTTCGCGCAAGTTTAACTCGGCCAGACTCAGCGCAACACGAAGCGTTGCTAGTCTTCGCCTGTGACTCCCTTGTTCCCAAGGAAAGTACTCAAGCTTTGTATTCGAATCCAAACGCCGTAAAATTGAAGCCTCGGTGGCAAAGGCATTGGCTCCCATCTCTTGATTTGAATCGCGTTTTTCAATCAAGTCTAACACTTGCCTCAACGAGACCGTGAGTTCGGTCGCAGAAGTCTTGTGGCAAAAATAAAGGATTTGAAATCGATCCAAAATAGGTCCCGACAGTTTTTCACGATATGAACGACACTTCGTCGCAGACCTCTGACAACGATTCTTTTGCTGGGGAACCCAATCCCCACAAGGACAAAGATTGGTTGTTGCGACAACCTGAGTTCGCGCACTAAATTCTTTACTCTGCGGACCACGAGCGATTCGTACTTTACCCTCCTCCATAGGTTCTCGCAAAGACTCTTGAACTCGAGTATTAAACTCTAAAAACTCATCAAGCACCAAAAGACCTCGATGCGCCCGACTCACCTCTCCCTTCTTGGGAGGAACACCCCCACCCACCATCGATAGAGGGGTGCTGGTATGATGGGGCTGAATTATCGGTCGCCAAGCACATTCGAGGTCCTCGGCACTATAAAAATAATTTTTTTGAATTTCGGCCCACTCCTCTGATGTGGGGGGCGGCAACAATGAATGAAGATTCTTTGTCAGCGTACTTTTACCCGCGCCGGCAGGACCCGCTAACAGAGCCGAATGACCTCCCCATGCCAGAATTTCCAAAAGACGCGCCTGAGACTTCGAAACTCGAATTTGATCATTGATCTGTGGCCTCACAATATCAGATTTCAACTTCATATTTTCAGCCCGAGAGATCTCTCTCCATTTATCTAAGCGCAAGATGTTCAACAGCGGAACCGAGGGGCGTTTGTGACAGACGCCGGTCAAAACTTGCATCGACGTCTCGTACCACTCACAACCAATAAATATGTCATCAGGAGCTATGACATCTCCATCTAAAGTCAGTTCTCCATAAACAATCCAATTTGAAATATCTTCTGGCAAAGAGACCTGGGAAGTGGCTTGCAAGACCCCAAGGGCCACCGCCAGCTCTAGGCCCCGCGAACTTTTCTTAAGATGATTGGGACGAATATTAACGACGGTCTGATGAGTCTTCGGAAAATCGAAGCCGCAGGCTCGAAAGGCCGTCTTAATCCGAAAAAGACTTTCCTTTATTATTTGATCTGGCAAGCCTAAGAAATGAATTTGCGGAAGCCCAGGTAAAAAGCTGATCTCGATATCAACAATTGATAATTCGTCTCCATTTTTAACAAGTGATTTCATTTTCATAAAAAAACTTATTTGCAAATAAAGAACAGTCCCAAAAAGAAAAAACCGGAATTTGACTTCCGGTTTTTAAATAAATCGTCAAATTTTTCCGCTACTCGAGGATACTCGGCATTTTCGATAGTGGATGATGATCATCGACCGCCTTTGACAAAGTATTCGTCGTCACAGTTGTATAAATCTGCGTCGTTTGAATACTCGCATGTCCAAGCAACATTTGAATTGATCTTAAGTCAGCACCCGACTCTAGCAAAGCTGTCGCGCAGCCATGGCGGAATCTGTGAGGATTTACAGTTTCTTCAAAACCTGCACGCGCAGACCATGAAGCAAGCCATCTCCAAACATCAACACGAGAAGGACGATGCCCGCGATCATTGATCAAAATACTATTCGTTGAGTCTTTGATCATCAAAGGCCGCACCTCTTGCAGGAAACTGACCAAAGTATTATACAAATTTTCCGTCAAAGGAATAAGCCGCTCTTTACTGCCTTTACCTAATACTTTCACCCAGCGCTCGGTGGCGTTAAAATCTTGAAGATTTAAGCCAATAAGCTCGGTCACACGACAACCTAAGCCATACAAAAACAAAAGAGTTAAGCGATTGCGAGCCGTTCTTAAAGAGTCCTCAACTTCGCAAGCATTGTATAATGCTTGAAACTCTTCATGAGTCAGCGCTTTCGGCAACGCTACTTTGACTTTGGGTGGTCTGAGTTCGCGTAGCTCCGGACATTTTTCTCCGCGAGCCTCACAAAATTTAAAATAGGTTCTTAAACTGCTGATAACTCGGGCCTGCGAGCGTGTCGACAGTTTGTTCTTCTTCATATAATCATAAAAAGAAGAAATCCCCGAATGAGCCTTGCGATACTCTTGAAACAACTCAAGGTCGCGACGGTAAGCCATTACCGTATTATGAGAACGGCCCCGAACATGTTGTAAGTCTTCAAAGAAGTCGATCCAATGAGGCAAATTATCCATATTCAAATTACAAACAAAACTTAGGTCGAGTTCAAGTTCTATTCTCGATTCGTGATGCGATGCGCCTTAGTAAGGTTTCCGAGGGAAAAATAGCAAAAGCACGGACGCTGCCGTGCTTTTGACTTACTTTACAAGACCAGTAAGGGTTTGGTCGATCTTAGCTTAGTTCATTGTTGTGAAAAATGATGAACAAGTTTGACCGTTAACACTTAAAATATGTACCTGTCCATAAAGTCGAACGCTGGAGCCTTCTTTATAAAGCATCGCTTGAGTGATGCGAACTCGCATGGGACCCGCCACCATTTCAGGAATTTCCATGTTGGTGCCCATGTTGATTGAACCCGCACGATAAGTCGTTAAAGCATAATCACCTGCAGCTACAGAACATCCACTGCCTCCAGCTGCCCAGTTAGCATCACCTACAGCAGCACGAATTCTTAAAACTCCCTGAGCCGTGATGACTCCATTATAGACATTGTAATTAGCGGAAACAGTGTTCACCAGTTGGTTGGCGTCACCAAAAATTCGAAGGTCTGCAATCTCAGCGGGCCACTTCGAGTAAATCGAAGTCCCAGCAGCGGTTGCAAGCAATGTTGGCGATGTAATACCAGCGCAGTTTTGACAATCCAAAGGATTCACTGCTGTGCCATTTCCGCCGCCCTTACCACCACCACAAGCTGCCAAAAGTGCCGTTACTGTTGCTATGATAAGGAACTTTGATGTTTTCTTTAAAGTTTCCATATCTGACTCCTTCTTTCGTTCTCTATCGATCTTCTAACTTAATTTACTTGTTAAAATTTTATATAAACTTAGCTTTTATTCTTACTATTCAATTTTACTGTCCAAAAGCTTGGCTTCGAATCAACCCGCTGAATGAACCCAATTTTCTGTAGTAGTCTGTTGGGTACAATGATGTCTTATCAGTAACTGCAGCCGAGCGGCAGAAGTAAGGACCTGTGTAAACAAACCAGCAGCTGCGGTATGGTGACTTTGGCGCATATGACTGAGCAAAGTTACGATACCAAACCTGACCACTTACATATGTTCCACCCTGACCGTCGTTTTGATTTACAACATTATCGATAATCAACACGATTGCACCGTAGTTGTCTTCAAAGAAACCACTGAATACTTTCTTTCCACCTAAAGTAAACCAGCGGTTAAAGGCTGCATCGTGAGTTCCGCCGTCTTTCATCGCATACATGCTTACGTTGTTGGCGTTATCTGCCGTAAAAGTTCCAGTGTATCGGTAACCACTGTCTAGATAAGAGATCTTTACAGTTCCATAAAACTGATCAGCGCCATTATTTGAAAGTTGAACTGACAATCTAAAATCTGATGGATTGTTTAATGGACGGATCGCAACGTAAGAGTTGAACTCTTGATTACTTACCGGCTTAAACTCAATTCCTTCAGCTGTTGCAGTTCCACCAGTTCCTGTTCCAACAGGCGGAGTGATTGGCGCCTCAGGCGTCACAACCGAGATGTTCCCATCTGGGCTCACGATCAAGCCGTTGTTATTGCTTGTTGAAGACTCTTGAGCACAGCCAGCAAATAAAAGTCCTACAGCTACCATGACAACGATTTTTGAGATTTGAGCTTTCATATTCACTCTCCTGTTTCAGGGGACTTCCTTTTTAGAAGTGTTCCCTTGCCCTGATCTATAGCGAATGCCATGCCGTCTGATCTTTGGGCATGCCAACATATAAACTATTGTAGTTATTATGCTTTTAAAGGCGCCTCACTATGAATCAAGGTCCCAAAGTGTCAAGAGCCGTCGAAAAATACAAAAATTGTCAGCCCACCCAAGGCCCAATCTCAAAAAAGGACGTCAAGTGACAACAATAAAATTTCATAACGAGAGCCTTAAGGTTTCCAAGGCTTTAACCGATACACTTCATGAAACAGATTTATGAGGGAGTCTAAGATGACAATTTCAATGGTAAACATGCTCGTTTTTGGTGCGGTCTTTATGTTCGCAGCACGAGTATTAGTTAATTTCTAGTTTAGTTCGTCGCAATTTGATGCGTTGAAACCGAAGCAACAGGGTAATAGTGTTTGAGTATTTGTAAGTAACTATACCCTTGTTTTCCCAAAGTACGACTTCCCCACTGACAAAGCCCCACTCCGTGACCGAATCCGTTTCCATTAAAGATCCAGTCATCACCGTCAGACTTCACCTTGAAATTCATAGATTTAATCTTTTCAAAACCAACCAATGCCCGCAAAGTATTTCCCTCGACATGCATCTTTTTTGCACTAGAAGAAATTCGCACAGGGACATCGACAATACGCCCGTTGACTAAATCCAAATGGGCTAATTGCAATTCAACTTCGACCGGTTCTTTTTCACCTAGCCAATTTTTAAATTTTGTATTGAGCAATGACTTCGATATTCGAAAGCTCCATCGCTTAGCACTACCATCGGTCGCAATATTTGAATTCGGGTCGACGGCACAGTATTTATCAGTGGCTTGACCAGAGTCCACGGCAGATCGCCAAACGGTACGAGCAGAAGCTGTGCGCCCTCCGCAATGCGAATGATAGAAAGCTTTTAAGATTTCATTTTTTACAATTAAAACTTGCCCTTGAGTTTGAAAAACGGCCTGTTTCACGAAGCGATAACGATCCTGATTTAGATCTACCGAATTGAAGACTTGATCCATCACACTAGATTCAACATCATAAGCTTGTTTTCGTCGCTCTTTGATGACTTGTAAGGCGTAAGATCTTGCTGCCACAGCTTGAGCTTTCAATGTTTCCACCGGCCACTGAATTGGCATTTCCGATGCAACCACACCGGCAACATAGGACTCAATGTCCACCTTACCAATCACATCTATTTTCGAGGTGCGCTCCTGAACGCTTAATCGCGCAGGCAGACGCTTACTACCCCACAAGATATCGGTCCCGTTCAATTCAATTTTTTTAAAAGGGCCGCGCCGAACGCCCCCCGCTTCAATAAAAAATCCGCCTTTAGCATTAGAATCTACGAAGAAACGAACTCTGCAGGCATTACCGCCCTTACAAAGAATAAAATTCTCACTCTGCTTTTGGATATCTTTGGCTGCTAAAGCTTGCGAAAGGAATTTGGCCACTAAAACCATTTCCCCTTGCCCCTTAACCAAACGAACGCGAACATCAGCACGGTTAATTACATCACCTTGCAAACTACCAAATGCAAAGTTTAAAGATAATAG
Organism: Bdellovibrio sp. ZFWA1; assembly: GCF_056175665.1. Lineage (NCBI taxonomy): Bacteria > Pseudomonadati > Bdellovibrionota > Bdellovibrionia > Bdellovibrionales > Pseudobdellovibrionaceae > Bdellovibrio > Bdellovibrio sp. ZFWA1. The sequence goes on from NZ_JBJKJH010000003.1 coordinate 37,176, forward strand.
GGTTAAGCAAAACCCAATCAGTAATTTCATTAAACCATCCATGGTTAAAAAAAATAAGGAAGAACCGTGTTCTTCCTTATCTCAACAAAATCATCGATCGTGTTCTAGTCTAGTTTTTACTTTTTTTCGCTTAGTTCCATAAATGGTTTAATCAGCTCCATCGGTAAAGGGAAAACGATCGTATTAGTTTTATCGCTGGCAATCTCGGTTAAAGACTGAAGATAAACCAACTGAAGCGCCGACGGACTAGTCGCAATAATATTAGAAGCGTCTGCCAACTTCTGCGCCCTTTGAACTTCCCCATCCGCCGAAATAATTTTAGCACGACGTTCTCGTTCAGCTTCCGCTTCTGCAGCCATCGCCCGTTGCATTTCTTTCGGTAAATCTATTTGCTTCACTTCAACGATAGCCACCTGGATACCCCAGCCATCTGTATGCTTGTACAAAATCTCTTGAAGAGTGTGGTTCACCTTTTCACGGTTTTCCAAGACGTCATCTAAATTGAATTGTCCAATCACGGAACGCAATGTGGTTTGAGCCAACTGGGACGTCGCAAAGTAATAGTTTTCAACTTTAGTGATCGCATCTAACGGCGAGATCACTTTAAAATAAACAACTGCATTTACCTGCATCGATACGTTGTCTTTAGTGATCACATCTTGTGGCGTGACATCCATTGTGACAGTTCGGGTATCGACTTTAATCATCTTTTCAACGAATGGGATCAAGATGATCAAACCAGGCCCGCGCACGCCAACCGCTTTACCTAAACGAAGTACCACGCCCCGTTCCCAGTCTTGCAAAATTTTAAACATACTTGTCAATACAACAACAGCGACAACGAATAAAATAATTGTAAACTCCATGCTTACTTCCTTTCGTTAGATTGCTAACTCTTTCATTAGCTTTTGCATATCAGACCAAACTTGCTTTTTTAAATCCGGACGCTCTAACAATACCGCAGGCGAGAATGTTTGCACCCAAATAGCTTCACCCAATTTCTGCATCTGTCCCAATTTTTCAGGCTCTCGCGAAAAAAGTAGAACACAACGAACTTCGGCAATTTTTAAAAATTCAGCAACGACCAAAGCACGTTCATTCAAAACGCAATCTAGATTTAAAATTTTGTCCTCTGGCAATTTTAAAGCTGCCTTCATTTTACCAAAAAGATCCGCAACCTGAGACTCGAACAAAGAGTCCTCGGCCTTATCAATAAAATTGATGATAGCTAAGGGCGTCCGGTAGAAATTTTGACCGGCCTTGATCGGTCCCGAATCATTGTAAAAAAAAGCAGGGACCTCGAAAGAGCCATGAGAAAATTCATGATCGGCAGGCGCATTGGCCCCAAGAACTTCTTTTCGATCCACTAGAATTTTCTGAACACCAAGCACTTGCTCGATGTACTTCAAGTATGAATTCATACCGATGTTCTACTACGGTTGCCGGGCAATCTCACGGAATACCGGTTTTCTCGACGCATACCGCAAACTGCAGCGTCTCCTTGCACCCTTTGTCATTATTCGAAACAATTTAAATAAGAGGTGAATTTATGAAAAAACTATTAATTTCAATTGCGACCCTATTTATTGGCTTTGCGGCAAATACAGCAATGGCTCAAGAAGTCATCGCCCTGCAAAACCGATTTCTATCCTACAACTTCGGCTCGCAGTTTTTAAATTCTTTATCTTATGCCGATTTCACACTGACATCTAGTGACACGGAAGCCACAGAGATAAGAGAACTCACGATTGCTGGCTATTCCTACGACTTACGCACAAACTGCCCACGCATCATACCAGCTAAAGCAAAGTGCACAATTCGCGTTTACTTCCAACCACGAATGGAAGGCTTCCAAACTGGCCGAGCAGTTATTTACCTAAAAGACGACAACTACATCATCGATCTTTCTGGATGGGGCATTAAATAAAAAAAAGGGCTTTTAAAAAGCCCTTTTTTTATCTCCAATACTTCGATGTCTCTACAAAGCCTTGGCCGGAATAGATTGAATGTAATGCTCTGGCAATCCTGACACCTTCGCTCCTCGGATCAGGGCTTCTAGATATCTTTCACTGATTTGCCCATCCAAGCTCTGTCTGTTGGGTGAAGTAACAAAGGCTGTGGCTTCAAATTCTTCACCGTCCACCAAGACTTTTAATGCCACCTCGATCGACATCCCAGTTACAACGCCTTCTTTGTGTTGAATAATTGGCCATTCTTTTTCGGGAATCTCAAATAGACGCCCAAATACCGATGCTTCTGGTTTCTGAGTCAGACCTGCAACCCGGCCTCCCCACCATCTTGACGGGAAATCAAAAATAAGATCGACTCCTTGAGCCTCTGCAACCCGTCCTTCGGGAAGTTTAAAAAACTGATAGCTATGTTCCTCCGCCCAAACTTCAAAAGCCTGGCGATCTAAAACTCCCGAATACGCAAAATACATTCGAGTACCATTACCTTGAATATTTTCTCGGGCATTCATCACCTTGTTGTAATGCGCATCCATTGTCGAAATCTCCTTACTTAACTAACCTGATTCCTGAGTCATCAATACTGATTAATCGCTTTTTATAAAGACCACCAATGGCCATTTTATATTTTTTCTTACTCACCCCAAAGCGGCTGTGTATTTCATCCGGAGTTGTTTTTTCGTTAAAGCGTAAAAAGCCATCTTCTTCTAAAACTTGAAGAATTTTCTCTTCAATACTGGCGGCGGCCTTGTAACCCAACTGTTGCATATAAAGATCTATTTTACCATCGGGACGACATTTTTTTACATAGACTTTTAAATGTTGCCCTACTGATAACTTTTCAAAAACTTCATTAGCATAGAGAATACCAAAATGAGCATCATTGACCACGACTTTAAAACCAAGTTCGTTTTTTTCGACAACAAAGGCATTCACTTGATCATTGGGTTTAAACTCGGCCTTTTTCTTACTAATATGTCGAGACAATCGCATCGAAGATGCAATCCTTCCTGTATTGTCTAGATAAACGGCGACGATAACTTGATCGCCGACCTTTACTGGGTGGGTTTGTTCTATAAAAGGCAAGAAAAGATCCTTAGGAAGTCCCCAATCCAAAAAAGCGCCAAACTGGTTGGTTGCAACAACTTCTAACATTTCAATTTCTCCGACCATCACATAGGGATATTCGGTAGAAGCAAATAGACGATCTTCTGAGTCAAGCCCCACAAAAACTTCAATCGAGTCACCAATATTCATTTCAGGTTTTACGTATCGCTGAGGCAGCAATATAGAAGTCGGTTCGCCTTTATCATCCAACCCACCATCTAAAAACAGCCCATAATCAGATTTTCTAGAAATTTTTAATAAATTAACGTAGCCAATATTTAGCATAGCAAGTCCTTCCGTCTGTGTTTTGTAGCAGGGCAGCCCTGCCGGCCTCTTGATGAGACCCGCACAGATTTAACAAAAACTTGAAAGAATTGAAAGATATTCCTTTTGAGGAAAGTAATTTGGGGCATTTCGACCCGACTTTTTCGCCTTTTAAGTGTTTTTTTCAGGATCCTTCGCGAATATAACTTCCGTTGAATAGACATAACTCCCTTTCGCCTGCGAAATAGCCAATTCTTGAGAGGTTGAAAGATCTATGAACACACAAAGTCCCGAACTTTTAATGCCTGCTGGCTCATATGAAAAACTTGAGTATGCCTACGCTTATGGCGCCGATGCTTGTTATGTCGGAGTGCCTTTATTCAGTCTACGGGCCCGAGAAAACGAATTTAATCTCAATGAACTTGAAAGAGCTGTTCAACTTAAAAGATCTCTAAATAAAAAGCTCTATTTTACTGCGAATATCTTTGCTCGAAATCTAAAACTTAAACCCTTCAAAGAGCATATTAAAAAGCTTGCTGACATGAAGCCTGACGCCTTTATCATGTCCGACCCAGGCTTAATGATGATCGTAAAAGAAGAAGCCCCAGACGTCCCTATTCACTTATCGGTTCAAGCCAATTGTATGAACTGGCAAGCCGTTAAGTTTTGGCAACAACAAGGACTTGAGCGGGTCATCCTTTCCCGAGAACTAAGAATTGAAGAGATCAAAGAAATCAAAGACCGTGTCCCTGATATTGAACTTGAAGCCTTTGTTCATGGCTCAATTTGCATTGCCTATTCTGGGCGCTGTTTACTTTCCCACTATATGAGCCATCGTGATGCCAACCAGGGTGTATGCGACAACTCTTGCCGCTATCCTTACAAGACATTCAAAGCGGACCTTAGCACCGATGAAGAGTTTTTTATCGAAGATCAACGAGACCCAGGAAAACTCTACCCTATCGAAGAAGATGAGCACGGAACTTACATCATGAACTCTAAAGATCTTTGCGTTATTGAACACCTCAAAGAACTCAAAGACGCGGGAGTATGCTCTTTCAAAATCGAAGGGCGCACGAAGTCGATTTATTATGTATCCTTGATCTCGAAAATCTATCGCCAAGCGATAGATGATATGATGGCTGGGCGTCCTTTTAACCCCGCCCACCTGAGTGAGCTTGAAAAACTAGCGAACCGAGGCTACCACAAGGGCTTCGCCGTCGGTCAAACAGGTCCCGAATCCCAGAACTATGAATTCAGCCACAGCCGTGGCTTAGACCAGAAATTCGCCGGCGTCGTTAGGGACTTTGATAGCAGTTCCCGAAAAGCCCTTGTCGAAGTGCGTGGCCAAATGAGATCCGGCGACGAAGTCGAAATCATCAGCCCCTCAGAGGCTTTCAAAACTCGCATTGGCCAAATTGTGAACAGAAATGGGCAAGAAATACAGACTGTTCACCCCGGCATGGGGACCTTTTATATGGATTTAGGACGCGCCATTGACAAGTACGCAGTCCTCAGTCAAAAACCTTTAAATCAAAAACAATAGGAACCTGGCGTGTCTGAACATCTACGGCAAAAACTAAGCGAGCTTCGTCAGCAAATGGACGAACAAAATCAGAAAGTTATTTCTGAGCTAAAGACACGCCTTCAAATTGCTGTTCAAATCAACTCGTTAAAAAAGGATCTTGGTCTTCCCAAAGAGGACCGATCTCGCGAAGAAGTCATCTTATTGCGAGTTTCACAGGCCTCTGAATCCCGCGAAGAAAACGCTTACCTGCACAATATTTTTGAAGAGATCTTCAACTCTACTAAAGATTACATCAAGTAGTCTCAATTTAGTACAAACCAAGCTTAAGTTTAGTTTTTAAATACCGAAGTGTTTAGGTATGAAGATTGATTTTTTAGATTTTCTACAACTAATCGATAATTATTTTTACTATGCAATTTCGATCGTAAACCCTGCGTAAGACGCGTTATTGACGAAGGGCTCGGGCATGTGCCAGTGGCGTCGGCGGTGTTTTTCCGTCGGCCACCATATGCAGTGCCATGCTAAGATAGGTCCGCGGATCAAGATCATTCTTTTTGCACGTCTCAATAATTGAAAACAAGGTCGCAGCTGTTTCTCCACCAGCATGATTTCCAGAACCATAATAGTTTTTTCTTCCAACGACAGCATGTCGAATTGTGCGTTCGGCTTCGTTGTTGGAAAGTGGAATGCGGATGTCCCCTAAAAACAATGTAAAACCATCCCACCGTTTGGTGAGGTACTCAATGGCTTTGCGCTTCTGACTTCCTGGCCGGGACTTCGGAAACTCTTCCAGAAGTTTTCGATTTAAATCATTTACAACAACGAGACTTTTGGTCCTTCGAATATTTGCGAGTTCCTCGAAAGACTTAGCCTCGCGCTCGATCTCAAACAATTTATCGATGTCATCTAAGATGGGTTTCACCGATGGATCGTGGTCTTCGATTTTTATAAATTCTCTGCGGCCATGGGCCCAACAGAAAGCTTGTGGGATTGCCGCCTCTTGAAGAACATTGTAACCGCTATAACCATCAGTCACCACTGGACCGTTGTATCCATCCAAAAATTCTTTTACAACTTGCCCTGACCTGGTGGGTTTGAATAAGTAATGACTACCATAGCGGTTGCTCACAACCCACATATAGCCGTCCTTTTCATCTTTGTTTTGGATTTTCCAAGGCGTCTCATCCAGGTGAAGTGCTAAATCAGTAACTTTAAGTTCCTTAAGAATTTCTGCCTGAATGGATTCCAAACTTGCTGCCACAAGTCCGGCCATTCTGGATAAAGTACTGTTCTTGATTCCCTTAAGTCCCAAAGACTCCATTTCTCGAATTTGTCTTTCAAGTGGCATGTGGCTGATATATTTATCCGCCACAACACTGACGACAAAATCTGTGGAGTAATTCATTCCCGGCAATAGACCCGAAGGGCCATTGGCCGTGATAATAACTTCTTTATCAGGATCGGGATTGAATTTTGGATCAAGCTTGTATTTGAACTTTTTGTGGATTTCTTTGAAGTAAGAGCGTTCGATGATTTCTATGCGGAAGGATTCATCATAAAGGCCCGTATTTTTCCACATTGATGGCTGCGGATTTTCAATACCACGAAGCTTTGCTTCTTCATCAAGTTCGCGATCAGCAAAATGATGTTCAACTTCTTGAGTTGGAAGACCAGACCACTTGTTTTTTGTTTGATCCTCGCGTGAAACTTCAGCAGGAAATGCGGCCTGGCTAAATAACAAAGCCTCGGTCTGACTCTTATCGCGCGGGCGGTCTGTTGCCTCAGCTCTTTTTTCTGCGGATTTGCCAAAAATACTTCGGCGAAGAAGTTTAACGCGCTCATCGAGATTAAACTTGGATTGTGCGCTCAGCGCCTGCTCCTCCTGAAGTTTTGCTACCAAAGCCTTTTGTTGATCGATGAACTCGAGTGCTTGTGTCAAAAGCGCCTGCAAAATGCGGGGATCTTTTTCGCTTTCAATAATTCGTCGAGTTCGCTCATCCATCAGACAAGATTCTGAATGGCCCCTTTGGGAAGATCAACTGACTCCCTTTGCGTCAGTGCATTTTGTGGTATTGATGCTGATAGCGACCGATCCACAATCGGAGTTCTGATCATACTGCCATGAAAAATCATCTTTAATTCTGCAAGACTGACTTCGGAACGGCCAAGTAAATCTGCTAAAGACATGAAGTTGCCCTTTTCCATACGCTTTGAAATCTGTACCAATCCAGTACCATCATAAAACAGAGCTTTGATTCGTTTGCGGTTTTTTCCGAAAAATATATACACATGCCCCTGATCCATGATGGCTTGCATTTGGTGAACACAAAGCGAGTGCAACTTTTCAAACCCACACCGCATATCTATACTTTCTCGATAGATGAATGCGCGAAGTCCCTTGCGATCTAGAAACATGAGACCCCCCGCTGAAGTTCAAGAATGGTTTTGGCCGCAATGGCTTCGGGAATTTCCAAAATATATCCTTCAGGTGTTCTAACCGTCACAGTTAGACCACTATTAGACTTCTGATTGTTAGATGGTCCAACTGTGACGGTTGGACTGGGTCTAACTGTGAGGGCATGGAAATCTGGTTTGATTTTCTTTTTGGGCCGAATTCGCCAGGACATAATGGTCGCATAGGGGATGTCGATTTGCCGAGCTGTTTTCTTCACCGGTACGTCTAGTTCAAACAATTCTTGGATTCTCGTTTTTATAGATTTCGGCCAGGGTTTCCTGACTGAACTTACTTCAGCATGATATTGGCGGGTGAGTTCTTGAATTTCTTCGATAAGTTGTTTTGCACGCTGTGTATTCATGGAACTCAGCATGCCGGACGACGAAAAACTTTCCTAGACGCGTTTTATGCAGTGGTTACTTTCGATCTCCATTTTTTTAGCTTTTGCCATTAGATTTTTTGGACCAACTATTCTAGGTAAAAATTTAAATTTAAATTTTTCACTGGACGAGAATAAATACAAAGAACTTATCGTTCAAAAAAAAATTATATACGGCGTCTACATATTCTTTTGCCAAATTATTGCACTACTATGTCTATATAAGATTTGTGATTTCGGAGCCATATTAATCGATTCTCACGACTACTTGACTAGCTTTTTTAAGAGCGGGCTTGCCGTATTTGGCCTCATATCAATTTTTTATGGATGGATGTACGCTGAGTATCGCCGATTTAATGACAAGTATGTCAATTTAGTAACTCAATTCTATAGCATCAAAAAGCCTCACATCAAAAACTCGGGACGTACTTCAAAAGTAAACTCAAGACAGCTAGCAATTGCTAGAGAACTCATTTTTCTTTTGAGCGAAGAAAAGAAGATGTTCGTCGACTATAATATTATTTATTTTCCCCTATATCCAAGCTCCACAATCAATTCTGATAACAAACCAACAAATAGAACAATTGAAAGCCATATTCCCGCCTTATTTTACTTTTTAAAAAAAGTAGCATCCAAAGTAATGCATCCTTATCTTTACATTTATACTTTATGTTACCTTTTTGGCCTTAAGAATTTTGTAGACCCTTGGAAAGACATATTTATTCAAATCGAAATGAACGAAAAATTCAATGCACTATCAGGATTGGGTCAATTTATTCATGAAACGCAAAGGAAAAAAAGCGGCCTCTTCGAGCTCATTAGTATAATTAACGAGCACCACAATGAGGCTGCAAAAAGCCTATATCTGATGAACCTAAATCCTAATCAACCGGACAAAAATACTAAGGTAATTGATTTCCCGGAAAAATTATCCAGTAGTCAAAACTCCACGCCGGCGTAATGCAGATTTCTTTTGAGTGAGCTTGATCATCGCGATTGCACCTAAGAATGAAAAAATGGACATCGCCGGAAGCCAGTAATCCCATCCAAACCGATCAATGGCTCGACCGAGTAAGGGCATCGCAATAGCTGCGCCGTAATATTGAAATGAATCAATAACACCGGCGGCAAAGCCGGCCATTTTCTTACCGCCAATATCCATGGGCGCTGCCGAACCAATAATCGAATGAGTCGCATTCACCGGTAAGGAAACCAGCAGCAGTACGGCTCCACAAAGAATCAGGGATTCGGAATACCAATGAATCACCGCAGCTCCAAACAGCATAAAAATACCCGCTGAAAAATAAAGCTTAGAAGCGATAGGGCCCCGATGGCCCGAATAAAACTTATCAGATATCCATCCGCTAATAAATGAGCCTGCAACTCCAACAAAAGGCATGACCGTGAATACCCACTTCAAGACACCATCACCTGTGGGATTCACGGAAAGGCGCTCTACAAAGAACAGCGTCGCCAATTGATCAATTCCATGGCGTGCAGCACCGGTTGCTGCATAGGCCAGGGCGTAAAACCACACCAAGGGATGATTGAATATCGTCCAAAAACTTTGTTTCAATGAAACACGGACTCCATCAAAATCATCGATTTCATCTACAATGACGTTTTTATTGAAGCCCGCAAGCTCTGGTGATTCTTTAACAAAAATAGCCGTGCAGACCATCAGTATCGCCAACATAATTGGCGGCACCCGAAACAACCACTGCCACTGATTTTCAGCAACGATAAAGGTGCCAATCGAAAAACCCGCTAACAATAATGGTGACAACTGAGCAGATCCCACTTGGCCTAGCTGAACCATCAGGCCAAAAACTCCAGCAAAAGTTCCGCGTTCAGAGCGTTTAAACCATGCTGCATTGATTTTAACCATCCCTGGGGCTCCCCAAGACTGGAAGTATCCGTTCATAAGTAATATCGCTGCAAAGGTCGAGAATGAGGAAATAATGGGGCTAAAGCCACAAACCAAGTTTACGACGATCGTACCTAGCCCCCCGATCAACATGGCATTCTTTCCGCCAATTCGATCTGAAAATAAACCATTTATCAACTGTCCCGTCCCGTAGGCGAAGCTAAACGCAGCCCACAGCTCGGTGATCTGTGATTTAGAAAAATGAAATTCATTCACCAAAAAAGGGGTCGCCGCCCGAAAGTTATACCGAGCTAAATAATAGGCACTATATAAAAGACCTAAAGTCACCCAGTTTAATGCTCGTCTATTTCGAAACCCATTTGGATACTGCATTGAAGCTTCCCATCTTTAAAACCTCAAGGACTATGACATACCTTCTATGGCCAAGACATGATGGGCATCATGTTGAAATAAAATTTATCTAATCAGAATCCGAAGAATCTTCCAATGAACAAGAGAAACTGCCAAGACAGGATCCTACTGACGTTACTTTTTCCTAAACTCTTTTATCAAATAATCGCGGAATATTTTCTTCTTTTTATCGACAAGCATCTGTTCGTGACAAATCAAATGCAGAGGATGAGCCTTTGAATCCTCTGCTACAATTTTGATTTTATTTTTTTCAAGAGCTTTCAATGCACTATTTTTGGGAATGACGGCCAATAAATCATCCTCTACGACCATTTGCACCATAGCTGAGTGGGAATTGACGCTCGATCGAAATCGGACTCTTTTTTGTTCGGCCTTGCTCAGGTGTCGGGATAGAAATTCCGTCGCATAGACATCGTTCTCGCGATACCCTACGAACTCTAGGACTTTTCTATCCGACATAAAAAATTTAGACCTCGAAGATTGAATCAGAACTGGGCAATCCTCTGTGAGGACATCGGCCCTTAGAGTCTTACTTTCTGGAAGACGATATACGAAACCAAAATCAAGACTTCCTTTCAGAACTTCTTCACTCACCTGCTTTGATGACATGAAGGTTGTGTGAATATCTAAATCAGGATGAATCCTTAAAAATTGAAAAATCTTAGGCATAAGCAACATCTGCCCAGCCTCCTGCATACTTCCGATTCGGATAGTTCCAGCTACCAGATTTCCCACTACCTGATTTTCTAAAAAAAGCTTTTTGATCTCCTCTACTAAGGGAACCAATTGAACTTTCAAATGCTGCCCTTCCTTCGACAGAACCACACTCTTGCGACTACGTATGAATAAAGGATATCCCAAGCTATCTTCCAATAGTCTAATCTGCCGCGATATCGCAGGCTGAGCTGTATTAAGCACCCTTGCAGTTTCACTGAAACTTAGGTTCTCTGACAAAATAACGAATGTCTTCATGTAATTCCAATTAAACATGAAATTATATTATATCAATTTTATATTAATAATATATTTTTATTTAATTTGATTATAAATCAAGACTTAAGCTATATAGCTTGATGTAAACAACAACCCAAAGGAGTTTGCGATGAAAAATGAATTTATGGCTAGCGTTCTAACGATCACAGCAGGCATGGCTAACACAATATGCGTTCCCAACTTTGCCTTAGCTAAAACGACTCATCAGGCAGAAAAATCGTATGCCAAGCAATTTTCACTCGCCTTAAACGCTCCGGCTCGCTTTATTACCCCGAATGGAGACGTGATTTTAGGTCGAATTGAAATCTCATTAGATCAAACCCCCTTTACTCCCCACTTCCAAAATCAGCTTCATGGTGAAATGACCGGATATCTATACTTCGTGAGCAATGACTACACATCCGAAATTAACGGCAAAAAATTCAAAACTATACGCAGTCTCATTGGCGACGATGGCGAGGCCCTGCTTGATCTAGTAGATCGCTCATCAACAAATGGCCGTGAGTATCGCATTTACGGCTGCAACTCGACGTTGACCTCCTGCGAACACTCTCATTACTCAATCAACTTTGGCGGTTCAAAAAGAAACCACTTAGTAGAAATGTCGCTATCGTTTTCAATAGAAGATAGAATTGAAGTTCTTGCACCTCAATTTATATGGAATGAAACCACCCAAAAAATGGAGTCCTCTCTACAGTGGAGTCGTTCAGCAAATAGCATCGAAATGGTGCGTACTTATTAAACTTGAAACTAATATGGAGCCAAGCCTGTATTACAGCCTTACCCAAGAAATAACCGAATCAGAAATGTCCGAAATCGATGGTCTGATTCAAAAAATAACACAAAAGCGGGAGCTCACGGATTTGCTCTCCGCTCAAGACTGGCACTCTGGCTTTCAACGCCTGAGCCCCTACCGTTTACAGGCGTCTACCTCGCTAAAACGAGGATCGCGTGAAGCCTGGATTAATGCCAACACTTTTGTTGCCAATAAAGTGGCAAATGAGCAATTCCCTAAAGAACAAGATGTTATCCTGATAAATGCCATTCTAAGAGAAAAGCCGGAGATTACCATTAGAACTATAGATGTTTTCATTGGACCACATCGGGCTTGCACTCCGGAAGTTTTGCCGAGTTTTCTTGAGTATTTCTATAAAAATGTACTTACCGTAGAAAATCAATCCCACCCTTTGGTTGTAGCGGCCCTTACACGGTATTGGCTTATCAGTCTTCATCCCTTTGAGGACGCGAATGGTCGAACTTCCGCATTGATTGCAGATTGGTTGCTTTTAAGTCGGGGATACCTACCACTCAGCTTTGAAAGACAACTAGACGCCATCATCGGCAACCTTGATGGCAGCAGAGTCTCTGCAACTCCAGGACAAGCCATTATTAAAACTTTGCGATGTGTTCTACATAGTTATAAACTGATACTCGATATTTGATAAACCGAAAAGAAGCCACAGAGAAACAGCGGCTTCTTTTATTTGTTCGACTTAAAAATCTTCAGTCTTTTTCTGAATAGAAAGCGAACGATGGCCTTTGATCGCGTTGCCCCGCCCTCGTTTCACTGGCAGTTTTGGAGGGCAAGGCAAAACATAAAATAAGTTAAAAAAACCTTAGATGAACTACCACCAGCCATTCAAAAAGACAAAAAAATAGAAACACTTCAGCTTGAAGGCAATCCATTCTCACGTCAATGATTTCAAGAAACGCATACACAAACAAGTTACATAAAAGATCGAACCTATTCAGAATCCGAAGAATCTTCTGCCGAGTTTTCTTGGGCCTCGTCCTCGTTTAATTGCAACAAGATACGTTCTGCCAATACTCGATTAAAGCCTTTTAGTTGGGCGATCTCTTCGGGATCGGCATTGCGAATATCATCCAAAGAGTTGAACTTAGTTAAGAGCTCTTTTTTGCGCTTTTCGCCCAGGCCGACTACCAAATCCAACTCGCTTTCAATCGAAGTGGCTTCGCGCAGCTTGCGGTGATAGGTAATTGCAAAGCGATGGGCTTCGTCGCGGATGCCAACCAAAATATGCAGGGCTTCCGAATTCGTTCTAAACGTCACAGGATTAGCTCGCCCTGGCAAAAAGAAACGCTCTTCTGTTGAGTTCACATCGGCGGATTTGAAATCACTCTCGGTACGGGCTTTTGCCAAACCAACCACCGGCAAATCTTTGCGACCGATTTCCTCTAGAATCTTCACTGCCTGAGCTAGCTGCCCCTTCCCTCCATCAACTACAACTAAATCTGGATCCTCGTATTCGGTGTGTTTAAATCGTCGGCTTAATACTTCATACATCGAGGCAAAGTCATCAATCCCCTGCACTGTTTTAATTTTGTATCTACGATAGTGTTCGCGTGCAGGCACCCCTTCTTCGAAGACAACCTGCGAGGCAACGGTCTCGGCGCCCTGAAATGTAGAGATATCAAAACACTCGATTCGCATTGGAGGCTTTTCTAACCCAAATTTTTTCTGGATCTCGTCAAGCCCACGAAGCTTTTCTTCTGACTTAGAAACATACTTCAAAAAATGACTTTCGGCATTTCGATTGGCCATATCGACAAGATTGCGTCCTTTTTCATCTGTCGCAAAGCGAACTATACTGGTGCTTCCTGAGCGCTCTTTCAAGACAGCTTCCATAAGTTTTACCAGATCATTACCGATATCTACAGGCAGTAAAACATCGTCGGGGATAAAGTTGTCCTCGTAGTATTGATTGAGGAAATCAACCAACCACTCGCGAGGATCTTCCGTCGGCGACTTCGGATCTACATGGGGAAGGAAATGGGAACGAGTTCCCAATACGCGACCGGCTCGAATATGTATGGTTTCAAGAAGAGTTCCACGCTCATCACCATAAAATCCAACGGCGTCTTGATCTTTTTCTGAAGTTTCATTGATGACGGCTTGCTTTTCCAAGATCGCTTTAATCGCAGACAGGGAGTCTCGCAGTCTGGCTGCAACCTCAAACTTTTCTTCCTCTGCGGCCGTGAACATTCGATCCGTCATCGTCTTGATGACCTTCTTGTTCTGTCCCTTTAAAAACAGCTTCGCTCCATCAACTTCATCGCGATAATCTTTTTCGGTCACATAACCGACACAGGGAGCTGTACAGCGCCCAATTTGATGAGTCATACAAGGACGCTTTCGAGATTTCAGAACGGAATCTGTACAATCACGAATTTTAAAAATACGATTTAAAAATCGAATTGTTCCCGCGACGGCTCCACCACTTGTGTAGGGGCCAAAATACAAACTTCCATCTTTCTTAACTTTCCGAGCCAGATACAATCTTGGAAAGACATCGGCCCAAGATAATTTGATGTATGGATAGCTTTTATCATCCCTCAATCGAATATTGTATTTGGGACGATGTTTTTTAATCAACGAGGCCTCAAGTAAAAAAGCTTCGACCTCGGTTTTAGTCAAAATATATTCAACATCCGCGATATTCTGCACCAGCAGACGAGTCTTAGGAGTATGGTCTTTAGAATCTGTAAAATAGGATCTAACACGATTTCTTAAAATCTTAGCCTTACCAACATAGATAATCTTGTCGGCTGCGTTTTTCATTAAGTAAACGCCGGGCTGCTGCGGGAATTCTTTGACTCTTTCTTTTAAACGCTCAAAAAGACTCTCGGAGCTCATTACTTTAGACCCTGTTTGATTATATCATCCGACTCTTTATCGACACTGCCAGATCTGATGGAAAGTTCCACAATCTGCAAGCGTTTGATTTCATCTCGAATCTTGGCGGCCTCTTCAAACTCTAAGTTCGCAGAAAGCTCTTTCATTCGCTTTCGCAGTTTATCGATCTCGATCGAAATCTTATCTGGTGCATGTGCAAATTTATCATGAAGGGCCCCAATTTTACCTTGAGGCTTCACAACTTGTGGAACACCATCAAAAGCTTCTCCAAGCCCCTCTTTAATGCTTTTCTTAATTGAGGTCGGCGTAATGCCATGTTTGATATTATGTTCTTGCTGAATCTTACGACGACGTTCAGTTTCACTGATGGCCTTACGCATACTTTCTGTGACGGTGTCTCCGTAAAGTATGACGTAACCATTAATATTTCTAGCCGCTCGACCAATAGTTTGAATCAAAGAACGCTCGGATCTTAGAAAGCCTTCCTTATCTGCATCTGTGATGGCTACTAAAGACACTTCTGGAATATCTAAACCTTCCCTTAATAGATTGATTCCAACCAGGACATCAAAGACTCCTAAACGCAAATCACGAATAATCTCGGAGCGCTCAATGGTATCAATATCCGAATGAAGATACTTAACTTTGATTCCTAGGGATTCATAGTACTCCGTGAGGTCCTCGGCAGAGCGTTTGGTCAATGTCGTAATTAAAATTCTTTCGTTCTTTTTAATACGTTCACGAACTTCTTTCAGGATATCGTCCACCTGATGCTTGACTGGGCGAACTTCGACAATAGGATCAATCAATCCGGTTGGACGAATGATCTGTTCGATGATCACCCCTTCAGACTTTTCAAGCTCGTAGTTCGCTGGAGTCGCAGAGACAAAGACCACTTTATCCATAAATTTTTCAAACTCTTGAAAATTTAAGGGACGGTTATCTAATGCCGATGGCAATCGGAAGCCGTGCTCAACCAAGGTTGTTTTACGAGCTCGATCCCCGCGGTACATAGCTCCGAGCTGAGGAATTGTAACATGAGACTCATCAATAAAAGTAATAAACTCTTTGGGGAAGTATTCCAGCAATGTCGGCGGAGGCTCACCAGTTCCCCTCCCCGTCATGTGTCGAGAGTAATTTTCGATTCCTTGGCAAAAACCCATTTGCTCCATCATCTCGATGTCATAATAAGTTCGCTGCTCTAACCGTTGTGCCTCTAAGGTTTTACCCTCGGCCTTTAAAATATTAAGACGATCTCCAAGTTCATCTTGAATGGTCTTGATCGCTTTTTTTAAGTTATCATCAGATGTGACGTGGTGAGACCCAGGATAGATTGCAATCTGATCTAAATCTTCAAGAACCTGGCCGCTTAAGGGATCGAACCAAGCGATACGCTCGATATAGTCTCCAAAAAATTCGATGCGAATAGCGCGATCTTCTTCGTAGGGGGGAAACACTTCCACGTTATCGCCACGCACTCGAATCGTTCCTCGGTGGAAGTCGACATTGTTGCGTTGATATTGAACGCGGATAAGCTCTTTTAACAAATGATCCCGCTTCATGTTCGTATTCGACACCACATGAATCATCATTCCCTCATAGGCCTCTGGAGACCCCAAACCATAAATACAAGAAACGGAGCTAACAATGATCACGTCGCGACGATCAAACAAACTTCGCGTGGCCGAGTGGCGCATGCGATCGATCTGTTCATTGATGGCCGAGTCTTTTTCGATATAAGTGTCTGTGGAAGGAATATAGGCTTCCGGCTGATAGTAGTCGTAATACGAAACAAAATATTCAACAGCATTATTAGGGAACAGCTCTTTAAATTCCGCATAAAGCTGAGCTGCTAAAGTTTTATTATGAGCTAATACCAAGGCCGGCTGATTAATCTGCGCAATCGTATTGGCCATCGTAAAGGTTTTACCCGACCCCGTCACCCCGAGTAGCGTCTGATGTTTCAAACCAGCCCGAAAATTAGAGACAATCTGCTCGATAGCTCGAGGCTGATCCCCTGCCGGTTTTTTTTCACTTATTAACTGGAAGTTCTTTTTAAAGCGCTCACTCATAAAGATCAGTTTAACAAAGGCCGCGCCTACGCACAAAAACTGTATTCTAACTTGCTGCGCAAAAAATCGATCAAAATTTTCATTCAGAATCGGATATTTCCTTGAATATTTGTAAGCCTTCCTAATAATCTTCGAACTTATGAAAATGAATCACCCTAAATTAATTCAAGGCGGCATGGGCATCGCAGTTTCCGACTGGAAACTCGCAAAGGCAGTATCTTTAACTGGTCAATTGGGAGTTGTCTCTGGAACAGCGATCAATTCAGTCTTAGTTCGTCGCCTTCAAGATGGAGACCCTCAAGGTCACTGTCGCCGGGCTTTAAGCGCCTTTCCTCATCAAGAAATTTCTAAAAACATCGTAGACACCTATTTTATAGAAGGGGGAAAAGACCCTTCCAAAGCCTACAAACGGGCACCGATGTTTAATATCGAATCTCCAAAGTCATTGCTTCAATTGACGGTGGCCGCCTGCTTCGTTGAAGTTTGGTTGGCAAAAGAAGGCCACAATGGCGTTGTGGGTCTGAATCTTTTAGAGAAAATCCATCTTCCTAACCTAGCCTGCCTTTACGGGGCGATGCTTGCAGATATCGATTATGTGATAATGGGCGCTGGTATTCCGCGAGAGATCCCGGGAGTCCTTGATTTATTTGCCAAGAATCAAAAAGCCAGCCTTAAAATTCCTGTTGAAGGACATCCTGAAGGCCACGTTCTTTCTTGGTTTGACCCTCAAGTGGTGATGGAAGGTTGTGAACTAAAAGACCTCAAAAGACCTTACTTCTTCCCGATTGTTTCTTCAGCTGCTTTAGCGATGAACCTTAAAAAGAAATCAACTGGTGAAATCAATGGCTTTATCGTCGAAGGTCCTTTGGCCGGAGGCCACAATGCTCCCCCAAGAGGTCCATTAAAACTAAGCGATGCCGGCGAGCCGATCTATGGCCCTCGCGATGAAGTTAGCTACGAAGATATGAACGCTCTTGAGCTTCCATATTGGATGGCCGGTTACTACGCAACTCCAGAAAAAATTGCCGAAGTTCAGAAATTAGGAGCGCATGGGGTGCAAGTAGGAACGCTGTTTGCTTTTTGCACGGAATCTGGTGTTTCTTCAAAACTCCGCAAAGAGTCTTTGGAAATCATCAAATCAACACCGGCTCCAGAAGGTGGATGGATTTTTACAGATCCACGCTCTTCACCGACGGGCTTTCCTTTCAAAGCAGCGAAACTTCCGGGTTCGATTGCCCAGAAAGAAACTTACGAAGCCCGAAAACGTATTTGCGATTTAGGATATCTTCGTCATGGCTTTCTAAAGGAAGATGGAAGTGTTGGCCAACGCTGCCCTGCTGAACCAGTTCAAGACTACCTGAAAAAAGGTGGCTTGGAAGAAGACACAGTCGGACGCAAATGCCTTTGCAATGCTCTTTTTGCTGATGTCGGAATGCCACAAGTTCAAGCTGGTGGTGCAATCGAAACGCACTTGTTAACCGCGGGCGATGACTTGAATAATGTCTCGCGTTTATTCAAAAACGGAAATGTCGATTACTCGGCAAAAGATGTGGTAGAGTATCTTATGGGAGATGAACTTGAAAATAAGTATCATGTCTCAAAGGGCACTGAGCATGGAGTCTCGACACATATTTAATCGTCAATTTGAGTCGGCGCTGGATCTAAGTTTAAAATTAGATTCCTGCGCCGTCGTCTCTTTGATTTTTCGTCTTAATCCCGAACTAGAAATTTTATTTATTCGCCGAGCCCACAATCCCGAAGATCGTTGGTCCGGCCAAATTGCATTTCCTGGCGGCCGCATGGAGGCAAACGAAAGTCATCTGCAAACCGCCCTTCGCGAGTGCCAAGAAGAAATCGGACTTAATTTACAAAACTCGACATATTTGGGAGCCCTAGATGATATCCAAGCGCGAAAAGCAGGTGGCTTGTTACCCTTTTATGTCCGTCCCCTAATTTTTAATTTATCTGACAACTTTAAATCAGATGATTTAGTATTGGATCCTGCCGAGGTGGACGAGGTCTTTTGGCTCCCCTTTGATCAACTATTAGCCTCAGAAAATCACGTCAGTTTCCAGTTCCCTCATCCGGAGATTCCTGCCAACACATCCTTCCCCGGAGTAAAACTGCGAACCGGAGACACTCTATGGGGACTGTCATATATCATGCTTACCGACCTTTTAAACAAAACTGGACAGCGACCTGATTTTTGGAAAGAATATTTGCGATGAGTTATGTATTCGTACACGAAGTTCGAGATCTCACAGAAGCTAAGGTTGTTATTAGCTACTTGAACGCTCATGGCTTTTTGGCCCGAGTGCGCGACGAACAAACACGTGAAATGGCTCCACACTTAAATCTTTTACTGGGTCGCCTCCTTATCGAAGTGCCAGAGCATCAAGCCGTCGATGCTTCACTGGCTCTGGAAGAGATGATCCGTCGCCGAGAAGAACTCTTAGCAAAAAATCCTTCAGGCGAACAAAAGGAGTATGAAGATCTTTTAGCGCAATCTCAAAATACGGCCCGCAGCTCGTTTATTTGTGCAGTCCTCGGAACATTTCTAATTCCGATTCTGCTAAATTTTTATTCTTTACGCTTAGGCTATCGTGTGATGAAAACAGAAAGCCCAGTCTCTAAAAAAAGTTGGCGCTATCTTCTAGCAGCGGGAGCCTTCAATTCGCTTTCGTTTTGGTTCTGGTTTAACAACTTTGATATTCTAAAAAAAATCGTCTTCTAAACAATATCTACCCTCGATCAGCCTTTAAATTTGATTCAACAGGTGGAATAAATAATACTTTTCAGAAGTGCTCAGATTCTGCACCCCTCCCTGTTGCTCCATATTTCTTAAGTCTTCAAGTGCATACCCGTGGACCGCAGCGCTATCTTTTTCAACTTTATTTCTAAGAAACTGCTGCAATCTATGCCATTCTGCTTTTTCTTCATCATCCGCACAAGACGCCAAGGCCTCTGGAGTTTTGGCCCCCCAACGTCTTTCGGGACAACTATATGGATCGTAGGATAAGTCCGTCAAACTTCGCAAAACCTGATCCACATTCAATGGTACGGAATTACCTCTAGAGTTTAGATAACTTAATTCACAGCGCTTGACCCCTTTTTCATAGGACAATAAAACGTCAGCTTTTAAGTTTGCACCATAATAGTTTAACAATGGATAAGATTCTTTTTGCATTGTCATCCACTCTTTGGCTGCCTTTTGAATACTTAGCACCTTATTTCGCAAACGAATATCACGTCCCGGACTTGAGTAGCTTTCCCACTCTCCATCAGCGCCATAGATATTGCCTGGTAAGTTAGCCGGATGAGACTTTTTATGAATACCTGCTAAAACTGCGACGTTCACCGCTTCAACCCGAGCCATTAAATCCAAACACAATTGATCCATGAGCTTCCCCATCTCGGCCATCGGATCAATCCTAAAACTTCCATTACTAAGCCTAAAGCGAACCCACTCATGAAAAGACATCTGTAAATTCTGATT
Source organism: Bdellovibrio sp. ZFWA1 (assembly GCF_056175665.1). NCBI lineage: Bacteria > Pseudomonadati > Bdellovibrionota > Bdellovibrionia > Bdellovibrionales > Pseudobdellovibrionaceae > Bdellovibrio > Bdellovibrio sp. ZFWA1. The sequence goes on from NZ_JBJKJH010000003.1 coordinate 57,391, forward strand.
TAAGACCCGTTCACTCCAAGCTGCGGTCGCAGTTCCCATATTACCACTGTATTGTTCAAGGCTCGCATCTGGAAGTTGTTCATCACGATACTCCACCAAGGTGCCTTTTTTAATTCCACCGTTTCCAAAAATGCTATTCGCTTTTTCAGGATTCGTAATGGCAAACGGACGCCAAGACTTAAAATTACCTCCAGTCCAGGCTGAACCAGTTTTGTAATCCACGTTAAATGATCCCCGACTTACAGAATTATCAGGGTGTGCGTCCATAAACTTCACCTCACCCTGAGCTGTCACTTCATAAACAATGGCAACGTGCCCGGATGTATTATACAAAACCGTGCCGGGTCCGATAGAAGTCGTCGTGACCTGAGGTGAATAAAAGTCAGACTGCAGACCGCTAGGACCCGCAAACTGAGTTCGCATATTTCCAGAACTCACCATGTTTCGAATTGTACTGGCTACATTAAAGAAATCTTTTGAGGCCTTTGAATCGGAAGGAACTACGAGTTTACGAACCGGAAAATTTCCGTTTCGTGAATATCTTAGATCATTCAAATTTTTTTCAAATAAAGCTAATTTTTCAGCGGATTGTGCAGCCAGAACTTCACGGTCTTTATCTACCTTCACTTGTTGCTCGGCTGTTAAAGGATGTGCTTTGATCTCGGTCGTAACCACCATGGGAAGATTCTTTTTCCATGCAAAATACGCCCTTAGATAATAAGGAAAATCGGCACAATCTGAATAGTGGTTAGCGACCAAATCTATTTCTGCACGCAAAATATTAGCCGTGGTCGACATACACGAGTCCACGGTATTACACGAGGACTGTCCCATCACTGTAATAAATTTTTGAAATTCGGATTCATCATTCCATTCCCAACGATTTTTTTTAACGACCCACTCTGCAGTCGGCTGCGCCGATAAACATTTAAATTGGGCTGGATTGGTAATCACAGGTTTCTGATAGGTTCGACCATTAAAGCTGTAATTCGAAGTTTTTATTGCCGAACAATCAACAGGTTCCTCGGGCGCTGCCCACACAGAGCTGGCAACCAATGACGCTCCTAAAATTCTAAACAATAATGAATGCTTTAACATACGTACCTCTCATGCCTGAGACCGATACAAATGCAAAAGTACGACCAAAACAAATTTAACCAAACCAAGTATATTGCAGCTAAGATTCCCAATAGATATCACTAAAAACAAAAGGGCCCATTTAGGCCCTTTTGTTCAGAAAATCGACAACTTCGATACTTACTTTGATACTTCCCAAAGACTGCCTGTCGGGGTGTCCATCACTGAAATACCCATGCTGATCAACTGATCTCGCAATTGATCAGACTTAGCCCAGTCTTTAGCATCGCGAGCCAAAATTCTTTCAGCAACCAGAGCTTCCACTTGGGCTCTAGCTAACTTCATTTCTTCAAGCAACATATCATCTAATTGCCTTAGAAACTGCGCTGCCGGTTCTTGAAACAATGAAAGCACATTACCGACTCTTTTTAAAAGCGCCTGAAACTCTTGCGCCTTGTACAATACCGCGGGGTTAACTTTGCCCCTCTTGACTTGCGAATTAAATGCCCGCACCAATTCAAAAATCGCAGCAAATACATTTGGCGTTCCGAAGTCATCATTCATCGCGATTTGAATTTTATGCCAAGTTTCTTCGATAAGTTTTGCAAATGCAGCATCCTTAACGGCAGCCACCGAGCCTGCATTGGAAAGGATATCCTCGGCCAAACTCATCGCAGAGTAAATCCGCGCCAAAGGAGACAATGCACGAGTGATTGCATCGGAAGAAAAATCACAAACTGTACGGTAATGCACAGATAGAATCATAAATTTATACAGTTCTGCTGGATGAGTCTGTAGGAATTCACGCATGGTCACGATATTGCCTAAAGACTTCGACATCTTCTGACCACCGAAATTCAGCATATTATTGTGCATCCAATACTTTGCAAAGTGATGGCCATTGCAAGCCTCACTTTGCGCAATTTCATTTTCATGATGCGGGAAAATCAAATCCATTCCGCCACCATGAATATCAATGGAATCCCCAAAAAGTGCTTTATTCATTGCAGAGCACTCAATATGCCATCCTGGACGCCCCGGCCCCCATGGCGATGACCAAGACGGCTCTCCAACTTTCGCAGCTTTCCACAAAGCAAAATCCATTGGATTTTCCTTTTTCTCGTCTACTTCGACTCGTGCCCCGGCAATAAGTTCATCAACGTTCCGACCAGAAAGTTTTCCGTACCCATCAAATGCTTTAATAGAGAATAATACATCTCCATCAGCCGCATACGCCTTCTTGCTATCAACCAAAGACTTTACCATGCTAATGATATCATCCATGTGCTCTGTGACTTTCGGATTCATATCATGGGGACGAAGCCCCAACGATGCAAAATCTGTCTTATACTCACGAATATAACGTTCGCTTAATTCGTAGGGGTCGACATTTTCTTGGTTGGCTTTTTGAATGATTTTATCATCCACATCAGTGAAATTTAAAGCATAGGTAACTTTAAAACCTAAATGCTCAAGCCAATTGCGAACCATATTAAAAACTACCGGTCCTCGAAAATTACCTACATGAAGAAAATTATAAACCGTAGGACCGCAAACGTACATTTTCACCTGACCTGGAATCAGGGGCTGAAATTCTTCTGTCTTGCGAGTTAAACTATTGTAAATTTGAAGCGACATCGTTTTATCCTAAGTTTATAATCCAATTAATCGAAATTAAAACCGAGCCAACACTTTATCGACCCGGCCCAACAATGAAGTTTTGTTCATTAAAGGAACTAAGATTTTCAATTCGGCCCCATGTGGTTTACCAATGATCGCCACGCGAATAGGCATAAATAAATGCTTACCTTTTACACCGACTTTATTTTTAACTTCATCTTGCATCGCTAAAAACTCTTGCTCTGTGAATTCTTGTCCTGAATGAGCCAACAATAACTCTTTCCAAGTCATCAAGACGGCCTTCGTAGAGTCAAAGGCCAAAACCTCTTGGCTTTCATCGTGAATCACAAAAGAAGAATCATTCAAGGGACGATACAACTCGATCGCATCAGACAGGATCTCCATATATGACTTGAACACCTCTACCGAACGAATCTGCCAGGCTGGATCTTTAGGTAATTCAAATTTTTCGCGCGCTAAAAACGGTTGAATCTGCTTCCAGATTTCTTCATTTGGTAGCGCTCTTAAATGCACAGAGTTCATCCACTTTAATTTTACCCGATCAAACACGGCTCCTGAAGGATGTAGACGATCTAATGAAAAACCACTGATCATATCATCAAGATTCATAATCTCTTTGCCGTCTGGATGAGACCACCCCAATAAGGCAATAAAGTTAAGGATAGCCGACGGCAAATACCCCTCGTCTTTAAACTGACCGCAAGCCACCGCCCCTTTTCGTTTCGATAATTTTTGACGGTCTTCATCAAGAATCAAGGACATGTGTGCAAACTCGGGAATACTCCATCCCATAGCCTCGTAGATCATCATCTGGCGGAGGGTGTTTGGTAAATGCTCTTCCGCACGCAATACATGGGAAATCTGCATTAAATGATCGTCGACGACGCAGCAAAAGTTATAAACTGGCATTCCGTCGGAACGAAGCAATACGAAGTCACCCACCATGTCCGAAGGGAATTTCACCTCGCCGCGGATGTGATCGACAAATTGATAATCCTTTTTCAAATGATGCGTTTTAAATCGAACGACAGCTTTTTCCCCGTTAGCCATTTTGGCCCGGGCCTCAGCAACCGGCATATCCTGATAAGGCGAGTTCACATGCGGTGAACGGCCTTCTTTCAACGCCTGCTCGCGCTGCACTTCGATTTCTTCGTCCTTAAGAAAGCAGTAATAAGCCTTTCCTTCTGACAAAAGTTTTTCAGCAACTTCTTTGTAAATTCCCAAACGCTGAGACTGCCGATAAGGAGCATGTGACCCCATATCTTTTAAGGTATCCGCCGTGACTCCCTCATCCCACTTTAATCCCAACCAAACTAAATCATCAACAACTCCACGCAAAGACTCTTCCGTAGAGCGAGCCTCATCCGTATCTTCAATTCTGAGAATAAATTTTCCGCCGCTTTTCTTGGCGTAAAGATAATTATAAAGAGCCGTACGGGCACCGCCGACATGAAGATAACCAGTTGGAGAAGGCGCAAAGCGAACACGAACGGGAGAAGAAGAACTCATGAGAAACTCCTAAATTTATTAACTCAAAGCCATGGCAGAATAGCGTAATTTCAAGGCTTTATCTAGATTTTATCGTCCCTTACTCTTGGTTTTTCAAAAACTGCGCGTCGTTTCCAAAAACAGAAAAGAGAGCCGTAGCTCTCTTTTCTCTAGGGGTTCCCCATTTTCACTTCAATTTTTTCCTGATGAGCTGGATCCTCAGTTTTAATATTCAATCTCAGCTTTCCTGGCTTAAGAGCTCCTTCGTATAGAAAATGATCATCCTGTCTTTTCAACACCAGAGTTCGACCTTTATTTTCATCTAAGTTTTCAAAAAAAGTCGCTTCCACTTGAAGTTTTTCAATCTTAATATCGGCGGCCTTTTTACCAACGACAAAAAAGGAGGTGGAGCTTTGGCCCGGAACCATTCTGACCGAAAAAAGCTTTCCGGCTTGCATAATTTGCCGCGCCTGCTCTACTTGACGATCTTCAGAAACCTGGGGATGAGGCGTTTGAGCCCCTGCCGAAAACGAAAAACACGCTGATAAAATAAGAATTAAACTCTTCATAAAGAAATCTAATCAATATTTCGCACAAGGGTCAATTCATGCTTAAAGATTATCCAGATCTTTATCCTGATCGCGATCGGCCCACTGCGGAAACAACTTTGAGGCCCGATGTGAATAGTCTTCAGCCAAGAGCTGCTTTCCTTCTTTCAGTAGGTAATCGACCAAGAGCCGATAAGAATCCTGATCTGCATAATTCTTCTGAGCCAAATGGCGGCCCATCTCTATCATTTGTTGCGGAGTTCTAAAGTATTGAGAGACCAAATAAGATAGGACACTGTGCGTGGCCCCACCGACCTGATCACCAGGATACTTTCTTAAAAACTTTGAAGCTGCTGCGGAAGCCTCAGCACCATAGCGCACAAGAACACGCACAATTTTTTCAATATAATGAGCATCCGCCCCTACCACCTGTAAACCATAGTCAAAACACTGAACAGCTTGATTCAAATCTTTACGGTTAAGATAGAATCGACCCGCAACAAAAAGGGCCGCAGAAAAAACTCTACGCAATTCCGGGGTGACGTGTTCGATCTGTAAAAATAAATCATAATAACGGGAAACCTCATCAAGTCTGCCCGAGTAAACAGCAGCAACAAACAAATGACAAAGTCGCTTAGGGCCTAAAGGGTAATTTTGAACTAACTGAGGCACCATCTCATAAGCCTCGTGAAATTTCTTTTGTTCGAAATAAGAATCAAACTGCCCCGTTAAACATTTAAAATGCAAAGGCCTAAACTCGAGGCCGCGCTGATAATCCCCGATCGCTTTAGAAAATTCATTTTGAAAAAATGAAGTTTGCCCCATGTAATAGTAAGCCAGAGTCGGCTTGGAATCCAAAAAGCTTGCACTTTGAAACTGAAACTGCGCCGCTTCGAATTTATTCTCCAGTAAAAACTGCTTCCCCTTACGAATCTCTTCAATATATTTCGGAGGAAATAATTTTCGCTTAAGCAAGCCCTCGATACGCTCTTGTAAGTTCTGAACAAAAAACGGCTTGATTATATAATCATCTACCAATTCTTCGGCGGCCTCTGCGATAGCTGAACTCGAGTTATTATAGGTCACAATCATTGCCATCTTAGCAACGCCCAAGGCACAGTGTTTTTGAACTAGATCCAAACCAGGGCGACCTTCAATCAAAAAATCCAGTAACAAAAAATCAATGTTTTGATTTTCGATGATCGCCTGAGCTTCGGAAAAAGAACGAGTTTTAAAGATGTTTTTCTCGGAAAAACCAGCTCGAACCAAGGCCGCATTCATCGTTTCGATGGCCGCTAAAGAATTATCGACAATCAGTGCACGCAAACGTTCCGTCATTCAAGATCCCTCATCGAAGAAAAAAGACGATCAATCCTAACTTGCTGACCAGCCAGAGCGTTCAAATACTGCTGCCACAAAGCAGATTCATGCCTGTAGAGCTCAACACGATACTTCGAAGTTCGGGCATCCAATACCACCACCTCTACAACTTTACCTGTCGAATAGAAGTCGTTTTCAACACCGTCGATCAACAAAAGCCCTTCAACACTGATAAGCTGCCCCAAAACACAGGCCCTTGAAGGTCCTTCGAAACCATAACTATGTTCTTCAATCTCGCTCACCAATACCGAATTTGCATCGGCATTAATCAACACAAGACCATTTACTAAACTGGATATTTTTTGAATGGTGAATTGGCTCTTTGTTTGAGACACGAATCCTCCTCTGCTTATTTTAACGCGAAGAAGATTCGAATCAGAGTGAAATCATAAAACCTAGACCTTGATTAAAATAAAAAAAAGGAAGGTCTAGCCTTCCTTTTTTTTAATTCACTTACTTAGCTGGAACTTTAACCCATACCGAAGATTTGCTTAACTTCTTCCTCTTCCATTAGTTTATCCTGCGGAGTCGCAAGGATAAGCTCTTTTAGAAGCAACGATCTGGCGTTATCAAGCATTTTTCTTTCACCAAAAGAAAGTTCCTTGTCCGCTTTTAACAAGAATAGGTCGCGCAGAACTTCCGCTATTTCATACACAGAACCCGTCTTGATCTTTTCCATATATTCACGGTAGCGACGATTCCAGGTCTGATTGTCAATCTTCACTTCCTTCTCTTTAAGGATATTGATGACCTTACCTGCCTCTTCAGTAGAAATAATAGGACGCAAGCCAACCGACTTTACGTTCCCCTGGGGGATCATGATCTTCATCCCTGTTTCGACCAGAACCAAAGAATAGAAGCTGTGCTTCGATCCGAGGATTTCTTTTGTCTCAATGGCTGCCACTCGGCAAACACCGTGACCTGGATAAACCGCATGATCGCCAACATTGAAAGTAACTGTATCGTTAGCCACTCTTTTACCTCCGACCATAGTCTGGTCCACTTTGGACAGACTTCGAGCATCATTGGTATATCAAATTTGACACAAATCATCAAACAAGAGCGGCGCGGTATGTAAAAAATAAAGGGCCTGATTAAAAATCAGACCCTTCAGTGTTTTCAATAACTTAGGAAAATTATTAGAAGCTATACACTAAAGCGTAAGGCTGTTTTCCAGCTCTCCCCTGCGGGATCTTATAGCCACGTACAACCACTTGGTAGTCTCCAGCAGGAAGATTTTCAATCTCGATAATCTCGTGGTTATTCAAACGATCTTGAGCCAACTTCATAACTCCAGAAGGTCCCACCAAAGCCAAATCCAGGTCATTAACCAAGGCCTGAGCCGCATTTGCCGAACCTGGAGCGTCTGTCCAAACAAGATTCGCCAAAAACTTTCCACCATTAGAGCGGAAAGAAACAGCCACTTCGGCTCCTTGAGCAATGCCTGACTTATTATCAACTAAAGCATTTGCCGAAGAAAGTTGAACCAATTTCTCAACATCTACTCGACCAAAACCTTCATCAGAATTAGGTCTGCGCGTTAAAAGCTCCTGACCGCGTGATGCCCCAACTTCGCCGTACTGGCCTGGATACATATCAACCGCATTGTGAATCATATACGCCTTCATCAATGCTGCAGAAGGAGTCGTCATACCGCGTTTTTCAACCAAATACTGACGAACAACTGTTGCTGCCCCCGCTGTTAACGGAGTCGCCATTGAAGTACCACCCGACCAAACATAGTCTTTATTGTAAGCGCCCCACAACTCTTGAGCATCTTTATGCTGAGAGCGAACACTTAAAATATTCGTACCCGGAGCAACAATATCAGGCTTGATTCGACCATCTTGAGTGGGGCCACGACTTGAGAACATTGAAACACCATTGGCGTTATCAGAAATCAACGAAGAGTAGATCGGCTCAGCACCCCAGTTGTCTTTGGCGATACGAAGCTTACTAATTGGAACCTGAATCCCACCGGTCTTCGTCACGTTCTCGGAAGCTCCGACCGTTAATACGTTCTTAGCTGTTCCCGGTGAAGCCATTGAATTCGGATCGATTCTTCCGTCTTTATCCTTATCAATGCCCGAGTTACCAGCAGCAAATAGGATTAACATATCAGGATTATTCCACATCCACTCATCCACCTGGATTGCGAAATTATCGTAAGACCCAAAAGTTCTAGCTCCACCCCAAGAGTTTGAATGAATGCGAGCGCCATCAGCGTAGGCCTTTGTAAACAAATCTCCAAGTTTACTAGGAACAGACAAATTACCTAGCATCGGAGACCACATGCCTTCCGCGACCAATCCGGCCTCAGGAGCACCCCCTTTTAATACACCACGAGAAGCAGCACCTCGTCCCATGATAGATCCCGCAACATGCGTCCCATGCCCCATTGGATCTTCCCAAGACTTTCCAAACATTCCCATAATGTGGCCTGATACAACTGCGCCACTGAAATCTTGATGAATAGCATCTAGCTTTCCAGAGTCCAATCCAGTATCTGCCATCGAAGCAATTTGACCTTTTCCAGTTAAACCTTGCGCCCACGCTGAATCAAACTTCATGACCTTAGTGCCAGACTCATCGCCTGCTAAGTCAGAATAATCTCCAGCGCCTAAAACTGAAGCCTGAGATTCTTCCCCAAAAGACATTTCCATTGTCTTGAGTTGAGGATCTAACTGAACGTGCTCAACTCCGGAAATCTTCGCGAAATCATAAGCCATACTCAGTGGCGCTTTAACTAAGACCGACTTTCCTTGAGCCGCTAAAACTTGTGCTTCAGGAAGCTGAAGACGAATAACCGAAAGCACTTGAGCTAAATCTTGCTCTTTAAACGACTTCAAAACAAAAACATCATTTACAGCTTTACTAAAAATGCTTAAGCCATTGATATTTTTTGAAATCTTAAATTCCGGCATATACGAGATAGCCGCTTCAACATTCGCCTGCCCCTGCAACAAAGCTGCCGCTGAAGCATTTCCGCGAACGACCAACGCATCTTCTGGAAGGTATCCTAAAACCTCTAAACCGTGAGACTTCAAGGACTGCTTTAAGACCTCGGTCACTGGCTTTTTAAACTGAACAATCCACTCTTGAACACCTTGAGTTTTCATCAAGTGAATTTGATTTTGTGCCTGAAGCTTTTTTGTTTCAAAAACTCCGACGCTCATTTTTAACTGTGTCCCTGCGAATGTTGTCGAACACATTAATGTCGACAAAACGGCCGATGCTAATCTAGCTGAAGTTATTTTCATATTTCCCCTCCGCCTAAAATTGGAGCACGACCAACAACCAGGGGCAAACTTTTTTAGATCATATACTTTATTTTCTGTTCCTCGGCTTAAAACTTTTGCGGCGCAAAATATAAACAACAATCCATAACGTATTTCAAAAATAAAGAAGGGGCCCGTTGATATTCACCAAACGGACCCCACCACGGAGACTCTAGAATAAATTAATTATGTTAAGTTAAATTGGATGAGCCAACACAGCGATCGCCAAATCCGGAGCTTTCTTGCCGCGCTTACCACTGACAAGCTCTGCCTCTTGATTTTCGAATGCGAAAATCTGAGCTCTTTCTTCCGCTTTCACCTTGCCTCGAACCGTTCGGGTGACTTTAATATCCATCCACAATCCATCCTTGGCGTTTACTTTGGACTTCTTAGATAAAACCTCAACATTAGTTTCGGTTTGGCCGTCTGACGAAATCTCGGTGAAGCTCGATTTTTTACCAGACTTCACCGGAGTTGAAATAGAAATCGGCAACTGACCTTTAAGATCAATTCGCATACTCACCTGATATTTAGAGGGAATGGCCGCTTCAGCCGGAAGAACAAACAAACTAGAAACTAAACAAATAGACGAAAACAAACGCAACATTTTTAACACATCCTTGTGTAATACCGTCTAGGAAAATTTTGCCTAGATATTTCTGCGGTGTAAAGATTGATATCTCTGCGCAATCCTTAAACTAGACGTTTGTTTGAAGACACCACTCAACTTGAATGATCCTCACTATCGAGTTGAATTATCAACGGGACTAAGCCCCCAAGGATAATCAATAAAAATTGTCATTCGATTTTGCTCATCATTCCCTTTAGACCAATCACAGCGAAAAACAGTCCCCCCTTTAAAGACAACACGACCACCAATACCATAGGAATAAAGTTTATAATCGATGTCTTTCAAATCATCCGCAACCGAACCGACTCCACCAAAAGCTGCCAATTGAAATCCAGTGCGCACACCTTTCATCACTAAGTAGTTAAAACTTGAGTTCTCTTGCTTTAAATTCCAACGTAGTTCAGTTCCCGCAAATCGAGAATGACCCGCAAAGTATCGCCCATTCTCAAAAGCTCCTAATCGCTGGCTCCCCCCTAAAGGGGTCGCCCTTCCGTATTTATTGTACTCGACTCTCTCGCGAATTCTTTGATCCTCAACGGCTTGGCACTGCGCTTTTGCCGCGGCGTCTGGTATCGAATCGCAGTTTAAACCCAAAACGGACTTAAGCTGAGCAGAGTCGGTTGTCGCTTGTTTTTTTATCAAAACATCTGACTGATAATAATTAAAAGCCCAAGTACTTGCCGAACCTAAAGGCAAATAGGCGGTCACATTCATATCTATAATCGAAATCGTACTTGAATATTCATCAGAATGGCCCGGGTTTTTCAACAACCCCTCTATACGCAATCCCGAGCGAGGATCGTAACGATGATCTGTAAAATCTAGGATCAAACCAAAATCAACAGACCTCGCAGATATTTTTTGATTATCAGAATTATCAAAGCGTGTCCCATCCGAACCGTAAACAGACTTTACCTGGCTTTGATCGCTTTGCGCCCGAGCAAAAAACTCGAACATTCGTTCATTCAAATTAAAAGTTAACTGAGCAAAATGCCCCACCCCAACCACTGCCGGCAAAAGGTAACTTGTCGCAACCGAGGCCTGCCCCCGGTCAAAAACCTTTGTCACAACATCGTAATCATAATACCCAATATCCAAAACAAGCCGCTCTTTTAACAAATGAATATTCAACAACGAGACAACGGAAATTTCAAAATCCCCCTTTGCCTTTACGCCCGTAAAGTCCGTATCTGTCGAAAACATATTATTTACGGTCAACCCCGCCCCCGCGGCACTCCCTAAACCTGGGATCTCGCTGGCTAAAGGATATATAAAATAGCTAGGGGTATAATCAAAAGTCGCCTCCCGCCTTAAAGAGTTCGCCTGAACATTTAATAGAAATAGCAAGGGGCCTATAAAAAAGATTAGTTTCAGCATAATCATCCGTCCTTTTAGTCAAGACTACCCAAAATCATTATGCGAAAGTGGAGTCGTCGATTGAACGGCCGATTTTTCCTTTAAACTGCCGAGACTTTTAGACAAAAAGCCTCTAAGATGACCTAAAATGAATAGCCACTCTTTACATAAAACAAAACTCGCAAAGCAAACGCTGAACGGCTACCTAAAGGTGCTGTTTCTATTAAATCCGTTTATTAGCTTAGCTATCACTTGGCCACTGAACTCTCAGGAAACCTTCGCAACTAGCTTTGCATTTTCACTACTTGTTGCAAGCCTAACAGCGACCCTTTGCATTTGGGGCGCATACCTCATTGAAGTCTTATTTCAACCGTTTCAAAAAATGGACTCCAAAATTCGTCATTTTTTGCTTCAAATGCTAATTTTGGGGCCCGCTCTTTATTTAAGTTACTGGCTCGGTCTTCAGTTTTTTCAAGCCCAAGACCCATCTTTAAATAGAATTGTAATTAGTGATGTAATAAATCAAAGTTTTTCGTTTATCGCTTTAATTATAGGGGCATCATACCTTCTTGATAAAATCCGTGAATTAAAAAACGAAAAACATGAAAAGGAGCTACTCTTAAAAAAGTTGGAAGTGGAAAATCTTAACGCCAAAATGAATTTACTGATTCAACAGCTAAGCCCCCACTTTCTTTTTAACTCCCTAAACACCCTTATCGGCAGCATTCACTCTGCGCCAGAGACTGCCGAAGATATGGCACTAAAGCTTTCTGATTTTTATCGATTAAATCTTGAATCTATAAAAAAAGAATCGCACAGCTTGTGTGATGAACTTCATTTAGTAACGACCTATTTAGAAATTGAAAAAATTCGATTCCAACAAAGACTTCAGGTGGAAATTCATTCAACGATCCCCCAAGAGCTCACCTTACATGAAGTGCCTGTTTTAATCCTGCAACCCTTAGTGGAAAATGCAATTAAGCATGGAATCCAACAGCGCATCGAAGGCGGATTGGTATCGATTGATATTGCCCCGTCAAGCAGGTCCATAGATATTAAAATCTCAAACCCCCTGGGACGAAAGAAATCTGAAATTGGCACCAAGACCGGACTTAATAATGTGGCTCGCCGATTGGAAATTTTCTACAGCACCCCGAATGTCTTTAAGGCTGAGACTACAGAAAATGGGCTTTTTATTGTGACCCTAAATTTACCGTTAAACATGGTTCCCGCTAACACTAAAAATGTTCAGAACGGATTAAAGGAACATAGACGCGGGGAAGTACAATGATTCGCGTTTTCATAGTTGACGATGAACTCTATGCTCGCAAGCGCCTCGGGGAACTTTTAAAACGACTCCCTCAAATCGAAGTTTTAGGCGAGGCCGAAAACGCAACTTCAGCCTACGATCAAATTTCAGAACTCCGTCCCGATTTGGTGTTTCTAGATATTGAAATGCCCGAAATTAATGGACTCATCTTGGGGAAAATGCTGACCCAGCTGAATATCGCCATTATCTTCACAACAGCGCATTCAGAATTTGCATTAGATTCATTTGATTTAAATACTGTAGACTATCTCTTAAAACCCATAAAAACCGAAAGACTTCAACAGGCACTAAGTAAGCTTCACCGCACACCACCCCCAAGAAGTTTAAACATAAAAGTTGGCAACAAACATATCACCATACCTTACGGGGATATCCTGTACTTCTCGGCCAATGAATCTTACTCGCGCCTCCACACCGCCGAAAAAGAATTCACTTTATCTGAAAGCCTGGACAGCCTTGAAAACCGTCTTCACACTTACGGCTTCATCCGCTGCCATCGCTCTTATATCGTAAATAAACTTTTCATCCAAGAAATCCGCCGCATCGGGGACCGCCAATACGAACTCATTGTCTGCAAAAATCCACTAGTAAAATTGAAGGTCGGAAGAACTTATTTAAAAAATATTGATTTGATTAAGAAACGCTGAGATCGGCCATATTTCGTCGTGACCACATTGCCAATCTAAGGCATCATGAAAACCAATGTCGCAAACGAATGCGCAAACTTTTTCATTGGATTTTCAGTGGCAGACTTTTGAGCCTTTTCTTTTTTGTGTTCACCATTATGATCGCTACCCGGCGGGTAATAAAGATTATGGCCCCAAAGCCAGCTTGGCTGGCCGCCAAATAGGCAGTGATTTTGATTTAAAAGACGGATTTCGTATGTATCATGGTGAAGTCGTGCCAGGCTTTCCCGTGCACCCACATCGGGGTTTTGAAACAATCACGATTGTTCGTAAAGGATACGTAGATCACTCGGACTCTATCGGGGCCGCCGGACGATATGGACAAGGTGATGTGCAGTGGATGACTGCAGGATCGGGCTTACAACACTCGGAGATGTTTCCTCTTCTAAAACAAGATGAAGAAAACCCGCTCGAGCTTTTTCAAATTTGGTTAAATCTTCCCGCGAAAAATAAGATGGTGAAACCCCACTTCAAAATGCTGTGGTCAGAAAAAATTCCAACAGTGACCGATGCGTCTGGCGCTAAAATCACTCTTATCGCAGGCAACTGGGGCGAAGTACGCCCACCATCGCCGCCGCCAGACAGCTGGGCTAGCCAACCGAAAAGTGATGTCCAAATATGGCTGATCAAACTTCCACCGAATTCACAGTTGGAACTTCCAAAAGGTCAGCCGGGAACAGCACGAACACTTTATTTTTTTGAAGGTTCTGAACTGGCAATAAATGAAAAAAAATTAAGCAGCAAATCGGGACAAGCAATGTCCGCAGCCGATTCGCAAATACTTAAGAATGGCCCAACAGAAAGTGAAGTTCTGGTTTTACAAGCTCGACCCATCGGAGAACGCGTAGTTCAATACGGTCCATTCGTTATGAATAGCGAACAAGAAATTCGCCAAACCATCAATGATTACCAAGCCACTCAGTTTGGTGGATGGCCCTGGGATACACCTGAAATGGTGCACGGATCACAAATTAGAAGATTTGCGCGTTATCCAGATGGAAGAGTCGAAGAGCCTAGTTAAGATTATATGAAACAACCTAAGCAATACCCGCCAGCGCTGTTGGGCCATGAGTTCGAAGCAACTCTTCTTTTAGTTTTTCGTGATCTTTAAAACTTAATCTAGGATCTTTTCTTAAGACTTCAAATGCGGCCTCACGAGCATCCTGTAAAATCATAACATCACGAACTAGGTTTGCCATTTTAAAGCCTGCAAGCCCGGATTGACGAGTCCCCATGAATTCTCCGGGACCACGCATCTCAAGATCAAATTCCGCGATCTTAAATCCATCCGTCGTTTTTTCCATAAACTCGGTTCGCTGACGACCTTCATCAGAGACCGCATATCCAAGCATCAAAATACAAAAGGACTTATGCTCGCCTCGCCCGACCCGTCCACGCAACTGATGAAGCTGGGACAAACCAAAGCGTTCCGCATGCTCGATGATCATGATGTTGGCATTCGGAACGTCGACACCGACTTCGATCACGGTCGTACTGACCAAAACTTGAACTTCGTTGCGACGAAAGGCCTCCATGACTTGATCTTTTTCATCAGACTTCATTTTACCATGCAATAAACCAAAGCGAATCTGGGGATGCGCCGCTTGTAGCGCTTCAAACTCAGAAACCGCATCCTTCAAGTCCATTTTTTCGCTTTCTTCAACCAGAGGATAAACAATATAGGCTTGGCGACCTTTCTGAACTTGCTCTAACATAAATTGAATTGCCTGAGGCCGTTTGCTTGAGTGAGCCACTCGGGTCTGTATCGGCGATCGCCCCGCTGGCATTTCATCAATGATCGAAACATCAAGGTCACCATAAACCGTCATCGCCAAGGTTCGCGGAATGGGTGTCGCCGTCATAACCAAAAAATGAGGCGAAACGCCTTTGGATTTTAATTTCCCCCGCTGCTCGACTCCAAATCTGTGCTGCTCGTCAATAATCACCAGTCCAAGATTCGCAAACTGAACTTCATCTTCAATCAAAGCATGAGTCCCAATCAGTAGATCTATCTGGCCTTCTTGTAGTGCCTGCAACAGCACCTTTCGTTCTGAGGCTTTAGATTTCCCCGTCAATAAACCCAGACGTAATCCCAATGGCGCCAAATACTTTTGTGCATTTTTAAAGTGTTGCTCTGCCAGAATTTCAGTGGGAGCCATCAAACAGGATTGAAATGAGCTTTCCGCAGCATAGACAGCCGCTAAAAAACTCACCATCGTTTTTCCAGACCCTACATCCCCTTGCACCAGACGATGCATCGGAGAGCCCTTTTCTAAGTCCTGCTTTATCTCTTTGAAAACTCGAGTTTGTGCCTTGGTCGGTTCAAAAGGAAGACTTAGTAACAACTTGTAAATTAACTGCCCTTCATTTTGAATCACGGGAGCTGATTCTTTTTTGAAGCCTGACTTTCGAGAGGCTAAGAAAAGTTCAAGCCAAAAAAGTTCTTCAAAAATCAATCGGCGATGGGCCGTGGACTTTAGCTCGATAAATTCCTTCGCTAATTCTGGTGGAGGATTGTGAATTTGCAGCAAAGCGCTTTTGCGATCCATCAGTTCGTATTTTTGCCGCATCCAAACTGGCAATACTTCTTCTGGCCACTCTGCCAGTTGCGCCAACGAAGCTTGAATTATCTTTTGAATCTTAGTTGTGCTAAGGCCTTCGATCTCGGTGTAAAGTGGAACCAACTGGTCTTGATTTTCATCGTCGGGCTCGATATCGCGAATATCCGGATGATGAAATTCAATGCGACTTCGATAATGAGTGACCTTACCAACAACACGAACCTCGCTAAATGGCTTGAAGCGCTCAAAATAACCCTTATAAGGAACACGGAAAAACTTGCAGTGGATCTGCCCTGAAGAATCCCGAACGACAACATCGTACATTTTTCTTGAAGAACGTCCCATGGGGACCGCATGCACCGCGACGATTTGCGCCTTAATCGAGACCACTTCATCGGGTCGAAGTGAGGCAATATTCCGAGCCGCCCTTTGATCTTCGTAGGCTCGCGGATAAAACTCTAAAAGATCGGAAATGGTCTTGATGCCTTTGCGTGAAAACAAAGACCCTAATTTAGGACCAACTCCCTTGATATATTGCAAAGATGTATCTAGACGTAAGCCCATGAAGTCTCATTATTGAGCTTTTATTTTGAGAGTCAAGAAAAGCGTGAGATACTTTCACTATGAGCTCTGAAAATACCTACTTTCGTATTCGTTTAAATACAATACGACCCGCAAAAATCACTACTTTCGATATTTTTGTTCAAGTCGACAAAAAGTTCATTTTGTATTTACGAGCCGGCGATAAAATTTCCGATGCAAAAATAAATATTCTTCATACCCGTGACACCGGTGAATCTTTTTTTGTTAAAGAAGAAGATCGTTGGAAATATCGCGACTGGGTTCGGGAAGAACTCAATGCCGACATTCCCCATCAGGACAAAGCCAATATTCTACGCGAATCCTCAATCGCACTTATGGAAGACCTCTTTGACAATCCCGATGTCCATAAAGCCCTTGATGAGTCTCGTCCTATTATTTCAGACTTTATCAACTTCATGGAAGAGGCTCCGGAAGCCATGCAATTCATGCTGACGCTTTCAGGCCATGACTTCTACACTTATAATCACTCGTTAGATGTCAGCATCTATTCTTTGGGGTTGGGCAAAGCTCTTGGCTTTGATCGCAAAGAGCTTGAGGCCTTAGGTGTGGGCTCCTTGTTTCATGATATCGGAAAAAGAAATGTCAGTTTAGATATCCTATGCAAAAAGGGAGGGCTTGACGAAAACGAGTGGGCCCAAATGAAAATGCACCCTCAATATGGACTTATGATTTTGAATGAACACGAAGGTATTGGTGATGACATCAAAGCCGCGGCCTTTGAACACCACGAAAGCTGGAGCGGAGGCGGTTACCCCCAAGGCATTTCAGGGCAAGAAATCCATCCCTTTGCCCGCATTGTTTCTATAACCGATACCTACGACGCCATGACGACGCAAAGATCCTATAACACTCCTTTGAAGCCTGTCGACGCCGTAACCATGATGAAAGAGAAGCTGGCTGGGCGCTATGACCCAGAGATGCTAAAGGCCCTCTACTTCACCCTATTTAAATTAAAAGCAGGTTAAAACCTGCTTTTAATTTATTCCTCGGACGAACTAGGCTCTGTCGTCTCAATACAACTATCTTCATTGAACTTCGATTTTTGCGAATCCCAAAAGTTCGATGGATAGCACTTTTTAACACACTCATTGTGGTTGCTATAATAAGGATCAATACAGGCCTCATAGCACCAATATGGACTCTCTGGCGGAGGTACATACCCAGCCGAGGCCTTAAAACTAAATTGCGTCATTCCTAGTAAAACGACAAAAATTACTTTTTTCACGCAGCTCTCCTTTGTGTGAGGCTAGAGCCTATAAAATTGATACAAATATTCAATAACCTTGTATTTAGTATCTTCTGATGATACCAAAACAAGCACTATGGATCATTCAAACCAACACACCGATTCCAAAAAACTACTAAACACCCTGCGCGATGTTTTAAAATCTAAAAACTTCACCTACGCGATGCTGGCCCAACAATTAGATGTTTCAGAAGTTACGGTAAAAAGAATATTTTCGAACCAAAACTGCAATCTTCAAACAATTTTCAAAATATGTGATTTAGTTGGTATCTCTTTTTTTGATTTAGCAGCGCTTTCAAACCAAGAGCAAGAGCTGGATTATGTGCTGACAGCAGATCAAGAAAAGTTTTTTGCCGACAATCCTGCGCTGTTTGGAATTCTAAGAGCACTCCATCGAGGAACAAATCCAGCAATCCTAGCTAAACAGTGGAACTTGACGCCTCAAAAATTTTTTCGAATTCTTAGAAAACTTGAAAAACTTCAACTGTTAGAAGTTCTTCCGGAAAACCAAGTAAGAATGAAAATTGTGGGAAATATTCGTTTTCAACACCAAGGTCCCCTAGCAAGAAAAATACTCCGCCCGCAGATTTTGCAATTTCTTGATCACGTGGACAATGTCTTAAAAAACAAAGATGTCTGCCTACACTCTGCAGAAGTAGAACTTTCGCCCGCTCATATCTCCGAATTTGTAGAAGAGATTCATGCTCTGGGTGCAAAATACCGAGCTCGAGCTTTTCGTGACAAGAATTTGCTTTCTGCAGATAGACTAAAATCTGTCAGATGGCTATTTGCATTCGCTCCATTTCAAACAGATTGGCTGCAGTACAAAATTCAAGATTAAAAAACATTCTCAGTTCAACTGACAGACACCCGACTGCTGACGAAGTTGATCAGCATCCGCTGTATAGTTTAGCAGAAGAGTGCCTCCGGCTAGTTTGTTTTGCAGCTCTGGCATAACCTCGTCAGCCACTCCGATACATCCCCACGTCCTTGGAGCCAATCCCAATTTTAAATTTGATTCCGGCCCCCAATCATGAAGCCGAATAGCGCGCTCATGACTGTTCGCATTTTTCTTTTCCATCCCCTTCATCTCAAGACCTAAACGATAGGGACGTCCATTGCGAAACAACTTACCATCTAATTTATGAAAACCCGCGGGCGTACCGTTTTCACCAGCGACGCTGCCGACACCTTTGCCGTGCATTGCATATTCAGATTGCACAACCGCCCCCGTTTTGGCATCCAATATAAACAAACGTTTGGATGTCGAAGCCTTGGTTAAATCCATAATGACTATATAGGGATTCGAAAATTTTTCTTTGTTCTGCTGATAGCAATTCATCGCAGAATTGTAGGCTGCCTCTGGAACACCAGCAAGCTTCGCAGACTGACATTGATTCGAGGAACGACCAGCTGAATTCAACCCTTCAATACCTTCAAGAATTTCTTTTTCACGAGCTAAATTATCGCTTGGATCTGCGGAAGAAAACTCGGGCCGAACCTTAGGATTATTTGGAGCCGGATCAATTGATTCGGACGCACGAAAAAGACCTGCGTCGGCACTGGTCTTCACGGTCCGAACTCCCACCTCGCCGCCAGTGTTCATCGCAGAAATTGCTGAAACAGGAATATACAATAAGCCCATCTGAGCTGCTTTATTGTAGCGCTCTTGATCTGCCTTTTCCATATCTTGAACGTATTTTAAGTACTGCACCTGATAATAATCTTGAATCTGAACCGAACCGCTGGGAGTGACTCCTTTATAACTTTCTGCGGCCTGAGCTGCATTGATCTGCACCTCTGAACCAGCAGGCAAAACAAAATCCTGCCCTAGCGAGGTCCCAGCATTTGCAGTCACTAAAAAGCCCCAGCAAACGACAAATAGAGTCAGCTTTAAAATATTAATTTTCATTCTTTTATTTTGAAGATTCCAAAGAAATTTCTCAACGAGAAATCATAAAAAATTTTACCAACAAGGCCTCATTCAATTAAGGGCGCTTATGCCTAGTCTAAAGGAAAGTAGACCGTTATGCGATTTCCCCGCCCATTGACCTGCTCCGCAAAGGATGTCACCTCGACTCGAGCGGCGACTTTTTCTAAGTATCCCTTCATCAAGGGAAACGCATAGGCTAATTCCCCTAATCTAGAAATTTTGGTTACTTTATCTTCAAGACTAAAAATAGAGCGAACCTGATCCTCTGAAAAAGGTTCCCCGTAATCGTGGACTTCCAGAAGATAAAAAGACTTTTCATCAATTGTCTTTTTAAAAACACGCACATCCACCCACGTATCATCCGGAGAGGACAGAACGGCATTCGTAAGGATCGTATGCAAGACAATATCGCGCAAGCCCCGCTCGTCAGCCACTACCGGAATGTCACCATCCGGAATGTCTAAATTAATGGAGATCCTCCGAGAAGTCATTGTTGGCGCCAAAAGCGCGACGACATCTTTGAGAGCCGCATTTAAATCCACCAAAATGAAATCATGAAAATGCTGATTTCCCTTCAATGCCCGGAGCTCGCGAATTTGCATCAAAAGAGAACTCATCGTTTCGATAGTTCGGCGGATTTTTGCCGGAACCTCAGGGTTGATAGCTTGCGAATCCAGCGGCTCTAACTTCATGCTTTCAATTTGAAGAATCGTCAATGGTGTCGAAAAATCATGCATAAGGACTCGCAACAAAGAATCACTTTCTTGCTTCTTCGCCTTAACAAGATTCACATAGCGTTCTTCTAAAAAAAGAAAGTAGGCCGAGTTGGCACAAATAAATATAAAAAACAATATCACATTAATAATGCGCTCTTGTCTTTGGTAAAAGGCCGAGTTGATAATATCCAAACTGAGTCCAGAGTAATCAACCAAACCTAAAACACCCGTTACCAGTGTTAATAGAACAACACCTAGCCAAAGACCAAAGCGACCATACAAAAATCCTAAAATAATCGGCAAAGTGGCGAACCAATGAACTCCCGGGGCTAATAAGCCTCCAGAAAGACTGACAAGTGTAAATACCAGCAAGTACGCTGGCACAAGCACCAGCAAAGAACTGACAATGAAAGAAGACCACTTTTTATAGATCCAGGGCCCACTCAACATCAGTGCATATAAGGGAATCATTAAGATGTTGAACTGAGAAAAATCATAGACCCAATTGTATCGAACAATATAAAAGCCAAGACTAAGCCCCCCTAACACGTACACCATGTTAAGATAAGCCAACTCTTTAAAATAAGGATCTTCATTCGTAACTTTAAAAAACATATTTCCTAATCTGCAATTCCATCTTCTACAATAACAACTTTTTTATAGCCACGTCTTAGAAGCTCCCATGCGACAAAAGCGCTTCTATTTCCGTCTTCAGCAACCACTAATATCCAGTTCGAATAATCTACCGCGCCATTCATTTTTTTTGCCAACGGCTCCCAAATTATCATCCCTCGCGGATCTAAAAGCTCCTTATAATTTAAAGAAATCACATCTTTAAACTGGGCCCTTGAGACCTCCAGCGAAGGATTTAAGTTTAGGACCACAATTTGATCACGAACTTGATGAATTGAAAATTCACCCAATTTCTTGGGCGCTATTCGGTCTAGCTTTTTCTGACCATTCAGCACTAACCATTCGTTGGAATTAATATATAAATCATTTTTTGTTTTTGGCAACCAAATTGATGTGTTCTGCGTTGGGTTTATATCATTTAGATTCAAAGTCCTGAACTGCTGAATAGGAACAACATAAATCTGCTCTACCCCCAACATCCATAGACTCCACGCAACCCTGCCGGCTGCTCCGGGCTCAATCGTCTCATCTGCTAAAATCAAAACCGGACGGGATGGATGCACACCATAAACTGCTAATCTTCGCACCCAAGAGCCATAATCAGCAGAGAGCCGCCGCTGCCCTAAAGAGTTTATCTGCGTAAAGTCTTGCCATGAAATCTGCACACTCCCAGGGACTCGCGATAGGCCAAACTCGAAAGGCCTCCGAGCGTCAATAAGTACCGGATCTTTTTTAAAAACATCTTTAATCTGGGCATCTAAAGAGTCTTTTGGAAAAATAGGAGCCTCTGAGAGCGCCTTTGTTGGCTTTTGCTGGCAGGCGACTCCTAATGCCAAAGTGAGTGTCAATAAAACGGTCAACGAAAATAAACTACGCATAGGACTCCAAAAAAAGAAAGGAGCTGCTGCTCCCCTCTTAAAAATACATCTAATGAACTTTCCCACTAACGAACGATACGCATTGTCGGGAAGAAAATGATATCGCGAATGCTTGGTCGATCCGTCAAGATCATCACAATTCTTTCGACACCTAAACCAACACCACCCGTCGGAGGCATACCCGCATCGATGGCTAAACAAAAGTCTTCATCCATTGGATGAGCTTCTTCGTCCTCGCCCCGATTCGCCTCTTGCTCTTTTAAACGAGCCAATTGATCTTCAGGATCGTTCAACTCAGAGTAAGAATTTCCGATCTCCATACATGCAGCAAATGGCTCAAAACGCTCGACAAGACGCTTGTCCTCGCGGTGGATCTTCGTCAGCGGAGAAATCTCTACTGGATGATCCATAACAAATGTCGGCTGCCACAAGTGCTGCTCGGCTGTCAGTTCAAAAAGTTCCATAATCATTTCGCCGCGACGACCTAGCTTCTCGAGACCAGCGCCATACTTATTGCATGCATCGAAAATTTCTTGATCTGAAGCCTTATCCGGATCAACACCCGCGTACTGACGAACACCATCATGAACTGTCAGACGTCTCCATGGAGGCGTGAAATCGATTTCTTTCTCTTGGTAAACAACTTTCATTGAACCATGAGTTTTCATAACCAATGTTGATACCAACTCTTCAAATTGCTTCATTTGATAATTGTAGTCCGTGTACGCTTCGTAAAATTCGAGCATCGTAAACTCAGGATTATGAGTCTTATCAATACCTTCGTTCCGGAAGCATTTTGCAATTTCATATACTTTCTCGAAACCACCCACAATCAGACGCTTTAAATAAAGCTCTGGCGAAATTTTCATGTAAAGCTTCATATCTAAAGCGCGGTGATGAGTCGTGAACGGATGTGCGGCCGCGCCCCCGTAAATCGGTTGCAAGACCGGTGTTTCAACTTCCAAAAACCCACGATCATCAAGGAAACGACGGATCTCTTTGATAATCTTCGAGCGCGTTTCGAAAACTTTGCGAGAGTCGGCATCAGTCATTAAATCTAGATGTCTATGACGATACTTAATTTCAACATCTTGAACCCCGTGAAACTTCTCGGGAAGAGGCTCTAAAGATTTAGTTAAAATCTGGAACGATTTAATATGCAGTGAAAACTCGCCCTTCATTGTCTTGAAAGGAAAGCCTTCGATTCCAACAATATCACCCAAATCGACCAGATCAAATGCCGCCCGATCTTGTTCATTAAGCTCTTCAAGCCGAACATAAACCTGAACGGTTCCAGTCTGATCTTGAACGTTAAAGAAGCAGGCCTTACCCATACTTCTTAATGTCATCAAACGGCCCGCCACTCGGTAGCTTAAGTCCGTTTTCTTATCGCCAGCCACCATGCCTGCAGCGTGCTCGTTAGTAATATCGGCAACCGCCGTTTTATTGTCGAACGAATACGGATAAGGATTGATACCTTTTTCTC
Source organism: Bdellovibrio sp. ZFWA1 (assembly GCF_056175665.1). Classification (NCBI taxonomy): domain Bacteria; kingdom Pseudomonadati; phylum Bdellovibrionota; class Bdellovibrionia; order Bdellovibrionales; family Pseudobdellovibrionaceae; genus Bdellovibrio; species Bdellovibrio sp. ZFWA1. The sequence continues at coordinate 80,862 of NZ_JBJKJH010000003.1, forward strand.
GAAGCGCGTGAAGCTTTTTTCTTTTTTCCGCTCTTAACGGATTATCATGAACTGACATTCAATTTTCCTTCAATTACTTTTTTAGAGGATGCCCAGCAAAAGCTTCCATCACATTGTGAAGCAATTCGATCGCCTCGGCTTTTGGACGTTGGAAAGCATTTCTTCCCATGATCGAACCAAAAGCACCACCTTGAGCTAATCCCTTCACTTCCTCGATAAGCTCCGCTGTTGATTTTGCTTCACCACCCGAGAAAATAACCACTCGACGGCCATCAAATGCTGACTGAACTACGTGACGAGCACGATCGGCCATCGACGTGACTTTGATTCCCTGAGCTTCGTAAACCTTGCGAGCAGCATCTTGTTCAATATGCGCTGTTGGAGGTTTAACTTTGATTATGTGTGCACCTAATTGAGCAGCGATCTGAGCGGCATAAGCGCAAACATCGATCCCTGTTTCCCCAGCTTTAGAGATTTGTTCTCCACGAGGGTAAGACCAAATCACAACCACAAGGCCCGCCTTTTTGGCTTCAGATGCTGCCAAGGCGATTTCTTCGTACATCATTTTGCGCTCTGCAGATCCTGGGTAAATTGTAAAACCAATACCCGCACAACCCAAACGAAGTGCATCATCAATTCCTGAAGACAAAGCAGAAATCGGAGCTACGGGAGAGAACAAAGTATCTGAATTGTTGATTTTCAAAATCAACGGGATTTCACCTGCAAACTCACGCGCACCCGCCTCAATAAAGCCAAGTGGAGCCGCATAAGCATTGCAACCAGATTCAATAGCCAATTCAAAATGATAATGAGGATTGTAACCGCTTGGGTTTTTAGCAAAAGATCTAGCCGGACCATGCTCAAAACCTTGATCCACTGGAAGAATAACCATTTTACCAGTGCCCGCCAATTTACCATGGTTCAACATGCGAGCCATGTTCGTTAAAACGCCAGGATTGTCGGCGCCGTACCAGCTTAAAATCTCTCTAACTCTTGGTGTCATAGTAGTCTCCCTCAGGATCGTTTAAAAATGAAAATTCTCATAAAACAGGACGGCTAACAAGTTAGTCATTAGTGGGCTTTAAATCAAGAAGCCGCTGAGAATAACACGCTTGGCAAGAAGACCTAAATTGAGGTAGAAGTTCGCTATGGAAAATACAAACTTACCCGCAGTCTCTTTTGAAGCCACTCCAAACCCCTCAACAATGAAGTTTTTGTTCCACAAAAACTATCTGGATCGGGGTTTTGCTTTTGCCGATGCTGAAGATGCCGAGGTTTCCCCGTTGGCTTCGAAAATTTTTGGTTTTCCTTGGGTGAGTGCTGTTTTTTTAGGCGAAAACTTCATGACCGTAACTAAGCAGGATTGGGTGGAATGGGAATACTTGGCAGCCCCCTTGGCCAATCTGATTCAAGAACACCTGAACGCCAACGAGCCTCTACTTATCGACATCGTTGCCGATAATGAAGAAAATGAGAATGACTCACCTGTTGTGAAAGAAATCAAAAAAATACTTAATAAAGAGATCCGTCCTGTCGTCGCTCTAGATGGCGGCGATATCGTCTTTAATAAATACGAAAATAATATTCTTTATGTTCACATGATGGGAGCCTGCAGTGGTTGCCCTTCGTCAACAGCCACGCTCAAAGACGGCGTTGAAGCACGCATGAAAGAGGCGCTGCCTGAAATCCTAGAAGTGCGATCGGTTTAGGTCTTAAGCTGTGGGCACAAACTTCAGACACGAAGCCAAGACAATTTTAAAGTTGTCTTGGCCAATAGCTCTTGGACAAATGGGTCAAAATTTAATCGGCCTCACCGACACCCTTATGATTGGCCCTTTAGGCCCCACAGCCCTTGCAGCAAATTCTTTTGCATTTAGTCTTTTCTTTATCTTTTTAATTTTTGGATTAGGAAGCCTAGCCCCTATCACCGGCTTGTTTGCAAAAGCCGACGGACAAAAAGATTTTGAAACCGGCGGTGCGCTTTTAAAGCACTCCCTGATTGTTTCGGGGCTGATTTCGGCTCTTTTGATTGGCTTACTTTATGGACTAATGCCTTATTTGCATATCTTCGGGCAAACTCCCGAAGTCCTCTCCGCAGCCAAACCTTTTTTCGAAATCATTACTTGGTCCATCGTGCCTGTTTTATTTTTTCAGTCTTATCGTCAATTCACAGATGGCTTGGGACACACGCGGGTCTCTATGCTTGTGATGTATTGGGGTGTTTTAGCCAATGCTGTTGGAAACTACTTGCTTATACCTCGACTGGGACTGGTCGGGGCTGGTTGGGCCACACTCATTACTCGCGCCGTCATGGCTGTAACGATGATATTCGTTGTGCATTGGAAGTCGTCCTATAGACCTTATCTTCAACAGCCTTGGTTAAGAAAAACCGACCGCCAATTGTTACGAAACCTTATCCGACTGGGAATTCCAAATGGAATGACTTTTGTTTTTGAGGTCGCGACCTTTTCAGCTGCAGCTTTTATGATGGGATGGTTTGGCGCAATGCCACTGGCAGCACACCAAATCACGATCACTGTTGCCTCTATGAGTTTTATGACAGTCATGGGACTAGGCATCGGAGCAACAATTCGAGTCGGCTTTGAACAAGGACGAAAAAATCAAAATGGCGTTCGTACTGCGGGTCTTACGGCCATCGGCTTGGGCGCAATTTTCATGGGAACCACCGCGATGTTGTTTTTGCTTTTCCGCCAAGTGATTCCCACTTATTTTATTGAAAATAAGGACGTGATTGAACTTGCATCTACGTTGTTTATTGTTGTCGCTTTTTTCCAACTTAGTGATGGCATTCAAGTCGTCGCCATCGGTGCACTTAGAGGCCTTGCTGACACTCGATGGCCCTCGGTGATTGCCTTTGTTGCCTATTGGATCTTAGGGCTTCCTGCTGGCTACTTTTTAGCATTTCACGCCGGGGTTGGCCCCGTTGGAATATGGTGGGGCCTCTTTATTGGACTCAGTTTTGCTGCGGTTTTATTAACTTGGAGATTTCATTGGATCACTCGAAATAAATTAATTTCCGAGTCGAACACCAATGACCAAGTTAGTTAAAAACAAACTCACATCTTAAAGCTGCACCGCCTACTGACTTGTTTTGCTTTGAGTTCGCCATTGAATCAGTGAAGCTTGGCACTTTTTCTTGTTTCTTGATAAGCTGCTCAAAACCTAATTTAATAATTTCTCCTGGGCTGAGCTTAGCATCTTGAAGTAGAATCTTTGCCATTACCGCTGGATATTTAAAAGCTAGTTTTTTTGCGATATTCTGAACAGTCATGCTGCTTCCAGAATCCTCTAATAGTTTATCGATAATCACTTGCCCGCGATTAATACTGATAAAATCATATGGAAGACGAAGCCCCGAATCCAAGCTCAGCGCCGACCAATTACCAACGCCCCACTTCTGCCCCGTCTTGGCGAGTGTTTCTGCCTGCTTGGCTACGATCTGTCGGTACTCGGTTTCCGAGATCAAATTTTTGTTTTGATCTGAAAGTGCCCACATCGCTTTTGAAATAAGATCTGCTTTATTTAATTCTAAACCGGCCCCCAACAGGACTAAGTTCTTTTGCATGCTCTTGGAAATCACTCCACCCATTCCAAAATCTAAAATATTCAACTTGATTGCGTCATCACGCATTTGCACCATAAAATTTCCTTGATGCAAATCCGAGTGATAAAATCCTGATTTAAACATCAACTCTTCCATCCAAACTTTGGCTACCATCTCGACTAAGGCTTTTTTCATACCAGGAACGGCCTCTTTCCACGCGTCTGCTTCTTTATCAAGTTTACGACCAAAAACCATCTCTTGCACCATGAACTGCGTCTGCTTATTCTTAGGCGCGTAAACCAATGGGACATTGATATCTACCAAATTTTTATATTCAGGAGTTTCCATTAACAACTGACGATTGTAAACCTCTCGCCCTTTTAGCTGTCTATCGACCGTGTCTTTCTGGCTGAGTTCGGCTCTCACTGTCTGGGTGACATCCTCGATAATAGGAGTTAACTTCGGCGCTCCGCTTTTAGCGAACTCGAAATTTGAGTCCAATATTGCCGCGACCTCCATAAGAATTCGATGGTCTTCATTAATTCGATTTTCAATTCCTGGCTTAATAAAGCGAACCACAACATCCCGACGCTGCCCATTTTCTTCAATTTTAGCTCGATGGACCTGCGCCATGGTTCCAACACCCAAGGGCTTGCGCTCGAAGTACAAAAATCTATAATTCGATGATTCAGCCTGCACCATGTCTCGAACTTGAACCCAAGGTACTGGACGGACGGCATTTTCTAAGGTTTTAAAAACTTTAAGAAGCTCTGGATCCAGATTCGCCTGCCGAGCAACGATCTGCAAAAGTTTTTGCAATTGAGGTCCCGAGTTTTGCACCATAATCTCAAATCGCTGCATCTCTGAAAGCTCTAAAGGAGCGGCCATCATTGCTGAAATAATTTGTTTTTTGGATTCAATAGACAGTCGTCCAAAATACTCAGATAATAGCGTCTGCATAAAAATCCGCGCACTGGCATCGGACTGCTGCGAAAAGCCAGAGGTCGCAACCCTCTCTCCGATTTTTCCAAACTCACTTAGTGCATCCTTTACAACTAAATCTGACACATTTAAAAGGGACTCAAACAAGTACTGCTTCGCAGCCTGCTCTTGACCCAAGTTTAGCTTTTCCATAGAAGATTGATAAAGCTTGTTTAAGTTCATTGATTCGACTTGGTTCTTTACCGAAGAGCTTTCTTTTTGAGTCTCGGCTAGCTTCTTTAACTGATTCAACTGAAACTCTAAATATTGATCGATTTCTCTCTGCACTCGAGGGTGTTTGGACTTAAACTCACGAAGCGCGAAAGACTTTTGAGCGTTGATTTCAAGATCACGAGCCAGGCTGTCGGTCTCGGGCCAAACCCCGCGAAACTCCTTCATAAAATCTTGAAAATTTTCAACCCAAACCTCTTGAACCTTTGTTTGTACAGATGATTTTATGAGCTCTTCAACTCGAAGCAAGGTTTGCGCCCTGTTTTGAGCACTTTGCCCCTCGGCCTGCAGTAACATAGAAGCCACCAAACGCTGTTCGTAAGACAGATAGACATCCTTCTTTAAAAACTCTGCCCAGGCCGGAGCCGCTGCAAGCAGACTCAGCCAAAAAATTCTAAAAAACCAGCGCGTTACCGAGGAAACAACTAACACAACGACCTCTCTTACGGTTATCAAAGTTCAATAGCCTCTTCCTTCCCTGCGATTCTTGTTCCAATTCGAGCCGCATTTAAACACTTAGCCTACGTAATTTTTCTAGGCAGAAGCCCCTTTTTGTCACCCATTGGAGGAGCCTCTCGGGTTTCTTCTGTGGGTAGGTTTCATGCCAGGCTGCTATATTTGAATAGACGCCGGGTATCCATGTGTCTCGAATTGAGAAATCCACACCTCTGAAGGATCTTTAGCATAAACGATTCCTCATTCTGATAGCTGTAGGCCATGGCCTTTAGAACTCTGATTTTATTGTTAAGTCCTTCACTGATTGCAGTCGTTAAATTTGATCGTATATAGGCTTCGATATTGATCCGGTACTTGCGAACTTGCAGTGCAAACTTCCGAAGTGGCAGCAACTTCGAATCTCGAACCAACCCATACCATTTTGCCAAGCGTGATCTAAACCCGTGGACACCTTTTTCTTCTAAAACCTTATGGAAATACTCAACGATAATCATTGCGTTTGAAATATTCGTATTTAACACTTTTAACTTTCCTAGCATATTATTCTCCTCGATAGATAAAACAGCATCTCGCTCTAAAAACATGAACCTTCTCGATGGTGACAACATGATTTCTTCGAACTCTTTTTTGTTCTTTTTTGCCTTTTGAAACTCTTCTTTTCTGACTTTTTCAAAGTATTCGTTCATGCTCTGAACCAAGTGGAATCGATCAATCGCAATCTCTGCATTGGGACAGAGTTTACTCACGGCTTGGAAGTAGCCAGGGTTCATGTCTATTGAAAAAAACTCCACTGATAATCGCTGGGGTCTTGATAGAGTTTTTAAACACGTTGCTAAGGCCATAGCATCCCTACCAGCAGCGTTAGCAATCACCTTTGCAGCCTTCGTACACACTAAGTTTGTTACGAACTTTACGGTCCATCGTGGTGCAAAAGGGTGCTCTCTTTTGGTTTCAGTTTCAGTCTTAAAGTGCACCTCGTCAGCACTCATACGAGAAACATCAAGATCTTTTGTAAACCTGTTTACATCTAAATTCTTTTGCATTTCTCGCATACGCCACTGATCCATTTGCCATAAAGTCTTTGGATCTGAACTCAAGGTCCGGGCCGCAGCAGCACAGGTGGTTTCTTCCATGAGTCGACCCGCGGTTTCGACAAAGCTGCAGCTATGGCCTTTGAATTTTGAATGGATCCCTGAAACCTTAGAGCGTTGGATTTTATTGCATACGGGACAAAGTCCTCGTGGATATCGTAAATGAATAACGACGTCCTTAAAGAGCCCCAGAGGGGGTACTTTAAGGTCTCGATAGCTCCATTGATGGAATTCCAATAAGGGATGCTCGCAGTCCGCGCAGCAGGCGCGGGACCACGGTAACTCTGCCGAAAGCCGACAAGACACAAAGTCCTCTGAAAGCTCCGCGTTGGTAATATTTAAATCTTGCAGACCTAATAAGCTGTTGATCAAATGATGAAGGTCCATTCTTGGCCTTTGTAATTTTTTTTTCGTAGTAAAAAAATCAAATCACAAGGTTCGCCAAGATGGGCCTTTTTATTTCAAGAGACACAACGCAAAAAGCCGGTCACGATGACCGGCTTTACCCCAGGGTATGGGAGCGGGAAGCTCCCATGACAGGATGTCTTTTTTCTTAAGTACCCACAGCTCAATCCCGAGACCCATTGGAGGACTAGATTTTAGATAATCAAGCTTCCCTTAAGGAGGCCTTGACTATGGCGGAAAATTTGAGACTTTAACGGCATGGGTCTTACTATTCGGGCGGCATTATTATCTTTGATCTTATCTAGCGTTTCGTTAACGTCGCTGGCTCATAGCCTTCCTCAGAATTCCGCAGGACCTCAAAATTGGTGGGCTGTATCGCCTGAAGAAGTTATGAGTGCTCCTTGTAAATCTCAGCGCCCTCCAACTAATCAAGAAATGCAAGCCCGCCTGCTGAAGCTTTCCGGCCCTGTCGAAAGTAAGGTTGTATTTGGGGTTCGCTTTAAAAATGAGTACTCTGCTAAAATCAAATACTTTACGGATCTTCATACTTACGACCTAAGCCTTCGAGGCACAAATCCCCCACTTGAGTTTAAGACTGACTGTCCCGCCGCACTTTGCGCGATGAAGGAAATCTATGGAAATGCCATTGGATTGCGCCTTTTCTATATGATGGTTCATTTCGGAATCAACGGTTCTCATCTGAGAACAAAAAATGCGGCAGCCTGGGAAGTATCGGAACTTGATGAGGTTCTGCAGGCTCTGAACGACTACCCGCCGTCGCTTTTTCCTGTTTCCTACAACAAACGGCTAGTCCACTTTGCAAGAGGTAAATTTTATCGCGGCGGCGAGCGCACTATTGCAAATGCAAGCATAGAGCTTTTCGACAATTGGAATAAGCTTTCTTTTCCAGAACGGCAGCAGACCTTACTTCACGAGCTGGGACACCTATTGGCCTATAATAAAAACTTAGACCGCTCTGCCGAGTGGCTCAAAATAAGTGGCTGGGAAGAATTCACAGAAATTATTAACGGCCACGCTTTTAAGTCTTATCGCTTAATAGACCCTAGTAAATCAGTCTCAATGTATGGCCAAACCAGTCCCTCAGAGGACTTTGCCGAATCGGTTGTTGCCTATCGCTTTATTGGCGATCGTTTAAAGAAGTCCCAACCAGAAAAATACGATTTTTTAAAACGTGAAGCCTTTGCAGGTTTTGAGTACCTGAACAATCATATCTGCCCCACTTCATATTAGGAATTTACGAAATGCCATTAAAGATTGAAAAGAAAATTAAAATTAAAGCGCCTCTTGCTTGGGTCTGGAATGCTTTGACCGATAAATCCGAACTAGAAAACTGGTGGAGCGAATATGTCGAGCTTCAACCCAAGTTGGGTGGGAAATTTAAAGAATCCTGGCTTGACGATAAAGGCAAAAAACAACTAGCAACAGGCAAAGTTCAAAAAATTAAAAAATTTGAGTTTATTCAGTTCACCTGGAGCGAGCAAGCCTGGGCTAAAGGCTCTGAAACCATATGCATCTTAAGCTTCAAAGAAGAAAAAGGCTTTTGCGTCCTTGAACTTGAACAAAGCGGCTGGGAATGTCTTCCCAAAGAACAACAAAAATCGACAATGAAAGACTTCGAAATTGGCTGGAAATACCACTTCGAAGAGCTCAAATCTTATCTTGAGGATTAGACTCAGACACTTTCCCGAGCCATGGGCTCGGGCTGTTTTAACCTATTTGCGACAGAAAAATACTTTTTGCCCCAGATGCTGAGATAAAAGTTGCGAATACAAATCCGGCTCTAAAAATAAAGTTCCGAAGCCATAACTTTCGGCCTGTGGTAAAAGACGAGAAGGCTTTTTATCTAAAGCTAAACGCAGGAACATTCCCTTCACCGCCATCGTCAAATGGGTGCTATCCAAACCAAATTCTACGGTATTTAATGTGGGACAATTTTCCAAATTCAAAACTTCCAAAGATTCATTTAAAATCAACCACTGATTTTCAAACTTATGGTAGGCTTCGGCTTCCTGAGATTTCACCATCGCAGCACGAGATCCAACAACGGGATAGACTGGTTTTAATTCAAGCATCTTGCTTTCCTTGCATATCAATTCATCGATAGAATCATCAAAACCCAAATACCATGGAAGATCAAATGCATTTTCACTTGCTGAAATGGCGCAGGCTGCTACTATTAACACATGAAAAAGAAACAAATGGGTGGCGCACTTTTTGTGGCCCTGGGCATCTTCCTTAGTCGAATAGCAGGCTTGGTCCGCGAAAGAGTCTTCGCTCATTTTTTTGGCAACTCCGACTATGGCGATGCGTTTAAAGCCGCCCTTAAAATTCCAAATTTTTTGCAAAATCTTTTTGGTGAGGGAGTCCTTTCAGCAAGTTTTATTCCTGTTTACGCAAAATTGATTGGCCAAGGCAAAGAAGAAGAAGCTGGCGAACTTGCTTCGATTATCGGTACTATTTTATTTTTGATTACCTCGTTGCTGGTAGGTGTAGGGATCCTAGCGACCCCCTATCTAATCGATGCGATAGCCCCTGGCTTTGAAGGTGAAAAAAGAATTTTGACTATTCAGATTGTTCAAATTCTTTTCCCTGGCACAGGCATTCTAGTTATTTCCGCCTGGTGCTTAGGAATCTTAAACTCGCATAAAAACTTTTTCCTGCCTTACGTCGCACCTGTTCTGATGAATATTGTCATGATTGCTGCATTGATTTTTTTTGGATCAAAACAAAACCAGTCTGAATTGGCTTTGACCATCAGTTATGCATTTATTCTTGGAAGCGCGGCTCAGTTTTTAATTCAGCTTCCAAAAACACTCGTCTTAGCCAAAAAATTACGCCCGCAACTAAAGATCAATTCGGAAGCTCAAACAGTCGTTAAAAACTTTTTTCCCGTGGTGATTTCTCGGGGGGTCGTGCAGGTAAGCGCCTACATTGACAATATGCTTGCCAGCCTCTTACCCAGCGGTTCCGTTTCCGCCCTTGCCTATGCTCAAACAATCTATTTATTGCCAATCTCCTTATTCGGAATGAGCATTTCCGTGGCCGAACTTCCCACGCTATCACAAGCCGAAGGAAGTGCCGACGAAGTGAAAACATTTTTACAAAATAGACTACGTCTTTCATTAGGTCGTATTTGTTATTTCGTTATTCCGTCGGCGGCGGCCTTTCTTTTTCTTGGAGAACAAATCGTTGGACTTCTATTCCAAACAGGAGCTTTTGATTCCGAAACCACTCGCTATGTCTGGTTTGTCTTAGCAGGCTCTACCGTTGGCCTTCTAGCATCAACCCAAGGAAGACTTCTTTCCTCTGCATATTACTCTTTAAAGGACACTAAGACACCTTTGCGTTTTGCCTTTGTGCGAGTCTTTTTCACAACCGCGCTAGGCTATCTATTCGCATTCCCCCTCCCAATACTATTAAATATCGACCCGAAGTGGGGAACCGTAGGCTTAACTGTTTCCGCCGGTATTGCTGGATGGATTGAATTCTATTTATTGCGCCGGGGTCTTCATAAAAAAATCGGAGCAATTGATTTACAAATTAAAAACCAAATTAAACTTTGGACTGCGGCCATCATCGGTTCAGTTTTAGCGCTTACATTAGTAAACCTACTTAGCACCATTCACTTTATTCCTAAAGCTATCCTTGCCCTTTTAGTATTTGGAATCACCTATCTAGTTGGCACCTATGCTTTAAATATATCGGAAGCTAAGCTTGCCGCCGGTAAAATATTAAACAAACTTCAAAAGCGCTAAGTGTCCTTTTAGGGCACCCCCTGACGGGGATTAATGAAAATACTTCATTGAACCTGTTTCTAAATATCCTATAGTGGCATTGAGGCTGGTTAGAAACTTGTAGTAGTGGCTCACAATCAGGAGTCACTATGAAATTACAACTTTTAGCAATCACCTATGCCCTCACGGCATTGACGGCCAGCCCCAGCGAGGTATTAGCCCAAGAACTGTCATCTGCTCAATCAGTAGCTCGCGTTGCTCAAACATGGAGTCTCTATAACGAAAATATTTTTTCCTCGTACACCAATGAATCGATTCAAGAAGCACTAGATAATATTTGGCTGCATGGCTTAAACCCAAAAGAGTATTTACCCAACGACACCAGCATCGCCTCAAGAGAACAATGGGTGCGCGCCCTTGATAAAGCCATTCAACACATTTCTACCGGTGTAACTGACCCGCAGGCTATTGCCTCGGATATCAAATTAAAAAAGAAGTCCCCCTTCACGTCAGAGCAACTTCAAGTCTTGGTTACGGCCTCGGGAGGTAGCGCAAAAAATCTTTTGCAATCCCTCGCCCCTCAGTCCCCCCACTATTTGGCTCTTCAACAAGCGATGCAAAGACTTTATCCACTTTTTGCTAAAGGTGGTTGGGATCGTATTTCTCCGGTGAATACTCCATTAAAACTGAATGTACGTAACGCGATAATTCCGAAACTCAAGGAACGCCTACGTTTATACGGATATCAAATCGAATCGAATGACGATCTTTTTGATAATCAAATGTTGGCCGCGATCAACGACATCCAAGCTAATTTTAAAATGAAACCCGATGGTATTATGTCGCCAAACGGAAAAACTTGGACCTTCTTTTACGCCTTCTGCGGCGAGCGTGTCCGACAAATACAAGCTGACATGGAAAAACTTCGTTGGCTCCCTCAACGTCTAGAAGATCGCCATATTTTTGTTAATACAGCATTTTCTCAGTTTACCTTGATTGATAGAGGCTATCCCCAAGGCACTGTACTAAACTTCAGAGCAATAAATGGTTCGGCGGAAAGAAAGACACCAACCCTACGAGACCGCATGACCTACTTGGTCTTTAACCCAACATGGACGGTACCTCCAACGGTATTTATCAAGGATAAGGTTGAGGCAATTAAGAACCTGGACAACAACGGAATTCTTGAATATTTCAACAAAAATAACTTTCAAGTATTCAATTCGGAATTTACCCGCACTATTGATCCAAGATCTATTGATTGGAAAAACATCACTTCCTCGAATGTTGATTTCTATATTCGGCAGCGCCCGAATTATATGAATGCTCTTGGAGTCGTAAAGTTTATGCTCACCAATCCTTATGCCATATACCTTCACGACACCAATCAAAGAGAACTATTCGGGGAAGCCATGCGCCAACGGAGTTCTGGCTGCGTCCGTCTGGAACGCCCGCTAGATTTAGCCGAGTATATGCTAAAAGATTCTGATTGGAATCGAAACAAAATCGAAAATTTTGTAGCAAAACCTGATCAAGTAATTCTTGAAGAGACTCGAGTGAATATCAAAAACCCAATCCCGGTCTATCTGATATCAATCACGTCGCAGCTCAACTCGGATGGCGTCATTCGCTTTGTCGAGGACACTTACAATCATAATACAAATATTTTAAATCAATTACGAGGAATAGGAAAATAATATGAAAAAAGTAATTTTATCGATTGGTCTTGCATTGACTGTTTTTGGAATTCAAAAAGCCAAAGCCGCAGAAGCTCTAATTGTGGTTACTGGAACGGTCGAGCATATGGAAGCCATGGAAAATGAAGCTACCATTAAGATTTCTGGACTTAACAAACTGTTTTTTATCAAAAACTTAATGGCGTTTTCAGAAGTCAAGCTTCAGGCAATTATGGACAGCCAAGAAAATCAAAAAGTTTTAAAGCTGAAGGTCAATGAATCCAACCAAGTCATTGACGTTTCGCTTTAGTTTGGCAAAATAATGCCCATGGGGGGCCGGAATGCCAACGACGATGGATAAAAATAAAATTGTTGAACTTTTTATTCATCAGCTCGAATCTGAGCTGTCGACTCTTGAGACCAGCATCAAAGCCGCTCGGGAAGAAGCAACCCATGAAGAAAGCAAGCCCGAGAACGAATACGATACTCGGGCACTTGAAGCGGGATACTTAGTAAAGGCACAATCCAAAAGGGTCCTAGATGCCAAAGAAATGCTGAGCGCCTTTAAACATGTCAGCATAAAAAATTTTGGACCCAACACTCCGATCGAAAGTACTGCGCTGATTACTTTGGATATTAATAGTAAAACCCAGTGGTTCTTCTATATGCCCTCAGGTGGCGGAGCTGCCGTCGAATATGGCGGCGTTAAAATTCAAGTGATTACTCCAACCAGCCCATTAGGCGAAGCCCTGTTAGGTTTAAAAGAAGGCGATATCGCTATCGTCGAGCAAGGCACCGATGTTAAAGAGTACGAAATCTTGAGTGTTCAGTAGTATGTCAAAAAATGAATGGGTCTTAATTCGAGGTATCATGAGTGAATCATTTCACTGGCATGATTTTATCTTGTTACTTCAAAAAGAATTTCCTCAGGATCACTTTCATACAGCCGATATTCTGGGTAACGGAAGACAGAACGATATTTGGACTCCCATTTCCGTTTCTAAAAACATCGAGGGCCTGCGCCAACAAGTTTCAACATCAACTCCTAAGATTGTTTTAGGATTTTCTCTTGGCGGGATGCTAGGTATCGAGTGGGCTCGCCGCTATCCAGAAGAAGTTCGTCATCTGTTTTTGTTAAACTCTAGCACGAATTCATCTTGGCCTCACCGTCGCATGACGCCTTTTTCACTTAAGCAGATTTACACTGCGTCCAAAAAAACCTGCCCCATCGAAAGGGAAAAGGTCATCCTTCAGATGACCTCGAATCTTTCTAACTCTGATATTGATAAACTCGCCCCGGCCTGGGGACAGCGGGCCGAAGAAGTTCCAGTTAAAACAGCCAATTTTTTTAGACAACTGGCTTTGGCAACCCAAGTAAAGACTCATCCTAAACCAAACTGTGCAGTTAGTCTTATAGCGGGCCTTCAAGACAAAGTCGTCTCGCCCAGCTGCACACAGTTGTTAGCACGAAAATGGAAAGAACCCGCCCTGATTCACCCTGAGGCTGGACACGATATCACACTTGACCGTCCTGAGTGGGTACTCGAAGTCATTAAGCAGCGACTAGCTTTAGCAACCACTGATCAACACCCCCAGCCCAAGATGGAACCCACTGATAAATCAGCAAGGCCGTAATGGCTCCCGCGTAAATATCCATGGTCCAATGAGCTTTTAAAAGTAAAACTGTTGCAATCTCGTAGACAACAATAACTACTGCCAATAGGGACATCCATACTCCTCCAAGTGCAGCAAGCTCTAGCGCACCGTAGACAGCAAGAGCGGTATGGCCAGAAAAAAATAAATCATTAGAAACACCATAAGTTACAAACAAAGACGGAAATCCAGGATCCTTCCATATCATACCTCGAGGCGCAGGAAGAACACTGGCGACTTGGTTCAGCTGACGCAATCCAAAAATCATCAACAGCCCCAATAAGGGGCGCAACGAATCACCAAAAATCGCTGAATAAATCAAATAAAGACCTAATCCATCAACGACCAACGAACTTGAAATCAATAGAAATCGAGATCGAACTTCCTTAGCTGCAATCCACGAATGAAAAGAACCGGTGATCTCGTGAAAATAATCGCCAATCATTTGCGAATCCGCCAAAGGCTGACGACGGCCAAGCCAGCGCTGGCTTAATATCCAAGCTACAAATGCGACGATGACAAAAACACATTTGATTAATAGCAACATCAGGCCCCCTGTTCACCCATTTTTGGCAGTTCTCTTTTTAAGACATCGTCTCATCAATTTGAGACAATCCAAATGCCTTTGTATTGCGTTAAAGCTCAAAGCTCTGGCACGAGCCTTGCCTCTATTCATGTTGAAACATATTTTTTTGTCTTTTTAAAAAGGAGTCAACCCATGGCAAATCAAAGCTTCAAAAAATGGACGCTAGGTGTTTTGTGCACAAGCTTTATCGCAGGTTTTGCACAACCATCGGTTGCTTTCGAACTTCCTTTCACCAAAAAACCTCATTCACAACAACAGCAGAACCAAGTTGAAACCATCTTCATCGCCGTTGATGGGTTTAGTTACTACGCTTTTATGCAGGCTCAGAAAATGGGACTCTTTAAAGATTTTGCCAACTTTGGAGCCCATGTATCCCCTTTCCCTTCGATGACTGATCTATCGTGGGCGACAGTCACTCACACCGCTAATATCTTTGGAGACGCAGGTCGCATTCGGTCGGTCGAAGCCACTTACTTTGACGAGTCCTCAAAATCAATTCAAGGTGATCCTCGTGACTACTACCGTCGTCTTGCCTTTCCAAAATATTATATGGGAGCCTTCGACACTTTCTTCAACCCTTACGTCGAAGCTTTAATGTACTTCCCAACCGAAGAAGTTCCAAAACTAGAGATGAAAACTGTAGTTGACGATCTTTTAGCGGCTAAACCTAAGAAAGTGCTAACAGGTTACGTAGGGGCTGTCGACTCCACCGCACATACACAGCTTAATCGTCTTTTCCCAATCCTACGTCAGTTGGACTCTGAATTAAAACGTCTTAAAGAGGGTTTCAAAGCCAAAGGCCAAAATCCAGAAATCATTTTGGTCTCGGACCACGGAAACATTGGGCGCTTTAAAGAAGGCGAACAAGAGCAAGAACTTTTAGGCATTGAGCTGAACCCTATTATCGAAAGAGCCGGGTTAAAATCCGTGCAGGCGCTTCGCGAACAATCCGATGTCGCTGTTCCACTCTTGGCCTTAGGAACCTGGGCTCCTGTCTACGTCAAAGACCGAAACCAACTACCAAAGTTGATTCAAGAATTTAGCAAAGAAGCTTGGTTTGATATGTCAGTTATTTTAAATTTCAACTCCGCTGATGGCACAGGAATGACAATTTACACCAAGGACAGCGAAGCTAAAATCACATTTAACAAAAAGACCCAAGAGTATAATTACATTCCCGTTCGTGGCAACCCTTTACAGATTCCTGCGCAATACCACTCGTCAAAGCAAAAACAAGTTGCAATCGATTCGCAAACTGCCTTTACATTGACTTCACAAACCAAATATCCCGATTCACTTTTTAGAATTATCGAATCTGCCTCGGAAAGAAACTTCGACTTCCCAGACCTTATTTTGACTCTTAAAGACGGCTACTACATCAAGTCAGGATTGGGCTCTTTTACGAAAATGTACAGAACCCACGGCTCGTTAACGGCAGCATCATCATTTGGCTTAGTCGCCTCTACATCTCGACGAGTCCCCGGACAAATGCGAAGTAAAGACATCCTTCCATTCTTCGGAATTGACCCTAAAAAACTGTTTGGAGATATCGAGCAAAAGCACAATAAAAAGCCTCAACAGACATTGGCGGAGTTAAAGCAAACGGCGAAGGCCGGCATTGCAACAGATGCAAAAGACCTAAGTCAAAAACGAATCTTTCGCCATATTTCTAAATTCGTGGCCGACACAAGACCTTACTTCTTAGTCAGCGAAATGAAGTCGTTCATGGAGGCTTTCAAATTCGACCCTTTTAAATCAAACACTTCTATGGCCCTTTCACCTATGAATTTTGACTCATCAAAATTTGATGTTTCAACTATGATTTCGCCTGAAGATATCGGGTCCGTAACTGACGCCGTATTGACGGCAGGTTCAGTTGAAAATCTTATGAAAGACCCTCGAGTCAATGCAGTTAAAGAAAAAATCCCATTCTTGAAGGACTCAAAAACCAATCAAGTTGAATGGAGCGAAGAACAATCCCAACAGGATATCCTTTCAAAAGTGAAGCGTTACACTTTGCCGGCAAAACGTTCGGTCATGAAGATGTATCAAATTCCTTACCTACTTGAAAACTCAATTGTGATTCAGGAAAAGCAATTCTTACCTGAAGTTCGCGATTTAGGTTTTGCAGGTCACTGGCTTTCGAATAAGGATAAACTGAATTCCTCTCCTAAAGGTCTTAATGCAATTAATAAGCAAACTAAACTTAGCAACGCAATGACCTTGCTTAAAGAGACGATCAAAGAAGCCGAACTTGAAGGACGAATCTATCCAACTCAGTTGGACAAGCTTTATAATCCCAAAGCGGAAGATATAACCGTAGTATATGTACCTGGCATCTATAATAGTATCTTCGATAAAGAGATCTTTAGCTTAGGCCTCAATGCTATCGCTGATGATATGGGCGTTCGAGTGATCTCTCCTCCGGTAGAGGCGACTTGTGCTTCCGACATCAACGCAGATATTATTGTCAATTACCTTAAAGAGGACCGCCGAACAAGAGTTGCACGTGGCCACAAATCACCTAAATACATCTTCTTCAGTTACTCAAAAGGAGCTGTGGATACCCTGCATGCCTTCGTAAAAGCGCCTCAACTAATCTCAAGTACTGTGCGCGGAATGATTTCTATTGCTGGTGGATTGCATGGCTCTAGCATTTTAAATACGACAGATCTACCGTTTGCTTTGGTTTCGGCTTTATCTGAAAATGAAGGCCCAAAGATTTGCCAAAAAGACAAACCTGCAGCGAAGTCCATCACACCGACAGCTATGGAAGCCTTTTGGAGAAAAAATGAGCGCTCTTTGATTGGACTAACTCGTTATTTCTCGGTTTCTTTTGAAAGTTCTCCTGAGGATTCACATATCTTCATGAAAGCTACGAAAATAATTGGACAGTTTGACGAAGACAATGATGGTGTTCTGACGGTCTCTTCAACAAAATTTCCAGCAGCCTTACAAGCCGTTGACCTTGGTGTTATCCACGCGGATCACTTAGCAGGAATCTTGTCTTCGCGCTTTAATCAAAAAGCATTTATGAAAGGACTTATGACTGCAGCTCTTGAAATGAATATTCAAGATGATGCCGCCAACAAGACTTGGAATGTCAATACGATCATAGCTAAGGCCAATGAGCACTATATCCGCGATAGACGTTACTACTCGCTAAAGTCAGATGGCATTATTCGCTCGATCGGAACTAATAGCGATAATATCGTAGACCTTAGCGTCTTTTCAGATACATGGGAACTCAATGCGCAACTATTGCCCAAGCAAAATGATCCGGCCGATTCATACGAGCCAAAAGTCAAATTACCACAATCCCAAATTAAGTTTGATCCTTATGCCGTTCTGGATGTGCAAAAACTGCCAGACGTTATGGCTCAAGTGAAAGTAAATCCGGCAACGACCCAAAATATGCCTGATGGTATTAAAATCATCTATGATCATAAAAATATGGTGCACTTCCGAATGGATCACCAATTTAACTATGAATCTAGATCACCGGGTGGATTAGACGACAACCAGAACTTTGGCTATGTAACGGCTGATTTTAACGGTGAAAAGAACTGGGCCCTTATGCGCAGTCAAAACAACTCGATTCGAATGACGACTCTGGCATATCGTTTCAGCCCACTTGATTTTTCGAAGATGAATCTAAAAATGGCAGTTACTAAAGACGTAACTGGTGCTGACCCCGTTAAAGGAAAAACCGGCAAAGACGATTCGGCTTTCCAGTTGTGGTTTACAATTCGTGATGGTTTAGCCAATGGCGACCGCACAACCGTAGACCCTAAGAATGACAAAGTCTTTCTTTTTGGCTATTACTGGGGCGGAACCGTTCCAAACGAAAATCGCCCAGCCGGAGCCATTTACGAAAACTGGTACTCAAACAAAAATATCGTCGTAGCGACTCTTCCGGAAGCAAAACAATTGCTACTGAACAGTCAAGATATGTTAGGTAAAGCCCAAGTTTTCCAACGAAACCTAGCTGAAGACTTGAAAAAAGCCTTCCCTAACAGAGACGTCAGTCAAATGGAAATAGTCGCGATCACGATTCAACATGACTCCAACGACACAGAATCCTCTTCTGAAACATACTTTAAGGGTGTCGAATTCAATAAATAAAAAGAAGGCTCTGGTCACAGAGCCTTCTTTATTTAGGCCGCTTCGATTCTTTGGGCCAACTTATTCCAATCAACTGGTTTGGTAAAAAACTCTTCCATACCGACCTCGAGGCAATGCATCTGCGTGCTTTCTCGTGCACTGGCGGTAACCGCATATATCGGAGGAGCGGATAACTTTGCTATTTCATGAATTTTCTTTGAAGCCTCAAAACCATCCATCACCGGCATTTGGCAATCCATCAAAATAAGATCAATATTATTGAGCTCGGTTTTGCAAATTTCTACAGCCTCCAACCCATTCCGAGCTGTCATAACCGTAAATCCTTTCATCTCTAAAAAGGCTTTAGCGATCTCCCTATTTACATCCACGTCTTCTACAATTAAAATCCGTCGAATCTTTTTTCTTTCGCTTACAACGGCAGCTTTGGGAACCCTCAAAGGAATAATTAAAGAAACGACTGATCCTACATCCGCTTTTGCTAAAACAGACAATTCACCACCAAGGTTTCGGGCAGAATTATGCATAAGGCTGAACCCCAAGCCCAAGCCCCCCAAGGCTCTGCGATCACTATTATCCCCCTGAGAGAATAGTTGATTCGAGATGTTGCGAATATTTTCTGGCACTCCTATTCCCGTATCAGAAACGCTGATCTCGATCTTCTCTTCGTTGAAATCATCACCCAAATCATTGGCAACTTTCTCGATCGAAAGACTGATTACCCCCGTATCCGTGAAACGAAATGCGTTTTCCAGGGCCTCTCTAATGAAGATTTCTACATCTGAAAGATTTAACATCATTTCGTCAGGAAGGCTTTCATCGAAATAGAAGTTTTGCTGTACATTGTCTTTGCGCTGAAACGAACAAAAAGCAAACTCTGTGGCCTTCAGCTGGCCCTTGCGAACCACACTCAAACCAGTCGCGACAGCTTTGGCATCGGACTCGGAGGCCTTTAATATACGATCGATCATCTCAAGTTGGGTATTCGCCGACTTCAAAACAATGTCGAGCCGTTCTCGAGCTTTTGAATCAGGATTTGCCTGAAGCATCAGCTGGGCCACCCCAGTTATCTGATTTAAGGGAGTTCTTAATTCATGACTAATATTCGATAAAAATTGAGACTTCACTGAATTCGCCTTTTCAGCAATCTCTTTTGCTTTAAGAATTTCCTCGGTTCGGATACGAATCTTTTCTTCAAGACTTGCATTTAGGTCTTTTAGTTCATTATTTAAAAAATAAAGCTCTCGGCTTTTTTGTTCGAGCAAATCCTCGGCCTCTTTCCGTGCCATTTTTTCCCGTTCAATGATACGTTCATAAACTTTTGAATCACTCATGCGGCCTCTTTTCTTATTCGAAACAAGCGATTGGTATCATAGGGCAGGTCACCAACGGGCTCGGCTTGCAAGGCCGCCCTTTCATTGAAATAGGCAATTGAAGATTCAAGCAAGCCTTCTGCGAGATCCCCGAAGGGTCGAGACGAGCTATACTTCAATACTAATTCTTTTTGATCCAACGAAATTTGACAGTCAAAATGAGGCAGCTCCGCATCTGGATACAGTTTGCGCACTTCTACGTGTATATGCTCGTGGATAGACTTGATGAACGAAAACAAGTCTTTATTTTCAAAAAATGTAGGATATTTTTTCGCAAAAACTGCGTGAAGATGCACGCCAAAGGCTCGGACCAAAATCCGCGGTTCTATTTGCGTTTTCGCCGACAACTCCATCACAATTTTTATTATTTCTTTATGATCGTAAGTTCCTGTACTGGTATAAGCCGCATGAGACTGCAGTTGAATTCGATCCAAAAGGACTTGAGTCTCGACGGGGCCCAATTTACTTTCGATCATCTCTATGAGTTCTTGAAAAACGACACCTTTCAAAACGACCTCCAAAACTTGATCCTGATCATAGGATAGCAAATTTTCCTCACCCGAAGGTGAGGAGTCAGTCATCTAGGTGTCTTTATTTGAGAGACCTTGGAGGTCTAAGGCGTTTTATTTATCCGTACAAATTTGAATATCTTGCTCTGATTGCAAATCCTGAAACAAGACTTTCAATTCTTGTTTTTCAGTCTCTGTAATTTGGCTGGCCTCATTGAGGTCGTTACTCAAATTAATCATCAAGGGCCGAGGCATATCGGTCAAAACATCATACAAGGCATCTAAATTTTTGCCGTAATAAGATGGAAATGGCTGCGAACTCTTAATGCTATTATGCATCTCGGTCAGTCCTCCACGAAGATCCAAACCCACTTCCGAGCTAAATCCTTCACTACTTCCACAATTGGCTGCTAGCGAGTTCGAGGCTATTAAAAATAGACCAAAAAAGATCGAAAACTTCATAAATACTCCTTATATACTAAATTACCGCTACTTAATTTCGCAGCTATCGATGGAAATAGAAACGATATCAGATTCTGTCACAACACCCTTCTTAAAGGCCGTTGCCACTGATTCATCAATTGCTAATGAGTCGCCACCTTGATATTCGGGAAACTGTATATTCGCTTCCATCAATTTTTTAGTGAATGACGGAGAGAGTGCCGATTTAGAATTTAACTCGACCAATCCTTTTCCAGCTTTTGACGTGCCCAGCATGCTGTAAGCCGCAGTCACATTCATTTCTTCTTTTTTAGCGCCAAGTTCTTCTATCAGAATCTCTGCACTATACACACCCATGGCCTCGGTGCTCTCGATTCCACATAAGGTCACCGAAAGATTCGAAATTTGACTTAACGAACATTGGTTCACATCAAGATGTCCAGACTGAACCTTAACCCCTTGAAGCTTCACCATTCTTTCGGCTGGCATTAAACCACCCGCGTTGGCCATATTCATACTTACATTACATTCCATTGTCTTTGCCATCACTGTCGACGAAATCACTAGAGCGCCTAAAAATGTCACTAATTGTTTCATATAAAGTCTCCTATATTTGATTAAAAAACCTTTTGTTTATCCAGGGTTAGGACTTTGCAAAAAAGGGTCCCTTTTTTTTAATCTGAACTAAGGCGCATTAAACAACTTTTTGTTAAAATTTTTAGTGCTATTTAGGGCAAAAAAAAGGAGACACCTCATTGGTATCTCCTTTTGATTTTCATTCGAAAGCAATAGCACTCAATGCTTTTTGCGAAAATGACTATTGTCCAAGAACGTAAGCAAACATAAGTGGAGCAACGATAGACGCATCAGACTCGACGATGAACTTTGGAGTTTCAATTGCAAGCTTACCCCAAGTGATTTTCTCGTTCGGAACTGCGCCAGAGTAAGAGCCATAGGAAGTTGTCGAATCAGAGATCTGGCAGAAGTAACTCCATAAAGGAATGTCTTCGTGACCCAAGTCTTGCTCGAGCATTGGAACAACACAAATTGGGAAGTCACCAGCAATACCACCGCCAATTTGGAAGAAACCAACTTCTTTTTTCTTCGCAGTTGCCATATACCATTCAGCCCAAGTTTGCATATACTGAATTCCACCTTTAACAGTGTGAACGTTCTTAATGTCACCTTTGATAACGTGACCAGTGAAGATGTTACCCAAAGTAGAGTCTTCCCATCCTGGAACGACCATAGGCAAATTCTTTTCAGCAGCAGCCAACAACCAAGAGTTTTTTGGATCGATTTGGTAATACTGTTCTAACTTGCCAGAAAGAAGAATTTTGTACATGAACTCATGCGGGAAATAAGACTCCCCTTTTTTGTCTGCATCTTGCCAGTACTCAAGAACTACATTCTCGATACGGCGAATTGCCTCTTCTTCTGGAATGCAAGTATCAGTAACACGGTTCATGTGCTTTTCCAAAAGACGCTGTTCATCTTGTGGAGTCAAATCACGGTAGTTTGGAATACGCTCGTAATGATTGTGTGCTACCAAATTGAAGACATCTTCCTCAAGGTTAGCACCAGTACAAGAAATAGCATGTACTTTTCCCTGACGGATCATTTCTGCCAATGACAAGCCAAGTTCGGCCGTAGACATAGCACCTGCCAATGTCACCAGCATTTGGCCACCTTTATCGATATGTGTTTTGTAGCCTTTAGCAGCATCGCGCAAAGCTGCCGCGTTGAAGTGACGATAATGATGATCAATAAACTGAGTAATAGTAGACATTCTTGCCTCTAGATTTAGTGGTTGATTGTGAACTCAATGAGCCCAGCAACCTACCAATGACGAAGTAAAAAGCCAAGGGGATTTTTTCCGCCCTGGCTGGTTTTAAAAGTATAAAAAGTCTTTTAAAATTAAGTCTTTACAGAAACTACCGTTTTACTAAGGAAGCATTTCTTCGATTCGACCTCAGAAAAGCCCGCATCAACAAGCAAGTCTTCCATCGGGAACTGAGTGTAATTTCGATAAAAGGGCTCGTGGAAGTCCTTTGGAAACTGCTCCAGGGCCCACTCAAAGGACTCATCATTCAGCTGTAAGGAATCAACCAATCCATATACTCCTCCGGACTTCAATACACGCAGGCCTTCTTGCAGGACTTGGATTCGAACCTCTTTGGGAAGCTCGTGAAATAGAAAACACGAATATACCACATCAAAACTACCATCCTCGTAGGTCAGTTTTTCCCCGGTTCCGACCTCAAAATCAATAGCCCCAAGATCTTTAAGGCGCAGGGCCGCTGCTTGCAAGTAAGGCTCAGAAATATCAATGGCTGTGATTTGCGCCTTGGGAAAAGCCAATCGCATAAATCGGGTTAAACGCCCAGTACCCGCACCAACCTCCAAGAATCTTAAACCCTCTCCCTGAGTGCCGTTGAGTCTTTGCTTCAGCAATGGAATAATCGACCTGCGCATTGCATCTGCCGCCCCGGCAAATAATATCTCGACTTGATGTTCGTAAAGCTCTGCCGAATGGTCCGAAAGATAGCCATCGGTCTGAAAATGAAAATTTCGTTTATAATATTCAGGTAGATCCTGCAGATAATCTTGCGCCTGAGCTCCAAAATCTTGCGAGTCCTTTTGCATTCGTCGTTTCGAAATTGCATACCCATCTTTTAATATCTTTGGAAAGCGTACCGTATGCTTCCAAGGATTTTCAGGCTTTAGCACTTCGAGCGGATAAAAACCTTGAGCTATGTTTTTTGCATCCTCTAGAAGAGTCTTATTTAGCGCTGGTAAAATTTGTTCATAGTTTTTCTTGTAAGCATCTACAGTGGGAGGCTTTTTGCCGGTCGCTAGAAACTCGAACCACGGCAGAGAGAGCTGCTGTAAAGTAAAATGCGTCGAACGCAAAAGAGCGTACCCATGCAGGACACGCTCTTTGATTTGCTGCTCCGTTTTTGGATCGATAAACTGACTAAGTATTTGCTGTGCCTTGATTTGAGACATTTGAAATCTCCGCCTTCTTTTTAGCTCTCCACTCTTTGAAGTAGTGAGTAAAGACTACTCCTAAAGTGACAAAGCCGACAAGAACCACGAATCCAACCATGACAAACCACATAAGCACAATCACAAATAACCTCGGTTTAATTTAACGAAGTGTCAGAAGACAGAGAATCCTCTGCCGCTGGAGTTTCTTCGTTTTTATCTTGATAGCCTGTTTTTTCACCGATGGCATCTCGAACCACCCATGACGCTAAATGCAAACCGAAGCTACCGGTCACAAAGCTCGCATTCCCATGAATCATGTTCTTATTATCACAAGTATTCAATCCGTTTTGCCCCTGAGGACAAACACATTTAAACCCCATCCCGTTATCATACTTTAGCTCTACAGGCATCCGAGGTGCTTCGTCAGAAAAGACACAAGGTATACCAAACCATTTTTTTTCAGGGAATCCATGGGATTTCCGTAAAATCTTACGAACATTGGCTGCCATAGGATCCACAAAGGTGCGCGCTAGATCATCTAAGCGAATTCGTGTCGGATCCATTTTACCTGCAGAGCCGCCGGAAGTGATAACTTTGATTCCACGTTTTTTGCACTCGGCAAGTAAGTGGCACTTCGCCGTCATATTATCGATAGCATCGATGATATAATCAGGATTTAAAGAAAAAAACTTCTCCATGTTTTCTTCGTTATAAAACTCTGGAAGAGCTTCCACTTTTGCCTGAGGGTTGATTTTCTGTAAACGCTCGGCCATAACAACGGCCTTCTTTTTTCCAACAAATCCCTGCAGCGCATGCAACTGTCGATTGGCGTTGGTAATGCAGACCTCATCAAAATCTGCTACCGTCAAATGACCGACACCAGAACGAGCTAAACTTTCAGCCGCCCATGAACCCACACCTCCAAGACCAATCACCATGACATGGGTCTTGTAAAGAGTCTCCATCGCAGAGTCCCCCACTAAGCGCCCCATGCGGTCAAAACGACGATGAAGAACGTACTTTGTTTCCTCGGGCTGAGGAAAGGCTTGATTGTCAGTTGTCGAGCTCTGATTTTGCATAAAATTCACCTACTTACTTAACGGACTGAACGCCGCAAGAAAATAGCTGATTTTCATTTACGATCAAGGAAAAAAGAACTTTCGGGGGTTCTTTAAAAAGCTTATAAGGACCCAACGAAGCAAGACCCCTTTTGTATGTCCAGAAACCCCCTGCGCGCGCAAAGCCACGCCTAAAGCCAGCCCAAAGCTGACCATAACGTTCAGAATTCCGATCAATAACAAGCCCATCAAAGCCCACCACCAAGATGGACTTTGCCATACCTCAGCCCCCAGCACCGGCAAAGAAGCCGCCATCTGACCAGTTGAAAGCGTAATATGCCGCACTTCCAAAGGTATTCCGATAAATTTTAACAGCGGTGGCGTCAGACCCAAGAGAAAGGCCAAACTCGTGTTCGCAGCAATCCCCCCAATATGATGATCAACGGTATTGGCAACTTCCAGGGCCCCACGTTCTCCGAAGGCTCTAGTAAAGATTCTATTGTGCGAAATTCTTTTTCCTATTCCACGCAAGGTGAACCAATTTTCAACCCAACCAGAAAATAAACTAGATAACCACAACAACAAACCAGTAAAGGCTGCGAAGATCGGTACCGCTGACATCAAGTCCATTGAGTGCACAGTGTACTGCGCCTGCTCTATGGTCAAAATATGCCTTCCACCAATATAAAAAAACAAAGCGTCTAAAATTAGAGCTGCTGGAATCACCATTAATAAGTTCCCGAAAATAGAAGCACTCTGACTACGCAAAATGGCCTGAGTTTCATACAAGAACTCCTGCCGTCCAGAATCGGTTCCTAGATTTTTCAGTTTTTTAGCCAAAGCCGCAGCGGTCATTGCTGGCTGCTTTGTTCCTAGCGTAAAGCCCACCCATTGAATCACCAAAAACGAGATCGCATAATTTACACTCGCAAACAATCCACCAACCAATGCACTGACAGCCAAAGTCCCCAGCAGCATTTTTAAGTAAACGGTAAACGAGGTCACGAAACCACCGCCTAAAGCGGCCCACAACATCTGTTTATACTCGTCCCACGTCTTCACCATATAGTGCTCGCCGGTAGAGGCAACCCGATCCGTAATCGTGCGCGCCATGAGCCCCATGTTTTCTGAAATCAAATTGCGAATACCTTGCTTTTGTTGAACCTTAGAAATCAGAACATACAAAAGAGCTGGCGCGGCTTGGCTCGAAATTCCCGCCGCGGCCTGATCGGCATTTAGGTCCGCGCTTAAATTTTCCAAAATCAATTGAATACGATCAAGATACTGTTTCATTAAACTCATCTGAAAAACAGTTCGACTACTCACACCTTTCGCACTTAACACCTGATGGATGCGCTCAAGTTCAAAGCGGCTTTGGTTCAACAAATCCCACGTAGCCGAAAGTTCAACATCACTACGCTGGCCTCTTTGTTCGTGATAAAGGTACTGCTCTAGCATTCGCCCCAATAAATAGAACGCCGAATCTTCCATATGAACCGACTTCAAACGCAGGCGGAACTCTGCCTGCAATCCCAAAGCTTGAACTTGAACTCCTAGTAATAGCAGAGCCTCACGCAAATCCTGGCGCAAATCTGCCATCGTTTCGATCTTGAGCAGTGATTTAATATATTCAATGTTTTCATTCTCAATACGCAGTAACCACGAGACATCTTGGTCTTCGAAAACAAAACGAACAAACTCTTCAAGATCCTCGGTTAACGAACCATGCGGAAGTATCTTTAACAAAATTCGCTCTTGGACTTCTTGGCTTAAAGTATTTTTTTGCAGCAGGCCAATTTCTGCAAAATGGGCACCGCCTCGAAATCCTTTCAGTAAGCGTACTAACAATAAAGAAAAATTCTCTTTCCATTGGGGATTCTTTTCCAGAGTCTGAATGAGATATTTAAATCGACTATTCGTCGACGAGGCGCCTGACTCCGCTTGAAAGGTCAACCATAAGATAAAAGAACGAAACCAATCAACTAAAGCATCACCGGCCAAGTTTTCATTCATTTGTTCAAGCCAAAACGAAAGATACTCTTGCCGATCAAAATTTCGACGCGCCACTATTAAACTTTTAATATTTTCTTTTGTCTGTTTTAACATAATTTAAAAAACCTCTCGGCATTCTTTGACGTCATACTCAATACATCATCTACACTTATATTTTTTTTGATCTGCGATACCTTTAAGGCGACATCTAAAACCGACCACGGAGGATTCTGAAGTCCTTGATAAGGGGCTGCTGGCTGATCGGGTCCGTCACTTTCAATTAGAAGCTGGTCTAACGGGATCACTTGCACAGCCTGATGGAGGCGCTGATTATCATCTCGAGTAACAGGTCCCCCTACTGAGATCATCATGCCCAATTCTAAATATTTTTCAGCTTGATGTGCCGATCCGTTAAAAGAATGCACCATTGCTGAATTTCTGGGAGCCCCCCAGACTTCAAAAAAAGTCATAGCCTCCTCAAAGGCCTGAACCAAATGCAAAACCAATGGTTTTCCAGCCACCTCTGCCAACTCGAATTGAGCCTCGAACGCTTGGTATTGTAGCTCCAACTTATCTTGAACAATTCGAGGGCGAAGATCTAAACCTGTTTCACCTAACGCCACGGCGTGATGAAGGCGCGAAGCCAAGCTATCCAATACACCGTCCAATTGGACAGAACTATAATTCACAACTTCGTAGGGATGAAGCCCTAAAACAGGCCACACCATTTTCGGATAAACCTCTTGAAGTTTTAGCTGTCGCTCCCAATCTTCAGGATCAACCCCAGCCATTACCAAGCCCTTTGCTCCTCGAGCTTTCGCCTGCAGAACCAAACTCGAAGCCGCTTCGGGAAACTCGCCCCATCGTTGGTCGGTAAGATGAACATGACTGTCGATCCATTCAATACTAGACATAAGTTTAACTTAGGGCGATTACGGCCAAGAATCACCTATTATTCGCCAAAAAAATCAAAAATAGACTCAAAAAAAGACGCAATCAACCGATAGCAACTACGAGGACGTTGTTAACAACGCTATGGGGAATTATGAAAAAGCAAAACGGAATTCAATTAAGTTATGACATCCACCTAGAGAAAGGTTCTTGCAAACCTACTTCTGTTCGCTTTTGGAGTGATCAAGATCAAAAAAAATTCAAAGCTGAGGCTCCTTTCAAATATATGGCGGACGCACTGGTTGGACTTTCAATGATCAAAATGAATTCTTATCTTAAAAGCCCAGTCTTCGTTCCTCAGTATGACTACAATTATATCCACGAAGCATGGACTCAGCTCGATCCTCTTCGTCATGTCTTCGAACGTTCCCAAGAGCGTATCGAATCCCTTGCTATTCCCGCTAAATCAGATTGCACACAAGCTTGTAAAAAATTCGAAGAAGCCTTCATCGCAGCTTTTGAACACATGCAAAAGCCTTGGGGCTTCGACTTCTCTGAAGTGGGACCTTTACTAGATACAATTTCTTGGTTTGAAGAAAAATCAAAATCACCATTGCTATTTAATACTGGATATCAATGGAGTCGGCCGTTCCGAGAAAAGCTTATGGCTTTTTACTCTTTCCTTTACAATTTACGATCGGTCGTTGCGGTCGACATCAACGCACACATTGAAGATCCTTCACATGAAGCTGTCAAGGTGGATGCCATTACGGACTATTTGCCAAAAGCGGAGTATATTGTGAACGATGCTCTTTTGTATTGGAACTTCAAAAAATTAGCAACGCCTTGGTCCTCTCGTCATCGCCAACACGTCAACGGCGATCATCCAGTCGACACGCTTTTTGTTGAGCCGATGGAAAAAGCATTTAAAAAATACAGCCACAATGCTGTGAATTTAATTGAAAACTTGCCAGCAAGATTTTTAGAATCAATGAACCCTGTTGAACTAGAGGAGGCCCTTTATCTAGTTCAGATGGATTGGCTTCTAGGTTCAGATGCTGGCCTGCTCTTCCGTGTACGCGAAGAGCTCTATGGCATTCAAAATGGTTACGAAGAAATCTTCTGGCAGGATTTAGAACACTGCGGCCATCGCAAGGCTCATAAGCTCAGCGTCTGCTGTGAAGTGAAAGACAATATGATTGCATCGGCCAAAGCAGCCTAAATAAAAAAGCCTGAGTAATTCTCAGGCTTTTTTTATACTTTCTTTCTTGCTGCGACTCTTTCGCGCCATTTCTTAAATAAGAAGTATAGAAGAGCCAAACCAAGTGCCGAAAACAAAACCAATTTAAATTGCTTCAATACACCCAAAATCGAATCTCCATAATGGGCGATCAAATAAATTTGCGTCGGCACACTAACCAATGCAGCAATCCCATCGATCACCGCGAATTTCCAAGCTGGAAAATGTAAAATTCCGCAGGCTAAATGCCCCGGAAAACGAATACCCGGCGTAAATCTAAAAATACCACAAGCATAGGCTCCGTACTTTTTAGTCCACTCTTCTACTTTTTGCATCGCCGAATCCGGCATAAATCTTTTAAAGGTGGGGCGTTCCAGCAAGGGCCGACCAAAATGTCGGCCAACGGCATAGATTAAAAAATCCGATCCAAAAACAGCCAAGAATGCAATGATTGCCGCAGTATGCACCTCCACAACAGGAGCACCTGGGTACGGAGGCGGAAATTTATCGGGATGAGAACCAATGAATGCCAAAAAACCAACGCTGAGTAGAGTCACCTCTTCAGGCAGAGGCAAGCCAACCGACGACAAAACCATCATGCCTACCAACAATAGATAAACCATGTAAGGCTGATACGCAAACTGAGCTAGCCATTGAAAAATGGGTTCGTGAGCTAATTCCATTGGCCACCACTATCTTTTATAATCATCTGCTTGAATACCCTTAAGGCGCTGTGCTATGTCGTTTTCATGATTCTGAACAATGCCAGAGGTTTTGAGTACGGTGTTCGTCATTTTTACAGTCCTAAGTCGGGGCTGTTGGCGCAAATTATTTCTGAGTCCTTAGAACTTCCGCTTGAAAATGCTCAATGGTTAATCACTTTTGGCTGTGTCTATGTGGAAAAGCAAAGGATCGCCCCCCAAATTGGTGATGAAGATATATGGATCCATCAAGGTCAGTACCTCCGAGTTCATACAAAGCCACGCCGTTTTCCGCTTGAAAAACGCGCTGGTTCTGTTGAATTGGTTTTTGAAAACACCAACTTTGTGATCGTCAATAAGCCTCATGGTCTCCCCTGTCATCCAACGGTGGACAACCTGCAAGAAAACCTGCTGGCAGAATGGGCCTTAAAGTATCCAGACAAGCCTTTGTTTTTGACCCATCGCTTGGACGTACCAACTTCGGGATTGTTAGTTCTTGCGAAAAATGCGCAAGCCCAAACAGCGTTTAATGGACTCCTTAAAAGTGGTCAGTTGAAAAAAACTTATCACGCCGAACTGAGCAAAACCCCGTCTTGTTGGGGATTATGGGAACACTGGATGGAGCCATCACCCAAGGCACCAAAAAATGTGGCCGCTCAAGCCCAGGGAAACGACTGGCAGCAATGCCTGTTAGAAATCAACCCGCTTCAGAATAAAGAAAATAGCGTGATTGCAGAAGTTCAATTGCTGACAGGGCGAACCCATCAAATTCGCGCCCAAGCCAGTTTTATGAATTGTCCAATTGTAGGCGATATTGCCTACGGGGGACCACGCCTATATGACTATGAACGTATTCACCTAAGCGCGGTGCAGATCTGCTTTGAGGACGTAATAAGTAACGAGAGGATCGAAGTTACAATCGATCGCAGTTTTTAGAACAGAACACCATTTAACTGCAAAGTGTACGAATTGTCTTTAGGTCTAAAGAAAGCAACCTCTTCAAGAACCTTGCCCGTCTTGCGGTCACGGTATGGAAGCAACTTAGGCATATTATCGACACCGACAGCGACCATCCAAGTTCGAGTCGCACGATATTGAACTGACATTCCCGCTATTCCATTGGTCATATGACCACCATTTAAACCTTCAGCTGAAGATCCATAGTACCAAGTTTCATCCGTTCCAACACGAGCCTTCACGGCCCAGCTGCGATTCAAATCTCGAGTCACTTGAAGAGTGTGTTCAAAATCGGCAATTTTATTTGTGCGACGAGGATCAGTCACGTACGAGCCATCGTCTCGAGTTCGTGTTGTCGAATCAAAAAAAGCTTTTTGAGATTGGAAGTAATAACGGGGTTTAGCCAAATAAGTCAGAGTCGTAAAACGCGCTAAAGTATAATCGGCAAAAAGGTCCATCGACAAAAAGGCGATCATTTTATTCATCTGACTGTACTTTGATGTAGGTAATCCCAATTTCACAGTTCCAGATAAATCGACAGGTCCAATGTAGCCAAGGTCATAAAAGGTCGCCGCTAAAACAACATCTGCCATGTCCACTTTTTGAGGCACATTATTGCCATATTTATCAAAGCCCGCGGTGTTAAAATAGAAAGGCAAACGCAAAGCCAACTTTCTATCGTCATCCCATTTGTAGTTCACACCGACATAGTTGTAATTGCTAAAAGATCCGCCACCTTCATCTAACTGCTTCGCTGTCATTCCACCAATCGAGAAATACGAGTAACGAAACTTTGTAAAGAGCCCCGCCCCATCCATTGCAAAGACATTGATATCGTCCTCTGCAAAAGCCGGCACGGAAGACGCTACAGAAACTAGAAAGGATGCGGCAACCAAGAAACACTTCATAGCGGGACGATATCTTTGAAACATTAAACACCTCTAAGTGGCTAGACCGCGAATTTGTACCATAACACCAAGTATCAAACAAGGCTCCCCTTTGTTTTAAACAAATCCTGACCGAATATTGATGGACCTCCCCTTAAAACTTGCTTAAACTGCAGCCCATGAAAAAGCCAATGTACAAACTTTCGACACTCCTTGTTCTTTTTACCTTTTTAGTTAGTTGCTCGATCAAGACGACCCCCAATAAATGGTCTCTTCCAGCAAAAAGTGATGATGAGGTCTCTTTTATGACCTTTAACGTAGAAAACCTTTTTGATGCTGAACACGATGAGGGGAAGAACGACTTCACCTATCTGCCTAAAAAACTTAAAAAGAAAGTGGAAGCCTATCGCGAAGGCTGCGAAGAAAACGACTCTCCTAGTCGAGTAGCGGAATGCTTAAATACTGACTATGACGATGAAACGATCAAGGCAAAAATCAAGAATATCTCTCAAATTGTTTTAGGCGTCGATGGCAATGGCCCTGACATTCTAGTAGTGCTTGAAGTAGAAAACATAAAAATCTTGAAACGCCTTAACGAAGAAGGCCTCAAAGCAGCGGGTTACCAAACCGTGGTCCTAATTGAAGGCGAAGACAAACGAGGAATCGATGTTGGGCTGCTTTCGCGTTTTCCTCTGGCTGGGACACCTCAGCTTCATAAAGTTGAGATCGTCAAAAAACCATCGGAAAAAGATCGTTATGCGGATACACGTGGTATCCTGCAAGTTCCATTAAAACTTCCCAACGGCGACGTATTAAATGTTTTTGGCGCCCACTTCCCTTCCCAGGCCAATCCTACTCATTGGCGCGAACAGGCCCTAACTCAATTAGTGAAACGTGTTAATGGAGATAACGAGAAATACATGGCCATCGGAGGCGGCGATTTAAATATCACCGCCGAAGAGGAAGAAGAGGCAAAACTCTTCAAGAAAATCGCAACTCCAACGACTTGGGTGTCTCATTTTATTGGCTGTAAAGAATGCCCCGGTACTCACAACTATCGTCGCAGCTGGTCCTTCCTTGATGCTCAATTATACTCGAAGGCCCTGCAGGCTGATGGCAAAGGATCCTACAGAATCCTTCCTGAAACGGTCGATGCTATTCGCTATGACGAAATTCATATTCGTCGTGGAAAATATCCAAATCGCTGGGACAACGACGACAAGACCGGAGTTTCCGACCACTTCCCACTTTATGTAAGAATGAAAAAGAGATAAAAAAAAGCCACATCTTTCGATGTGGCTTTTTTTTTAATTTAACAATCTACTTAGATCTACCGTTGGTCGCTGACCGCAAGCTTTATTAGGGGAAGTGTATTTGCCGCTATCAAAGTTCGCTTCATTCTCGCCAAGCTCGACAGGAATTTTTTGAAACTCTGGACGATCCCCCTGTCCTTTTTTATAAATGGGTGTTTCAACCTGTATAGAGCCAACAATTTGCGGACAATTATCATTTTTGAAGGTTAAAGATTTTTCTTTTGGTAAAAACAAACGAATCTCTCGAGGTTTTGCCTCGCCAACGATTATTGAGGAATATACTTTCGAGATCTTAAGCTCTGCTGCTGTTAAGTCCGCAAGATCAACATCCATCTCGATTTTTAACTTTACCGGCCAAGCTGACATTTTATCTTTGGCTGCATTTAAAAGACCTTCAGCAGAGTAGTAAACCTTGAATGCCGCAGAATCTTTAATAGGATAAGCTCGCAATTCGGCATTGGATAGATTCAAGTTCGCAAACAACTTAGGAGTATTTCGATCTGATTTTTGGGAGCGATCCAAAGAAATTCTTGTTTCTTTATTTTTCCCTTCGATCATTACGATCTTTGAAGCTTCACCGGCGGTCTCCTTATAGACGTCAAAATTCCACTCACTATTTAAAATAGTTTTCAAGGCTTCAGCGGACTCTACTTTTGTCTCTTTATTTCGAGCCACCAAAAGAGTGCGCTCTAAGCTTGCCGCTTTGGCTTTAGCTTCGACACTGTAGGCACCCTTGGTTTGATACCGATCTAACTGCGAGGCGGCGATGACTTCTAAAACTTCCGCCTGCTTTTCAAGAAGCACCAAAGCAACAGCTTTATCATCAACACGTAAATCAGACTTTTCAATAATCCCGGTTTTGCTTTGGGCACCCTGAGCACCAACTGTTGGTGTGCGACCTTTTCTAGATTGAATAAAGGCCCGTTCTTCGGGACTGGTGACCGCAACATCACGAGGAGCACAGGCCGTCATAGAAAGAGAAGCCAACACAAATAAACTAGGAATAACTCTGATTGTTTTCATGGGACTGGTTATAAACGAAGAAACTCTAAAAAGCGACCTTCTGAAGAGCCTCTTGACCAAATCCTTAAATTTTACACCACACTGTCCAAACAGTTTTCAGTCCGCCATTAGATAGAGGAATTTCCTTGGTCTTTTCAAAGCCTTGGAAGTGTAAAGCCTGGGCCTCTTCTGGCGGGAGCAGCAGTGCAAGCCGCGTAATGCGCCCCTGTCCTTGTCCTAAGACGTGGGTAATTTGCTGCTGAAGGCCTCCATCGGCGCCTAATTGGACGCGGTCCCCATACGGAGGATTGCTCACTATCCAAACTTCATCCCCCTCGGCCAAGTCAGTTAAAAATGGGGCCCCGGAAAGGCTTCCACAAGGGCCATTATGCCATTTAAATGTAGATGCCCATTGACTGTGGACCTCTAAGAGCTGGCGCCCCAGTTCTTCACTGTTTTGACGAGCAGCCTCTAAGACCTTCGCGCTAAGATCATTGCCGACATAAGACTTAAAAATGGGGTTTGGCAGAAGCCGAAAATTTTTGCGCCAAGAGTCCGATTTGAAAATTTTAGGACAACTTGGAAAATGAATAAAAGAAAAAGGTCGCTGCCAATGAGGAGCATAAAGCGAAGCAGCTTCCAGCAATAAGGTACCCGATCCACAAAATGGATCTAATAAGCAAATCTGCCGTGTTTTAGGCAACGGACTATCAAAAATTAACTCGCGAATCGCAAAAGCAGCCAAGGTTTCTCGCATCGGTGCTTCGCCCTTCAACAATCCCCAGCCTCTTTTATAAAGCATTTCACCGGTCGTATCGATAGACAAAGTACAATCATCATTATCCATTCTTAAATAAATAGCCTGAGGTGCTTCTTTTTCAACCTTGCATCCATTCTTAAGCAGGACTTCTTCTAAGACCGAGGACAAACGCTTTTCATTATTTAACCGAGACTTCTGAGCTGAAACATGCAACTCGACCGAAAGCTCTTTATTTAATAACTGATTCCAAGGGACTTTAGAAATCTCTTGAAAAACTTTAGGAAAATCCCGAGTTCTGAAACGCTTGATTCGCTGAAGTAAACGTGTCGGTGTTTTTAAAAAGAAATTCAATTGATAAGCCAGAATCTCGTCGCAGCTAAATTCAATGCCTCCGCGATCCATCTCGTACTTTGGAAAAGCCGAGTTATGAGCTTGGCCATCTTTACCAATTAGATAAGGCCAAACTTCTTTCATTTCAGATAGAGTCTGCACTTCCAATCCCGGAGCAATGACTAAATAAAAATCCATCTTAAAATCTCCAGAACGCATCAAAGAAGAAGAAATAGCCGTTTTGAGCAGAAGGGCGGAACTCTGAAATATTTGTCGAGTTCAGAGCCAGTAGTAGGTGAAAACGATCCCAAATCTTCATGTACCCAAAATATCCACCGACCGCTTTATTTTCAAACGAGTACGTTGGCCCCACCAATATACGATTCCAATCATCTTGAATGAATTCATAACCCGTCTGAATCGAGGACGAACCAAAGGCCTTGATAGCCGTTTTATCCTCGGCTTTTTCCAAAGACAAAAGAGCCAAAGAAAGATAAGTATGACTTATGACGCTTTCAGAAGAAATTGAATCCCAATAAAAAGTGGCGTTGACCGTGGTTCTGGGTTCGGTTGGAATTTTTGCGACGTTTAAAGCCACCGAAAAAATATTTGATTCCGAATTAAAAAATCTCCATTTACCCTGAACGTTCGGTGCCCCCGCTAAATTCCCAAGCAAGAGAGTTCCCACCATAAGATTCGGTGTCACCCCGTAGTACATCTGCGAATACCAAGTCGCTAAGACTTCGTCCTTCTGTAAAGTCTGGGCGGTTTCACCAATCGTCAAACCTTGAGTCACCAAATAGTGATATTTTGAAGAAATCAACTGATCCGTTTTTTTTACCAACAGCTCGGTGCTCCCCTTGTAACGTTCGCTAAATTTAGTCAGATCGACCCGGAAAACGGAATCCCCCACCTGAACAAAATTTTTCCGCGTGCTTCGCAAAAGCTGACAAATCAAAATACGACCGCGTCCCTCACGCTTGATTTCGGTGACCTCCAAAAATGCAATAACACCCACATCCTTAAACTGGGATTCTACAGCTAGAATATCCCCCAAAGACCACTCTTTTTGATCGGACTGCACCGCCACAGACTTATGATCAATAAAGTGTGTGACTTTCCCCGTTAGCTCGATCAGAAAATCCCGTTCGGGAGTCTCGAGCGAAGAAGGCTGTCGGTAGACAAGTTCGGGATCCTCGTAAAGATCCAAAGAAGACGTTGAAGCCAAACTCTTCGCCGAAAAGAAAAAAGCAATAGCACTAAAAATAAACAGAAAAACGAACTTCACGTTTAAGACTCCATCTGAACTTTAGCTTTTGCACTAGATTCATTCGTAATCGGCGAATACTTGCTTCTTTGAATATCGAAGAACCACAGTAAGATTGCAGAAACCACAATTGCAGCCGGCCCAAACAACATAGCTTGGTGAATTCCAAATAAGTCCGTCAATCGTCCGACCGAAACGTGCATGAGAACGATCAAAAAGGACTGAGTCGCCATGGCTGTTGAAATCGTGGATTCTAAACTTCCAGGAAACTTTTCCGCCATATAAGCTATCGCCAAAGGATAAACCGGGGCCATCGTAAAACCACTAAGCACGAATCCAATTGGATGTAAATATAGGCCCAGCAAAAGACAGACAATCGAAGCGCCGAAGCAAAGCAACAATTGATTTTTTAATGCTGATCGAAAATGGACGAATGTGCAAAGCAATCGTCCCGCCAGCAAACAAACAAAAAAACCACTGACGTAAAAACTGGCTCGTTGCAAATTCTCGTTTTGAACCCGGGTCATATAAAGGGCTAAACGAGAAGAAACCATAATTTCAGTCACGACATAGGAGCCCAACATCAATGCCACCCAAAATCTCCACTTAAAAGATTCTGCACCTTGATTGCTTGTCGTCGGCGCCGAGGATGGTTCAAATTTAGGCGCAATAAAAATAGAATAGACGGCAATAACCGCTGGGACAATAGCAGCAAAACCAAAAACCCAGCGCCAGTTATTTGCATAGGTCCAAATCAAACTGACAAATAAGGGAGCCAGTAAACTGGAAAGACCGTACATTGCATGCAAGCCAGCCAGAATTTGATTGCGGCGCTCGGGAGTAGATCCCAAGGCCGCTAAAGTATTTTGACTGACTCCCATTATTCCCATACTTAAACCAAAAAAAACCGAGGCAAAAAGCATCATTCCAAAACTGGGCGCAAGGGCGAGACCCAGCAATCCGGCCGCACAAACAATCAAGCCGATATCGAGCACTCGGATCTTATTCATGCGCTTCAATAATCGAGCCCCCGACAAACTACCAAAAAAACTGGCCGTAGCTGATACCGCAAAAAGCCAGGCTCCTTGAGTGTCACTCAACTGAAATGATTTTAAAATTTCGGGAAAGACGGGCCCACGAATATTATCGCTGAGTCCCAGAGCAAAAAGGCTTAAATATGAAAGAATAATATAGGGCCATAGCATAGCCTTTATTTCTATTGCAGTTCTAGATTTAGATCAATCTTTACTTCAGACCATCCTTCAGAACTCTGAAAACTTTTAAAATCTGACCTCGATGTGCCTGTCCCGTGTCAAAAAGACTGTCTTTGAGACGAAACCCGATCACATCTGCCGCAGACGGCTTTTCACCCTTTAAAACAAGGTAGGCAAACGCGGCTGCTAAATTCTCATCCCCAGTCCCAGGGCTCATATTACGCAAAAAACCCATAAAACGAACCGAAGCTGTGCGAATCTCGCTAGAGTTTAAGGCCTGAGACCGATCAGCATCGTAAATGGTCATCAAAGATTCAGTATAATGCAATATCATCACAGCGGTTCTAATATCCGCCACTTCAACCATCCCCTCTTTGGGGTTTGAAACTCGGGCCACAGCCAACAAGTTTCCATAAAACTCGTCCCAATCATTTTGATTCAACATTCGCACCCAGCCAGCCATATTCGGCAAATTGCTAAAGTACTTATGGAACTCTCGACGCAATACCCTCTTTGCACATTCTTCGTTGTATTTCGCAAAATCAAAAACGTCTCGCTGCTCGGGCAATTGACAACCTGATTGATCTAACGATTGTTGAATCAATGATGAAGTCCCAAGGCCGCCACTTAACAAAATGGACACAAATTCAAAACTTTCAACAACATTTAATCGCTCGTCACCGTCCCCCGCTGGCGTGAATAACGAAGCTTCAAGGAAAGAACGACTTCCAGAGTTTTTTGATCGAGGATCGAAAGCCTTAAGCTCCACTCCAAGACTGTCAAAATCAGCATACCACTGTGCCAGGCCATTAATCTTTCGACTATCATCTTTTAAAAGACTCATGGTTTCGAAAGGGCCTCCCGAATCGGCATAACCCATCACTAATAAACGTGAAAGACTGACCATCACGTTAAAGCGGGTCAAACTTGCCCAGTTGTATTCTACAAGATTCTGGGAATATCTAATTGTCACACGGCCACTGCTATCAAAGTGCATAGGACGTGGCTGAGCTAGAAGTCGAACAAAATGTTCCCATCCCGCCTTTAACATTTTTTGTTCCATGACGTCGTCGCTAGAAATCTTTTGAGCTTTGCCCTCAGCTTTATATAAACCAGCTAGTCCCACTAAAGATTTATAGGGAATCACAGGCATCTTAGCAGTGACTTGGTTCACGAAATCTTGTATCAGCGCGAAACTATTCAATTCAGACTTAAGCGCCTTTAAGTGTTTTAGTTGCAATCCAAATAGAGCGCGACTATCTCCCCGTCGCTCAGAGTCCAACATCCGAGCCAATATCACCCGGTAGGTCTCTTGCAATGATTTATTGGAAACCTTGATCGGCAACCAGCCTCGAGAGTTCACATCGGCAACCAAGGTGTCGATATCTTTTAAAAGGATATATCCTTCCCGCTGCATCCGAGGGCTATTTTCAAGTAACTGAATTAAGGTCTGAGCCAAATCCGTATAGTGCTTCGTTGTTCGTGCGTCTGCAACCTGAACACCTCGTAAGGTATACCCAGATTTTAATAACAAATGATAAAGATCCACAAAGACGTCAACCGCCCGACTCCAGTCGTTTGCAGTTAAAAGCTGAGCATCTGCGCCCAACAATATAACTTTAATATTTTCTACTAAAGGCAAAAGATCTGACGCCTGAACATACAATGCAAAAGGCTGATCCCCTGTTACGAAGTCGGCAATCCCTGAAAATAAACTTTTCGCTTCGTTGAATGAATATCCCGAGCGAACTAACTCGGTTTTTAAGAACAACCTGTGTAAACTAGTTCTAAAGACCTTGATGGCCTCATTAAACTGAGCTTCATCAAATTGAGACTGACGTAAAGTCAAATTCTTAACATGAGGGCTCACCAAGATTAATTCGCTTTTAAACTCAGAAAGTAAATCCACCAAACGCTCGATTTCGCCTTTAGAAATATATCTATCAGAACCACCAAGCAGAGCTTGCTTCAGGCGCATCAGATCATTTGCAAGTTCAGGAGAAACGTTATTTTGCTTTAAAAAATACTTACCAAAAAAACTTCTCATGTCCTGAGACGTATATCCATCTTTGACCGATCCAACTGTTCGTTCCTTAAAATAAGTAAGGGCTTCCTGCATACAGCCAATACCAGAACCTAAGTCAGAGTCCTTCGCGATTCCCTCTGAGAAATCTTTAATTTGTTGCGGCAACTTTTCCAAACACTGCAATTTAGAATTATTTAATTCAATAATTTCAGGTTTACTTTTCTCGCCCTTTAAATAGTCCGTGCAAGACACCCCAGAGGTTAACATCACAACCGTTAGGGTAAAAGCAAGACCGCGGGACAATGAATTCCGATTGACGAGCCTCTTAGAAAACATAAGAAACTCCTAACATAAATCGGTCGTTATTTGCATATTGGGCGATCTCGTTTTGATTCTGAGCCGACACCTGCGCGGCATCAACCAGCTGCACCTCACCAAAGACATGCCATAATTGACTTACACTTAGTTTCCCATACATTTTTACCAACGAAAAATCACCGCGATCACTTCCCATTAAAGAGCCCCGAACTTCAAACCGCCGACTTTTACCTAAAGAGCGTCGCACCACCCCTGACACTTCGTTGGCTTGTCGAAACGAATATCTTGTCATCAAAGGTCTACGGTCCGCGCTAGCAAGTTTACCTTCCTCAGAAATCTCTCCACCAAAGATTTCCATGCGCTGAATAGAAATCAAAAAAGGACCTGAATCATATTCTAAAAATGCCGTTGCCAAAAAGGCCTTCGTAAACACAGGCACGGTCAATTCAGGTGCAAAAACCTTTTCATTATTTGGTTTATCCAGGGTTCCGCTGGCACCATATCTGAAGCGACCAGAATTTGCGACTACATCAGCGCCTAATAAGGTATGATAGAAGACATCCGGAACAATCGTAATGACACCACGATCTTTAGGGATGTTTAAGGCCCCATCATAAGCAAGTGCTAACTGATTCATTGGCTTATATAAATAACTTAAAGAAAGGCGCACTTTTTCTTGCTCACCTAACAAAAGCCGCCCGCCATAACTGGTTCTAAAGACAATGTCTGATTCGTTGGGCCGCGTGAAATCATATTCAATTGCGGTTGTCTCATTAAAAATTTGAACACTTTCTGGAGGACGACGGAACCAAGGATTTCCTCGCACAAACTTTCCATTTTCTAAATCAAAAGAGGGCCCCTGATCAGGTAAAAATAATGCCGAGGCAAATAAAGTGACTTCGATGCCATTTTTTTCAGATTGCCAAAATAAACCTGAAAGACCCTGTCGCTCGGCCGATAAAGGATTCCACTTAAATACAGGTTCCCAAACGCCTAAATCCCATCGAGCGTCCAACTCGGACCAAAGAAATTTCGCCCGGCCTAGTTTTAATTTTTGCTGAGCTCCCAAATCCTTATAGAAATACAATTCTGAAGCATTCAGGTAATTCAACAAAGGAGCCCCAAAGGCAACCGCACCGGCCACATCCATTCGGAAATCCGACTCGACGGCAGGATCGGTTCTTAAGCTGGCAGCAAAAAATTGGTAATCTGACTTAGAAGTTGCGCCAAATGAAGAAGACACGAAAGAGTCTGAAAAAAGCTCTAACTCCGAGACCACTTGGCCCCAAGCCGCTGTACTTGATAGAAAAATCAAGACAGAACTAATAATAAAAGTGCTGAGTCGCTTTTTGAGCATGAAACTCCTTCGTCTCAAAACAGTTCAAGCATTGTGCCTGTCTCTAAAGCCGACTCTTTCGCATCGCCTCGTAAAATTTTATACAAGTGACCTTTTTGGGCACCTTTGGTAGAAATTTCCCATGAGCCAAGAAAAAATCCTCATAATACGCTTTTCTAGCATCGGTGACGTCGTCCAATGTTTGTCAATTCCAGCCAAACTTAAAGAGCGATTTCCAGAGGCGCAAATCCATTGGCTCACAAGAGAAGACATGAGAGGCCTTCTGGCATTTCATCCACAACTTCATAAAATATGGTCTTTTGATCGCAAACAGAAATGGCCGCAGCTGATCCGATTAGCGTGGCGTCTAAGACAAGAGGGATTCACTCACGTTTATGATGCGCACAACAATACCCGCTCTCGGCTCGTAAGCTTTATTGTGACAAAGTGCTTTGGTGGTCCTCTATTCTTGCGTCGCTCGGTGAAACGCTGGAAACGTTTTTTATTATTTCGTTTCCGCATAAATCAGTTCGAACAGCCCTTTTCTGGACAGCGGGATATGATTGAACCTTTGACCGCATGGGGTATTTCAAAGAATCTTCCCCCAGCCCCACAGTTCTTCCTTAATCCCGATAGCCTCAAAAAAGCCGACGAGTTGATTTCTGATTGGGCGCCCTTTATCGCACTCGCTCCATCAGCTGCCTATTTTCTAAAACGCTGGCCGAAGGAGTATTTTAAAGAACTTATACTTTCAATGCCTGGCCAGAAATTTGTCTGCCTTGGGGGCCCCGAGGATGCTTTCATTCAAGACATCGCCGATGTTGCCCCCGAGCGAGTTTTAAATCTTGCAGGAAAATGCAGCCTTGGCGCCAGTGCCGCCGTTATTGCGCGAAGCTCGCTCTTAATTGCAAATGACACGGGCCTTATGCATATGGGAGAGCAATTAGGAAAACCTGTCATAGCACTCATGGGGCCTGCCCCCTTTGGCTTCCCTTCACGAACTCCTCAAACAACCATTTTAGAGTTAGACCTTCCTTGCCGTCCATGCAGTAAACACGGCCAGGGCCCCTGTAAAAACTCAGTTCACCATCGATGCATGATGGAGATAAAACCCAGCCTAGTTAAATCGACCGTCTACAAAAAAATTCAACCCGAAAGCCAAGGATAAATCAATAATGACAACATTGATGATCTATCAACTGGTCACTCCCATTTTAATTCTGTTTTTGCGCTTAATTCGTCCCTTTTTGTCGGGTAAAATTCGTGAAATGCTTGAAGACAAAATAGCAAATGGCCACATGGGAGCATGGAATTTTAAAAACATCAACGAGCCCGAACTCAAACAAAGCTTGGTCCTATGGATTCATGCGGCCAGTGGCGAAATTGAATATGCTCGACCAGTGATCCGCGAGATAAAAAGAATCCACCCTGATTACAAAATTTTAGTTACCTATTCGTCGCCTTCGGCAAAAAAAATATTACGTTCGATCGCGGATATTGACGTCTGGGGCCCTCTTCCTTGGGACACTTCGTCTGCGATGACTCGTTTTATAAAACGATTTAATCCGCAGGCCTTGATGGTAGCAAGGACTGATTTGTGGCCTTTACAAGCCTTGACTTGCAAAAAGCTACATGTGCCTGTTTATCTTTTTTCAGCAACCTTTGCCCAGAACAGTTCACGTCTTCATGGATTAGCAAAAAATCTAACGAAAATAAGCTTGGAAGCCACGACTCAAGTTTTTGTAGTTAGCCAATCGGATTTAAACTCTTTAAAAGAGTTAAATCTTTCTGCAGAAATATCCGTTCTAGGAGACACAAGGTACGATCAAGTGATTCACCGCTTGAAAAATCCTCAGGTCATAAAAGAAAGTTTACGTCCTAAAAACGCTACATTTATTTTAGGATCTACATGGCCAGAAGATGAAGACCAATTGTTGCCCCTGCTTCCAAGCTTAAAGGCCCAAGGCTGGACGTTCATAATCGCTCCCCATGAAACTCAATCGGCTCATCTAGAGCAAATAGAGTCCCATCTTGTAGAACTGAATATGAGTTTTCAGCGCTATACCCAAACTGACAAATTGGTGTCAGATGTATTGATCATCGACACGGTAGGAATCTTAGCAGAGATTTACCAATGGGGTCATGCAGCCTTTGTCGGAGGATCTTTTAAAAAACAAGTTCACAGCGTTATGGAACCCCTCGCTGCAGGATTGCCAGTTTTTGTGGGCCCACATCATTTGAACAACCGTGAGGCACTTTTGATGCAACAAAAAACCATCGAAGGCTTTCCAATGGTTCAGAGCAACTCCCAAGCTTTAGATTGGCGTCAAAGCTTCGAAGAGCTTTCGAAGCCTGAATTCCGACATCGCCTCAATCAAGGCATTAAAAACGAAATTGAAAAGCTGTCAGGTTCAACACCCAAATTGGTTCAAAAAATTTTCAGTGACCTCGATGCAAAAAATCTTTAGAAGCCTTTGTTGACCTCGTGCACAGTTTGCTCTAACAAGGCAGGCAACCACTGAGAAGGCGGCTTGGCTACAAAGTCCAACCTACGTAACCGATTGGTATCAACATACCAATCGGTTTTTAGACTGAACAAACTGATCGAGTCAGAATCCCCCTTATCGGTATAGCGAACGGCTCGATACGAAAGTTCTTCGACCATTTTTAAAATCTGCCCCATCGACACAGGCACTTCTGAAGCTATATTCACAGCACCATCCTGAAAAAAGACCCCCAACTTTGCCATCGCCTTTGCCGCATCCTCGACTGTGATAACACTGAATCTTGCATTTTTATTGGGGATATAGATGTCTTCTTTCAAAAAGACTTTGCGAACCAACTTCTTCAACTTTCCCG
Source organism: Bdellovibrio sp. ZFWA1 (assembly GCF_056175665.1). Taxonomy (NCBI): domain Bacteria; kingdom Pseudomonadati; phylum Bdellovibrionota; class Bdellovibrionia; order Bdellovibrionales; family Pseudobdellovibrionaceae; genus Bdellovibrio; species Bdellovibrio sp. ZFWA1. The sequence continues at coordinate 124,848 of NZ_JBJKJH010000003.1, forward strand.
TTGAATCTTCGGCCCCCAATACAAACGGCAATCGCGCAATAGTCACTTTAAAACCGGATTTTTGAACATAGACAGCTTCGGCTAGACGACGAAGCTCCGAGCCCCCCAAGCCCGCAAATTGCCCGGGGATTGTATAATGACCAGGATCAAATTGCTCTTCATGGATATGTTGGCCATACGGATAAACAAAGCTGGAAGAGGCTAAAATCACGCGAGTCGTGACCCCCCGTAAAGCCTCAATTGTTGCAGCTGCAGTTTGGGGGTCTGCGCAAATCATGTCATAGACAACATCAAAACTTTTCCCACTTAACGCTGCCGCCATGGCAACCCCTTGCGTTCTATCAACATTAATTTGAGAAACAGGTCCATCATATTGGGGTCGCAGGTTTCCTCGGTTTAAAGTTGTGACTTCAAATCCGTGTTTGAGCAGCTCATTAACCAGCTGCTTTCCAAGAAACCTGTTACCACCTATCACTAACGCTCTCATTGATAACCGCCCAATTCCTTGATTTATGTAGAACTTTTCGGCGGCATTTCAAGAATTCTTCAATAAAATAAACTTAACAAAGCCAATAGTGTTCCTCTGATTTCCATATGTATCTATCTGAGATTGAAAGACAAACTTGGGATGCCTGTTAATTCTTTTGACAACACTAACAGCGTAATTTGTTTTAGAGGCTCATTTGATTGCGCACATATTTTGAATATTTTCGGGGCAGGAAGGTCCTCATGTTGAAAAGCTTATTCACATTCTCACTTCTGATTTCTCTGCCTTACCTGGCGAACGCTGGTGGTGTCTCACAATTATCCGCGCAAGAAAATATCAGTAAAAGAAACATCGCAAAGCGCTGGGATGCAGAGTGGAAAGCCTCTTTGAATGGATCTTCAAGTACTGGAGAACGTGGCGAATCAAAACTGTTTGGATTTAATTTTGACCTGCAAACCAGTTACAAACTCAATCGCCAATTATCATTTCAAATCAATCCAATATTTCGCTATTCTAATGGCGCAACACAATCATTTGATACCTCTGACAAGACAGAAAATAGAATCACATTAAATAATGCTGCCATTGAATTTCAACCTATTCGAAATATCGAACTAAATGCTGGCGCCTTAAATCAAGAGAAAATTCACTCAAGCCTTCTTGTCGATAGCATTCCCTTTCCTGCAGCCCGCTTTACACTTAAAACAGAAGCTACAGATCAACTTGTCGTAGGACTTGTCGCTCAAAATGCCATTCCTACAACCAGTTCTTTAGCTTCAAATACCGGAGAAAAAGAAAAGACCCCGTCGTTAACTACGGCCTCGTTAAAAGGGAACTACAAATCAGACAGCTTCGGCCTTAGATTGCATGCGGGATTCTTCCAATGGGAAAACATCCCCACGTCCGTCGCTCAAAAATCCTACGGGCTTGGCAACTCGGTAGAGGTGATTTCGGACTCCGAAGGCCGCTGGCAATATAAATACAGTGGACTTGATACAAAGATCGAGTCAAACATTGAGTTTGGCGCCACCTCGGTTCGCTTTGGAGTCGATTATCTAAAAAACAACAAAGCCCCTGCAAGACTGAATACCGCTTATCAACTTTGGGGAATTTTAAATTATCAATTTGACCCAAATTTAAATGCCCAACTATTAGTTAGCCGGTTCCGGGTAGAATCCGATGCCACCCTCGCCTACTTTGCCCCTGGAAGATTCTTTAACACAAATCGTAACGGCCAAAGTTTTGAAGGAAAAATCGCATTCCCTAAGGATGGCTACAATCTTGCATTAAGGTTCACCGAGGCGGATGTGATTAGCGAACATCCCATTCAATTGAAAGAACGCAATCTCATTTTGAAACTGGAGACTACTTATGCAGAATTCTAATTCAGTTTTTAATTTGAACTCGGTGTTTGCCGCCCTTATTAGCACGGTAGCATTGACTGCGTGCAGTCTGCCTGCTCCAGAACAAAAAGATCTTCTTAAAGAAGAAAACTCAGCTGCCAACTTTTCAGTTCGTAGCTATAAAGCAGACGTTGTCCCGGATACTGTTCAACGAGAATTTTCAATTTCTGATTCCAAAAGGATCTCATTTGAAGTTTGCCTAAAAGAAATTAGCCGTGGAAAAAGCATTCAAAATCTTCAATTTTCTATTGCGGAGTCCGCTATCAAAAAATCAACCGATCTTGAAGGCTGTATCTCTTGGCAGGAAGATGTAAAATACAACCCAGCCGCAGAAGCAAAATATCTTCTTTTAGAACGCACTATTCAAGGACAAGGCGTCTACCGAGGCCAACGAAAAGTTTCCTTCGCGTTCAACCCATGGGCAACGAACGACAGCGCCGTTATCTTAGATGCGAAGAAAGCGCCAGAGGGAACAATTACTGAAGACTCTGAAATCAAACAGCAGCTGGTTGGACAAAACCAACAGCAATCATTGAAACTTTGGGTTGAAGACGCTCGTCTTTTAGCTTTAGAAAAATCCATGGATGCCAAAAACATCGTTCTGAATTACGAACTGCGCTTTGGCCCAACGATTCAAATTAAAAATGCAAATGGAGACCTTATCACACGCCCACTGACTTCGGGCGCCTTCGAAGGACAAATAAACCTTTTACATCGTATTCAAGAAGGCGGAACAGATAAGTGGAAGTTGTTAGGACAAAGTGATCTTATCAGCGCCGAGATAAAAAATGGTTCTCTGGCTCTTGCCTCAGATATAAAGCTTTCTTTAATTCCCACTCGCGGCCAAGTCTACGTGGGACTTCGTCTGATTGGAAAAGGAAACTCTCAGAAGCTGAAGCCATTCGAGGGCCTCTACCAGGTTGGCGAATACGATACACTAAAAACCGGCGGCTTCTTAAAGCTCTCTTCGCTCGTTTCAGGGGATCCTGAATTTTCATTGGCAAAACTTCAAGCCGTAGCTCCGAAAGTGGATGAAGAATCTTATCAAAAACCACAAATTGAAGTAGCCCCCCTTGAGTTTAAGTTTTTACGTGTAAGTAATGAAACGACAACAACTAGAGACGTCTCGTTTCAAGTGCTAGCATGCTTAAAGAATGGCGTAGATCAAAAAATCATCCGCGCTCAAACGTTTAAGGTAGTAAAATTTAAAAGAGAAGGTGAAAGTCAGGGCGAGACTACGGAAATCAAAGCTGACAATTCTGCATGTATTCAATGGGACATCACGTTCAACACCAAAGTTTACGAATGCCAGCGCTATATCAAAGGTGAAGTTCAAATAACTAACAACAACCTTGGTATCGACGCCCACATCCCGATCATTATCAATCCTTGGGAACAATGGGGTTCTGCAGGAAGGGATATGCGTCGAGTCAGCCCTTCTGAAAAACTTCAAACTTCGTGTTCGTCAAAAGAAATTCTGCCATCGACAATTCAAATTGAAAACTACAGCTATTCAACACTATCTTATGACTACTCAATAGATAAAAATCTTTCTTTAGGCCACAAAAAGAAAGTGCTTTTTAAAATTGAGCCAAAAGTTTTAACCTACTCGAACATGAATAATGGCCGCGAGAGCATTGATCGCATTCGTGACGGAATCTATCTTTTAAAAATCGCCGTTGTGCGAAATCCTGATTATGATTTTAAAAATCCACTGGTTTCTTCCGAGGCCAAACTAGTCACGGCTCTGAACGGTCAGATCACGACGGAAATTACTTGGACTACCAATGACTTAAAAGCTTGGGGCAATCGGAACTCCATTGCCATTGAACTCTATCCGGTGGATGAAACCAAAGCCAAGGGCCAAGAAAAAGCAAAAGACTTAGTAACGCTGAACTCCCTCATTGATTGGAACTCTGGTCTTGTTTCACCAACATTCAAAGGTCCAATTATCTTAAATCTAGACGAGATTTCTAGAGTAGTTACTCGCACAGACTTAGAAGCTATGACTCGTTTTTTTGTACAAAAAGATGCGGTAAAACAAAACCTAGGTATTATTGATAATATTATCTCTCAAGGAGAACTCGCTAACGCGGCTCTGCAAAAAAGCATCGCCGAAAAAGCGGGAAAATCTACCTATGCCGCCAAAGAAAACCTAAGTCTATTGAATTTAACCGACAAGAAGGCTCAAACCTTACTTGGTGGCATCGCTGGTCTTGAGGTGCGATACCTTCCTAATTCAGCAATGTACGGAATTCCAAACCGAGATCTAAAGTTAGCGAAAAGTGCCGGTAAGATGGATCTTGATGCAGTCCAAAACCTTTTGCGCTCTGGGACACCTTCAGCCCAAATGAGTCGAGGACTATGTGCTTGGTGGGCCTACGAATTCCTTCCATCAATGTACAAAAACAAAGGCGGAGCTATTTCAGAGGCTGTCGCTGGCTTCGTAAATCAAACTTGTGGCCAGAGTTTACGCAACACCGATCTACCGTTCTTTGTCTTCGAAAAAGTAACGAATGTCTACGAAACCGGCGGCATTAAGCTAATTGCTGGCTCGAACCATGGAATCAGTGTCGGCACCTCATTTTCAATGACAAACTCGCACACGAATTCTGTCAGCCGGACCGCAAGCATTTCAACTAAAGCGGGGCTTGGATTTAAATTTTTTGACGTATTTTCTGTAGGATTGGACACCTCATATCAAATATCCAACTCGACCAGCGATGCTCAATCTGCCAGCAATGGAATTTCTGTCGGGGCAACGACTTCGATGGCTGTCCAAAAAAACCAGATGGAGATTTTAATTAACAAACACGAATCTTGTGTCTCGGTGAAAATTAATCCTGTTTTATTCACTAAGGACGAAGACGGGCCTTGGTATAATAAGCGACGTAATCTGCTAGGTATTTTCAATCGCTCTTTGTCCGATACCGAAAAAATTGATGCCATGACTCGGGGTCTATTGATCTGCGAAGGCCAAATCAATAATAAGCCAATTGTAAAAACTGAAAATTTTTACTTCATCAATCAAGAAACTTCGGTAACCCAAGGGCAAGATGCGGGCGATGAACGAAACCGTCCGTTCTTCATCGCTCTTCGTGGGGATTCTGATTATGCCAAACTGATGATGGCGATGAAAGCCCAACATAAGATGCCTCTACATGCTCAGGTGCAAGATGAACTGCACAGCTCTCAAGTTACAACAATGTCGGAAGTTTTCAAAAAAGGCTCCGGCGCTCACCCGGCGATCCTGAAATAGACCTATAAAAAAAACCGAGCTCGCGGCTCGGTTTTTTTATATCAAAGAATTAGCTTTTAAAAACTCTAAACTGCGAATACCGAACCAAGAATAGGACTCCCCATCAACTACGGCTCCTGAAAATCCCAATTCGCGAAGTTCATGAATTTTTTTATGAAACGGAAATGGCTCGGACGAATATAAGACGAAACTATTCTGAAACTCTTCCACCTCAACCAAAGGATATTTCTCATCGTGCTCAAACGTAAGTACTCGCGCGCCTAGATATTCCAACATAGAGCCAATGAATGTCGCACGACTGACACACATCCAAGGCTTTTTCCAAATCATATAAACGACCGATGTAACATCATTGTCGGTCGACTTTACCATCTCGATAAGCCCGGGGATCTTCTGAAAGCTCCATGCCCGACGAGGCAACTGCAAGAGCTCTCCAGTTTCAAAAGCCCACTGCAAAAGATTTTGATTATCAAAGTGGCGGCCTAAACGCTCTAGTTCGCGTTGCATGTCTGATAACGAAGAAACGTGGGTTGCAAGATAAGGTAAGGGGCACTCTTCGGCCATTTGCAGTGGGTTTTCTTCCTTATCCATGATTATTAAATCGGGATTCAGTTCGATAATAAGATCCCAGTCCACTTCTTTGGTTCCACCAACGATTGGAATATTTGTGATCTTTTGAGCCGGATGAATACAGAAACGCGTTCGACCAACTACTTGAATACCCGCTTTAATAAATGTCTCTGTCCACGATGGAACTAAACTCACAATACGCATTGCTATATAGCATCAATTGTTAATCACCGAGTCAAGCCGATTACTTGACCCACTGTTGTTGAAAAGCCATAGTCATGGGCATCATTTCAGAACATTTTCCCTAAGGAGGCTTATGCAAAATTATTTTCCTCTCAGACAAAAACCCTCGTTAGCACCCTATAAAAAAGGGGATGTCTTGGTCCTTTTCGGAGAACTATTTTCTCGAGGCTACGCAACGGGGCTCGTTGAAGAAGCTGAAAGAATTGGCATGACAGTTATCCGTGCAACTGTGGGGCGTCGGGACAAAGATGGCCAACTGCGATCTTTAACAGACGAAGAGATGGCTCAAATTCCTCAGCCATTTATTAATATCCCTCTAGAGGCGGGATTTGATCTTGAAAAGGATGACAACGGAGTCTGCCCTGTTGATCAACTTAAAGAAGCTAAACTAAGTAATTGGGAAAACTGCAAACTCAACTTTCAATCAATCGAGAACTCTCGTCAAAAGGGCCTCGAGCGATTTAAAAAACAGGTTGCTCAATACTTGGTCGAACTAGAAAAACATATTCCAGCTGGCGCAAATGTTCTTTTCGCCCATCTTATGGCAGGTGGCGTACCAAGAGCTAAAATCGTAATGCCGGTCATGAACTGGGTCTTTAAAGGCACAGGTGATCGTTATTTAGCCTCAGAAAAATTTTGGCAAAGTGATATTGGTCGCCTTTGTGAGACGAGTTTTAACGAAGTGACTGCCGATACCTATCGCCATCTTATTGAACTCTCTGGCCCACTTCGTGAAAAGCTTCAAATGTCTGGTTCTCATGTTAGCTATGTAGCCTATGGGTATCACGGGACTGAGATTGAAATTAACGGAAAAATTCAATGGCAAACTTACTCACCATACATTCAAGGTTGGGCCAAGAAACGCCTAGAAAATATCTCGTCCGAATTTTTTGCAAAAGGAATTTCCTCGTGCGTTTACAACTGCCCCGAGATTTTAACTAACTCGAGCTCTATTTTTCAAGGAGTGGAAATCCCTCTCTATCCCCTCATTTCTTTGCTTTCAAAAGAAACTCAAAATCCGAAGGCACAAAAAGTATTAAAGGATTGCCTCGCTCTTCTTAAGGACGGAACGGGCGTTGATGATATTATCCAAATCACGGATGGTTATTTTAATACTCCAGTGACTAAAGAGTACTGCTCATTTGATAAATGGCCACAGCATTCCAGCAAAGAACAAATGGAAGAGATGCTCATGCGTTCAGAGCAACTTTATGCACTTCACAAAGACGAAAAGCAGTTGATCACCTCTGTACTCTCTGAAGTTGTCTTTTCGGCATGCGGATATGTTATGATACACAGCTCTTGGAAGCCAGAACAGCCCTATGCTTGGATCAACCACGATTTAGTGACAAAGGCCTTTTAAGTGTTTCAAGTCGGAGCCCCTTGGAGTTTCAATTCTTTGAAAGTAGAGGGGCTTTCCCTTTCAGGAATTCGCACGGCCTTCGCAATTCCTGAATGGAGCCTAGGTTTTGATGTAGCCCAAGGTTTTCCTTTTTCCTTTAATCTGCGCCATATTTTTATTTCGCACGCACATATGGACCATGCTGCGGGTATTCCCTATATTATTTCTCAAAAAGCAATGAATAGGCAAAACCCAGCTCAATTCTACCTCCCAGCAAGCCAATGCGAGGGATTGGATAGAATAATGAAGATCTGGCAGGAACTTGAAGGACATCAATATGCTTATCACTTTCATCCCGTAACTTCGAAATTCCAGGTCGAAATAAACAAACAACTCTTTGTAAAATCCTTCAAAACAGTTCATCGCATCGAGTCGTACGGTTATACTGTATTTGAGCGGAATCACAAACTTCGTCCCGAGTTCGCACATCTAAACTCTCACCAGCTGGTAGAACTAAAAAATAAGGGTGTCGTTCTGCAGGACGAAATAGAAACACCGGTATTTTCATTTACGGGGGACACACAAATCGAGTTCCTCGATCAAGAAGATTGGATCAGAAATTCAAAAGTTCTTTTTCTTGAAGCTACTTATTTAGATGATAAAAAGAGCGTACAACATGCCCGAGACTGGGGCCACACTCATCTTGATGAAATTCTTCCTCGACTGCCCGAGATTAAATCTGAAAAAATTGTTCTCATCCATAGCTCCAGCCGCTATTCTTGGAATGAAGCGCAATCCATCCTAAAAGCAAAAATACCATTAAATGAACAAGAAAGGGTTGTGCTTTATCCTGGAAGGTAAGCATGAACGCCAGCTGGACTAAAATCAATTTTTATCACTCTGGTGACGAGTATTTTCGTTCAATCGTCGACGGCGTTCGACGAGCAAAAAAATCAATCCTTATCGAAAGCTATATTTTTTCAGTGGATCCCATAACCAATATTCTACTGGAAGAACTTCGCGCCGCCGTCGCGCGCGGAGTTCAAGTTCAACTCATCATAGATGGTTTTGGTAGTTACTACTGGATAGACTCCTTAAAAAATATCTGCCGAAAAAACAATATCCCTTTACGAGTGTATCATCCCCTCCCCCGCAACTTTCGCTGGTTCCAGCTTTTCTCTATCAAACATCTTTTGCGATTTTCAAGCCTGGTTCGTCGACTCAATCGACGCAATCACCGCAAAATTGTATGTATCGATGACGAACTCTTATGGGTTGGAAGCCTAAATTTAACTCAGGAACACTCTGAATCCGTGATGGGAATTAAAGCTTGGAGAGACTCTGCTGTCCAACTAGAGGGCTCCTCCGTGGAATTAGCTATCCGGGCCCACAATCTAACTTGGAACGATGCTGGTAAAGAGCGCCTCTTTCAAAGGCTACTGGGGCTGGCAAAACAGCGAAAACCTCTTTTGCCAATGGATGCATTAAGGATCAACTACAGCCAAAAAATGCGTTATCGGTTATACAAAGACTTAATAAAAAGAATCAACTCTGCTCAATCCAAAATTTCGATTACCTCTGCCTATTTTCTGCCAAAAAGATCCTTTCTTAGGGCACTAAAAAAAGCAAAACAAAGAGGATGCGAGATTCAAATCATTATACCTGGTCCTTCGGACGTGCCCTTAGTCAAAATGGCTTCCTATAACATTCTCAAGTGGTTAACCAAAAACAATATTGAGGTCTTTGAGTTTCAAAATCGAGTCCTCCACGCGAAATATATGCTGATCGACCAATGGTCTAGTATCGGATCGAGCAATCTAAATCACCGCTCTTTCCTTCACGATCTCGAAATTGAGGCTGTTCTCACTGATTCTGACAGCATCGAACATCTCAACAATCAATTTCAACTAGACTTAAGAAGTTCTCTACAGATCAAACTCAGCGACCTAAAAAAAATGCCCTGGGGCTATCGCTTCTTCGCACGTATCGCCTTTAGCATTCGTTATCTTTTGTAAATTTAAAGCCATTTGACCTCGATGCTTAAACAACGCAAAATATTGTTATGAAATCGATCAAAATTGCCATTACCGGTGGGCCTTCGGGCGGAAAAACAACCCTTATCGAAGCCTTAAAAAAAGAGCTAGGCCCTCGCTGCGCTATAGTCGCTGAGGCTGCCAGTATATTATATCGCGGTGGATTCCCACGATCCAAAGACACCGAGGGGTTAGTTCACGTACAACGAGCTATCTATTACACCCAAAAAGAACTTGAAGCCTTAATTGCCCATCAGTCTCAGGCCCCCCTTTTGGTTTGTGATCGCGGATCTTTGGATGCGATTGCCTACTGGCCTCTTCCTAAAGAAGATTTTTTTACATCAATGGGCACTGATGAGGCCTACGAACTGAGTCGTTATGATTGGGTTTTGCACTTAGACACAGCTGCCGCCGATTTTTACGACACCTCAAATCCAATTCGCACCGAAAGCTTTCAAGAAGCGCAGGCGCTTAACGAAAGAATCAAAACCGCTTGGAGCCAACATCCTCGCCGAATTGTCATCAGCCAAAATCGAGACTTCTTGTCAAAAATGACGACCTCTTTAGCTGTCATTCGAGCTATAATGAATGCACAAGACCCCCACAAGGCGTCGCAGGAAATCGCAACATTAATGCATCCAGGAGATTCACAATGAGTCTGCTACGGCTAACTTCTTTAGCATTAGCATTGAGTTCAACAAGCATCATCGCTGGAACTGCTTTCGGACAATCTGAAACTGCCCCTAAGGAAGTGGCATCTCCTGAATCACAAGCAGTCAAACCTTCTTCTTCAGCAAAGACTTCATCGACCAAACCACTATTATTTCAAGCCAGCAAAAATGGCTTACAGGTACTACCCCAACGATTCGAATACACACTGATCGACTCATCGACACTCCGAATCGGTGACATCATGATCAACTCAAAAGAAATGTCCTTCGATATCGTCACAAATAAAAACAATCAAAAACAGCTTGTCTTTAAATGGCCCGCGGCCCTTTTATCTGAAGGAAGCATCGTACTTAAGAATAACAATGGTAAAGCTATTTACTCTTCAGATTTCAACGAACAAAAGATAAAAAAAGTAAAAAGCTCCACGGAACTTTCAGAAGAAGATAAAAACGAAAATTATCGAACTGACATCGCACAGTTTGTTTCAGAGCCGATTGAAAAGTCATTATTCGATGACATGAAATACTTCCCCTTCATGAGTATCTGTGTTTTTCGAGATAGTGAGGAGACTCGAACATCTCTGTGTTCAAATGAGCTTTACCTAAGCTCTGACAAAGGACAGCTGGTTATTAAATCCCGAGCCACTACTTCAAAGATGTCCTTCGTCGAAGTGAATGGCAAAGTCGTTGGCAATCAAGGTATCATATTCTTGAACGACCGCTCGGAAAATATTGAATTTCGCACCCAGATGGAGTCCGGGGCAAGCCTCGAGATTTCCACTCGCTTAAAAGAAGTGGACTTCAAAGATATCGTCTTAGACGATGATGGAAAGCGCATTATTCTGACTGCCAAAGGAGCCGATCCCGTCCATGAAGACAAGGTTCGCCGGCTGCCCAATGGTGACTGGCAAACTCGTCTTTCACAAAGTAGACCCCAAGTATGGCTCAAAGGCGACGGAGACATACCAATGCGCCAAGAGTTTTACATTCGCAGCATCATTCCAAGCGAAGGTGATCGAGCCTATGTTTCCGCGAAAACTCAAGACCGCATCTTTGGATCTAGAACCAAGGTTCAGGGCATCAGCAGACCGGATGTTCAAGTTAGCTCTTTTGACGAAACTTCATCCATCGAACCTTCTGGAAAGTCGAATCAATTTATTTGGACGGTCAGCGATCTTCCATCAGGAGTTGAAACTCGACGCTACTTAAATATAAAAAAGGGCGAAAAATCATTCATCGGCGGAATGGATTTCCTGCGCGGCACCCCTTACCTCCTCCGCATCGGTACTTCATTCAACTCTCCAAACGGACAAGTCCTTGGACAAATCGGACTGACTTGGTGGCTTGAAGATTTTATGACAAGCAACTCCAGCTGGGCTAAGTTCCACTGGGGGACTGCTCTTGAACATGAGCTTCAGGCTTCTAAAAAAGCCGACGACACCAAAGTTTCTTCCTCAACCATTCATTTACTGTATCGCCTAAAAGCGGGTTTTCCTTACGTTGAAGATACCTGGGGGCTTGGGCTGAACTATAAAGCACTTAGCATAGGAAGCGCTAACCTAGGGCTCTTTGGATTTCGCTTCTTTGGAATCCAGCAAATGCCGTCGTCGTTTAAAAAATGGGCTCAATTATATGAACCCCGCTTCGATTATTATTTAGGGGGCAACTCTCAAGGAGTTAAAATTGAAAGCGCGATGGATGCACAGATAAAGTTGATCAAACCCCTCAAAGATTGGTGGCACGTCAATTATGGAGTTGGCTACAGCAGTATAAAGACAAAGCCCAATGACTCTAAAAACAGCAACATCAAAATTTTAGTAGAAACTGAGTTTAAGTTCTAAAACTAAAAAGGTCGGACTCTCTCCGACCTTTTTTTTATTTCTTTTTGAAGAATCCTGAGACCACATCCTTCAGATCCATTTTTAAAATATCTTGCTTCTTATTCATATTCTCTAAAAGAGATAACTCCCTTCGAGCCAAAATGAATGAACCGTCTAGTGCTGTACTCTTCTCGAACGATTTTTTAGCACTATTCATATCGCCTTTGGTTTTATAGAACAAACCCATCACAAACGGATATAGACTGTCATATTTTTCTTCCGCTGGTATCTGCGCCAATTCTAGTTCTATTTCCTTCAATTGAGTGGCTTTTTTGGCCGGATCCACCGTCGCTATTTTACTCCAGGCACTATAAATACGCACTTGGAACGCCCCGGGATTCAACTCCATTATATGTCGGATCGCTTCGACCGCCTGAGCATACTTTGAGGTCATTAGATATTGTTTGGCATCTTCCAATAAAGTATTCGCGCGCAGCTTATTTTCGGCCTCACGCTTCGCTTTCTCTTGCAGCATAGCGTTCTTACTCTGCGAATCGAACCCTGTCGAAACCGCTTCCTGTACAATCTGTGAAATCGCCTTCCACGTCGAAGACAGATCTTTATCCTCGGGCTCAACACCTAAAGTCGCCATAAACTCTTGATACATGCTATCGGCACTCTCTAGTGCCATGGTGTTTTGCTCGACATAACTATAAACTTCACGCGAAGACTTATCTTTGATTTGAGCATAAACTTGCTCAAACTGCTTTTTTCTCTCTTCTAATGTCTGGGCAGACATCTTTTGCGCAAAGACAATGTACCCTTTAGTCAATAAAAAGTGCAGAGCTTTAAATAAGGGCTCTTCATTAAATTTTTTACTTTCAATTATCTTTTTAAGGGTCATCTCTTGCTTTTGCAGAAGCTCGGCTAAACCATCCAAAGACTTCACCAAATGCATTTGAAAAGCTGGTGACTCTAAGTTGAATGAGGGCGCGACCTCTATGATATTATCCATCCAGATTCCATACAAAGACTTCAACCACTTAACACTAGTTTTGGAAGCAATCCAATCATGGAGGTAAGATAATAAAGTGTCTGATTCTATATTAGGATAAATCATTTCAGTTTCAGCACTGGCAAAATTAATACGCACTTTTTCTTCGACGATAGTTCGCGACAAGCGAATATTCATCTGTTCTGCTAAAATTAAATCAAAGGCATGGGGGCTCAATTGGTTCTGCATAATTAACTGCTGACCAATTCGACGAGTGCTTTTCTCTCGAAGTGCCGCCTGAACATCTTTGGGTGTAGCATAACCACTCTGGATAAGCATTTCGCCAAGATAAGTTGTTTTATCTTCTGTATCCACTCCGATAATATGCCCATTGCAAAAAGTCACACTCGAAACATTAGAGCTATCATGATAGATGAATAATGTTCCCGAACTATTTGTTTCAACAAGCAATGAGTAAATAAAGGGAAGGTCGTATCCACTGACCTCTTCAATTTCTTCAATAATTTTTCGTTTCTTCCGAGGCGTCACCTTCGGATCCGAAAACATGCCATACAACTTTTTTCGTGCACTGATGTTCACTGACTGCTGTGCTGATTGAGCCCTGACACTTTGTCCTTCAACTTGAACAAGATTTAAAACCTCATTTAAATTAAAAGGCTTTTGAATAAATGCCGCCGCTCGAGTTTTTTTGATCGCCTCGGCAACATAGGCTTTGTCGGTATAAATACCGCTCATCAGATAAATTTTAGCTTTTAAACTAGGAAATTGTGGACGAATAATATTTTCAACGAACTCGGCTCCATTCGCCCCTGGCAGCATACAATCAACAAAAAGACAGTCGAACGAAGTCTTTCCCATTTCCGTGATTGCATCATTGGGCTTAGTCACATGAACGGCAGAAGCTCCCGATCTCTCGAAAGCTTCTTTCATCGCAGCACCTAAACTGCTGTCATCTTCTAAGATAAGAATTTTTATGCCGTTTTTTTCCACTCTTATATTATCGGCACTTTACCCTTAATCTTTTAATCGATTACAAACAAACTAGACCTAAGGATTAAACCCTTAGTTTAGCGCTTTAAAAACTTAAAGTATTTAGCTTCGATAACGTCCATTTCCATTTCGTTGCCGGAGTCATCTTTGACTCCTTCTGGAGGCGTTAATGAACCATCATCAAAATGAGTTCCACGCACAAAAAGAATGTTCTTTTCTGCACCAGAGTCGTCATTATAGTAAGGGACATAAAATGACTGGACCTTGGCCGAGCCGGGAAGAAAACCATCAACCATATTGATCTGATCGACAATCACCTTGGGGCAGTTAATAAATTGAATCGAGGCAGAACCTGCCGTGCCCATCCACTTTATCCACTCTCGAATTCCACAAGAGTTTATGGACTTAATTTGATTCATATCAATATCTACCTGCTGTCCACCGGCTAAACTATACATCGAAAAATCGATATCTTCATCGATAGTTCCACCGATGCTCACATTTAATTTATCACCAGCTTTATTCACTTTTATATCGCATTTTCCCATACGATTCCTCCACCAAGTTATTTAAACTTCAAATTAACTATTCTTAATAACAAAAAAGGTCACGTCATCTATCAATTCAGTACCTTGCCGATGCTCGTTCATCGCGATGACAAATCTTTGAACCCCTTCTTCTGGATTTGGAAAATCTTTGAAGGACTTAATTAGGGTTTTTATAAATTCCCGTTCGCCCCAAGATTCTTTATTTGGGTTTTGAACATCTGGAATACCGTCCGTATAAAAGAAAATTGTGTCGCCGGGCAAAAGATCTACTTCAACCTGTTTGTATTGAGTGTCTCGGGCTTGGCCTAAACGTGGATTATTAACTTCATTTAAAGCCATCAGGTCCTTTTTCTTCAACTCTTGTCCAGAGTTTCTTAAAAGATAGGGCCCTTCATGGGACGCATTTGAATAAGAGAGTTTGCCAGTCGCCGGATCATAACATGCCAAAAAGAACGTCATCATGATGCGCCCTTTTGAAACGTCATAGATCGATCGATTTAATAGTTCCAAACCTTTATCTGGGCCGACATTAAGTGTTTCAATAATCGTTGCAGCGGACTTCGCCGCCGACGTGATAAGAGCCGCTGGAACTCCGTGTCCCGTGGCATCGCCAATCCAAAAAAAGTATTTATCTCCGATTTGACAGTAGTGCCACCAATCCCCACCGCACTCGCTGGCTGGTTCATAGTGACCTGCTATAGACAGACTACCTAGTTGAGCTGTAGTCATTGGGAACAAGGTTTCTTGCACCGTACGAGCTGTCTGGAGCTCATTTTCCATACGCGCTTTTTCGGCCGTTTGCTCTAGCAATCGAGACACTTCGGCTGCCATTAAACTAAAATTATCTGCCAACTCGCCGACCTCATCATTAGAACTGACCTTAACCTGAATATTAAAGTCTCCTTCGGCAACCCGCTTTGTCGCGGCGAACAGAGCTGTCAGCGCAGAGGTCAAAGTATTTGATGCAAACAAACTAATAATTGTTGTAATGGAAACCAAAACTCCAAAAAAGATCAAAGACTTACGAATTAATACAGCGACAGCACCTAAAGCGGTTTCTTTCGCAACCGTTGAAACAACAAATAGATCCGCAAAGCCTGTTTTAGAAAATGAAACTAAAAGCTCTTCCCCTTGAACACTTAACTTTGTCTCGGCCCCCTGAGCCACCCCTCCCGGTTTGCTATTGGCAATAAAGGATGGAGTCACCACGCTTTGGATATCTTGTCCAACGATTTCCTGAGGCCCCAAAAGCACTTTTCCGCTTTGATTAACCAAATACATCTTCTGAGCCGCCTCGGATTTAAACATCTCGGCCAGCTCGTTGAGCTTAATCACAACGAAAAATAAATTCTCGCGCAGAGTTTTTTCATCACGAACCCGCTCAACCAAAAGACCTCGATCGTCTTTAAAAGGGACGCGGAAAAGGCGCTGTCCTTTAGCGGATTCTAAAATTAAAAATTCTTTCTCACTCCCCAGAGCTTTCACCGAAGCGTCAGCTTGTCCTGGCTCTTTCTCTAACACTGCTGCTGACTCAAAGACTCCCGCTTCATTTTTCTTAAATACTGAGATACTTTCGATTGAAAATTCATTTTGAAAAATAGTCTCGCCAACTTGGGTGAATTTCTCTTGATTTAAGTAGTCTTGAAAAATTGGACGGCATGTAGTCAGTGTTGCATTAAGCTGAGTCTTTATCTGCGTCGCCACAGTTCCTGACATGCTTGAGGAAGTGTCAAAAACATAGGCGATTTTATCTTTTTCAAAGATCCCCAGTGCCAAGATCAAATAGGCACTTAAGGTCACTAAAGGAAGTGCCGTTAATAGAATTAGGACTTTGTATCTGATTGATAATCCACGTTTTTTCACGTCTTCATTATGCCTTTTCCGGCCACCGCTGTGTAGTTTCCACTCAACTAATGGTCTTAGGTCCATAAACTCTAAACAGATAAATGCCGAAGAGCCTTAAGGAAAATTATGAAAAACTTTGGAAAAGCAGAAAAAATTATTTTTACAGTCGCTCTTTGCGCACTTAGTGTTTTTTCGTACTTCTTGTACGATGACAGTTTGCTATTTCCAAAATCCAACACCTCAGGTTTAGAACAAATTGGCAGCTTCGTAGTTTCAAAGAACGATGTGCGTCGCAAAAATTCGGACACGTTTAGCTGGATTCCCGCCTCTAACTCGACCTTAGTATTTCAAAAAGATTCGATTTTCACGGGTAGCTCGTCAACGGCCAGCATTCAGCTCAGCGATGGCACAGTCATCAATGTCGAGCCGAACTCGTTGATCACTTTAAATTTAAAGAACGGACAGATGACCTTAGATCTTAAATATGGAGATCTTCAAGCGGAAATCGCGGCCAATTCCAACCTCACCGTTAAGACTGGCGCCGAGGAAACAAAACTTGAAAGCACTTCTCAAAACGAAAAATCTAAAGTCCGCATGAAAAAGGCCTTCAGCGGTCTTAATGTCAATTTAGAATCAGGTAATGCTGCGATCACCGCAAAAGGAACTCGTAAAAACTTAGACCCCAATGCAAAACTTAAAGTCGCCAACAATGGCGATATTAAACCTATCGAAAAGCCTCAGACCGCTATTTTGACTGAAAACATGAAGCGTTGGTTAAAACCGAATCCCGAACAACCCATTCCTGTTCAGTGGCAAACTCAAGGTGCGGTTTCAGGCTACGAAGTTGAACTCTCATTGGATCCTGAGTTCAAGGATTTGCTTGTCACAGAAAAAACCAAAGAGCCTCAGTTCGCATTTTCTAAAACAGACCAAGAGGCCAACTATTACTGGCGAGTTAAAACTTATGATACCACTGGCAACCTAAGTAGCACATCGACGACTCAGCAATTTGCAGTCGAGCTGTTTAAAGCGCCTCAGATAACCAGTCCTTTGCATAACAGTCTAACCAACCTAGAAGTGAAGCCAAATCCAGACAAGTCTGTGACAGCACCCGTACAGCTTACTTGGTCTGCGATGCCTCAGCTGGAAAAATTTGAATATCAGATCAGTCAATCTTCAGATTTTTCTGAACTGATACAAAGCAAAGAAGTCGTTGGTATGAAAGAAGCTATTATCAACGGAATAGCTTCTGGAAAATATTTTGCTCGCGTCAAAGGCTTCTCAGACCAGTTCAAAGTCGCAACTGAATGGTCCGAAGCAGTTCAGTTTGAATTGCAACTCTCCGCCAAAAAGGAACCTCGACCGGCAGCACCAATCTTGGCTCAGAAAAAAATCGAGTTTATCCCACTCCCAGAAAGTGAAAGAACTCCAGCATCTCCAGCAGCTCCTGTGTTGGCTTGGAAACCTATCTCGACAACCAAGGCCTTTAAACTTCAGATCGCCAAAGATAAATCCTTTAAGGACGCCGCCTTTATCGATACAACGTCAACTCAGTTTTCATGGGACGAATTTAGCAAAGGCACCACCTACTACCGAGTCTTCGCAATAGCCCCCAATGGGTTGATCAGTCCGCCAAGCGATACTGGAGAAATCATCGTTGGATTTAAAGAACCTATTTTAGCTCAGCTTAAACGCTTTGAATTGCGCGGACAGAATCCTTCGGACCCAGCTCCACCACAGACTCTTCCCGTTCGATGGAGTTCGGTGCCGACAGCGAAAAACTACCGTCTAGAAATGGCAACGTCCGCGGATTTCGCCAATCCGATCGTTACCGAAGTCGCCGCAACAGAATCGACATATGTCTTAGAAACGCCGGGAAAATACTATTTCCGCGTGAAGGCTCTTGATCAAAAAAATCAAGAACTCACAGGCTATTCGAACCCTCAAGAAACCCTGTTCTCGTGGAAGTCCCCACTGGGTATTCCAAGCCTACGCGAGCCATTTGATAAAGCCTCTATCTTTCTACAAAAAGAGATGGAAGCATTCATATGGCTGGAATGGAAAAAAGTGGAAGGAGCGAAAGCCTACACTCTTGAAATTTCGACGTCTTCAGATTTTTCAAAGCCCTTTATTCGAGCTTCCATCAGCTCAAACCGTTATTTAATTAAAGATCGAATCCCATTAGGAAAACTTTACTGGAGAGTTCGCGCCAACGCCGAAAATAACTCTGAGGATTCCGAATGGACAAAAGGACGAGAGTTTACTGTCCATTCGCAAAAAAATGAGACTTTTGTTAAATGATGACGTACCAGCTGTTTGACACTTTATTAGAACCGGTTTTTATCCTCAATAGCGAGGCAAAAGTCGTCTATTGTAATGAAACCGCTAGCGTGGTTGCCGGCATCTCGGCGCGAAAGATGATTCGTTCAGGGCAGAAGCTTCATGAAATTCTCGTCTTCTCGGAACCCATCGAACAACTTGAAAAACTTCAAGAAGTTAAAGATCCAACCCCTTACCGCGAAATCAACTTTCACAATCAAGAAGGCATAGCGGGAAAGGTACAAATTACGATTCAGCCCATCGCCAATGAATCGACAGAGGATAAATCCCCTCGTTGGATTGTCTTTGTTCGCGATGTGACTTTAGAAGAAAGACTTCAAAAAAAATACCGTGCAGAGCTCGAACAAAAAGAAGAGTTCATCAAACACCTTGAAGATGCCCAGAAGCAACTCAAAGAGTACAGTGAAAAACTTGAAGTTATGGTCGCGGAAAGAACTGCCGAACTTTCAAAGTTAAATCAACTAATGTCCGCGTTACTTGATAGCTTAAATCAAGGCTTCTTTGTTTTCGATCAAAATGGCAAGGTCTTAGAGATTGCCTCCAAAGCCTGCTTCAGCGTCATCGAGTCGATGCCTCAGGGAAAATATATCTGGGATGTTCTAAAACTTCCAGAATCAAAAGTGGAAGGCTTCAAAAAATGGATGACAACTCTTTTCATGGAAATGCTTCCATTCGAAGATCTAGCGCCATTGGGACCGCCAACATTTAATCACAGCCAATCAAAGAATATTCAACTTGAATACTTTCCAATGCGCACTGATGGTAGCATTCAAGGAGTTGTCGTCGTCGCCTCAGATATCACCTCCCTGGTTGAGGCTCAGCACCAAGCCGAGTACGAGAAATCACATGCTCAGCTGATTATTAAACTAATTCGTAGTAAACGGGAAATTTCGCGATTTATTCGCGATGCAGACGAATTGCTAAAAGCCCTGGGTCTAGAATTAGAAAAGCCCGAGGGCCCCGACAAAGAAACTTCATTCCGCTATCTTCATACTTTAAAGGGAGGCGCCGCCACCTTTTCCATTTCAGATATGGCGGAAAGAGCCCATCAAGCAGAGAGTGTTTTGATGGAAGATCCTCGGTCAAAAATTTTGGTTGAAAAAGTGAAAGAGATCGAACTTGCCTATTCAGATTTCGTTGAAGAAGCAAAAGAAATCATCGGCTCCCAAGTTCATTCGTCCGAACGTTGGGTCGAAATTCCTGCATCTGAAATTCGCAACTGGGCCGACTATCTGGCGCAAATACCAGGTGGAAAATCCTTTGCTGCGGAGTTGCGAAATCAATATCTTTCAGAGCCAATTCAAAATTTTTTTTCGCCTTACATCGAACTTTGCCAGCGCATCGCAGAGCAAGAGGGAAAAACACCCCCTGCTGTTTTAATTCACGATAACCATCTTCGTGTGAACCCTGATGTCTATGGTCACTTATTTGCAACCTTTGTCCATGCGTTTAGAAACTCGATGGACCACGGTATCGAAACGCCGGAAGAGAGAGAATCCTTAGGCAAACCGTCAAAAGGGAAAATACAACTGCATTTCAATCTCGAACTCAATGGTCTGTTGCGAATTGAATTTTCCGATGATGGCCGAGGCATCGACCCGTCTAAAATCCGCAACAAGCTTGCCAGCAAAGGCTACGCTCATCAGATGGAAACAGATCTTCAGGTGATTCAGCATATCTTTGATAGCCAGTTCTCAACCAAAGAAGTTCTGACTGAAACATCCGGACGCGGAGTTGGTATGGATGCAATCGCAAATGCAGCTTCGGAAATCGGCGGCAAAGCCTGGGTTGAATCTAGTTTGGGATTCGGCACGACATTGATTGTTGAAGTGCCTTACTTCTTTGAAAAAAAATCGGCGACTGTCAAACCAGCCGCCGCTTAAAGACTATTTGTTATGTTTGGCCCAAGCGGCCTTTAGTTTATCCTCGAAAGTTTTACCCGAAAATGGTTTTACGATGTACTGAGACACTCCAGCCAAAACGGCTTCAGTCACCTGCTCGCGTTCAGATTCCGATGTCAATAACACAAAAGGTAAATTCACAAGATCCGGCACCGCACGCACTTGCTTTAAAAAATCAAGCCCCTTCATCTTAGGCATATTCCAATCGGAAATCACAAGTCCAACGGGGTTTGCCGTCGTCAGACTTTTATTAAGCATATTCCAGCCATCTTCGCCGTTCTCTGCCTCGATCACATTCTTATATCCCATAGTTTTAAGTTGCGTTTTCACCATCTCTCGAATGGATGGCATATCATCAACGACTAAAATAAGAATCTCTGTTGCAAACATCGAATAGGCCCCTAAAAAAAGTAAAAAAAACTCACTCTTATTTTATAAGAGTGAGCGCTAAAGTCACACAGAGGCTTCATTAAGATTCTGAAGTCCAGACTAAGGTTGAGCCTCTTCGACCCAAACATAATCAGCTCGGGGGCCCTCTTCTGCAGAGACAGCCATTTCGTCCTGAATTTCTTCCTCTTCTAATCCCATCGAATTCAATTGCGACCAAGTCCAAACCTTGCCAGGAATCCCGCGGATACGAATACGATCTGGAAGACCGCCTCCATACTGAACGTGAAAATCACCAACTACAATCACCAAAACTTGATCTGGAAAGTTACGAATAAAACGAACAGCGTTATAGGCCATTGTATCATCCCAGATCGACTGCGCTGCGAAGTAACGTTCCCCTGCTTCAACGCTTGGAATATGCGGCATCAAGTCCAAAAAGCGCTTTTTATATGAATCTCGCCCTAACTCGAAGTTCGGCGGCAACATCGAAAGATCATCCCCATCCAAAGACTCTAAGCCCGCCTTTGCCACCTTGGAGGTCAGACTTCGTGGCGCATTCAAAGCAAGTGTTGAAGACCCCTCAGATGAAGCAGGAAATTGCGCCTGGTCACGATAATAAGAAAAAGATGGGCTCCCCCACTTAATTTGCGCCAAAAAATCCGCTTCAGACAGAGTTCCTGCGATCCACTGGTTGACCAGGGGCTGATCAGGGAAATAGAAAAACTCGAGCCCCACCGACACTTTAAGGCCCCTTTTGCGAATTTCGTTCATAATTTCAAGCTGTTGAGCCTGATGAGTTTTGAGGCCATGATTCTCGCCAATAATAACGATATCCCCGGCCTTGAGATCCGGCATGGTATTGCTTAGATTTAGAGCATAACCGCTATTACCTTCAAATATTCCTTGCGCTAAGGCTAAGGGTCCGGCTAAAACTGCAGCGAAGACAAAAACCAGAGATTTCACTGGGGCCTCCTTCAAAGATTTCGAAAAAAACGTCGATTTGTTAGTTGATGTTTTAATACATCTTTGATAGTTTGTCCCCCTTTGAATGGGTATTGTATTAATTTTTATATAATGCAATGCCGTAATAAGGAGCATCCAAATGGCAAAGAAAAGCGGTCGTATCATCATTACTCTTGAGTGCACTGAAGCTCGCGCTGAAGGTAAACCAGTATCTCGTTACACAACGACTAAAAACAAAACAAAGACTCCAAGCCGTCTTGAGAAGAAGAAATACAATCCAAATCTTAAGCGTCACACGATCCACAGAGAAACTAAGTAATGATCCTTACCGATAAGGAAATTCTTGAGTGCATGGAGAAGGGCACCATCAAAGTGGAGCCCTTCAACCGCGAATGCCTCGGGACTAATTCTTACGATGTTCATCTTGGAAAAACCCTCGCTCTTTATAAGGACGGGGTTTTAGACGCGCGCAAGCACAACCTGATAGAGACCTTCGATATTCCGGAGGAGGGTTTTGTTTTAATGCCCGACAAGTTCTACTTGGGCGTGACAATGGAATATACCGAAACTCTAGCTCACGTTCCCTTTCTTGAGGGAAAATCGAGCGTGGGCCGTTTGGGTATCGATATACACGCAACGGCAGGCAAAGGCGACGTTGGGTTCTGTAACTTCTGGACATTAGAAATTTCAGTCAAAGTGCCTGTCAGAGTCTACGCCGGAATGCCTATTGGACAGCTTATCTATTTTGACGTTAAAGGGGATATCCTTACCCCGTACAACTCAAAGAAGTCTGCTAAATATAACGACAAGACACCAATTCCAGTCGAATCCATGATGTGGAAAAATAAATTCTAAAAAATAAAAAAAACCGCCTCTTTGGGCGGTTTTTTTTATTTCAGATAAAGGCTTTCAAATATCAATCTACTGAGCTGAAGCCAAAGGGGACGGCTGCTGAGAACTCTTCGGGGAAGCAGAGACCTGGTCTGCGATATAGCCCAATATAGACGCCAGCTGCACTCTATCGGCCCAGACATCCCAATTGTCAGGCTTATTCTTCCAACGTAAAACAAAGTTCAACTTTTCACCGATCGAAGTCGGCGGATGCCCATAGCGCAAAATAAATGTAAAGACATCGTCCAAATCCGCCCTCGAAATCGTACCATCCTCGATGTCCTTTTTCGCCAAGTCCATCATTAAGCCTTTAAATGCTGGAAAGGCCCGCATTGCATCGGGAGTCGAAATAATTCCATCTTTGTTTTTATCAAAGCGATTGTAAATCATTTCTACGTACTGAATCACATGAGGAATTTGTTCAACCTCACCGTATCTCATCAACTCTTTCTCGTTAGGAACATAGCCAGCAGCCTTGACGATATTACGGAAATAAATATTCCATTCTTCACGCGAGGTCTTCTTCATAAAGTTCTGATACTCTGGCAACTGCACAAGTACTGAACTCATCTGCGCATAAAAAGTTTTTCGTACACAAGGTACCGACAACTTGGTGTCAGGAGTTAATTTTTTAACCCCCGCAGGCATACAGCTCTGCACCAAAGAAGCCTTCAGCGCTTTCGCATTTTGAACACCCGAGAAAAGCATTCCAATCAAATCGACGGACTCTTCAAAAGAGGCCAAATTATTACCGTCCGATCGCGGAACAAAGATATTGGCTTCGCGGAAACGAGAATCGGCAAAGCTCAACGAACCTTTGTCCAACATATCCAGCTCGACAAAGAACATTCTTAACTTTGCAAAGGCCTCTTGCGCCTCTGGAAGAGTAAATCCTTGATACTGCTGAATACGGCCTAAATCCCCAGCTAAAGACTGCATAAGGATCCTTGCAATGGCTCTGTGTAGATTAGAGTCGGCAAAACTCTGACGATCCACCGGCTTAGAAACCTTATTAGATATCAAAAGACGTGTCTCGGCATCAAAAACAAAAGGCACCGGAGTCGTGTAGATTCTTACCAACTCCTCACCTGCCAGCTTTTCTTCTGCAATCGGACTTTGAGTCACTACTTTAAGCGCTGCTAACAATGAATCCACCGACTGAGACGGAGTCGTCATAAAAAGTGTGTTCGCAAACCGCTCGCCTTCACTCCAAATCAAATACTCGTTCCGAACGTATTCGACAGAGTCCAAGGTCAACGAATTCAATCTAACACCAGCAATGCGTTTTGCTGGGGGATTTAAGATATTATTAAGCGTGTAGTCCCAAAACATTTCCACACTGGCTGTTGTCAACTCTTCGGGAACAATATCTGCGTTCTTTAGATCCATCACCAATGCGGTCAACTCGGATTTGTGTATCATGGCCCCGGTTTTATTAGCCAAGATATCACGCAGAATATTCAGAGACTGCTGGACTAAAATATTCAAAGAAGAAAGCCCTTCAGCGGACTCTTTATGAGTGTTTTTAACAAAGTAATTCCAGTAAAGATAATCCGTGTAGACACGAGCTCCGATCCTCATAAAAGAGCTCCAGTTTTCTTTGCGTAAAACTGTGTCATTTTCAGAAAAAGCTATGTTCTTAAATCGAGCCACAACTGGAATGTAGTCATTCAATTTTAAACTAACATCAGCAATCCCGTCTTCCCCCGGATAGAGCTTTTCAATTTCAAAAACTAAGTTTTGAAGATCTTCAAGTCGGTAGTTACCTTCGAACAAAGCACCAAGCTCTTGAGCCGACGCTTCCAAATTGTACTGTGCATCCATGAAGAACTTTTGACCATCTTCATATTCATAAATCCGAGGATCCCAGTCCATTCCGTAAACTGTGAAGTAAGGTAAAAAGCGTTCAAAAATAGCTTTCAGACGATAAACCTTCAACTTAGCGGATTCAAAGTCTGTCGTCGACCAAGACTCGGCACTTCCACCAAACATGGCTTGCTTCAGCTTCATGACCTCGCTAATGGCACCTGAAGAAACTTTAAAATCCGGCCACTCCCGAGAAAAAGTAAAAAGCAAATCTTCGATTTCTTCTTTTGCAACAACACCGCCTGGCTTTTCTTGAACCAGGTCCTGGAAAACAGAAAAAATATCTTCAAAACTGCGAGCGATATAAGCCAGCCGTAAACCAGCTCCAGTTTCAGGCATGCTCTGGATAAAGTAAGTGTAACGCAAATACTGGATATAACCGCGAACTCCTAAAAGAACAAAGCTCTTCCACTCGGTCGAGGAAATAGTCCCTTCATCTCCTCCGGCAATGGCTTTTTTAATTTTTTTAACAACTGGTAAAAACTTATGAATCTGCCGAACACTTTCCCAGCTCTCACCGTAGAATTTAGAAAGCTCTGCCATTAAATTCTCGAAGTCCGAAATCACATAAGCTTGGTGGTTTTTAGATATCAAAGAAGCAAGTTCACGAGCCGCAACCTGAGATGTTTCGTTAGCTTCCTCGAAGAATTTCATATCCCGTTGAAGATCGCCACCTTTTGAGGTCTCCCAGTCCTGAATATAAACTTTCATGTAGGGATTTAACTTCAAGCAAATAGATTTAAAAGCAGCAAAGACTTCGCGGCTACGAGCAAGCTCTGCTTTTGTGACGAAATCACGAGAACCACCGACGAAAATCTGTTTGATCTTCATGAACTCCAGCTGAAGCTGCGCGGATATTTTGGGGTTTTCTTTTGGATCTAGAAAGTTTTTTTCAATAAACGTCGCTAGCTCTTGTGATGTATAACGATCAGAGGTTCCATTACCAACATATTTAGAAAATTTATCAATGACACTAGCAACACAGTCCCAAGCCGCAGCCACTTCTTCGTTACGAGCTTCGCCTTCCATGAAGCGAGTCACAACAGGAAGGGCTTCTGTCATACACTGCGTTCCATTAAGCTCTTGGGCCTTCTGTGGAGGTGGCGCTTCCCCAACCTTCGCAATACATCCAGATAGCAAAAATGGAACAATCAATAAGCTTAAGATCGCATTTTTAGAAAACATAAGTTACACCGCCATAAAAACGGTCATTGGCCCGAAATTGATTCAGGAAACCATCTGGATCCTTGGTTTCGTCCTGAACGCCAATAACATCGGCTCCTAAAACAAGAGCCCAGTCTTTCTTGGGATAATACAGAGCCTCGGTATTTAAAATCGACCCCTGTTGTTGAAAATCATAAAGCCATTTCAGACGAGCTACGATGGGCTTCCGAAGCCATGAAGTGATTTGTCCTTCGGATCGCAGCATCAACGCATCATTAAACTTTAAACGTTTTTTATAAAGCGTCATGTCGTCGGGAGCCCCATCAGAACCAATATCTTGAATACTTGCGCCATCGACTCGCAAATAAGAAGCTTGCAGAGCCAAGGATCTAGAGAAAATGTTATTCATTGAAAACGACATATTGGCAGACCAAGCCTTGATGCCATCCAAACGCTGGATCACCCATCCCGGTTCAGGGCGAACCTCTTTAGGAGCATCTTCTAGATAGGACAATCCGAACTTAAGATTCGTAAAACTATAACCCACATCGGCAGAATAAACCGAGTGATGGGTCACCACCGGTTCCACCGTGACGTTAACGATATCTTCCGTTGTCGATTTGATCGCACGACGTTTTAAAAGCAAATCATTGGCTGGCTTATAGCCGGCAGATGCCGACGCCCACGGGCCATACTCTCGCGAACCTAGCCGTCCCATCAAAGCCGCCCCCTGATTGTTCGCCAGCTTCATCGCTTCAGGAATATCTAATTTGTATGAAATAATATTCTTACGTCCATTGAAATCGAAGTCACTGCTTGGTGCTCGATACCAACGACTGTCCGCCTTTAAACTGCCATCTTCTTCGCGAATGTCGGGGCCCAGAGTCGGCACATAGATCGGCGAAGCAAGCCCAACGATTTCGAAATTCTTCCCTTGATAATTATAAAATGCTCCGACCAGGGCTTGTTCCTCTGGGCGAAGGGCATCTAAATTAACATGAGGCTGCCAAGTACCTAGCTGCCAAGTTGAGTCGAGCTCGCTCCAGACAAACTTTTTACGTCCCACGTACAACTTAGAACCAAAGCCCTTACCTGTCAGATAAAGCTCATGAACGCCTAGCTTGGTCTGATTGCGAATAAAAAATGTACCGGCCGAAATATCAGAAGCAAAATCAAACTTCGGCCCTTCATTAAAGTAACTGAGGCGGGCCGACAAAAACTGACTCGTGGTCAAACTTGGAGCCTCTTTGATCGAGGTAAAATATTGCATTCCCTCCATGCGAATTTGACCATAAAAATAAGTCGAACTAAGGCTATTTGAATTCTTTAAAGTCTGAACACCCGAAGCTTTAATATTATTTTCGATTTTGGTTTTTGCTTCCACAGAAGACGCCGAACCGTCATCTTTTGGTTTCACGGCTTTGACTTTTAACGTGCTAGAACCTGTCAATGAACGCGCCTTGGCAGATAGACCAATAGATACCAATACGGCGGCGATCAGACCGCTTTTTCGCATCCATTTGAAATAGGTTATCCTAGAGCCCCTCACGAAAGTCCCTTCAAATAATAGAAACCCTAGAAAATAGGAAAATGAGGTCTAGGTCAATGCCACGGCGCCTCAAAGTGCCCTATTTTGTCTCTGAAAAGGCACCATGAAAAAATACCGAAGCCACTTTGAAAGCTTTTCAAAAAACAGCGGACTCCACAATTTGCTAGGCCATCTTAGGCCTTGTGTTTTGCCAAAATATCTAACAGCCATTGAGGATCATCAACCGGAATATCATGCCCCGCCCAAGGATGCATCTCGCAGGGGGCAGACCAAGCTTGCGCTAAGTTTAAAGTACACCGTGGCGAAACCAAACGGTCTCCATGAGATCCCACAAGCAAGGTAGGAACCGGGGCCTGCTTTGGAAATCGATAGCGACTTGCTGCCCAGATTTGAAAAAAGAAGTTTTGAATACTAGCAGGATAACGCGTGCTGTACTCAACCAATTCTTCCATTAGCTCTTGTCGGCGCTGTTCATTGTTGGCAATCACTCCCAGAAGTATTTCTTCGAACTTTCGGGGATCCTTGTTCAGCGCTAACGGAGCAAAGGCCGGATAGTTCGAAAGCCGAAATCGCTCAATCGGAGAACTGTGAGCCGCAGAACTTGTACAGACCAAAACATTCTGCAACACCTCATCGGGATATTGACGTCCCCACTCGGTGGCAATCATACCCCCTAAAGATAAAGCAAGGATTCGCACGGGTCCGGATGATAAAAGACGCGACTTCGAGCGAAGATCAGACACATAGTCCTCGATGTTAGAAGGACTTTTCTCGCGATTTCTTTCCCCGTTTCCAGGCAAATCCAAAAATTCAAACTGAGCTTGTGGAAACTGCTGAGCAAACCGAGCTCCAAAATCCGCCCAGTGCCCCCGACCTCGGGATAAACCCCTTAAAAATATCCATCGTTGTCCATCTTGATTTTGTTTATTGTTGCTCATACCAAAGCTCCCGAGCTTGATCTTCATGTTTATTTTTCTGTTCCGGACTTAAACAGGCCCAACTTTGCGGATTGCGCGCAGCCCGCAACATTAACTCAAAAAAACTATTGTGCCGTCTTAAGGTTCTTGAATGCCGATGCCCGATCAGGGGATTAAATGGCCCCTCTGAAGAGAACAATTGCCAAGGATTTTTTTTAATCCACATCCACGACCCCATCTCCAAACAAAGAGGCAGATAGGAATTTTCATTCTCGCTTTTGAATTGATCATAAAGATAGTCCCACAGATCACCATGAGTTGTGTAGTTACGCGCCTGAGGTTCGTAAAGATAGAAATGATGTGGCAATGAACGATCCAAAAGATTCTTAAATGAGTGAGCCAGTGATAAGTCCGGCCAAGGCGCTGTGGACTTAGCATAAGGAAACCAGAGCTGATCCTGAAAGCCAAAACCAGAATGAAAATCACAGGTCAACAAACACTTCGACCGAAACCCCTCTTGCTTCACGGCATCGACTAAGGCCTGTGCCTCGATCTGCATACCGGCCCCCTCTGGGCCACGAAACCACGGAAGTCGATCCGAGTACCGATGTCCTCCCAATAGAAATGGAATCTCGCCCTCTCCTTCGACGGGAGCATTCCGCATCAGATCGACCCCCTGGGGATTGCTCCGAGTTTTGTTTGCGATTCCCCAAGGGTTCACAACTGGAATAAAAAATACTCGAATCTCTTCAAGGAGTTCTTGAACTCCACGATCCCAAAGCACCAACTCTGAAAAATGATTCAAAAGAGCGACCACAACCTGTGAACCTATGCGTTCAAGTCCGTGCACTCCACCTACAAGGCCTAGGGTGGGTGCTTCAGGATCTTGACTTCCGAAACTCAATTTATAAATTGGCAAACTTTGACCTTTGCAAAGGCTTTGAGCGATAGTCTCAAAACGTACTTTCTCGCGGAGTTCATCACGCCGTCTTTCGACTTGTTCTAATTCAGGCAGGAATACTTTTTTCATCGCATCATTTTAGAAGCTACAATCAATCTTCCAACTCTTAACGCTCACAGTTATTACTAACTTATGCAAGATTGTCAGAGTCCTGACAAAGGACTAAACTAGGGGCTCTACTATAAAAGGAGCCTCTATGGTTCAACATGAACTCACTACTTTATTGAAGAACATGTGGAATGATTATATCAAAATCAATCCGGAAGCTAAACGCATTCACGATGGCCTCGTCGCCGAAGGGGAAATCGTCTTAAATGATCATATTGCGCTTCGCACATTCGATCATCCACGACTTGGTATTGAGTCTTTGGCTCGTCACTTTAAAGCCCTCGGATATATTGAAAAAAATGACTATACGTTCGTAGAAAAAAAACTGTACGCGAAGCATTACGAGCATCCCGACAGCACTCAGCCTAAAATTTTTATTTCAGAGCTTCAACTTGCAAAAGTTTCGCCATTTATTCGCGAAGAAGTTGAAAAAATGGTCGCGGAGATTCCAGATTCGGTGATCGCTCGCCAAGATTTTGCGATGTGTGGGCGACCTTGGAAAATATCTTATAAAACATATGAAGCATTGGCCAAAGAAAGCGAATACGCTTCATGGGTTGCCGCCTACGGATTCCGGCCTAATCACTTCACAGTGCTGATCAATGCCCTAAATAAGTTTTCTGATATCCTGACGCTAAATCAATGGTTGAAAGCAAAGGGATTTATCTTGAATGCGTCTGGTGGCGAAGTCAAAGGAACCACTGCGGACTTCCTAGAACAATCCTCGACTATGGCAGCTGCCATCGATGTCGAATTCACCGATGGAACATACAAAATTCCGGGTTGCTACTATGAGTTTGCTAAAAGATACGCGCTTCCAGACGGAAAACTATATCAAGGTTTTGTGGCTAAATCAGCCGATAAAATTTTTGAATCCACCAATAAAATGTAAAAAAAAGCCCACAAAATTGTGGGCTTTTTTTTGTTATAACTTCTTAAATTAACCAACCTTACGGATCAGCAGATTCTCTGTTTCTTTGTCCGTCGTCCCCAATCCCCAGGTCTTGTGGGCCGCGATGAACTCTTTCACGATATGCATATCAAACTGAGTTCCCGAACAACGAATCAGTTCTTTGTAGCAGACCTCGTCCGCAAGACCATCGCGATACGAACGCGTATTTGTCATCGCATCGTAGGTATCCACGACTAAGATGATTCGAGCAAAAAGAGGGATTTTATCGCCTCCGAGTTTATCAGGATAACCGTTCCCATCCATCCGCTCGTGATGGCCTCGCACCGATGGGAGCATATTTTGGAAAAAAGAATGATGAGCAAAGGGTTTAATTATAGTCTCGCTAAGTTCTGAATGCTTTTTCATGATTTCATATTCTGCTTGATCCAACTTACCTGGCTTATGGATGATTGCCTGATCAATACCGATCTTTCCGATGTCATGAAAAAGGCCCGAAAACTCTGCAACCTTTTGTTCGTATTCGTTAAGTCCCAGGTCTTTAGCTAAGCGCCGACTCAATTCGCCGACACGGCAGCAGTGAGCATACGTCTGAGGATCAACGACCTTCAACGCCTGCATAAGGCTTGAAGAAGAATCATAAATCCAATTTGGAATATCTCCCCACAATGACATAGGCTCCCCTTTGCTATTTTATCGGAATTTAATGCCGAAGGGTGAGCTTTCATTCCAACAATTTCTGGTCAATCCTGAAACAAATAAAAGGAAACAGGATCTGGTCTCGTATTGAGACAACCAAAACAGAAAAGGACGCCACGGGCGTCCTTTTGAACCTCAAGATGTGCTACAGAGTTACTACTGGCAAGTAACTAACTGACCGCTTTGATTGTACAGGCGATAACCACTGCAATCTAGAACTACGACACTTCCTTGATAAGAAATGCCGGTCGCACCCTCAGTACACATTGCCCACTTCACACCGTCAGTATAATACCCACTACACATTTGGGCATACCCAGTTGAAGTCGTCGAGTTTGCACAAAGATTGGTGCTGACTTGCTGGAACATTCCGTTACCTATTTGGTAGCAATAAGCCCCTTGATAGGCGTAATAAGTTCCAGCCGCCGAAACACAAGAGTTCAAGCTGGCCTGAGCAACTCCATTGTAATAACAAGTCGAATTACTCACATAATATCCTGACGAGTTATTTGTATTAGAAGACTTTCCACCTTTAGAGCAGTTAACCATTCCTACTGATACAACTGCCAACATCATTACTTTTACTAAGTTTGCGAATTTCATAATTCCTCCACGACTTAGAACAGGAGCAAAACACCGGCCACTTTGGCACGGCAATTTTTAATTAAACAATTCCGATAGTTTGCTCATAGTGAGACAACTATTTGTTGCAATTCACATCGTGTAACTTTCGTGGACATGACATTTTTTGCGTTTCGAAGTTTGGCCTCTCGGGTTTCTTCTGTGGGTAGGTTTCATGCCAGACTGCTATATTTGAATAGACGCCGGGTATCCATGTGTCTCGAATTGAGAAATCCACACCTCTGAAGGATCTTTAGCATAAACGATTCCTCATTCTGATAGCTGTAGGCCATGGCCTTTAGAACTCTGATTTTATTGTTAAGTCCTTCACTGATTGCAGTCGTTAAATTTGATCGTATATAGGCTTCGATATTGATCCGGTACTTGCGAACTTGCAGTGCAAACTTCCGAAGTGGCAGCAACTTCGAATCTCGAACCAACCCATACCATTTTGCCAAGCGTGATCTAAACCCGTGGACACCTTTTTCTTCTAAAACCTTATGGAAATACTCAACGATAATCATTGCGTTTGAAATATTCGTATTTAACACTTTTAACTTTCCTAGCATATTATTCTCCTCGATAGATAAAACAGCATCTCGCTCTAAAAACATGAACCTTCTCGATGGTGACAACATGATTTCTTCGAACTCTTTTTTGTTCTTTTTTGCCTTTTGAAACTCTTCTTTTCTGACTTTTTCAAAGTATTCGTTCATGCTCTGAACCAAGTGGAATCGATCAATCGCAATCTCTGCATTGGGACAGAGTTTACTCACGGCTTGGAAGTAGCCAGGGTTCATGTCTATTGAAAAAAACTCCACTGATAATCGCTGGGGTCTTGATAGAGTTTTTAAACACGTTGCTAAGGCCATAGCATCCCTACCAGCAGCGTTAGCAATCACCTTTGCAGCCTTCGTACACACTAAGTTTGTTACGAACTTTACGGTCCATCGTGGTGCAAAAGGGTGCTCTCTTTTGGTTTCAGTTTCAGTCTTAAAGTGCACCTCGTCAGCACTCATACGAGAAACATCAAGATCTTTTGTAAACCTGTTTACATCTAAATTCTTTTGCATTTCTCGCATACGCCACTGATCCATTTGCCATAAAGTCTTTGGATCTGAACTCAAGGTCCGGGCCGCAGCAGCACAGGTGGTTTCTTCCATGAGTCGACCCGCGGTTTCGACAAAGCTGCAGCTATGGCCTTTGAATTTTGAATGGATCCCTGAAACCTTAGAGCGTTGGATTTTATTGCATACGGGACAAAGTCCTCGTGGATATCGTAAATGAATAACGACGTCCTTAAAGAGCCCCAGAGGGGGTACTTTAAGGTCTCGATAGCTCCATTGATGGAATTCCAATAAGGGATGCTCGCAGTCCGCGCAGCAGGCGCGGGACCACGGTAACTCTGCCGAAAGCCGACAAGACACAAAGTCCTCTGAAAGCTCCGCGTTGGTAATATTTAAATCTTGCAGACCTAATAAGCTGTTGATCAAATGATGAAGGTCCATTCTTGGCCTTTGTAATTTTTTTTTCGTAGTAAAAAAATCAAATCACAAGGTTCGCCAAGATGGGCCTTTTTATTTCAAGAGACACAACGCAAAAAGCCGGTCACGATGACCGGCTTTACCCCAGGGTATGGGAGCGGGAAGCTCCCATGACAGGATGTCTTTTTTCTTAAGTACCCACAGCTCAATCCCGAGACCCCGAAGTTTGGAACAAACATGGAATGTGTTTCAAATAGAAACAAAAAAGCCCCGAGCAACTGCCCGAGGCTTTTCAGTCGGTCTACAACAAACTGATTACCAGTTGAAAGAATCAGCGTCGTAACCCCACTCAGCAAGAGCCTGCTTGTACATGCCCTTCATAAATTTTTGAGCTTGGTGTGGTTTCAAACCTAAAGCCGCAGCAGAACGGTTTGTAAGTTCTTGCATCCCCGCAGAGTCACCAAGTTGAAGATCTTTAACCGCCGCCAGAGTTTCAGAGAACTGCACACCGAAAACAGATTTGAAGGTCTTATCCATATCTTTCGGAGTTGTGAAACCACGCTCAGCAGATGCGACGGCCCAGCTATTCAAGGCTGAAGCTACTGCTGTCGCTTTATCTTGAGCAAAACCATAATCTTTAACTAGCTTTTGAGTCGCAAGTTTAACCAATTGTTTGTTGGTGTCAGACTTCAAAGCTGCGAAGTTTGAATCCGAAGCAGCCGAGGCCGTCTTATCATTGATCGCTTGGCCGTATTTAGACTCGCCGACGTTAGCAGAGTAAAGAACGCCATTTTTACCTAACCAATATGTTCCATTAGCTACGTTTTCCCAGTAAAGGCCTGTCGTGCCCACACCGATAGTTGTACCGCCGATGAATCCCGCAAATTCACTTGTGTTTGCATAGTACTGAAAATGTCCCAAATCATCATAAACGGCTGCTTGCCCAGAAGAATCAAATTTTACAAACCACATATCGTCGGAACCATATCCACCTTTATTATAGTCTGGATCTGCTGAAACAGTGATTCGTTGGCCTGTTTGACGAGAGAAAGTGCAACC
Source organism: Bdellovibrio sp. ZFWA1 (assembly GCF_056175665.1). Lineage (NCBI taxonomy): Bacteria > Pseudomonadati > Bdellovibrionota > Bdellovibrionia > Bdellovibrionales > Pseudobdellovibrionaceae > Bdellovibrio > Bdellovibrio sp. ZFWA1. The sequence continues at coordinate 158,897 of NZ_JBJKJH010000003.1, forward strand.
TGGAGTTGGTTGAGTGTTTTTACAGATATCGCCATACACAGTTTCGTATGGATAGTAGATTGTGTTCGATGAACCGCCGCCGCCGCCACCACCGCCGCCGCCACCGCAAGCTGCGAAAGTTGTTGCCACTGCTGCCAATGCTATAGATCTTAAGACTGCTTTCATTTTTCCCCCTTAATGGTTTTTAAAGCTTTAGGTGAATTCGAAGTATCTTGTTGCCACAGTAGTAATCAAACGCTGAGCCTGTTCGTCCTCCGGTAAAGACCGGTGTATCCATAGGTCGACAACCTGCTTTTGACACAAATCTGAGGCGAGCTGGTGACACCAATTCAACCACGCTACCATCCCTTGCAAAAATCGGTGCCAACACTTTGACACCACGACTGAGTTGCGAACTTTCTGTGGTAAATAAGGCTGGAATGCGCGAATTTTCAGCATTTTGATCGCCAATCACCATCGGAAAGTACAAATTTGTCATTAACATGTCGGGATAAAAGGTATAACGCTCCATGGAACGACTCACAACCTTACCTGAATTGATGTCATGGTACTGGATTTCGCTATTTGTCAAAACGAAGGCCCCAGCTCTGCGAGTCCCCATAAATGCAGCTCGCACCCACAAAGCGGAGTCAAATTGATACCGCAAAGCTCTGAGATCTGCATCCTGCCATTCCAATCGTGACGCATCAAAGGTCGAAAGTCTTTGTTCCCGTTCATACCCTTCAGAAAACCAAAAATTACCCGCATACTGGCGATCATCTAAATCCAAACTCATCAGACGATCGACTCGAGTGTCTAAAATATTTCGATACAGCTGCTTATCACCCACTTGCCCCAAAGGCATGAAGTTCTGAATTTGACCTTGGTATACTTCCGCCATCGCGAAATCATATAAATAAGAAGGCTTAGCGATAGTTCCTAAATTTTTTGCCAAAAGAACCGGCACTCGTCCTTCCGCTTTTTGCTTAGCACTTCCTTCTAATAGATCCACGATTTTGTAGTCGCCTTTTTTATCAAGGCTTTTCAATTCCCCGGCTTCAGTCAGCCAGTAAAAACGCAGTTCACGTTTTTCAATATCATCTGGATTTTCCCAAAGATCTTTTAGTCCACGCTTTTTATTTGGATCCCTTCCCGGCCCCACCCACGCAGGCATCAACTTCGATCCAGTTCTGTGCCAGGCTATCTCGAAGGGCATTTCAGCTTGCTTACCCTCGTAAGTAAATTGCCCCAACGCTTTCATTTTGTTATCAAAAACATAGAAGCTCACTGGAGAATACTCGGCATTTTCGTCCTGTGACAGATCTTCGATAAGACCAACCAAATAGTCGCTTTGACCATCCTGGTTCCAATCCATGCGCAGCAAAAATTGCTCACGGATATTTTCAATATCCTCACCTTTTAATTGAATACGGAGCTTGCCCGTTCCCTGAGCTGAATACCCTGCCTGCGAAGGAGTCAAAAGAGTTAAATCCCATTGATTGTTCTTTTCAATGCGAACTAAGTAATCTCGACGGGTCGGATTTAAATCTAAGTTTTCATCTATCGGAAGAAAGCTACTTCGCCCCACCGGGACACCCGTTAATGCTAGAGTCTCAATGTCATCGCCCACCAATGATTCGGTCAGGGGCACAACAACGTCTGCCTCTAAAACATGGGTCCAAACCCTTGCTGAGGTCTTCGCTGAAATGACCATTTGTAGCTCTGAAGCGATCTGAGAATTCTCGGGTTTGTCACCATCAAGGATTTCTAATTCTGCAACATACTGACGAAGTTCACCTCTCACCCAAGTTCGAGCGTAAGGAGCACCTTCGCTGACATTCTTAACACGAATGTTGCGATTCTTTAGCAGCCCACTGATTTGAATATCTGAATCATCGGCCCAGCGATTGATCAGTTGAAAACTCCACTGCAATGTTCTTGTTTGGCGATCCCACGAAATCTCGGATTTCTCTTTGCTAACGGGAACGATCACGGCTTCGGGCTCAGCTTCTAAAGATTTTTGAACATCCAAATTACCTGATAAAACAAAACGAGGAATTGCGTCGACAAAAACTCCAAGGTCTTTGAGTCCAGTCGTAGTCGTCCCTTCTAACAATCCCAATCGGGACTGCGCAGGACGCGCTCCGACCACCAAACGAGGGTAAATATCTTCAGCTGGAATACCACGCGAAAGAAGCTCGGCAACGGCACCAGCAACATAAGGCGAGGCTTGCGACGTTCCACTAAGGTACTCGTAGCCAACATTAGAGCGATAACGCACAGGACGTTTTGCTTCGGGGTAAGTACTTAAAATATTCACACCCGGCGCTGCTAGATCAACGCCGCCTCCGAAGTTGGAAAAATGGGCCAAAGAGCCATCAGGACTATGGGCCCCAACGCAAATCACACCAGGATAAGCACAAGGACGTAGCAAGGCCCCCGTCGCATCATTTCCGGCGGCCGCAACAATCACAATGCCCCTCATTTGCGCCTCAAGAATGACCTTCCTCATGTACTCGCTATCCCGAGACTGTGGCCATCCCATCGAGAAGTTAATAACCTGGGCTCCCGAACGCATAGCATAGATGACTCCGCGAGCGACCAAATCCCCTAAAGAGCGATTGATAGATTCGCGTCCTGTTTCGATCGCCTCGTCATAAATAGATAATGGCTTCACAGGCTCGCTGGGCTGTTTACCTAACACTTGAACTGGTAAAATAAGAGCCGCTTTTGAGGCTCCACGAATTCCGACTCCGTTGTCTGCTTCAGCACCAATGATTCCAGCAACATGAGTTCCGTGGCCTTGATCATCACTAAAATCTGGACGACCCATAATATTTGCCGCATTCACACCACCCAACAAACTCCATCCCTGACAATCCAGCGGATAACCATTTTTATCTTGATCAACCTCAGGGTTGTTCAGGTCCATCCAAATGGCTTCGCAAGTCTTACGATCTTTTTCGGCAACACATTCTTGAAATTTTTTAAGCGCCTGACACTCAGAGTTTTTAGTTAAAATTCGATTTTTCAGATCCGGGTGGTCCTTTTGGATCCCCGTATCTAATACGGCAACGATGACCGGTTTTCCAGCCGTCGCCATATTAAGTTGATACATATTAGCGTCTTCACGCTTCCGCGCCGGTATCCGATAGTTCTTAACCGGATCTAAATCAATCGGTTGAGGCAAGCCATGATTGTAGATAGCCCACTGATAACTCATTAAAGGGTCCATCACTGGAGCTGTTTGTGCGAGCCCGAGCGAATCGACAAGCATTATTAAAGGCAATAATAAAAGCCAACTAGAATTTGATTTCATAATGCCTCCTTACCTAAATCCTGCTTGAGTTCTATCTAGCTCGATCGGCGAAATGCGTGTTTTGCCTGCATACATATTAATCAAACCATTGGCGTATTCGAAGTTTTCGGTCGGATCACCCAAGGTGTTCGAGAAATACTCCAAGTCACCGTCTTCCTCACCGCTTCGGAATCCATTGACTCGGATAAGGAAGATGTAGTTTTTAGGACCCAAGTACTTTAACAACTGAGGCATCGGAATATGTTCATCTAAGATGAACACAACTTCCGAAGTCCAACGAGCTTGTCCCTTTTTGTCATATTTTGGATAGTTGCGTGACAACTCTAAAAGGCGCTGCATCCAAGGCGTCATACACTCATAGTAGGTTCCATTCAAATTAGTCCCACTATATGTATCATGATTTTCTTTATTATGATTTCTAGCCTGGCACTCTTCCTTCAGTTTATCCTCACCAGCCCTTTGATTGCCGTTACCTAAGATTTGAAGAACCTCGTTGTACATCTCTTTATCGTGCACTCGAGCTGATTTACTACCTAAAGCCATCGCGATCTTTCTAAAGAAACGACCAACCGCACCTTGTGGTGGTAACTTTTTTCCATCAGCATCTGGCTGCGTGATCAGATCTCGAATACGATCCACTCCTGATGGAAGAATCGATAAACTGGCAGTAATTCTGTAAAAATCAATAGCCGTTGTGTTGTGAAAAAATTGAGGATCCACTAAACGATATGCCGCAAGCCCGGTACCTCGAAATTGCTCATCGATCTCGGCAAGCAAGCGCCGGAAGTCTTTACCACTCAGATGCCAGCCTCCCCAGACATGCTGTAAAATCGAAATATTCGGATACTGGGTCGTATTCGGGGAAAGGTCTACCTCGGTATTGATAGTACGCCAGTAAGCTTTACCGTAAGGCAAATTGGCCGGATTGGGATCCTCGATACCCGCTAGATCTACTTTGGTTTTTCCTTTGCCGACAAACTTATCAAACAAGGATTCCAACCAACCTGTCGCAAAGCCCATCAGATCGCGACCCTTCAGCTCTCCACGTTTAGCCGAAAATAAAATAACGGCTTCGTTTTCAGGATCCAAATCAGGATTTGCTTGAGAGCGCGGATACAAGATTTTAACAGTGTGATCTTCATTATAGTCCGAAAGTCTCCACGCCAGAAAGCGCGTTCGCACCTCTTTAGTTTTTAAGTTATGATCCACGTCGAATTTTTTGTACTTAAAACGAGCATAAAGTAGCTCGGTCTCGTTACTTTGAAACAAAGACCATAACGCCGGCTTTAAGTTCTTACGAGTTTCAATAAAGTCTTTTACAACGGGCTCTTCACTATTGGTATCGATGTAGGCAGCTAGTTCTGGATTGTAATCGATAACAAAAACATCAGTACTAAGCTCAGAAACCTGTGTGGATGCCCGGACTCGCAACAGATTCACGAAGTAATTGACATCCAAAGTTAAACCAAATGCTGACGTTTTTTGAGAGCGAACGTAAACTTGAATACCATCTTTTGTGCGCATGAAAGATGTCTGGCGCAAAATTACGCGCGCGCCATCGGCCCCCGCAGAAATCGAATTGATGTAACCTAACGGAGCAATCCCCATCAAAACATCAAAACTAGATGAGGCCTGAATATAAGCCGACAAAGTCACGGAATCTGTCACCGTGAAAACTTCGCCATCGCGAAGCTCCATCAAGAACTCATCCACTGGATGACGAGCCGGTTTTTCGGGATCATTCGAAGTTACCAAGTCGGTGCGCGCAAGAACTTTCGAAATGCTTTTCATAAACCAAGGAATAGCTAAGTCCTTCCATTCGACTTTGCTGCCTTCGGTGATGGACATCAATGGACGAACGTGGGTGTAGTCTCTTAGTACCTGAACGTTGGCTCCAAAATTCGGAGTGACCTTAGGTACGCCATCGACCATCATCATCCAACCCAAATTGGCCGACACTGATATATTGTCGACCATCTGAATAGGAGCCGAACTTCCGTAATAAGTCCCCGTAGAAACGTGACGAGTGGCCGCTAAATTAAATCCTCCAACAGGACCGCCCCATGCCTCGACATCTTGATACAATGGTTCTAGAGGCTTTTGCTGGATATGCTTACGAATACGATCAATGATCGTCTGACGTCGACTTTCAAAAAGCTTTTCAACGGTTAATACCTCAAGCTTTTTATTGATCTCGTTCATCGCAGTACTAATAGCTGCCGTGCGGGCACGAATACCTAAATATCTCTCGAAGTCCCCGTCTTTGAATGGCGATTCACGATCACCGTGAGCAAACCGCTGAGGGTAACCTGGCACCATTTCGCGTACTACTTTACCATTGCGAACCAACCCTCCCGGACTGGTGATATCTAATGAAGGCAGACGCTCTGAAATCGAAGAGTCTTGGATGTCAAATTGCTCAAAGGCATTTTCAGCCCGATACATTAATTTTGTTGTCAAAAGATCATTTAGCTCGGGCGGAAACTGCCCAGCAAGAACCACCTGACGGTAGTCTTCTTTCACCCAGCGTTTCATTCGTAGCAGCAACCAGCGAACATCCTCGAAGGTAGCAGCCGAAAAAGACTCTGCTGATGGATGATTGATAACCACGTGTCCAGAAAGAATCGAAGAATAGCGGTTTGCAAAACGATTGATAGACTCGGGAACATCAACAAAGGCGAATGGGACAATAAGAGCCCGGTACGCGCGATATTTAGAGAATCTTTGAACTATTGGCAATTGAGCAGGATTGTTCGGATCTGGAGCATAACCCCATTGAATATCAAAAAACTCGTTTTCCGAGGGCTCTAAAAGGGCATCCGAAAACGTCAATGTATGATTGATTTTATCATTTTGAGTGATCCAACCTCGGCTATCGAAATCGGAAATCATGGTCTCTTGCGCCGTCTTTAAAAACTGCTCTTTTTGCTCTTCAGACTCAAAGCGAATCTTCAAATTTTTGTAGTACTTCGGTGATGGAACAAAATACCCCAGCTTACGAAGAAGAGCCGCCCGCAAAAGAACAGAGTGCGAGTACCGGGACAAACTGAAACGATAGTACTGATTAGGGTCCTCAGAGCTCTGGACTCGGGCCATATAAGTAAAAGGCAGCTGAGCTTCATCAGAAAGGAAAACGACGCCGTTTTCGCCTCGTGGATACGAACGCTCAGCACTGTCATCAATAGAATAAACCCGATTTTGCCAAAACTTATTATCCGCAGGATTTAAAAGACTTAGGTCCTCTTTGCGCGCAGCTCTTTGGGCAGCTTCCATGGCATCGATCGGCTGACCGGAACTACTGACTAGATCATTTGCTGGTTTCTTCACCGAATTGATAGGTAGAGACACGCTTTCTGCGCTGGCGATCGAAAGCGCCATCAACATGATTGCACAGACAAAAACTATTTTTAACGACATACAAATGCTCCAACTTTTAGGGCCCGAAGCCGGAATTGCAAAGTCTAGGCCACTAAAAGTGGGCAAAATGCCCCTAAAATCCATCCTGGAACTATTGGAACACTCAGAAGCACCGTCTTAGCTAGAACTTTGAAAGATTTACCGGGCCTGCCAACTCTGTACACACAACCTCATAAACAGCCTCGAGGGCTAAATTTAGATAAAGTCCGTTTACTTTATGGCGATCTTTTAAGACTCAAATAAACGAAAGACCCTTAACATCTATTTATGAATAAAAAAATACTTCCGGCTATATGATCGAAACAGCAAAAGCTATTTTTAAAAAACACGGCTACGAGGTTCAATACAAGTTAACTGCTTGGCCTCGCGCGATCGAAGATGCACGCATAAACAAGACCCAAGCCATCGTTGGTGCAAGTCATGCCGATGCTCCAGATTTTGTTTTCCCTGCGATTCCCTTTTTGAACGCATGATGAAATCCTTAGATTCAGGACGCCTTGACGGGTTTGTAGAAAATGAAGCTGTTTTAATGCATTTAGCGGCTCAAAAAAAAGAACGCTTTAGATGGAAAAAATCGAGTCCCGATGTCTCTTCAGACCCTCGACTTTATATTGCTTTTTCACCCGCAAATAAGCATGCCGACGAATGGGCGGATCTTTTTTCTAAAGAACTCCTAAAACTTCGCAAAACCGGAGAACTCCAGAAAATCTTAGATAAATATCAAGTCAAAGACTGGGAAAAAGCCTCGAGTCTTCTTTGATCATGCCTTGGATTAACACTTAGGAAGCTTTCTGATTCCCCTTAATCACAGAATTCAAATCAAGAGTCATTTGCTTAGTTAATGCTGCCAAGGTATTAATTTCGTTAGTTGTTGCAGAAATTTCCTCTGCAGAAGCAGCATTTCCCTGCGCCGCCTGATCCAACTGATTCATCGCCTTAGATATCTGCTGAATCCCCGTGGTCTGCTCGGCGCTCGCCACAGCGATCTCTGAATTCAAATCTGCCACTTGTGCAACAGACTTTACGATCGCACCAAAGACCGATCCCGTCCTATTGGCAATCTCTGCACCGTGTGAAATTTTATCTACCGATTCCTTAATCAATCCCGAGATATCTTTGGCTGCCGTCGCAGATCTTTGAGCCAAAGTTCGTACTGCATCGGCAACGACGGCAAACCCCTTGCCTTGATCGCCGGCCCGAGCCGCCTCTACCGACGCATTCAAGGCCAATAAATTGGTCTGAAATGCGATATCATCGATGACACCAATAATTTCCTCAATCTTTTTAGACGCAGCTTCGATCTCTTTCATTGACGACATCAATTCTTTAACCTCGACCTCGCCTTCAAGGGCCGTCTTCCGAGATTTTTGAGAAAGCTCTGCTGCGGCCTTTGAACTTTCGGTATTTACTCGGACCATTGAAGTGAGTTCTTCTAGCGACGCCACTGTTTCTTCCAGGGAAGCCGCTGTCTCTGTCGAAGAATTCGAAAGAGTTTCTCCAGCAGATCGTAAGTGATCCACAGCCTCGGCAACTTTTACCCCTGAAACGGACAACTCGCTAGAAACATTCATCAAATTTTTCGAAATATTCAAAGTTGTATAAACCGCAAAAAGACCCGCAAATAAAGCGACCAACCCAATTCCGAACCACAGACTGATTTTAAAATCCATAATGGCTTTGTTTAAGTCATCGACATAGACCCCAGTCCCTACAATCCATCCCCAGTCTGGATCACCTTGCACATAAGAATATTTAGGCTGAGGTTTTTCCTCTCCAGGCTTGGGCCAATCATATGCGACGTAACCAGCTTTCCGATCTTTAACGATTTTTACCATCTCGTTAAACAAGAAAACTCCATTTGGATCTTTCATTTCCCCTAAGAACTTTCCATTTAGTTCGGGTTTTACGGCGTGAAGTACCATCGATGGCTTCATATCATTAATCCAGAAATATTCTTTCTCCTCGTAACGGAGATTAGACACAATGTCTTTGACACGAGATTGAGCTTCATCCAAGGTCATCTCCCCCGCTGCTACCCTTTTTTTATGACTTACGATCAAAGACATCACAATTTCGACAGTGGCCTTAATCTTAGCCTTTCGGTCCTCCAGCATACGACTCTGTACTCGTGGCATCGCATATATCTGAATGATTAACATTAAAGGAATAAGCAATATCAAAACAATCGCAAGGATCTTGGCTTTCAGTGACATTTTTTTTAACATTGTCTGACTCCTTCACAGTACTTACAAATCCTGACAAGTCTTATTCGGTAGCTTGATAGTATTTATTCATTACCAAGGGATTAAGAATAGAGTTTTAAACATTAAGAATAAGTAATTTAATCCACGCGTATAAAAATATATCTAATAAAAAAAATTCATTTTTCTCGTTTTGAGACAACTGAAACTTATTCGATATGGTTAAAAATTATCGGCACCTTTCTTGAAGATGTTCTTAGTATGAACAAGCTTCTGATGATCGCCTTTTTTTTCGCACCACTGCTTGCAAATGCCAATGCGCAGATCCAACTGTATTCTTGGAATACCGGAGAGGGTATTGCGCCATTAGTAATTGCAGTGAAGGCCTCGGAATCCCCAGTAGAGGCCGCTCAACGCTATATGAAGAATCTGAATAAAAATCCCGATCTGATGGAGCTTTTTCAAGGTCAAGAATTGAATCTAAAATTGACAGGATTTCAGAAACTCGACGACTCGAACCGCGAAAAACGCGCATTACTTATCGCCAACCTTCCTAAGGATTACACCAAAAACTCGTTAAGAGTTCAAAACTTCCAATCCATTTTTAAAGCAGCAAAACACGAAAGCTATATTTTGCCTATCAGTCCCGAACTAGGACTAAATCTTGAAGAAACGCGAGCCTTTCGCGATGAAATTTCAAAAAAATTCCCGTTCCTTGTGGCTCTTGGAGGTGATGACGTGTCGACCGAGCTCTATAAGGATCCTAACTTTCACTCAAAGAACACCAACCAAACCCGCGATCGCTCTGAGATTGCGTTGATACAGGACTATGTTGCAAAAGAGCGTGGTTTTATGTTGGGCGTATGCCGAGGATCTCAACTAACGGCGGTGGCGTTAGGCTATAAACTGATTCAAGATATTCCATTTCAAGTGCTTGATTCCAAGGCCCATGCAAATGACTGGCATCCCATTGTTCTAAAAAATACTTCAAATAAAATATTAAAGACTATTCTTTCAGGAGAAGAAAGAATAGTCGTAAATTCCTTACACCACCAAGCCGTGAAATATACCGAAAACGGATTTCTGGAACTTGCCGCCATCGGAGAGGACCGAATAACCGAAGCCACAGAGTTTAAAAATGGTAAGGGCTTACTATTACAATTTCACCCCGAGCTCATGGACAATAAACTTGGACAAAAAATTATTTGGAATGCGCTTAAATACAAGAACTCAGTCATTCCAAAAACTTGTTCGAAAGTCTTCTAGGTGAGGTTTAGCAAACTGAACCCGAGCCGCAGGCTCGGGGGGCAGTTTTTAGAAGTTCAGACCTAGTCCCACAGTCCCGTAGAACGTATTCAATTCGGCCTGCTGATTTTTACTTGAATCCTGGAATGCGTATCGTTTCATACCGAAACCCGCTTCGCCAAATATGGTTTTGGTCCACAAAACCTTACCGTGGAAGTTCAACGCAAAGTTAGAATCTAACTTCACCGATGAACTCATCGACATAGGATAGTAGATAAACTCCATATCCACAAATTTTGGATATCTCATCAATGGCACTATATTGAAAATATCATCGAAGACTCTTGGCATTGAACGTGCCCAAAATCCACCGACCCCAATCATTGGAGCCTTAATCTTATCATAAGTCACAGATTGATAAGAAAGCATGCCCCCCACCGTTTCCTCACGCCCCCAAAGCCCTGGAGTCACTCGGTATTTGGCATCGACGTTCAAAACGCTTAACGCTGCTGTATTTCCAACATCATCAACTTTCAATTTATTAAAGGCTTGGAAGTACTTTGCAGACACACCCCAACGCAACCGAGACAACCAAAAGTTATCCCAACCGAAAAGGTCCTCGAACCACTGGTTGTAAGCCACTTCGCCCAACATTAAGAAAGTTCCAGAAGCCGCAATACCCGTAAAGCGCCCCGAAAGTTCACGAGGATAACCACGGAACATTTCGAAATAAGAGCGATAGTTTTGACCATTATATTTTACATCCAAATACGACTTGTTTAAGGCGCCCTTTTCGGCAGCTTTGAAAGTCCAAGTGAATTTTGTCGGATCCGTCACACTCACCGAATGCTGGTCAGTACTGATTTCAGCATCTGGAAGTTTTTGTCCATAAAGTCTTGCACCATCAAGATAGGTTCCTGCTGGAGTTTGAGTTGCAAGATAAGGCCGCGAAGTATTTCGCGGAATTTGACTAAGTTCAAATTTTTGTTTGAAAACCCCACCACCATCGCCAGGAAAATAAAGAACTGGATTATCTGTTTTTAATGCCGCCATCCAAAACTTACGGAAGTCACCAATTGTGTCCTCAAAGCCTATCAACTTCGTAAGACTGGTATATTGGTCAGGATTCAGGATCACGGATGGGTTGGTAGGACGGATATCATAACCAACAACTCGCAAAGTCCCCGCCTTTACAGTGTCAGCAACATCCATCAATTGCATCTTCACGGGCTGCGAAATAAATTCGTAGGAAATATTTGATTTTAGGTCTGCATAAAAACTCGTCGGTAAATCAGCAGATACTATTTTAGAATCCTTTAAAGGCGCTGTTTCACTCGAGATCAAAACTCGCGGTACAGCAGGCTCAGTGCGAATTTTCCCCATCAGAGTCCCAGCCGCTGACGTTCGGGCTCCATACCAAACAGAGCAAAGCTTACTGGATGACTTATTAACCGCCTTAGACAAACAGAATCTGAAAGAATCGCGAAGACCTTTGAATGGAGCTTTTTTGGCTTCCAAATTACTCAATACCATTTGAGTCCCGAATATCCCCGAAATGCCAATTTCCTTAGCGTCCACTCCATCTTTAACTAATTGCGTCTTCCATTGAGTCAGCTTTTTCTTCCACTCGTCTCGTTGTTTATCGTCAATTTCGTACTGCCAAAGGACTTTACCGGTTTTAGAAATCATCTCTAATGTACCAGAGCTCATCAGTTTTTCAGGCCACTTCATGACCAATACTTGCTCGGAAGCTTCCTCAGCCTTCAACACCGAAGAAATCTTGCCGTGAGTCTTACCTAAAGGCATCAAAGAGAAGAAAAATGTCTTCTCATTTACAGTTACGTTACCAATCTTCAAAGACTGCCCGCCATCCGCAGAGAGATCGTACTCAAGCTCGATCGGTGAAAGCACAACTCCGTTATCTAACTGATCAAAATAGAGCCCTTTGTTAAACTTAGCGGAACGGGCACTCTTCATAATCGACTTTTTAACCTGAGGAATCTCCTCGGTGGTTGAACCCGCATCTTGCCCGAATGCATTGCATGATAAGGTCGTAACAAGTGGCAGCAGAATCAGATGTTTTTTCAAGTGGAGTCTCCTTTGATTCATTACTCATATTCTAAGCAATGACCGGCCAAGCCTCAAGGCAATTTACAGGTAAAGTATTGGACGATTTGGACTTTTGGGGCTATAACCCCTCTATGTCTAATGCACGAAGAATATTACAAATGAATATCGAAAAGATCGTAGACCACACTCCCACGGTTCGCGAACTTGTCCTAAAAACCCAAAATAATGAAGAGTTCAACTTCAAGGCCGGCCAGTTTGCTATGCTTCATGTGCCTCAAGGGGCTGAAAAACCGGCTTTAAGAGCTTACTCTATCGCTAGCGACGACAGACAAAAGGATGGGTTTCGCCTTCTTTTTAAATATGTCGACAACGGAAAAGCCTCTGAGTACGTCTGGTCGTTAAAGGGCACAGAAACACTTTCGTTCACCGGCCCTTTTGGCAAGGTCTTCTTTCAAGAACCTCCGACCGAACAAATTGTCTTTCTTAATACGGGGACTGGACTTTCGCAGCATCTTTGCTATTTGGTTTCTAAAAAAGAGCAATATCCAAACCTTAAGTACAGAATGCTTTTCGGGGTTCGCAGCGAAAAAGACATGTATCTAAAAAATGAATTGGACGCCCTGGCTGATCAAATGCCTGACTTTAAGTACGAATTTGTATTAAGCCGCCCTTCGGAAACTTGGACTGGTAAAAAAGGCTATATCCAACACTTCATCAAAGAGTTTGATTATCTTAATATTCCAACCACGTTCTACCTTTGTGGAAACGGCGGAATGATTAAGGAAGTAAAACACCAACTATTTGAGCTTGATGGTTTCGATAAAACCAAGGTTTGGGCAGAAGCCTTTGACTAAGACTCGCGCCATTTATGAATTGATTTTCGCTGGAGCCTTGTGGGGCATGGGCTTTGTGGCCGCCCGCTGGGCTTTAGAGGATTTTACGGCTTCTGAAACCATGTTCTTTCGATTTTTATTAGCGGCCGGGGTCGGAGAAATTATTCGATTCCTGGTGCAAAAAAAATCTTACTCTTTACCAAAAAAAAATGAACTTGGCGTTGCTCTGATTGGTGGATTTATCTTAGGTGGGATGTTGCTTCTACAAACCATCGGCCTTAACTATACAACGGCCACCAAAAGCGGATTCATCACGACTCTTTATGTGATTTTGGTCCCGCTGGTTCAACATTTGGTTTTTAAAATCGAGACCAGTCTTCGCTTTTATTTCTATGTATTTTTAGCTTTGTTAGGAACTTGGTGGCTGGTTGGCGGCAAAATGGAAAGTTTAAATCAGGGGGACCTATGGACTCTTGGTTGCAGTCTTTTAGCCGCAGCTCATATTCTTTACATCGGCTATGCGTCCCCTAAAATTAAGGACTCTTTTCGCTTTAACAATTTTCAATCGCTGGGTTGCTTGCTGTTAATTACGCCCTTTTGCCTTTACCAAAAAGAATTTACCATTCATGCTTCGACGCTCCCCTGGATGGGAGTTTTATTTTTAGGCCTAGGTTCGAGCATTGTTGCCTTTATGATTCAAATTAGGACCCAAAAAGTACTGGCTCCAACCACGGCATCGATGCTTTTCCTACTAGAAAGCCCATTTGCCTTTTTGTTTGGTTGGTTGTTTTTAGCCGAGAGTCTTAGCTTCCTCCCGGCTATTGGCGCCATTCTTATTCTTGTGTCTTCGTTTCTAACGATTCGCTTGGAGCAAATTTCACAGACCAAATAAACGAAGCTACGATAATTACAGCCCCTAATAATCCAGTCACCCATTCTGGGATATGTAAAAACGGATCTGTGAGCATGATGGCAGCCAATACTCCGATCGCATAAAAGGCACCGTGTTCAAGGTAAGCAAACTGACGTAACGCCTCTTTTTCAACAAACATGATTGTTAAAGATCGTACGAAAAAGGCACCAATCGACAAGCCAATCATAATAATAAAAAGATTATGCGTTATAGCGAAAGCTCCAACCACACCGTCGAAGCTAAACGAGGCATCTAACACCTCTAGGTACAAAAACATTCCCGCGCTGGCCTTATGGAGATCTTTCACGTGGCCCTCATCAGCCTCTAGCAATGAGGCAATCCCATCAACCACAATATAAGTAATCAAACCGGCAAGGCCTGCCTTTAAAAATGGCATTTTCTCGCCGTCTGGCAAAAAGGTCATTAAACCTAAAAGAACAAACAACGTGATTCCAATTTCAATTGCTTCGATTTTACCGATCAGGCTGGCCGGAGCTTCTAAAGTAGGAATCCAGTGCACTTTTTTGTTTTCGTCATAGAAATATTTTAATGCCACCATCAACAAGAAAGCACCACCAAAGGCCGCAACCTGCAGATGAGCCGATAACATAATCTGAGCGTACTGATCCGGCTGAGTCGCCGCTAGAACCAAGGCTTCCCAAGGATTTATGCTTGCCATAACAGCAACAATCGCTAACGGAAAAACCAATCGCATACCAAAAACGGCGATCAGCATACCCCACGTTAAAAAACGATGTCTCCATACCGGAGTCATTTCTTTTAAAACCACTGCATTCACAATCGCATTATCAAAAGACAAAGAGACTTCAAGAACTCCCAAAACGGCTGCGATAAAAAGGGCCTGAATGGCCGCTGCCATAGTCCCGCCGTAATAGTATCCGACGAAAGCCGATAATATAAGACCGACCACAGTAACCAGGTACGAAACACCAAAATACTTCAACATAGAAAAAGCTCCTTGATCGAAACTTAAGATTTCGCTCAAGAAGCTTTTGATTTCAAGAAGATAATCTAGGTGTGGTCGGATTAAGAGCTATTACTCTGGAATTTCGATAATTGATCGAATTCCTTGACGAGCCGTGATAGCCAGCATGATCGTACGAAGCGAATCAATATGCTTTCCCTTGGCACCAATAATTTGCCCTAGATTGCCCTTTTCACACTGAACTTGATAAACTGTCGTGCGCTCGCCGACACGATAACTCACTTTTATTTGATCTGGCTGATCTACCAGATTCTTAAGAATGGTCTCTAGCAATACTCTTGCGTGTTCTCTGGGATCTGCAGCACCGTCCATATATCATTCCTTTCTTACCAAAATAGGAAAATCGTCCTATAAACCAATCAAATCAGCTATCCACAAGGTCACTTGACCTAATACATCATCCAGAACCACCCACGCGGTTTTTCCAAGCCCCCCACCAGTCAATTCTAGAAGAAATCCCAGTATGGTTAATGTAGCGACGGCATACCAACCAGCCCGCACAACATATATCGTGCTGCGCACGTCTTGAATTCGTAGATCATGCTGAATCTTTTCAATCTTTTTTAACGTCCACTGTAGTTCTTTAAAGTGATCTTTAAATCTTTCACGAAGTTCTTGCTGTTTTGATCTTGTCAGTGAATTCATGCCAGGAAAGTTGCGCTTTGCTTTGATTGCATAAACTAAGTCAATCGAGTGATTTACAAAGCGCTCAACTTTCATTTGAAAATCTGGATACTCGGAAGGATCATCAGAGAATTTCCGCAAGGCTTCTGTTGCCGAGTCATATTGCTCGTTTAAGACCCAGGTCAATATATTATACCGGAAGGAGTCCGGCTGACCGAAATCAGATCTGTCTATAAGCACTTCGCCCATAGACTCTTCGGAACTATCGGAATTTCTTAATGCCGGAACTGATGCCATATTTAGACTTTTCGGCCAGTAAAAAAAAATCTTGAAGAACTCCCCACAGACCAAAATAAATGTCTCAAAATAGGACAAATATAAAAAAAGGCAGACTCAATTGAGTCCGCCTTTAAGTTTAACTTGATAGTTTAAAAACTATTTCAAGAAGTCAGCGTTGATGCGGATACCAGCAACAACTTCATTCATTGTCTTAGTCTTTTCGCCAGTAGCATCTTTCTTAGAGTTCGCCATATTATAAGCTACGTGGTAACGGAATGGCTCGTCTTTGTTTGGCTTGAATTCAACTACACCAGATACACCAGTTCCGTTGATTTTTGTTCCAGCCTGAGCTTTATCCTGAGATGAGTAAACTTTCAATGAAGGAGTCACACCTTCCATGCCAGTGTAATCAACTTTAGCAGCGATCGAAGTCAACTTGTCAGTTGTATTCGCATCTGCTTTCTCTGTGTTCATCAAATAGTCCAAAGTTGCAGTGATAACCTCAGCTTTGTACTGAACGCCAGCAGCAACGAAGTTCCATTTTTCATCTTTATTCGTGTAACCCGCAACATCATGGTAAGAAGCGCGAACTGTCAACGCCTTATCCATAAACGCACCCATGTAAGCTACACCCGCACCATATTTGTGTGGGTTTGCCGGAGTCGAATCATTTGAAGGAGCATCAAAAGCCATCAAAGACACAGAGTGGTCACCCATTTTGTATCCAAGCTTTGCACCAGAAATATAAAGATAGTCACTTAACTTAGCAGTGCTTTGAGTGTTCAATGAAGAACCATCATAAGCTTCTGTCTTAAGGTATAGGTCTGCACCAGAAGTATTACCTTCGAAACCACCGATTTCAGAAGCATACTTACCAGCAGTCAAAGACCAAGAATCGTTCATTTTGTGAGTTACGTAAGCGTAATCTACCGACCCATTCAAGCTGTCGCCAGTATTAACTAGACCCTGATCTTTTTTATTAAAACGAAGACGAGTTCTGAATGACAAGGCCTCTGATAGTTTACCTTGGTAATCCAAGCGTCCAGTCTGCATAGTAAAAGTGCTAGTGCCATCTTTACCAGCATCTTTGTTGTATGTTTTGTTTGAGTGATCAAAACGCATATCTAAGTTCAATGAACCTGCGTTTGCAGTAGCGGCTACAGTTGTTGCTGCTAGAGCTGCAATAACTTTTTTCATGTTGCATTCCTTTGTTTAACGTTCACTTTAACTGGAAAGGGCACCATACCCTTTCGCATTAAAATCTACTTCCATGTTCCCGAGCCAACCACCCAATCTTCTTTCGTATCCTTGGTAACACACTTGCGCACCCAGGATACCTTTGGAGTTGGCGTTGTTTCACCGAACTTTGTCCACTCATAATCAACCCATGCACCAGCAGGGGTCGCCTTGACGGCCTTGACAAATTCGACAAACAACAACTTTCCTTTTGGATCTGCACTCTTTGAAAGATCTTTTCCGTTCAATTCTTTTTTGATCGGATGATTGATCATCTTTGGTTGCATATCGTTGATCCAAACATAATTCGGCTCACCACAACACTCAAACCTCATCGCGTCGATTTCTGCTAGAGCGGCCTTCCCTTTAGTTTCGACCAACTTACAAGCCCAATCGACTCGTTCTTTTATACTGTCCTCGGAACAAACAGCCACTTTTTTAGATGAAGTGCAGTTATCTCCAGCAAATGCCACAGAACCGACCACAACAAAAACAACTGTTGGAATAAAAAATTTCATTTTGAACCTCCTTTTAGGTATCAATTTAATTCATAAAATAACGAACCTAAATATCTTGCTACAGAATGAAATCATTATCCTTTATTTTTTTGCAACCTAATTGCATCTTAGTCCTGTTTCAACGTCAACAAAAATGAACTGAAACGCTATCGCATTAAAATTCAATCAGTTTTCTTAATTTTTAATAAGACAAGTACAGCCCCAAGCTTCCTCTACCGATAGGAGTCAAATCTTAGATAATTCTTTTGTTTTAGTTCGGGCATTTCCTTAATAAGGAGACTCAAAGATGAAATGGTTTAACGGGCTCCGCCTACGATTTCTAATTCCAGTATTGTTGCAGCTTTCTTCTCTAGGAGTCATCGTAACAATTTCCTATTACTATTTTACGAGACTTTCGAGCGAAGTGTCAAATTTGACCCAAACCGAAATGCCAAAACTCGAAGCTGTTGGTCAAATGAATAGTTCGATTCAAGCCTCTATTCGTTACGCTTGGTCTATGTATGCTTCGGGACTTGATTTGGAACAACGAAAAATTAATCGCGAACTGGCCACAAAAGCTATAGATGATTTTGAAAAGGGATTGACCGCACACAAAGGCTACAAGCATTCGGACGAAACATTAAAGATCATCTCTCAAATCGAACCCTTATGGATGAGCTTCAAAGAAGCCCACACCAAAACTATAACCACCCTCGATAAAAATGAACCTCGCTGGGACGAGATGGCAAAATACTACATGACATCTTCAGTCAGAAGCACTTCAACTCCCCTTTCAGAAAGATTTTCTGAACTTGTGTTATTAAGTATGCAAGAGCAGCAAACTGTTTCCGCCGCCTCTACAAAAGAAACAGAAATTGCAAAAAAAATGACCTTAGGATTTAGCTTATTGGCTGTAATTCTATCATCTCTAATCATGATGATTGTTGCCAGCAGAACCACAAAACGCTTCATCTTATTAGTTGAAGATTTGAACGGGTCTAGCTATCAAGTCCAACAAGTCAGCTTAGAAGTAAATAACACCTCACGCGAACTCAATAACGGCTCCACGACCGCCGCAGCATCACTTGAAGAGACCGTAGCCTCTCTAAGTATGATCATGAATCTAGTAAAGCAAAACGATCAACAATTACAATTAGCCCTTGACCTTTCCAAAGAAGCACGTGACTCGGCCGAAACTGGCCGTAATGATTTTTCTCATTTAGCAAATGCTATGAAACAAATCTCTGAAAGCTCGCAAAAAATATCCGAGATCACCGACGTGATTGACGACATCGCTTTTCAGACCAACCTATTGGCCTTAAACGCCTCGGTCGAGGCCGCCCGCGCGGGAGAACACGGCAAGGGATTCGCTGTCGTCGCAGATGCAGTTCGAACTCTGGCACAAAGAAGTGCGACCGCCGCAAAAGATATTTCAAGTCTTATACACGAAACTCAAGAACGTGTTCATCGAGGAAATAAAATTGTTCATCAGTCGGAAGAATCATTTCATGTTATTGTAAACAGCGTCAATAAAGTGGAATCTCTTTCAACCGAGATCGCATCATCTAGCAAGGAGCAAGCAGAAAGCATTAATCAAATCAACCAAGCCCTAAATCTGCTGGATCAAGCCACTCAAAACAACGCACATATGGCAAGTATCTTATCTCAAGCCTCGGACAAGATGAACGCGGAAACAGAAACAATTGCCTCTAAAATCATTCAATTTAAAATAGAAGTCGACGGCAATTCATCAAGACCTGATAACAACACCAATAATAGCAACGAAGACATCAAGTAACACAACAACTCAAGTCAAAACTTTAGACAGAAATCTTGATGTCTCAGAGCGCTTCACCTTTGCAACTTGCTCGGGAGTGCCCGCAGCAACGATTTCGCCGCCAGCCTTACCGCCATCCGGCCCCAGATCAACAACCCAGTCGGCAGATTTGATCACTTCCAGATTGTGCTCAATGACCAAAACTGTATTTCCTTGATCTGTTAATTCTTGCAAAAGCTCTACAAGTTTACGCACGTCTTCAAAATGCAATCCCGTTGTTGGCTCATCTAAAATATAGAGCGTTTTTCCAGTACCGCGCTTAGAAAGCTCTTTTGAAAGCTTCACCCGCTGCGCCTCGCCACCCGACAATGTGGTCGAACTTTGCCCCAAGGTCATATAGTCCAATCCCACCCGATGCAAAGTCTGCAATTTGCGATGGATATGGTTATGATTTTTAAAAAACTCTAAACCTTCTTCGACCGTCATATCCAAAACTTCGGCGATCGATTTGTTTTTATATTTTACATTTAAAGTTTCGCGGTTGTATCGCTTCCCAAGACAGGTGTCACAGGTGACAAAAACATCGGCCAAGAAATGCATTTCCATCCGAATCTGACCGTGCCCCATACAAGTCTCGCAGCGTCCGCCCTTCACATTAAAACTAAAGCGGCCAGGTTCATAGCCTCGCAGCTTTGAATCCGGCAGGTTGGCATAAAGATCACGAATCAACGGCAACAATCCCACATAAGTTGCTGGCGTCGATCTTGGAGTTCGACCAATCGGTTTTTGACTAATATCAATAACCTTATCAATATGCTCAACGCCTTCAATTTTTTCATAAGCAGCTGGTACAACCTCGGCTCGGTAAAATTGCTTCGCTAATACTTTGTACAAGGTATCCATGATCAACGTGGATTTCCCAGATCCACTAACCCCCGTGACACAAACAAAAGTTCCTAACGGCAGCTCCATTGTCACGTTCTTTAAGTTATTTCCCTTTGCACCCCGGACTACTATTTTAGCCCCATTCCCTGGGCGTCGCTTTTTAGGGACGGGAATGCGCACTTCACCTGACAAATATTTTCCTGTCAGCGAGTTGGGATTTTTTTCGATTTGTAAAGGAGTGCCTTCGGCCATGATCGCTCCACCTAAGCTTCCAGCACGAGGACCTAAATCCACGACATAATCAGCATAACGAATCGTGTCTTCATCATGTTCAACCAACAGGATCGTATTTCCGCGATCCCGCAGCTCACCGATGATTTCAAGCAAACGATGATGATCACGAGGATGAAGACCGATACTTGGCTCGTCCATCACATACAGTACACCGATTAACGAAGAACCCACCTGCGTGGCTAAACGAATTCGCTGAGCTTCCCCGCCGGAAAGGGTCGCCGAAGATCTATCCATCGACAAATAACCAGTCCCCACCCGAATCATATAGTCTAATCGAGACACAATTTGCTTCACGATTTTTTCTGCTATCATCTGCTCTTTGGATTTCCATTTGATGTTAGCAATAGAGTCGCGAAGCTCTGTCGTCGAAAGTTGTGCATATTCAGAAATTGTTTTTCCGGCGATCAACACGTTGGTGGCTTCCGGACGCAGGCGACTACCATTACAGGTTGGACAAGCAGACAGCTCAATGTCTGCCTCGTCTTCGTCTGAATCCTCATCCACCTTCTTTCCGTTTTTTAGTTTGTAGGTCACTTTTTCAAGTTTACGACTTCCTACTTCTCCCTCGGAAAAAACCTCTTCCTCGATCAAATCCTGAGTCCCCAACCCATTGCAGTCTGGACAAGCCCCCCTGGGATTATTAAAGGAGAACATTCGGGGCTCAATTTCTGGAAACGAATAACCACATTCAGGGCAAGCCGAGTGTAAAGAGTAGTTGACCCTCTCGCCGGAAGTGTACTCGATAATCAAACGGCCGTTAGCCATTGAAAGAGCCGTATTGATACTCTCAGACAGTCGAAGTTTTAAATTATCTTTTAGAATTAATTGATCAATCACTAAATCAATATCGTGGGTTTTGGTCTTTGCAAGCTTGGTGGCTTTTTCAAGTTCAAGGAACTTACCGTCAACCTTTGCTTTAACAAAACCTTTCTTTGCCCAGCGCTGAAACTCGGCCAAGAATTCACCTTTTTTCCCCTGAGCCATCGGAGCTAAAATAAAAAACTTAACTCCCTGCCCTTTTTTAAATATATCATCGATAATTTGCTGAGGCGTTTGCGAAGCCACGGGAATTTTATGAGTCGGACAGAGCGGAACACCGAGTTTAGCATAAAGCAACCGCAAATAGTCATAGACCTCGGTCACGGTTCCCACGGTGGACCGAGGATTGGTACTGACTGACTTTTGATCGATAGCAATGGCCGGAGATAGCCCGGTCACCGATTCGACTTCGGGCTTCTTTAACTGCTCTAAAAAGTTTCGGGCATAGGCTGACAAGCTTTCGACATAACGCCGTTGGCCCTCGGCATAAACCGTATCAAAAGCTAACGATGATTTACCACTACCACTAAGCCCTGTGAAAACTGTGATTTTATTGCGAGGAATATGCACCGAAACATCTTTGAGATTGTGCTCTTTCGCGCCACGAACCAATATACCTGGATCTTGATAAGTCGATTTGGCCTTATTAGAAGACTCGGAAGACGAGGTATTGGACACAATGGACTCCTTGCTGAAAATCACGGAGCCCCATTGTAGGAAAGCTAGGAAGAACGAGCAAGTAATTCAAAGTTAATACCTTGTGCCGTCTTAATTTTTACCTTTATTAGCTGATGCCTGACAATCTGAACAAACCCCATAAAGCTCAAGGATATGGTGAGTCAGAGCAAATCCAAACTGCTGAGCCACTTTTTCTTGCAACTGCTCGATTGCACGATTTTCAAACTCGACAATCTTCCCACACTTAACGCAGGTTAAATGATCGTGGTGCCCTTTCGGGGTCAGCTCATAGCGAGCTGGCAGTCCACCCATTCGAACCTCTGTCACGAAGCTTCCTTCGGTCAAGGTTCTTAAAAAACGATAAACCGTAGCAAAGCCAATATCGGGATGATCTTTGTTCACACGCTCAAAAAGCTCTTGAGCCGTTACGTGGCGACGACCTTCATGAAGACACTTCAAAATAGCCATGCGCTGATTTGTGACTTTCAGGTTTAAGGCCCGAATGATTCTTTTAAGCTCGTCATCGCTAAAGTCTTCACTATGCAAAATAATATCCTCGTCTTGCTGACGAGGCAAAAATGGCAACGTGGACTTTGGCTTTTGTGTTTTCAACGAATCAGACATAGGTTTCCCTTCATGGTCTTAAAGGGGTATAACCTAGTTTTTAGGAAAGGAGCAAGCTTAGTGAAAATTGTTTTCATTTAGCTTGCAGCAAGTAAGACCTATCTTACAAAAAGACTAGAAAGCTTCTAATTTTAAGCCCTTATTTACCTGAGCCACGGCATCATGAGGGTGCAAAGACTCTAAATGGCTCATCTCGGCCACAAAATCCAAAACCGACGGCTGAATATCAAGGACTCCAAAAACTCGGCGAGCCGCATCCTCACAAAACATCAAATTTTGACCATTGCGAAGAGCAAACTCCTGCTCGTCTTCCCGTTTTACCGCCCCCTGAACGGGCGTCTGCACGGCTTCCTCAACCCAGTCAATCAGGTCCACAAAGTTAAAATCAGCAGCCACTTCAACCTTCACACGGGCCCGACTGCGCTGAGCGTGAGGAGTTGCAATAATCCCCGAAGTGCTTCCCAACCACTGTTGAATCGACTCTGGATCTACCTGGCGACCACCAAAATCTTTTTGGAAGTTCTCTTGAATCAACTGCCTAGAAAGCGCCGCTGAAGCCGGGCATGTGCTAGAGTACGTCACAACAGTTTCAACGTAGAATTTCGGAACCGCCTGCAAAGAGTTAAACTCGGCCGTCAAGCGCACTGGATAGGTTCTCCAAGCCGCGTTCTGGGACTTTAAAGCCCTTCGCAAGACCGGGACTTCAAAGGCCACGCTCAAAAAAGCCTGCGTCGATAAATCCTGATGAGTATTTAAAAAGGCACGAACGGCTTCGCCCATCTCGTGAAGCGAAAGACTTTGATTCGCCAAGTTCTGCACAATCATATAAAGCCGAGACATATGAATGCCACGCGAAGCTGTTTTATCCAAGCTAACCTGAGCATCGACCTTCGCAGCCAGCCGCAAACCGACCTTATCGATCACGATTTGTAACGGAAGTTCGATTCCCTTCATTCCTACTTTTTGCAAAGGTTGAAGAGTTTTTTGAGATTCTAATGCCACGTCAGGTAAATTTGTTTTATTCATAATTGGGCCTTGCTTTATAGACTAAATACTTTGATTTGGCTTCATTTTACTAGAATAAAAATGCATTCAAGGTTATTTCTTCATCTATAAGCTTATGGTCTGCCTCTATAGCCTTCGTTGACAGACCCAAAAGCCTGTCTACGTAGTTAAAATTACTAGGAAATTTAAATATGAACGCGCATACCAAAAAGTTAGTCCTTGCCTCTACCAGCCGCTATCGCCAAGAGCTTTTGAAACGACTTGGCATTGAGTTCACCGCCCAAGCTCCAAGCTTCGATGAAGAAAAGCACAAAGACTCACGTTTAGCGCCGCAGGCTCTTGCTGAAAAGCTGGCATTCGGCAAAGCTCAGTCCTTAGCATGCGAAGGCAAAGTCATCATCGGCGGCGATCAACTTGTGGCCTTTGAAAATCAAATTTTAGGAAAGTCTCACTCGGCTGAAAAAGCGTTCGAACAACTGAAGAAAATGCAGGGAAAAACCCATCAACTAATTACGGCCGTTTGCGTATTTGATGGGCACATCTCTCACAGCTTTACAAATATCACTTTGATGAAAATGAAATCCCTTTCGGACCTGCAAATTAAAAAATATATCGAATTAGACAATCCCGTCGATTGCGCTGGTTCGTATAAAATTGAACTTCATGGGATTGGGCTTTTTGAAGCCATTGAAACTTCAGACTTCACGGCGATACAAGGCTTGCCTTTGATCGAACTTTCTAAAATACTGAAGAACTCTGGATTGGATGTATTTAATTAAGGACAGCTATGACCGTCACACAAATGAACTCGACACAAAAACAACTTTTTGAACTGGCCCGTAAAACTCAGACGCGATCGCACTCACCGTACTCTCAAGCTCGCATTGGTGCCGCCGTCCTGATGGCCGATGGCAGCACCTGGGGCGGCTGTAATATTGAAAATGCCTCTTTCGGTGGAACCGTCTGCGCCGAGCGCGTGGCCATTTGGAAAGCCGTCAGTGAGGGCGCAAAGTTGCCCCTAAAAGAAATCTTAGTGATCTCTTCCGCTAATGAGGCTTGGCCACCTTGCGGTTT
The DNA here is from genome assembly GCF_056175665.1 of Bdellovibrio sp. ZFWA1. Taxonomy (NCBI): domain Bacteria; kingdom Pseudomonadati; phylum Bdellovibrionota; class Bdellovibrionia; order Bdellovibrionales; family Pseudobdellovibrionaceae; genus Bdellovibrio; species Bdellovibrio sp. ZFWA1. Next base: position 183,672 of record NZ_JBJKJH010000003.1, read on the forward strand.
TTGCCGCCAAGTCATGGCAGAGTTCGCCACCGGCGAAACCCTTGTGCACTTTTGCAATAAAGATGGCGAAGGACTAAAAACTTTAAAGTTTAGTGAGCTTTTGCCGGAAACCTTCACTCCTGATTTTTTGAAATAAAAAAACTCTGCGGCCCGCATGTATTTCTTTTAGGAAATCTATTTTAAAGCGGGGCATTCATTTTGGGGGATTACAAGTGACATGGGGCCGCTTGTAATCAGAAGTTTATAATTATGCTTTTGGTATTCAATCTCAATAAATGAATCATTGACAAGTCTTTGGGATGAGTAAGCGAACTCAAGGCGTCCATCATTATCACTAAATGCAACCCCTTTAGCTTCAGACCCGATTTTCCAAGTTATCTTTTGATTTCGAAGGGGAAACGAAAAGAAATCCTGCTCTGCCTTTTCGCACTCCATTCGAATGAAAAATCGATAAGTATATTTATCGGTCGAGAAATAAAGATTCCCTACCGATAATTCATCAACCTTTTCATTTGTAATCAAAACCCCAGTATTTTCTTTGTAAACCTGCCGCCGAGCTAACTCGCTATCTTTAAACCTACGATATTCCTGGGACATCGGATCATATCTCATCTGATCCTCAGCCCTTAACTCCTGAAAAGTTTTTGGCTTTGACGTCATACAACCCAAAAGAAAAAATGAAATAATATAGCTAACAAAAAAATAGCTTTTCAATCCTTCTTTCATAATCATACCCCCATAAACTTCACTATTTTCAATTACCTCTGCCCCATGAATTTGTGACCTGAGAGGAGCGAGGGGAACTTAGTTCACTTTAATATCCTACTTTCTTGATCATAAATGACAGCTTTAAAATTGGACCTTCATAAGTTGATTCTTACTTGAATAATGATAAGCCCAGGCGCTTTTATTGCTATCTTTCGGGATCTTCGAGATCAAATTCCCGTTATTGTCGTAGTTATAGAGATACTGATAGTCTTCTTTAAGTATCTGCGACTTATCATCATAGGCATAAAGTCCATTTTGATCAGTTAGCAATTTCTTTCAATATCAAATCTGCAGTTTTCGCCATAACGATAGAGTCAAAATAATTATCAATTCCATATAATTCTCGGGACTCTTTATTCTGACTAATTTCCTTTGTGATCAAAAAAATTGATCTCCACTGTTCAATTGCCACTAAATAGTTAATACTCTTTCTATTTGAAGAATCTTTTCTAATGTACGATACCTCAACAATAACATCACTCTTAGATGGAAAAAGGCCCATCGAAAGAAACGTAAGTAATGACGCAGCTAATTCGACCGATGGAAGTTTTATTCCTCCGCGCAAAACATATGTAAATTCAAAAACTCCCAACGGAGACTCACATTCAGTTTCTAATCCTAAGACTTTTAGCGAACGACGGAACTTAACCTCTTCAAACTTGTTAATAGAAAATTCTTCAACCCTCCTGGTAACTGGCCCCTCCCTTAGTCGCTTAAATTCAACATGAACGCATTTTAGACCCATATTTAAATTCGGCCTGTATAAATCCTCTTTAGGGATAGAAACACATCCCAGAAATGTAACTGAAATCAAAATCGCACAAACTACTTTCTGCATTCCTTGTCCTTCCTACCCCCGCCTTTATCAGCATCACATCTAATTTCTTTAACATCTGAGTAAAATGAACCCAATCCAACTGCGTAACTGTGAGCCGAGTAAAGCGAGGGGAACTTAGTTCTCTTGGGATCAGATTCAAAGTCCTTTGACCAAACTGACTTTTGTATTCTTCTACCAAATACATCGTATTGTTCTTAATATTTGAGTAGCTCTAATCGTTTCAATTCTTCGGCGATTTTCGCGTCTGAGTTAGATTTGTCGAAAATTACAACCTCGCCAGATAGTGTCGGCAACTCTCCATAGATAACCGCCAAAATATCTTTAACATCCTTTTTAACTTGGCTTATTGCGGAATCATCAACTTTATAGGTACTCGCAATTACAGTTGCTTTGCATTCATTTGAAATTCGGTATAGTTTAACACCCATATTCACCCCCATACTAGCTTTAAGAAATTCCGATCTAACTGCAAAGACTCTAAAAAACTTTCTCCCTAAAAATTCATCAAATACCCTAATCTTCCAATTCGTATCTTCCACATCTCCCGGTTTCAAATCCTTATGTGGGCAGGTTGAAAAATGATAATTCATCGACACAAACGTTGTCTTTTTTCTTGTAAATCCGGAACTCAAAGTAATTAAAATTATTATGCAAACAATTCGCACTACAATCCTCCCAAGTGATCTGCATTCAATTCCCACCAATGACTTGTTCCACCAATATATCCTGCAGCACCTAATGATAAATATGCCAGCCATGTATTTTCTAAGGGGCGCTTCGTTGCACCTCCTAGAAATGAGATTCCGATAAATTGCAGCGTATGACCATATTCATGTGCTGCAAGGGCAGCATCATCAAGAAATGCTGCAGATCCAGTTGTTAGTCCATGCGACCATCCATCCTTAATAGGCGAAGCCGACGAGACCAACTGCTAACACATTTCTCCGCCATCATGCCAAACACTAACTTACCTTTGTCAACCACTGACTTTCCACCTCGATTACTCTAAAAGAAAAACTCCAAATTAAGACAAAAATTGCAACGACATCAAATGCAATTTCTGGACAATAACATCTTAACCCCAATACTCCTCCTGCAATAAGAATATTTATCAGGTATAAAATCTTAAAGAGAATTAATTTCGTTCGTTTTATCAAAACAAAATATACAGCTAAAGATGAAAGAACAAAATAGATGACTTCATAGCTTAAATATTTAAAGACATCATGAAGTAGGTCTGCTGATGGATACAGAAGAATAATTAACAAGCTATAAATAGATATTTCAAATTTAAGCCGTCTAAATGCATTCGAATTCCGAAAGTCCAAGTCTGGCGGTGAAAACATAGATTTTTTCAAAACATGAAATCTTATGATTTCAACATAGAAGAGTAAAAATAGACTAAAAATAACAATGACCATGAAAGTTACAAAAAAATTTAACCCACATACCCCAGAAATATTCTTCACTTCATTTCCCTTTTTAAAAATATATTTAATTTTTCTTACCACCGGAACCATTAGTTGCGAGACAACCATCCGAATCAACACATCCATGCTCAGGCACGCCAGATCCCAATGGAGACGTAACAATATGACCAATACCAATACTAGTCGGCCCCGAAAGAATGCTAGAACCGTAAATTGAAGTATTAAAAGCAGCCCCAATTGCACCCGGCGCAAACCGCTCTATTGCAAAATTAATTATTGAGACCGTGAATCCAATTGCTAGCGCCTCTCCAACATTCGTCTTACCCGTAAGCTGCTGCTGAGTAGCTAATATATTTATTGAGGCTCCAACGGCACCCCACAATACAGCTCCGCCCGGAAGATATGCCGATGCTACTGTCGAGAGAAAGCTAGAAAAGAATCCACTCCAAAAAACAGAATTCTGCTTTCCGGAATCAAAACCCGCGTTCTTAGCTTCATCTGCATTCTTTTTCCCTTGATAAAGTCCATTCAACGAAGCAATAAAAAGCACAATTAATACGATTGGAATTCTTCCGCTTGGATCAATATATCTATTTGGCGAATTCAACGCATAAATATAATTATTAACAACAGTATCAGGACGATTCAGTTTCCCCGGATGCGGATCCTGCTGAATAAACCGCCCCACATTCGCATCGTAGTAGCGCCGCGATCAAAATATAGAAACCTAACTCTTCTCTTCAAGAATACCAAATTCTCTTTTCACATTAATATCTAAATTACTTACGAAGTCCAAGGCTGCTCTATACGCAATCTGTCGTCCATCGAAAAAATCAACTCCAGGTAAAAAGAAGTAAACTGAAATCGTGTCTTTCCTTTTACTAAGCTTAACTGACCACCTACGAACTTCACTAATTTGACTTCCAATACCAGTTGCAAACGTAATTTCTTTTATGAATACTCTACTCGTATCACGGGACTCTAATTGATCAACTCCATAGCCTTGAGAAATAAGAACTTTCACAACCTCTTCTAATCTTAAATTATAAACAACAACTAAAAAATCTGAACGAAAAACATAATCATCTTTTCTACCCCAAAACTCGATCGCATTGATTATTAGTATGGATGAAAAAGTAATAATATAAAAAATCCCGAAATTAAAAAAAACATCACTCCTACTATAAGAGCCCAGTTCAAATAAGATTAGCATCGGCACTGCAATTAAAGGACCAATTAGCGAACCTCTTGCTATATGAAAAATATATGCATAAAACCCATTCTTTTTATATAGGCAAATCATGGCATTGGCCCCACTGGAAGTGCAGGTTGTGGATCTAAATCATCCATTGTTGGCAAAACTGGTTCTACAGGACTTTCAGGGATTTTAGGTGGAGGCGAAACTGTAATTTGCACAGCAGAACTTGATCCTGCGTGATACGCATTATATCCAGCCGCAGATCCCAACATTCCACCAACAAAACCAGCAACACCTCCAATTAGCGCTCCTTCCCAGCCATACTTAGATCCCATTTTTGCTCCTACTGCCCCCATGATTACACCAGAAGTTAATTGAACGGCATTTGCGCTAATACTAGGAAATACTGCAGGTAAAGCTGCGCCCAATAAAAAGGCACTTAGCCCAAATAATGCACCAGATTTTGCCCCTGCGGCAGCTCCGATCAAAAACCCCTCATTAAAGTTTCCTCCATGATTTTTTGCGATAAGTCCACCGATCACCCCTCCAACAAGCGCACCGATGGCTGCGGACATTAAGACAGCTTTTCCTAATGCTAATATAAACGGAATCCAAACAAACTTTCCACTTGGATCAGTTGCAATTATTGGCATATTGCTAACATAGGCATATCGATTCACAACTGTATCGGGCCGATTCAGTTTCCCCGGATGCGGATCCTGCTGAATAAACCGCCCCACATTCGCATCGTAGTAGCGCGCACGATAATAATACAGCCCAGCTTCTTCGTCCCACTCTCGACCTGTGTATGTGAAAGAAGTGTTCACGATT
>NZ_JBJKJH010000004.1:0-175540 GCF_056175665.1 Bdellovibrio sp. ZFWA1
ATGTACGTCCGTCTGTCTGTCCGTCTGTAGTGATACCAGTTGACACCGCTTGGTTACCACTGGCGTCCGGTTGGTTACCGCTTGGTTCCCGATCGGTAACCGAGTGGTAACCAGTTGGTTCCCGATCGGTAACCGAGTGGTAACCAGTTGGTTTTTCCGTGGAAACCGCGATCATTTCTTTATTTTTGAAATGCTCAATTGCTGACAGAATACTTTTAGAAGTGTCCCCTACATGATCACAAAGGTACTCAAGATCTAATTCGATCCAATCCCTTTGATCATTTGATGCTAATGATAGGATGCAGATCCAAAGCCATTTCTGCGAAGCAGTGAGGCCGTGGAGCTTTCTTGAGAACATTATTGTATTATCAACGCGAAACCAAGAGTGCTTCTTTCGGTCTTTTCGCGGGTTGAATTCGTCCATGTTGAGAATCTGGATGTACTTCATGATGATCCCCTGAACTATTTAATTTTGAACTGTCTTTTGATTTGAGCCGTCTTTTTTCGAATCAAGAAATTTGCCAGAACCCGACGCAGATCGGACTCATCGTGATTCAATACTTTTGCGAGTTTTTTGATCGATTTACCTGGTGGCTCAGAAACACCACGTTCCCAATTACTCACGAATTGCGGCGTTGAATAGCCCATTTGCTTTGATAGATGAAGTTGCGAAAGACCTGATTTAATACGAAGATCTTTCAAAAATTGACCTGCAGAAATTGATTTTAATTCGCCTAAATTTTCCATGCTGCCCCCAGATAAATAGCTAATGAAGACCCAATTTTTTTGAGTCTAAAAGTTGTTCAAATTGAAATTTATGTTTGAATATCAAAAAGCGGTTAAAAGCTCGGTAGTACAGGAGTAGTACAAGTTCACGAGTCATTTCATGTCTTAAATGTCGTTTAATTGAATTTGAAGAATTGAGAAAAAATGTATTTTCCCCAAGGGAGAACGCCTTGAATATCAAGTATTTAGATATAAATTGTAGATGATTTAAAGAAGAAAGATGGTGGTCTCTACTGGACTCGAACCAGTGACCTTTCCCATGTCAAGGGAACGCGCTACCAACTACGCCAAGAGACCACAGACAGGCGATGAATCTATCTATTTTAGTGAAACTTTGCAAAAGCTTTTTGTTTGTGCAATGCGTTTCTCAAAAAAAAGGAAACATGTGTTCCAATTATTGAGCAACAATTTCGCATCATTAAGAGGTCCAGGGGGTATCCACTTTTTATCAAAAATTACGATAATAAAGAACGTGTGAGGCGCAAAAAAAATGAATGAAGCTAAAAAAATTGAAATCTTCAAAATGATAAAGACGGAGCCAATGAATAACACAGAAGTGACAAAGCCTACGACTGAAGATGAACGCAAAATCATTCGTGATTCCACCAGAGACACGCTCGAACGCTTGGTTAAAGACCTTGTGGATTTTCCTGATGATATCACTGTGACCTACTTCAACGGAGACCGCACTACAGTTTACAAAATAGACTGCTCACAGCGGGTTCTAGGGCAAATCCTAGGAAGCAAAGGAAAAACGATCAATGGACTCAGATCGGTTATTTCGGCAATAACAGCCCGGCAAGGACTTCGTTCAATTATTGAAGTTCCCTACTTTCAACAAGAACGATAAATAAAAAAACCGAGCACTAGGCTCGGTTTTTTTATTGATAAATTTCAACACGATCATTCTCTTTAAAGCCACCGCCACTATGAATAACAGCTATGGCCCCATCGGATCCAAAATAAGAGATCACTTCGAGAGTGCCCTTTAAACGCCCCTGCACCTTGCCGATATGAGATCCACTTTCGGGGTCATAAACATCATCACCATCTTCCATCACCTTTAACAGATCGCCAACTATCAAGCCTGAGGCTTTCCCAACATTAAGATAGATTCTGTCACCATTGATGGCAGCAATGCGGCCTTGCCACTCAACTTGATCTAGGGATGATAAAATTTGAGGAGAGAAATCTAAAAATGCATCTTTCACTAAAATTTCAATCATTCTAGGATTGCTCTCAATAAATCGGTCTGTCTCGACTCGCTCGGCGACGCGAACATTAGCATCTTCAATCGTCACTGTTTTAATTGTATTGAAGACCTCTTTATCTCGACGAATATTTAAAACCCGCACTTGTCCAACGATTTCAAATTCAGTCTTAAGGTTTCGAACAACTCCGATTGAATCCCCTTTTCTTTTAATACGAATATCAACGATTTTAGCCTCAATGATTGCATTAAATCCCAATGGAGCCGCCATCTTACCCAAGTCAGATAGTTTGTACTGGTTATTTACAATTAACTTTGAGTAGTCAGTTTTAAGGGTTGCAGAATCAAAGGCTAAAATCTGTCCCGACCGATTCAAATCTTGAATAAGGGCCTGCTCGGCTTTATCCCGAAGAGAACTCGGACGACGATCCGAATCATCCAAGAATGGCAAAACCAGAACTCTTTTCCGAGGTGCAGAACTGGACTCTGCACTCACCAAAGATTCGTCGCGAATCTGCCTTTGCAGTGCAGTGCCTTCTACGGCCCCACGTCTCTGCAATGAAGAGCAGGCTACAACTAGAAATAGCGAAACAATCAAAACGATCCCTGTTTTAATTTTATTAATCACTTTCCTAACTCCTTTAAAACTTAATCAGCAGATTGTTATTATCTTCCACGACAACACTCTTCACAGGCATCGACTCAAAAAGAAAAGCTTCAGCCGTTTTCTTCAATTGCTCCAACGAGCCAGCAGTTTTCCCTTCGAAAGAATATAAGCCGACGGCGATCTCTCGTTCTTTTAGATCTTTAATATTCGAAAACTGCAACTGTAAGGCCTCTTTCAAAGCCTGAATTTTTCCAACGGGGATACGGCTTTGAACTTGTAAACGAATCAAAACAGGCTCATTCGACGAGCCAACTTGCCCCCAAGCCAAAACTACACTGGCAAGCACCGTCAATATCGATACCAAAATCATTTTTGTCATGCGCGAATCTCCATAAAATCAGTTGTTCCAGTTAAAGAGTGTATACTTTCAAATAACTCATTACAAACTCGAATACCCGGTATATCTGGACAATCCAGAACAACTCGTCTCTCGACTTCAGCTAAATTTAGTTCAATCTGAATTGGTACGGCCCCATTAAATGACTTCAACACCTCAAACAGAGAATGATACATCCCGATATCGACCGACTCTAACTTAATTACAATACCCTTAGTCTTTTTAAGGTTTTCCTCTAAAGGTGAAATTGAATCGACCATGATTTTGGGGACACCATCCTCAACTTCCAATGAACCAGCAATTAAAACAGGACGTTCATCTCGCAGATCCATCTCATGACGTTTATATGCTTCAGGAAAGACGACCAATTCGCAAGATCCGGTTAAATCTTCAACCTTGGCAAAGGCCATCCGAGTACCTTTTTTTGTAATCAACTCTCGCATCTCACTAATGAGTCCCGCAACAGTGACCTTCGTCTTACCGGCTTCACGGGCCGTCTTCCAATCCATTTTCTTCGCCGGTGCAGCCGGGGCTCCTTGAGCCGCTTTTTCATTTTCGATACGCTGATTGTAAGCAGGTAAATCTGCGATGGTAGCCGAAGTCCAAATTTTCATCAAATTGTCAAATCCCTTCAACGGATGATCACTAAGATAAAAACCTAAAACTTCTTTTTCATAGGCCAATGCGGCTGTTCTTGACCACGGAGCCACACTATCCAGCACGACTTTGTTCTCTGAAGAACTTGGTGCCAAATCAAAAAGAGAAGCTTGCCCTAACTCCTTCTCTTTCTGCAACCCCAACGCTCGGTCTAAATATTTTTGATATCCAGCCATCAACTGTGCACGGTGCACACCGAAGTCTTCTAATGCACCCGACTTAATAAGGCATTCGACAACTTTTTTATTTACTCGTCGTAAATCAATTGAGTTAAAAAACTCATCAAGGCTTGAAAACTTTTTATTCGGTAATTTCTCTCGAGCTTCAATAATCGACTCGACAGCTCCCTGACCCACTCCTTTAATAGCACCCAAACCAAAGAATATTTCTTCTCCTCTAGCATCGAATAAGTAATCCGAATAGTTCACATTAGGAGACCGAACAACGAGACCTCTTTTAGCCGCATCTTTAGAGTACTTAACGATCTTATCCGTATCAGATAATTCCGTTGAAAGAAGGGCCGCAAAGAATTCGGCAGGATAATGGCATTTCAGCCAAGCCGTTTGTAAAGTAACAACAGAATAAGCAGCCGCATGGGATTTGTTAAATCCATAATCGGCAAACTTGTACATCAAATCGAAGAGCTCTTCCGAACGTTTAGCATCATGGCCTCGGGCAACCGCCCCCTGCATGAACCGCTCGCGATGCCTATCCATCTCTTCTTTAATTTTTTTACCCATAGCTCGACGAAGCATATCTGCTTCACCCAATGAGTATCCCGCAATTTTAGATGCGATACCCATAACTTGCTCTTGGTAAACCATAATCCCGTAGGTTTCCGAAAGAACCTCTCGTGTATCTTCCAATAAAAATTCAACTGGTTTTTTACCGTGCTTACGATCAGTAAAGTCAGGAATATTAGCCATTGGACCTGGCCGATAAAGTGATGTGATCGCCGTAATATCACCAAAGCTAGAGGGCCTTATTTTACGAGTCGCATCTGTGATCCCCTCACCTTCGAACTGAAACACCCCAGCCGTATCCCCTCGAGACATCATCTCGAAAGTGGCAGTATCATTCATCGGAATCATTTTTGCTTGAACACTTTGCCCGCGATTCTTCTTTATTAACTTCAAAGCATAATTAATATGAGTCAATGTCTTCAAACCAAGAAAGTCGAACTTAATCAGACCAATTTTCTCGGCATGTTTCATGTCGTATTGAACGACCTGCTCGCCATCCGCGCCTTTGTAAAGAGGTGCATGCCGAACCAGCTGCCCGTCCGCGATAATAACCCCAGCCGCGTGAATTCCGGCGTGTCGAACCATACCTTCGATTCGTTGAGCCAAATCCATCAAGGTTGCTACCGTGGGATTCATCTCCATCATTTCAGTAAGTCTTGGTTCAGTTTCTAAAGCTTCTTTAATCGTTATGCCCAGCTTTTCCGGCATCAATTTCGTGACAACATCAACTTCTCCGAAGGTCATGCCTAACACACGACCGACGTCTTTAATTGCAAGCTTTGCTTGCAACTTACCGTAGGTAATAATTTGCGAAACTGATTCTTGGCCGTACTTCTGAGTTACATAGGCAATAACCTCTTGTCTTCGGTCCTGACAGAAATCGATATCAAAATCGGGCATCGATATACGTTCCGGATTTAAGAAACGTTCGAAGAGTAGAAAGTTTGGCAAAGGATCTAAATCCGTGATTCTTAAAGAATAAGCCACTAAAGAACCAGCACCGGAACCTCGACCAGGCCCAACTGGAATATCATTACCCTTCGCCCAATTGATGAAATCTTGAACGATCAAAAAATAACCGTTAAAGCCCATCTTATCAATGATCCCTAATTCGTATTCCAAACGCTTAAAGTATTCGGGTTTTTTCTCTTCAGGAACAGCCTCGCCACGCTCTTGAGCCTCCACAAATCGTTCAAGAAGCCCTGCCATCGAAGTCTCTGCGATTTCTTCTTTCAAAGATCGCCCATCTCGTGTGGGAAAGGTAGGCAAGTGATATATTGGCTTTCCCGCTTCGTCTTTAAGTTTGAATTTAACATCGCAGCGATCCGCAATTTCCAAAGTTCGATCACAAAGCTCCGGGAGATCCGAAAAGAGTGTTCTCATTTTCTCTGGACTCTTAAGATAAAACTCTGATGAACCTAATTTAAATCGACTTTCGTCTCCCAAAGTTTTGTTCGAACCAATACATACCAAAACCTCTTGCGCCAACTGATCGTCGGGGGTGATATAATGAACATCATTCCCTGCTACACACGGAACACCAGTAATCTTAGAGGCTTCTAACATAAATTTGTTAATACGATCCCACTCAGGAACACCTGTACGACAAACTTCAAGGTAAAAACGATCATCGAAAATTTCTTTTAAATGTCGAATTTTTTCAAGGGCGGCATCGGCACCTTCTCGAAGAAAAGTATCAGCAACTTCTCCCCTTAAACCTCCACTTAGACAGATAAGATTTTTATTATACTCTTTTAAAACATCATAATCGATTCGTGGCTTCCAATAGAAACCCTCTTGATATCCAATAGTTGAAATTTTGCAGAGCTCTCGATATCCCTCGGTATTTTGAGCTAACAAAACTAAACGTTTTGGACCCACTTGAACTTGATCGCGATCTTGCTTTTTATCAAAACGCGATCCTGGCGCCAAATAGGCGTCTAATCCCAAAATAGGTTTAACGTTATTGTCCTTACAGGCGAAGTAAAACTCTACAGCACCAAACATATTCCCGTTGTCAGTCAAGGCAACTGCGGGCATCTGGTATTCTGCGGCTTTTTTTGCAATTTTCTTAATGCGACACGCCGCTTCAAGAAGGGAGTATTCAGAGTGTACGTGGAGATGAACAAATGACATCCCCAGATACTACAAACTAAGCAGATTTTTTCATACTTAGAACACTACGCGGCAACGAGAAGAAAAGGTAGGCGCCCTCTGGAAAATCGAGTGTTGAGACCTCAATATCATTCTTTTTCAATGCTAAAGCCAATGCTTGCGGAAGCTGAGCCTCAAGTGCCCGAAAAACACTTTCATCTTTAGATACAAAGCCGCCGGATTGGATAGCTATGGCCACGCCTAGCCGATCAGTCTGCTCAATCCAATTTAACACAATTTTTGCCTCGGGCAGACGTACAGCTATTTTTATTACCCGGAAAAAGACATCAAAAAATGCAAGCTCGAATGAACCAGGCCGCAATTTAAGTTCAATTTTCCGAAAGTTTTGATCGACAATCAGACCGACACCATAATTTCGCAAACGAACCTCGAAAAACAAACTCATTTCTGCAATTACTTCACCAAGATTAATGTTCTTACTAGTTTCATCAAATCGCGCCTCACCAAATTTTCTAAAACTCTGCACTACCTGTTTGAGTCGCTCTCCTTCTTTCAATATCGAAGAAAAAATCTTTTCCAAAGAATCCTGTTTTCCCAACGAAGCTGATTTATTTAAAAGCATTTGTCCTTGAAATGATCTTGCCGAAATAATCGTAACCAAATTGTTAAGCTCGTGACTTAATCCACTTATAAGTCCGGCATATGCTCCAGCAAAATCTTCGTTCGAGTCGCCCTGAAGGTTATGGCTATCATCAACATGCCCCGACCTAACAATCTCTGCTATGTTATCGATCGGAACCAAATAAATTAAAAATCTGTCCGCACCTTGGGAGGCTGATACAATTCCATAGACCCACCTTTGATCTTTCACCTGAATTATTCTGCATATATTTACATCCGCATACATCCCATCGGAATCTTGAAGAACGATTTTTAATGGACTTTGGCTTAAAACTTCCTTAACGCTTTCTTCACCGCATTTACTTGCAACAATAAATTCGGAAGAATTATGTTTCAATGCGATAGCTCCTGGAAAGCTATCAACGACCATCTGCAGCTCGTTGAGTTTACTTCTTAAGTGAATTACTTTAATCAATTCTTGATGATAAATATAGCCGACTGTAAAGAAGAACACCTCGGCAAAAATAAGGCTAGCAATATTTTCGAAAATAAAAATATTCCCATAGATTAACAGCGAGATTGCCCCCAAAAAAACAGTGCTCTGAAATACCGAATTAATCCAAAAGGTCTTTGAAGCATTCGTTGAATACTTGAAAGCTACGACCGCACAAACCTGCTGAAAAATTACAAGAAATGCAATCAAAGCCAACATATTATTTCACTCTCAGCGCGATCGCAGCTTTCAGTAATTTAAAATCAATAGGCTTTTCAAAATAACCTTCAGCACCACCATTTATAGCTTTCTTTTTATACTCATCACCACTGTAGGCTGAGGCTATCCAGACTGACATATTCGGATCCATTTGTTTTAGCCGTTCTAACAGATCAAACCCTGACATTTCGGGCATATTGATATCACTAATGATCAATGTTGAGGCCCCTTCTTGAGGATATAACAACAAGTAATCAAGGCATTCTTTTCCAGACGTAAAACACAAAAGATGAAAATTACCCAACGATGTTTCTCGACGAAAAAAATGGCGGTACAGATTTAACATATCTGTCTCATCATCTACTATAATTAAACTCTCTACTGGGGCAATCTTCTTCTCACCCATCTTAAAGGCTCTTTCTTATCCAAAGGCGAAGTCGATCGACATCCTCCGGAGAAATCTTTTTAAATAGCAATGACAACTCAAAACCGCCCGAGCTCAATTTCACTTTATTAACAACTTTCAACGGAACTGGGGATATACCAACAACCGCCCAAATAGGAGCTACAATTTCAACTGAGTTCTCCAAGTCTTTGCCAACCTCACCAATATCGACTTGGGATGAAATCGTGATCCCAATCTCTGTAATAGAGGTCACTCTAATGGGATACTCCAACTTGACTGTTCCAACAATATTTTTACTGGAGAGATCAACACTTTCTATCGCTGGTTGATTGGATCCTGTATTTTTTAAAACCGACTTCACTTTTTCCAACAAAGTATCTTTAGAAAAAGGTTTAACTATATATCCTTCAACATCTAACTTTAAAGCTCGTTCAATGTCTTTCTTCTCGGATCTACCCGACATAAAAACAATAGGTACAAATCGATTGCGAACCGAACGTTTTAACTGAGCAACAAAGTCATAGCCATTTTTCATTGGCATATTGATATCAACCAACGCAAGATTGATTCGGTACTTTTCCATGACCTCCTCTGCATCGAAAGGACTTGTCACAGCGATAATTTGATACCCCTCGCTGGCTAAATATTTTTTAGTCAGTTCAATCATATCTACATCGTCATCTATAACTAATATGAGAGACATGCATCACCTACCTTAAGCCGCAAACTTTGTGATGGCATTAACAACCTCGTTGCGACGAATTGGTTTAGTTAAGTGCGCATCACAGTCCATATTTTTTGACTTCTCAAAATCTTCTAACATCGCATTCGCAGATAAAGCTAGTATCGGGGTTCTTGATATCCCATTTTCCTTTTCAAAATTACGGATTGCCCGAGTAGCGGTATAACCATCCATCACCGGCATCTGAATATCGATAAACACAAGATCAAACCTCTGACCAGACTTAATTAAGTTTACTGCCTCAAGACCATTTTCGGCTTCAACTACGTCAACAGGCATACCTTTAAGATAAGCCTTCAGCAAAACACGATTATCTTCAGTATCATCTGCCACTAAAATTCTAAATTTTCGTTTCGAGCTTAAGTCTATGACTTTGGCCGGACTTTCAACTTCTTGAGCCGAAAAGGCTTTCAGTTTTTCGCCTTCTACTTGCTTATAAGGGAGGGTAAAGAAGAAGCTTGTGCCAACACCTGGCTCGCTTTGCAGCCAAATTTTCCCACCCATAAGTTCTACTAAGTTTTTAGAAATCGCCAAGCCAAGCCCCGTCCCACCAAACTTTCTTGATATCGAACCGTCTGCCTGCACGAAACTTCTGAACAACATTCCTTGGCTTTCTCGCGGGATGCCAATCCCCGAATCTCGAACCTCAAATAGCAATTCATTTTGGTCATCGCCATACGAACTTACAACAATATCAATACTACCCTTTTCCGTAAACTTTACAGCATTGCCAACTAGATTAAAGACAATTTGTCGCAGACGGGTGGGATCTAAATAGCAAGGCTTTAAGCGATCGCTATCAAAGATGAAATTCATCTGAAGCCCTTTAGGTTCAGCTTTGACTTTCAAAATATCAACAACTTCATTGATAAGGCGAACAATATTCGTAGGAATACTTTCGACTTTTATTTCCTGAGCCTCGATTTTTGATAAATCTAAAATGTCATTTATAAGAGCTAAAAGATTTTCACTGGCACTGGACAGGATTCTGACCATTTCCTTTTTATCTTCGGGAACATCAGGGGAGGTTTTCAAGATATCAGACATTCCGACGATAACATTCAATGGCGTTCTTATTTCATGGGACATCTTCGCAAGGAAGTCACTTTTTGCCTGCGAGGCTTTTACTGCCTCCTCTTTAGCGCGTACAAGCGCAAACTGCTGCTGTTTTTGTAGGCTAATATCGTGACATAAGATAACGTAATTTTTTTCACCAACAGAACGTACTTGCGATGGTTTCACTATAACTGGCAATGAAGTCCCTAAAATAAGAAGCTGCCCCTCGACAAAATTATCTGCTTCACCTTGAATAAATTGCTCGAATTGAGTGCTTTCAAGCATTAAGAAATCACGCAAATCGTTACCAACCAGGTCATAGCGCCCGATTTTAAACGCCTCGCAAATTGATTTATTGACTTGTTTAACATAGAATCGAGCGCCCCCAGAATCATCTAATTCTCTCTCAACAATGAAAACAAATTCGTTAATGCTTTCTAAAATACCCTCGAAATAGTTTCTTGAAAGCTGAGTCCACTGCAATCGATCTACCAACTCATTATAGTTTTTAATCAGATACCCAAGTTCATAGGAATCAGTGATAGCTAATTTTTCGGGCTTTTCAGTTGTCCCTAATATTTTAATACTATCAATGACATCATAAAGTGGACGAATGATCTTCAGGTTTCCGTAATAGCTCAATAGCGAAACCACAGAAATGACAGTAAACATGACTAGAATAAATCCAGCAAATAAGTGATACATCCCACGGAATACATCTTTTTGCAGAACAGAAACTTCAATATACCAAACAAGCCCATCTGGTAAACGTGCCAAAGTCGTCGACTTGAAATACGAGTCGCCAGATTTTGATTCAAAGAACTCACTGTTACGTTGTTTTTCTTCGACAGCCCGGATACCATCAGGATTCATCTCAGACACCAGAGCTCCGGCGTCTCGACTTGTCGAACGAATCATCGAATCTTCACCGAAGATAGTTATTCCGCCGCTGGGACCAAGATCTTGAATGTTTTTGCTTAGCTCTCTTTTTACAAAGCGATGAAATTGCTCTAATGAGTATACCAAAACAACCGTGGATACAACCTTACCGTTGACAAAAAGAGGTCGAGAAATAAACATCACCTCTTTATCGTCGTAGCGACCGAACTTTTCGAAATCAAGAAGCAAGACATGTGGCTCGAGTTGACGTTGGGACCAGCTTAGAATCTCTGCTAGCTTTCGACTGCTTGGATCCTCAGCAAGACGCTCTCCGCCCGAAAAGACGCCCTGGTGGCTGTAAAGAATTTCCCCCTTAGGGTTCATCAACAAAAGATCAAAAGAATCTGACTTGCTTAGAAGTGCATCAACACTAGATTCTAATCCTCGAATATCATTAGTTGTTACAAATTTTTTTATCCGCTCTGTTTCACCGATAATATCTACGATCAATTTTTTTTGAGAAAAGAATTTTTCAATCTCGTTGGCCTTCGCGCTTGTGACATATTCTATGCGAGAAAATGCGTATTCTTTAATGGTCGACTGCAAGGAATAGAAACCTAAACCTGTCATGACAACCACGACAGAAACCAAGATAATCAAATTCGAGATGAAAAAGCGTTTTAATAATCCCATGAATCTTAGTTAATATCGGCTTTTATGTGCTCGATAAGAGCCGATTACATAAATTAAATTCAATTCTTAAAGGCTAGTCTCATTTTGAGATTTCTAACTCGACCTTCGTAGTAAGAACTTACTTATCCGAACGGAGAATATTACAATTAGAGGTTAGGTTCATATTTTGATTACAAAAACTTATGTTGGGGGTAGGACTAAAGTATGTTTAACTATGCTCTATGAAACTGCTACATCTCCTATTCGTTGTATTAATATCTAGCTTGAACAGTCATGCATGGGCCACCTCAGGTAAAAAAGTCGTGGCACTTTTATGGAGTCAAACTATAGAGGGCCAAATAGCGATGAGAAATGGCCTGGAAGAGGCCCATCAACACCACAACCAGAAAAGTCCAGATGAAAAAATCGAACTCATTATCCGAACTGCTGGTGATGGGAAAAATGGAATACGAAATCAAATCAAGCAATTCAAGGAAACCCTAGAGTTAAAACCTGATTTAATCATTATACAGCCCACCGACAATGCCAGCCTTACTTCAAGTCTTAAACAAGCAAATGCAAAAAAAATACCTGTCATCGCTTTTGATCAATACATTTCCGGAGGAGAACTACTCTCTTATGTGACATCGGATAATTATCAAGCTGGCAAACTAAACGCTGAATATATCCATTCGTTATTTCCGTCGGACCTTAAACTCAGCATCGTTCTTCTTGAATATCCTAGAGTATCGTCAACAATTGAAAGAGTTGATGGTTTTTTAGAAACTCTAAAATCTGCGGGTAGGAGTTTCCAAATAGTAGCTCGCTACGAAGCCGTAGAACCTGAAGGTGGTAAAAAGGCAGCCCAAAAAATGTTAAAAGAATTCCCCATAAAAGGGAGCATTCACGTGGTCTTCTCGGTCAACGATGGGGGTGGCATTTCCTTTGTTGAAAGCCTTCATAAGTCAGATCGAAATGAGGTTGTTCATGCAACCGTTGATGGAGACCCCGAGTCCATCGAAAATATTAAAAATAAAAAAATCACTAAAATCGACACGGCTCAATTTTGCGCTGAAATCGGAAGACAGTCTATGAAACTAGGTCTTGATTATCTTGATGGAAAGAAAATTCCTAGGAAAGTTCTAATTCCGACATTTCCTGTGACAGCAGAAACATATCATCTTTATAATGGCTGGATGGGCTCTATGCCTGAATCATTTGTAAAACCATGGTCAAAGAATAAGGAACAATGGAAAAGAGAATTAAAAACACTTTTCTAATTTTTATCATCAATTTCAGTATTAGCAGTCATGCTATTGCAAAAGACGAAACAAAGAAAGCACCCCTCATCGTTGGGGTGTCTGCAGTGTGCCCTTATGCCTGTTTAAATGATGAAGGAAAATGGCATGGCTACATTGTTGAAATTCTCGAATCTATTTCAAAAATTCAAAAAGTAGACATCCAAATCCGCGATATTCCAAACTCTAGGTTGCTGCAAAGTCTGCGTTTAAAACAGATAGATAGCGCTATTTTACCATTATTTTCATTTAGATATGAGTCTGATATTATTGCATCTCAAGCGACTCTTGGCTTTTCGTTAGCCGGACTTGCGACTCATAAAGATGATGCCTTTCACTTTACAGATATCTCTGAACTTAAAATGGCGACCGTCGTTGTTGCCGATCTCGGCGAAGAAACCTCAAAAATTATAAGTGACATTGAAATTCAGGCGGAAAAATCTAAGGTCTCTATCCTTACCGGTACGGACTCGATAAAACGCCTTTTGAAATTAATTAAGATTAAACGAGCCCGCTTCGGTATTGGCGAATATAATCTACTTAAAGCAGAATCTAAAGACTTCCCAGATGTCCGCATTCAACCAACATCGATTGCTGGATTTTCCAGCATACATCTAGCAAGCTTAAATTCGCGAAAGGATCTTCAGGAGTTCGATAAGGTCCTATCAAACTGGATTGTTAAGGAACGAAAAAAAGGAACTTTAAAAAGCATTTTCAAAAAATACAACCTCGAAGATTGGGACGCGTTTACGTCCCGCCCTTAACTTACTCCCACTCTATCGTTGCCGGTGGCTTACTGGTTATATCATAAACAACTCTATTTACGCTTGGCACTTGGTTCGTAATCAGATTACTGACATGCCTTAAAAATGACATTTCAAAAGGATACCAATCAGCCGTCATACCATCCACTGATGTAACAGCTCGCAAAGACAACACGTAAGAGTAACTACGAGAATCTCCTTGTACACCCACACTTCGAACTGGGAGTAGCACACAAAAAGCCTGCCAAATTTTATCGTAAATCCCCGCCCGTCTTAGCTCTTGTATAAATACTTGATCTGCAGCCTTCAAAATTTCTAATTTTTCAGAAGACACTTCACCCAAAATTCGCACGGCAAGGCCAGGCCCGGGAAATGGATGTCTCCATAACATATGATGAGGCAATCCAAGCTCTTTACCAAGTTCGCGCACTTCGTCTTTAAATAATTCGCGTACCGGCTCTAACAATTTAAGCTTCATCTTTTCGGGAAGGCCACCCACATTATGATGGGATTTAATGGTTACACTCCCCCCCACTGAAGAGACGGATTCAATCACATCGGGATAAAGCGTTCCCTGAGCTAACCACTTAATCCTTGGATCTTGAGGCATACTCTGTTCGAATACCTCAATAAACAGCTTTCCAATTGTCTTTCGTTTTTTTTCAGGGTCCGTAACTCCCACAAGCGCGCTTAGAAATGACTGTTCGGCATCAACACCTTGAACATTTAAACCGACTCTTCGATAGCTCTCTAAAACTTCATCGTATTCATTCTTCCTTAATAGTCCATTATTGACAAAAATACAATGAACCCGTTCGGCCCCTAGAACCTCAGACAACAATGTCGCAACAACAGTAGAATCAACGCCGCCACTTAAGCCCATTAAAACATGATCCTGCGGACCAACTTGCGCCAAAATTTTTTCAGCAATCACTTTCTTAAATGAAGCAGGCTTCCATGTTGGCAAGGCTTTACACATCTGTTCAGCAAAATAAGAAATCACGTCTTGGCCATGATCGGTATGAGCAACCTCAGGATGAAACTGGACAGCAAAACAGCGCTCTCCCAAAAAAGAAGCGATGTGCCCCGACTCGGACTCAGCAACTACTGAAAACCCTGAAGGCACTTTTTTGACAACATCACCATGGGACATCCATACATTTTGCTGAGCCGGAATATTTCTAAGTGCTTTCTTCCAAAAAACCTTTTGCAAACCATATTCTCGGTGATCTGCTTTTTCTACCACCCCACCTAATTGAGCGGAAAGCAACTGCATGCCGTAACAAACACCCATCACAGGTGCAATAGCCAATAACTTTTTAACGTCTCGCTGCGGACTTTCGGACTCGTAAACAGAGTTCGGGCCTCCACTTAAAATGATACCCAATGGCTTTAAGGACTGAATCTTATCATCACTTAAATGAAAAGGATGTATTTCACTATAAAAACCCAACTCGCGCAGTCTTCTAGCGATCAACTGGGTAAACTGAGATCCAAAATCTAAAATTATAAAACCGCGCATTTTTAGGAATCCATTCGATAATTAGGAGCTTCTTTATAAATACTCACGTCATGAACATGCGATTCGCGCAACCCAGCAGATGTGATTTGAACAAATCGTGCTTTTTGTTGAAGCTCATCAATATTAGAAGCACCCAGATAACCCATTCCACTGCGGAGTCCCCCCAGTAACTGATGAACCACACCTGAAGTACTACCTTTATAAGGAACTCGTCCCTCGATTCCCTCGGGCACAAGCTTTTCATCCTCAATATCAAATTGGGCATAACGATCCTTAGATCCTTCAGCCATTGCTCCTAAACTTCCCATTCCTCGATAAAGTTTGTAAGTGCGGCCTTGGAATAAAATAGTTTCACCAGGCGCCTCTTCGGTGCCCGCCAAAAGGTTTCCTACCATAACGGAGTTCCCTCCTAGAGCCAGTGCCTTAACCACATCACCAGAATACTTTATTCCACCGTCAGCAATAATGGTCTTACCAAGTGACTTTGCAAACCGAGAGCAATCTATCACAGCGGATATCTGCGGCATTCCTACGCCCGCAACCACACGAGTCGTACAGATACTACCAGGTCCAACGCCAACTTTCACAACATCAGCACCTGCACTGTATAAAGCTTGGCAAGCCTCGACGGTCACAACGTTACCAGCAACCACAATAACATCTTTGAATTGACTCGAAATCCACTTGACCATTTCAATGACATTCTTTGAATGCCCATGCGCCGTATCCACACACAAGACATCAACGCCGGATTGAACCAATGCCAAAGCTCGATCTTTCGAATCAGCACCAACTCCTACAGCCGCCCCAACCATAAGTCGACCATGCTTGTCTTTTGTCGCCTGCGGATAGGTTTTTGCCTTTTCAATATCTTTAATCGTAATTAAACCCTTTAAACGTCCTTGATCATCTACAACGGGAAGCTTTTCAATTCGATGCTTTTGCAGAATTTTTTTTGCTTCATCCAATGTGGTACCAATTTTGGCTGTGACCAGTTTATCTTTGGTCATCAAATTCGAAATAGGCTGTGCAAAATTTTCTTCGAATCGTAAGTCTCGATTAGTTAAAATTCCAACGAGCTGACCATCTACTGTAATGGGAACTCCACTAATTGAAAATTTTTGCATCAT
Organism: Bdellovibrio sp. ZFWA1; assembly: GCF_056175665.1. Taxonomy (NCBI): domain Bacteria; kingdom Pseudomonadati; phylum Bdellovibrionota; class Bdellovibrionia; order Bdellovibrionales; family Pseudobdellovibrionaceae; genus Bdellovibrio; species Bdellovibrio sp. ZFWA1. The sequence goes on from NZ_JBJKJH010000004.1 coordinate 16,318, forward strand.
TTGCAAAGCATCACTGACTAAGTGTGAAGGACCCAGCGTAATTGGATCCAAAATCATTCCACTTTCGTATTTTTTTACTTTTTCGACTTCAAGGGCTTGTTGCTGAATAGACATATTTTTATGAATAATGCCCAAGCCCCCCAATTGCGCCATCACTCGAGCCAAGCGATTTTCGGTCACCGTATCCATGGCCGCTGAAATTAAAGGCGCATTAAGATACAAATCCTTCGCAAAAAAACTGCGGGGAATAACATCTGAAGGAACTACTTCTGAATATTGTGGAATCAATAAAATATCATCAAATGTTAAAGCCAAAGGGACGCTGGAATCGACTCTCACAAATCTCTCCTTGCAGGGGGATGGTCCCTCTATTTTGGCTCGGAAAATAAAAAACGGTCTAGAAGAATCACCTAACTAGACCGTTATTAGCAAATGCATGATTAACTCTTATGTTACGCTTATTCGTACCAGGTTTTGTATAAAAGATAATTGTCCGCCGATTTATCAAGGAATTGGATTTCTTCATCGGTTAAGGTTCGTTTGACTTTTGCCGGCGAACCCATAATCAAACTTCGAGGAGGAAAAACACTTCCTTGAGTCACCACCGAACCCGCAGCAACAATGGACTGTTCGCCGATTTCAGCCTGATCCATAATCGTTGAACTCATGCCAATCAAACATCGATCCCCAATCGAGCACCCGTGAAGCATAGCCAAATGACCAATTGTAACCCTATGACCAATTCGCACGCCCGCTTTACCAAAGGTGCCATGAATAACCGCTCCGTCTTGAACATTCGTTTCTGATCCAATTTCAATTGGCATCACATCACCGCGAATCGTGACATTATACCAGACTGTGGATCGATCTCCCAAAACAACGGCTCCAATAACACGGGCATTGTCAGCAATAAAAACTTCTTTGCCAATTTGAGGTTCGAAACCACGAACCGAAATAATTTGATTTGAGTTCATTAATGTACCGTTCCTCGGCCACCAAAATTTGCCGCATCTGTTAAAGCTGGAATTGACTTCATTTGCTGCTCGAGGTTTGCACTTAAGACACGGCTCTTTGAAATAAAGGCTTTGGTCGCAAAAATTGGAACTTCTAAATAAAGACAAAGCGACATCGCCTCGTCTGCCTGAACCTTAATAGAATTGGTTAGAGGATGACCACTTAAATACAAGCGCACATACTGATGAACACCCTTAATTTCAACGAACACACACTGCTGAATTTTAATCCCCAGAGACTCTAACAAATGGGCGGAAAAACGATGTGGTGTTGAAGGAGTCACTGATTTGGTAGACTGATTCAAAGTGATGCCAGCTTCAAGCGGATTCACAGCCACTGGCAAGGTGTGTTCGTGAGTTTCATCCCGCATCAGCAAAAAAGGCCGAGCCATATCAGACGTTAAGTTAAGACCATAAGGGAAAAGTCGAATCAAATCCCGTTCATGAAAAACTTCTTCTTCATGATCTTGGCTTTGAAAAAAAATCTGCCCCCCTGAGGGATTCATATTAAACATATCTTTCATTAGTTAACAATTTCTCCGCGTAGTACTGCTGGAAATGCCTTCGTAATTCGCACAGGCACGGTTTTACCAATTAAATCTGGTGATCCATCGAAATATGTCAACTTGTTCGAAGAAGATCGCCCAACAACCTTACCATCTTCTTTGGCTTCTTCGACCAAAATAGGGATGATTTGACCTTCATAGCGTTTTACAATTTCAAAGGCCATCTTGTTGTGAACATCAAACAAACGATTGAGTCTTTCATTTTTAACAGCCTCGGGAACCTGTCCATCCATTTTAGCAGCTTTAGTGAAAGGACGAGGCGAATACATAAACGCAAAAATTGTTTCAAAACCGACTTCTTGAACTAAAGAAACCGTATCTTGAAACTCCTCTTCTGTTTCTCCTGGAAAACCGACAATGATATCTGTAGAAAGACATACATTTGGAATAGCTTTTTTAATCATAGCAATTTTCTCAAGATACTGCTCGCGCGTATATCCGCGATTCATAAGATTCAAGATCCGAGAATTTCCACTTTGAAAAGGTAAGTGGATGTATTCGCAAACTTTTGGTTGATTCGCATACATCACATCCACAAGTTTTTGATCAAAATCTTTCGGATGTGATGTGGTAAAACGAATTCTTTCAATATCGGTCTCTTTCGCCACTCTTTGTAAAAGATCAGCAAAATCTGCATTTGTTGTACCACACTCATAAGAATTGACGTTTTGACCAAGTAAAGTCACTTCTTTAACGCCTCTTTTGTTTAGGTGGCGAATATCGGTCAAGACATGTTCAATCGGTCGAGATTTCTCTCGACCACGTGTGTAGGGCACTACACAAAAGGTACAAAAGTTATCGCAGCCCTTTGTCACGTTCACAAAAGTGGACACTCCCGGATTTCTAACCAGTGTTTCGACGTGATAGGGTGCTCGGTGTTCAAACTTTGCATTCACTAATCGAGCTTTAGTTCTACCCATCACATCTGCAACGATTTGAGGTACAGAATCGATATTATCTGTTCCAAAAACAAAATCTATGATGGGTTGATTTTTAATTAAATTTTCTTTTTCTTGCTGACCTACGCAGCCCCCAACACCAATACGTAGTTCGGGGTTTGCATCTTTCAACTTTTTATAGATTCCAACTTCGGAATAAACTTTATGAACTGGTTTCTCACGAATTGAGCAAGCGTTGATAATAATAACAGAAGCGTCTTCGGGCTTATCAACGGGTCTGAAGTTAGCCATCTCCATCAACGAATAGATACGCTCAGAGTCGTTCACGTTCATTTGACAACCATAAGTCGATACCCAAACCCCACGTCCCTGGCCAATATCGGAGTTTATGAAGGGCGTAAATGGTCCACTTAAGTTTTCATTTTGATTTGGATTTTGATTCATGTTTTCCAAGCGATTACCTCTTGTGTCAATAAAGCCTTTGAGTTATAGAGGAGGGTCTTAAAACTGTCAATGCCAGCGATTTTAGATAAGGGAGAATCTCCAATGAAACCAAGATTAAAATCATCCAAAAAATGGACGAATTTCCCGACGGAGTACGCAGATCAAATCAAAACCGTTTTCATCGAAAACTTCTCTGAAAAAATATCAAATTCTAAGTTGTCAGTAGAAGGGCGCATCTACCCAGAAGAAATAACGCTTCGCATTAGCGTTCTTGAAGATGGACGCCTTGCTGCCGCAAACTTTGAAATTTCAACAAATTACAATCCAGCAGAAGAACAAGACGCTGTCGAAAAAATTCATCTTTGCGTGGATGCGGCTGGAGCCATGATGACGGAATTTTATGAAACCGAGGGCGACGTGGACTTTCCGTACTCTTGGAAGGATGTCGAATTCGGCAAAAACACCGTCTATGTTCAATTCTCGACTGAAAACTCAGATCTCGAGGCTGAAGCAAATCGTCTTTTAGGCTTAACCGAAGATTCGATGCTTCATGAAGATGACGAAAATGATACCGACGCCCTTGCTCATGCCGAGGTTGATGAAGACATCAGCCATGGCAAAGGTCTTGATCCAGATCACGAGCACACACCGGCAGAGGAATCAAACGACGAAGAAGTTGAAGATATCGACAATCAACCCAGAATGTTTGGTGGCGGCAAAAAGCCAAAAAAAGAAGACATGCACTAATAGTCTAGGTGCTTTCTAACTGAACTATATTTTCAATGTACCTACAAATTGCAAAATCCATCCAACGGCGATCTCCTGTAGGAAGTGTTTTAGAATGGATATATCCCATATGCCCTCCGGTCTTTTCGATTCGTAAATGAACCAAAGGGTTTTGTGCCGCCAAGAGATAATCCTTAAAGTGTACAAAAGGATCATCCTGTGCAGTTATCATGACTGTCGGACGCTCTATAAAAGGAAAGAACTGCTGAGCCGAACACTTCTGATAGTACTCTTCAGCCCCGCTAAAACCCGAGCGCGGGCCCGTAAAAATATCGTCGAACTCATACAAAGAAATATTCAAAAAGGAAAACCGAGGATGTTCATCTAAAAGGCCCTTTTGGTACTGCTTCCACAAAAGCTCTTTAATCCCTTTCATGAAATTAGCCTGATAAATCTTATTAAAACCTTCATCAATTAATCGAGATGATCTTGCTAAATTTACCGGAGCGTTTACAGAAATGGCAAAATCTGGGTAAGAGAACTCTCGTCCTCCACCATGATGATGGTCCCCCATCAATCGCAACAGAGCGTTCCCACTCATAGAGAACCCGACCGCAATATTTTTTTTATTTGGAAAATCTCGTTTCACTTGATGAACAACTTGAGCAAAATCTCGCGACCGACCTGAGTGATACATTCCTTTAGCTAATCCTAGCCCATCCCCGCAATTTCGATGATTAAAACAGACAACCGTATGCCCAGCCTTTTCATTCAAATGATACGTAAGGCGCTGCAAGTAAGTCGCCTCAGCCGAACCGGTCAAACCATGCCCCATCACAACAACATAGTCGCTTTGCCCAGAGTATTTATGGAGGGACAACTGATCCCCATCATCTAAAAGTAAAAAAGTCTTTTGCGGACCGCTTAAGGGCCTAAACTTGTTCGGAAAAAACTCTCCAGCCAAGGTCTGAGCATGCCCGCATTTTAACAAGGCTGGAGCATCACAAGCGGGAATCAGATTAAAACTTTCAAATAGGCTATTCATAAATTCTATCCAAAAAAAAAGGGCCCCTTAGGACCCTTTTCATTAAAACTCTTCGTCTTCAACTCCAGTGCCTTCACCCATTCCCCGAACTTCATCGATGAATGAACTTGCATCTTCTTCAAACTCGTTTTCAAGTCCGGACTCATCAATTTCCATTTCTTGAATGGCGGCCAAAAAGTCTTTTTCTGAACGCAAATCACGGCGAATCATTTCTAGGAATTTATCAGGGTACCTTGCCGTCAACTCCTCGATGTAGCGCTCAAGCTTACCATCTGCCAAAATCTTTTTGCGATTTTGAATTTTTCTCCAGTAAAGAAGATAATGGTAACGACAATAAGCATCGACATTGGCAATTTGATCACAATCGCGCGCACGACAATAACGATTTCCTTCAGCGTCTGTTAAAATAATTTCTTCAGAATCACGATCTTTTAACTCAACAGCAACTTCTTCCGAATCCTCGACATCTTCTTCGTCAAGTTCCTCAACAATCGCCAACTCTTCTTCGTATTCCTCGATTTCCGAACCGCCCAGATCATCGGCGATGAAGTCATCATCTAAGTCTTCTTCTTCATTTTTAGCTGGGCGATTTTTCTTACCAACAGCCTTAGAATCTTTTTTAGAGTCTTCATTTTTAGACTTTTTGGTGTCTTTAGGTTCGGGCTTCGAAACTTCTTTTTTCGAATCCTTAGCTTCAAGTTTCGCTGGCTTGGCAGACTTAGCAACTTCAGTTTTTGCCGGCTTCACTTCAGCTTTTCCCGCCGCTCCCTTTTTAGCTGGAGCTACAGGCGTTGCTTTTTTAGCATCTTGCTTTTTTGCAACAACCGCCTTTTCAGCTTTCTTCGGCGCCGCAGCAGGCTTAGTTTTCGCTGGAGCTTTTGCAGAAGATTTCGCCACTGGCTTAGCCGATGACTTAACGGGTTTCGCCGGAGTCTTGGCAGGCTTTACGGGCTTACCAGGTTTCGCTGTAGATTTTGCGGCTGGTTTTGCGCCTTTAGCCGCTGATTTAGCTGCCGGTTTTGCTGGAGCTTTCTTGACAGGTTTCGCTTTGCTTTTCGCCATACGTCAAATCACTTCTTTCTTCTAAATAGACCCTTTCATGCTTTGAATTAAACACCCCCTCCTGTCAACTGATTATTTTTGCCTTCTGAGGAATGATGCTGATGCGCGTTTAGCTATGATTGACACCCTCTCTAAAAACTAAAATAGTAAGGCCGTTCATTTTTATAAAAATGCTTATTTAATAATCAACTTTTGACGAACGAGGAAAATATGGAAAAAGCAGTTATCGTTAGTGCCGTACGTACACCCGTGGCTTCATTTCAGGGCGCATTCAGTGCGTTGCCAGCTCCAAAATTAGGTGCCGTCGCAATCAAAGAAGCTTTAACAAAAGCTCAGGTTAAAACCGATGAGGTTGACGAAGTCATTTTTGGTGAAGTTCTAACTGCAGGCGTAGGCCAAGCTCCAGCCAGACAAGCGGCTCTTTACGCAGGCCTTGGCAATAATACCCCTTGCATGACGATCAATAAGGTATGCGGTTCAGGATTAAAAGCAGTTATGCTTGCTGCAGACAATATCCAACTTGGAAACACAAAAATTGCCATTGCTGGTGGTCAAGAAAATATGTCTCTTGCGCCTCACCTACTTGAAAACTCTCGGAACGGTTACAGAATGGGCGCTCAAACGATCGTCGATTCGATGATCAAAGATGGACTATGGGATCCGTACAATAATTTTCATATGGGAAATGCCGCAGAAATTTGCGTTAAAGAGCACAACTTTACACGCGAACAACAAGACGCCTTTGCCGTTGATTCTTACAAAAAAGCTCAGGCAGCTTGGGAAAAAGGCCTTTTCAAAAATGAAATCGCGGCCGTAACTATCGAATCAAAAAAAGGCGCCATCACTGTTGAAAAAGATGAAGAGCCATACAACACAAACTTCGACAAGATTCCTGGATTGAAACCAGCCTTCGATAAAGCCGGAACAATCACTGCGGCCAATGCTTCTAAAATCAACGACGGTGCAGCCGCTCTCGTCTTAATGGCTGAATCAGAAGCAAACAAGCGCGGAGCGAAACCTTTAGCCCGCATTGTTGCACACGGAACATTTGCTCACGAACCAAAATACTTCACCACAGCTCCGGTTGGCGCTATCAAAAAAGCTTTAGATAAAGCTGGATTGAAAGTTGGCGATATCGGCTTATGGGAAATCAACGAGGCCTTCGCTGTAGTCACTCAAGTCGCAATGAAAGAACTTGAAATTCCTGCCGAAAAAGTAAACGTACACGGCGGCGCGGTTGCTATCGGACACCCTATCGGCGCTTCGGGAGCCCGCATTCTTACGACATTGGTGCACGCTCTTCATACCCATAACCAAAAGTACGGACTTGCAACTCTGTGCATTGGTGGCGGTGAAGCCGTTGCCTTGATTGTAGAAAAAATCTAAACCGAAGAAAATTTTTATGAGCAAAAAAGTTTTTAAAGATGCAAAAAGTGCTATCGAAGGAATCAAAGATGGAATGACCCTCGTTGTCGGGGGCTTCGGTCTTTGCGGAATTCCTGAAAACTCGATAGCGGCACTTCGTGATTTGGGAGTGAAAAATCTGACTTGCGTATCCAACAATGCCGGCATTGATGATTTTGGATTGGGAATTCTTCTAAAGAATAAACAAATCAAAAAAATGATCTCTTCTTATGTGGGTGAAAATGCAGAGTTTGAACGCCAATACATGAGTGGCGAGCTCGAGCTTGAATTCTGTCCCCAGGGCACCCTAGCAGAAAGAATTCGTGCCGGAGGAGCCGGCATTGCTGGCTTTTACACTCCGACTGGCGTGGGAACGCTGGTTGCTGACGGTAAAGAGATCAAAAAATTTGATGGCCGGGACTATGTACTTGAGCGTGGAATCAAAGGTGACTTTGCTATTGTGAAAGCCTGGAAAGGTGACAAATTCGGCAATCTTATTTTCAGAAAAACTGCGCGCAATTTCAACCCAATGGCAGCCACCGCAGGAAAGATCACGATTGCTGAAGTCGAAGAATTAGTTGAAGTTGGCGAACTTGATCCTGATCAAATTCATACCCCGGGTGTTTATGTCCAAAGAATTTTCCAAGGACAGAACTATGAAAAACGCATCGAACAACGCACGACAAAGAAGGTATAAGCCATGCCATTAACAAGAGAACAAATTGCAATGCGAATCGCTCAAGAAGTTGAAGATGGTTTCACTGTAAATTTAGGCATTGGTATTCCGACCTTAGTGGCCAATTACATTCCGGCAAATAAAGCTGTTATGTTACAAAGCGAAAACGGCTTGCTTGGGATGGGACCATTTCCAACAGAAGATGCCATCGATGCGGACTTGATCAATGCCGGAAAGCAAACAATCACAACAGTAAAGGGTGCAAGTTTTTTTTCCAGTGCCGATAGCTTTGCGATGATCCGCGGTGGTCATGTTGACATGACAGTTCTTGGCGCGATGGAAGTCGACGAAGAAGGAAGCATTGCAAACTGGATGGTTCCTGGAAAAATGGTAAAAGGCATGGGCGGAGCCATGGATCTTGTCGCTGGAGCTCAGAACGTCATCGTGGCAATGCAACATGCTGACAAAGAGGGAAATTCGAAGCTTCGCAAGAAGTGCACTCTTCCCCTGACCGGAGTAAAATGCATCAAGAAGATCGTCAGTGATTATGGCGTTATTGAAGTAACGCCCGAAGGATTCCTTTTGACGGAATATGCTCCCGATATGAGTCCCGAGGCCGTTGTAAAAGCCACGGAAGGTAAAATCACCATTGCTAAAGATTGCAAAAAAATGGAATTCTAAAAAAGAGGCTTCGGCCTCTTTTTTTTATCCTTAATTTGTTCGGATTAACTCGACTATAGTCCTTGGGTGGATTGCCTCGGACGGCGAGGACTGAAATAATATAAAGGGCGATGTTTCAAGGAGCTTTCTTTGGCTGATGGTAAAAAACTTTTAAAAGATCACTACCTCTTTCGCGAAGGTGACGCTCCAGATGCGATGTACATCATCAAAAGTGGCGCTCTTGCTGTGACTAAAGCCAAAGGAACATCAGAGATCATTCTTGCCCAAATAGGCCCTGGAGCGATGGTTGGTGAAATGGCTTTATTCGATATGAAACCTCGAAGCGCCAATGTAAAGGCCACTAAGGATACCGAAGTCATCGCTCTTCCTTATGACTCTTTAACCAAACAGATGGAACAACTTCCGGTTTGGGTTCGCGCGATCATGAAAAACATGAACGAAAATTTACGTGAAGCGAATAAAAAAATTAAGATTTTAGAAAACCCCGCTCAAGATCAAGATCGTTTTCCCCCTCATATCGTCAATAAATATATTTCAATTATAAACTTAGTCGGACATCGCTATGGAAAGCGTAATGAAGATGGAACTGTAAGTTTTTCATCTCATCTTTTACGCAATTACTGTATTCAAATATTTCAAGAAGCTACAAATAAAATGGAGTCCATCGTTGAAGTACTGACGGAAATGGATTTTTTAGCCAACGAAGATAAAGGCGACGGAACAAAAAAAATTACCAACAAAAAACCTGATGAGCTCTTTGCCTTCGTTGATTGGTATAATGAATGGCTATTTAAACAAGAAAAAGATCGCATGGCCATGTTAAGTGAAGGCGAAACAAAAATCCTAACGGCACTTCTAAGTTTTGCCCGCAAATCAGAACTAGACAAAAAAGGGCTGAATAAAATCAATCTTAATGATGTTCAAAACGATTCCATGAAAGAAGTTGGATTTCTTATCAAACTTGACGATGTAAACCCTCTTATCGAGAAAAAATATCTTAACGAGAAAATCTTGGATGAAAAAGGGGTCTACATCGCAATTCACGTAGACGAAGTCGAACCCTTGGCTAGAAACTGGACTATCGTCAATACTCTTCGAAAGAAACTTCGATAAGTGTCAATGATGTCGACACTAAATTAGCTAAACTTCAGTCACAAAGTAGAAACTACATTCTGCCTCTTTTTTAAGCATTAATTTTTATGCTAGCCTGACGAAGAGGTATTTATGAAAACAATAAAAGCTGTTTATTCTGCACTTCTAATTTCTTCCGTTATGTTTTCTACCGCGTGCTCCCGGTATTCGTTCAATCCAGTAAACTTAGACTCAGCAACTTCAATAACACCCGGTCCGTCAAGCCCTCTGATTTCAAAAACCGAGTATGTTGCGTATGCAAACAAACAAGTCGATTTCATGCTGGTACTGGATGACTCAAATTCAATGCTTCCCGAACTTAAAAAATTAGCTGCAAAGCTGGCAGGATTTGTACAACTCCTTGATGCCGCCGACATTGACTGGCAGATGTGCCTTACCACAACTCGAGGTCCCATCTATGGCCAAGCTAAAAGCTGGAGTCTCTACACTCCTGCAGGGGCCTCGAATACGATTCTTAAAAAAGGCACCTCCAATTTACACAATATCTTTACCCAAACAATCAACGATCTACCCATTGGCGGGACATTCTCTGGAGACGAACGAGGCACCAAAGCTACAGTAGATAGCTTAAATAATGCGACTGCCTGTTATCGCCCGGGAGCCGCGATCTCTGTCATCCTAATATCCGATGAAGATGTACGCTCGGTTGGTGGCGACCCTAGCAAGGTGAAAGCCGCTGATGCTGAAGGCGCCTATCAACCGCTCGAGGATTCCGACCGACCCTCTTTTGTTGTTGAGAAAATGAATGCCTACTTTGGGAGTAAATTGCGCTTCACGTTTAATTCAATCATCGTAAAGCCAGGTGATCGTTCTTGCGAAATTCTTCAGGATAAAGACACTTCGCCGAGTCACCCCGGATTTCTTTATCAAGAACTAAGCCGAATGACTGCTGGAGGCGTCGGAAGTATCTGCGACTCGGACTACTCTGATAACTTAAATACGTTCAAAGACCGCATCGTGAATTCATTAAGCATCAGTGAACTTGATTGCGTACCCGACAAACGCAGCCTTAAAGTCAAAATCAATGGACAAGAGTTTAAAGATTTTGAAATTGATGGACGACAAATCAAATATAAAAATCCATTGATCGAGGGAACCAAAATAGAAACTGAATACAAATGCCTACCTCAATAAAAAAAACCGAAGCTGATAGCTTCGGTTTTTTTTATTAGACTTCGGGATCTAGCTGCTGACATCGCAACGGCAGAAGCTCATCCTTCATTCTTGTCTCGCCCTCGGCCCCCACGGTGTGGATGTAGATGGAGTTCGTTTTTGCGCCATCAACAATCGGCTGTCCCAAGGTTAAAATAATTCGATCTCCGGTCTTACCAAGACCATGGGTCACCAAAAGTCGATCCACCTGAGCCAAAATATCTTTCAAGCGATTGTAAGGCTGAATAACAAAAGTCTGCATCCCCCATATCAACTCTAATCCGTTCAATACATCCATTCTATCCGTCACGGCAATGATCTGAGCTTTCGGGCGGAAGCTGGAAATGATCTGAGCTGTTTTGCCAGTTGTCGTTAAGCAAATAATAGCTTTCGCATTCAGTTTTAATGCGCTCAAAGAGGCACTAGCCGCAATAGCCGCCGGCGTACTTAAAAATTCATTTTCTAGAGAGATTTTGTAGTACTTCTCTTCGTTCTGCTCAACCTCGCAAATAATCTCGTGCATAGTGCGAATACATCTAAAGGGATGTTTCCCAGATGCACTTTCCGCCGACAACATCAAAGCATCGGAACCATCCAAAACAGCGTTGGCAACATCCGTAATTTCAGCCCGGGTCGGTCGAGGATTTTCAACCATAGAATCTAACATCTGAGTGGCGGTAATAACAGGCTTTCCCAACTCATTGCACAAAGTGATAATTCTCTTTTGGATGCCAGGCAATCGACTCTGCCCTACTTCCACAGCCAAATCCCCTCGAGCCACCATCACGGCATCACTTAGGCGACAAATCTCCTCAAGGTTATCCAGAGCCTCAAGCATTTCAATTTTTGCGACAATCTTGGCAGACGACTTTCTTGACTCAATTATCTCTCTTATTTTTCTTATATCGCGTCCATGGCGAACAAAGCTTAAGGCCACATAATCAACATTATTTTCTAAACCGAACTCTAGATCCTTCAGATCTTTTTCCGTCATGCAGTCCACTGGTAGCAAAATACCCGGCAGGTTCATTCCTTTTCGGTCCTTAAGAATCCCCCCGTAAATAACTTCTGCTTTTACTAACGGAGGCTTCACCTCAAGAACTTTGAATTCTAAAAGCCCATCATCCAATAATATTTTTGCACCCGGGTATACAGCTTGAGTCAACTCTTTAAAATCCGAAGGAATCAAGTCCTCGTTCCCTAGGATTTCCTCAGTCGTAATAGTCACAATCTGACCGGGTTTAACTTCTATTTTACCATTTGCAAATTTTCCGACTCGAATTTTCGGCCCCTGTAAATCCTGTAAGATGGTAACGGGAGCCTTTAAATCATGCGAAAGTTTACGTACAGAACGAAGAACTGCTAAATGATCTTCGTGGGATCCATGAGAAAAATTAAGACGGGCAACATTCATACCCGCTTTAATGGCCTTTTCTAGGTTCTTTTCATCTTTCGTTGCAGGTCCTATCGTTGCAACAATTTTTGCACGTCGTTGAGCTAGCATCCTTCAGCCTCATTTCTTGAAGGCTTTAAGTTACGCCTTTCGGGAATAACTATTTACCTTCCTAGCTAAATTTTGCATATCTTCTTCGTGCCGTCTATTCATTCTTTCAATGTTCTGCTGGTGCGCTTCGTGAATTTGAGCGATTTGATTCTCGTACTTCATTTGAATCGTGTTCTTTTCTAATTTTGCAGCCTTTTCAGTCTCGTAGGATCTTTGCTCGTACTGACCTTTTAGATTCTCAATCTCTTTTTGATGCTGCTCTTTTAAGTTCGCTATTTTCTCCCCAGCAACTTCAGAAACGCGGTCTAATTTCTTCTCAAAACTAGACTCTAACTTACGAAATCGCTCGGACATTATATTATTTAAGCGCACTTGATCCATCATAGACTGATCGCGCTGCTGTTCGATTCGCGAAACAAAGTTTTCCTGCATTTGATCCATTGAATCGCGATGATAGTTCTGCAAAACATCGTGATTTTCTTTCATTACTTTCTGCATGTCGCGAACCCGCTTGTCGGTTGTCTTCAAAGTACGCTCAACTTCATCTTTATGCAATTGGGCAGTATTTTCGCGGTCAGCGCGATTTTGTTCTGTGGTCATGCTGATTTTGCTTTTATAGTAACGGTCCTGTGAATTCACAAACCGATTGTTTTGTTCAATGGTCTTCTCAATACGCTCCGAATTTAGGTCTTTTAATTTTTCAACCTCGGACTTGCGGGCTTCATGTAAAAGTTCTAACTTTTTCTCATAATCAGAAATTATGTTACGTCGCTCAACATCCCTTAAACGTTTATCGTTCATAATTTGATGATTCAGCTTACCTTCAAGAGTTTGAATCTGATTGTCTCGCGAACGCACCTGAGAGTTGAATCGGTCCATCACATCCGATCGAAGATTATCCTTGGCATACTCCATTTCATCGAACTTATTTTCAGTTGCTTTTTGATATTTATCCTTCAACGACGATAGCTCTTGCTGAAGAACCACATCTCGCCCCGCCAGCTCATCTTCCATCACCTGTTTTTGTTTTTCCACTTCAGAAGTATAGCGATGAGACCAATTTCGATTGTCTAGTTCGCGACGCTGATCTGAGTCTCTCAACTGAAGCTGCAAAGCTCTTTGCATATCTTTGTATTCGCGTTCGGACTCTTGCATATCTTTCGTATGAGTCGCAGCAACAGCCTGACGCTCTTTTTCGAAAGACTTATTCATTCGTTCATTATTTCCTTGAACAACGGACTGTGCTTTGGTTCGCTGATCTTCTAACGAGTTTTGATATTCAAATTCCCGTTTTGCCACTTCGTCGTTCAATTGATTTCGAAGATTCTCTCTCTGAGAATCATTGATTTCTTTTTGTTTTGCAATCTCACCTTCGTAATTCTCTCGAAGACGCATTCTGGAATTATCATGTTCGTCGTATTTTTTTCTTAAGGAGTCCCGGTAGAACCCACGAAGATCATCAATTTGCTGATTGTGGCGCTGATCGCGCTCGGTTAAAAGTTCTCGATGTTTAGTTTGAAGAGAATCGACTTGTTCATCGTAGTTTTCTTTTGCATTTTCAAGTTCTTGCGCTTGTTGATTACGCAATCTACGAATTTCGTTATTTCTTTTCTTCGTACTTTCGGCTTCACGATTTTCATATTCTTCACGTGCAGCTTTCAATTTTTCATCGTAGCGAGACGAAATAGACGACATCGACTTCTCCTCCTGAGAATTCATTGCTTAGCATAAGAATAGCATAAGCTCGCATTTCTCAGGACCCTAGAGTCATAATGTATTGAAATCCAGACTTTTGATTTAAGACTTTAGACTGTTAGCGACTAAAAGCACGTTGTAAAAAGAGCTCTTTCTGACGAGACCGAGCTTCTTCAGCTTGGCGCTTTTTACGAACCGCGGCCTCTTCCGCCTCTTGAATCGAAGCCATTTCTCGGAGCACTTCATTTTTATAAAGGCTCGCAGCACGCGCCGTTAAATCACCCCAGCGATCACGATAATAAACCAACTGCTCGGAGAACTTCTTCTTACCACCAGAAAATACCGGTCCAATCAACTCGGCTACTTTCGCTAATTCAATGGGGCGAACAACCCCGGTCGTCGCAACCCCAGCGTCATTAACTGGACCAAACCATACTTCAAATCCCTCGGGTAAATTAACGGTCCGTCCTCCGCGCAATTCTACTGAAACATCGGCATCTAAATTCTGAAACCAAATTTTTCCATCTTTTTCAGATATATAAAAGCCTCCTGAGTCGGCCTTAATTCGCCCATACAAAGTCTGCACAGAAAAACCCGGAATTGCAGATTCGACCCACAAACCACCTTTTACAAACTCCAAATGCGTCAAAGAGTGACGTACAACTGAAGATTTATCAGGCATTGACCAAGCAAGCTTTCCCTTACGAAAATGGAACGAATTTTTGTAGGCACTAACCGCACAAACATTTTCCTGGGTTAAACAATGAGAAGGCTCTTCCAAGACACTTCCAGCGGAAGCTCGAACTCGTACGTCCGCTTGAAAAAACAGCACAAAAAGCAGTAGACGAAGCATTAACTTCATAGTTACTCGCCTACTTCCAAATTGGCTGCTGATTTTTTAGCTTGTTCGATTAATTTTGCATTTGTAAAATTCGCCTGGACCGCTCGATAGACCTCTGAAGCCTCGTCCATTTGATTATTGTATTCAGATATCTGCCCCATTCTAAGCAGAGCATAGCCTGTCAAATCATTATCAGGATAAAGAGTGATCATCTCATCTATAGATGAGAGTGCTGCTTTATAATCCCGCTTCAAGTAATAACTTTCCGTTATAAAAAATCTGCCCTCTACGGTATATTTAGATAGAGGGTACTTATCTAACATTTCCCGAAATGTGCGAATTGCGTCATCAAAGCGTTTTTCAGCAAAAAAACTTTTCCCGCGTGCAAATAAAACCCCCGACAAATCAACACCAGAGTCACTTGCCGGCACACGGACAGCATCAGCAAAGTTTTTAAGTTCGATATTTTTAGCAATCTCAGTATTCTTAGGCATTAACTCAGCAACCGTCTGCTGAATATCCTGCACTTGATGCCCCAATAGCGTATTTTTGAATTTTTCTCGGGCAACTTCTTGCTCTAGCTTTTCAATTTTTGCAATATGCTCTTGTCCCTGTCCAAAATGATTTAAAAACACTCCGTAAGCGCCTAAAATAAAGCTAGTAACGACAAGGCAAAATATGATGAAAAAAGCTGTTTGGTTTTTCATAGGAACTATATCGGATAAAAACCTGATTTATTTAATAAATCCAAAGTCCAGCCTAAAGTTCATCCCAAAATAAGACACTCTTGCTTTATTAACGGACTTTAGTTTCCTTGATCCCATCCGATAATTTCTTCCAATCGGGTCTCATCGAGGAGCTGCATTGAACAAATCTCAACTTATTGAAGCTATAGCCGAAAAACTTGATTGCCCAAAGGCTCATGCTGAAACCTTCTTAGATGCCGCACTAGAATCGATTACCGAGGCCGTTATCGCAGGAGATGATGTAAAATTGGTTGGATTCGGCACTTTCTCGCGAAAATTAAGAAAAGCAAAAGTCGGCAGAAACCCCCGCACTGGTGAAAAAGTCGAGATTCCTGGTGCTGCAATTCCCTTCTTTAAGCCGGGAAAAGAATTTAAAGATAAGGTAAAATAAAATCACGGAACTCGGGGCGATCTTGCACGCGCGCCCAACCCGAAAGACCTGTTTTCCAAATCCATAAAGAAGAAATATCCTGATTCTTAGCCTGAATAAACTGTTGAACTTCAATACTACTCACGGGCCCTGCCTGCTGAGGTACCCCCTGGGAATTTTTAAACAACAAAACCCACTTTTTTTCTTCCGGATGAGTATCGCCAAACGCTCGATCCCATTCTTGCCAAGCCGGAAATAGATGATAGGGAAATTCTTTATAATCTGCCGCAGGCTTCCATTCGCCATCTGCAACTAATAGCAAGTCATAAGGACCAACCTCACCCTTAGCAATTTTTTCCTTAATAGCCTCTAAAGATACGGGACCTACAGGTTTTAATTTCTCGCTGTAATACCAACTCATAAAAACCTCTTATAGTCTTTCTTGCTTTGAAAAGAAGGGGGCAGGTAACGAATCAATAATTTCTAATATTTCGTAATATGTCACCGAAAAATCTTTGGCAGAATAATCTTTCTTCAACAACATCTTCATCGTGGATAAATTTAAAGAACCCTTTACGAAGCCATTGTACATTTTCTCACCCAACATCCCAGCTAACAAATCGGCAGCTTGGTAGTAGATAATACCTCGGTGATACCTAGGGAACTTCTTAAGCGGAGGCCGTCCTGAAAGCACCAAGAGCTCTTTCATTTTCTGCGCCAACGTCAACTGCAATACCGACTTATCCGCGTCTGAATTTTTTTGCATCAAAGCTTGTTTGATGTCTAACAGCGTATCGGATTTCAAGCGATGGTTGATAATTTTAACTCCAAAATAAGAAATAGTAAGCAACCAAATTAAGGATTCAAAGTCGCCTGGAAAAAGATCTAAAGCACGCGGAGTCGGCGTAGCTCTAGACTTTTTCGACGGCGACGTCCCAAGCAATAATTGGTGATAAATATACTGCATCGCCAATGATGCCGCATGATTCACCGATGCCTTGGCCAACAGCCCCAAATTGAGCTCAGGCAAAAATAAACTAAATCCATCCTCTACCAGTTCTTGAATAATCTTAAATGTCCCACCGCCATAGGCTTCAGAAATTTTATCCCATACCAAGTCGTCATTAATTGAACTAACGTCCAAATGATCTAATTTAATTCTTATCTCAAATTCCTTCGCTATGAATTCAACATAGCGAGCGACATAATCAGAGTAGTCAACGGCATCCAACTCATCATCAAAGTCATCATCATCATCATTTTCATCGAGGTTCGAGTAATCGATCTGAATCAATTGCTGATCAGCCAGCTCAAGATAAAGTTGATAATTTTGCCATTGAACCCACGGAGGAACGCTGAGCAAACAATAATCGCCCGTCTCTAACCTAACCAGATCCACATCTTTATTTTTGGTTTTTTTCATAACCCGAAAATAAAAGGTCTCGGGGTTTTGAAATATAGAGATTGTTTTATCCGAAGCAATTCCTAAATTCTTCAAGTTTTTTGGTATATGTCCCCTTGAAATATGCAGATCACCATAGATCACAAACAAAAAGGAACCCGGATTATTGCCTAAATATTTAGCAATAATTTTCGAGGCCCATTCGTCTCTTTTCTTCAGGGTTTGCTCTGTTCGGCGAGAATAAGTTTTGTTCAACGCCAAAATAGAAATATTATGTTTCTTCGCAAAATAAAATAGCCCTCTGTAATAGTCCCAGGAAAAACCCCAACGCTTGTCCCACTGAACATGCTTTAAAAATGACTCTTCCCCAATCCGTCCGCCAAGAAAGTCATCCACAATACTTTGAAATTTTGAATCGACGCACTCGATACCGATAGTCAGGGGGCGACGCCATTGCTTTTGCTGTAGGATCTTTTTCAAGATTCGCAAATGAGCTTTTTGAGACTGTTGCGATGAATGAAAATCGCCCATTAACACGATATCCCGACGAGCCAAATCTTTTAAAAACTGAGACTGAGAGGCAATGCGCCATGCGCCTAGAAAATCTTTTTCGTACGAACGCCGATAATTCAGCAAATCAGCGGAATCGCGCCCTAAACGCAATTCAACCTGTTTGCGAGTGCGAAGATACAACTCTTTTCTTAGCTCCAACCAACGTTCATGCTTCTTCATAACATTAATTTTCACACAAATTCCGTTGATTTCAATGAACTTTCTGTAGTTCAATCCTGTTATGACAAAACAAAATAAGAAACTTCTTTCGCTATCGCTTATTGTGTCCCTCGTTGCCATTGGAGTGCATGTATATTTAGCAAAGCACTTTTACGGGCTCAAATTCGGAGCACTGTCTGACAACTCGCTCTGCAACATTAGCGATGTCTTTAACTGTGACACAGCCTCTGCCAGCAGCTATGCGTCCCTTTTTAAAATTCCAATAGCTATCTGGGGAGCCGTTACTAATTTTGCTCTTCTGGTTTTGGTAGCAGTTTCTCGGTTCAATCTTTCTGAAGATGAAGCCCGCGCTCAACGCTATCCCCTCTACTTAGCAACATTCATCGCACTGGTCTCTGTTATCATGGGCACGATCTCGGCTGGAGTCTTAAAGG
Organism: Bdellovibrio sp. ZFWA1; assembly: GCF_056175665.1. Taxonomy (NCBI): domain Bacteria; kingdom Pseudomonadati; phylum Bdellovibrionota; class Bdellovibrionia; order Bdellovibrionales; family Pseudobdellovibrionaceae; genus Bdellovibrio; species Bdellovibrio sp. ZFWA1. The sequence continues at coordinate 34,862 of NZ_JBJKJH010000004.1, forward strand.
CTTATTGCTTATTCTGCATGACCAACTATGCTCTGTCTTTTATAAACCTTGGATTGATCTGGGGTGGTACACGAGCTAAAATCAGCGGTCACTTCTTCGAAGACGTCACGGCTTTGTTTAAAACCAACCGCGGAAGCCTTGGAATTTTAGCCAGCGTTCCGGTATTGGCTTACATTACTCACGGCATGGCCCTAGACAGCTATGGAATGGGTGAAATTGAAAAAATCGCTAAAGAAAAAGTGGCCTATTGGGCAGTAGCACCTGAACAAAAATTTGATCTTTCTCAGGGCCTAGTCAGCTTCAAGGGTAATGGCGAAGCTAAAATGACGATTGTTGAATTTGCTGATTTCAAATGCCCTCACTGCAAACATGCCGCTCCCAGCATTCACACCTTTATTAAATCACATCCGGACGTAAAACTTGTATTCAAACCGTTCCCTTTGGATGGAGTTTGCAATTCGGCAATAACCGGAGGAGACGGCACTCGTTGCCGCTTAGCTTACGCCACTTTTTGCGCGGAAGAACAGAATCAAAAAGGTTGGGATATGCACAACCATATTTTCGACAATCAAGAGTCGTATATGGGCATGGCATCGCCAGACGAAGAACTCTTTAAATTTGCACAAACTATTGGACTTTCAGTTGATAACTTCAAGCAATGCTTGAATTCTCCAGAGATGCAGAAAAAAATCTCTGCCATGGCACAAGAAGGTGTCGCGGCTCAAATTCAGGGAACTCCTACGGTCTTTGTGAACGGTCGCCTTCTTTCCGGCGGACAGTTAATCCCAATCCTCGAAGCCACTTATCAAGCCATCAACAGCAAATAGGTCCAGTTTCAACCGCCTCCATTGACATAAGTCCTGCAGCCAGTGCAACATAAAAGACTGGATACCTGGACTTCATGGAGGAGGCCTATGGATCTTCATAATTTAGAATTTCTTCAGGAAGAAGAAGAGTTTTCAATCGGCAAAATCGCTCTGCCGGATGAATTGCCGCGCCCTGCGGATCGTGCAAATATCCCTCAGGACATCTTAAAATCTTCAACGGTCGAAAATTTAATTTCTCAGAACGAAGATTTGATGGGACGACTCAAAGTGGCCTTGCGCCGCCTGTCTGCCGTCGAGATGGAGAATCAGAAATTAACGGAAGTTGCTAGAAAAGCCACACTTTCACAAACGGCAGTCCGAGATCAGTTTATGATCCTAAAAGAAAAGGATCAAGTGTGGAAAAACCGCACTGATATTTTAGAAACTGAAAAAAATATCCTGACTGAGAAATGCAAAGCCCTAGAGGAAAAAACAGCATCACTAAGTGCCAGCGTTGAAAGATTTCAAAAATACCACGACAAGGTTCGCACGCAAGTAAAACCTTACATCGCCCAGCTTAAAGAGTACTCTCGAAGCTTACAAGAAAAGGTAGACAATGAATGTCGAGTGACGAATCAAAACTTGGCTTTGATCGCCGACTTACGAAACCAGATTATTGAAATCACGAAAGTTTCCAGACAACAAATTGAAATCGAGACAAAAAAGAATCAAGATTTGACTTCATTTTACGAAGCTCAAATTGATTCCATCCAAAAAGAAGTCGAAGTTCTACGCGAGATCCGCAAAGATCACGATTTTAAGACTTTAAAGCTAAATAAAGCTTTAGAGCGTCAGGACTGGCTTGAAAATGAAGTGATTCAAGTTTCGCGCTCAAAAGACGAACTAAAAAATCGCCTTGAAGAAGAAGTTCAAAACCTTCAAACTCGAATCTTAGAGCTCAACCGCCAAAACCAACGCCTGGGCATCGAACACTCGGATCTTCAAATCAGAGTCGTTGAAGATTCCCAGGAGATGCAGAAACTGCGCTCAGAGAACGAACAGCTTCGAGAACAGCTCGAAAGTCTACGCTATATGTGGTCTGCTAAAAACGACGAGACCGAGAAACTCAAATCCGCACTTGGTGGGCTTGAAAAGTTAAATATTGAGCTAAGTCAGCGAATCAACTCTATGAGAGAGCAAAACCTTTAAGAATATGAAAAAAAATTTCTTTGGAATTCTGTTTTTTATAGGATTTTTTTTAATTAGCCCCCTTGTACAAGCCTACGGGGGGCTGACAAACGGAATCCTCATTAGTTCAAACTTTTCAACTTTAAATCAAACGACACAAACAACCTATACCGACTCTATATCAAAATCTAAGCTTAGCCACAGTATATTGGATGCCAAAATCGGCTGGATCACCGAAGATGGCTGGTACATTGGTGGGATCTATCACTCTCGCTCTCAGGCCGATATTTTCAACACTGATAAAAGCACCAATTCAGGAATCAGCTTAGGTCTGACATTCCCAGAAGGTTTTTTTGTTTTGGGTCATTACTTTCTTGATGGGAAATTCAAGGACGATAGCGCTTCTGCTGAGTATTCAAAAAGCACCGGACTTGGAGCCGAGGCTGGTTTTCTTTTTGATGTCTCGACAAGCTTCTACCTAGGTGCTTCTTATGCTTATCGAGAGTTCGAATACAAAAAAAGATCGCCCACACAGGCGACCTTCGTAAAACAAAAATTTACCGAAAACTCTCCGATGCTAGTGTTCGCACTATTATTTTAAATAAAAGACTTCACAGCTTCATCAATACTTTTATGCAACTGCACATTTCGCTCGGAAAAAGACCATAAACGCATAAAGTCGGGCTTCAATCCAGCAAGCCGTACCTCCATCGTATGGTTTTTATTAACTTCATCTAAAAAACCAAAAAAATTTTGGATCCCCGAAGAGCCCACAAAACTTAGTTGATCCAAGCAAAAAACGACTTTTTTGTTTTTCAAGTTGTCCATGCATACTTTTTTTAGATAATTAGCTCTTTCGATCTCGAGCCGACCTTGCAATGTAACCACTGTCACATCGCCCAACTGAAGCATCTTTGCTTGCATCTACATCCTCCGGATTTACACGACGTTCTAATCGGGATTTTTTAAAGTTTTTTAAGGCCAGTTCTCGACAAAGCCAGACCAAAGACCCTATGATTAGACTCATAATTATGACCCGAAGTTTTATCCTCATCTTAGCTTTACTTCTATGCTTCCCATTCCAGCTCGTTGCTGCCGATGCAGCCTTTGAGCCCACTGCCAAAATCCAGGGCCTCCTGATTAGCTCAGACTCGATGGATCGAGACAACGAACAAGAGATTGTTCGCCTTAATGGCCATGTTCAGATTGTGTACAACGGCGACCACCTGAAAGCAGATGAAGCGGAAATTCGTCTTCGCTCTAAAAGAATCGACTTAAAGGGAAATGTCTCCATCGTCTCTGCCAAAAACACGATTGGCGGCAGCCGGATTGTCATGGATTACGAAAGCAATACAGGCCTTATATACGATGGCTTCGTTCAGGCAGGATCTGTGATATTTGACGGTTCTATTCTTCAAAAAATCGGCCCTGACGAGTACTTCGTTGCTAACGCCGAGTACACGACGTGCACAACCTGCCCCGCCGCTTGGTCTTTTACGGGCAACTCTATTAGAGCAGAGCTTGGAGGCTATGCTTATATAAAAAACTCGATCCTTAAGGTTGGAGGTCTTCCCGTTTTATGGTTCCCCTATCTGATCGTTCCTCTTAAGTCGGATCGTCAGTCAGGATTACTAACCCCTTCACTTGAAACCTCAACCAAAGGGGGTCTTTCTGTCTCTTTGCCGTACTTCTGGGCCATTTCTCGCAATACGGATCTGACCTACACTTTTCAATCCTACGAAAAACGGGGAATTAAAAATCATATTGAGTATCGCTATCTTCTTTCTGAAAATTCTTATGGAGAGCTTAACTTTGCTCATCTGAAAGATCGCGTCTTTCCCCAAGATGATCGAGTCGAGCAATTTTCGAATTTAAAAAATAGTAAATCTTGGGATCGTTGGTATTTGCGCTACCAACACCTTTACGAACTTCCCGACAACACCGTTCACCGCATGTCTTTAAATAATGCCAGCGACCTTCAATATCCAACAGACTTCACCACCGAAACGCGGAACCATGGTGACTCGGCAATGGAAAATCGAGTTTCTTGGACTAAGAACACCGACAACGAACAATGGATGATCGACAGCTCATATTATATTAATATGCTGCACACCAATCCCTTGAACGGCAACGATGATGCCGTTCATCGACTCCCCGAGCTTCGTTATTCACAAACCCCGCGCCAGATAAAAAACTCGGGTCTTTATTATAATTTGGATCTAAACTACACAAACTTTGCACGAAGTTCGAAAGCCTACGATGACTTAAACGGTCCGGTGACCTCGAATGGTCGTCGAATTCGCTACGTAAGAAACAACTGTGGTGCGGTAGGCAACTATGAAAATACGGCCAACTGCCAACTACAAGAAGATGGAAAATACGATCCTGGAGTCGATCTTATTCGAACTGGACAACGCTTCGACATTCGCCCGTCGATTTCCTATCCGATCTCGTTGGTTGACGGCTTTGACATCGTCCCCAAAGCTACTTACCGCGAAACGCACTATGCCTTTTCTGTCGGAGAAAAAGCAAATATCCGCCGTACTCTGCGCACCGAAGTCTCTAGCCGAGCTAGCTTTAGTAAAATTTTTGGCGACCAAGAAAATCCCACGGCCGAGCGCTGGAAACACGAGATCATACCCGAGGTGACTTATACCTCAATTCCCCTCATTGACCACAAAAGCCACCCCTTCTTTGGGTTCTCAACCCAAACCGAGCCACCTATTGCCTCTAAAGACAATATCAGCGATGGAGACCTAGGTTCTGATTTTGGTCTTCAATTCGATTACAATGATCGGATCTACGACCGCAACCTGGTGACCTTTGCTGTCACCAATAAGCTTATCCAAAAGCGTTGGCTTAGTGGAAAGCCCGAGTATAGACAATGGGGCTACCTTCGTTTGAGTCAGTCATTTGATGCCCATGCAGACTCAAAGGCCGATGCGAACAAGCAGCCTTGGTCAGATCTGGCGGCCTCTTTAAGTATTCGAGCTGATAAATTTCAGACGTATTCGAATTTTAATTACTACCCATATCAAAACGTCACCTCTGCGTCGTCTCGCGTTCGCTTTACAAATGACTATGGTCAGTTTTTTCAAGTTGCCCTAACTCGGCAATATAAAATCACCCCAGGAGAGCCCGCAAAAGATGCTGACCGTATCGAGGACTACACCTACTCTACCGGCTTTATTTCAAACTACATTAATTTGATGGGTAAATTCGTTTATGATGCCGTTAATACGGACGAAACTAGGTTTGCTAAAAGAGTGAAATCGTGGGCCTATATTGCCCAACTAAAACCACCAGGTGACTGCTGGCTGATCACATTCATCCATGAACAGGTGACTGGGGGCGATACTCGCCTTAAAATTAACTTTGAATTCACTTTTGATGGGGTCCCTAAAGCACCGCTACCACCGGAAACATTGGATGCATTTGGCTTCTAGTTAAAAACTGCCGTGCAAGGTTAATCCGTAGCTGTCTTTGTCATCAAACTTCGCTACCCCAACCTGGACGTACTCATTGTAACGTCCCGACTCGGTTTGTATTCGATACAATCCAAAACCAATTCCGGCGTACAGTCCCAGGCTGGCCCCCATCGCTATATTTCTCGTATGCTTGGATGGCTTGTCAGTTACCGCCATCGAAACAACACCGGCCACAGCACCGCCAATCGTTCCCCATGCACAATCTGAGACAAACTGACGTAAATCCGCACCATGACCAGCGGAGGAGATCAAGAATGTAACTACAAAATAGATATATATATTCTTCATCACTTTATTGTGCCGTAGGCTCTTAATAACCGTCATCAATAATGAAGACCTGCCCATTCTTTAAAACAAAAGCCCAGCATATTTGCAGCTCGGAATAGCCCAACTCGTTCAATAAAAATGTGGAGGCTCGCTTGAATCTTGCCAACTGCCTTGGATGAACGCGATGAGGAATTTGTTCCCAATCACTTAAAAACTTCACCTCTACCAACATCAATACATCATCTTTTTCGAAAACAAGATCGACTTCAGCAAAAGGAGTCCGAAAGTTACGAGCCCATAAAACAAAGCCCCGATCTATGAAATAGCTCAGGGCTTGATCTTCAGCCCAACGCCCTTTTACAAGGTGAGGAGCCTTATCTCTATTTTTCGACTTTGTTTCAATAAAACTAGCAGTGCTCTTTAACTCCTGCGAAACTTTTTCGATGCTGAATGCAGGGGCCATACTTTTCAATTCCCGCCTTGTGAAGGGCCGTACAATAACCTTTGTGAACTTCGAAGCCATAATGAGGAAACTCCTTGCCGAGTTCTTTCATTAAGCGATCACGGGTAACCTTAGCTACTATCGAAGCCGCAGAAATAGGAGCAACACGAAGGTCTCCCTTCACTATCGTTGTTTGTTCAAAACCCATTAAGTCTGGAATTTTTTTATTTCCATCAACCAAGACATGACCTGAATTCTCAACACCTAATTTTTCAACAGCTCGCTTCATTGCTAACAATGCCGCATTCAAAATATTCAACTCGTCGATTTCTTCAGGTGTTGCATAACCGATTCCAACTTGATGCTCTTTTAAAATTAAATCATGTAATTCCTCGCGACGTTTTTCGGAAAGTAGTTTTGAATCGGTTACTAAGTCAGACAAAACGTCTGACTTAAAAATCACAGCAGCAGCATACACTGGCCCAGCAAGGCAACCCCGCCCTACTTCATCGACTCCAATTACAGGCTCTGGACCGAACTGCTTCCAATCGATAAGGTCATAATGAGCTTTTGCTTTTTTTTCTTTTGTTGGCTTATCTTTGCCTAGAATCATATTTTTTCTCTCTGTATCAAGGACTGCAAAACTATAGACGCATCAAAGACCGTTGGACAAATAAAAAAACCGGATGCCACTGACATCCGGTTTTTTAGAACTGAAAAATATATTTGCAAATTACTCAGCGTCTTTCGCTGTAACCAGCTCAGACTGGATTTTTGCAGCTTTACCTTCAAGACCACGCAAGAAGTAAAGTTTAGAACGGCGAACTTTACCTTTAGTCAAAGTTTCAACGCGCTCGATAGCAGGAGAAGAGAATGGGAATGTTCTTTCAACGCCTACACCTGAAGACATTTTGCGAACAGTGAAAGATTTTGCAGCGCCAGCACCTTGTACTTTAATTACAAGACCTTTGTAGGCCTGAACACGCTCTTTTTCACCTTCTTTAACTTTAACGAATACATTCACAGTGTCACCAACATCAAAAGATTGGATGCTTTTGTTTGCAGGTTTAACACTTACACGGCGGATGAGGTTTGTCTCTTTTACTTCTGCTTTTGCCATAGTCGAATCCTTTTAACTTAAATTTACAAATCTATAATTTTGCTTCAGTTCAATAAACGTAAAGCAAGGGTCTACCACGGACCCATGACGCGGTCAAGACAGATACTTACGGCTGACCGCACAGAAAGGTGGCGATAATCGGCAGGGGGAGCACCCCGGATACCTTCTAAAACCCCTGTACAGGACTTCATAAAGTCATCTGTAAGTCCAAAACCAGTTCCAAATATCAGAAAACAGGGCTTTTTTTCAACATGTATCGCGTTGCGTAAGTCAGGAAAGGTGTAATAATCTGCTCCTTCCAACTTTCGGGCATGGGTTGCGACCTTCAGGCAGTCCGGATAGCCCCAATCTTTAACCGCAGCCTCGACAGAGTCCGCCGTAAAGACATTCTCTAAAGCCGTCTTTCTTTTAGGGTTGAATTTAGCCCCTTGCCCTGTTCTCCAATGATCAAGAACACGATGAACAAAGGCCTGCTGCTCATGAGATGGATGGATAATATAGTACCTATCGACCCCGTAAACCGTCGCCGCACGAGCTATATCGTGAATATCAAAGTTCGTCACATTCGTGGCAACGACCTTCTTAAGTCGATCAAATATTGGATAGTGAACCAATCCAATCGCGAGTTTGGGGACATAAACACTGCTTGATTGTTCGTTGTGATTTTCCATTAAGGCTTCCAGTTCAGTTCTTCTCTGTTAAGGCCTAAAGCTCTCCACTCTTCCAAAGACAACTGATCGGCGAAAACTTTTAGCTGCTCTAAGATGGGTCGCTGCTTCTTAGATTCAGGGGTCCAATTATTAACGTACTTCCAAAATAAATCAGGTCTTTTCTTTAGAGTGACCAACAAAGATACTTTGAATCGCCACTCTTCAATTTTAGCATGATTTCCCGACAATAAAACTTCTGGCGTCATCACACCTTCAAACTCTCGGGGACGACTGTACTGAGGAGCTTCCAACAAACCATTCGAAAAGCTATCACTTGCCGCACTTTCTGAATGCCCCAAGACCCCAGGAACCCATCTAGAAACAGCATCAATAACCACCAAAGCACCAAGCTCGCCACCCGATAGAACATAGTCCCCTATAGAAAGCTCCTCATCGATGCAGTCATTAATGACCCGCTGATCAATTCCACCATAGCGACCACAGACTAAAACAAGTGAGCGGCCCAGCCCTGCCAAGTTTCGAACTTTATCCTGTGTCAGCGCTGGACCCTGCGGTGATAAATAAATCACATAAGATTTTTCTGTTTTCACCGAGTTTATCGCCGCCTTTAAGGTCTCGGCCAACATCACCATGCCGTCTCCGCCTCCAAAAGGTCGATCGTCCACTGTACGATGTTTGTCTTGCGAAAAACTCCGCGGGTTGCAAGTTTCGATGGAAATCAACCCCGTAGCCAAGGCCTGCGAAAGCACTCCGTATTGAAGAGTGCTTTCAATCAATTCAGGAAAGACAGTTACAACACTAAACTTCATCAAGATCCAATAAGCCTTCAGGAAGTTCCATAACGACTGTCTCTTGTTTAAAGTCGATACGCTTAATAAAGGCCTCAACAAATGGAACTTCGGCCGTCTTACCCTTTACTGTTTTTACAATCAAAAGATCTTGAGCACCGTTTGATCCAAAACCAGTGATCTCACCCAAAAGATCCTGATTAGAGTTTTTCAATTTGAAGTTTTTGATTTCACCCAAATAAATCGTTTCACCCTCTTTAGAGACCAACAGCTCATCATCAATTAAAAACTCAAAAGCTTTCAACGCTTCTGAAGCATTGCGATCATTGATTTCTTCTGCCTTAACAAGAAGACCTGTTTTAAATGGCTTCAGTTTTTGAACAGTATAAGTTTGAACTTCATCTAGTTCTTGAACTTTTGTTTTTAAATAAAACTTCTGAAGGCGCGCCATCCACGAAACATCTCCGGATGGGATATGGATGTAAAGATCTCCTTTAAGACCATGGGCTTCTCGAACTTTTCCAACAATTTGCATACAGCTATTCCTTCATTCTACTTTGAGTAAAATGTGTAAATAATAGATTTTTAAGAATTTTTCCAGTTTTGCTGGTAGTTTTGGAAAAAAGAAATAAAAAAGGCACAGCTTCGCAGCTGCGCCTTCTTAAAGTAGTCAGATAAGATCTAAGACAAAACTATTCAACGATATCTAAATGATAGCGCTTGCTTAGCTTGGTACCAGCCGCGCGAATGATAGTTCTCATCGCTGCAGCGGTTTTACCCTGCTTACCGATAACTTTACCTAGGTCTTCTTTATCAACCTTCAAAGCTAGAAGAGTCGTTTGTTGGCCTGGGACCTCATCCACTTCTACTTTATCGGGACTGTCCACAAGAGACTTCGCCATAAACTCTACAAGGTCTTTCAAGTTATCCATTTTTCCCCCATTAGCGAGTTAAAGAATCAAATGCGATATTCGATAGTTTATCGCATTTGACTAAAATGCCAAGGAAAATTATTTGCCTGACTGAGCTAATTTAACTACGTGCTTAACGCGATCAGTTGGTTGTGCGCCTTTAGAAACCCATTCATTGTATTTCTCAAGGTTCATCTTAACTTTTACGTCTTGACCCTTTGGAGTTGGGATATAAACACCCAATACATCAAGGAATTTGCCAGTCACATAACGGCGAGAATCTGCCACTGTGATACGGAATTTTGGAGCGTGCTTAGCACCTGTTCTAGCCAAACGAATTACTACTGCCATTGAATATAACCTCTTTTAGTTACTACAAAGTCCATTGGTTTACTTGCAAGTCTCAGAAAATGCAAGCTATTAAAAATAATCAAAAGGGAAATTTCATTCCCCCACGGCCCATACCCATTTTCATGAGGCCGCCCATCATCTTCTTCGCGTCTTCAAACTGCTTAATCAGGCGGTTTACATCAGAAACCTGAGTTCCACTCCCCTTCGCAATTCTTTGACGCCTAGAGCCATTCAAAATGCGATGATCAGCCCTTTCAGCCAAAGTCATCGAACGAATAATGGCTTCGATTTTCTTCATCTCTGCATCCGGCGGAGCCATGCTCTTCATTTGCTTAGATAGCTCGCCCATGCCTGGCAAAAATTTCATAATAGACTCAAAACCACCCAATTTTTTTAGTTGCTGAATCTGAGCTAGGAAATCATCCAAAGTGAATTCGTTGCGCATAAGGCGCTTTGCAGAATCCATGGCCTGCTTCTCATCAATAACTTCCTGAGCCTTCTCGACCAAACTCAAGACGTCACCCATATCTAAAATACGTCCAGCCAGGCGATCCGGATGGAAAACTTCGAGCGCCGCCACTTTCTCGCCAACACCCAGAAATTTAATTGGGATCCCTGTGACTTCTCGAATAGAAAGAGCCGCCCCACCTCGAGCATCCCCGTCTACTTTAGTAAGCACCAAACCCGTCAACTGAAGACGCTGATGAAACCCTTCAGCCACATTCACTGATTGCTGACCAAGCATGGCATCGGCGACCAGAAGAATTTCTTGAGGTTTCCAAATCTCTTTCAGACGACCCAACTCTGACATCAACTCATCATCAATCTGCAATCGACCTGCAGTATCTACGATGACCACATCGACCATGTTCTCTTTAGCCCATGCTTTCGCGTTCTCTAAAATAACTTCAGGCTTCATTCCTGCTTGAGTGGGATATGCTGGAATGTTGTTTTGCTTTGCCAAAGTATGAAGCTGATCAATCGCCGCCGGGCGATAAATATCGGCAGGAACCAACCCCGGCTTCTTCCCTAATTTTTGACGAATATACAAAGATAACTTTGCAGCAGTCGTTGTTTTACCAGCACCTTGAAGACCTACCAAAAAAATCACAGACGGATTTTCTCGGCAATTAATATCAACTTTTTCCCCACCCAGGGTTGCCACAAGCTCGTCATTAACGATTTTTACGAACATCTGACCAGGATTAACGTTTGTTAAAACATCCTGCCCTAAAGCTTTCGCCTTTACTCGATCAATAAAGTTCTTAACAACTTTAAAATTAACGTCAGCTTCCAATAAATGAAGACGAATTTCTTTAACAACCTCTTCAATATTGGCTTCCGTTATCTTACTCTGGCCTTTTAATTTCTTAAGACTGGCCATGAACTTATCTGATAAGTTTTCGAACATCTTGTCTCCTAAGAAGGCTATAACTACCTTATCGCCCCGCAAATGACAAAGAAGACTTCAACAAGTAGCGCTGCGTTCCACCCCATAAAGCTCTGAAATTTCAGAACAATTTAACCCATTGCAATTTTCTTTGAAACTTATTTTGTCACTGTAAACAAACTGAACAGCCTAAATCGAATAAGGGTCGAATAACTCATGGCTTCAGATTTGTAACAGCATCACCCCATGTTCCCTTTAAGCAGATGACGTTCTTGCTAGGAGTTTCTTATGAAGTTTTTATTACTCCCTATTTTAGGCCTCTTAATATTAAGCCCTATTCAAGGCCAAACACAGACAAAAATCCAAAAAATAAGAGGCGAACCTATTATCAACGACTCGCTAGTAACAAACTTACGCTGCAACTTCATTCCCAATCAATGGGCTGTATTTAACTATATTAACAAGGAAAAAGCCTTCAGTAGCGAACGTCATATCCCTGTAAACAACTGGAGTTTTCGCTCCGGCCCGGCAACCCTTGGCGGATGCTGGTCCCTGTCTAGAACACAGCGCTTGCTTTTTTACCTGACTCGTTTTGGAGAAGCCGAAGCTACAACTGTAAATCAAGATCAAATAAGAAATATGCTAAATTTAATTAGAGGTTCAATACCCGTCGAGAAAATTAGCCATGACCCCCGCAATGGAAGCCATAACCCTTGGATTCAAGATAAAGTTGAATTCACGAACTACCAAGTCTTAAAGACGTCCGACAAAGATCTTTTAGAGTCCTTTTCAAAGCATGTATTCCACAAGACAGGCCTGTGGTCGGAATTAGTAAAACCAAGAAAAATGCAGTTTAAAAATACCCCTGAAGTCTTAAGAGGCTTTCAGGCCGACATCGAAGAATACCAAGGCGATCGCTTCTATAGGGGGAAAAATTTAGGTATGGCGCTTGGAAGCTCGACCGGCGAGCCCGCCGAAAACTATCTTTTAGCTATGAAGCTTGTCTCGAATCTTCAGTTCAATCGCCTACCTTTAATCAATATACGAGCCGGTAGAACTGAACAACATGTAGTTTTACTGAAAAAATTCAGATTCGAACTTAACGGCGATATCACATTTACTGTTTACGATTCGAACCAGCCAAGAAAAACAAACGCAGAGGTTGTATACATAGCAAAAACTGGAAAATTTTTAGCCCCCAATATAATCTCTAACTTTGTCGATGTAGGATTTTATCGTGAAGTCGCAATCTTTAACGTTGACGACGAAGAAATCAGCGCCATTGCACAAACACTCTTTAAGTACTACAAAAATCTTTGCAACCTAGGAAGATAACTGAGTTTAAATAATCACCAGCGCTGAAACGAGCCCTTTTTAACGCTCCAAAAAGCGATGGCATAGAACAAGCCTAACCCGATGAGCGACACCCAGATCGATTGAAAAAGATCGACGTCGCTCACTCCCAACATGCCATAGCGAAGGCCATTGATAAGATATAGCAGCGGATTCCATTTCGAGACTTCTTGCCAGAAAGGATGAAGCTGCTGAATCGAAACGAAGACGCCCCCCAAATAAGTTAATGGCAATAAAACAAAAGCGGAAAATGCTGAAAGCTGATCAAAGGTCTTTGCCCAAAAGGCCACCGAAATACCGATTTGACTAAACAACAAACCAGATATTGTCATAAAAAACACCATCGCCCATGGGTGTGCGATTTGAATAAACTCATTGGTTTGAATATAATAAAATAGACCGCCGACAAACAAAGTGATCAAGGCAACGATGCAACCGCGCACAAGCCCCCCCAGACTTAGAGCCCAGATAATCTGTTGATTCGTGATCGGCACCACTCGCAAGTCCTCTAGATCTCCTGAAAACTTCGACGAGACAATAGACGAAGACGAGTTTTGAAAAGCATTATTCATAAGCCCCATCATCATAAGCCCTGGAATTAGAAATACCAAATAGGGCACACCTTGCACCTCTTGAATGTGCTGCCCTAAAGAAACCCCAAAAACCAACAAATAAAGAAAGCTGCTGATAAACGGGGTCACCACTGTTTGAATAAGCACTTTTGAAAAGCGACTGAGTTCCCGCACAAATAAGGTCCAAAAAGCAATCATAGGCGCTCCCCTAGGACTCGCAAAAAGGCTTCTTCCAAACGCCCCTCTTCTATTTTTACATCTTCAATATCAGCCAATGGAATTTGCGCTTCTTCCAGCAAAGTCCCCAAAGAACAGTCCGCTGAAACTAAAAAATAACAGGCTCGAGACTCTTGTTTTTGCAAAAATGTCGATTGAATTTTTCTATCCGAGCGAAGTTGCACCAATACGGACTTTTGAGTGAATCGCTGAACGATCTCTTGAGTTTCACCGATGCACTCGATACGACCTTTATTTAAAATCCCCACTCGATGACAAAGCTCCTCGGCTTCCTCTAAATAATGGGTTGTCAGAAGTATACTCATACCCTCTGCTTGAAGCTCACGCACAAAATTCCAGAGGTCTTCACGAAGTTTGATATCAACTCCAGCAGTTGGCTCATCTAAAAGCAAAAGTTTTGGATTGTGAACCAAGGCCTTTGCAATCATCAGACGTCTTTTCATTCCGCCCGAGAGCTGCTTGACCTTCTTTTTTTTGTGCTCGAACAAGGAAAGCTTATGTAACACATAATCAATGCGCTCTTTGTTACGGCGAAGACCATAATAGCCCGATTGGAATTCTAGAATTTCTTCGACATCAAAAAAAACCAGAGTTGATAATTTCTTGATGAACAACCCCAAGTTGGCGTTTAGCTAATTGAGGGGTTTGAACAACATCATAACCAAAAACTTTCACAGCTCCGCTGGTTGGAGATTCAAGACTTGTGATGATGTTGATTGTGGTCGTTTTCCCAGCGCCATTGGGACCTAAGAGTCCAAATATCTCTCCAGCCTTTACTGAAAAGCTGATCCCTTTAACGGCATCAGCTTTTCCAAAACTCTTTTTTAGTTCGTTGATTTCTAAGGCCAGCATTAGCGCGCTCTTGAAATACTCGTATGGAATTCAATTTCTGGATTCTCACGAATCAACCAATTCAGATCCCACTCTTGATTCACCAAGACAACGGGCTGATCTATCATGTCGCGGTAGAATCGCGCCCCACCCTTGAGATCAGAGACCGGCTTACCGTCTTTGGTGCGCGGCCAGCGCGCCACAGAGAATGGCAATCGGTTCAAAGTCGCATCCAAATTGTACTCGTCCTGTAGACGGTGCAATAGCACTTCAAACTGAAGTTCCCCGACCGCACCAATGATCGCCTCTTGCGGCCCCATCACAGGGTCAAAGAAAACCTGAATTGCCCCTTCTTCAGACAGATGCTTCACAGCTTCTTGTAGCTTGATACGCTTCAAAGCATCGCGAACCTTTAGCTGTCCAAATAGTTCCGGAGCAAATTTAGGGATATCTTCAAAGATCACTTTTCCAGAAGTGAAAACGCAGTCACCGATGGCGAAATTACCCGTATCACCAACACCGACAATGTCGCCTGCATAGGCCACATCGACAGTTTCTTTATCCGCAGCTACGAACTGACTCGAGTAAGCCAGACGTAACTCTTTATCGTGACGAGAGTGCTTCACCTTCATGCCACGTTCAAACTTTCCAGAACAAATACGAATGAAGGCGATGCGATCGCGGTGACGACGGTCCATGTTGGCTTGAATTTTAAATACAAAGCCCGAGAAAGTATTATCGCAAGGGTCCATCTCTTTTTCGTCTTTCGTCCGACGAGGCTGAGGCCCTGGCGCATATTCACAGAAAAAATTAAGGAAAGTATCTACACCGAAGTTCTGTTTCGCAGAACCAAAAGTCACTGGAGAAAGTTCACCTGCTAAGAAAGCGCCCACATCAAAAGGCGGCAAAGCGCCCTCGATCAGATCAAGTTCTTCAAGAACTTGGTCCGCGGATTCTTTATCAAGATGTTTATAAAGAATCTCGTCATCTTTCCCTTTTTCAAAAGGAAAAACAGTGACTTCCTCAACCTCTTCACGGCGTTGATCGTAGATCGTGATTTCTTTTGAGATGCGATTGTAAATCCCTTTGAAACGCTGACCTATCCCTAAAGGCCAAGTCACTGGATAGCATTGCATATTCAAAGTTTTTTCGACTTCATCAATCAATGTCAGAGGGTCTTTACCTTCCCGGTCTAACTTGTTCACAAAAGTAAAAATAGGAATACTACGAAGACGACAAACTTCATAAAGTTTCTTCGTCCGCTCTTCCACACCCTTGGCAACGTCAATCAACATGCAGGCTGAATCCACGGCCATCAAAACACGATAAGTATCTTCAGAGAAGTCTTTGTGTCCCGGTGTATCCAGAAGATTCACACGAAGCTGATTGTAGTCAAACGTCATGACCGATGAGGTGATCGAGATCCCTTTTTGGCGCTCAAGCTCCATCCAGTCCGAAGTCACCGCCTTGGTGCCCGACTTTCCTTTAACTTCCCCAGTTTCGTGAATAACGCCACCATGGTATAAAAGTTTTTCTGTCAGCGTGGTTTTACCAGCATCAGGGTGAGAAATAATCGCAAATGTGCGTCTTCTTTGAATTTCTTTTTGAATTTGAGGACTTGCAAGCATTTCTAAGTCATAAACGATCCCCTCGCAAAGGTCTAGCAACTTCAAGACTTTGTTAAGATCATGAAGCCCCTTGTCGCGGGGCCTTATTTTTGGTATCACCCCCTTAGCTCTGGGGAGGGTCTATCGCATGAAAGTTACAGTTCTGGCTTCCTTGATATTGTCTGTTTCATCAATCTCTCATGCCGAGATTAAAACCGTTATAAAAACAACCTATCTTAATCGTGAAGGCAATGTCATCGAAGAGACCTCTAAGTTCGTTGATAGCCTGTTTGACGATCGTACGAAGACGTATTGCTACGAAAGTGATGTCTACGACGCCTGCCGAGCCCTTGCTAATGATATTCACGAAGTTCGAGAAAACTTTGCCGATGGCGGAGACGAAAACCTACTTTTAAAAAAATGTGAAATTAAAGGGGTTACTATTCGAGCCAAGTACATAATTATCGACAGCCGAGGCAATCGCCCCGTTGAAAAAAGTATCTCAATCCCCCCTTGTTCTGGCATCTAGATCCGCGCCAACGAAGCTTGCTTGATTTTTTTTGATTTTTATTCTATCTAGTCCTTCATTGCCACCGGGTTTGGAGCCCGGAGAGGAAGGACAATATGACTACACCAACGACACCTAATACGGGTGCGATCACTCACTACGTTTCTACATTTTACCACTTTGCCCGTTTAAATGACCTTGAAAAAATCAAATCCGATCTGGAAAACAAAGCGTCTGAACTTAATATCCGAGGCCTGCTTATTCTGGGACATGAGGGCATCAATACGACTTGTTCGGCAGACGACGAACAGAATCTGAATCAATTTAAAAATTGGATCCAAGATTATTTCAACTGTCATGGACTATTCTTTAAAGATAGCTCGTGCAATATTGTCCCTTTCCGCCGCTACAAAGTAAAAATTCGAGAAGAAATTGTCACGACAGGTATTCCTGAAATGATGCCTCCGCAAGGTAAGAACTTTCACCTGTCTCCGACCGAATGGAATAAGATGATGAAGGAAGACAAGGATCACGTTATCATCGACACCCGAAACTGGTACGAATATAAAATTGGAACTTTCAAAGGCGCTATTAATCCTAACATAGAAAAGTTTACTGAATTTCCAGAATTCATGGAACAGCAAGGTATTGCGAAAGATAAAAAGATCATGATCTTTTGCACCGGCGGAATTCGCTGCGAAAAAGGAATTCTAGAACTTCAAAAGCAGGGTTACGATCAAGTCTATCAGCTTGAAGGCGGTATTATCAATTATCTAGCCCAGCACCCCAATGATCAGTACGAAGGGGAATGTTTCGTCTTTGATCACCGTGTCGCTTTAGATCAAAATTTAAAACCGACAACGAAGTACGGTCTATGTCCACATTGCGGGCAGCCGTCAGAAAAGAAAATTGATTGTGTTCGCTGCGATCACGAACAACTGATTTGTGTGGATTGCGCAAAAATCGACGTTTTGAAGGACACCTGCTCTAAGAACTGCGCGAACCAATGGAAAATGCATCCAGGAAAGAAAGGAGCTCGCCAGTTGTTGCCTTTTGAACTTGAAAAAATGAAGGCCCAAGGACTGTCTCCGGAAAGTCTTCCGATCATTCAGGTGACTAAAAACAAGAAAGTCACCTTAAACGAAAACGGACAAGCAGTTACTGTAAAGTCATAAGAAAAAAGCCACCTCTTCGGTGGCTTTTTTATCTCGTACTTTTTTAGGATCAAACCTATCTTACACATGTATAAAGCACTTCATAATTTCCCGAAGGAAGCATGTCATTAAATGTCAAATTCACTCCGGATTTTACATAAGTCCCCGTATAAGCCAGACCATCCTTAAGAATGATTATGTTACGATAAGAGTCGACTACGGGCTCGCAGCTTAAAGTGAGTGTTTTTAAAGTTTTACGAACTCCATCAGCGATTCCTTTCATTTGTTCGGCGTAATCCAAAGCACAAACGTCTCCAACCATCCCACCAGTTAACTTCGACATTTGCTCTAAACGGAAGCCAGCGGTTGCACCCTCTCCGGAAAGACACTTGGTATCACCAGGTCGAGCAATAATACTATGAAAACTAAAGGCTTTTTGCCCATTGAAGGAACTCTGAATTAGCTTTATTAAATTACTTGGATCATTTTTTAATCCATTCGCGGATTCGTCTTCATCCGAAATTTCCACCACAGCTAACTGAGCCCCTTCGCGGATAAAATCTTTATAAATACCAGGCCCCGCAAGACTTCTCTCGATAGTACGGTAGGTCGCATAAATTCCTTGTTCACTTCCACTTCCCGTCTCGCTTCTTTGTAAAGTATTACTCAAAACCGTGCGTGAGGTAGCTTCGTCCATTGATGATTTCAAAATATAGGTATTAGACAATCCCTTCATGCTGACCAATCGTCCATCCCCATAGGTAGAATTTGAAGGATCCGTTGTGGTAACTGCAGCCTGCCAATCCAAACCTTTGATGACATCTAAAAAGTTGCGTACACGGGACGCCATACTTTTTTGCTCGTAAGCCATCGAACCACTGTTATCAATAACAAATAAAATATCGACTTTGTTATTTTGAGTCACTGTCACCGACTGCTTCATATTTTTATAAAGACTTGTCACCTGAAAGACAATAGCACGTTGTGATTTATTACCGAACGAGTCTTCAGCCAAGACATTGAACTGATAGGATCCTGCTGCCATTTTGGGAAATACGACTTTATTTGAGCCCGCTAAACAAGTTTTCAAAACTCCAGCAAATTGACATTGAACCGACTTCACACCGGCAGCGTCCTCAACATTAAAAACAATTTCAACATCAAGTCCTTCTTCAATAGATGCGGCAGGATACTTTTGAAAGACAATACTAGGCCCAGCTTTATCAATAATAATGCTATTCTTAAAACAAAGACTTACTCGTCCATCGTAATCCTTAAACTGAACCGATATGGGTACACTTTGATTTACCAACTGGGCCGAATAAATAATAGAATCCGCATAGTCCCCCCATGATCCACCACTACAATCACTGGACTCCGAGACTTTCATGAAAGCAGATGTGAAGGGAGGATTAAAGGCGAGCAGCAAGTCTTGCGAACCTGTCATCAATGCCCCACGATTGATTGTGAATCCCGCTGGTAAGTCTGTTGATACATCAGGAGGAAGCTGACCGCTGTCAGAAGTCCCAGAATCTGTCGTAGGAGTTGTGGGGCGTCCGCCACTTTGAGTGGAACCTGAACTACCATCAGGAGCTGTTACGCTAAAGTCACTATTGTTTAAATCAGAAGTTGGAACTTCGTGCTCGCCCTTGATCTCAAGGCATCCCGTGATGACCATGACCGAAGCTAATAAACCTGTAGCTAATAGATATCTTCCTTGATTCTTCATTCGGACCTCCTGATCCTCACCCCGTGGTGCTCATAAAAGCAGACTTTCCTCTAGGGCTGACTCCATCATCTTTCAATCAAACAGCGAAGTTCAACATAATCTTATTCTGAGATTGAAGTGCACAAAGCTTTTACAAAAAAGACTTTTATTTAATTATTCTAGCTCGACTCACCGAAAAGAAATTCGACAATTTGATCTAAAATGCCATAATGTTCAGATGGATATAGAAACTATTGTTGCTCAAAGCATTCTCAAAAATATTATTGAAATTGATGGAAAAAAGTATGTCACAGCCGGGGCTCATCAGTTCAGAACACTCTGGACTCGTGACTTTTGCTTTTCAGTTTCAGGACTCTTAAATTTAAATCTTCAAGAGATCGTAAAAAACCAACTGCAGTTAATTATCGATCACACAAATGAAAATGGCTTAGTACCACTTTATTGTGACTCGATGAGCCCAATGAAAAGAGTTTTTCTTTCCAGCATCGGAGCATTATTTAAATTTCGGATTCAATTAAAAATTCAGTCTCCACTAAAAGCTTATTACAAAATCAACGGCAAATATCCTAATATCGATTCAAACATACTAACCTTAAAGGCCGTATTAGAATATTGCGCAAAAACTCAAGATATCGAATTCTTTCTTAAGAACGAAACAAAGCTGGTTTCGATCTATAAATACTACGACCAATTCCTAAAAGACGGCCTGATTCATCAGGGCCCATTCGCAGACTGGAAGGACTCTGCTCGACGCGAAGGAGCTATATTCCTGACGAATATGCTGTATTCAAACGTAACCGAAGAGCTTTGCCTATTCAGCCAATTCAACTTTTGCCAAGAGCGCGCACCGTTTTTACGTCGAGCCATCGAAGCAGGCTTCAAAGATCCGCAGACGGGACTCTTTCAGAGTGAATTTAAGAGGAATCAGTTTGGACTTGATGACCAGCTACTTGCAATTAAGTGGAATTGGGTAAAAGGAGATCAAAAAAAAGAACTCTGGAATGCTTTGATCAAACACCCACTATGGACTTCTTCTCAAGGGCCATTGATAGCCACCTATCCTCGCTATAAATCTGGCGAGCTTATTTCCCATGTAAAATGGGCCGGCCTGAAGGCCTATCATGATGAGATGACTTGGAGCTGGCTTACTGGATTGGCTTTTAAAGTTGCTTTAATGATGAATGATACTCAACAGGCTCAAAATATCTTAAAAATATCCGACCAACTTTTCGGAAAACAGCAGTTCGTCTCTGAAGTCTATGATCCTAAATCTCGAAAACCCTATTCCAGTTGGCTTTATCAAAGCGAAGAGCCCTTCCTTTGGGGGGCAGCATCTTACGCCGAGGCCTTTGAGTTTTTAAAAAATCTCAAGTCCTTGTTGGGTTTAAAATAAATCCTCTAAAGACAATCGGAAAGACCATCAAATATGGTCTCTCCCCGATTGTTTATCTTTGTATGAAGCACTCGCAATGGATTTGTCATCCGCTTTCCCGCAGCAGAATTTACGATTTCAGTTAGGTCCATAATATTCATCTCGGGCTTAAACTCACACTGAAAAACCCTGGCATCCTTAACGATCACATCGCCATCAGCATAGGCGTACGAGCCGGCAAAATCCCAGTGGCAACTATCAACCATCGCGGTATCGCCATTAATAAAGCAATTCAATGCAATATGTTTGATATTCGAAAACTCCCCTTCACAGAAAGTATCATCGCAGACTTTTTCAAAGGCCTTTCTTAAGTTCTGCTCCATTAAGGCTACAGCTTCAAAGCGTGAGGTATCACTAAACAAACCATCTTTTGCATTAATCAAAGCTCCACTGCCAGCCAAAACAAAAACAGGCCACAGAACAACCATAAAAATAAATGCTTTCATCATTCCCCCTCTGGAGATGCTCACAAATTACTCTTATAAATACCTAGGACAAGTCGAAACTTTGCCCCCTTTCGATAAACATAGCTTCAGGAATCGCCGAGTCACGAAGTGAGCTTAAATGTCCCAAAAAAAGACCAATTTGAGTCACTGCATATCATTTTGACATCCCTTCCATCGCTAATTTGAAGCTGAGCCTGGCTCCGATTTGGCATTGAGCAAGCCCGAATATAAAAAGCGGAGGATTGTTTATGCTTAAAATGCTATTTGCTTCTTTAGTGGTACTTTTTTCTATTTCTCAGGCGTCGGCGTCGGCGTTTGACTCAATTAAAGATCAAGAACTTCAGGCCTCTGCCTACGGAGTCTTAAATAAAAATGCTCAAACAGTCGGCCTAGAGGGAGACATAAAAAATGGTGAAAGACTAACGGATATTCTGAAAGTCGTTAACGCCTATACAGAAGAGCTAGAAGAGGTAATCCTTAATGGCGGCGACCTTGAAAAAGACATGAAATCAAATATTCAGCACATTGATATTAAATGTGTTCGCGCAGCCAACCTGGAAACTGCAAAATGTGCACTAATGATTCAATTTAAACCTCTTGGCGAAACAGCTGTCGAGTTCACCGTCAAAATAAATGCTCAAGATCAAGCAGAAGAAATCATCGGTAACGCTTTAGTTTCCCGTGGTGACTAAAATAAAAAACATTTAACAGAAATCACTTTTAACAAGAAAAGAATCGGAGACCCTATGAAAAAGCTAATTTTAGCTGGCGCCCTTTTTTGCACTTCTTTCGCGGCTCAGGCAGCCCAAATCAATGTCAGCGTTGGCGACTCACAAACACTAAACGTAATCATGCGAAAAGTTGAACAACTTGAAAGAAAAAATATGCAGTTAACGGAAAGAGTTCGCAACCTTGAAGATGCGGTGTTCGGCGGATCAGGACAACTTCCTGGCGGCAAAGTTGGTGTGGCTTGTTCGGTAAGAAATAGCGTCACTGGCGAAACTCACCTTGGCAAGGGCCCGACTCGTCTAGATGCTGAATTTCTAGCAAAACAATCCTGTAAGGCAGGTCAGTTTAAACTAAACTGCGACGATACTTCTTTAAAATGCGAAGACGAAATTCTTGGCTCTAGCATCACTTGTATTGCTAACAACACGGTTTCCGGAAATATTTTCAGAGCTAATGCTGCCACAAAAATTGAGGCTTCTGCACTTGCTTTGAAAGCTTGTACATCTGAAAATTTCAAGCTTAACTGCACGATCAGTCAGTGTTCTCAGTAAATTGACTTTAGATCTTGTACGGGTTAAAAATTGCACCTTATGAATAAAAAAATGCGCGAATCAAAAGTCTATGGAATTAATGCCAGTTTGAAGTTTTTCAGCGGGCGGCCACAGCAAGTGATCCGCGCATTTTTTAATACGAAGACTGCTCCAAAATTTGGAGCCCTTCAAAAATACCTAGCCAAAAATAAAAAGCCTTATCGTTTAGTCACCGATGACGAGCTTCAAAAAATTGGGCAAACTTCACACCACGAAGGTGTTGTTCTTATTGTCGAAGTCGAACCACCCCTTGCTGCAGAAAAATGGATTGAAAGTCATAAAAGTGCAAAAGACTGTTTGGTACTCTTAGAGGACATTGGAAACCCTCACAATTTAGGGGCCATTATACGAACATGTGCTCATTTTGGTGTTTCTGCTATATGTCACCCCGATGCAACAGCCCTTCAAAGTGGAGCCGCACTACGCACAGCTGAAGGTGGAGCCGAAAGTGTGGCTATTCTTGAGTATAAAAATCTTAAGGACTTTGTGAACTTAGCCAAAAAAAGAGGATATTCCATTATTTCGACATCTAGCCATAAAGGCACTTCAATTTTCAAAAGTGAAATCCCAGACAAAGTGATTTTCTTTTTTGGAGAAGAAGGAGACGGTTTATCTGAGGCCGCCTTTAAAATTTCTGATAGCTCTGTCCAAATTCCCGGCACTGGAAAAGTCGAAAGCCTGAATGTCGCCACAGCAGTCGCATTGATAGTTGCTGAGTTTTATAAACAAAAGAACTTGTAGAATATCAATATGAAAAACATCAAAACCATTATTGGCGATCCAGTGCCCTTCGTAAAAGGCCTCCTTGAAAAAGTCGGTCAGCAAGTGGATATTTCCAACTTAGAGATAGATCATATTTGCTACCGTGTCTCGAGCTACAAAAACTATGCAATTAAAAAGAGAGAGCTCAGTCAGTTTGGTATGATGATAGCCGAGACCGAAGTCAACGGCCGCCCGATTGCTTGTTTCAAGTTAGATAGTCCAGTAAAGATCAATCACAATAATCGAAGCTGGATAATTCCCTTAATAGAGTTACCGGCCCCCAAACTCGGTAAAAATACGGTTGATGGCCTTGAACACCTTGAAATCGTCCTTAACAGAAATCCCATGCATTTTATGGCCGACTATCCCCAACTTGAATGGATAACTACCGGAGCCAATAAGAAATTAAATCCCGAAATCGAATTAAGTTTTGGATCCCTGGGGTCTGTGAAATTTCATGAGGCTTCGCTTGAAGAAATCATCAAAATAGAAGCGGACCTGGAGCTATTTAATTTTACTTATGAAGACGAAGATATTTTTGTCATCGATAAGCCACAAGGTTGCTTCACACAAGAACCTGAAAATACCGGCCATCGAATCGATATCAACAAATATCTCACGCCAAGATTAGAAAGACACTTTGGGCTACCTGTATTTCCCGTTCATCGACTTGACTCTTCCACGACCGGACTTGTGATTTATGCAAAAAACTCTGAGATGGCGTCAACCTTAGGAAGAATGATCAGAAGCCGCGAAATTCGAAAGAAATATTGGTGCGTGACCAGAGGCTACCTAGATGAACAAGGCTCGATTGATTTAGACCTACTTCATCCGACCACAAAACTTCCTAAAAAATCTTTAAGCACCTATCGATGTTTAAAGACGATCGAGCTTCCTTTTCAAATCGGACAACACGCAACTTCCAGATATTCACTAGCAGAAGTTGAAATACATACAGGACGCTGGCACCAGATTCGCCGACATATGGACCAGATATCACATCCGCTGATTGGCGACATCGTACATGGTGACAGCCATCACAATCGCCTTTTCCGTGATGAACTGGGTCTTCCGGGTTTATGGCTTCGAGCATTCCACATAGAATTTACTCATCCGAAAACACAACGGAACCTTATAATTCAAGCCAAGCCCTCACTTAAATGGAAGAAAATATTCAAACTTTTTGAGTTTGATCCGAGCACAATTTAAAGCACCGCTCTGTTTTTGAGCATTTCGCACCATATAAACCCTGCGAAAGCATTAATATATTGATAAAAGACATTGACCTAGAGATTCATACCTAATAGTCTCAACCCACTTCGACGAAACGCATTTAGCGAATCACGAAACCCTGTCGCGGGGTGGAGCAGTCTGGTAGCTCGTCGGGCTCATAACCCGAAGGTCGTAGGTTCAAATCCTGCCCCCGCAACCATTTTTTTCTTAAAAGATACAGGGACTTACAAAAGCCAGCCATCAAAAGCTGGCTTTTTTTATTTCTAAAATTGCCGACGATTCGATCTCCGTCGAAAGCTGAAAGCATAAATTTCTGATTTGAATCCTTAAAGTCAGTTAGAATTTTGACTTTTTCTTCAACAGGAAAGGTGTCCCAATGATTCTTCGGCTGGTTCATGTATCTATAAGAGTCACGCAAAACGTTTTTTAAATGTGAAAGAAGTGTTTCAGCCTCTTCTGCCTGGGGACTTCGAAGAGTTAGCTGTGTTCCGTTCTTCAATTTCACCAATCTTGGCTCAATAATCGACATATCTTCCCCGCAGGGTTTTATCAATTTTAATCACGGGGTTTGTTGAGTCACGTCCTTTTTGTTGTCCCAAAACTTCTAATGGAGTTTTTCTTTTTTAAAAAACTAGAGCGGGTTCAATCTCTGGTAACTTGTCTTCTGAGAGATTTCCTATACTTGAGTCTTCATCTTTGGCTTCGACGCATTTATGAAAAGTAAAAATATTTTTTAGATACTTTTTTCTTTCTTCACAAACGTTACAAAACGTTTCCATGTGTTTCTAGAAATTTCAATGTCCACAGGTAAAGGGTCACGAAGGGACCTCTAGGGACATTTAATTCGATTTGAGAAAAGTGGTGCGTTTGCATTTTTATTTTTGCTCTGGCAGATCAGTTGAAGCTAACGGAGGTAATCGTATGCAACACAATAATAACGAAATGAAACTAGACTTGGTGAGCTTTCTTGAAACTGATCGCAAAAAGCTACTTCGCCCGAATGAGGTGTCTAAGATTTTGGGTATATTTACTGAAACGGTATATGACTGGAAGTATCGAACGAAGAAGCGAGGAATTCCTGATGGGCTTTTTGTTAAGATTAGCACAATGCTTTTTGTGAGGTCGGATTTGCTTAGGGATTGGATAAGTCGTGAAACAGTATAAAATCCGAAATAATAATCAATAAGATTTATTGATTATTATGAAAGTTCTTATACACTTTTAGTCTCGAGCGGGAAAACCTTTGAAGGATATATACAGGAGGATGAGGCTTGAAAGAGAAAAATAAAAAAATGGCTAAAACTCTTCATGAAATTGAAGAGGAATCTTTTCAATCTGACGACAACTCCGAAGTTCCACCTTCTGATATAATTGCGTTCAATGAGTTACGGTCTTGCGCAGACCTACATCGAATGAGTCTTGAGGGGGTGTTGGATATACAGCCAGAATTCCAACGCGAAGTCGTCTGGAATGGGCCCGCACAAACGAGGTTTATAGATTCTTTAATAAAACGCCTACCAATTCCAAGTATGTGCTTTAGTTTCGATTACAAGACTGAAAAATGGCAAGTCATTGATGGACTTCAAAGAATGTCCAGTATTATTCGTTTCTTATCTGGAGATCCAGACTGGAGGCTCGCCAATTTGGATGATATTACTGAAGACTTGCGCGGTATACGGGCCGAAGCTTTATTGAATCAAAAATCTCCACATCACAAATATTACAAGCGCGTTAAAGATGTTTCGATTCCAATCACGGTATTAAGGTGCGATTTATCTAAAGAGTCACATGCAGAGTATGTTTTCACCATATTTCATCGTCTAAACTCAGGAGGCATGAAACTCACCAGTCAGGAGATTAGGAACTGCATCTACTCAGGAAGTTTTAACAACTTATTACATGAATTAAATGAGCATAAATCGTGGCATAAGTTAAATAAAATGAAAAAATCAAATGGAAATCGATTTAAAAAAGAAGAATTGATACTTCGCTTTTTTGCTTTCCATGGGCAGATAAATTCATACGATGGAAAACTATCCAAATTTTTAAATCAATATATGCAAAAAAACAGAAACCTTTCGCCTAAAGATGTCGAAAAAAAGAGAAAGCTTTTTAAAGAAGTTGTCGAATTTACTTGGACTAATATTTTAAAAGGCACCTTGCCTGAGCGGTACAGCATTACTCTTCTAGAGGGACTTTTAATTGGTGTTTCCGAGAATTTACAAAGTCTTCAAAAAGAGAGCTCGACAAGCTTGAATAAGCGGTACGAAAAATTTTTGAAACTGGAAGAGTTTTCTGAAGAAAAATTAGTAGAGGGATTGTCACATAGGAATAAGGTAATAGCTCGACTAAATGCTGCAAAAGTAGTTTTCTCCAAATGATAAACAAGACAAATATCAGCAAAACACTTACGGCCTTGGATCAAGAATATAAACGCGCTTCGTCGACAAAAAAGGCAAAATTATATTCCAAGATGGCATTGATCGAACTTTGTGGATGGGTTGAAGACTCTATGGATGACGTGCTGCTTCGGTCATCTGTGAGATTTTTGAAGCCCACACAAAGAACAGAGTTCGAAGATAAAATTAAAAACACTTGGGGATTTGAATACAAAAAGCACTTTAGGCCTCTGATCGTGTACTTAATTGGCCAGGTTATCACCTTGCAGTTGGAAAAAAGAATCGATCCTAATATTCTGAGTAACCTCAAAAGTAGTTTAGGACAATTAAAAATACCGCGAAATAGTGCCGCTCATACACATATAAAAGGGACTTCAACTTATGACTCGCCATCGGTCATCATTACGCATTTACAACATATTTATGCCGGGCTCAAAGCTATAGACACTCTGCTTAGAAAACTCAAAATCAAGTTTATACTCTAAAGGTTACTAGCACTATACTTTTTCTTGTATCTTTTATGATTCTAAAATTCGAAGAGCAGGAATGTTGCTTAAATAGTTTGATCGCAATTTAAAATCATGAGTTTTTTCAAAAACTAAATCAATTATCTTTTCACTACTTTTAAAGTCATTTAAGATTTTAATGCGCATAACTACCTCGGTGTTGAGATCAATTCGGGCGGCTGATTTGCGATTTTTCTCCCACCGCATGACTGACTGATGAGTCACATTCAACATCTTCGCAAACTCCCGCAAAGACATCCCAAAGTAGTTTCGAATAAACTTAACCTGATTCCCGCTTAGCGGCACATCCTGACGAGCACAGATATGCTCAATCAAAGGTTTTGCGTATTTATCAAAATCCACATCCGGCACCAGCTCACCGCGAACCTTGACCGCAGGGAGTTCGTCAAAAATAACTGGGAAGCCGAAACCTTCGAATCTGTAGTTTTTTATTTTCATAACTTCTCCCATTTTAGACTTTCGGATCAATCACTGTTAAAACCAAGATCACTTCTTTAGATACCGGGACAACCTCAAAGGTAATCCCGATTCTTAACTCCCGACCGTCGATGGTTTTACCCTCGATGCTGTAGTCCCAAGAGCTAAACTCTTCGTTAAAGCGATCCCGCTTTGCATCGTGCTTGCCGCTGGCGAGAGCCTGTAAAACCTCGTAGTAAAGGATATTACGCTCTTTCATGCGGCGGTTGGCGTGGTCACTCATCCTGAGTCTGTGGGCCTCTAAAAGGACCTTCATCTTTTTAATGAGGTTCTTCTCTTTTGGGGGCCTAGCTTTCTTATCGGAAAGCCTACTGATACTTAAAGTACCACCTTTAGGTTTTTTTGTCATTTTGTATTTCCTAGGCACCAATAGGGCCTTTTGGGTGTTTATATTTGAGAAGGCGACCTAGACCTGACTTCCAGGCCGCCCTTAAGCCGAATACCTACTGCAGAGCCTCTTGGCCTACTGCCTGGGGCAGTGGTGTAGCTTTCACTTGCGGGGCAAGGCTTGCAAAAAAGTCTCCGGCCATTACTATGGTGAAGTAGTCGCGATAGATCGCTGTGGCGTCTTTTAGGATTTTATAGACGCTGGGTTTTTCACAAACGATCCGAACGTGGTCATACTTCGGACCGTCAGTTGAATCTCTTCGTCTGATGCACTCGACATACCGGCGCACTTTGTCGCGATAACGTTGTTTGGACTTTTGGGCGATCTCATATTCAAAGGCGATAATCTTACCAGCAAGCGATGTGTATACTCCGTCGGGGGCAGAATCTCTGCTTCCTTTAAACTGAAAGTATTCCATGTACAGGCATTTAAGTTGTCGATCAGATTGCCAGTTTTGCACCTTTTCAGCGTCCTTAAGTGCTAAACGGCCGTGGACTATCGACATTTGCTGACCTTCGCGTGGCGAAGGTCGCAAAAAAATAGTCCACCGATGGTCCACGAGCCCTCGAAAAGAACCCATTTTCACCGAAAAGCTCCGAACAAACTTTTTGTTCTAAATTGTTGATATGAATAATTATTTATAGATATTTCGCGTAGTTGGAAAAAGTGATTTCCCAAACTCATAACCCGAAGGTCGTAGGTTCAAATCCTGCCCCCGCAACCAATAAAGGCTCGATGGTAAACCATCGAGCCTTTTCCATTTTCTGGGGATGTTAATTCTAGCATTCCACCATTAACAACAAAGTCCGAAGGTCCTCAATCATTAAAATCAAAGAACACAGACATCACACGACCGTCATCTAAAAAGATATAAACTCTATACTGACTGCAATACTCAGCCTCTGTGCACTGCTCGACGTCTGGTGAAAATCCAAAGGCAGCCTTGATTCGATTGTTCTCATAAAAGTATTTAAGAGCATCGTATCCCCCCAAACTTTTTAAATATGAATGAGTGATCACGCGTTTAATGTTGGTATCAACCTCATACTGCCATGCCGCCTTCGGATCATGCAAATCCCCAGCAATCTGGCGAAGCTTTGATGCCGCATCAAATGAAGACACATCATAGCTGTCCAGATAACACTCCAATCCTTCCGATTGGCAGAAGGTGATTAGCTCTTGCTCGGCATCTTGTTCTGCAAACTCCGGAAACAAAGGCAATTGCGCGGCCTGAGCATGAACACCCAACACTAAAGTCATTAACAAGAAAGCGATCTTTTTCATAAATACCTCCAACAGTGGATAGAATAAAAGGCTTCTAGCCCGAGCCATCGGCGAAGTACAATAAATGAACATCAACATGTTATTCAAAAATTGCATGATTCCCTGCTGAGATTGCTTATTGAAAAAATTCCATACACTGATTTTTAGAGGTCATTTATTAAAACGTGGCTTTACAGGATCTTAGGTACTTTGAAGCAGATGAAGATCGACCGATTTCCCGACAACGCTGAAGGGCTGCTTTAGCATGTGCCTGATAGAGCTTTTTACGATCGTAATCTTTTGGGCAATACCCCCACGACTCTACTTCGCCGATATAAAAGTCTTGAGCATAATTACCAAAATGCCCCCAACAATCGCACTGAACTTTACAGATGACTGGAGCCTTCCCCGAGGTTGGCTCTGTTATATCCTCAAAAGCCCCCGCAAACGGCGATACAAGAAAAAAAATACATAGGTAAATCAGAATTTTCATACTGCCTCCAACAATGAAAGACTCCCTCAACATGGCCCCCTCAATCAACATCAATGCACTATCGCGCACATAGCTAGCATCCAAATTGGGACATAAAATGTAGGCCTAGACAAAAGCCACACATGCTGTATAACGTCCTTTTGCAATTACAGAAATTCCCCAAAAAACCGAAGAAGAACAGATGAAGCACTTTAAAGATTTTGGATTACTCCCCTCATTACTTAAATCACTTTCTGAAAAGAAATTTTTTAAGGCCACTGAAATTCAATCATTAACAATTCCTTTGCTAATGTCTGGACAATCAGTGGTAGGAATCTCAGAGACCGGAAGTGGAAAGACTTTGGCCTATGCCCTTCCAATTTTGCATTTACTAAAGACTCTTGAGGATGACGGATATCCAGTAAATCAAGACGCCACCCCCCGCGCGGTGATTCTTGTTCCGACAAGAGAACTTGGCGAACAGGTTGCGAAAGTGTTTAAAATGCTTACGCACGACACGAGATTGCGGGTTCGCACAGCTTTGGGAGGAATGTCCTTAGCTCAAGCGAGAAAGAACACCTCAGGCTCCTTCGAAATTCTACTTGCCACCCCTGGACGCTTAGGACAGATGCTTCAAGGCGAACACATCGACCTAAGCGATGTACTATGCTTGGTTTACGATGAAGCCGACCAAATGATGGATCAGGGTTTCTTGGCAGACACAAACTATATCGCTAGCTGCTGCCCCGAGGAAGTTCAGAAAATACTTTTTTCAGCGACAGTCTCTGAAAAGGTTCAAGATCTTATTAACGAAACCTTTGAAGGCGCCGAGTTCTGCAAGAGCTCGGGAAGCGGGAAACCGGTCTCGAGTCTAACAACTAAAAATATCATCGTCACCGATGGCAAACGATGGCCTGAGCTTGAAAAAGTTCTTTCCAAAAAAGTTGAAGGTGGGACCATTCTGTTCACCAACACACGTGAACAATGCGATAAATTGGCGCAAGAATTGACAACAAAAGGCTATGAAAACCTAATCTACCGAGGCGAAATGGAAAAAACAGATCGCCGCCAAAATCTAAAAAAATTCAGAGACGGAAAAGTTGCGCTTTTGGTCGCTACAGATTTAGCAGGACGGGGCTTGGACATCGATAGCGTTGGGCGAGTCATTAATTATCATCTCCCCAAGCAGATGGAAAACTATATTCACCGCGCAGGTCGTACAGCTCGAGCCGGTCGCCCTGGACTCGTGATCAATTTAGTCACCGAGCGGGATGAAAAACTTATCGCGCAATTAGAGGGCAGAAAACCCAAAAATATGGGAGTCCTGATGAAAGAAATGAGACCTAAAAACAAAAAGAAGTAGGCATTTGCCTACTTCTTTTATTTTTACGACTTAGTAGTCAGTATATCCTTTTACTCCTGGCGTATAAAAAGTCGAAAAATCAGGTGGAGTCAGAGCCGTTTTGTTTCGAAGTTTAGAAATCAAATCTGGATTCGATATAAATGGACGCCCAAAGGCAACCAAATCTATGTACCCTGTTTCTAACGCTTGCTCAGCTCGGTCCGCGTCCACATAGCCGCCAACATCGATAAATGGCCCTTGAAATACGCTCTTAAGAGCCTTTTTAAAATCTACCGGAACAGCAGGAGCCCCCATTGCACTATGATCAACCACATGGAGATAGGCAATTTTCAATTTACCGAGCTCTTTAGCTAGAGCAAGAAATGTTTCTTCCATCTCTGGGTAAGCAACCATACCATTAAAAACTCCAAAAGGTGAAATTCGATAGCCAACACGATCCGCCCCAATTGCAGCTGACATGCGCTTAGCAATTTCTAATCCGAAACGAATACGGTTTTCAATACTGCCACCCCACTTATCCTTGCGAACATTGGATGCCACGTTTGTAAACTGATCAATCAGGTATCCATTGGCTCCATGAATCTCAATACCATCAACCCCAGCTTCGACCGCCAACTTTGCAGCACGAACAAAATCTTCGATAGTTTTCTCGATTTCAACTTCACTCATCTCCGACGGTAGAGACGCCGGCTGCTCCCCTTGCGTGTCGGTCCATATTTTTCCATCAAGAGCCAAAGCAGAAGGTCCAACAACCCGTAGCCCTTTGGCTAAATTATCGATGTGCGAAGCTCTTCCTGTGTGCATCAATTGTATAAAGAACTTTCCGCCCTTTTTATGCACAGCACTCGCAACCCGCCCCCAAGCATTCGCCTGATCTGCATTAAATAAACCAGGAATCCTTGCATAGCCTAAACCTTCTGGCGAAGGCGACGTACCCTCTGAAATAATCAAACCTGCTTCTCCGCGCAGTCCATAATATTCTTCAACAATCGAACCAGGAATGTTTCCTTCAGCTCGACTTCTGGTCATTGGTGCCATTACGATACGATTTTGCAATTCAATGCTGGAACTTAGCTGAAACTTAGAAAATAATTTTGAATTCATAAACTCTCCAGAACAAAGATTGAGTTTAAGACGGCTGCCTAAGTAGGTTTAATTCATAATTCTTATCGAATTCGTATAATCGTGGCGAAAACATCTCAATAAAATTCAGGGCTGGGGCAACTTCATGTTGCCCCGAATCCTTACACGCGAAGGAATAAGCCCCAAGGATTGACTGCCGTGCCTTGAGAAAAACAACAAAGGCTGCGAGAGGGATTTCACAACTTGATTTCCCCTAACCTCGACCAAATTTATCCTACCAATTTCCAAATTCAATTTTTGCATTTGTTTCAATACAGTGAACAAAGCGTAATTCTCAAGTCTGAAGGTCGTCGGTCAAAGACGGGGCGGGCGCAGCGAAAGCCGATATTCCAATTCGAATTGGAACCCGAATTGTTCAGATTGAGCGCAGCCACACCTGCCTGTGCACCATTATTCCAATTGCCGCCACGAAGAGCCGCCGCAGCAAGGGCTGGCGCTGACTGACAATAGCAGTCACTCCTTTCTATTCAGTTGATCAATTTCTCGCACCGGAAATCCGCTCCAAGCACGATATGACATTAAACTTTGGGCGATTTCACTTTCTAAATGACCACGCTTTCGCTTGTCCAAAATCTTGCGCCGAACTCGGCGTCGATTTCTATTCAGTGGGCAAGCACCGTTCGCACTGACCAGAAATCCCAAGAATGGAACTTCAGAATGACCAATCCATACTCGCTTTTTTAGTGGAAATTTTAATTTTTCTCTCTTTCCAAGTTCTATCGCTTTTGAAACAGCCTCCCGAGCCTGAGCCAATGAATCACAGATAAGAATTAAATCATCCATGTATCTTAAATATCCCCTGGTTAAACCAACAAGAAGTTCATCCAGATCATGCATATAAAAGTTTGCAAATATCTGCGAGGTCAGATTTCCAAGTGGCAGTCCCACCCCATGACGAAAATCGGGATGGGACTTCAATAGTCCTTTAAATAATCCCGCACAACTATCATCGGGCAAATAGCCTAAAAGTTTTCCCAACAATCTTCCATGCGGAACAGAGGCAAAAAAGCTCCTCACATCGAGCTTAACAACAAAATAGTTAGGGTTTTCACGCAATATTTTATACAAGGTCACGACAGCTCGGCCGTTCCCCTTGCCCTGACGACAAGCAAAGCTATTCTCAATCAACTTTCCATCAAGAAGTGGATTGATAACATTATAAATCGCTCGATGAGCTACTCGGTCAATAAATGGAGCCGAAGAAACAAGTCTTCTTTTGGGATCACAGATATAAAACTCTTTATAGGGACCCCAAGGATAGTCTGCTCCAGATAAAAGCATCAAGCGAAGCTTTTCTAAATATCCATCCAGCTTAAGGAAAGCCATTTGCGGACTAAATTCTGATCTCTTACCCTGAAGACAAGAATAAAATGCCGACTCGATATTTTCTATATCTGCAATCTCATCAAGTAAAGTGTGATCCATTTTTCTGATAAGCCTCTCTCATCATCCCACCGATCTGACGACCGACAGACTGAGTTCTCGTATTTAAATCATCATATTGGCCCGCTGAATAGGCCCCAGTTTCTCGAGCCATCCTGAGCAACAATTTAAATTCATCAAGACTTAGAGATAACTGCTTCAAAATTTTCTTTCTCGTCTCCTGGTCATAACTATGCAAACCCGAGGGACCCACAAGTCGATTTAATAGTGTTAAAAAGTCTAAAGACTTTTCCTCTAGCCTGTGACCTAAAACATATCGGGTCGGTTTTGGAAAAAGAGTTGTGCTCTTGATAATCAATTTGGCCAATTCAAAGCTTTGTAAAAATATCTCAGGTTCTTTAGGCTTTTTGTGGGGCTTTGTCACTTAAGACCTCTCTCGGTTCCATTTTTCGACAAAGAAAAGTAATGGCCTCGACCAACTGATAAAGACCAACCATAAACCCCTGCGGCACAGATAAAATCAATGCTCGAGCCACGATTCGACCAGCTCTGATTCTTGCTCGGCCATAAAGTTTTCGTTTCATAATTCCGTAGCTATAAAAACCCGCCCCTAAGTCATCACCAATCAAGAGCAATTCTTGATCAAAAAAAGTATAATCAACACTTTCAATTTCATTTTTTAAATCAAATAATAAACTATAAACCTCTTTATATCGCAAAAATCCATTCAGCTTAAGTGGGCTTCGCCCCTTTGTTTTATAGAAGCTCCATTCTTTTTGCGAACCTTCAGCCCAGCTTGAACGATTTTTTTGTCTTTCATATTGAGATTTACTTTGGGGGTTTTCAATTTCAGGCAGGATAACAGCATTCAGTCTGATGCCCGTGGGACGTATTTGCAGAAGACTTTCCGTTTTGATAAACCACTCATCACCAACTTTAACACCAGCAATTTGTTTGGATTTCAAGTATGCCATTAAATGTTTTAAAGTGACCCCCAGCCACAGCCTTGCAATTTCAAGACTGACTTCTTTTTTGGTTTTCATCACTTCATCTAAGTTGTTTGTCATGTTTGATTCATTCATGTTTAAGTCTTTTTTCAACCTTCAATCATGCGCTACAGCCACCCCTGGTGGCTGGCAAATCATGTTTGATTTGCAACCAAGCAAACTCCTCACGGAGTTTGCCCAAGCGGCGAAGCTTAGCTTCGCCTGACCAAGCTTGATGCCGTTCACTTTCGCGCCGCTGGCGCTCCAGCTCCTTCGCATCAAGCTCCAATTGCGGCTGACGCCGCTCTCAAGGCCTTCGATCAGCTCGCCATGTCTAGCCCGAGCCTTCCAGGCTCTAGGCTTTTCCTTATCGCGGGCGGGCGCAGCGAAAGCCGACATTCCAACCCGAACCGGAACCCGAACTGTTCAGATGGAGCGCAGCCACACCTGCCTGTGCACCATTACCCCAACTGCCGCCACGAAGAGCCGCCGCAGGGACATTGTTCTTCCAACCACAAGTTCCTAGAGTGGAGCCCTCACCATCACAACCATAAGCCGATCCGTTCAAATTCCAAGTTCCATCAGCTGTAGCAAAAGGACTTCCTGATGCGTTGTTTTCGCCTTGAGTAAATCCCGAAGCATCTGTTCCGGCCTCAACACCGTTCATATCTGTCCATTCCCAAACATTACCCACCATGTCTTCAACTCCAAATCGGCTGATACAAGCATTTGATCCTTGATTTGTAGCACCCGCTTTTGCCGTTGGTCTTATCTTGTTGTTCACATCGTTCCAAGTCCCGTCCGAGTCATTGTCATTACCTGCACCATGTGTATTGATGTTACATTGAGCTGCTGCCGCATCTGTCGCTGAACCCCCTAAAGTACCACCAGTGCCGCTCCCTGCTCCTGGATCTGAGGTGCCAATCGCTGCTGTTTGCCAAACGCTATCTGGAATTAATACCTTGCCTGAATTTGCACAGGCGACAACAGCTTGATACCAAGTCAGACCTCTTGCTGGAATCACGTTCGGCTTTGAGGCCGCATAGACAACAGAAGACCCTGAACCATTACGATTAAAACTTGCTGGCAAATTACCTGCGTTTGGATAATTAAAATCCGCGGTCGATCCATTTGAAAAATATTGAGTTCCTGATCCATCAGCATTTGACCAAACGCTGGCTTCATACTTATCCACACACCAAGAGCCAACAGCCACCATCACATCGTTGGCGTTGCCGGTGTCGCAAGACCTTAATCCGTTTACTCCACTGGCTGCGGAAATTGTAATTCCACCGGCAGTATTGGTGATTGTCACCCCTGTCCCAGCGGTGAGAGTTGCCAATGTGTAGCCTGTTCCATTGCCAATTAAAATCTGACCATTTGTTGGAGCTCCGGTTAAACCCGTACCACCTTTACTGACACTGACTGTATTTAAAGTGATCGAATTAGAGCCCGCACTTGATGTGACATCACCAGCAAGAGCTGGAAGCCTTGCCGCAGCCAATGTGCCGCTTGAAATATTACTGGCATTCGTTGTGTCTGTTGTGGCACTTGCCGAAAATGTCGGAAAATCACTGACTTGTGATTTTGTAATGTTGATATTCGCGCAAGCTAAGTTATCCGTTGCCGCAACCCAGGTCAGCGTTTGTCCTGCTGTACAGCCCGCAGCCCCGCCCCCAAAGGTTTGTGACCCAGTCACTGTGCTTCGCAAATCAAACATGCTCACAAATCCTGGGGTCCAATTATTACCACCAGCATATCTGAGCACCTGCCCCGCTGTTGTCGCTGCGGCAGTGATGCTTTGGCCTTTGATTTTTTCAACTGTGGGATTGGGCAATGTACCAGATAAATCACTACCCAAGGCCGTCGATGCCTGAAAAGCTCCCGTGATTCTTGAATCATTCCCTTGGGCAGCAGTGCCCCCAATTGTTCCAAAACTTAATTCCAATTGATTTGACCCATTCACAACTAAGCCCGTACTGGGTGCATTCTTTGCAAAATTTTGCACCGTAGGATCGGATTCAATTCCAACCCCAGATTCATTCGCGCAAGCCCAGCTACCTGCAACTTTCTTAATCACTTGTCCATTGGCGCAAGCGCCTTGCAGTATCGCTGTCATAAAAGTGTCTAAATTTGTTTGAGTCACATTTGTACTGGTTTGAATAAAATCTGTCTCTAATTTTCCATTCAGGCTTTCTGCCACCTGAGCATAAGGCATACTGCGCATATTAAAATCAGCCAAGATTGTATCTGCACCATTGGCAAAAGTAATTCTTAGTTTTCGGGTGTCATTTGCTGATGGTGTGTAAGAATTTAAACTCCCATTTGTTGTATTATCATCATTCAAACAAGTTAGCGAACTAAGGGCTGTGGTGTTTTTAAATATTTCTGTAATTTGAAGCCCTGGATCTGCTCCGCCCTGTGCACCTTTGGTGATGTTGATATTGAGATAACCATCTGTAATGGTCACGTTTGTGAAATTCTCTTCCCTGAGCACACAACCATTCGGGGCTAAAATCTTGGCATTCACAGTAATATTCGAAGCATTAATGGCCTCGCCAGCTGGGTCTTGAATAAATGCCTGAAAGCTGATACCTTTACCTTGGACCGCGACGGCTTGGGCTTTTTGTAGGGGTAATAACATCACTGCTGCAAATATCACTGCCGCTGCGGCAGTATAATTGGTCAAATTGGTTGTAAAATAATTTTCTCTATTCATAGAAGACCCCTTCTATTCTGTAATTCGAGGTGGTGTTTTTTACTTCCGAGATCTCGCCAAAGCTGGCCTTGATTTGATAATTGGCTGTGCCCTTTGTGGTCTTGACCGTTTCACCAATAATGGTGTCTGGTGATTTTCTTTTTTGGGATTCTTTAAGGCTCGCTTTTTCTACGTCCGTGATAGTGCCACTAATATGACAAGCTGTTGTGATAAGTGAAACCAATAATGTAATTGTAATTTGCGCGAGCCTTCTCATGGGCTCACCTAATTCTGACCTTATGACGAATGACGAATGACGAATGACGAATGACGAATGACGAATGACGAATGACGAATGACGAATGACGAATGACGAATGACGAATGACGAATGACGAAATCAGACTAGCTAGCCCTAGACTACAGTCAATATGAATATTTGTTTTTACTGGCATTTTCATCATTGACTACTTATCGTCCACCAAATCGAAAAACTTTAATTTTTTTCTGTCTCAAGTTGAGACAACATGGCTATTCGAATTGCCCGGAAATAAATGTTACCGAAGCTGCCTCAAAACGAGATCCAGATTTTCGTCCCCAAGCTCATTGCCCGTTAAATAGTGTTACCGAACAGGCTAGCCTTAAGTCCTTAGAATCACAGGGAGGTGATTTGGTGCAAGGGTCTAGTAAGTGGGACTATGTCCGAGTTATGAGCGAACGTTACCAGAATGCGTGTCGCAAGGAGAAGCGTCTCATTTTGGATGAGCTGGAGAAAAATTTAAAAGTTCACAGAAAAAGTGCCGTGAGGGCCTTGAATTATGTAAAAAATAAAAAGCCCAAAGAGTCTCGAGGTCGCCGTCGTATTTACGACGATTTCGTGATCCAGCATTTAAAGAAGTTGTGGCTGGAGATGGGGCAGCTCTGTTCGCGCAGAATGAAGAAGGCCTTGCCTCGCTGGATTACTCACTACGAAGCTCCTGATGTGACCAAGCACTTATTGCTACAGATGAGTAAAACAACCATAGATGTATATCTGCGGCCCTACAAGGCACAATACCGCCGTCACTGGAATAGCGGTACGAGAGCCGGTAAGTACATCAAAACGATGATCCCTTTAAAGCCCCTGGACTACAACGTGGGATCCGTGGGGCATATCGAGGCCGACACGGTTCACCACTGTGGCGGGAGCTTAAGTGGAGCTTATGCGATTACGCTAACCGTGACGGATGTACTGAGCAGTTGGACGGAGTGCCGTGCTATGTGGGGCAAGTCTTCGTTCGGGGTTACGACTTGCATGGTGGACATTGAAAGAAGTTTACCGTTTAGGCTACACACGATCTGCACGGATAACGGCAACGAGTTTTTAAACCATCAGTTCCTCCGTTACCTGCAAGACCGCGAAGAAAAGGTCGCTCTTAAGCGAGGTCGTCCCTACCGCAAGAATGATCAGTGTTACGTTGAGCAAAAGAACTTCACCCATGTCAGGGAGCTTTTTGGTTGGGATCGTTTAGACAAAAAAGATCTGATCGAAGTGATGAACGACATTTACCGCAACGAATGGTCGTTACTACAAAATCTTTTTTATCCGCAGATGAAGTTGGAATACAAAACTCGAGTGGGGGCAAAGTACAAGAAGAAATACTCGGAACCACAGACACCTTTAGAAAGAATCCTAGCTTCACCAAACGTCTCCCCAGACTGCAAAGAGAAGCTAAGAAAGCTTGAACAAACTTTAAATCCGTTCGAACTCAAAAAAAGCATAGAAACTAAACTAAAGATCATCAACAAACTTCTTCAAAAAACCGAAGAAGATCCAGAAGGAATACCAGCATGACACATAAACCCACAGACAAGTCCTTCGGTAACACTTATTTATCGGTCAATACGCTATTGTCCTGTCCGAGCAACCCCCGCACAGAGTGGGCTGAAGTTTAAGTCAACACTGTGTTTGAAGGTGACTGATCCTGTTCCCAGTGTTTTCTTCTCAGTTCTTGGGCTTTCTGTCTAGCCCTTTCTCTTCGCTTCATTAGTTCGTAGCGGCCTTGGTGATGAACGGAGTTCGGGGCAAAGCCACCGTTGCCTTGATTGGGCCGGTGGAAGTTGTAGTCATAGATCTTTGCCCCGATCAACTTGTGAGCCACCTCTTCATTCTCGTACTGCTCTTGAAGATAAATTTCTTCTCTCTTTAACGTGCCGATGACTCGCTCTGTGCGAGCATTGCCTGTGGGTCTACCGATGCCACTGAGCCATGTCTACCAGATTTTGATTTAAGGAAAATCGACTTGGCAAGTTTTTTTAAGATATCTTTGGCCGAGCTCGATCACGAAATTGAAAAGCTCAACTCAGTCGGCCTTGTTAAGAAGGACTCGCAAGGAAATTTCATTTATCAAAAAATGGAAACCGATGAACACGAAGAATCCTATGAGTCCAGAATAAAAGTACAGCATCATTATCTTGATATTGCTCGCGAAGCCCTCTCTTCCGACGTTAAGGGCCCCAAAGGTCAAGGAGCTCTGGTCATCGCCGTCGACGAAGAAGATGTCGCCAAAATAAACGACATGCTTCACGAGTGCGTGGATAAAATAGCAACTTACGTCGACCGCAATAGAAATAAAAAAGGTCTTTACACAATTCTTGTATCATATTTTCCAGTGATGCGAATAAATTTTCTTAACAAAAAATAAACTGCGGCACGAAATCGAAGTCGCAGTTTTTAAAGTTAAGCGTCTAGATGTTTAAGCCAAACTCTATGATTACCAAATATTTCATTCCAGAATGAACAAAGGTCACAAGGAGCTTGATATGAGCGACAATAAGAAATTCGAAAACGTTAATGTTATAAA
Organism: Bdellovibrio sp. ZFWA1; assembly: GCF_056175665.1. NCBI lineage: Bacteria > Pseudomonadati > Bdellovibrionota > Bdellovibrionia > Bdellovibrionales > Pseudobdellovibrionaceae > Bdellovibrio > Bdellovibrio sp. ZFWA1. Next base: position 75,411 of record NZ_JBJKJH010000004.1, read on the forward strand.
GGCTTTTCAGCCTAAATCTTTAACGAAGTCATTAAGCCTGAACGAGGAAGAAAAAACAAAAATTCGAGAATCAGCACGATTCACTTTAGAAAGCCTAGCGAAATCTCTTGTAGATCATCCTGAAGACATCAGTGTTGAATATATATGCGGAGAGCGAACTACAGTATTTAAGATCAACTGTCTTCAGCGGAATCTTGGGCAAATTATGTGCTCAAAGGGAAAAACTATTTCAGGACTTCGCGCTGTTATATCTGCAATTACTGCCCGTCAAGGAATTCGCTCGATAGTTGAAATTCCATTCTTTGAAAAAATAGACTAAAATATTTCAAAGCGGGTTTTTAATTTTCTCTGCGGCCTGATTGTATTTATTTAGAATCTCCAAGGAGTCAGGAAATCTTTTTGAAAACGCTAGGTAGAACTTGGCTTTTCCCGCTGGAAAAATTTCGAACTCTTCCAGCTTCATCAAATCAGAATTTTCAGCGAGCACATTTGCAAAAGCTTCCTTAAAGATAGCCGCATACTTAATGCGCCCTGAATGAAGCATTCTTAAAAGATTAAAATCAGACTTACAAACCTCTCTATGGATTCCTTTAAGGGAATCAAATTCAGGAGAATAAGCATAATCGATCGTGACTCCGACCCGGAGTGAATCCAGCTGAGACAGCTTTTCAAGCTTAGGAGCTCCTTTAAGGCTAACAATGATCACATCGTCGACAACCAAGGGCTTTTGAGGAAAATAGAATCGCTTTTCATTTTCCGGCGTTTTCGCAGTATGAAAACAACCCAAGGTCTTCCCGCTTTCCGCCTCAATTAAGCATCGTGAAAAAGGAACTGCTTTTAAATCGACATTCATATTAGCCAGAGCGAATTGCTTTTTTACCAACTCAACGGATAAACCAATAGGCTGATTCGTCTTTAAGTCTTTTCCTGACCATGGCGCCCAATCATCTTCTACAGAGATAGGCACAGCTCCCGCCCAGCCGACACAACTCGACAAAATCAAGAAAATAGGAATCAAATACTTCAAGCGAACAAACTCCATACGAGTAGCTTACCCACAAAACATCATAGACGCGAAATGGCTAATTCAATAATGCGCCCCGTTAAGGAAAATCTTTAAATTGGCGCTTCGTATATGATGCATCTATCTGAAATTTCTGCTAATTTCTAATCATTAGAGGTTCTAAATATGCATCCTACAACTAAGCCAGAAAATAAGTTTAATCCTCCTTCAGATGTTAAGTCTGTTTTAGCTAATTACAAACGTCCGAAGAAGATCGTTGTTACTGCCGGAATGCCCTACGCGAATGGCCCCCTGCATCTGGGGCACCTTGCTGGCGCACATGTACCTGCAGATATATACGCTCGATGGATGCGAATGCTTATCGGGGCTGAAAATGTTTTATTCGTCAACGGTAACGACGATCATGGCTCGACAAGTGAAGTTGCCGCAGCAAAAGCGGGAAAATCAACACGCGAGTTCATTGATACAATTCACGAAACTCAAAAGTTAACTTTGAAGGCCTACTCTATACAAACAGATATATTCACAGGAACCTCTCGAACCGAGACCTACCCTTTACATGAAGCCTATTCACAAGACTTCATGCGCAGAATGTATAACAATGGCCTACTAGAAAAACGTACGACTAAGCAGTGGTATGATCCAAAAATGAATCGCTTCCTGCAAGATCGCTTTGTTCGCGGCACCTGCCCGCACTGTGGATACACAGACGCCTATTCTGACGAGTGTGACTCTTGCCAATCAACTTACGAGCCCAGCTTGCTTCAAAATCCCCGCAGTGAGCTGAGTGAAGCTCAGCCCGAACTTCGGGACACAGCCCATTGGTGGCTGAATATGTGGAAAGTTGCCAACCCGTTGAAGACTTGGATCGAGTCTAAACAGAAGTCTTGGCGTTCGGCGATCATACAAGAGGTCATAAACACTGTCTTAATCGGATGCCGCTTCGAAAACATTCACGAACCCAAGTACAAAGAAATCAAAGACAGCCTACCAAAACACAAATCAAGATACGTTCCAGGCAAGAAGGTCGAATGTCTTTTTGAAAATCAACAAGATCTAGCGACAGCTCAGAAGATGCTAGAGACCGAAGGCATCCCTTCGGTTGTTACCGATAAATGGGGTTACCGCCCGATTACTCGAGATGTCTCGTGGGGAATCCCGGTTCCTGCAGAGATTGACCCTGATATGAAAGGCAAGACTCTTTATGTCTGGCCAGATTCTTTAATTGCTCCAATTGTCTTTACTCAAGTGGCACTTCAAAAAGCGGGACGCTCAATCGAGAAATACAAGGATTTCTGGTGTGACCCCGAAGCCAGCGTTGTTCAATTCCTTGGGCAAGATAACGTTTTCTTCTATGTAATTATGCAAGGAACGATGTGGTTAGGACACAAAAATAATCCTCAAGAGCTCCCTCAAAAAGGGGACTTACAAATGACGGAAATTTTGAGCTGTTATCACTTAATGGTTAACGGCGAAAAAATGAGTAAATCCAAAGGAAACTTTTACTCTGGAGATCAACTTTTAGAGATGGGTTTTGCCCCAGATCAGATTCGCTATTACTTAGCAATGTTAAGTCTTCCCGTTAAAGCATCTAATTTCGATTTTGCCCACTTTGCTGAAAGAAATAAGTTTTTAGCAGGCCCAATGAATGCGGCCTTTGAAAAACCCATTTCGGCATGTAATTCAAAATTTAACGGCGTCGTCCCTGAGGGAAAACTTATTGGTAAAGCAGAAGCCGAGACCGTGAAGCTTGTGCAAATGTACCTTCGCTCTATGCAAAAAGGCGATTACTCAACACTTCTTGGACAAGTAGAAAATTATGCCCGTTTGATCAACTCTCTTTTTGCTCAGTACAAGCCGCATGACGATCGCGCTCCTGAAGCAGAGAGAAAAGATGCTTTATTTACCAGTTTTTATGTCTTGAAAAATTTAATGATCATGCTTGCCCCTTTTGCACCCAGCACCGTGGATGAGCTTAGAAAATCATTGAATCTTCCTCCGGAAGTCCTACGAGCTGATGAACTCGGAACGGGCATCCCCGCCGGACACAAGATAAACGCAAAAGGTAATTATTTTCCGGCTGTCGCTGATTCCGAACAATAAAAATAGGCCCTCTGGGCCTATTTTTATTATCAACTTGCCCACGGAGCCGTTCTAATCCACCATTAGCCTATGAAGCAGAAAAAACAATTCATCGCTATTGCCCTTATAACCCTCTCTGTGGGATTTTTTTCGACCTTCAAATACTATCAATACCTTCAGCAAGTGAAGTTAAACAACGCAATTAAAAAAGAAGCCCTTAATTCTCTTGATGTTGTGATTGAAGAAAAAGCGCCATTGCTTGTCAAAAAAAATATCTTTATTTCGCCTCACTTTAAGGAACTTATCAGATCTATCAGTCAGGTCGAAACAATTGCTGAATACATCAACGAGGACAAGCGAAAATATTTTGAAGTACAAGTTCTTTTGCCAAACGAAGAATCTATGCAAAAAATTGCGGAAAAATTTGATTTGGCTTTAAATTCAAAAGAAGATCTTTCAAAAGTTGAGTACAAAGATAAGTTAGATTTTTTTATCTTGAAAACCAAAGTCGACCTAAAACTTGAAAACAATCAATGGATTACTACCGAGTCGAGCCAACCCTAATTCCCCATCTTAACCCAAGACGCACCATCACAGTACTTCATATTTGATGAAGTACTGTCAAAATTGATCGCTCCGGCAGCCCCAACTGGCGAAGAACATCCGGCACCACCGGCACCTGGGACAGGCCCCATCGCCCGCAAAACGGCGCCATCACAGAATCTATATATATTTTGAACTGAATCAAAATCCATAACCCCAGCAGTTGAGCAGGCTCCTAGATTAACTGATGGGTTGTGCTGATAAATATAGATCCCAGCTTTACTATTTGAACCTACAACCAAGCGTCCAGCATCAAAAAGAGCGTCTCCAAAAGGAACCGACCCCCCATCAGTCACATGGTCTTGAAATAAAGGGGCATTAACATCCGTAACGTCGATCGCCGATATCGCACCGACCCTTATCACGTACAAAGAATTCCCACCCTTTAAAAGGTTGTCCGATGAGTAGTTTATATAAGCGGTCACAACATTTCCCTTTAATACGGGACTCGTGGCGGTTGAATAGTCCAGAATATAAATGGTTTTATTAGAACCATGTGCATAGTAAACCGTACTTCCACTAGCAAAAACATTGGTACAACTTGTTAGTGAGCCATTGGAAAAAGTATTTGATATAACCGGACTAGCAGGAGTTGAAAAATCAATCAAATCTATAGCGCCCGAACTTCCACAAGCCACGGCCTTATCAGCACTAATAAAACTAGGCACCCTCGCCACGCTCGCCACTGTTAAGACGCCCACCGAGGTCATACTCGCAGGTAATCCACTAAGACTGTATGTCGACAGCCGTTGATTGGCGACCACAAACACATTTGAGCCATTTACTTTTAACCCATAGACATTCGCCAGAGCCGGATAAGCGGTAGAAATAGCCGACAGACTTAAATTATTTACATTTGAGATATCCACAGCACTTAGTGCATATTTATTCAAACCACCTGCCAACAATAAATAACTACTTCCATAAAACTCAAGCACGTTTGGACGATCCATCGTCGGCTCGACGAAGCTTGATAAATAAACGGGATTTTCAAAATCTGTTACATCAAACACGCTCACCTGATTGTAGTTTGGACTCAATGCAAAAAGATAATTTCCCAGTCGCTGCATCGTTAACACTTGTGCTGCAAACGGAAATCGATCGAACCTTTTCTTCACAGCATGAACGGTTCTATGAAGGCCAAAATCAAAGATTTCAAATCCTCCATTGCCGGCAAGGTAAACATAGTTACCTTCGGTTGCAATAGAATTACCGGTACCAAGAAGCACCGGGGACGTCGCACCTTTGAATAACAACGGAGCCGAAGCTGCCGAAGCAGAAACAAATCCAATCGCTGCAGAGGACGTCATAAACAAAACAGAAGAGCCTGAAACCACACCATGGCTTGCAGAATTTGTCGGCAAAGAACCTGAAATCACAGGCGAGCTGATATTTGAAATATCAATCACACTTCCAGGATTTGCATTGGAAATACCTACATATGCGTAAGTGCCGTTAACTCCAACAAAAGTAGCCGAAGCAAATTTTAAAAGATCATAGATAGACGACGTTAAACTTAAGGATGCTGGATTTGTGATATTCACAACCGCAAAAGTTTTTGAAGTCGCACATGCTAGTATCAAATACGAACCATATATTTCAGAATCCTTGCAACCTTGGACATTCGTGTTGGTAAAAGTACTGGCCACTGTCGGAGAACTCTTGTTCGTAATATTGACGACGGTTACTCCCGTTGATGTCCCCACATAGGCGTAGTTTCCATTCACGGTGACACTTACAACGCCAGTTAAATTAGCTCCATCAGAAATGGAACCAGTTAAAATCGGAGATCCTGGACTTGAAATATCAAAAATATGGAAATAACCCGTAGCAATACCATAAAGATAATTTCCAGCTATAGTTAGTTGCTTTCCACTGGTTCCGTTTGGAACAGCAAGAGACGTAACATGTACGGGATTGAGGGCATTAGTGGCGTTGACGACAACTAGATTTCCTGCCCCGGTAGAATAAGAATATAAATATGAATTCTTAACAGCCAACCCTGATAAAGTAGAATAGGCACCGGTAAAAGCAATAGTAGCCTCAACAGTAATTGTCGGTGCTGAAGCCGTACTAATAACTTTGATTCCACCTGTTGCCGAGTGTATAATTCGCGTTCCGAATTTTTTAAGAGCTAAACCATTTCCCCATGCAAGGCCTGAGCTTGGAGCTATTGGACTTGTAGGATTACTTATATCGAACACCGTAACGTTGCGAACTCCGGAGTAATTAGAAGCATAAAGATAGTTTCCAAGAATCTCGATGTCTTCGACAGCCGATAAGTTGTTATTATCGACAACAGTTGTCGCAATGGAAAGGCTCGCTGGATTTGAGATATCAACAATCCGAAGTGCATTTTGATTCATACAACCAATAAATGCGTAATTTCCCGAAATATCGAACGAACGGCAGCCCGTGTTTGTATCAGTCACTTTACTTAAAAAAACTGGATTTAAAGGATCGGATACATCATAAGCGCCGAATTCGGAGTAAGCAGCAACATACAATGTATTGCCTACTAGCTTAACTTCACCCATGTTAGATCCACCCAAATTCCCGGTCACCTTTTTTAATCTTACAGGATTTACCGGATCAGAAAGGTCGTAGTATGCATAGCCGCCCATTACAGTCATATACAACTTATCGCCAATGGTAAATGCCTTCCCAGAGCCATTACAGTCAGCTAAAGAAAAATATTTTTCCAAAACAGGATTGTTTTTATCGGTTACATTATAGATGTACATCAAGGCCGAATTCGAAGAACAAATATATAAGTAATTTCCTGCCGAGGTAATAAATGAAGGCGAACGACTGTTGTCCTGTCCGAGCAACCCCCGCACAGAGTGGGCTGAAGTTTAAGTCAACACTGTGTTTGAAGGTGACTGATCCTGTTCCCAGTGTTTTCTTCTCAGTTCTTGGGCTTTCTGTCTAGCCCTTTCTCTTCGCTTCATTAGTTCGTAGCGGCCTTGGTGATGAACGGAGTTCGGGGCAAAGCCACCGTTGCCTTGATTGGGCCGGTGGAAGTTGTAGTCATAGATCTTTGCCCCGATCAACTTGTGAGCCACCTCTTCATTCTCGTACTGCTCTTGAAGATAAATTTCTTCTCTCTTTAACGTGCCGATGACTCGCTCTGTGCGAGCATTGCCTGTGGGTCTACCGATGCCACTGAGCCATAGCTTCAACCCCTGGATCTCGATGTTGTTCTTGGTATAAGCCGCCGTATTAGCACTGCCATGATCGGCAACGACGATTGGACGAAGTGCCCCATGCGGCAAAAAATCAATGCGCTCTTTGGCAACGGCTTCAGTGACAACTGTTACCACTTCGTGTTGAGTGATTTTGTGATAAAGGCCCCAAGACAGGATTTTTCTTGAGTGCCAGTCAAGCAGCACGAGTAAAAACATAAACTTGCCGTTCACATTGACCCACGTCCAATCCATCCCCCAGATTAGATTACTTCGCCAAGGTTCATGCAACAGCATGTCCTCTGGTGGGACGATGAGCTTGGGCGGCTTTTGTTCAAACGGATGATTCAGGCCGTGGGCCTTCATAATCTCGGCGACTTTGGTTTTACCAATGAAAGCCTTGGCGTTTTTCTCTAAGTGGTAAGCAATACGTCGGCAGTGCCAGTCGGGATTTTTCTTGGCGAGCCTTACCACGGCCTTTTCTTCTTTCGGTGTGATCTTGTTTTGGCCGCCACCGCCACCGTGATTCTCCTTTAAGCCATTTTCCTTCCATCGATAATACGACCGAGGATGCACCTCAAGCGCATCACAAATCTTCTTTACTGAGTGATGCTTAATATGCTCATCCACGAAGGCCCGGAGGGCCTCTCGTTGATCCTTGGTCAAATGACGGCCATATAGTGGCCCCTCTAAACCAAGCGACTCTTTTTTTTCATTGCAGCGAGTTCTATTGAAGTTTCGAGTAAGGCTTGAGCCAGCACTTCTTTTTCGGCTTTGAGTTCTGCCATCGCTGGATCTTCTTTTTGCTTTGGACCGCGCTTGATATCTTTTAGACCCGCAATCCCGCTTTGAAGGAACTTCTGCTTCCAACGCGAGAGTTGCGCTGGCGCAATGTTTTCTCGGCGACAAACGGCGCTTGCGCCCAGGCGTTCGGCCTCTAACACCAACTCCGCCATTTTCTCTGCTGATCTTCTTGTCCGCTTTTTCTTTGCTTCGCTCATTGTGACCCCTTTGTATCATGGTTTGTTCTCCTTTGAGAACTAGGGCTATCTTCGAGATTTCAGCTACTTAGCTCAAAATCCGCACACTTTTTTGACTTAAATTATCCCGCCATCTGTGACGAACGAGCCCGGACAGCACACTGTTAACCCCGGCTGTCGGCAACTGAAATTGATTTTTATATACTGGAGAGGCAGGGGTTGTTAAGTCGTGGACAAAAATGGCTTCATTGTTTCCATTCATTGAATACATATAGTTGCCAACAAAAGTGATATCCTCTGCTGCCGCCATAGTATAATTGGTAATATTACCGATCGAGCTGCCTAATGTCTTTTGTAAACTGACATCAACAGAATAAAAAACACGCTCAGTATCAAGAAGAAGCAAGCGATCACCAGAACTGGCAACTTTAGTAAGTCCGCTGGTCCCAGCACTGGGAATAAAAAGAGAATTAAGCAAAATAGGCTTCGCCTTGTCTAAAACACTGAAGGTGTGAATTTGCCCGCCACCCAAATTTCCAGTAGGGTTCGTAGAAACATACAAATAATCACCATTATCCGTATATATATCCGCCATGTACTGGAACAGTGTCGTATTAGAAATTTTTGTTCCTTGTGCAATATTCACGGGGTCCGTAATGTCGAATATCCCCATCGTATAAACACTTGAAGCTCGCCCCAAAAGATATAGGTAATTTCCAAAGGTTACGCTTTTAACAATTGTCGTAAAATCAACAGACGTCTTCGATGCCGCGACTGACAACGAAGACTTATTAGCCAAATTCACTGAAACAATGGCAGCACTTGTAGTTACTAGTAGATGACTGCCGGTATTTGAGATTCCCACACTGTTTGCAGTCCCATTTGTTGAGGTAAACAACGAAACCGAAATCATATTTGCTTTGTCAGTCGCGTTTACAACGGCCACCTTGAAATTGGACGTATTGCTTACCACATACAAATAATTTGCATAGAATAATAAATAAGCACCGTTATTAAAGTTGGAACTGGTAAGAGTTCCTATTACTGCCGGTGTCGATCCCGACAAATCAAATGAATAAACCTTGTCAGTACTAACTGCGTATCCGAAAGATCCAGAGACAATAAAATCTGCAAATCCCGTATCCGCATCAGGAAGCGTATAAGTTCCAAGATCCGTTGGCGAACTTAAGTTCGAAATATCTAATACGATAATTTTTCTGGCATCTAAGATGTAAGCCCTAGTACCCGACAAGACCATCTTCAGAGGATTACGAGTACGAGCTGCCGTTAAATCAGAGAATGATTTCTTTAAAAAAATCCCTCCACTTTGGGCGACCTGCCAATTCGTACCGTCACAGTACTTATAGGTTTTTTCAGCAGTAAAATAGTCCAGAGTCCCTGCAACTGCAGTAGGTGTCGAACAGGCCGAATAGACCTTTCCACAAGAAAAAACTACTAAAATGATTAGAATCAAACGTTGCAAAATCATTAATATTCTTTTCGGCAAGCAGAATACATACCTGTAATAATGTGACCATACTTTAGATGTGAATTCACAATAAATGTCACTAAACTGTTCCGACAAAATCTTAATAAGCAAAACACACTAAATCGCTTCAACTTGAGTCAAAGCTTTAGTCAAAACGACTCAAATCGATACAGAAAAACTTAAAACACTGTGCATCTATTTTGCATAGCCCTAGATCAAAGGAATAAAAATGAAAAAATATCTTATATCAATCATAGTGTGCTTAGCCTCTTTCCTTTGCTATCTAAATACATGGGCTAACTCCTTGCCCGAGTACGCAAACCGAATTGAAGAATTCCTTAAAATCACCTCGATCCAAGTCGAGGAGTTTTCTCTGTATTTAGATGATTTAAAGAAATCACCAAATGAAGCTCATTTTATTGAGGCGGCAAAAAAGGCACTTCAGTTTCAACACGAAACTCAAGCCACAGAGGTCGAAAAAATAAAATTACTTTATAAAAAGATCTTCATTGAAAAAACTGGGACAAAAGAAGACCGAAAAGCATTAGTTTATCAAGAGTCGAATCTCTCTATCGCAACTCAGCGTCAGCTTGAGATGCTAAAAAGCTTCATTCAGAAGCAAAATAAACATGAGTACGTGCTGGCCAGTGAATTAAATAAAATGACCGTTCAGATGCGCATCTTAACAACCGACCTCAAAGAAGGAAAATCAATCGAAGTACCAGCATCGATGGGTATTGGACAAGTATTTCAAGCAAACCAGAAGTTCCTACGAACTTTGTGCACAATGGCTGCTGGCTTCTGCACCAGAGCTTCGCTTTCAAAATTAATGGACTCTTTAGATGAAACCCGATTTTTACGAAATCGCCAAAGCTACCAATACGAAAATATCGATCCTATAAAGCAAGAGTTAAGCAAAAACGAAAAAGCAGTCTTTATTCTTATAGGAAATCATGATCAGCCCTTAATGGATATTGCCTTGGCTAGAAAAGTGGCCTTAAAGCTTGGAAGTGACCAACACATTACTATGACAAGGAAATCAGTATATCCCATTCCGCCGCCTGAATCGGCAGGAGACGTGGTTTTTGTTGTCGACAACGATCCAAAATCAAACCCAGTACAAGAAAGTTTAGATATTTTAAATAAAAATATCCTTCAAGATGGAAAATCAAGAGTCAGCCTGGCAGTATACCCAGAGGGGATGTTACCCTATACTGGCGGTCAGATGCCCATGACAGTCAAAGAAGGAGCTTTCGTTATCGCAAGAAAAATGGCCGCCCAGTTAGAAGCCAAAGGAATTCCTGTCTACTTAGTGCAAATGAAAACAAACATCATCGAACATTTAACTGCGATAGAAAATATTCCCGCAAAAGTAAAAATGGAATTCATTGAAAAAGTGCCCTCAAACCCAATTGATAAATCAAAACCAGATCTCTGGATTGAAAGTAAACGAATCCAGGCTGAAAATTCTTTCAATTCTCACCGCGGCATAACTCAAATGGATATTTTTAATTTGGACAAAGCACCTCACTCTAAAATACCCTACGGTATAGAGATGAGAAAATGTTCGAAAATATTTACATACTAGTTATAGGTCACATACTATTCATACAAACGGGGGTTTTACTTTTCGCTCCCGTTCGCTATTTTCGTTGGGGATGGATGTGGATTCTACAAATCCTTGTTACCGAATGGCCCGCTCTTTGGATGGTTCTACTCGGATTTGCGTGCTTCGAAAATTGGACTTTTCTTATCTACGTGCCTTTGATTTATTGCTACTTAAAAAGTCGACACACAGAATTTCGAAATTATCAGATTCAAGTAGATACCTTAAAAAAAGACATGAACCATAGCCCTTACTCATTATTGCAAGAGATCATTCACTTTTTTTGGCCCTTTCAAAAATCGCCTAAATTAACGAAGGAAACGTTCATTTTTGCTTCTGGCATTTCTCATGATTTCTATCCGAAAAAAAATTCAGAATGTCTATTAATTCACATTCACGGTGGCGCTTGGATTCATGGAAATTCAGAACAGTTAAAATCCAATTTTTCCATTTTTAAACAACTAAATTGCGATATCCTTTCCGTTAACTATTTTAAATTACCTGAGCACAACTTAAACGAAATCTGCACGGCTCTTGAGCAAGATCTTAACGAAATCCTAGTTCGATTTAAAAAGAAAAAAATTATTCTTTATGGGCGCTCCGCCGGAGCCCATTTGGCTTTAACCATGGCCCAGCGTTTTTCTTCACTCCCCTTCCATGTCGTAGCTCTTTACCCAATATCCGATCTAAAAAGCTTTTTTATGGCAGGAAATAAAAATGATATTTTGAATACGCCAGAGCTAATTCGTATGGCCTTACGGATAAACAGAAATGAAATGATTAAAGAAGAACACTTCGAATCATGTAAAGACTTAAGTCCCCTGCAATGCCTAACAAACACCAAATCAAAGTACCTTTTAATTCATGGAGAAAATGACCCTGTGGTTCCGTTCCAGCAAAGCGAATTGCTTTTTACAAGCTTGTTGGACAAAAAATATCCAAGTCTTTATCTAAGGTTTTCAAAGGGAACCCACGGCTTCGATGGAGTCCCGAATGGACCAAGTATGAAAATATTCAAAAAATATCTACATCATTTTTTAATGGATAGATCTTGATCCAACCATTCGTTGGTTAAACGACAATACATATCAATAACATCTGCACCTAAATGCATTCGATCAGGCCCCATTTTTACAGAACTTGAGGCTTTAAAGAAAAGATTCGAATCATGCAGGTCTCTATACCAATATCTGTCTTCGAATCGACTAAAAAAACCATCTGCGGGTAAATAATGTACAACGGTTGCAGAGCTATGATTCTTTAAACCGCGAACACCAGCACGATCGCGAATTCCCCCATCCCAATAATGATGATCACCTATACGAACTGGATGGAAAAAAAGAGGCACTGCTGACGAGGCCCTGACTGCGGCAGCAACACTTCCCTCTGTTAAGACTTCGGTTCTTTTTTTATTAATGTTAAATACCGAAATATACAAAGGTATCTGTGCCTGGTTAAAGTCGCTGACGTAATGCTTTCTTAACAAGTCCTCAAATTTCTTTCCCTGTAAATATCCGTAACCCCATGCTGGATCCCAAAAATCATCTTTCGATATACTTAAGAACAACTCGCGAAGTTGCTGCGTACCAAGCCCGCTTGCAACACCTGCTGCAACTAAAGCCCCGGCACTGCTGCCACTGATGGCTTCGGGCCTTAGTCCTCTTTGTTCAAATGCAGTATAAAAACCTAGATGAGCGAAAAAGCCAAAGAACCCTGAAGAGAGACTTAGAGTAAACGGAGTGTTAATTAAGTGATCGACTCTTTTCACGTAGGGCTCCTAAAAGTAGCCACAATTGTATCTCACTACGAGACAATCCAGCAACCTAAACCTTTGTTATATTTAGCGAAAATGCGGTCGCTGTCAAAAAAATAGCCACCTCAAATGACATAAAATTGGCTCTAGATCTGGCGCGGTCCTTGAAATGCTTCTCAAGTAGAGGGAAATTTTATGAAAATGAAATATACAATGAAGTCAGTAATAACGGCACAAATTCTAGCTACTACCCTGGCGGGCGCGGTGATGCCCACGACTAGCTTTGCACAAGGTCCTCAGTGCTCCGATTTATTTATTGAAAATATCAGCCCTGAATTACTGATTCAAAAGGAAGCTTCAAAAGACCCTCTCGTTGAACTTCGCGAAAATATCGAAACCAACTACAAAGAACGAAACTCGATTCTTGCAAAAAGATATCCGCAGTTGGACTTTGTCTTTAAAGATCCAGAAGCATTTGTGAAAACCATGAAGGATCGCTTCGAAGCCCAAAAAAGTCTGACACCTGAAGATCCACGCCTATTTAACTTTCCCGAAGCCGCCACCACAATGAAGGAAATCCGTGGTGACCTTGAAAAATTCCGCCAGGAGCTTGTCATCGAACTTCAGACAGCCAAAGGTACAACTTCGAACAAATTGGCTCATACAATTTTAGGCCGTCGCTCGTCGAAGGTTGAAACCATCACCAAGGTGCTTCAATACGTCAAGAAAGTTCAATCCGATATCGACACGATGGTTGAATCTAACAACTATCCTTACCGCGACACCGTATACACTCTTTACTATTACTCTCGTGTGCGTGGCTTCTTTCAATTTAAAGAGCTAAACACTTACCACCAAGTTGCTAAGTACATCGATATGGTCATGCACGGCTACCGCCGCCTGAGCATTGACGCCGAACTAAGCCTATATCAATCAAAAGGCAGTCCTATCTTACAAGTAAGAAGTGGCAAAATTGCCAATGAATTCCGCATCGCCGAACTTCCTTTCCGAGAAGCCTTCGATCGAAAAGATACTCTGGAAATGGTCATCATTCCTTCGGTCTATGCATTGGGATCATCTGCATTTATGCATGTCTTGCCTCATAAAATACACTTCCTCGGAGCTACAAATACTCCCGTACCCGCTGACGGATTTAATCGTCCGGGAGGCCTTTTCTGGATGCATGATGTCCGCCACGAAGCAGATAGATACATGAAAATGAACGCATATCGAAAAGCCCAAAGCTTGTCCCCAAAACAAGAAGAAACTTTAGCGATGCTTCAACAAAAATGGCACGCTGAATTTTTGCAACTTAAAAATTCTGTGGCAGCACCTGAAGTAAAAGCAGCCCTAGAACATTATCATTTCTACACACACCACGATGTGGGTGTTCCATTGACGCCAAGTATGTTCTTAAATCATCACAAAGATGGAATGTCTGTCTACTATGCCTTCTTGTGGCACAAACAAAATGCGAAGCAAGACCCAGGCTTCAAAGACTGGTTCAAGAACACCAAAGAAGCCCAGGCTATTCTTGAAAAATTCTGGACTGAACGCCTACCATTGGAAAAAGCGCTTTTGAAAAAGGACCCAGTAAAAATTAACAATTGGGAAGAGTGGTTTCCGCAAAGCCACGAGATGAAGAAATCAAATATCTCCATCTTTAACAAAGCTATCGAAACCCAAACACTGGTTCGAGTAGCAACGGAAAAGAATGCAGTAGAAGGAACCTTATCAAAAGTTTTGTACTCTCAAGATGGCACCCCAATCTTTGTACAATTCTCGGGGCCCGCACGAATTGTTGATAATGGTTTAAAGGTGATTCCAGGCCAAGGCGCACAGGTTCACGCTGGTGGCTACTCTAGCCCTATTGGTAAAATTCAATCTGTCATGGCTGATGGCCAATTGACTCAGATTTCGGCCCTTAAGAACAACCAAGCAGTTGAAATCAAGTACGAATCTGGCGTTACCGTAAAAGGCCAGATCAGTAAAACAACAATGGATGAACTGAACCAACCATCGATACTTACTTTTTCAACGGCAGAAGTTCAACTAAATGAAATGAAGCTCTACAAACCTGAATGGGGAAGCTTTGATCTGATTCTGGGCAATCAAGTGAAATCGATTGAATTCCTTCAAGCGCCGCTACAATAGTTAATATGAATTTCCTAAGAAGACAGTTCACACTTTTTAAAGACAACCAAAAGCAGGCCCAATTAAAGCGGCCCGCTTTTATTGCTGGTATTGTACTTATTTTCTTGAAATCTTCCCTGGTCTTTGCGACCTCCGCGCCGAATTGCAGCTCTTTATGGTTCACTACAAAAAAGGAACTATTTCAATCCAAGAGGCAAATTGAAAATACCTGGCGACCAGCCACGACGAAAGATGTATTTATAAATTTTCGCGCAAATGCGCCGCACTTTTGGAACTGGTTAAAAGACCAAAAGACTTCCCTATTAAATTATCGCGGCAGTGTTGTCGGCGACCCTCACCTCCTTAATTTTGGCGCTATCTTCACAAAAAAGAAGACCGTCAAATTTGGTTTTATCGATGCAGATGACTCGGGTGTTTCGGCTCCGTTCATTGGAGACGTGATTAGACTGCTTAATGGTGCCAGAGCTTCGGGGTTGAAATTAGCCGACAAAGAAGTTTTTGAGGCCTATCTCGATGGACTAGTAAACGAGAATAAAAATCGACCAGATTTTTTAGACAAGCTTGAAAATAGCGCCGAGACAACCTATCTCGAAAAACAAAATAAATTCCTAAACGATAATAGTAATAATCTGGGATTTTCAAAAGAGTCCGCGGCGCAGCCAATCGATGCGGCTGCCGATACCATCAAGATCGAATACAATAAAATGAAACCCGTTTTTGAAAAGATATTAACAAATTATTCAATAATTGACGTCGGAGCCTATATTAAAAACAGCGGCGGCAGCCAGGGAATGATTCGTTTCTGGTATCTTGTCGAAGCTAATGGCCACAGACAAATCATCGAGTTTAAACAAGAGTCGGCTCCGGCAACCGCAGCTTTCGACTTGAACCAAAAGACTTGGCAAGAGCGCTTCGTAACATTCACAGAATATTTTCGGCCCGAAACGGAGCCCTATGGGCCTTATTCCTCTTTGACTACTCAGGGAGGCGATTATCTTATCCGTCTTAAGGAAAAGCCTTTAATTCAATTCGATCCAGCGGAGTTAACCAACCCTAAAGACATCGATAGAGCCCGAGAGTGGACTTTATATATGGCATGAAAGCTTGGCTATAGCCATGGAAAGCAAACTGAAAGCTCTGAATACAAATTTATTCTCAATTCAGACCAAAAAGCACAAATGGCCGTTTTAGAGCTATCAAATCAATACTACCTAAAAATGCTTTCCGAAATTAATGAACATTGATATGAACTGCTTATGCACTCACTGACGTTTTTCTTTTTAATTGCACTTCAATATCCCTTTGCCTCTTCGGCCGCCATTCTGCATTTTTATTCTCACCCCAGAGTAGAACAGTCTCTTTTTCATGTCGGCATTGAACTGCAAGGCTATTTCTATGAAGCCGATACACGTTTAGGAGGCCGAGCGCTCGAAATTTCTAAAATGAAGTCTCGTGGAGATGCGCAGATCGAAGTCGCAGATGAACTTGTTTCTTTACATGACCTTCAGTCACAAATGGGCCTTGCCTTCGACTATAATTTCATATGGGGTGACAATACGACCTATTGCTCGGAACTTGTCGGTATTGCCCTTGGAATCGAACCAACACCAATGAGTTTTGTCGGGACTCACTACCTGAAGTACTATCCAGACTGGATAAATCGAAACGACCCCGGCCTATCCCCTGATCAAATATGGGTGTGGGGACTGAAGCACGGACGACTTTTAAAGAATGCAATCCCCGGCTTACCGAACACATATAGTGGCAACTCTAATCCGCGCTTTATAAAACCTCGCTAAAAATTTCTTTCATAAACTTACATTTATGCGCTTAACGTCAAAACACAACTTTGACATGAATCCTAAACTTCCTTGCGCTATGTAAAGTCTTCAACAATTTTCTGAGGGGGAAATTTGTTTAAGGCTTTCATCCTATCTGGTCTTCTATTAGTTAGCATCTCAAGCCACGCCGGACTTAAAGAACAAATCGGCGAAAGAATCCGCAAAGCGCACAAGCCTATTAGCTATCAGCGCGCTCAGGTTGAGCTTCTTGGCAATATCTCGTTGGTCGAACTTCCTGGACATCAATATGCTATTCATGAAGTTTACTGCCAGACTCTTTATGGAGCTGGGCACTTAGGCGGCCGAGTTGGCCCCAGAGTCGAACCCGATTCAACAATTATCAATGTTGAACACACTAAGCCTCAAAGTATGTTCCGAGATAAAAATTACTTCCGAGAAGCCGTAGGCGATCTTCACCACCTATATGCTTCAGACAGCCCAGCCAATTCAATGCGAGGCAACTTTCCCTTCGGTGAAGTCAGTACCATTAAAAATACACCTCGCTGCTTTGATGGATCCCAACAAGAGTACAAATCTGGAGCAAAGCTTGGATCGTCAGCCGATGGTCGCCAACTGGTCTTTGAACCACCGGCAGCCCACAAAGGAAATGTTGCCCGTGCCTTATTTTACTTCTCGGTTCGCTATGCCTACCCTTTAGATGCCAAGGAAGAGGCCGTTCTTCGTAAATGGCATAAAGAAGACCCCGTGGATGAAGAGGAGATGCGAAGAAATAACGAAATTGAAAGCATTCAAGGCAATCGCAACCCGTTTATCGACACCCCTGATTTGGCAGATCAAATCTCGGATTTCTAATAATATTTGCTTTATATCAAAAGAGGTCTTGCATATCAGCAGGACCTCTTTTATTTAGCCCCTTCGATCTAAAACTGAGGGGAATCAAAGTGCTTCTAAGACCATTCAATCATATGTTTTTGATTTCAAGCGTACTTATCACCTCTTGGTATTGCCCAGCGCAAGCTTTCAACTCAGCATTCAGCAAATTAGATGTGCCAATATCAATTGGCAGCGAAGCTTCGGAAAGCGTACGGCAAATCGAATGTTCAAGAGATAACTTCGAATTGTACATACAAATCGGAATCAGCAACAATGAAAACACCTGGGTTCGATGGCAGCTCGGCACCGAAGAGAATAACGGAACTAAATGGGTGCCTGAACTAAGTGGAATGGGACCTTGGCAAAAAGAACAACAAAGCCAAGATGCTTTTTCAAGCTATGATGAGAACACGGCGATCTCGTTTAAAAACAACAAAGTTGTTCTTGTATTCGACAACGATAAGGCCGTGTTATTTTTTTGCAAATAAAGAGCTTAGTCTTGGATCGTGATCCAAACTTTATAAATACCGTGTTCGCGAACTAAACGATTGAAGATGTAAGCATTATCAGGGTGAAGTCGAACACATCCGTGAGAGGCTCTACTTCCAAGTTTAGGCCAGTTTGGCTTCCCAGTCCCGTGCACGGCAAATCCGCCCTCGATAAAAATCGCATACGGCATATTTCCTAGCCCATTATAATCACCGCCTGGATATTTGGACGACGTGTAAGAATCGTAAATACGACCATTTGGATGCTTATCGAAGTTCGGAGTCCCGTAACCGACAGCGCCGGTTGAGACCTTCCAAGTGTGCTTATGCTCTCCATCGATATAAAGGTAAGCTAACTGGGTCGACTTAACAACTTGCAACCAAACCTTGCATGAAGAGCGTTTACATTGAGACACAGCGAATAGATCAAATAAAAATGGAGCTTGTCCTGTTGATTCGAAATAGTCTTGATCCAAAGCTTCAAGTTGCTGCTCGATATTTTCAGCAAAAGGATTCAATTCATCAAAATTTTCGATTTCTTTTGCAACTGGAACCGCGACTTCAACTGATTTGTTTTCTGTCGCCGTTTTAGCAACTGGCGAAACTTCTTTCGCGCAAGCTGCAAATACAAAGACCGCACACACTGCTAATATTATTCTAGACATAAAGACCCCTTTTTTGATCAGGAGCCTTCATACCTGTACACCAAGAGCGACTCAAGGCTCGCGCAGCGCAACAAACACTTCTTTGGACTTAATTTTGGTCCTAAAAAGAACATAAAAAAACAAACCACTACCTAGACCAAGCACAAAACCTAAAAAATGCGATAAATAGCTGATATGTGGGTCAAACGCTGACGAGGGCATAAAAACGGCAAGTGCAACCCCTAGGCTCCTTAAAAGACGCTGCTTCAACGACTTCCGCAAATCAATTAAGAAATAAGAGATCAACCAAAATCCTGCAAGCCAGTAACAAACGCCGGAGGCTCCAAGAATTCCACCAGCACCCACTGCCTGATTTAACACAATTAAGTTTATAAATGCACCGAACCCAAACCCAGCGAACAAAACCGACACACCAAAATATCCGACAATGAAATAACTTAGATAAATAAATATAATCAAATTTGAAAGTAAGTGCCCAAGATCTGCATGGATCAATGTGCTAGAAAGCAGTCGGTATAAATGGCTAGGAGCAGAGTAAGTCAATTCATCCGCCAAAAGAAATGACGAGCCCACCTGCTTTAAAAGTTCCCAGTGCCAGACACTCATCCCTGCCAACAAAATGATAAAAAAAGAAGTCCACCAAAATGCGGACTCTTTGGGTTTTCCAGAAATATAGGTTTCGGTTAGTACGTACTCTATTTCGGTATCTTGATCTATCGCTTCTTGATCCATAGATTAAATATGGATGCTATTCAAGGTGCGTCAAGCACGCGAACAAATGATTTATAAAAACCTATTCAGCCTTTAAGTTAATGAGAACTAAATGGCGCTCGACCTCAAGTACTGGTGATCGAAGTTCGTGGATATCAAAGTGGACAGGCTTGAATTTCTTTTGAGCCAATTGCAGTTCTTCCTGAATTTTTTCCATTCGAGCTTTAAGTAAAAAATATGTCCCCCCCCGTTTGTAATAGCTTCGACTCACATCCAGGATTACGTCAACGGGCTTAAATCCACGAGCCGTCACCAGTTGAATATCTGCCAGATCAACTGGAATTTCTCCATGCACATGGATATTGCTCGCAATTCTTTGGCACTTCCATAGAAATTCTTGTTTCTTAGGGCTTTTTTCGTAAAGGTGAAAATTCACTGCTGGAAAACAGATCGCATACAAAACCGCAGGCAAACCTCCGCCACTGCCAAAATCGGCCACGGACTTTAAATTCGTCGGAAAAAACTTTAGCGGAAGCAAACAATCAATCACATGGTTATCCAGTAACTCCTCGATAGTCATTTTCCTAGAGATTAAATTGAGTTCTTCGTTGGAGGCCCAAAGAAGCTCCATGTAAGCAATAATTTTTGGGAAGGCTAAGGAGGGGACACCCAACTGCTCTAAAATTTCGGCTTTTGAATTTACTAGATTTTGTATAGACATGATATCACTTACTTTGAAGGTTGAACGCAAAGACCTTTTTTCTGACAGCGAACTAAGTACTGCTGAAGCTCGTCTAATTGACTAAGACGAAGCGGCAGCTCGTATTGAAATCCCCATTTTTTTCCGCCCACTTGCGAGACAAAAATATATTCAGGTGATGCCTCAAAGCGAGTAAACTCATAATTTAAAGCTAACTGACCACCGCGAAAAAACAAATTCCGACCTTGGCTTTGCAGGTTCCAAAGAAAGCGATCCCTCTGAAATTTAGCTTTATCCATACCCATATCTAGACTCTTCCAGCACTTTACCTCACCAAGAAGGACCACTTGATTGTCTATTTTTTTTGTAACGACTAAATCCAGCTCTCCTAAAACTCCCGTAGAGTCTCCATATTCAACCCCAGAATCAACATTGAACTCGGATTCAGGATACTGTTGCATAAAGTGAAGTCGAGTCAGTTGTTCGCACACGGTACCGTCTACTTTATAATTCACAGGCTGATTGCGTAAAAACTGGAAGTACACTTGAAGATCTTCAGAAAGTTCAGGAAGGCTTTTTGCTTGAGCAAAGGAGCCGATATTTAAAATAATGAGGGAAAAGGAAAACAGAAAAAAGCGAACCGCGACTGCTCTTGCTTTCATTAAAGACTCCTAATTTTTTTTATCCGAGTTCCAAGGCTGTACACCTGAAAAGATGAACTTTCAAAGATTTTCTTAATGTTCGAATTATTTTAAAAATCGAGGAATTTCAGGGACGTCCTGACAGATAATGGGTACACCCTTATTTTGAATAAGCCATGCTTCCTGATCAATTTGATAAGCTAATATCAAAAGCTCGGCCTGATCCTTAATGAATTTTTTGCTTACCCAGGTCGGATCACTCAAGTTTTTTTGCTGAGACAATTGCTGATAATAAGGTACCAATCCCGCCGCTCGTCGCACCGATTCTAAAAAATGTCTTGTTAAACAATAAGCTCTTTTTTCCGACTCCAATGATAACACCTGAAGATGCGCCCACTCTTCTAGGGCTACAAACTTCTCTTGGTTCACAAATGTTTTGATTGTTTGCACAATACTACTTGGGCGTAAGGTTATTGAACTTAAGGGGCTTCGGTCTAATGAGCGAGCTTTAAAAGCTGGGGTTTCTGACATTTCAACGACGTCAGCACACAAAAGTGGTACTCCCGCCCGTCGCCAGTGCCCTGCAACGAAGTCGCCCAATCGAGCCCCCCAAAGTAATTCATTTTCCATCTTTATTAATTTATTGGAAATTGATTTTGAAGCGCCATCAGTCAATAAAGCATAGGCTGCCTTTCGACGAGTGTTGATCTCGATGGCTTCAGTTAAGTGCCTAGTTAAACAGGTCGCTCCGGCCTGTACGACCTGAACACAGAGTAGAAAGAATAGAATAACGGCTGTTTTCATTGCGCTAAGATAAGCGATAAAAGTAAAAATACCGAAAGAATTTCCTAAGCTTAGAAAAAAGAAGCTGTTCTGTCTAAATTTAAGACAGAACAGCTTTATCCACTAGGCAGGCCCGGAAACTGCACCGCAAATCCATATGGAAACGAAGCAGACACCCAAAAAAGTGAAATTTATTTCAAAAATTCTTCAACCCCAATTAAATGGGGCTTTAGGCCGTTATCAACCCCTGGCTTTGGCCTTTCTACTTTTAGGGATTTTGGTTCTAGGTGCCCAAATTTGGCAAACCCAGAAAAATAGTCAAAATCAATGGGAACAGGAAAAACTTTATTTTGAATCGTTAGCCAAAGAAATGAGTGAAACATTTAAGAAAGAAGGCTTCTTCGGGGCCCGCTACAAGGCCTGCCATATTCAAAAAAACCAACTTCTATGCGAGGTCTTTTATCCTACCAAAGATGAAAAACCAAAGTCTGATTTTTCGATTAAAAATGCTCTCAAAAATATTTTAAAATCAGAGTCCTGGGATTCATTTACTGCACCCTCACAATCAACAGCAATCAAATTAATCGGCAGCCTTTCGACGAAACAACGACAGCAACTAGAAAAGATGTACCTAGGATCTCCTCGATGCTTGCCTCCGATGATTTCTGCGGCGCTGGCATATAAAATTGAAGAGTCTTTCCCTCAAAAAGAGGCCGTTGCTAGAAGCCTAGATATCTACAAAAAAACCTACGCTTGCCAAAAAGGAATGAAGCCTCAATATGCTTCGGATCTTGGTATGTACCGCTTAGGTTTACTTTCGAAATGGTTGGGCGATTTAGAAACCTCTAATAAAGCTCTGAATGAACTTATCTTAACTTCAGATAACAACCTATTACTTGGAAGAGCTAAATATTGGGTTAATCAAAACAAACTGGCAGCGGACCAGCGAGTTAGCCATCGTTCTAAGGTTCATAACCTTATCGACCATCCCCTTTCCTATCACGCAATAAACGACTTCCAAGGCGAAGACGAAAACACTCCTTATGAGATAATAAGCGAAACTGAACAGCAAGAGTCTTCATCGCGAACTGCGAACTCAAAATTGCAAGCATCGGCTCATCTTTACAATGCGTTTAAACAAACGAACGAACTTGCTTTAGCAAAAAGAACCTTAGAGTTTATCGACATCGATGCTCTAAAAAATGCAGAACCTGAATTTCAGTTGTTTATTGCGCAAGAACTTCAAAATTTTGAAGAACTTAAGCATGAAAAATTTAAAGTTTTATCCAACCTATTTCAAAACAACCCTAAATTCAAAACGACTCAAAATCTTAAGCTGTATTATCCATTAGATTTTGCAAATATCATTGTGCAAAACACGGCCGAAGAAGATCCTTATTTAGTTTTTGCCCTCATCCGCCAAGAAAGCTCTTTCAATCCCAAAACGGAAAGTCCCGTTGGCGCTCGCGGTCTTATGCAGCTAATGCCCAATACAGCTAAAGAGCTGCGTCGCCATATCCAGCCCGAACAACTATTTGATCCGGCACGAAACGTTCAATTAGGTTCTGAATACCTTCACGCCCTTATTCGAGAGTTCGATGGTGACGTGATGAAAGCTCTCGCATCATACAATGCGGGGGCGGGTAATGTTCGAAAATGGAGTCGCCGCTATCCCATCGAGGACTCGTTGCTTTTTGCCGATCTTATCCCATTTGAAGAAACGCGAGAGTACGTTGCCAATATCCTGAGAAATCGTTATTGGTACGCGAAACTCTATCCGCAAAAGAATTTGGATGGAGCTATTGCACAAAGCCAAAGCCCTATCGAACCCTGATCTTGACATCCATCAGGAGTCACCGTTTTATAGCTTATGGCATTTAGATGGATTGGCAAATCAACAGACGGCAATACGGTAACCCTCAACAAACTCGAAAGTGGTCAAGTTCTTTTGGCCCCTTATTCCTCGACTTCTTGGATCGAACAAAACGCTGATATCGTGCGACGGGGATTGGTTTTAGACGTCGAGACCACGGGTTTAAACCACTCCGAAGACACAATCATTGAAATTGCAATTCGCAGTTTTTTGTTTAATAAGCAAAATGGTGACGTCTTAAAAATTGAAGAAGCCTATACAAGTTTTCAAGATCCAGGTCGCCCCATCAAACCAGAAATATCTGAACTAACCGGCATCACCGACGAGATGGTCAAAAACCAAAGTATCGATTGGGAAAAAATCGGAGCCTTATTTGAGTCAGCGCATATTATTATCGCGCATAATGCTCGTTTTGATCGTCCCTTTATCGATCAACGATGTAAAATCAGCCAAGATAAAATATGGGGCTGCAGTCTAAAGCAAATCAATTGGAGCGCTAAAGGATTTTTCAGTTCAAAGCTCGAACTTTTAAATATTTATCATGGCTTTTTCGTCGATGCCCATCGAGCCCTGAACGACGTAGATGCTTTGCTATATCTTTTAAGTTTGAACTCTTCAGAATTCAGCAACGAAAGCTATCTCAATGAACTTTTGCAAAATGCCCGCAGAAATACCACTCAGATCATTGCCACAGGAACTCGCTTTGAAACAAAAGATCTTTTAAAGGCGCGTGGCTACAATTGGGATAATACAAATAAGTTTTGGCATCGTTTTGTTTACAAGGAAGAAGCCAAAGCAGAAATACTATGGTTAGAAGAAAATATATACCATGGTCCTTTTGCTGGATTCACTCGTGAGATTCCCCTGCAAGATCAATTTAAGGCTGGCTCTTAACAAACAAGACCTTGTCTTCGAGCATGATCCAGGTATCATCAAATTACTTAAGCAAGGAGCGCTTATGAAGTTAAAAATATTCATCGCCGCAGGAATTATTATGTTAAGCGCCTGTGGTCACCAAAAATCATCAGATCAAGAAATCAATACTGCCGTCAAAGCCCATCCCGATTCTTGGCAGGGAAAAATGTCAATCCTTGGCGAAAAACTTAGCACCCTGGTTCCCTACCTCTCGGATTCTAAAAAGTTTAGCGCTTCAGAAAATGATCAAATTATCAAAGCCCAGCTTAAAGAAATAGCAAATGTTTCACGCCAACTTAACTCGGATTCTGAAATGATGAAAATGGATCCAAGTATGAGACTTATCAATGCACAATTCGAAGACGAAATTGTTCGTGGGTTAAACACGTTCGAACTCGGATTAAAAGACTATGCCCGCTTCACTTTAAAAAACAGCACTTCTTACTGTATCCAATGCCACACTCGCACAAACTTAGGCCCTGCATTTTCTGGAAAAAAATTATCTGAGTCTCTTGGAAAGATGTCGCCACTTGAGCGCGGCGAATTTTTAACAGCGATTAGAAATTTTGATGATGCGATGAAAGAGTTCGAATCGATATTAAGCTCTTCACCAGACAAGACGTCATTTAATTTATGGGAACGAGCCACTCGAAATTCTTTAGCTATTGCAGTGAAATACAAACAAGATCCAGACATGGCGCTTTCTATCGTCAATAAGATTCAAAAGTCGTCTAGTGCGCCAAAGTACTTGAACGACTATGCTAAATTCTGGAATGAATCCTTAATGCAATGGAAAAACGAGAAAAACACAAAAGCAGATACTTTAAAATCACGTCTATCATTGGCAAAAAAACTAATCGCTAAAGGACAGAAGAAACAAGATCTGAATCGCCATGCTGGCGACATCGAATTCCTTCGTGCCAGCGCCCTACTGCATCGCTCGATCGGAGAATCCGAAAAAGCCAACCAAAAAGCTGAGATCTATTGGTTACTGGGCCAAGCCTACGATTCTTTAACAGATTTAGATTTTTGGCAGATGACTGATGCTTTCTATCAAAAGTGTATTGATGCCGCTCCTCATACTGCCCAAGCTAGAAAATGCTACAAAGAGTACGAGGATCAAGTCACAATGGGTTACACGGGAACAGCAGGTACTGATATTCCCGCAGAACTGCAAAAATCTTTAAAGGAATACAAAGATAAAGCAAAATAAAAAAAAGCCCACTTTAGAAGTGGGCTTTTTTTTTACAACTTTCTGATCATGGTTTTAAAGAAGTCATTTCCTTTATCATCAACGATAATAAAGGCCGGGAAATCTTTTACTTCGATCTTCCACACAGCCTCCATCCCCAACTCTTTAAAGTCTAAAACTTCCACTTTGGTGATGCACTCTTTACCAAGTCGCGCTGCCGGTCCACCAATACTGCCCAAGTAAAATCCACCATATTTCTGACAAGACTCCGTCACTGCCGGCTGGCGGTTTCCCTTTCCAAGCATCACCATCGATGCCCCTAGGGCCTGGAATGTTGAAACGTAGGGATCCATACGTTCTGAAGTTGTCGGACCAAAAGAACCTGAAGCGTAACCTGCCGGAGTCTTAGCAGGACCTGCATAATAAACAGCATACTCTTTAAAATAATCTGGAACGCCTTTTCCTTGATCAACCAATTCTTTCAGTTTTGCATGCGCAATATCTCGGGCTACAATCATAGGACCATTTAGCATAACCTGTGTCGCAACTTTAAGACCGGATAGAACTTTTAAAGTTTCAGCCATCGGTTTATTCAAATCAATAGAGACCACCTGAGCCGATGGATCCTTATGATCAGCCGGCAAGAATCGGGCTGGATCCGTCTCGAGTTGTTCAATAAATAGACCGTCTTTGGTAATCTTAGCTTTGATATTTCTATCAGCAGAACAACTCACACCAATCCCGACGGGACAGCTCGCCCCGTGTCGAGGCAAACGAATGACCCTCACGTCGTGAACAAAATATTTTCCACCAAACTGTGCACCGATCTTCGTTTCTCGAGCCCATTGTTCAACTTTTTTCTCCATATCCAAATCGCGGAAGGCCCGGCCTTCTGCAGAACCCGATGTTGGAAGCCCATCCAAGTAGCCTGCTGAGGCATATTTAACGATCTTCAGATTCTCTTCCGCAGAGGTCCCACCTACAACCAGGGCCAAGTGATAAGGAGGACAAGCCGCTGTTCCCAAAGACATCAAAGTTTCTTTCACAAATTTCTCGAAAGATTCAGGATTTAAAACCGCCTTCGTCTTTTGATGAAGATAAGATTTATTAGCGCTGCCACCACCTTTTGCTAAAAACAAAAAGTGATACTCATCCCCTTGATCGGCATAAATATCAATTTGCGCTGGTAAGTTTGTTCCCGTATTTTTTTCCTCAAAAAAACTAAGCGGGGCCATTTGAGAAAAACGTAAATTCTTTTTTAGATAGGTATTAAAAATTCCTTTTGATAGAAGCTCCTTATCGTCACAACCGGTAAAGACATTTTCTCCTTTTTTACCGATCGCAATCGCCGTACCGGTATCTTGACACGACGGAAACTCCATCTGAGCCGCGATCACGGCATTTCGAATAAGATCTAAAGCTACGAAACGATCGTTTGCCGAAGCTTCTGGATCCTTCAAAATTTTTGCAAGCATTTCCATATGAGACGTTCTAAGCAAATGAGACACATCTACAAATGCAGCTTCTGCAAGCACCTCTAAAGCCTCTGGAGCAACGACTAAAACATCTCGATTTCCCAGTTTTTCAACTTTCACGTAATCCGAAGAAATTTTTTTATACTGAGTACTGTCTTTTTGCTTTTCATACATTGGAGCGTATTTAAACGACATGTTGGCATCCTTTGGCTTATTAAAATAGACCGATGAAACAGAGTGAATAAGCATAAAAATAACCCATTCACCTCTTCTGGGGAATTTCTTTGATTTACGCAGCGCCCTCATTGCCAGCCTGCGCCGAGCCTGTTAAGGTGCAGCCATGATTCACATTTCAGGCATATCAAAGCAATACGGAAACAAAATTCTTTATAAAAACGGCTCTTTCCAAATTAATCCCGGAGAGAAAATTGGACTTGTCGGACCCAACGGCGCAGGTAAATCGACCATCTTCAAAGTGATTATGGGCGAAGAAGGCGTCGATTCTGGAGCCGTTTCCAAATCAGACCGTCTTGTCGTTGGCTATTTCCACCAAAATATCGAAGATATGAGGGGACGCAGCGCCTTGGAGGAGGTCAAAGCCGCACATCCAGAGTTGCCTAGATTACAGGCAGCCCTAAAGACAATGGAACATCAACTTGAGGATTCTGCAATAAACCCGATAGATGATGACGCCATGACAAGCCTCCTTGAAAAATATGGAGAGGCTCAAGCAGAATTTGAACGTTTGGGTGGCTATGATATTGAATCTCGGGCTGCGGAAATTTTAACGGGCTTGGGTATCGGGCCTGATGACTACCATCGCCCCACCGAAAGTTTTTCTGGTGGATGGAAAATGCGTATTGCTTTGGCTAAAATTCTGGCTCTGAATCCAGATGTTTTACTAATGGACGAGCCGACAAACCATTTGGATCTTGAAAGTATTATTTGGCTTGAAGAGTGGCTCAATAACTATCCGGGCTCTATCCTTATGACGTCCCACGATCGGGACTTCATGAACCGATTGGTCAGCAAAATCGTCGAAATTGCCAATAAGACCATCACCGTTTACGGAGGCAACTACGATTTCTACGAAAAAGAGCGTAACATTCGTCGCGAGCAACTGATTGCTCAAGCCAAGCGACAAGAAGACATGCTAGCCAAAGAAGAAGAGTTCATTGCTCGCTTCGCAGCCCGCGCCTCTCACGCGGCTCAGGTCCAATCGCGGGTTAAAAAATTAGAAAAAATTGATCGCATCGAGATTCCAGCAGAGGAGGAGTCGATCAAGTTTGAATGGCCAGAACCCCCTCGCGGTGGAGACGAAGTCGTCAAAATTGAAAACCTGGGTAAAGTCTACGCCAAAGATGATGGCACTCAAAAGCGAGTTTTCTCTGGGGCAAACGCACTTGTGAAACGATTAGATCGCGTTGCCGTCGTCGGAGTGAATGGCGCTGGTAAATCGACTCTTTTAAAAATTATTGCAGGCCGCACCGATGCAACAGAAGGCAAAGCCACAGTAGGTGCTTCCATCAAACTAGCTTACTTCAGCCAGAACTCTCTGGATGTTTTAAATCCTAACAACACCGTCCTTGATGAAGTTCACAGTCACATCCCGAATATGGGATTAGGCTTTGTCAGAACTCTTCTAGGAGCCTTTAAGTTTTCAGGAGAGGAAGCCGATAAAAAAATCAGTATTCTTTCTGGCGGCGAAAAGAGTCGTGTCGTTTTAGCCTGCATGCTTGCCGAGGGCCCGAATTTTCTGGTTCTGGACGAACCTACCAACCATTTGGACATCACCTCCCGTGAAGTCCTTCTTCAGGCCATCAAAGACTTCCCAGGAACCGTCATGATCGTATCGCACGATCGCTTTTTCCTCCGAGAAATAACAACAAAAGTCTTCGAAATCGACAAACACGAGATGAATGTCATTGAAGGAAATTGGGATTACTATTTAACCAAAAGAAAAGCCGGAGCTCATTAATTTAAATTCCTAATAAAATCAGAAGGGTTTGTGTTCGCGCACAAACCCTTTGTTGTTTTTATAGGTGGGATTTTTGAAGTGTTTTTTATGGAAGCAGCGATCGCTGCGGTTTTGTTGAGGGAGGGACTTATCGTTAAGTTTCCATGGATCAACAAAGGGTCTGTTTAGAGAGTCTTTAGAGTTTCACTCTGTAGAGTTAGCTCTATTGAGCCCTCTCTTCTTGAAAACCAACATATCGCCCTGGACCCATAAGAACAATTTAATTAAATTTAGATTTTCCATAAGTTTTTCTTATGCATGGATATTTATGCGATTTTTCAAGGACTTAGAGGACCAAAGAACCGATATAAAAAACGTGAGCGATATATTTGTGCGATGTGAAAAAAACACAATTTACTCAAATCAGAGTTTATCACCAGAACCGGTTGTCTCTTTTTAACAATAAACCACCCTACAATTCTGTAATAATAAAAAGCGAGCCTTTTTGCTTAAATTTAAGTCAAAAACGAGAAAATACTCGTTTTTTGAAATTGAACTCTATTTTATCAGCAATAATAAATATTTAATATTTTATAATAATTTCAATATATTAATAACAATGCTAAATTATGAATTTTATTAACATTGAAAAATCAAGCCCCTATTTCATTAATGTAATAAGGTAGCTAAATAGTCTACCTTGGTTCCGTATAATGATACTTCACATGGAGGTCTTTTAAAAAAGGACTAATTATGGAAATATGAGTCTATCAATAATCAGCCTTATTTAAATGTGAGGCTAAACGGAAGGAACATTTATGCAAACTCTCTCATTTGTGCCGACTTCGCCAAAGAAATATATGTTAAAAATTCCGGTACAACGCCGCTCTCGCGAGACTGTTTCTAGCATCGTAGAATCTTGCGCTCGCCTTCTTGTGCAGGAGCCCTATCACAACATAACAACAGATAAGATCGCCGAGATGGCAGGCGTTTCTATTGGTTCTTTATATCAATTCTTTTCGAATCGTGAGGCCATCGTTGCTGCGGTCGTGGATGATCTATTAGAACGAGATATTTTGTTTATGAAAGAAGGTTTCAAAAACCTACCACAAGATTTCGATTCGCGAATTCGTGCGATCTTAGATCTTGGCGTATCAAGATTCCACACTGAACGCGAACTACGAACGGCGCTTCAAAATGTACAAGGTCTTTTGGATTACTGGGAAACACGCAGAGTCTTCTTCGAGCATTATCAAAAACTGATCATGGAGCACGTGCCGGATATTCCAGGTCGTGACCGAAATATGATGTCCTTAATTATCGTGAGTACATTCAATAATGCTCTTCAATTAAGCCTGCTTCAAAGTCAGTCACAGGAAAATGAAGAAAAATTGAAATCGGAAATTCACTTAATGTTGACTCGCTACATGAAAGCCTAATAAGTTTTACTTGATGCCAGTCCCTCACAGGGACTAGCATCATTTCAGTGAGACTTTTGAAGTATTTTTTATTTTGGATACCTTTTGTTTTGGCCGTTTCGGTTGGGGCCGCATCCAGTTCATACTTATTTCTGTCTATTTTAAAAATTACGTCAAAGTTCTTTTTTGAAACCCCAGCACTTGTCTGGGGTTTACCTTTCTTAGCTCTTCTAACGAAATTCGTATATAAAAACTACGGTGGCAGATCCAACCTCGGATCAAGCTTAGTCTATGAAGAGCTTCACCGTCAAAAAGGCGAATTCATTCCATTCCGATCCAGTATCTTAGTCTTTTGCTTCAGTCTTTTAAGTCATTTATTCGGAGCCTCTGTTGGTCGCGAAGGGGTCGCCGTGCAAATTAGTACAGCTCTGGCTGACCAATTAAGACGATTTTTTAGGTTCACTACAGAACAGCGCCGAATTCTACTGATGATGGGAATAGCAGGCGGCTTTGCAGCCATCTTTGGAACTCCTTGGGCCGGACTTATCTTTGCTCTAGAAACACCTCGCTCGGAGCGCCCAATTATTAAGTCCTTGCTCCCTTGCCTGACCACTTCATTCCTTGCACATCACATGACTCTATCGTTTGGAATCGAACATGGCTTCCTTAGCGCCGGCCCCCTCCCCAATTCGGCAACTCTGACCATATTAAAAGCGGGCTTACTGGGAATACTTTGTGCGCTCGCCGCTAGACTCTACTGCATCTGCCTTCAAACACTAAATCGGTTCTCTGAAGCGACAAAATACAGCTATAGCACAAGCTTCATTTTATCCGGAATCGTCACGGTATTGAGCCTCGCCTTAAAGACAGATCTTTTTAACGGGTTGGGCTTACAAATCATACAAAACAGTTTTCTAGAAGCTCAAGAAATTAGCGTTGTGCTTGGAAAAGCCCTATTCACTCTACTTAGCACAGCGGCTGGCCTCAAAGGTGGTGAAGTCACGCCACTGTTTGCCATCGGCAGCGCCCTGGGAAGCTGGAGTTCAATATATTTAAATTTTGGAACCGAGCTTGCTGCCGCCATTGGCTTTGTCGCATTATTTGCAGGCTGTGTCCATGCTCCTTGGGCCTGTGCGATTTTAGGTGCAGAGCTTTTTGGACCTTCATTTTTTATTTATTTTCTAGCGGCATGCCTAATCAGTCATCGTCTTTCGGGAAACCAGAGCATTTACAAAGCTCAGCAAATAAAAAACAAAGGGTGGCTTCGTTAAACCACCCTCTAGCTTTTTAAATTATGCTTTTTTCGATCTGTTTTTCATCGATAAGGTTAACTCATATTCTAAAATTGGCTCTCCTGTTTTGTTACCAGGAACATAAGCGTAGCCTTTTAATTTTTTCTCTAATCTCTCTTCCGACAACGCTGTCTGATCCACAAGCTTTAAAACCTCTTCGATCTCTTCACACACGAAATAGACTTCACCGTCAGCGCGTTTTAAAAACTTGCAATCAAAATCTTTAAATATAAAATCAATTTTCTTTTTTTTCTCGGAAATTGCAAAAACAGCTGCTGCCGCAATGGACAACTCGGCCCCCACAGCCAAAGCACCGAAGTACATCGAACCTACGTGGTTCTTGGTCCGATAACCCAACGGAATCGAAACAACACATTTCTTGCCGTCAAAAGTCTTAATTTTGGGTGCAACAAAGGCTAACAACGGAATTTTAAATAAACCATAAAATCGCATCAATAAGGTATATTTCCATGTACTCATCTAGTGCGTCCCCCATCCCATTGAAAAGCTAAAACTCAGTAAAAATAATACGGTAGTTGCAATAACAAACATAGTGAATTCTTTTTCATACAAAAAAACAAGTGCCGTCGTTAAAACTCTTAAGACAGGCAAACAGACTAATAACCAGAGACCCCAATGACCCAATTCCTGAGCCGCTGGATAACCCAATACAAGCATTAACATGGACACAAAAAGCAAGAATCCAGATCCAATCACACCGTAGCGTAAAAGAGTCGCAATTCTTAATTCTACACCTTCTAAGTTTGACTTAGCCATGCCACCCCTTCCACATCATCTGAAGTCCCAAAAACACCAAAACATATACAAATAATTTTCGAATTAAACTTGCAGGCATACGAATCATTAATTTCGCCCCCAAAAAGGATCCAATTAAAATTCCTAAGGCCATTGGAACAGCTATACGCAAATCGATTTTTCCTTCCAACATGAAAGCTCCAGCTGATGCCGCAGCCGTCACCCCTATCATAAAATTGGAAGTAGCCGAAGAGACCTTGATCGGTAACTTCATCATCCCATCCATAACCAAAACCTTTAAACTTCCGCTGCCAATACCTAACAATGCAGATAGGACTCCAGCACCATACATTCCTAAAACCCCAAAAGGAACTTTTTCAACAAAGTAGGGCTTCACAATGCCATCACCATCTTTAAACTCTCCGTTGAGCTTCAATTTGGTCGCCCATGGATGAGGATTCTGCCCGACTGATTCATTTAATTGATTCTTTTTTTTCGCCATCATGTAGGCAGACCAAATTAAAAAAAACGCAAATAAATAAAACAACGAAGAGGCCTTCATAATTTTATGAAGCAGGACTCCTGTGATGGCCCCGAGCACTGTACCCACCTCTAACAAAACCGCCAAACGCAAATTGGTTAGCCGATCTCGAAGATAAGAGGCCGCCGCTCCCGAGGAGGTTGCGACAATTGAAACCAAACTTGCTGCGATGGCTACTTGAATGTCGACGCCAAAAACAAGGGTTAAGAAGGGCACCATAATAATCCCCCCGCCAAGCCCCAAAATGGCCCCCAAGATACCTGCAATCACAGCAACCGGAAGCAATAGAAAAGAAAAATGAGGATTCATTACGAGCATATTCATATTTCTCACGCTACTCCTGGCAGCAAGCGAAATCAATATTGGACTTGCATTTGACAATAAGCTTCACTTTTCGTCGAACTCTATGGAATACTCGTCCTATGTTTTCAAAAAAAGAAAAATTCCTCTTGTTTATCCTTGCAGCTATTCAATTCGTTCACATCGTAGATTTCATGATCTTGATGCCACTGGGACCGCAATTGATGCGCATATTTAGCATCAGCCCCCAGGAGTTCGGACTTTTGGTTTCAAGTTACACATTCTCTGCCGGCATTTCTGGATTTGCGGCCTCTTTTTACATCGATCGCTTTGATCGGAAAAAAGCGCTTCTTCTTTTCTTTCTGGGTTTTTCAGTTGGAACTTTAGCGTGTGCCCTCGCCCCTACCTATTCGATTCTTTTGATGACTCGTTCATTAACAGGAATTTTTGGGGGAGTCCTGAGCTCCTTAGTGATGTCTATCGTTTCGGATGCAATTTCCTACGAACGCCGCGGAACTGCTATGGGAATAGTTATGGCCTCTTTTTCTGCTTCCTCTGTTTTAGGAGTGCCATTTTCACTATGGCTTGCGAGCCACTTCAATTGGCACGCTCCATTTTTATTCTTGGGTGCGGCCTCTTTACTGTTAAGTGCTTTCGCCATCTGGGCCATTCCCTCGATGCGCGACCACTTGGAGCACAACTCAAGCCTTAAAGATCCCTTCTCAACTCTGCGTGGAATCTTCACTAACAACAACCAGGCTCTAGCTTTAATATTTATGAGCATGCTGGTTTTTGGACACTTCAGTATTATTCCTTTTTACAGCCCATCTATGGTCACCAACGCTGGACTCCTGGAAAGCCAGCTACCGCTAATTTATCTGGTTGGAGGTGCTTGTTCTATCGTTACTTCGCCATTGATTGGGAAGTTATCAGACCGGTTTGGAAAACATAGGATCTTTCTTATTGCGGGAATTATTTCGCTATTACCCGTCTTTTTAGTCACCCATCTGGGCGTCACACCGCTGTGGATGATTTTAGCACTCACTGCCTTCTTTTTCATGATCATCGGCGGACGCATGATTCCAGCGAACACGATGGTATCGTCAGTGGTACCCCCGCAAAGCCGAGGCAGCTTTATGTCCTTGGTAAGTTCGGTCACTCAGCTTTCATCTGCCGCCGCAAGTTTTTTTGCCGGGCAAATAGTTGTAAAAGGCAGCGATGGCCAAATTCTTCACTATGAAAAAGTGGGTTACCTTGCGATCGTCTTCACTATTTTCGCGCTTTATCTTTCAAAATATTTAAAGACACCCGAGTCCCTGGACTCGAGCCACCGCTAAGTTTTTTATTTAGATCTTTGAATGTTTTTTTAAAATTGAGCGGCAGCTTCGTCCACCAATTGACCGTTTACAAATACTTTATACACAATGGGCGATGCCTTGGAAATCATCGCGCTCACGCCGCAATACTTCGTCATAGATTTTTTTACGGCGTCAGCCACTTTATCAGAAGCTAGTCCCTCGCCGACAATGTAATATTCAACTTCGACCTTATCAAAAATCGATGGATAGCCCTCGGTGGTATTCGTTTTTGTTTCGATACGTAACGAGCTAAAATTTTGTCTCATTTTTTTTAACAAGCTAACGATATCCATGCCGGAACATCCTGCAATACCCGCCAACAATATCTCTTTGGGAGTGGGGCCAGAATCTTGACCACCATGCTCGGATTTCGCATCAAGTTTAAACTGATGACCTCGAATATCGTTCTGAAATGTCATTCCCTGAACCCACTCTGTTTTACATTGCATCGCACCCATAACGCCTCCCATTAGGAACCCTATTATGCGACTGGAAACTGATTTTGCCAATGACCATCCGTTCAATGCTTGTAGAATCTAAAAAAGCATCGGTATAATGTAAGATGTTAGGAGCACTACATCATGATCATGATCATCGGAGCAGGCATTGCAAGCCTTGTCGCTGGCCTAGGATTGGGCTGGGGCCTGCGCATATATAAAAATAAATCTTTAATCCGTCGCGCCCAAGACGAAGCGGAAGATATTTTAAACGAAGTCAAAGAAGCGCTTGAAATTCGTAAACTGGAAGAAGCTGAAAGAACTCAGGAGATCGAGCTTGAGCTCTGGACAAAAATTGAAAACGATATGCTTAAACTTGAAGAGCGCATTGAAGAGCTTCAAGAAATTGCGGACGAAAAAAAATCCAAAGCCGACAGCGTCATTCAGGAAGAAAAAAAGAAACTTCAAAGTTTTGAGTCAGATATTAAGACTCAAGAAGCTGCGGTCAAGAACGAAGAAATACGTATCAAACAAAAGCGCGAGCAATTAAATCTTTTAAACAAAGAATTTATTGAAAAACTGACGCAAAAAACCCAGACAACAAAAGAAGAAATCAAACTTCAAATCATCAAGAGCCTCGAGGAAGAAGCGCAGCGTTTTTCATCTAAGGCCGCGCAAAACTTGGAAGAAGAAGTCAAAGAGCATGCAGAAATTAAGGCAAAACGAATTTTAGCCCTGGCAATTGACCGCTTTGCTCGTCCCTACTGCCCAGAACGCGGAATAGGTGCCGTTCACTTTCCAGACGCGAACGCAAGAAAGGTCCTTTTGGATCCCGAAGGTCTGAATATTAAAACAATCCAAGAAGTTTGTGGTTGCGATATCGTTGTTGAAAATGAAAATGATATGATCGGAGTCGCGGGTTATGATCCAGTCCGTCGCGAACTAACACGACGGGTTCTTGAGCGACTATTGAAAGAAAAGAAGCCAGTGCAACCCGATTTCATTCGCAAGATCGCCGAGAATCAACGTAAAGAACTTTTTAATAATATTAAGCGTGATGGCGATAATATCGCTAAAGAATTAAAACTTGAACATCTACACCCAGAAATTCGACAAATGATGGGTTCCCTTCGTTATCGATATTCGTTCACTCAGAACCAATACTTTCACTGTGGTGAAGTGGGTTGGCTTTCCGGACTTCTGGCTGCCGAAATCGGGGTCGAAGTTAAAAAAGCACGAAGAATTGGAATGCTTCACGATATTGGTAAATCGATGGACCATGCGATGGACGGCGGGCATGCCGTCATTGGCGCAGACTTTATTCAAGCTCGCAACGAAGCACCCGACGTTGTTCACGCCGTTCGTGCCCATCACTATGACGAACAACCCGCCACCGATCATGCATTTATTGTGATTGCTGCCGATGCGATCTCTGGTGCTCGCCCTGGCGCTAGACGGTCGACCATGGAGACCTACAACCAAAAAGTTTCTGAGCTTCAAGAAATTGCACGCAGCTTCGAGGGCGTAACAGATTGCTTTGTCCTTAGTGGGGGCCGCGAGTGCCGCGTGCTTGTGAATAGCAAAAAGGTTAATGACTTAAAGGCCCTTGAACTTGCTAAAAAAATTGCAAAACGCATCGAAGAAGAATGCAACTACCCAGGGCAAATCAAAGTGGTCGTCGTCCGCGAAACCATCGTAGCGGAAGGAACTCGCAAAGAGCAGCATGCGTAAACTAAAAGGTGCAGCATGCGTAGGCTAAAAGGCGCAGCATGCGTAGTTTTATAAGACGTCCCTAAAAAACAAATTGTCTTATTTTGAGCCCCCACCCTTAAAGGTCTTTAAGAGTGGGGGTTTTTCTTTCAGCTAATTCGAAAATGCAAAACAATGGACATATAACTAGGAGTCAAAATGCAGAACTCGGATTCTTCGGCTGCCGCTAAATCTCTCCCCGTAAGCCCCTTAAAAGTCCTATTGGTCGACGACTGCCTAGAGTCCATTCGATTAATGTCGCACATTTTAGACCAGTACAAATGTGATATCACCATGGCTTTCGACGGTGAAGACAGCATTCCATTACTGGTCAAAGAAGACTTCGACCTGATCATCTTAGACTGGCAAATGCCCCTAATGACCGGCAAAGAAATGCTGCTAATGATGGACCGCTTATTGAATGAACATCGTATTTCTAAAAATAAAGCCTCAACCCCCGTCGTCATTTATTCTGCCCACGATGAGTCCGAGCTTGAGGTTCCAAAATGCAGGCATTTCCACTACTTAGGGTTTATAAATAAACAAAAAGTTTACTCTACAATGATGCGCGATTTTAATTATATCATTCGTACGCTTTGATCTTTTTTCTATTCGCCTGTTTTTTATTTGTCTTTCCCTATTCGTAGGCGCATAGAAAAGGCATGAAAACACTTAGCCTCTTCTTCTTGCTTTTTTTCTCGGTAACAACTTTTGCTAGCAGTGACCGCCGGGTCGTCGTTATCGTTCTTGAAAATACCGATTACAATCACGCCCTTCAAGAGCCTGCCTTTAAAGCCCTAGCCAACCAAGGGGCAACCTTCACCCAGTTTTCCGCTATTGCCACCGTCTCTCAGCCAAATTACATCGCGCTGACCGCCGGGGACACCTACGGCATCACAACAAATAAGCCTTTCGATTTAAATGTATCTCATATTGGAGACCTTCTTGAAGAGCGCGGTATGGATTGGCGAGCTTTCGGAGACGACTACCCAGGCGACGGCAAGGCCGGCGATTGCTTCACACAGCGCCAGTATGGTCGCTATGTTCGCAAGCACTTCCCGTTTATCTCGTTCAGAAACGTTTCCTTAAACCCTTCTCGCTGCGCTAAACTTGTCAACGCCACTCAATTTGATAAATATATCAGCGACGGCCGTCTGCCAGCATTTTCTTTATACACTCCGAATATGGATAACGATGGGCATGATACAGGCGTTAAATTTGCTGCCCAGTGGATTTCAAAAAGGCTTTTCCCGTTGATGAACACTGATGAGGGCAAAAAGATCACTTGGATCTTCACCTTCGACGAAAGTATCGGTCGTGATTATCATATTCTCACTTTAGTGGTGGGCCCTAGAATCGCCCCGGGAAGTTTGATTAAAGAAAAGTATAATCACTACTCGCTACTTCGAAGCTTCGAGGAAATGTGGGATCTTGGAAGTCTTCAAAAAAATGATAGTAAAGCCACGGCGATCCCCGAACTATTGAAATAAAATATTAGAATAAAAAAAGGCAGCCAAAAGGCTGCCTTTTTTTTGATTCTTTAGTGAATCACTTTATTTGCTTTATATTGTTCTTCCGAAAAATCATCCACCATCACGGCATCAAGACGAATACTGTCAGCCTCTTGCATGATTTTATATTCCTCGTCGTTGATTATGCCTTTGGCTTTAGCTTCTTCAACGCCAGCTGCTCCTTTTTTCTTAGCCATCGCACCGGTACGAATTGCCGTACGGATTTTCTTTTCGATAGCATCAGTCTTATGAGCGATATCAAATGCATATTCCAAACGACCCAACTGTTGAGTGCGGTCTTTAGGGATGTAAATACCCTCTGTCAGACGTTCACGAATACCACCTTGCTGTAACATTGCAGAAGAAATAGCATGCGACCAGCCGTCAGAAGCTAAAGAGCCGATAGAGTTGATACGAGACCAAGCACCGATCCAGCCTTTGAAGAACCAACGAAGTCCAGGGATTTTCAAGTTATCAAAGATACCATCAAATCCTTTTTGTATTTCAGCCATATTTTGTTTCAAAGCATAATGAACGAATGGAAGATCCTCTTTTTTGCGACCTTCAGCTTCGAAACGGCGCAAAGTAGAAACAGCCATGTACATATTTGCTAGGATATCAGCAAAACGACCTGTGATCTTTTGTTTCGCCTTTAATTGTCCACCTAGCACCCCCATCGCAACGTCAGACAACAACGCGAAAGTTGCAGACGTCCAAGCAAGACGACGATAGTAGACAGCCATTTCACCGGCACCCGATGGTGCTGATGCCAAATACCCTCGTGTTAAAGAAAGAAGGATAGAACGGCAAGTATTACGAACCACGTGCCCGACGTGACCCCAAAATGCTGTATCAAAAGCACTTAGGTTTTTTTCATCCATGGCTTTAACTTCAGCATAAGCAAATGGATGCGCACGCAAAGCCCCTTGACCAAAGATAATCAAAGTACGAGTCATAATATTCGCGCCTTCAACTGTAATCCCGATTGGAGTTGCAATGTAAGTTTCTCCCAACAAATTGCGAGGCCCCATTGAAATACCCGCGCCACCAACGATATCCATCGCATCGTTGATACCTTTACGACCCATCTCTGTAGAGTAGTACTTTTGCATCGCCGTGATTACCGGTGGCTTAATACCTTTATCCAAAGCACCTAGCGTGAACTTTCTCATCGCTTCGAGAGTGTAGGTAGCAGCCCCAATTCGTGCCATCGGCTCTTCAATAGCTTCGAATCGACCGATACTCATACCAAACTGTTTACGAACCATGGTGTAAGCGGACACTACTCGAGACACCATTTTCGCGCCGCCCGTTGCTTGTGCTGGCAATGAAATACCGCGACCCGCAGCCAAACACTCCATCAACATGCCCCAACCTTTACCGATACCATCGACGCCGCCAACGACAGCATCTACAGATACGACAACATCTTTACCTTGAGTAGGACAGTTAAAGAACGGAATAAATAAAGGATCATGACGACGACCGATAACCACACCCGGAGTTGTCGCTGGAATCAATGCACATGTAATTCCAAGATCTTCACCACGGCCCAACAGATTTTGAGGGTCACGCACACGGAAAGCCAAACCAATTAAAGTCGAGATCGCAGCAAGCGTGATGTAGCGTTTGTTCCAATTCATTTTCAGATATAGCTTACCATCGTCGCCTTTAAACAAATCGGCATAAGAAGTGATAGAGCCCGCATCTGATCCCGCCAAAGGCTCGGTCAAACCAAAGCAAGGAATTTCGCGACCGTCCGCCAAGCGAGGAAGATAATAATTCTTTTGTTCTTCAGTACCGTAGTGAGCCAAAAGCTCTGCGGGACCCAAAGAGTTCGGAACCATGATCGTCACAGCAACTGGCACCGAACGTCCAGAAACTTTCATGATCACTTCCGAGTGCGCCAATGCAGAAAACTCAAGACCACCATATTTTTTAGGAACAATCATACCCAAGAATTTTTTCTCTTTGATGAAGTTCATAATATGTTCAGGGATTTCTCGGTGCTTAAGGATCTGCCACTGATCGATCATGCGGCAAAGCTCTTCGACTGGCCCATCCATGAATGCTTTTTCTTCTGCAGTCAAAGTTGGATAAGGTTCTGCCATCATTGAATCAAAGTTTGGTTTACCCGAGAATAGATCTTTTTCAATCCAAACAACCCCAGCATCCAAAGCTGTGCGCTCTGTCTCTGAAATTTTTGGCATCAATTTAAGTTTATCAAAAAGATTCATCACCGCTGATGAAACCAAAGCCGTACGAATTGGCTTGATTAAGAATACCAGCATGATCGCTGCGTAGGCGCCCAGCAACCAAATCGGGGCTCCGAAGCCAAAGAGGATCAAACCTCCAGCAAGGGCCCAAATAATTAAAGGGCTGCTGAAAAAGCCGATAAATAAGAGCAAGAAAAGTGAGCCTAAACTCCAGGCCCAAGTCCAATCTTGCAGAAACATGCCATAAAAACTGCCGTATGATTCCACGTTGTATCTCCTTGTAATGACTACGCATATAATTAGACTCCTGTTAAGCCTAACGCGCAAGGAGAACCGTTAAGAAACATAGTGTTGGAAATATGAGGAAGACCAAAATCTTGGGCTAGGCCCTAGCAGTTGACAAGAAAACAGCCGTTTTCTCGATTTTAGACCCGTTAAAACGCAAAAAAGGCTTTCTGTTAACCAGAAAGCCTTTCTCAGTTCTAGACAATTACGTCTAGGAAACCAATTACTTAGTTTCAGCAGCTGGAGCAGCAGCAGCGTCTGCAGCAGGTGCAGCAGCGTCAGCAGCAGGAGCAGCTTCAGTAGTAGCAGCAGCAGCGTCAGCTGGAGCAGCTTCAGTAGTTGCAGTAGCTTCTGCAGCAGGTTGCTCAGCAGGAGTGTTCTTAGAGCAAGTGAAACCAGTAGTGAATGACAAAGCGATCAAAGCCGCGAAAACGATATTTTTCATTTTTGTTCCCTTCATTAATTTTCAGTGTCGACAATCGAAACTGTTTTATATGAATGATCGCTAAATTACACAAAGCGAATTGTCTTGCCAAACATTTTTTCTAAAGAAATTAAAAATTTATTTTTGGCAAGTTGGGCACCAGAAGCTCGATCGACCACCAATCGCCATTTTTTTTATCTTACTTTTTTTGCACGAAAAACAGACTTTTCCCTCTCGATCATAGACAAAAAATGTATTTTGGAAGTAGCCTTTTTCACCATCTGCTTTAGGAAAATCACTAATCGTTGACCCACCAACTTCAATAGAGCGAGTTAAAATCTTTTTAATCTCTTTGATTAATTTTTGAGCATCTTTCTTGAGTAAATCCTTGGCTGGAAGCAATGGATTCACGCCAGAAGCAAATAAAGCCTCACTGGCATAAATATTCCCCACACCCACCACAACTTCTTGATCCATGATCGCAATTTTTATCGCAGTGCTTCTATTTGAAAGAGCCCCCAAAAGATAAGAGGCATTAAATTCTGAATCTAAGGGTTCAGGCCCCAAATGATCTAATTTTGCATGCGACTCACCGCTTTTAATAAAACCAAGATAACCAAAACGGCGCGGATCTCGATAGGCCAAGCGACGGCCGTCTTCTAAATATATATAGACGTGATCATGTTTTTGCTCTTGCCCCTCGGGGGCTAAACGCCATGTGCCAGTCATACCTAGATGCGACAACAAAGTCCCGCGATCGGTTTTGATCAAAATATATTTTGCGCGCCGACTTAAACTTAAAATTTTCGCCCCTGGCATTTTTTTGAAATCGTTCACGGGAAGCTCTTCGCGTAAATCCTTACGTGTACAAACGATCTTGGCGATTCTCGCTTGATCTCCCAATATAGATTCCAGGCCGCGCTTAACAACCTCAACCTCTGGCAACTCTGGCATACCCACCTACTTAAATTAATTGAATATGAAATGCTCTTTAAATAGCACTCTGATTCGGATTTTTGTATCTTTTCCTGCTCGAGCATGATTAGTTAAAGCCTCTGTCATTAAAACAATTCAAAAGACTTCCATTCTGTCTTCTTTAAATGGCGCACCCCACCACTGAATCATTTAAGGAGTCATATAGAATGTCAAAAAACGACCTAGTCAATATCGATGGAAAAATCACAGCGGTCTCTGGCGGAGGCTCTTACAAAATACTTCTTGATAATGGCCACGAAGTGACAGGAATTCTTTGCGGCAAAATGAAAAAGTTTAGCATTAAAGTGGTTATTGGCGATCGAGTGAGTATCGGCATAAGCCCATACGACCCCAGCCACGGGCTTATTTTACTTCGACATAAACTATCGAGATAAAAGCCTCAGCAAACGCCGTGCACTTTTTAAATTAAGCACTTGTTTTTTTGAGGGACTCTTTCTTTAATACAACAATGCAAAAAAACCAGAGCGCTGAAAACCCATTCCTGAATATCCTTTTTAATATTTTACTTCCAGTGATGATTTTAAATAAAGGAAGCAAGATTGTCGTCCCACTTTGGGCCTTGGTGATTGCGCTGGCGTTTCCAATCGGTTATGGCGCTTACGATCTTTTTAAGCGTAAAAAGACCAACTTCATATCGGTCCTTGGCCTACTTAACGTGGGTATCACTGGTGGCTTGGCATTAAGCGGCCTCACGGGAATATGGTTTGCCGTTAAAGAAGCGGCCTTCCCAGCAATCATTGGTCTCTTTGTTCTGGGATCTGCTTTTACAAAAAAACCTTTTATTGAAACTCTTTTCTTGAACCCTTCAACTATCGATATCGAAAAATTGGAATCAGCCTTGGCAGAAAAAAACTCAAGCACTGAGTTCCACGGACATTTGAAAACCGCAACTATGTTCTTATCATTGTCCTTTGCGACCAGCGCCATTCTAAACTTTGTCCTGGCGCGAAGAATTTTTGTCGATATTGATCCGTTATTAGATGCCGCCGCTCAAAATGATGTTCTTAACCAACAGATAGCTTCAATGACCAGCTGGTCCTTTGTGGTCATCATGGTTCCCTCGATAATTCTTCTGTTGGCCATCTTCTGGTACCTCTTTAGAGGCATAAAAAAACATACAGGACTCAGCGTAGAAGATCTCATGATTCAAAAATAAAAAAAGACCGACAATGTCGGTCTTTTTTTAATAGTTGATTCCCCCATCAGAGCCACCGTCAAAAGGTGGCGGACTCGACATTCCATTTGAGAAGTCATTAAAACCTCCCTCACCTTCTGGAAACATCGGCGGCGGTGGTGGGGGCGGCGGAAACTCAGCATCGCCTTCGCCTCCTAAATTGGGCGGCGGTATATATCCCGAATCAGTCCCACCGAAATCATCAAAGCTTGGTGGCGGTGGAAAGTAACTTCCCCCTCCACCCCCAGAGCTTCCACCCATCGAGGAACCTCCAGCGCCGGCGCCGGGCTTACAATATTTATGATTAAAACCAAGACTGCATCTTTTCTTATAATCAAAGCGAGGCCGAGTGGTGTACAGACCATATTCTTCCTCTTCGCTCACCAAACCCTTGGCTATACTTCGATCAAACTTTTTAACACCTTTTGAATATTCAATACGATCCAACGAACGCTGTTTCTCGAATTTTTCTTTTTCGGCTAAAAATTCTTTATGCTCTGGGCCATTTTCCTTGGGCGCTTCTACCTTGCTTTGCTTTCGATAGTCCTCGATCCCCTTGGCTCTCAGCTTTTCCC
This sequence comes from Bdellovibrio sp. ZFWA1, assembly GCF_056175665.1. Classification (NCBI taxonomy): domain Bacteria; kingdom Pseudomonadati; phylum Bdellovibrionota; class Bdellovibrionia; order Bdellovibrionales; family Pseudobdellovibrionaceae; genus Bdellovibrio; species Bdellovibrio sp. ZFWA1. Next base: position 119,394 of record NZ_JBJKJH010000004.1, read on the forward strand.
AACGCTCAAAATCTTCGTCATGAGCGACCCGACCCGCATCCCTTTGTTTATCAAACAACGTCTGCTCACGCTGATGCTCGGCGAACCCCCGCAATCGAGCTTCATCAGGAAAAGAATCGGCGGCTAAAGCTGCTGAAAAGATTGGCAGCAACACAAGTGCACTCACAAAACATTTCAGAAGTTTTAATGAAGATGATGGATGATAAATGCTATGCATAATCGATATCTTAACGTGAATAAAAAAAAATAACGAGGACTCGAATTGAGACTCGACCAAGGTTCAGGTTCATGTTAGCGTTTTTATCCTTATGGAAATACTTATTTTTGCGGCCAAACTATTTATTGTCGTTCTTGCTATCGGATCTCTGTTGATTCTGATTGCGCTTCTTGCAGCGAAAGCTCAACAAAAACCAGAGCTTGAAATTGAAAACCTCAACAATAAGTTTAAAAACTTCTCGCGCTTCATTCGCCTGAATACATTAAGCGAAAAAGAACTTAAAGAAGTCTCTAAAGCCGAAAAAGCTGAGGCCAAAGAATTAGAAAAACAAGAGACCTCACTCCCTCGTCTTTTTGTCATCGACTTTAAGGGAGACGTTAAAGCCGCCGCCGTCGATCATTTGCGGGAAGAAGTCAGTGCTATAATCTGCACCTACAAAACTGGCGACAAAGTTTTACTAAGACTTGAAAGCCCTGGCGGCATGGTGATGGGCTACGGACTTGCAGCTTCCCAACTAAATCGCCTCCGTGAAAAAGGAATTCCTTTAACTATTTCGGTCGATAAAGTCGCCGCCAGTGGAGGCTATATGATGGCCTGCGTAGCCAACGAAATCCTCTGCGCTCCTTTTGCGGCCGTTGGCTCGATTGGAGTCGTCGCCCAGGTTCCAAACCTTCACCGCTTCCTAAAAAAGCACGATGTTGACTACAAAGAATATACTGCGGGCGAGTTTAAAAGAACGATATCGGTTTTGGGTGAAATCACCCCAAAAGGCGAAGAAAAATTCCTCCAACAACTTGAAGATACACACCTTTTGTTTAAGTCATTTGTGAATAAATATCGCCCTCAAATCGATGCCGCCAAAGTGGCCACTGGTGAATACTGGTACGGGGAACAAGCGATTCATTTAAATTTAGTCGATAGAATTAGCACCTCGGATGATTTTGTTATGGAGCATATCAAGTCACACCAGGTTTTAAAATTGAGCTTTAAACAAAAACAAAAGTTTAGCGAAAAAATCTCTGAGGTTCTGGGGCAATCTGCAAAAAAAGCAGGTCTGTCGATTATAGACGAGCTTCAACAACAAAGACCTTTTTAAAGTAGGTGAAAATGCAAAAGGCCCTTGTCGAAGTTAATAATCTGGAAACGACATTTTTTTTAAAGTCTGGCCCTTTTAAAGCGGTCAATAATGTTTCTTACAAAATTTTCGAAGGCGAAACCCTGGGCATCGTCGGCGAATCTGGTTGCGGCAAGTCCGTAACGTCGTTTTCATTGATGCAATTGATTGAAAAACCTGGAAAGATCACCGGTGGCGAAGTTCTTTTAGACGGCCGTGACCTTTTAAAACTCTCTTCGTCGGAAATGGAAGACATTCGCGGTGGGGAAATGGCCATGATTTTTCAAGAGCCAATGACCGCGTTAAATCCCGTCCTAACTATTGGCTATCAAATTGACGAACAAGTGATCCGCCATAAAAAATGCAGTCCGACAGAAGCAAAAGCCCGCTCAATAGAAATGCTTAAACTTGTAGGAATTCCTTCACCTGAAGAGCGATACTATAATTATCCTCACCAACTATCAGGCGGAATGAGACAGCGAGCTATGATTGCAATGGCGCTTTCCTGCGAACCTGCTTTTCTTATTGCGGACGAGCCCACGACAGCCTTAGATGTGACAATTCAGGCTCAAATTTTGGAACTAATTCAAGAGCTTCAAGAAAAAATGAAAATGTCAGTGCAGTTTATCACTCACGACCTTGGAGTGATTTCGGAAGTTGCCGATCGAGTGATGGTAATGTACGGCGGCCAAACTTGTGAAGTGGGTACGACGACCGATATTCTTCGTTCCCCCCGTCACCCTTACACAGCAGCTTTGATTCAATCTCGTCCCAAACTTGGGGAACGCCTGCACCGATTAAAGACAATCGAAGGCTCGGTCCCGGCACCTCATGAGTATTCACCAGGCTGCCCGTTCGTCAATCGCTGTCATCGTGCCAAATCCGAGTGCAATCAACAAAAGCCACCATTGGTCGAAGTTCAAGTTGGACACTCTATCGCCTGCTTTAACCCGGAGCCCGCATGAGCGAAATTATCTTAAATGCCCAAAATATTAAAAAATACTTCCCTGTTAAAAAAGGTTTTTTCCTAAAGACTGTTGGCCAAGTAAAAGCCGTTGACGATGTTTCATTAACGGTTCGCAAAGGCGAAACACTGGGACTGGTTGGCGAATCTGGCTGCGGAAAATCAACCCTCGGACGAACACTCATCCGTCTTTACGAACCTACAGCTGGCCAAATCGAGTTTGAAGGTCAAAATTTTTTAGAACAAAGTGGAAACGATCTTCGCAAGCTTCGTAAAGATATTCAGATGATCTTCCAAGATCCCTATGCCTCGTTAGATCCTCGCATGACAGTCGGACAAATTATTGGCCAGCCGTTTGACATCCACGGCGTCCTATCCGGAGAAGCCAAAGAAAAAAGAGTCAAAGAACTCTTAGAGCAGGTTGGCTTACGGGCAGCTCACATCAATCGCTACCCTCACGAATTTTCCGGCGGTCAGCGCCAACGAATTTGCATTGCCCGGGCTATTGCTTTAAATCCAAAATTGATTATTTGCGATGAACCCGTCAGTGCCTTGGATGTCTCGATTCAAGCGCAAATTCTGAATCTTCTAAAAGACCTTCAGAATCAACTAGGCTTAACTTATATCTTTATTTCTCATGATCTAAGCGTGATTGAACACTTCTGCGATCGCGTTGCTGTGATGTATCTAGGTAAAGTTGTTGAAGTCGCAGACCGAGACACCTTGTTTCAAAACCCGCAACATCCCTACACCCAGGCCTTGCTTAGTGCGATACCCAAAATGGGCGAGGGAAAAAAGAAAATGAAAAAATCACTTTCCGGCGAGGTTCCAAGTCCCTTGAACCCACCAGCGGGCTGTAGTTTTCACCCTCGCTGCGTTCACAAAATGGACGTCTGCTCGCAAAAAACACCGGAACTGATGGGTTCTGAGCAACAAAAATCAGCATGTTTTTATGTTAATCAAAATTCCAAATAACAAGGAGTTAGGAATGAAACTTTTCAAGGTCGCAACAGCATTGATCGCAGTCTCGGCATTGACCCTGACGGCACAAGCTGCCCCCAGCAATAAAGAACTCAAGATTGGTATCTCTCAAGAGTTCGAAAATCTAAATCCATTGATCATGTCGATGTCAGCTTCATCTTACATGTATCGTATGGTTGGCAGATCTTTGACTGTACTAAATCCAGACGGAAAATGGGTTCCACAATTGGCAAAAAGCATTCCTTCCATTGAAAATGGCAATGCAAAGATTGCAGACATTGGCGGAAAAAAGAAGATCGTTGCCACTTGGGAAATCCTTGATAATGCCAAATGGTCTGATGGCAAACCCGTGATCTGTGAAGACTTTAAAACGGCACATACGATTGGATCTTCGGACAACGTATCAGTGGGCGAAAAAGAGACTTGGACACAGGTTGAAAAAATTGAATGGGATGCTGCCACTCCTAAGAAATGCGTTTTCACTTACGAAAAAGCAAAATGGGATTTCTTCCAACTTGGAAACTTCTTCCCAGTGCCAACTCATATTGAAAAAGCGGTTTTTGAAAAATATGGCAAACAAAAAGAAGGCTATGAAAAGAACTCTACTTACGTAAGAGCCCCAGCAACTTTGGGTCTTTACAATGGTCCTTACGTCATCACGGACGTAAAATTAGGTTCTCATGTGGCGTTTGCTGTGAATCCACACTTTTACGGCAAGAAGCCTGCGATCCAAAAAATCGTGGTGAAGTTGATTCCTAACGAAGGAACCATGGAAGCCAACCTTCGTTCTGGAACTATTGATATGATTTCAACTTTAGGTCTTGGTTTTGACCAAGCTCTTTCGTTTGAAAAAAAGGTTAAAGCTGAAAAATTGCCTTTCAAAGTTCACTTCACACCTTCTGTGACTTACGAACATATCGACCTAAATTTAGACAACCCAATCTTAAAAGATGTGCGTGTTCGTAAAGCCTTGATTATGTCCATCAACCGTGAAGACCTAGTAAAGGCTCTTTTTGAGGGACGCCAAGAAGTGGCTTTGCACAATATTTCCCCTAAAGACTCTTGGTTTACTCGTGACCCTAAAGTTGTGAACATCTATCGCTACTCGAAGCGTGAAGCGAGCAAGATCCTTGACGAGGCAGGCTGGAAGATGGGACCCGATGGCATCCGCGCAAAAGATGGTAAAAAACTATCTTTGACGTTCATGACGACGGCAGGAAACAAGACTCGTGAAACAGTTCAGGTTTACCTTCAGAACCAATGGAAACAAGCTGGTATCGAAGTTATCATCAAGAACGAGCCTGCTCGTGTTTTCTTTGGCGAAACAACTCGTAAAAGAAAATTTGATCACATGGCGATGTTTGCCTGGGTATCTTCACCTGAAAACAGTCCAAAATCAAATTTGGCCTCAGAGTCTATTCCAAACGATGGCAATGGATGGAGCGGTCAGAACTACACGGGCTGGAAGAACTCTAGCGTCGATAAATCTTTGGCCTCTTTGGATCTAGAATTCAACGCTGGAAAACGCAAAGAATTGATTCAATCAGTTCTAAAAGAATACACGGCAGAAGTACCGGTTTTACCTCTGTACTACCGATCTGATATCTCTGTGACTCCAGTGGGTATTAAAGGCTACCGCCCTGCTGGCCACCAGTTCTACGAAACTAATAATGTAGAAGACTGGGCATTCTAGTTTTTTAGAAAAAATAAGGCCTCGGTAGCGCACGGTTATCGGGGCCTGAAAACAGGACCCTGTTAATAAGTTTGATATTGAATTTCCTCCCGGTTTTTTTGAAGGAGCTTAAACAAAGTGACTAATTATATTTTGCGACGACTATTACAAACTGCTGCGGTTATTGTCGTACTTTCATTTGTTTGCTTTTATCTTATGTCCCTAATGCCGGGCGACCCTATTGATATCATGATCTCGTCCAATCCTAAAATCACGGCAGCCGATGTTGCCCGTTTAAAATCTTTGTACGGATTGGATCAACCCGTAACCACTCGCTACGTGAATTGGGTTTCTAATATCGTAAAAGGCGACTTAGGTTACAGTCGTACTTATCGCGTTCCTGTTGAAGAAATCATGGGACCTCGATTAATGAACACATTCTGGCTTTCATTGGCTTCGCTTGTTCTTTCTTTAGCCATTGCACTTCCTTTGGGCATTTACTCTGCTTTAAAGCCTGGAAGTAAATTTGATTATATTGTTAACTTTTTTTCGTTTGCGGGTATTTCAATTCCAAGTTTTTGGTTGGCACTTGTCTTAATTATTCTTTTTGCAGTGAAAATCCCGATTCTTCCTGCCGGCGGAACAGTGACAATTACCGACGAGCCGCTGGGCTTTTGGGCGGAGGTTTTGGATCGCAGTAAATATTTGATTTTGCCGGTGCTCAGTTTATCAATTCAACAGATTGGTCGTTTTTCACGATTTGCTAGATCGACAATGGTTGAAGTGATGCGCAATGATTTTATCCGAACGGCAAAAGCCAAGGGCCTAAACCGTCAGGCCGTGATTTGGAATCACGGTTTCAGAAATGCGTTGATTCCATTGATTACCATTTTGGCCTTATCATTTTCATCCTTATTTTCCGGGGCGATCCTGACTGAAACCGTGTTTGCTTATCAAGGGGTTGGCAAACTTGTTTACGATTCCATTGTAGGGAATGACTACAACGTTGCCATGATCAGTTTTGTCATTAGTGTGAGCATGGTACTTCTTGCTAACTTCGTCGCTGACATTCTTTACGGTGTTGCCGATCCACGAATCACTTATAAATAAGAAAGGAGCTTGTAATGAACGATAATAAAAAACAGCTTGAACAAGCTCAATCTATGACCAAAATTGTGTTCTCTCAGTTTCTAGAGCACAAACTTGCCGTCGCAGGTGCAATCACCATTTTAATCTTTGTCAGTCTTGCTTTATTAGCTCCAGTCATATCAGGAATGATGGGTATTGATCCAAACGAGCAAAACGTGGCCAATCGTTATATGGCGCCTTTAAGCCAAGCCGATGCGGGGCAGGACGTTAAGGAAACTACAATCGAAAACTGGATCAATGCAAATCCAGCCGCCGCGGATAAAATTCAAAAGCTTTTGGTCGAAAAGCAAGTTGTCTCTGTCGGCGAGCTTGATGCGATCTATGATTTAAGCAGCAAAACAAATTCTGAGGCCATTTCCAGTCTTAAATCTATCTCCATTCCAGAAACACAAGAACTCGAGACAATGTTTTCAAAATTTGGGACTTATCACATCCTAGGCACCGATGAGTTGGGCCGCGATGTCTTTGTTCGCTTAATTTATGGCACTCGCGTTTCGATGGGAGTTGGTATCTTGGTGGCCATCGCTTCGGCATTGATAGGTCTTTTGATTGGTAGTATTGCAGGGTTCTACGGCGGCATTATCGACAATATCTTAATGCGTCTGACAGATTCTTTATTATCGCTGCCAACGATTCCGGTATTGATTGTCATGGCTGCAATTGATTTGTCCAAGTTGCCAGCATTGAAAAGCTTTATCAGCGCCGGCAATGAAAGTGTTTGGAAGATGGTCTTTATCTTGTGTCTGTTTTCGTGGATGACGGTGGCGCGTTTGGTCCGGGGAAGTATTCTATCCATCCGCGAGCGCGAATTTGTACTAGCCGCGAAGACTTTAGGGGCCAGTGATTTTACAATTATTGTACGCCACATGTTTCCAAACGTCATTGCTCCGATGTTGGTTTCCATCACATTAGGTGTTGGCGAATCCATCCTCTTTGAGGCGGCCCTAAGCTTTTTAGGTTTAGGTATCATGCCTCCAATGCCGAGCTGGGGAAATATGCTTAACAACGCCCAAGAGCTGATTTACCAAGCTCCCTTCTTAGCAATCATCCCAGGAGTCCTTATCCTACTTACTGTGGTCTCGTTCAACTACCTCGGTGACGGCCTCCAAGACGCCATCGACCCGAAAGCTATTCGAAGATAAAAAAGAATAATTCGCTCAACTGGAGCGAATTTTCTTCAAAATTCTATCAAGATTATTCATATGTGAAAAAGTTAACAATAATGAATAAATCACAAATAACAAACTCAAATTAGCAGCTATTTCTAACTGTCTAATTTGAGTTAGGTAGGCAATCAAATTAAAAAATACGGATAAAAGAAACCACTTTAAAGCCTGCCTACGAGTCTTCGATCTCAAAAATATATAATCCTCTTCGGTAAAGAAAAATCCAAAATCGGAAAGAAATTTTTTTTGTCCCTCTTCTGAATCGAACTCTAAACAAACTCTGATATTTCTTAATACAAAAATAACTCTTCGCCAATTAAGATAAAAGTATAAATCAATTATTTCTTTTTTTTCAAAAGATACCTTAGAAGAGAAATCTGTCCAGATCTCAATGAACTCATTATTAAAAGTATACTGCTTATAATTCTTAGCCAATAAATTCATTAACATACCTATTCCTTATTATTTTAATAGAAAATAGATCCGTGATTTCTGTTCCATTAAATTCAAATGCCTGAAGCCAAATGAAGATTCTTAAGAAAGCTCCCAATAGAATAACGCCAAGTCCGATTCCTGCACCGAGAACACAAGTGTATATAATGTCATTTAAAATAAACTCGAGTCCAGCTTTAAGCCCTCCAAGCTGCAAAGAAAATCTAATTATCCTAAGTCCACCAAATAAGACGATTGAACCCAATAGAATGATAAACATGACCGCATAGCTTTGCCTATGTAAGACATAAGAAAACCAATTCATTCCGCAATCTCGAACTTTGAATTTCATATTCGCCCCCTCATGGAGGTATTAAATTTGGCCCTGAACTGCCAGGCGATGCACCATTGGACTATGAACCATCTGGTCACTGAAAGAATGACCTGAACATCTTAACTTAAGCCACCTACACCAGATACCTTTTCATCTACGCCGATAAATTATGAAAGACGTCCAGTCGCATTGTAATTGGTACTGAAATTGGGTTCAGGTCAATTTTATTCCCAATATATCTAACGTACTCAAATCTTCGAATCCTTTTTTCACTACAACTTTCAAACAAACCTTTGTCACATACTAAACTTAACTTCTTTTCACTTGCCTCCTACCTACGAAGCTGTGACCTAAGCGAAGCGAGGGGAACTTAGTTCATTTTTTTTTAAGGATTACAAGTGAAATGGGGCCGCTTGTAATCCGAAGCTTATAGCGATGATTTTTGTATTCAATCTCAAGAATTGCACCAATAAAAAAACAACTTCTCAATTCTAATTTAATAACCGCCACTAGTATTTTTCAGAACTGATTTGAATAGCGAATGCATATCGCTGTTTAATCAAATCCACAAACTCATTAGCCCTTTTCTTCCTTGCGAAATGATAGAGGCATAGTCGTTGCTTATTATCAATACCCTGAATGCTGACCTGCCAGCCTGGATATTTCTTTTTTTCAATTGATATTTGAAGCGGTTCCTCCCTAAAAACTAAGTGCTTTCGTACCCATTGAACCTCAATAGTCGAATTCGTAATTGTCATTTTCCGCTTCATTTCAAACCAGATTATGAAAAGCCAGCCCGCTGACAAAACAAAGCAAGATAAATATAGTATCCAGTCAAAAACAGAGTTACCAGAAGGATCCTTAGTTAAAAAAACTCCAAAGAAGGCAGCAACAAAAGAATGTATTACTTTGGATCCAAAGTCTGACCCCAAAATAATTATTTTATTCGGCACTTCAATGGTTTTCATTGTAATACGGCATCACGCACTCCTTTTTATTTTCAACCATGTTCGGGCACATTATATACCTCAGCTCGTTTTAAGGAACTATTGTTTTAAAAACTATTTATTCCCGCTATACCTATCGTACTCAAATTTTCGAAGCCTTTAACTCTACAACTTTCAAACAAAACTTTGTCGCACACTAAACTTAACTTCTTTTCACCTACCTACACTCTACAAAGCTGTGACCTGAGCGGAGCGAGGGGAACTTAGTTCACTTTAATATCCTACTTTCTTGATCATAAATGACAGCTTTAAAATATGCTGGAAAAATACTGAGCATTAACAAAACATAGATTTCACGCTTGTCGTTAAGAAAATCTAAACTAAGAATTCCTGAATATATAAAATAAACAGAAAATAACAAAAACCTAAACTCCTTATTTTTCAACCTAGCAACAATAATAACAGTCCATGACATAATATATACTAAATTAATTTTGTGATAATTTAAAAAATCAGACACAAAGAAACGATATATTAATCCTATAATAATCGCTGAAAGAGGAAAAGAGTACCTAACTAGAGGATCGACTATCTTATCCAAAGGAGATTTCGCTTTGTAACCAATATTTGATCTTAAAGAAGATTTTTCAACTCGTACAACTTTCTTTTGCGAATAGATATAGAAAAATGAAACCGATAAAACTAAACATATTACCGAGAATATACTCATGGCAACCTGCCTCCACATGGAGATGAAACTCCACAGCCACTTGCTTTTTTGGGTTCACTGGGAACAATACTATTAGAAATGTGCCCGAACCCTATTGAAAACGTCTCAGAAAAAGTTTTTATCAATTCGCCGTTATATGGATTCATCGCTTTGCCGATTTGGCTACCAAGATTCCCTCCAAAATAGGCAGATCCATAACCAACGACACCTGCTAATGCAATAGTACCGATGTCAACTCTAGACCACTTGTGATCTGCCAAGATATACTGCAAACTCGCATTATTTAATGCTTCGGCTGCACCCGCGATTTCAAAACCAAAAGAAGGCATGGCTACTGTAGCTATAACCTGAGCCGTCCCTATAGCAAAGCCTGTCCAAAACGCCTCTGATGCCTGCGCATCAGACCCACCTGAACCTTTAATTTGACTGTAGTTTTTAGCTCCAATAAAAACACCATTCAAAACAGCCGCAAGTGCTATCCATAACCATCTTCCATCGGGATCACGATAAATATTTGGATTATTAACTACATATGTATAAGCATTATTTGTGGTTAGAGGGCGACCAATTTCACCCGGATGCGGGTCCTTCTGGATAAACCGCCCCACATTCGCATCGTAGTATCGCGCACGATAATAATACAACCCAGCTTCTTCGTCCCACTCTCGCCCTGTGTATGTGAAGCTCGTATTCACAAGCGGGCTTGAAGTAATATCACCACCACCAACTGATGTAATGGACCTGATTTTTCCGAAGGATTCATAGTCATAGCGCTGAACGATCTGACCACTTCCGTCGACGATATCAGAAACAGAACCCAAGGCATCCTTAAGATAGAAATACTTTCCATCATTCTGAGCAAGACCTGCCGTAACACCAGCATTGGTGATCTCTGATTCTAAAATATCATCTGGACCTAATGGGGAATGCGTATATCTTGCAACCAGTACGTTGTTACCATCAAACTCTGCAAAGATATTATCTCCATCGTAAATATACTTACGAACATAGGTCTTTTTAGGATCAGACTCTGCATCCTTGGTCCAAACTGACTTCTGTATTCTGCGACCAAGAACATCGTATCGATAATCCACCTGACGGATCACTTGTCCTAATGGACGATCCATCTGTTGGACCTTCATAAGTTGATTCTTACTTGAATAATGATAAGCCCAGGCGTTCTTATTGCTATCTTTGGGGATTTTTGAGATCAAGTTCCCATTATTGTCGTAGTTATAAAGATACTGATAGTCTTCTTTAAGTAACTGCGACTTATCATCATAAACATAAAGTCCATTTTGATCGGTAATACGATTACCTAATGGATCATAGCTATAAGCTTCATTAGTAGACACTGAACTTGCGGAAGACAACTGTCCATTCGGGTCATAGGCGTAAGACAGATCACCAGCGATGCTTCGCTTTTGAACTGGGAAATTGCGATCATTGTACGTGTACTCATGATAGCTTTTCACTGATCCTGCCCCTATATGACTGATCTTTTGAACAGTCCCGTTCGTATTGTAATCAAACTCTGTCGAACCACCTGGACGGTTTATACGAGTCAAGCGTGATCCAGAATCATAGTTAAATCCAAATTGCTCGCCACCAAAACCAACAAGTGTTGTTAAACGATTGAGGCTGTCGTAAACATAATTTAGATGACCATATTCTGTTCTTAATCTTATACGATTTCCGTTAAAATCAAAGTCTTGATTTAAATTGTAACTGACAAAGTTTGAAAGCTCCCCAGCCCCAACAAAACCTACTTGAGTTACACGCCCCTTCGTATCCCGCTGATAGCTAATTTGGGATACCAAGTTTGACTGACTTGAAACTTCACCCTTGGTGTTATACTGATACTGAATTACATCATCAGGCAGCTGCGCCTTGATTAGTTGATTCAGGCTATCGTAGGCAAATACTTTTATATTTCCGTTTGGATCAGTCTCCTGAACAGTGTTCCCATTGGCATCATACGCAAAGCTATGGACTTTCCCGTTCATATCAACTTTTTGAACCAATTGACCTAAATTATTGTAGCTAAAATTGGTTTCATTGTTTTTGGGGTCAATAATCTTAGTAAGCTCTCCAGTTACAGAATATTGATACTGCGTGATTTCAAGCTTTGGCGAAGTCACTTTTAATAATCTATTAAAATGATCGTATTCATAATTTGTTAAAGATTCGCCCGATTTACTACGTAGGGTATTGCCTGCTAAATCTGGCTGATATTCAACGAACTTTCCTGACGAGTCCGTGGTTTTCACCAACTGACCTAAATTATTGTATTCATAACTTGACGTCAGAATCTGCCCGTTAACGGACATTGATTTTTCAGCAAGCAAACCCTGCGCATTGTAGGCATAGCTAACAAAAGATCCATCTGGCGCGGTTTCTTTAATAAGTTGCCCCTGGGCATTATATTGCTTCGTAAATACAAAGCCATTTCCATTTTTTTGCGCAACGATTTGCCCAAACTGGTTGTAGGCTTTTTCTTCGCGAATACCTAAATCCACACTTTCGGTGACTAAAAGATCCCCCGTCACTTGGTCATAGGTATTTTTAGTGTGTGAACCATCAGGTGCAATAACTTCGGTCACTCGCCCCTCTTCATCACGGCGCAGTGTTGTGACCTGACCTTTAGCATCGGTTATGGTGTAAATATACCCCATAAAGTCTTTTTCTACCTTAGTGGAATTTCCATTGGCATCAACAATAGTATTGGCAGAATCAAAAGCTGTTGGCATTGAACCTGATTCATTTTTGTTAACAATATTTGAAGCGGCATCACCAATTTGCACTGCGCTTTGATTGGCATTTATCACTTTTAATAATCGCTCCCGAGCATTGTACACATACTGAGTCTCGGAATTCTTAGCATCTTTTTCTTTAACTAGAAGCCCCGAAAATGCGTACTCGAATTCCCTTTTCGTTCCATCAGGAAACTCTACCCGCTTTAGATCATCACTAAATGTGTAATAAAAACTGGTTTGTCTACCGGCTGGATCCGTAATGCTGCTTAGTAAGCGTCCAGAATAATTATACTGAACAACCTGCGAGTTCGGCATTAGGATTCTGGTTAATCTTTTTTCTAAATTACCTGAACCCGTCGTGAAGTTTTCATATTCATATCGAACAACTCGACCAATTAAACTTTCGTCCTTTAAATGATATCCATCGGTATCAAAATACGATTTATCACCCGAACGATACGTACGAACCCAAGAACCATCACTTTCCCGAACAAGTCTTGTGTTGTCCTTTACTGACGGCAAGAAAGTTAAACTTCCCTGACGACTGTAGTTCAATGATAACTTCTTAAGTTTGTTGGCCCCACTCTCGACAACTATTATGTTACCATCAGAATCAAACTTCATTAACGTCGGTGCATAGATAGCCCCTTCTAACGCTAGTACAGTTTTATCCTGGGACGAGGAATCTCCGGTCCCTGCCACCGATGTGTATTCGCCTGATTGAAGATCTATTGATACAACGCGATTATGCCCAGTATCGGCCACGTACATAATCTGACGAGGCTCGTCTAAAACTATTCCACTAGGGCGAAGCAGACTTAAGTTAGCGCTAAGTCCCGATATCGATAGCTCTGGATCGCCAAATCCAGCAATACTTGAAATAATCCCCGCATTATCGACCTTACGCACTCGACCGCCTTCAGTCGTAAAATAAATATTCCCTGCAGAATCTTGCATGACCGCCAAGGGACGCGAAATCGAAGCTTCTACTGCGAGTTCTCCATCCCCAGTATCACTAGTAGGATTGTTTTGATTAATTTTTCCAGCCACAGTGCGGATTGTAGAATTTTGGCGATTATAAATGCGCACCAAATAATTTCCAGTGTCAGCAATAATAAATTCGTTTGGATTGTTTGAAGCCACAATGGCCTCTGGAGAATTTAATGTGAGTACACCATTAACGATGGTTCCTCTTTGAGGGATTAGATTATTGCCCGGATTAAGCCCTGAATAATCATCTAAAGAGCAGTAATAAAATGTCGGCGCATGACCACATCCATAACCACTATATGAGATCTCTTCTTTACCTTGAAGAGCACCACACTTAATCCCGCCCTGCGAATTACAGAAATTATACATCTCTGTTGAATGCGTCACTGAGTTCGTATTGTAGTTATGCGAAAAATTAGGCACGGACGTCTTTGATCCAAAGAGATTCAGCTCCGTCGCCCCCATAACCGAGCTAAAAATATTATGTCTAAAATTATCAATGCCAATCACTTCAGAGCCATTAAAAACCATTTGTTTTGGTCGAGCATCAAAAGAATAGGACTGATTGTGTTGCGAGCAATAATAATCCGTAACGGTGCGCGTACGCCATTCACATCTTTTGCCATAAAAATATTTAATCTCTTCTTTAATACCTCTGGTGTTACTAAAAGCAAAGAAATCATGGCCGTGAAGGTTACCAGAAAGCGAACTAAAGCTGCTGAAATCTGTTTTATAAGCCGAAGAACCTGAAAGATCTAATTTCACAACTTTATTGGAGTTCTTATCTTTAGCTATAATCAATGGATACTGCTCTAAAGCTATCCCATCGTTAAGCGACACTTCCTGCGAATCACCTGAAAATACAGTCTGCATCGTACTTGCAACAGAATAGGTACTCAGTTCTCCATTAGATTCTTCGATCACGATCTTACTGGATTGAGGATTTAATATTTTTTGAGTGCCATTGATCTTCCAACCTCGCCCCCCAACCGAATCTATTTTATTTTGAACGATATAGTGATTAGCTAAGACCTGATTCTGCGAACCTAATCCGATAATTTCGTCAACAGCCGAAGAATTAATGATCTTAGTGTCATAAGACACAGACTTCACACCCTTGAACTCGGTATTGTTTTCTTGGTAAAATGTCCCCGATTTACTTCCAGAAAGTACGATCCCATCAAATGAAACCTTGTAATCTACAAAATACGGATACAGACCCGATTTAAAGTAATCTCCATTTTTATCTTTCAAAGGAGCCATAAATGAAACCATCGAAAGCGGCTTAATTTCGTTCTCGGGGGTTTGTTTGTTATCGCTAAAAATATAAGGCTCTGTGACCAAATCCTGAGTGAACAATTGCGTTTCAATCTTAGTTGGCTTTACATTTAATTCTAAATTTCGATAAGCTATATCGTAGAAATACTTCGAATAATAATTCAAGGTTCCGCGAACGCAGGTCTTCCATGTTCCTATTATGGTTTTACATTCATCAATTCGCTGAGTGCCAGTTGAACTGCCGCTTCCAGATGTTGCCAAATAATCGACATTTATTTTTCTATCCGGAAAATTGAAGATATTTGTCACTTCTAAGCTTGGTTTTGCCCAAGTGCTTTTGTAAGTAAGCCCCAAATTGACATCATTGCCATAGATTTTAAATCCAGGAAGAGCAATGGACGTCGAAACAGCACCGTCTAAGGTGTTTGCGCCAGGTTTATCCTGGGCCCCAACTTTGGTAATTTCTGGCCCCATTGGAGTTGCATAGACTAAGCTAAAATGTCGAAGCCCTTGCCCTGGTTTACTAACAACCTTATTGCCATCTGCAGACACCTGCGCGGACCCGCCAATTTCCCACCGTCCCGTTGCCGAATTGTAAAGCACCAATAACATCTCGGTTCCAGCAGAAAAGCTGCTAGAATTTGGAAGCTCAATCTTTACTGGCTCTGTAAACTTCGTCCCGCTGGGCTCTAGTGAAACAACTGTCTCTGGCGCTGAAGAACCTGGGACCGGAATACTAACTCGGTCAGCTGGGATTTCCACCAAAGAAATTTTCTCTTGTGACTGTCCCGATGGAAATTGAACACTGTTGGCCGGGATCTCTAGTACCACATCGGGCGCATGAGGATCCATAACAACGCCACCAGATGCCTTTGCAATTTCAGTAGAGCTTTCATCCAAAAATACAGGGGTAAGATAAATTGGGGTTTGCAAAACGTTGTTTTGCTTAAGTCCCACTGAAATCGGCAAACTTACCCGCGAATACTTTTTCTTATCACCTAAATTGGCCTGAATCACCGTACTTCCATCAATTGAAAGGGTCTGATCACCAACTAGGCTTATATTTGGATAGTCTACTTTTTTGAATTCAAATACGCCATTATCGTTCGTATAAGTTACTAAAGTCGAACCTAAAACATTCACCTTAGCATTAACAATTGGATTATTATAAATATCTTTAATAGTTCCAGCCAATATATATGGCTGATCAACTCCGTATGAAATACGAGTGCTAAAGTCTTTATCCACGACTGGATCGTAGACGGAAACCTCATACGAGGATTCTGGGTCAAGTTCTACCTCGAAAGAACCCTGAGCAGATGCTGTTATTTTTTTCGAATTAAAGAATCCACCAGACACCTTCACATTCAACCCAGGACGAGTTACACCAACCGCCCCCTTTACGATCATTACATTTCTTTGCTCGTCAAGATACAAACCTACCAACGACGGAACCAATGCTCTTAACAGCGAAGTGACCTTAATAGTCTTTTCACTTTGATTACCGAGCAAATCCTGGGCCCTTACCGTCAATTCAACTTCCCCTTCTTTATCAAGGGTATAACTTGTTTTAATGGACTTAGAATTTTCCGGGATTTCCAACTCGGTCGTATTAATAAAGGCAGAGCTTCCCAAAAATTCATCAGATTGAACTTCTATATTGAAACGCACACCATCAACATAATCTAAATTTTGAGGCATCACGAACGTCAACTGAGGCGGCGTAGTATCCCGAAAAACTGTCAGCTCTTTAGCAATGCTAGCATTTCCAGCGGCATCCACACTAACAAACTTAATTTTATTCAGTCCTTCTTTATTTAAGCCAATGCTGGCATTAAAATCTTTTGCACCAGTACTAAAAAATAGCTCATCGTTCACAATAATATCTGTAAATGTAGGGCTAACGTCCTCCACTTTAACAGGAATGTCTACTGAATAGCTTGCGATAGCTAAACCGCCTGGATAGGGACTTGAAACCAATGGAGCTGTTCGATCAATCGCAAAGCTATGCACTAGGGACGATGCTTGATTACCTTTGGGATCTGCAACATTAGCAGTAATCTTATACTCTCCTTCGGGCAGAGTCTGCAGACTTCCCTTCCAAACTATACGCTCGCCATCCCCTACGCGAGTAGACGTAAGTAGACCCTTAAGATCAACTGTATAGTCTTGATTGTCCAAAGTTTTACCCTGAAGGGAAGACGTAAAGCTCTGTTCATCAACAATACCCACTCTATCAGCAGCAGAAATCTCGATATTCGAAAGGTTCTTTAAATAGATTTCACTAGGGCCAGGATTAACCAGAGTCAGTACGGGGGCCACTGTATCTGGCTGAGTCGGTAATACATAATTCAGATAGCCGATTTTCTTTTTTCGCTCGTGCCTATCTACTTTGTATAAGGATACGTCAAATTGATTCGAGTTCTGAGCAATAAGCCGATTTGTTAGATGCGTAAATACGACCTGAACTTTTGAAGGCGAACCAGCTATTTTTTGTGATGAAAGTTTCTGCCCATTAAATACAAATTCAGCTAAATAACACTCCCCATCATCTAGATTATCGATATCCTCGTCATGATAGGAACTTGAAAATGATTCAGATTGATTTTTTAAACTTAAGTTATCTGAAAAATTTTTAGATAAATAGATTATTTTTGAAGAAAACTGAGTTCTCATGCCCTCCATTGCATTTCCTGGAACCGCATCGATAGCGAATCTAAACTGACTCATCACCGTTGATACACTACTTGCCTGAGCAAGCAGGTTATCGACCTGCAGTGCGTACTGATGACTAGCTAAAACATTTTCATCCGAATTAATGCGGTCTTGAATCCGAGCCACCACGGCAGAAAGCTTATCAATTTCCTTTTGAAATACCGCAATGACCTCTTTTAAAGCCTTATTATTCTGACATTTCTTTAATAGTTCTTGAAGAACTTGAATTCGTTTTTCAAGTTTAGCTTGAATAGATACAAGACTTTTTAAAAGCTGCTTATCTTTAACATTATTAAACACTTTTAAAGAAAACTGATTCAGATCAGTAGTCTTAATCGGCGATGATTTATACGAAAACTGAATTTCGCTGTCTGATACTCCTGTTAAAACCAACTTACTTGAAACATCGACCGCTGCGCTAGGAAACGAAGCTTGAATATCGAGCCCTTCCCGTTGAAACTCTTGAAGAAGATTTTCTTTTTTACCATGGGCCCCTTTAAGTTTATCAATCAGCTCTTCAAGCTTCGACTTACCAACTACTTTTATAACCCCTTTGAAATCAACAACCTCTCCGGTCCTTACTGCAGATTTATCCGGATTCACTATAACTAGTACACCGCGCTCCGGAGCCCGACCTAAATAGCTTTTATCGGCATAAACAGAAGTAGAAACAAAGGTGCTAACTACGAAGATAAAATGAGTTAATGATCTCATAACTATTTTACCCACGCCTTAATTTCAGTATCCTCGACTAAGCCCTCGGAAACCAAGGTTTCTAGATCATCTTCATGAAGTGCATACTGAACATCGCTATTTATCTGCTCTTTAACTTCCAAAATTTGCTTCTGCGCAGCTTCGGGCGTATTTGCAATGGGTTGTGCTGGGCTGATAATTGCGCCTGTCCCACCTTTTGAACTACCAGAGCTGCAGGCGGCTAAAAGCAAAGTTGTAGAAATCAAAGTTGTGGCAGATAATAGCTTCAACAAAGGAAACCTCCAGTTTTGTCGTTAAACAATACGGAGTTTTGTTTATGAAACTTTATTACAACTAGCGACTTATTTTGAGAAAAGGCACTAAATTACATATTTAAATTATTTTAAGTTTACTAAAGTCTAGTTAGTTTGCTTTAAGAATAAAAAAAGAGATGCCCCAAGTGATCTGTACCCCAAAAATAGGACAGGAAAATAAAAAGACCTGTTAAGGTTTTAGGGGTATCCTTCCAAGAAGGAGACAGATCATGAAAGCCTGGATAAAAAACGCTAGAGCTGCTTTTGGCAATAGCTCTAGCATTTCTAGTTTTGGAGACAAGCAAATCAGCTTCACTCCGGAGTTTAAAATCAAAGCAACTAAAGCTTATAAAATTGGTCGATCCCCGGCAGAAATATTCGCTGACGCAGGCTTAGATCCTAAATTTTTCCCTGAAAATTACTGCTCCAAATCTATTGCTCGCTGGTTGAAAAACCAAGAAAAACACGGGACAAAGGGTTTTTCCGAAGAGCGCCGAGGAAAAGGCGCAACGGGCCGCCCTAAGGGCTCTTCAAATAAAAAAGAACCACTTTCCCTTAAGCAAATGGAAGCACGATTAGCCTACCTGGAGGCGGAAAACGAATTCCTAAAAAAGCTCCATGCCTTGGCAAAAAAGGGCGAATAAAATCGCGTTGCATCTTAATTGCCAAGGCTATTGAAAAACAACCACGTCTTAGAATTTCAGAACTTTGTCGAGTGGCGAATCTTCAAAGATCGCTCTTTTACTACTGGAAAGAACATGAGCTTGATCGAACTTATAAAGACGAACCAATTCTAAAACTCGTAAAAACTGTTCACGAGAAGAGTTATGCTAAGGCGGGTATCCGCACGACGGTGATGAAAATCCAACGACAGTTCGGCTTAGTCATAAATCCGAAGAAAGTGGCTCGTTTAAAAAAAGAATATGGCCTTGTAACGAAGATAAGAAGAAAACGAAAGTTTAATGGGTATCTCTTTAAACAAACAGAACATGCCGTGAAGAAGAACACACTGGCAAGGAACTTCTCTCCCGCTAAGGCCGATGAGGTTTACAGTACAGATATTACAGAGCTCAAATTCGGTAACTCTCAAAAGGTCTATTTGTCGGCAGTTAAAGATCTCTGCACAAAAGAAATAGTCGCCTATTCTACATCCTTATATCTCGGTATGAACTTATCAACTGAGGTTGCGAAGCAGTGCTTGAATAAGCTTTCTCCGTTAAAACTGGCAGGTTTAACAATGCATTCCGACCAAGGTATTCACTACACGAATTATGCATATAGAAATGTCTTAGAGAGTTATAAGGTTCAGCAATCCATGTCCCGCAGAGGAAACTGCCTCGACAATGCACCAATAGAAAGCTTCTTTGGTCACTTAAAGGATGAGCTTGATTTATCCACGTGTAAAAACTATGAAGAAGTAAAAAATAGGGTAAGAAATTACATCTCTTACTATAACAAGCAACGCCCTCAATGGGGCTTAAAATCAAAAACCCCTGCAGAACACAGGGGTTTTATCGAAGGGACCTCTTTTATTTAACCTGTACCAATTTCTGGGTACAGATCAAAGGGCATCTCTTTTTTTTTCAGCGTCAAAAGGTTATCTCAACACTCCACGCTGTATTACTAATATAATACCTTACAGAAATTCGAAAGCGTCGTTCCCTCGGTAACGACCACAGTCGTCCAGCCGTCCATTGGAACTGGAGCATCGACAACACATGGATAACCCATATATACATCGCTCATGACTCGTACGTGAGTATAAGAATCATCGATTTCAAATTCGTGTCTAGCTTGCTCTTCAATTTTAATCATGTCGCTTGTCCAAAAAATGGGCTGCCCCGGAAGGGCTAAACTCATTCGGGTCACAAAGCCTCCCCGATTAATCAAAACAAAAGTTACGCGTTTGGCTTCAGCGACTGCTGACAACAAAAGAACGGCTGTAAAAATAATTTTTTTCATAAATACTCCCTAAGTAATCTACATCTTTTAAAAGCGATTTTTTATCTTTTTCGCGGGCAGCGGCCTTGATCTTGGCAGATTAATAAAGCCTTACGAAGTTCGTTCATTTCGTCTAACGAGTTTTCTAATTCGTAGTCGTAACCTTCTTCAACCGCCCCTTTGGTTGAAATAGACATATATTTTTGAACGTTTTTAAATTGGTCTTTTGAGTAGCGCTTGCCTGTTTTATCGAAGATCGTGATTTTTTTATTTAGGTAAGTTTGAAAACGCTGACGTTGGTTGCCAGCCTTTTTCAGTCCTCCCTTAAAAGAGGTCCAACACTTCACTTCGCCAACCATATCCGCTTGATTGGTCTGCAAATTTATTGCGACGATATCCAGCTCGCCAATAGTTTCGCTTCCCTTTGTGTATTCAATACTATTCACCAAGCGATACTGAGATTCGGGGTAAAGAACTTTGAGCTCGATCATAGCCACTTGCTCGCAAATGGCTCCGGCCGGTTCGTAATCAACACCGCTGTCTTTAAGCATATCAAAGAGTTCATTTAAAGAGCGTGCCTGTGAAACTGAACCTACAAATAACAAGGCAATAAACAACGCCTTTACCATAATATCCCCCTTCAAAATGCGGAAAGAACGGCATCCTAAAAGCCCCCCTTGGAACTGTCAATCGCCGTAGCATACATGTAGAACTTTCATCCTTGAACGCCTCAAAAGCCCCTTAATGAGGACCTGGACCGGCACGATTCTTGGTACTCTGAGTCCTAGATCCGTAGGGGAATACCCCCTGAAAGTATGAGGTTTATTATGAATAGTTTCTTTTTCTTCGCGATGACTTTTTTAAGTTCCGCAGCTATTGCCCAATCATCGGCAGAGCTTACTTGTCGCATTAAAGCTAAGGAAATTGCAGTTCAGACTTACGCCGACTGTATCACCACAACCAAGAACGCGCAGATCGAATCGGTCAGATCTGACTATCAAAGTGAATTGGCCGCATTAAAAGCTAAATACGATAAAAAACTAAAAGATATTTCAGGCGATAAGCAAGCAGCTCCGCAAAAACGCACAGAGGCTAAATTAACTCCAAGCCCAGCCCCCGTTCCTGTGAAAGGAATAGCGAAAGAGTTACCTAAAAAACAAAGTAGCCAAGGGCTTGGCAATGTGCAAGAGATCAACACCGAAACAGCTGTCGTTCCAATGAAAGCTGCCAATGAATCTTCACTAGAACAAGAAGCCGCAGACTCGGACGTTGAAGTCGTTGACATGCCTGTTGAATAAGGTAGCCTAAGTCAGCTTGAAAATGGGAGGCCCGCATGGGGGGATTTTCGTTTACACACTGGCTTTTTATTATTTTTCTATTTCTTTTGTTTTTTGGTCCAAACAAGGTCTCTGATGTGACCAAATCCTTAGGAAAGGCTTTAAAAAATTATCGCCAAAGCAAAAATGAAATCGAAGTGAGTGCACATGATATCGTCGACGATCCCGATCTGATCGAAAGACAACGTAAAAACAAAAAAGGGCTTTAAGCCCTTTTTTTATTTACTCACTAGCTGCGGGGAAAGCATATCCGTTATAATACTTTCTACGCCCTGCCCTAATTCTTCAACAGCTCGGGCCTCATCATTTAAGGTCCACAATGAAACTTTATATCCTTGATCGATAAATTGTGAAATCTGAGCGCTCGAAAAATCTTCATGACAAAGATTCAACATATGCACCTGCGCCACTGGGGCCAATAACATATTTTTTAAAAGAAAGTTATTACCCGGCTCACTTTGCGTCGTTGCCAATAACGCCCGAGATGTCTGAGGTAAAAACTGGGACATCATCCAAAGCGAAAGTGGATTAAAACTTGAAATCATTATTTGGTCTTGCAGTCGATACTTTTTAACCAAATCAGCCACTTTCTTTTCTAAAAAGGCTTCAAAGTACTTATCTGTTTTCATTTCAAGATTCATCAATCGAGGACGCTCTTTGGTAAGGAAAACCTCTTCAAGAGTCGGCACCATTGGTAAAATTTCTTTAAGCTCTGACAAAGTCAAAGAGCGAATTTCATAACTCTGAGCCAGAAATCGCGAAGTGTCCCGGTCGTGAAAAACTATGGGCACCAAGTCCTTTGTTAACTGCACATCACACTCGAACATTTCATAGCCATATGTCGCAGCTTCAGCAAAGGCCTCTAAGGTATTCTCTTGCGCTCCACCTGCCCAATATCCACGATGCGCCTGAAAAGCCGGAACTTCAAAAGCCGTCGCAGGCCAAGCCAGAGATTGCCAGTTTAAACTTTGAAGTAAAGGCTTCATTGTTTTAACTCCTTCAGAACCGGCACGGCACGAGTTCCACCAATTTGATAGCGCTTAAATGTCTTATTACCTTCTTTAGAAAGCACCTGACCATAAACCTGCCCAGAGCTATTCCAACCCCCATCAATCATCACCTTACGGTTTTTGCTATTCGTCCCACTGACATTATGCCACGAGAGCTCGGTCGGACTTTGCACAACAAACCGACCACGAATATCTGCAAACTCTAAACTCTGGTCCGAAACCCACTTTGACGGAACCACTGAGGACAGTAACGTAAACGCTTCAGAGTCTTTGGGAATATCTAGATTTCCCAACTTAGCGTTGATGGTGATCTGAGACTTTTCTAAACCCAGTTGCAAATCCATCGCTTTGATTTCTAAATTATCGATTAAAAAACCTTCGCTGCGAATAAAACCACGCATTGCAAATATTCGACCTTCGTTGATTTCCGTATTTAGGACGGCCTTCATTGGCTTCACGTAACCACCGCCGGTCATTAACTTTTGAACAGGTTCAGAGAATAAAATTTCTTCGGCTTGAGTCGATATTTTTACTTTCTTAAAATCTTTGTCAGCTTGAATTTCAACATCGCCCGACAGAACTCCATTTTGCAATTCGATTCGATTCACCTTACCCAACCAACCAGAATTTGAAAAATGAATTTCAGTATTCATTCTTTCAACCACCTGAACTTCGCGATCTCCCCGATTCGAAAAATTAAGTTCTAAACCACGAAGCTCCCCTTTTAACGAAACATCCTGTCCACTACGAATGTCCGCAACCCCCGAAAAATCACCCAAACGACCTAATGTTTTTGACGGTAGTTTTTTACTGTAGATGTTGAAGAGTTCGCTGAGGCTTAAATTTTTAACCTGCAACTGAATAGGCTTATATTTTAAAGGCTCGATGCTCTCGAATTCGATCAAGTCCGTTTTAAGCTCCAAGAGATCTCCCTCAACAGAAACATCTCTTACTTGCAAAGCAGACTTTTTTAGATCTTCAACCAATCCCGTTGAGTGCGCCTTCATCGATAACCACAGTTTTTTAGGATGAATTTTTGGAGGCTCGCCGGAAATTTTTGAACTCAATCCTACGACCGAAGACAAAGGAATATGTTTTAACTCGGTTTCAAAACTAACCAAATGATCCGCAAAAGAGTAGTTCCCGATAAGACTGTAATAGCCTTCTCGAAGATTTCCAAAAAAATGCACCAAGATTTTATCTTCAGGCTGCTCTGTATATTCTACGTGCAAATTTGCGTAGGACAAAAAATCCCCGACCGCTTCGTCCTTAAACAAATGAGTTTTCGCATCTAAAACAAAACCTCTTCCCGTATTCCCCTTGGTTTTTAAGCGAATGGCATCGAACTGAGCTTTGTATCGAGGCTCTGGAATATAGTTCACCCGCATTGCAAAAATAGAGACTCGATCTATAGGATTTCGCTTTAAGTCCCGGGTATCCTCAGTCATCTGCTGAATCACTTCGGACTCTTCCCCCATGGTCTTAGACAAAGCTTCCAAAGACGCCCCGGCGGCTGTCTCTTCGGCCACGCGAACCGAGGGAGCAATGCGCACTTCCCCTTCGCACTTTTCAATGCGAGAACGAATATTCACTACCATTTCGTGAATATCCACTTTTCTAATTGGCACTTTCGCCCGCAGATAAGAAATAATTGAAATCGGCAAACGGATTTCATCGACATAGATTTCGGGACGTCCCCAACAAATCTTTTCGGAACTTAAACGCACATTTTTGATAATTACCGCAAGATCTGGAAAAATTCCGTCTGCTAAACTCATCTCGGCTGATTCAAATGTGATAGAGACGTCTCGGTGAACTCGCCCCGCGGCCTGTGCGACCCTTTCGGTCAGGCGAACCGGATTGAATAAGGCCTTTAAGCTAAAACCAATAAAAAAAGCCGCGATGAGACCAGTTAAAATAACCATCATCGCGGGCTGTTCTGATATCAGATATTTGTCGTCGGTAAAATCAAAACCCTTTTTTTTATTCGCCATGGAACTAGTTTGCCATGTCTAGAAAAAGGGGCAATTCATTTTCATCGAGTCAAAAAATGAAAATGAGGGCGCTTACTTATACATAAAAGAAACGATTTCGTATTCGCGGTCGCCCTTAGGACTTTGAACCGTGACAACGTCACCTTCTTTTTTCCCGATCAAAGCACGAGATAAAGGGGACATAATTGAGATCATGCCATTTTTAACGTCTGCCTCGTCACCGCCAACAATTTGATAAGACGATTTTTCATCTGTTTCTAAATCAACTACTGTGACATGCGCACCAAAAACAATACGGTCTGCCTTGATGGCAGCTGTGTCAATCACTTCAGCCCCAGCCAATTTGCCTTGAATTTCAGCAATACGCCCTTCAATCATCGCCTGACGCTCTTTAGCGGATTCGTATTCAGCATTTTCAGAGATATCGCCCTGAGCGCGCGCTTCTTCAATGGCCTTGATAATCTCTGGACGCTCTTCGTGGATCAATTTTTTAAGCTCGGCATCCAATAATGCCTTTCCACGGATAGTCATAGGAAGTTTGTCGTTCATGTTAGCCATTATAATCTCCATTTGCCCGAAAAATGAGGCCACTTACTTTACCTAAGACGGGGGCATATTGCAAACATTATGTTGCGCGGCGTCTAGCTGGCCTACTCTTTGGATATTATTCAGGTTATCGTTAAGGGGATTGTTTAAGAACAGGGAGTTTTTCTGGAGCAACTCAAACAGATCATCGGCTCGTCCCAAAAAATAGTACTTAGCACGCATAAACAATGTGATGGCGATGGCCTGGGCGCGCAGATGGCCCTGTATTTCGCACTTAAAAAAGCAGGCAAGGATGTTCGAATTATCAACGTCGATTCGACACCTCGAAAATACCGATTTCTGAAGCCAGATAATTACATTCAGTACTTCGAATCAAATCCTGCCGTTGAAAACAATATTGATTTAGTCATTATTTTTGACACCAATGATGAAAGACTTTTAAATCCTCTTTTCCCTGAACTTAAAAAGCACAGCAAAAAAATCGTCTTCATTGACCACCACCCTGTTCTGTCACAGGGCCCTCAACCAACTCCAGAGTCTTGGATCGACACCAGCTGTGCGAGCACAGGAGAAATGGCCTATAAATTAATCAATCATTTAGGCATCGCTCTAGATAAAGAAATTGCCACCGCACTTTACACATCGATCACCTTTGATACCCAGCTTTATCGATACATTCGCAACAGCCCGACATCTCATTTGATTGCCGCAGAACTTTTAGGACATCAAATCGATACCGAAGAAGTACACCGCCACCTGTTCGGCAACCACACCATCAATAAAATAAAATTCTTGGCGATGGCCCTAGGTCAAATCGAGTATCACAATAATGGTCTTTTGGCTTTTCTAAAAATTCGCGATGAGGATATGATTCGCTTCCAACTGGAAATGGACGAATCCCGAGATATCATTGATATGATTATGAATATCGAATGTATCGAAGCTGCTGTTTTAGTGCGTGAAGATGCTAGCAATGCTTTCAAAATTAGTTTGCGCTCTAAAGGACGGATAAAAATTCTACCGGTAGCGGAATCCATCGGCGGCGGAGGACATGCCTTTTCAGCCGGCGCTTTTGTTAAAGGCGATTATAATGAAATTAAAAAATCTTTGATCGAATCTATGAGTCGGTGTTTTCAGTAAAATGAACAATCCCTACTCTAAGGATCAAAAAAAACACTCCAACCAAAGAACTCGCAAAGAGATTATCTGTCGCTGCAATAATGTTTCCAGGGAAACAATCGAAAATGCCTTCGAAAATGGATGCCACACCTTAAATGAAATTTTTGATGCAACAACCGCTGGAGTGGGACCTTGCGGTGGCAGCTGCCGTCGTAAAATTGGTCCTATGTTGGAAAAATATCTTTTAGATAAAAAAACTAAAACGACCCCAGAGGGGTCGTCTACATAAATCCACTTTTGCGCTCCCTACTTGCGTCGATAACGAATAATACTTTCAACATCTGGTCGACAAGTTCCACAGCTGGTACTAGCTAAAGTTTCTCGCTGAATCTGTTCGACGCTGGACGCCCCCGCCACGATTGCCTGATCCACTGTGTGGGTGCTTACGGTTCGACAATGACAAACCTCATCGTGAGAATATGGAAACTGCCACTGACCAGTGACTTTAAGAATCAGTTCGCGAATTAACATCGACCCATGATCGTTGCCATCTGGTATAGGCCACTTTTTTACATCAGCGCCAAAATTCTTTCTTAACAACGCCATTTGCCGCGTGATCTCTAGACAAGCTTTCACCCGACCTGATTCAAACACGCCCTGCTCGTTGTACTTCACTTCAATTGAATCACGGCCATCAAGGCCTACACGAAAAAATCCCATTCAATTATCTTAACTGAATGGGATTTCTGATTAAAGACCAGATTTAACCTAAAACACGGAGACTCTATTTTCTAGAGGCATTGACGACCTGAAACAATCCAATCATGCGCTGCTGACGTTTCACAACGGGACTACCCTCGCCGTATTGTTTAATAAGGTTTTGCAAATCGTGCTCTCGAGTTGCAATTTCTAGAACCCTGAAGACAGCTGTCCGCACCGTCTCGGTTGTATATGGTTTTTCGACAAAATCATGCACGCCTAGGCGTAAGGCTTTCATCAAATCGGCCTTGTCAGCGGTCCCAGACGCAAGAATGACAGGAATATTCTTCCCCTCAGCCCGAAGCTTTGTGATTAGCTCTAAACCATCAAAACCTGGCATTTTAATGTCCGAAAAAATTAAGTCAGGCTCTTGCTCTTCTAAAGCAAGATACGCCGATATTCCGTCTACAGCAGTAATCACATGCTTAAAATCTAAAGATAAAATTTCTTTGAGGCTTTCCAAAAGATCCAAATCATCTTCAACCACCAAAACGCGCGAATCTAATGTGTTCATTGCTTCCCCTAGTTTTATGAACTTTAAACAATGCTAATATAAGAACACATCGAATCCAACAGTTGGCTCATATTTTTATCAATTCTAAACTATGCGCTGGACTGAATCCCCTTTTAAGACAGCTAAAAAGAAACAGAGTCGTAGTTTATGACAAAATTAAAACACTATCTTGATAAACTATCGGGAATTCACAAACTAAGCCTAGTTAATATACTGTTTCAGGTTTAGAAAGCCTAAGATACTTTCTCGTCTGTAACTAAAAATGGCTCCCACATCGCGACGAACCATCCAGTAACCACCTAGCCAACCTAAATATCCCAAGGGCAATCGATAGCGAACACGATCAATCATCAATGTTCCGCCAGGAACTGATTTAAAACTATGGGTGTGATGCCAAAGCGAATAGGGTCCTTTCAATTGATTATCAACAAACTGAAAAGGTGGCTGCCAATCAGCGATTTCGGTCAACCATCTCATCGGCAAACCATGTACTTTGAGTTGATACTGAATCAAGGTTCCTTTAACGACTTCCGGTGTGGAAACCTGTTTAATATTAAAATTCAACAAGGGTGGGGTTATCTTTTCAAGATTGTGAGCATCGGCGAAGAATTTAAAAACCTCTTCGATCGGCAAAGGCAAAAACTGCTCGGCATACATCACCTCCGAGGTCCCCCTCCGATCACTCAAACAATCCTTCAATGCCTCCCGAATATCAGCAAATTTGAAACTAAACTTTTTGCGCAATAGAAACTCTGGAAAAACTTTTTGTGAATCCAAAACCAAAGAACTCATTTCGCCAAGGACCGTTTTTAAAACGAACGACGGTACCGCCGGCACCAATCCCCTTTGAAGCTCGTCCGCCAAAACCCGACTAAAGTGTGCATTTTGAACAGGGTCTGGACTGACCGCATTGATCGCGCCTCGAACTTCTTCAGACTCAAGAGCATGCAAATAAATTTGAACCAAATCCTTAATATGAATCCAGCTCATCCATTGCCGACCACTACCTAGGATAGCTCCGACCCCCGCCTTGAATGGCAAGATCATTTTATCTAAAGCACCACCCGCTGGTGCCAACACTAAACCCGTACGCACCAGGACCGTTCTGGCTTTAGCCCGAGAGGCCTCGAACTCCCAATCTAAACAAACTTTCGATAAAAAACCCTGGCCCGCCGAACTGCTCTCGTTTAGCGACTCATCACTTCGGTGACCGTAAAATCCAGTTGCCGAAGCGCTAATAAAAGTATGCACTGACGAAGGAAGACTCTGAACAAGATGCCGAGTTCCAACAATTCGACTATTGTAGATTCGCTCTTTCATCGCCGCATTCCATCTCCCTCCACCGACATTTTCACCGGCCAAATGAATGACGGCTTCGATCCCTTCTAACTTGGTCGAGCTTAAGGGGGCTTGTTCTAGATTGGCCTCGATAAAAGTGGCCTTGAAAGGAACTTCCAAAAATGCTTTCCTCTTAGAGCGAGTCACAACAACCAGCTCGTGTCCTTTATCAACTAAAGCCTTGCCAAGTTCTTTACCAACCAAACCCGTTGCACCAGTGATTAAAATTTTCATGAGCTTTTCCCCTTCAATGCCAATGTATAGGCCTGTAGGCATCGGCCTCGCGCCTCGTTGTGATCAATAATAGGTTTGACGTACCTAAAACCGCCGTATTCAGGCACCCATTTTTTAACATACTTCAAATCGGGATCAAATTTCTTCATCTGAGTTTCCGGATTAAATATTCGAAAATATGGAGCCGCATCACAGCCCGAACCTGCAGCCCATTGCCAATTTCCATTATTCGCCGAAAGATCGTAATCTAAAAGCTTACTGGCAAAGTAACGTTCCCCCTCGTACCAATGAATTAAAAGATGTTTGGTTAAAAAACTTGCTACGATCATACGAACACGATTGTGCATGTGCCCAGTTGCGTTCAGCTCCCTCATGCCAGCGTCAACTATAGGATAGCCCGTCTGACCTTCTTTCCATCTTTGCAAGTCCGAGCCGCTACTACGCCAGGCAATTTTGTCGTACTCCCGACGAAACGATTCTTTTTCAACATGAGGGTAATGCCAAAGAATCTGCATAAAAAAGTCTCGCCACACAAGCTCGGACAAAAAAGTCTCTGAAAGCTTTCGACCTTCCCGTGCCAGCTCGCGAACGCTCAGAGTGCCAAACCTTAAATGCAATCCTAAGCGCGACGTCCCCTCCTCGATAAAAGGAAAGTCTCGTTGTTCAGCATACTTTTTTAACAACTGAGACGAGATCTCTAGAGGGGGAAACTCTAACGTGGATTCCTTAAATCCCATTTGATCCAAAGAAAGCCAATACGACTCATGGGAAGTCTTACGCAGTGAAGATAGATACAGATCAACGGGATAGGACTTAAGATAGAAGTCATTCAACTTGGAAAACACGTTTTTCTTATAAGGAGTGTAAACCGTGTAGGGACGTTGATTGCCCGTCAGGATTTCATCTTTTTCAAAAAGTGTTTGATCTTTGAAGGTCTTAAATACAACCCCCTTAGAAGCCCATAATTTCTGAATTCTTTCATCTCGGGCTCGCGCATAGGGCTCATAGTCGTGATTGCAATAGACAGAGGCAATTTGATATTTGCTGGCAATCTCTTTATGGACCTCTTCTGGGCGACCAAAAAACACCCACAGATCAGCCCCCATGGCTCGCAACTGCCCTCTCAGGTTCTCGAGAACTTGGTAAATAAAGGTGACTCGAGAATCCGTTCGCTCTAGTTTAGAAAGAATCTCTGTATCAAAAATGAACAAGGGTTGAACCTGCGACTGCTCTTTAAGAGCATGAAAAAGAGCCGCATTGTCTTCTATACGAAGATCTCGCCTCATCCAATAGAGTGTGATTTTAGACATAGATTCAACCTCAATTTCGATTTAAGTTTAATAAGTTTTAAACTTCAGGTAAAACTTAAAGCAATGACGAACTCTAAAGATGACAAAAAGCAAAATTCTAAAGTTTCAAATAAAGACGGCTTAGATCGAATCAAATCTTCGGTCTTTTCTCGCAGTTTGGCTATGGCAAAGCTTACTTTGTCGACAGGCGCCAAGATGGCGGGGCACGGACTAACGAGCGTCGGCAAATCTTCGGCAGATAAAAAAGAAAACTGGAAAGAGTTTTTAAAGTCTCAGGCTGGAGTTTTCAGTTCTGAACTTGGCGAACTTAAAGGGTCTTTGATGAAAGCTGGTCAAATGCTATCAATGTATGGAGAGCATTTCCTGCCGCCCGAGGCCAATGAGCTTTTGAAAAGCCTGCAACAAGACTCGCCGCCTTTGAAATGGTCAGCAATTGAACCTATCTTGCAGAAGCATCTTTCGCCAGAATTGCTGGCAGAACTTGAAATCGAAAAAGAAGCATTGGCTTGCGCTTCGATGGGACAAGTTCACCGCGCCCGTATAAAATCAACCAACGAAAGTATTTGCTTGAAGATTCAGTATCCCGATGTCGACAAAGCCATCGACAGTGATTTGCGAGCAATAAAGACTCTTTTAAATGTTCTAAAACTCCTCCCTAAGGACATCAGCTTAGACCCCGTCTTCGAAGAAGTGCGCGAGATGTTGAATCAAGAGTGTGATTACAAGATGGAAGCTGATTTAACCGAAGAGTACGGAAAACTTCTAGAGAAAGATGCACGCTTCATTGTCCCCCGAGTTTACCGCCGCTATTGTTCGGGAAAAATTCTGGCCACGTCCTTCGAAAGAGGCCTTCGAGTAGACGATTCCTTAATTCAGAACCTCCCCCAAGAACGCCGCAATAAACTAGCCCAGTCTTATTTAGATCTGTATTTTAAAGAACTTTTCGACTGGGGTATCGTGCAAACGGATCCACACAACGGAAACTATAAAATTCGCGTCAACCCCAACGGTCAAGACCAAATTGTCTTACTTGATTTTGGAGCCACTCGTAAGTACGAACAGAGCTTTTTAGGCCCCTATTGCCAAATGGTCAAAGGCTCGTTGATTAACGATAAAGAGTTTTTCCTTAATGCAGCTAAACAACTGGGCTTCGTTCAAGACTCTGACGATCCTCGCCTAATTAAGGTATTTGAAGAGTTCTGCTTTGAAACCGTAGAACCCTTTATTGCCTACGAAGATCCTAGGAACAATCACGGCCAAATTGCCGCAGATGGAACTTATGATTGGAAGAATACCGACCTCCCCAACCGCCTTTCAAAAAAGGTCTTTCAAATTATAAGAGAGTTCACTTGGCGAACGCCGCCAAAAGAAATACTCTTTTTAGATAGAAAAACTGGCGGTGTTTTTATCTTTTTATCGGTCCTTCGAGCGAAGATAAAAGGAAGAGACCTGCTGCTCCCCTACATTGAAAGAATATAAGTTATGAAAAACCAAATGAGTGCATTTTGCCTTGCAAGCCTGATTCTGGTCGGAAATGCCTTTGCCTCCGATGCAACTCTTAACTTCCCCTACGATCTTGCCAACTCTACCTTTGATTCTAAAATTCCAAAAAACAAAAAGCTTTTTGTAGATTTTTGGGCATCTTGGTGCGGACCTTGTAAGGAAAGTTTTAGTGAGTACAATGCTATTCAAAAGAAGTTTTCAAATAAAAATATTGAATTTATAGCGATCAACGAAGATAACGTTAAGGCCGACGCTGAAAGTTTCTTAAAGAGCAATCCCCTCGCCCTGATGGTCTACTATGATAAAAATCGAATCCTGGCACAAGAACTAAAAGTCAAAGCCCTTCCAACTCTTTTTATTTTTAATGCGGATGGAAGCCTCAAGCTTCGCATCCAAGGCTTCCATAAAAACCGCCTCAAAGAAATCGAGTCTGCCCTAGAGTAGCTGCTATTTGGGTTCGTGCTGGGGATCTTCGCAGTGAGTCTCTGTCGTTTCGACTTCGATCGTCGCCTCAACAATACCGAACTCCTTCAACGCCTTTTTTAAGGTCGCCCGGACTTCATCAACACGCGATTGGTCTGTACCAGAGGCCACAACCACGTGCCCAGTAAAGACATGCTTTTCTCCATCCAGACTCCAAATGTGCAAATGATGGGCACTCAACACTTGCGGAGTTTTTAGAATGACTGCCTCGATATCTCCGATCAGAACCGAACTTGGCGAGGCCATTAAGAAAACTTTTAAAGCTTCGCGAAGATTTCTAAACACATTGAACGATATCCATAAAGCTAAAACGATCGCCAAACCGGCGTCGATCTGCGGAAGATTGAAAAGCTTCATTAGAATGGCACCGATAAGTACCAAAACCCAACCCATCAAATCCTCGAGCATATGCCACATCAGCATTTTCTCGTTCAGACTTTCACCCTTCGACACCTTCCATGCCGCAAAACCATTTACGGCAACCCCTAAAACCGCCAAGACCAACATCCCCGTCGTATTCGGAGTTTGCGGGGTAAACAACCGCGGAACCGCTTCGATGATTATAAAAACCGAACCGATCAGTAGAATCATCCCGGTAATGATGGCTCCGAGCACACTAAAACGGCGATAGCCGTATGAATATTTAGCATCGCTCCCTTTTTGCGAATATTTCTCTAGGATTAATGCCAACAACAGAGCAAAAGAATCTCCGAAATCATGAAGGGCATCACTCAGAATCGCCACCGAATTAAAAAGATATCCTCCGATCAACTCAATAATGGCAAAACCCAAGTTTAAAAATAATGCAAACCCCATACGCCCACTGGCCCCATGATGATGGTGGTGGTGGTGGTGCCCATGATGATGGTGATGACTATGACCACTTTTAGAGTGATTATGACTGCAAGCGCCGGAATGCGTGTGTTCGTGATTTTTACCCATATATTTGTTAAAGCTCATCTACATCAATGAAGTCAACTCTAGAGAGGTGTTTAAATGCAATCTAGTTGCGATCAAACAAAAAAAGTAGATGCCAGAGCCCAACAAGACACCCTGAAGAAGTGGGCCGCATTTATTTTCTTTTACACCTTACTAGTTATTCTTTGGGGTGCCTGGGTGCGAATTTCCCACTCTGGAGATGGCTGTGGCGACACTTGGCCTCTTTGCGGAGGCAAACTGATCCCCGAAGCTCAACGTGGAAAAACATGGGTCGAATACGGTCATCGCTTGATGTCAGGTATCTATGGTATTCTTATTGCCTACTTTTGGTGGAAATGCCGAAAAAGTTTAAATAGAAATTTATTAGCATATCGCGCTTCTTTGATGACGTTTATTTTTACTATATCTGAAGCGCTTTTAGGAGCAAAACTGGTCATCTTTGGATTGGTTACATCGAACGACACACCTTTTCGAGCTTTTGTCATGGCACTTCACCAAATCAATAGTCTTTTATTGTCGGGAGCTATCGCGATCTGCTGGGTTGCCTTAGAGGCTGGAGACAGCTCTCTGAAAATAAAGAATTTCTTTAAGTCTCAAACTCTTTGGATTCTTGTTTTTGCGGTCACGGGCGCCTGGGCCTCCCTTTCAACGACTCTATTCCCTTCGGAGTCTTTGTTATCTGGATTAATGAATGATTTTTCGGGCGACGCCCACTATTTGGTCCGACTTCGAATTCTCCACCCGCTCGTTGCGTTGAGTGTTGGTGGGTTTTTGATTTACAGACTTTGGAAAAACAATTTAGATCAAAACAATTCAGAACTTGTTCGCAAGGTCTCGGGGCAAACTGCTTTGGCATTCTTAATCGCCATCGCATTCGGCGCCAGCACTCTACTTGCGCTGTCGCCAACTTGGATGAAATTGATCCACTTAGCAATTGCCCACACGTTGTGGGCCCTTCTTATAAGATGGACATTTATATACAAATCAAGCCGATAACTCGTTGGACTCTAGCAAGCGAACCAAGGTCCATACTTTGTTATTGATATTGTCCTCTTCTAGTAGGTACTGCTGAAGATCATTATCACGAACCAAGTAAGCACAAAAATGTCCAACGATGTCTTGGGGAGTCTTTAATTTACTCATAAAGATCTCTCTCTGCATTGGATCTGCGACGTGATGATGAACCCAGCGGCGAAGAACACGATAAAGACCCGCAAGAACTTCAATATTACGATCCTCAAGAAGAGAATTTTCCTCTATCGCAACACCTTCACAAACAAGAAACGGGTGCTCGGTCCCCGGCTTAATACGATCAATACGCATTTTGCCTTGTGCCTGAATCATCACAAGCAAGCTGCCATTATTCTTTTCATCGACAATGATGGGCCGGCCATAACCTGCGATCTCTCGGGTGCCGTCTAAACTGCGCCCATCCATCGCACTCAACCCTATTATCGGATCTTCTACAAACACCAAAGCCACAGGAGTTCCCGTTCTTACGGACTCTTTAATCATCTCGACATAGCGAGCCTCAAAGACATTTAATGGCTTCGCGGTCGATGGTGTGCTGTCCGGGCTCGTTCGTCACAGATGGCGGGATAATTTAAGTCAAAAAAGTGTGCGGATTTTGAGCTAAGTAGCTGAAATCTCGAAGGTAGCCCTAGTTCTCAAAGGAGAACAAACCATGATACAAAGGGGTCACAATGAGCGAAGCAAAGAAAAAGCGGACAAGAAGATCAGCAGAGAAAATGGCGGAGTTGGTGTTAGAGGCCGAACGCCTGGGCGCAAGCGCCGTTTGTCGCCGAGAAAACATTGCGCCAGCGCAACTCTCGCGTTGGAAGCAGAAGTTCCTTCAAAGCGGGATTGCGGGTCTAAAAGATATCAAGCGCGGTCCAAAGCAAAAAGAAGATCCAGCGATGGCAGAACTCAAAGCCGAAAAAGAAGTGCTGGCTCAAGCCTTACTCGAAACTTCAATAGAACTCGCTGCAATGAAAAAAAAGAGTCGCTTGGTTTAGAGGGGCCACTATATGGCCGTCATTTGACCAAGGATCAACGAGAGGCCCTCCGGGCCTTCGTGGATGAGCATATTAAGCATCACTCAGTAAAGAAGATTTGTGATGCGCTTGAGGTGCATCCTCGGTCGTATTATCGATGGAAGGAAAATGGCTTAAAGGAGAATCACGGTGGCGGTGGCGGCCAAAACAAGATCACACCGAAAGAAGAAAAGGCCGTGGTAAGGCTCGCCAAGAAAAATCCCGACTGGCACTGCCGACGTATTGCTTACCACTTAGAGAAAAACGCCAAGGCTTTCATTGGTAAAACCAAAGTCGCCGAGATTATGAAGGCCCACGGCCTGAATCATCCGTTTGAACAAAAGCCGCCCAAGCTCATCGTCCCACCAGAGGACATGCTGTTGCATGAACCTTGGCGAAGTAATCTAATCTGGGGGATGGATTGGACGTGGGTCAATGTGAACGGCAAGTTTATGTTTTTACTCGTGCTGCTTGACTGGCACTCAAGAAAAATCCTGTCTTGGGGCCTTTATCACAAAATCACTCAACACGAAGTGGTAACAGTTGTCACTGAAGCCGTTGCCAAAGAGCGCATTGATTTTTTGCCGCATGGGGCACTTCGTCCAATCGTCGTTGCCGATCATGGCAGTGCTAATACGGCGGCTTATACCAAGAACAACATCGAGATCCAGGGGTTGAAGCTATGGCTCAGTGGCATCGGTAGACCCACAGGCAATGCTCGCACAGAGCGAGTCATCGGCACGTTAAAGAGAGAAGAAATTTATCTTCAAGAACAGTACGAGAATGAAGAGGTGGCTCACAAGTTGATCGGGGCAAAGATCTATGACTACAACTTCCACCGGCCCAATCAAGGCAACGGTGGCTTTGCCCCGAACTCCGTTCATCACCAAGGCCGCTACGAACTAATGAAGCGAAGAGAAAGGGCTAGACAGAAAGCCCAAGAACTGAGAAGAAAACACTGGGAACAGGATCAGTCACCTTCAAACACAGTGTTGACTTAAACTTCAGCCCACTCTGTGCGGGGGTTGCTCGGACAGGACAATGGAAACAATGTGACGTTCATAATGGGAAACACAAAAACTTCCATGACAAATCCTCTCGTTAACCCCATTATAGTAGGAAAGGAAGCAAGATGGCCTCAAATCACTGTAATGTTCTTTTTTTTGATGGAGTATGCAATCTCTGCAATAATTTTGTAGATTTTTTGATCCGTCATCAAAGATCAAACAAAGTTTTTTTTGCTTCTTTGCAAGGAATAACGGCTCAAAAAATGCTTTCTGAAGAACAATACAGGAGCCTAAATACTGTTGTTTATCATCGAAACGGAAAAAATCTCATCAAGAGTCAAGCCGCACTTTACGTTATTAACGACGCTGTCAGCTGGGGATTTTTGTTAATGCCTCTGCTGCTTTTCCCGCGATTTTTTCGGGATTTCGTTTATGATATGGTGGCCACACGCCGCTATAAAATATGGGGGAAGCGTGATAGCTGCAGACTCCCCACGACTCATGAAAAATCATTTTTCTTGGATTAAACAATTTTCTTTTATTTGTCTCACAAAGGGACGATCGGGCTCTGATAGCCCCTCTTCACTCAAGTCTTGAATCGGCAGCCATCGCTGTCCGTCGTGCTCGGTGAGCACTATGTCGTCGCGTCGAGTTTGTGGAGCAAGCTTACAAAGATACAAATGCAAGTGAATCATTTTGTTATTCGAAGAACCACTGGATGAACTGCTGCCGATTTGCTGAAAAAGATGTTTGTGTTCGCCAATCTTGCTTTGAATAATAATCGAAATGCCAAGCTCTTCAGTAATTTCACGATGCAAAGCGGTCTCGAAACTTTCCTCATGCTCGAGCTTGCCACCCGGGAACTCCCACTCCCCTGCACCGCTTTGACCTGGACCTCGACGAACGATAAGAATATCCAGACCTTCGACGATAGCCGCAGCAACCACAGTAATTAATTTCAAACAGAACTCCTATTTTCCTTTTTAAAATAATGCCTAAATTCGCATTAACTCTAACGAATTTTAAGCTAAATGACGATAAACTCAATGCATGTTTTCAAAGAATAAAACACTCTCTCATTACTCTGCCGAAAATGCGACCATTTGGGGTTCGATGGCATTCCAAGCCGGAGCTATTAATATCGGCGGCTTTCTAGCCTGCCACCGCTTTGTCTCGCACACTACCGGATTTGCGACAATGTTCGCCGCCGAAATGGTTCAGGCAGACTGGGTCACTGCGGCTGGCCTACTCTCTGTCCCGGGATTTTTTTTAATAGGAGCTATGCTATCCGCATTTCTTGTAGATACTCGCATCCAAAAGGACCAACGGCCTTTGTACTCTTTGGTCTTTTTTATTCTTTCGGCCCTATTAATTTCCGTCGCCTTGCTTGGCGTCTTTAACAAGTTCGGCGAATTTGGCGCACCTGCAAATATTTATGCCGACTACTTTCTTTTAGCGACTTTGTCTTTTGCTTGTGGGCTCCAAAATGCCACGGTCAGCTCGGCCTTCGGAACGGTGGTAAGAACCACCCACTTAACAGGCATCACTACGGATCTAGCCATCGGAGTTATTCGCATTCTGCGGCACGCTCATAAACTGAACACTCGCCAAAACGAAATACGAGCCAATACGATGAGAGCCTCAATTATAGGTCTTTTTGTATTAGGCTCGGGTCTGTCTGCGTATATTTATCTTCACGCACAGTATTGGGGCTTTCTCATTCCCGCAAGTGTTGCTATGATACTCTTTTTCTGGAGCCTCAGCGAGAAATCAACATGATAGATACTGGCAATTCATTTTTTATTATACTTCTTAGTGGTATCGCTTTTTTCCTTTACGGAATGAGTCTTTCTAATTCTTCCCTTGAAAAAATCATGTCTGGAAGAATCACAGGACTTCTCAACAAACTAGCCCAGTCAAATTTCTTAGCTATCGGCGTTGGTGTGATCCTCACCACATTGATGCAGAGTTCGGGAGCTGTCACTTCGATGTTGGTAGGTCTAGGCTCTGCTCGTGTTATCAGTCTTCCTCAGGTTATGGGTGTGATCATTGGAACGGCTATTGGAACAACTCTTACAGTTCAATTGATCTCTTTTGATCTCGGCGTCTATGCGCTTCCCCTCTTTGTGATAGCGTTTGCCTTTTTTTTGAAGGCGAAGAAAACTCTTTTTAAAAACATCGCCCAGGTCTTCATGGGATTTGGCCTTTTGTTTTTAGGCCTCAAGATGATCAGCCTAGCGTCTCATCATTTTGTTGAAAATCCACTTTTAACCGATGCCTTTCAGTCACTTCGGGACAATCCTGGTTATTCAATTTTGGCTGCGATTGCATTTACTGCTGTTGTGCAAAGCTCTGCAGCCACAATTGGTCTTGCCATGTCACTGGCTGCGGTTAAAGCGATCAGCCTGTACGATGCCATGCTTTGGGTATACGGTGCCAATATCGGAACCACTTCAGTTGCATTGATTGCTGCGGCAACTTCGAACTACATTGGTCGCCAAGTTGCCTGGGCTCACTTTTTTTACAAAACCGTCAGCGTCTTAATTTTCTACCCCTTCACTCATCTTTTTATCACTTTCCTCACAAGCTTCGAAACAACAATCCCTCGCTATGTGGCAAATGGGCATTTCTACTTTAATATTTTCTCGGCGATCATATTTTATCCATTCATCAAGCCAGGCGCTCGGTTGATTGAAAAACTGGTTCCAAAGGATCAATCCGATGTCTTTGGAACTGAATTCGTAAACATGAACACTTACCAAAGTTCGGCAGTAGCTATTTCTTATGCCCAGCGAGAGATTTTACGAACGGCAGATATTGTTCTTTCTATGATTCAAGACTCCCTGAAGGCCCTAGAAACAGGCGCAGATCCTGCCATTATTCACTCGATCAAAGAACGCGATAATAAAGTCGATTTTCTGTACCGAGAAACAAAAATGTTTTTACTAGATCAGGCCAACAAATCCAATACAGTGGTTCACCAGAACATTATGAATATGATTATGTTCTTAAGTGATCTTGAAAGGGCCGCGGATGCTATTGATATTAACATCAATGCTCTGGCCGTAAAAAAAGGCGCCCTTAAGTTACACTTTTCGGATGAGGGCTGGGCCGAGATTAAAAAAATGCACGAAGAACTTGTTAAGGTGGCTGCTATGGCGATTTCGGCATTTACTAATCGCGAGCTTTGCCCTGACGTAATTCAGCTTAAACGCGACTTAACAAAAATAGAAATTCAGTTCCGCGAAAACCACATCTCGCGCCTGAATCGTGGCATCGCAATGTCTATCAATACAAGCTCGATTCACTTAGACCTTCTCAGTGAATTCCGCCGTATTGGCTCTTTGCTTTGCAATCACGCCTATAACAACGGGAAATAAGCATGAAGACTCTGTTCATCAAAAATGAATTTGCTTATGATGGTAGCCAGCTTCGTTCGTTGTATGCCTATCTAGAACATCGCCTACTTGGACCCTCTATAATATCATGGATAGGCTCATGCTCGATACCTTTTGAGCATATGGCCGACGGGGAAGACTTGTTAGCGCAGTCGCCGATTCAAGGCGATAAAATGCTTCACTTTATCATCGAAGTCTTCGATAAAGATCTATTTTCCGGCGTTAGTCTGCAGCGCTTATTTGCATCTATTTGCAAAGACTATGTAGAATCCCGCTCTAAGAACCCCCAGATTAAGAGCCTTCGCCGAGACGGTGACGATATTTACTTTAACAAGCAAAAACTCTCGATCAGTATCGCCTCAAGATCCCCGGTTTCTATTATGATTCATTTTGCCATGAACATAACCAATGAAGGCACACCAGTTTCCACCCTGTGTTTAAATGATCTAAACTTAGATCCACACACCACAGCCCAAGATTTAATGTCATTATTTCAAAAAGAATACATGGAAATCGTCGAGGCAACTCAAAAGGTAAGACCCCTACCTTAAACAAAGAGTTCGCATCCTGCTTGTAGGTCAACAAAATGAAGAAATACTTTATCTAAAGATAAAGTAAACGGCCCCCACCAAACATAGCCCAGCCCAAAGGTAGTCCAATTTTAGACCCTCATTCATGTAAAAAACCGAGAACCCAGCAAAAACGATCATCGTGATCACTTCCTGCAGAATTTTAAGTTGGGGCAAGCTAAAATAACCAGAGCCGATGCGGTTGGCAGGAACCTGCAAACAGTATTCAAAAAAAGCAATTCCCCAACTCACTAAAATAACAACCCACAAAGCAGAATCTTTATGGCTCTTCAAGTGCCCGTACCAAGCAAAGGTCATAAAAATATTAGACAAAAACAATAAACCTATAGAGGACAGCATCAAACTCCTCCTTTAAATAATAAGTGAGCATCAACTTCCGCCGCTACAAAAGCTCGATTTGCTCGCTGGCAGGATTCGCACTGTCCACACCACTTTTCTTCAGCTAAATAACATGGCCAAGTCAGATGCCAAGGAACATAAAGAGACTCACCAAGTTCAACAATTTGTGTTTTATTCATGCCGGTCGTAAAGCAAGTCGCTTCAACTTGATTAGATGTTGAATACGAAAAACTTCGAGTCAAAGAGCTCAAAAAAGCTTCCGAATTATCAGGAAAGGTCGTAGCCTCTTCAATGTTAAATCCTGGAATGACGTACTTTGCATCCAGGCTCTCGGCAAATCCCGCGGCGATATTCAAAAATATTCCATTGCGATTAGGAACCCAAACTGACTTCGCTGTCGATTGACTCTTTGAAAGATCATCAATTGAAACTTCATTCCCCACGGGAACAGCGCCCGCATTGAGTAAACTTGATTTTCCAAAATCCTTAAACCAAGTTAGATCAACGATCTTATGCTCTACTTTAACTTGTCGACAAATCTTCTTGGCCGATTCAAGCTCTTTGGCAGAGGCCCTCTGTCCATAATTAAAACTTAGAGCCAAAACAACTTCAAACTGTTCAAGTGCTTTATAAAGATTGACCGTCGAATCTAGGCCCGACGACAACAATACCACTGCCTTCTTTTTCATATTTATTTTAAGCCTCTGCTATACGAATATCTTTAACTAGTAACTGAATACTTTCTTTACCACCAAAGTAATTCCATTGAAGCTCGCCCAAGATATCAAAAAGCAAAGCCCCGGAATTTATCACTTCTACCTGACGAGCAATCGGGCTGAATAAAAGCGCCTCGATCACCAATGAAGAATTTAACGGAGAGGTCAGCTTCAAACGGTAGTGCCCCCCTCGAAGCTCTTTCTTGTTCACCAACTGAACTTTTCCAAAACGTAGAACTGGAACTTCAAACCCCGCACCAAAAGGTCCCACGAAATCATACCACTTCATCAAAGTAGAGTTGACCTCAGCGAGTTCTGCCTCTGAATCATAAAGAACCTCAAGTTTTTTAGGTTTTGATTCTAAATTTGTGAAGTAATCCACTAAACAATCGATCACATCATTCATGCGAGGAGCATGAGTCTCGAACCCTGCAGCTGCAGAATGTCCGCCAAAACGATTAAGAACTTTTTCCGCAGAGGTCAGGGCTTCAACTAAGCAAATCTCGGAACCATTAGGAACGCGCGCGCTTCCCACTAAGCTTCCATCACTACTGATCGACCCCACAAAAGCGGGCTTATTAAAACTTTGACTTAACTTTGTCGCTATAAGCCCCACCACTCCGCGATGGAACTGAGTGGACGCTACAAATACAAAATCTTTATGCGGCCAGGACTTTAACAAAGACATTGCTTCATTCTCTGCATCGGACTGAAGCTGGACTCGATTGCTATTATTCTCTAATACAAACTCAACAATATCTTCGGCCTTTTGATGATCGGTTTCTAAAAAAATATCGATCGGCAAAACACCGGATTCCATTCGCGATAGCGCATTCAACTTAGGTGCAAAACGAATAGCCACGTCCTGGGATGTTAACGGGCGCCCAGTCAAATCCAAGGCTTTTAACAAAGATAATAAGCCCGGCCTTTTAGTTTCAGCTAACTTAATTAAACCATGCTTTACTAAAACTCGATTATCATCGACCAACGGTACCATGTCCGTTAAAGTTCCAATCGTAAAAAAATCTAAAACTTCTTTTAGATCCCACGGCCGATCCTCTAATCTTGAATCGTCACGGAAGGCACGCCGCAGGGCTCGCAATAGATAAAAAGCAACCCCAGCCCCACATAGATATCCTAAGCCTGAACTACAAGTTCCCTTGTTGGGATTCACAATCGTTAACGCTGGAGGTAAAGTATCAGCCGGCAAATGATGGTCGGTGATGATAACATCAACACCTAGTTTATTGGCTGTCTCGACAGCTGGATGAGCCGTAATACCAACATCCACTGTGATAATTAAACTCACACCTTGTTTTGCCAACTCCTCAACGGCCGAAGCATGAAATCCATACCCTTCGGACAAACGCTTTGGCTGATAAGCAAGCACTTCGGGAAAACCCATCAACTCCATACCAGACTTTAACAACGCTAAACCACTGGTTCCATCAAGGTCAAAGTCAGCATAAATACAAATTTTTTCATTTTTCAGAAAGGCAGCTACGATACGGTCTACAGCCGTTTGCATCCCATCTAAAGTGTAGGGATCTTTAAGCTCTTGAATTTTAGGATTTAAAAGACGATCAACCTTATCAGATTCGATGAAGCCGCGAGATGCTAAAATTCTAGCAATCAAGGCAGGATAAGGTCCCGCCATGATTTGTTCATTGCTATCGTTTATATCTCGCGCCTTCCAACTTGGGCTCATTTACCCTTCTTAAGCTGCTTTATTTAAAAGCTTTAACTTCTCCATTAACATAACCAAAGGAGCTGCTACGTAAATCGAAGAATAAGTACCGAAGAAAATACCAATACAGATCGCAAATGCGATGTCAGCAACTGTTCCACCGGCAAAAACATAAAGACAAAGAGCCGATACGAAAGTTGTTCCCGATGTAATCAACGTACGAATCAACATGTCATTAATAGATTTATTAATAACAAATCCGATTCCCTTGCTGTGGGCTTCACTTTCGGTCTCACGAATACGGTCAAAGACGACAATCGTATCGTTCAACGAGAAACCGATAAGTGTCATAATCGCTGCCAATGTCGGCACGTTCACTTCTTTACCAATCGCTACGAAAATCGCCAATGTGATCACAGCATCGTGGAACAAGCAAAGGACGGCGCCTGGCGCGTATTTGTAATCAAATCGAAGACCAACGTAGATCAAGATAACAAGCAAGCAGTAAAATACCGCCAAAAAACCATTTTTCTTAAGCTCGGCCCCCACTTGAGGCCCCACAGTGTCAACTCGGCGAATATCTGCACCTTTATCAGCCAAACTACCGCTTGTTAAACCAGTCTTACCCGCTTCGATAGAAGCATTTAACTTATCGTTTGTTTCTTTATCTGTGGCTCCCTTTTCACCTTGGAAACGGATCACAAACTCAGAACCTTCGCCGAAAGCTTGCACGGAGGCATCTTTCAAACCAGCTTTATCAATAACTGTGCGAACTTCTTCAATAGCAACTTTTTGCGCGTACTTCACTTGAATCTCGGTTCCTCCACGGAAATCAATCCCCCAAGAAATACCGTGCACAGCAAGATAGATCAAAGAAGCCAAAGTGAAAATCAAAGAGATACCGCCAAAAAGCCAAACTTTTCCAACAAAATCAAAACGGCCAGAACCTTCTCTATTATTATGAGTATTCTTAGTCATCATCATCACCTATACCGAAAGCTTTTTAACGTTAAACTTGTAAACCAAAGTATCAACAATCACTTTGCTGACAAAAACGTTGGCAAACAAAGTCGTCGCAATACCAATCAAAAGAGTCACCGCAAAACCACGAACAGGTCCTGTTCCGAAGTACAACAAGACAACTGCAGTCGCCGCTGTTGTGACGTTAGCATCAATAATCGCACTCATCGCGCGGTTATAACCTTCACGA
This sequence comes from Bdellovibrio sp. ZFWA1, assembly GCF_056175665.1. NCBI lineage: Bacteria > Pseudomonadati > Bdellovibrionota > Bdellovibrionia > Bdellovibrionales > Pseudobdellovibrionaceae > Bdellovibrio > Bdellovibrio sp. ZFWA1. Next base: position 163,853 of record NZ_JBJKJH010000004.1, read on the forward strand.
ATGGCCGCTTTCCAGCTCGCCCCTCCGCGAAGTTCTTCACGGATACGCTCGTTAATAAGAACGTTCGCATCGACCGCAAAGCCCACTGTCAAAGCAATACCCGCAATACCAGGCAAAGTTAAAGTGGCACCAAAGCTAGTCAACAAAGCAAAGATCGAGAAAATGTTAAGTCCCAAAGTTAGGGCCGAAACTGTTCCCATTCCTTTGTAATAAACAATCATAAACAACAGAACCAGTGCGGCTCCAACGAAAGAACCCATCTTAGCCTTATCAAGAGCATCCGCTCCTAAGGTTGGACCAACACGTCTTTCTTCCAATTGCTCTAGGGAAGCAGGCAATGCACCAGCACGAAGAGCCGTTGAGATCATCTTTGCTTCATCCATCGTTTTATTACGATCACGACCACCACCTAATGTGATCACTGCCGAACCACCAGCAATACGATCGCGAATTGATGGCGCAGATTTAACAACTTTATCTAGAACAATCGCCATCTGACGACCAACATTTGAACCCGTCAGTTCTGCAAACTTGTTAGCTCCTACAGAGTTGAACTTCAAAGTAACTTCTGGGGCTCCATATTGATCGTAACCAACAGCTGCATCATCCAAGTCCGCGCCACCCAATCCCGTGTCTTGTTTTAACAAGAACGGAATAGAGCCGACTTCCATCGATTTTGCATTCTCGGCCTTTTCAAAATAAACCAATGTCTTTGCAGGAATTTTACCCTCAAGATCCTTATTAAGCTTAGCTACATACTCGGAGTACTTCGTGTTCTCCATATTGTAACCACCAGCTTTTTCAGCCTCGGTAATAAGCGCCTGCAACTGTTGAGGTTGCATCTCAGTGCTTACGATCATGAAATCAAGTTTGGCTGTCGTGTTAATCAAAGACTTCGCACGTTCCGCATCGGCCATACCTGGCAACTGAATCAAAATGCGGTTATCACCTTGCTGAGTGATAGAGGGTTCAGCAACCCCAAACTCATCGATACGGTTACGAATCGTTTCGATCGACTGCAAAATAACACGATTTTTATAATCCATTAAATAAGCATCGTAATAACGGTAGGTGATTGAAGCATCTGTTGAAGTCACTTCCTGAAGTACCGTTCCGTGTTTATCCGTGAAAAATTTTGAAATAGCCGACTTTGCTTCAGGAGCAAAAGAAACTTGCAGCTCGCCCATTCCGGCATTTGTTGCTTTTACCTCGGCCTGTAGATTTTCTTTCGTCATTTCGGCCTTCAAAGAAGCTACCAAACGATCCGTTGATTCCCCAACAACACCTGCTACGTCAACACCCATAACTAGATGCAACCCACCTTGAATATCCAAACCGTAGTTAAGCTTGGACTTTGATGGCCACCATGTTTTTTCGGTGTTCAACATGTTTGGAGCTACCCAAATAATAGCTAATACGATTCCGAGAACTGCTAAGATTGTTCTCAAACGTAAGTTTGAAGACTCCATTATTTTTTCTCCTCAGTAGTTGATGTAGCCGCTTTCTGAGAACCAGCAATCTGACTGCGTAGAACTTTAATGCGAACTCCATCGGCAATTTCTAAAGTCACTGCCGTCTCGGTCAGTCCCTCGATTTTTCCAAAAATGCCACTTGCTAAGACCACTTCGTCGCCTTTTTTAAGATCCGAAATGAATTTCATTTGTTCTTTTTGTCGTTTCGCTTGAGGGCGAATAACAAATAAATACATCACTCCGAAAATAAAAACGAAGGGAAGAACCATCTCTAACATTGATGGTTGCTGGGGGGCACCTGCTGCTGCCTGTGCGTAGGCGGTTGACAAAAACATGATGTAAGACCTCCATAGAATCTCTGAAATTAAACTTGACCATCAAAGCATCCAGGAATCAATATTTAAGTCTAGCTGCTTATTTACTTTGCGCGTCAGAGGCGGACACGAAAAAGCCGGGGTTTATTCCCGGCTACCTATGACGCTTCTTTTACCACTCTATCGACTTGCTTATTGTTCTTTACGAATAAATCGCGACAAACACCAATCACGGAACTCTTCCCAGCGACCTTGCTCTATCGCCTCTCGGGATCTTTCCATCAGTTTCATATAGAAGTAGATATTATGGATGGTGTTTAAACGACCCCCTAAAATCTCCCCACTTAAAAATAAATGCCGTAGATAAGCTTTTGAATAGTTGCGGCAAGTATAGCAATCGCATTCTGGATCGAGCGGAGAAGAATCTTCTTTATACTCACTGCGCTTAATGCTGACTTTACCACTCCACGTGTAAATTGTCCCATTGCGCGCAACACGAGTCGGCATAACACAGTCGAACATATCAACGCCCGAATCGATAGCGATAATAAGATCGGTCGGAGTACCAACCCCCATCAAATAACGTGGTTTATTTGCCGGCATTTGGTGCGCCACCAGAGGAAGCAATTCATGCATTAAGTGAATGGGCTCGCCCACTGAAAAACCGCCTAAAGCATAACCAGGCAAATCCACAGAACAAATTTGTTCCATCGACTTCATACGGTATTCATAAGAGAGTCCGCCCTGCACGATTCCAAACAGCAAAGATTCTTTACGAGTCATGGCCTCTTTCGAGCGAAGCAGCCAACGGTATGTTAGATCCATCGACGAATTAATTTGCTCGGGAGTTGCTGGGTACTGCAAACATTCATCAAAAGCCATAATGATGTCAGACCCAAGATCCATCTGAATTTCCATCGACTTTTCAGGTGAAATAAAATGCTTGGCCCCATCCAGATGAGAACGAAACTCGACACCTTCTTCAGTCATCGTGCGAAGTTGGGATAGCGAGAAAACTTGAAAGCCGCCCGAGTCGGTCAAGATCGGACCATGCCAATTCATAAACTTATGAAGACCACCTTGATTTTTTATAATTTTCTCGCCAGGACGCAAATGCAAGTGATAGGTATTACCCAAAACAACCTGAGTCCCGCACTCCTTCAGCTCCTCAGGAGTCATCGCTTTCACAGTGGCCTTTGTTCCGACAGCCATAAATACAGGAGTTTGAACCGGACCGTGCGCAGTCATCAAAGTCGCTCGGCGAGCCTTCCCTTGAGTCGCATGAACTTTAAACTCACCTAACTTCATTTCTGTATTTACCGTACTCACAAGAACTCCTTAACTTTCCTTGGCCTTATTCACTGGAAGCCAAACCGAAAGATCGCCATAAGAAAAGAGCCGGAACTTTCGCTCAATCGCCCAGCGATAGCAAGTCTTAACTCGATCTAAAGAAGAAAATCCAGCCACTAGGGCCAATAATGTACTCTCGGGCTGATGGAAATTCGTCATTAAGCGATCCACAACTTTCCATTGATACCCAGGCTGAATCAAAAGCCTGGTGAATCCCGAATAATCCCCAGCTTCAGAGCAAGCCAGCAGGCCTTGGGCCGCACTTTCCAACGTCCGCACGCTCGTGGTACCCAAGGCCCAAATATTCTTCCCTTCGGCCTTTTGACGCTGAATGAGCGCCCACACGTTTGCTGGAATCTCGGCATACTCTTCGTGCATTTCATGATCATTCAAGTCTTCGGCTGTCACGGGTAAGAAAGTCCCCAGCCCCACATGCAAAGTGACCTCTGCAACATGAACTCCTTTTGCCTTTAGGGCCTGAATATCTTGGGCAGAAAAATGCAAACTAGCGGTCGGCGCTGCAAAACTACCTGGCTTTGCTGCCCATGCAGTTTGATACCAACTCTCGTCGGCATCTACCGTGTGACGATCCTGCCTTGCTTTTTGAATATAGGGGGGCAGCGGAAGTTCGGCCACTTTTTGAAAATAGTCCTCAGAAACCGACTCTGACAATCGCACCCACTGGGGACGCCCCTTTTGGATGAGTGTCATCCGAACCCCCAGGGGAAGCTCTAAAGACTCACCGACTTTATATTTTTTTGATGGAAAAAGAACTTCCCAATCTGTGGCGTTTTGTTGTTTCAAGAATAAAATCTCGACGTCGCCCGCAAAGACCCGCCTTTTCAAAACCTTCGTGTTATTCACCACCAAAACATCGCCGACGGGAATGCGATTCAGAAGCTCTGAAAAAGGGATTTCCTGAGGTTCATCATCGATTGCATCCACCCACATGACTCGGGACGGATGCTGAGGTTGAGTCGCTACTAGCTCTTCTGGGTATTCAAATTGAAGGTCGGTGATTTTCATAAGGCAGAGGTATAATAAAAAAGCGGGGGCTTGTCACCCCCGCCAGGCTTTACACAGGGAACCACCAAACCTGTGCAAAACCTTGAAGCTTGTCATAAAACACCCATCCTAGGCATTTTTTGATTTTTCTCTAGCGCCAGCATCCGTGCTGGCTATTGAGGAGCCAAGTCCGTTAGGCCCCTTTTGATCGATATCGCACCACTGCTGCTTTTAAGTTTTCTTCTCGCTTATCTGAAACTGCAATCCAGAGGGAAGAGACCACAATTCCAGAATAGAGAGTGCAAAAGAGTGCGATAATTTGAAGATCGGCCATCCTTGGCTCCTTGTCTGAAGCATCCTTGCTTCTGTTAATAAGACTGATAGCCCCGCCAGAGGGGTTAAAATTTGCGGAAAAAATAAGCATAAATAATTTTTATTGGAGCTATAGTTGACTGTTTCTAGGCTCACCGCTAATTTAAATCCTGCGCGCGGGTGGTGGAATTGGTAGACACGTACGTTTGAGGGGCGTATGCCGCAAGGCGTGAGGGTTCAAGTCCCTCCCCGCGCACCAACCTAAATTGTTTTTGCTAATAAAAATAGATACTTGGCCGACTCTGGCAAGCACTGGTAGTAAAAAAGTAGTAAAGTTTTTAAGACTTCCCCCGAGAATCATTTCTGACTCCCCGAAAAAGACTTTTTCATAAGTTCCATTATGTCGGAACTCTTCACATGAGTATATGTCTGCTGGTACTCCTGTAAAGACATATCAAGCATTTGACAAGCCATGAGAGGCGCCCAATGATCACGCGCCGTTTGAGTTGCAAAAGTATGTCTTAGATCGTGGAAACGCGCTTGATTCTCAACGTCGGCTCTTCTCATTTAACTGTTTATCACTCAGCGCAATTCAATAAAAACAAGCATTTAAGGTTTTCAGTCGATAGTTTACAAAGTTTTTAAACCCTCTGGCCCGCTTCTGGAGGGCCTTTGCGTTCCCGTTAGTAGCCTCCGTAAATCCATTTGTCCAACGATTTTCAAAGTATCCAATTAAAGGTTCCAGCCACTTTCTGAGGGTTCTTCCGAGAGTATTGGCAGCTGACTGGCTTGAGTTTTTTAAGTCATTAATAAAGCACTCAAGATTTCTTCTCCCTTGGCGTCGGTTCCGACAATTATAAAACTGCCGCAGGCGTTCTTTGTACCAATACAACTCCTCAAGATCGGGGTGCTTGTGGAGGAACTTATCGAGATCTCTTTTTTCTGTATAATTTAAGTCTTCGCGATTTCTCAGGATTAGGCGACGTTGTTTTAGCTCCAACTTATTGCCGTTAATTTGTTTTCTCAACTTCATCATTGCAGGATTTAGAAGCCGGAGAGCATGAAATTTATCGGCTACAATTTTAGCGTTTGGGAAGAGTCTTCGCACAATGCTTAAATATCCGTTCGACAAATCTATCACTACCACTTTGACATTGTCTCGGCCTGGATAGTGTTCAACAGCTTCGAAAATTGATTTCGCATCTTTACCTTTGCACATCTCAAACAACCGACGCTTCTTTAGATCACAGAACACCGTTGCAAACTCTGCATAACCATTTCTACGAGTGAAAAAGTGTTCGTCGATGCCCAATATTTCCGGCCACTTCATTCCGTCGCGATCTTTGAGTTTCGCAGCCAGAGCCTCATAATGGACCTTATAGATAAATCCACTGGAGCAAGAGTGATGCGTTCGCACTAATTCTAGATTCACGTAGTTTTTGCAGTCTTTGGCTACGGCATTGCGAAAATGTCCCGTACTTCTTCGGCGTGGCCAAATACCTTTTACTGCCTCTGTAAAGGGCTTGCGGCAGTTCTTGCAATAGTACCGATGCTTTTCAATACGCAGCCATAATGGCCTTTCTCTAATTGGCGCATCGCGGACGACGCTGAATGCTTTTCCAGCTAAAGTATTCGATGGTGTAGCGCATTTGGGACAAACTTCGCAGGAAGCTCTTATTTTTTTAACCTCCCAAAGATATCCGTTGCGAAAACCTCTTGAAGACAAAAATTTTAGTTCCTCAGATAGCATTTGATCGGCTAAGTTGAAGTCCGTGGGCATGGTCTAGGCTCCTGAAAAAGATGTGTTGTGGTAAACAAATCTTATGAAGAAACCTATTCCGTGCCTATTCTTTTTGACTCAATGCTTTATACAGTGAAGTGTGAAGACCCCGCATTCCAAGGTATCGACCCAAAATCACGGCCATTCGACACATAGGCGTCGAATTCTCTAAGATTCCCTTTATCTCTTCATCAGTATAAACTCGGCCAACTTTCTGTTTTTTGGTTTTTGTCTCGATGACTTTATCAAGATCATTCAAGTGCAACTTAGGCCCACTTACATACCCTTGATCCTCACAGTACCGAATGAGCATCGTGAAAACCTTATGAGTGTTAAAGAAAACTCTTTCGCCTTTGTTTGCAAGATACCAATTTTCAAATTTACGCAGATTCTGAGCGTTAAGATCCGAAGTGTTTTTTGCTTCCCAAAATTCTTTGATCCCATAATTCCAAGCAACCCACCATTTCTTCACGGTATTTGCGTGCCGCTGGGGAGATCTCTCATCAACTAATTCCTGAAACACTTCCCTCAAGGGATGATTCACAATTCCCTTTTTTAGTCTTAGTTCTTTTGAAGGGTTTTGAAAAAACAATTCAGCAAGCTTTTTTTCAACTTCAAGCTTCGCTTCACTAATGGTTGTTTTACCTGTTGCGAATTTTACCTGCCGGCCATTATGCCGACGATTGTAAATGATTTTCTTTGAGTCGGGACTCTGATAGAACCCCGGATTCTTGGACATCTTTTTATAATTTGAAAATCCACTCATGGGCCCCCCTAGCCAATTTTGCGCAACCTCAACCATGCTTCTACTTCAGACAACCTAAAGCGAACATATCGACTGGATAGTTTGTATCGAGGAAAGTCATTACGAGTGATAGACTTTTCGACAAACTTTTCGGAAAGACCCGTCTTTTCGCAAAGCTCTTTTCTCGTTAATAGAGGCTCAGTCTCAAATTTGCCCTTCATAAAACAACCTCAAGCTTTGCCCCGCGACGGCCTATCCGAAGGGGGCTGGGGAATCAAACAACCCCTCGGGGGACCACCCCCCGAAGGTTGAAGCGTGTGTTCTCAAAACAAACTGTTATTTATTTTAAACGCCTCAAGGAAGTGATATTGCGCGGAACTAGAGGTGTCCCATCAAGACCGAAGTCTTTACTTGGCGAACTTAGGCAGCAGCAAAATCACTTCATTCAAACTGCGAGGGCTTTCACCTCGCTCCTTTTTTGGATGAGACTTTTTCCGCTACAGGAGGAAAATATTTATCCAATAATTCAACAGACTTTCGATATGCGCGAGCAACTCGATCATCTCTTGAGTAAGAGTATCCGCCCATCGCCTCATGCTGACGGTCATAGGTTTCAGCTAAGCTTTCCAAAAGAGAACGCAGAGAATCCAATTTTTGCTTGTGACTAAGTTTCATGCATTTTCCCTAAGTGTATTTCTAAAACGTTTGAAATTTTGACAAAACTCCGCACTTAAAACGTGTTTTCGTTTACGTTTGCGCTGATTTAACAATTCTTTGACGCATTGTGTGATATCTTGTTCCTATGTTTTTACGCGGCCTCTTTTTTAACCAAAACTTGCGGATCAACCTTCATGGTTACTGCAAACGCCAGAATAAAAGTTCTAGGTGGTTGGTTTTTGCCGTTCAAATAGCGCGACATAGTCGAGTTATCTATTTGAAGATGCTCAGCGATCTTTTTTACCTTAAGACCACTCTCCTCAATAATTTGCTTAGCTTTTTCACAATCAAATCTATCCATACACGCAAAACTAGCACTTCTGCTAGTAGATTGCAAGTAAAACTTGCTCTTGTGGTATTATTTTTTAGCAGAAAAGCTAGTAGGTTATTATCTTATGGATAATACTAGCTTTTTCAGCATCAATTTGAGACGACTCAGAAAGTCTAAGGGGCTTTCGCAGGATGCTTTGGCTGAAAACGCTGATGTTTCAATGCACACTATCTTGAGGGCCGAGCAAGGAATCCTGCCAAAACAGCAGAACATCTTAAAAATAGCATCCGCGCTTGATGTTACCCTTTCGGACCTTTTCGCCGACCCTAACGCCCCCAAGGCGGCGCCAATTAAGACTGTGGCTGATATGTCTATTGAGGAGCTTCGCGCAGAGATATCGAAGATCAGCGCGCAAAACCACGCCCCGGCGCAAGTTCAAGACTCAAAGACATTTAAAGCAGCATCTTCGGACCCCATTGAGGCCCGTATCCAAGAGCTCACGTTAGACCCAGCCACTCGGGAAATCATCAGAAAAGTTTTGAAGTTCGACAAAAAAGACTCTCAGTTATTTCTCGACAAAATCGAGATTTTTGAGAGTGCTAAAAAGAGTCTCTCGAAAGATGATCTCGGGCCAGACAAAACGTGAATTAGCAGCATAAACAACGGCTAGCGCATTTTCTTTTTCAACCAAAGCCCGCAAATATAAATTTCGGATTGAAATATTCTCACCTTTCAACTTCTTATTCTCGAACGCAATTCGACCGGCGATAGCGTTCACTTCTTCAGTCGTTATATTTAGGTGTCTGATTAGATCCATTATCCCCTAAAGCATTTGCCATTTATGCCGTTAAGAAATTGTAATTTATTACAAGAACATTTCCAATAGGACTAGACGAATTTGCGTTTAATACGGTGTTTTGGCACCGTGGCGCTGTAGCACCATGTTGAGCAAAATGACGTAATGAAGAATGACTATGCTACTTTAGTGCTACAAATCTCTAAAAATATTAAAAAAATGCGTCTTAAATGTAGCCTGACCCAAGAACAAATGCAGGATTTTGGATTCGACTATCGACACTACCAGAGACTCGAGTCCGGCAAAGTCGCGCCCTCACTAAATACTCTATTCAGACTATCAGCTGCCTTTGATTGTAAAATTCAAGAATTTTTCAAGAAATAAACACTAAACATATATTACATTATTCCGACATTTACGTTGGAGGTTTTTATGTTGAAAACATTAGTCCTGCTTTCACTATTTTTTATTGGATGCGTTCACACGCAAACTAAGAAAGTAACTTTAAAAAATGACTTCGACCCTTTGCTCACTGCTAAGTTAATCGCAGATGGAAAAAACACAATCAAGGGAAATGCTTTTTTCCCTCAAGCAAATGGAGGCGTAGTTACATGCGCGGGAAGATCTATATTTTTGTTTCCAGTAACTGATTACTCGAAGGAACGAATCAATGTGATCTACGGAAATGACCAAAAAGGTTACTCGCCCCACGATACCAATTTTGTTTTTACTAACGACAACCCAGAATTTAAAAAGCATGTGAAGGAATCTATTTGTGACTCCGCTGGGAACTTCGAGTTCATTAATGTAGCACCCGGGGACTACTTCATTTCAACTACAATCGTCTGGGCAGTCACTCAGTATAGAAATTCAGGCGGCGCAATTATGAAAAGAATTTCAGTGAAATCTGATATTGATAGACTCATTCTATCCCCTTAAGCCAAATTAAACAGTATCCTACGAAAAAAAATGTAAATTTGTCCTATTTTGAGATGTACGCTAAACCATACTTGCATTTTTGTACGGTTTGGCGTACATTGTTTATATGAAGATTTTTAGATCAACTGAGTTCACAAAATGGATCGAAAGCCAGCCCCTCAAAGGGCAGCTTCAAATTGAAGCAAGGCTTTCAAAGATCGAGACCGAAGGGTACTTTGGAAACCGCAAGAACCTCGGCGATCAACTTTGGGAACTCAAATTTAACGACGGTCGAAGAATTTACTACACGATAAAAAATGATATGTTTCTGATTCTGGGAGGAAATAAAAATGGGCAACAAAAAGACATCAACAAAGCAAAAAAAATCGCTCAAAAAATCCACGCCGAATAAAATCGGCGGGATGACATTTACCGAGTTCTCCCCTACTAAAAGTCTTACAGAAAGATCTAATCGAGAGTTTGCAGAGGCTCTTGCTGATTCTTTGCTGGAAGGTGATAAAGAAGCATTTCAAGAAATCCTCGAAGGTTATCTGAAAGCTCGGTCAATCACCAAAACCGCTTCGAAAGTTAAGATCCCCAGAACAGTCATTTATGAAGCAATGGATACATCGAAAAATCCAAGCCTAGAGTCTCTGTGTAAAATAATGAAAGCTTTTAAGAACGTAGAGCCAAAGAAGATAAAAGCAGCTTAATAGTTCAAGATCTTTAAAGATTTTTTAAAGTTCGAAATCATCTGCCTTTGTTCATAGGTGCAATACTTCCCAGCAAGTCTGCACAATTGTTCGAGGGCATTTTTTATTTTGATCATATCACTAGCCGATTGGCAGACCGCCCCACCTCGAACCTCATTTGGTTCCAAGAAATCAAGGAACTCTTCGAATGTCATATCCCTTTGTTGAGACCCAATGGTCATCGCACAAGTGGCGCCATTCTGCATGAGTCCTTTTACTGCGCACATCTCTGTAGAAGGAATCGTGATGCGCTTTGAAATGTTCGAACAACTAGGGAGTGCTGTAGCGAACAAGATCAGCAAGAGAGTTTTTAAAATCCGACTCTGCCCTTTTAAACTCATCTGAATCTCTCCCCTCGGTTCTAGCGATCAGCCCCAGTTTGATGGATGCCCGATCATATTCCTTTTTGAGCTTTTCGTTTTTAACGACGATCTGATGAAGATCCACCCGCAAATGAAGTTCCTCGAAGATTGCATCAGAAACTTTAAATGCTAACCAACGAACAAAGGCATTGACTGGCCCCCATGCCAAAAATGGCATTGCGCCGACAAGCTTTGCCAGCGCAAGATTCACTAGGTTGTTCCAAATCAACGCCTTGAATATTTCCACTATTCAGCCTTTTGATACTGCTTCCACACGCCAACAACTGCCGCGATAACTAGAGAAATCGTAGTCGAGTGAAGGAGTGCTGTTTGCCAAGTGAGGCCCGCATTTGCAACAAGACCGACCACATTTGCTAGAACAGACAGGATCAAGAATGTTGAAACCTTAACTTTGCCAGTGGCCTTTTTAAATACTTCCCCGAACATTGGAGTTGAAAGGAACTTCAAAAACACCTGAAGCAAAATAGAGATAATCACAATGGTAGTTGCACCTGTAACTCCACCGAGAGATTTAACCAGGTATTCAAAGAAATCATTGTTTGAGATTTCAGGAATTTGAGGGGCTGGCACATCAACTGCCGGCGCTGAAACAACAGGACCTGCCTCCTGAGCCATAACAAAGTTAGGCACCACAAACGCAAATGCCATCGTCAATACTGCCATCAAACACATAATCTTTTTCATTTATCCTCCTTGGATTTAAAGATTGTTTTTTCTAATTCTCTGACTCTCAACTCAAGATCCTTCAGCGTTTCTTTTGTTGAGTCGCGTTCTGAAATGATGATCCCAACTTGAATATTCAGCTGAGAGATATTCTTGTTCATATCCCAAAGAACAAAGACCGCCGCTGTTAAAAGGGGGAGTGCCGCAAGT